>NZ_LDJL01000001.1 GCF_001431405.1 Pseudoxanthomonas dokdonensis
GTGAGAAGTTTTTTGACTTGCTTCCCTTGCCACTTCGTCTGCGCCTTCTGGCTGCAAACCCCGTGGCGGGGAGGAGGGAAAGTATGGCCCGATATTTCAGTTTTGGGAAGGGGGTGAGGCACTTTTTTTACGTACTCTTCATCGAGTTCGTGCCAGTGCCTTGTTTCACAGTGGATTCCAGCTGAACAGGCCGATCAGGTTGCCGCAACACCGCTGTTTTTCCGCTGTCTGCGACGCCCCGGGCAATCGCATGGATCGCCAAACCGCTTGTTTCAAGGCCTCAATTCAGCCGGCAAGCAACCTGATCCTGGCGAAATTGCGCTTGCCGACCTGCAACACGCCTTCGAACCCTGGCTGCAGCACCAGTCCTGCGTCCTCGACCACGACTCCGTCGATGCGCACCGCCCGCTCCTTGAGCTTGCGCGATGCCTCGGAATTGCTGGGAGTGATGCCGGCGGCGGTCAGCAGCGCGCCAATCCGCAGGCCTTCGGCCGCAACCACCACATCCTGCAGCGGCAGCAAGCTGGTGTCGCCCTGTCCGCGGACAACCGCGTGCCAGCCGGCGATGGCCTGTTCGGCCTGGGCCTGATCATGGAAGCGCGCCGCCAGCTCACGTGCCAGCCGCAGCTTGATGTCACGCGGGTTGATCTGGCCGGCGGCAACCTCCGCCTTCAGCGTGGCCGCTTCGCCGGCACCGATGTCGAAGCTGAGCAGCTCGATCCAGCGCCACATCAGCTCATCGCCGATCTTCAACGTCTTGGTGACGATGTCGATGGCCGGTTCATTGATACCTATATAGTTGCCAAGCGACTTGGACATCTTGTTGACTCCGTCCAGGCCCTCCAGCAACGGCATGGTCAGCACAATCTGTGGGGCCTGGCCGTGATGCTCCTGCAAGCCACGCCCCATCAGCAGGTTGAAGCGCTGGTCGGTACCCCCCAGTTCGACGTCGGCCTTCAGCGCCACCGAGTCATAGCCCTGGACCAGCGGGTACAGGAACTCATGGATGGCAATCGGCTGCTGGGCCGCATAGCGCTTGGCGAAGTCGTCGCGCTCCAGCATCCGTGCCACGGTGTGCTGGGCGGCCAGCTTGATCATGTCGGCCGCGCCCATCTGCCCGAACCATTCGGAATTGAAGCGCAGTTCGGTCTTTTCGCGGTCCAGGACCTTGAACACCTGGTCAGCGTAGGTCTGGGCATTGGCCAGGACATCCTCGCGGGTCAGTGGCTTGCGGGTGACGTTCTTGCCGGTCGGGTCGCCGATCATCCCGGTGAAGTCGCCAATCAGGAAGATCACCTGGTGCCCCAGGTCCTGGAAGTGGCGCATCTTGTTGAGCAGTACCGTGTGGCCGATGTGCAGGTCGGGCGCGGTCGGGTCGAAACCGGCCTTGACCCGCAGCGGCCGGCCCAGCTTGAGGCGGGCGGCCAGCTCTTCGGGCTTGAGGATTTCATCGGCGCCGCGGCCGATCAGTTCAAGGGCATGCTCGATGGACAAGGCGGTCTTCCAGAATCAGGGCTGTGACAGGCTTCACGCTAACAGTTCGAATACGAAGCTAAATCGCTGATAAGCAAGGCCTATTCAGGAAAACTCTTTTGTACTCAATGGTTTGACGCGAAGTATTCGTGTGTTTATGGTAACGCGATTGGGCCCGACCTTGGGCCGGGACCGGAATACTATAGATGCAGCCTACTGGGGACGGCAGCCGCCGCAAACAGCGCTTCCGCGAGCGTTTGGACGTATTACACGACACCTCACTCCACCAGCGGGTCAAGCAACACCTACCAACAGGACGATGGACGCGACGGCATTGGATCCACGCCAGTCTGTTCACCACGATTGGCATCCTGGTGGCGACGATTGTCCCGGGCTTCTCGCATATCCCGGCGCCGTCCATCGTTGAAAGCACCACCACCCTGCATCTGCCCCTGCCGCACCAGGCCAGCACTGGCACCGCGACCGAGATGGGCGACGATGGCTGGGAAGTGGTGCGGATCAAGTCGGGACAGACCCTGAGTTCGATCTTCTCCGACATGGACATCCCGGCCTCGGTGATGCTGGAGGTGATGAAGCAACCCAGTGCCAAGGCCTCGTTGCGCAACCTGCGCCCTGGCGTCGAGATCGCACTCAAGGTACCCGAACCGGGCAAGCTGCAGGGCCTGCGCTTCGACGCCGACGCCTCGCACCGGGTCGAACTGACGCTGGATGGCGATGCCATCAAGGAAAACGTCGTCGAGCGCGAAAGCACCACCCGCACGGTGGTGCTGAGTGGCAAAGTCGGTCGTTCGTTGAACCGTTCGGCACGCAAGGCCGGTCTGACCAGCGCCAACATCCGCTCGCTGACCGATGACATCTTCAAATACGACATCGACTTCAACTCGGATCTGGATGCCGACGATCGCTTCAGCGTGGTGGTCGAGCAGACCTGGCGCGAAGGCGAGCTGGTCAGCACCGGTCCGGTCGAGGCTGCCACCTTCACCGTCGATGGCAAGCTGCATTCCGGCTTCCGCTTCGCCCGGCCCGGCCACAAGCCGGAGTACTACACCGCTGCTGGCCGGCCGTTGAAGAAGAGCTTCATCCGCATGCCTATTCCGTACGCGCGCCTGAGCTCGCGCTTTGGTGCCCGCAAACACCCGGTACTGGGCAGGATGCGCATGCACAAAGGTGTCGACTACGCGGCCTCGACCGGTACCCCGATCATGGCCGCCGGTGATGCCAAGGTGCAGTTCATCGGCTGGCAGCGTGGCTATGGCCGCACCGTGGTGCTGGATCATGGCCAGGGCACCACCACGCTGTACGGGCACATGTCGCGTACCGCCAACCTGAAGAAGGGCCAGCGCATCGCCCAAGGCACGGTCATTGGCTACGTTGGCTCGACCGGGCTGGCGACCGGCCCGCACCTGCATTACGAATTCCGGGTCAACGGCGTGCACCGCAACCCGCTCAACGTCACCATGCCGCCACCGCAGCCGCTGGCAGGCAGCGACATGGTCGCGTTCAAGGACTACACCTCCAGCGCACTGGCCCGGATCAGGACGGTCGAGGACATCATCTACGCCGATCTGGACGACGCACCGGCCCAGCCGCAGGTCGCCAGCACCGGGCAGCCGGCCAGCAAGAACAAGAAAGGCTGATCCCGCAGGTTTCATCAGCGCTTGACCCGGAACGCCCCCGCCCCGCGGGGGCGTTCTGGTTTCAGTATCATCGCTGGCCTGCCCATTGCTGGATGTGCCATGTCCGTGTCGACTACCGATTCCGCCCTCTATGTGGGCCTGATGTCAGGCACCAGCGCCGACGGCATCGATGCGGCACTGGTTCGTTTCGCCGCCAACGGCACTGCACTGCAATGCGAACTGGTGCTGGGGCGTACCTTTGAGTGGGAAGACGTCATCCGCGCGCAGTTGATCACGCTGGGCCAGGGCAGCGATGCGGTGACCCTCGACCAGATCGGTCGCCTGGACGCGCAGGTGGGGCTGGCCTTCGCGCAGGCCACCCAGCGCCTGCTGAGCGACGCCAACGTCTCGCGCAGCGCGGTCGCGGCGTTGGGCTCGCACGGCCAGACCATCCGCCACCGGCCGCTGGCCGATCCGCCTTTCACCTGGCAGATCGGCGATGGCAACCTCATTGCCGAGCGCACCGGCATCACCACCGTCGCCGATTTCCGCCGTCGCGATGTCGCCGCCGGCGGCCATGGAGCGCCATTGATGCCGGCCTTCCATGCCGCGTTGCTGCATTCGCCAGATGAGGACCGGGCGGTGCTCAACCTGGGCGGAATCGGCAACTTCACCTTGCTGCCGGCACACGGGCCGGTGCGCGGATTCGATACCGGTCCGGCCAATGCATTGATGGATGGCTGGTGCGAACGCCATACCGGCAAGCCATTCGATGCTGCCGGCACGTTTGCCGCGCAGGGCCAGGCCGATGCGACCCTGCTCCAGCGCCTGCTGGACGATGCCTGGTTCGCGCTGCCACCGCCCAAGAGCACCGGTCGCGAACAGTTCCACCTGGCCTGGCTGGGCGAGGCACTGCAGGGGCTGGACCTCGGCCCGGCGGATGTACAGGCCACCTTGCTGCAGTTGACCGTGCGCACGATTGCCGACGCCCTGCGCCAGCAGCAGCCACATACCCGCCGGGTACTGGTATGCGGCGGCGGGGTCCACAACCGGGCGCTGATGGCGGCGTTGGCGGCGGCGTTGCCGGACAGCGCGGTCGAATCCACTGCCGGCCATGGCCTGGACCCGGACTACGTGGAAGCGATGGGATTTGCCTGGCTGGCGCGGGAAACTCTGGCCGGACGGCCGGGCAATCTGCCCTCCGTCAGCGGTGCGCGTGGCGAGCGCGTGCTGGGCGTGATTCACCCGGCCTGAGCGGTCTATCCGCCGTGCGCCGTGCCCGGCCAATGCGTAGCCGCTTCAGGCGAAACTTTTGCCGGCCGGTAGTTGCTTGAGCACGAGGATGGCCTCGGACAATACGTCCACCTCTTCGTCCTGGAAGCCGCCGCGGACTTCGTTCTCGCAGACGAACAAGCCCTGCTCCAGCAGGTGCAGCAGGGTTTCCTGCGCGCTCCAGCCACGCGCCTTGGCGATGCGCTGGATGCGCTGCTCGAGCACTGCGTCGATGTCACGCAACACGATTTCGTTCATCTGTCCCCCTGCACCGGGCGATGTTGGCACGGCGTGCCAGGCCCGTCGACACCGGCCACGTTGGCGGCGGGTGTTCGGGTAGCATACCTTGCATGACCCAACCCCACTCGATTAAGCCGCGCGACCCGCTGGCCTGGCTGCGGCCTTACCTGGAACCTGCCCCGCTGGGGGCATTGCTGCTGGGGATTTCATCCGGCTTTCCGTACGCGATGATCGGCGCGACGCTGACCACGCGGCTGGCCCAGGATGGCATCGACAAGAAGAGCGTCACCGCGTTTTCGCTGGCCTTCCTGGTCTACAACTTCAAATTCCTGTGGGCGCCGTTGATCGACAGCCTGCGCCTGCCGTTGCTGGGACGCCTGGGCCAGCGCCGCTCCTGGCTGTTCCTGTCGGCTGCCGCGGTGGCCGCTTCAGTGACATGGCTGGGCCTGGCCGATCCCAACGACAGCCTGATGCGGGTGGCCACCGCCGCGGTGCTGGTCGGTATCGCCGGGTCCACCTTCGACATCGTGATCGACGCCTACCGCATCGAGCTGCTCGAACCGCGACAACTGGGGGTCGGCTCGGGCATGTCGCAGTACGGCTGGCGCATCGGTTCGGTCAGCGCCGGCGCGTTGGCCTTGCTGGTGGCGGCCAAGTCCGGCTGGAGCACGGCCTACGCGTTGTGCGCGATGTTCGCGGTACCGGCGGTGATTGCCGGGCTGTGGCTGGGGGAACCCGAACGCCACCGCGAGCCGATCAAGCGCAAGGGCATGGCGGCCGCGCTCGCCGCGGTGCTTGACCCGCTGATGGAATTCTTCAAGCGCCACGGTGCCTGGCTGGTTCTGCTGTTCGTGCTGCTGCACAAGATTGGCGACACCCTGGCCAACCTGACCGTGCGCTTGCTGTTGAACGACCTGCACTTCAGCAACGAAGAAATCGCCACCTATGACGTCGGCTTCGGTTTCATCGCCTATCTGGTCGGCATCTTCGTCGGCGGCATCCTCTACGCGCGGTTGGGGATGAAACGGGCGGTGATGATCAGTCTGGTACTGATGGCGGTATCCAACCTGTCCTTCGCCGCGCTGGCCCACATCGGCCACAACAACGCGATGCTGGCTTTCACCATCTGCTTCGAGAATTTCGCCAGCGGCATCGGCGGGGTTGCGGTGGTGGCGTATCTGTCGGCGCTGTGCAACCTGTCCTTCACCGCCACCCAGTTCGCGCTGCTGTCGGCGGCCGCGTCCATCGTCGGCCGCTTCGTCACCGGCACGACCGCTGGTGGCCTGATTGAAAGCATGGGCTACGAAAACTTCTATCTGCTGACCACGGTACTGGCGTTGCCAGGCGTACTGCTGTTCGCCTGGATGATCCGCTCGGGGCTGATCGATCAGGCGATTGTCGAAACCGATGTGCGCAGGGCAGCGGACGGCTGAGCGTCCGCCGCCCTGGGGTCGGATTCAATCGGCGTAATCGACGGTAAACGGCGCGTGGTCGGAAAACCAGCTGTCGCGATATACCGATGTCGCCCGTAACCGGTCCCGCAGCGATGGCGTCACCAATTGGTAGTCGATGCGCCAGCCGACATCATTGGCGCGGGCGTTGCCACGGTTGCTCCACCAGGTGTAATCCTGGCCCTGAGGATGCAGCGCGCGGTAGGCGTCGACCCAGCCACAACCACCGGCCGGATGGGGCTCCACGCACAGGCCGTTGAACCAGTCGCGCTCTTCCGGCAGGCAACCCGAGTTCTTCTGGTTGCCCTTCCAGTTCTTGATGTCCAGGGCGCTGCGCACGATGTTCCAGTCGCCACACAGCACATAGTCGCGGCCGCTGGTGCGCCACTCTTCCAGGATCGGTGCCAGCCAGTCCATGATCGCGAACTTGTATCCTTGCCGCAGTTCGCCGGATGAGCCCGACGGGATGTAGAACGACACCACGCTGAGGTTGCCGAAGCGGGCTTCGATGTAGCGGCCTTCCTCGTCGAAATCCTCACGGCCCAGCGCGGTGCGCACTTCATCGGGCTCGCGCCTGCTGTAGATCGCCACGCCGCTGTAGCCTTTCTTGGTGGTCGCATCGCGAAACCGCACGTGATAGCCCGGCGGCAGGAACTCGCTGCCGCTGAGTTGATGTTCCTGGGCCTTGGTTTCCTGTACGCACAGGATGTCCGCGTCCTGCTCGACGAACCAGTCGAAGAACCCTTTCTTGGCTGCCGAGCGCAGACCGTTGGCGTTGAAGCTGATGATACGCATGCGCAAATCGCGTCCTCGATTGACAGGCCTGCAAGGATAACCCGCGCCAATCGCAGCATAGGCGACCGGCCTGGACGGCGGTGGCCACCCGGCAGGCGCCGGTTTGCGCTAGGATTTGCCCATATCCAGCCTTCGACGGACCGCCGTGCACGACCATCGCTCCCGTTTCCTGACCTTGGCCCTGCAGGCGCAAGCGCTGCGGTTTGGCGAGTTCACCCTCAAGTCCGGGCGCCTGAGTCCCTATTTCTTCAATGCCGGTCGTTTTGACAGCGGCGGCAAACTGGCCGATCTGGCCAGCTGTTACGCCGATGCCATCGAGGAAGCCCGGCTCGAATTCGATCTGCTGTTCGGCCCCGCCTACAAGGGCATCCCGTTGGCAACCGCGCTGGGCTGCGAGCTGGCCCGCCGTGGCCGCGACGTGCCGCTGGCGTTCAATCGCAAGGAAGCCAAGGCGCACGGTGAAGGCGGCATGTTGATTGGCGCACCGCTGCACGAACGGCGCGTGCTGATCGTCGACGATGTCATCACTGCCGGCACCGCGATCCGCGAAGCGCTGGGCCTGATCGCCGAGGGTGGCGGCAGCGTCAGCGGTATAGTGGTGGCGCTGGATCGCCAGGAAATGCTCGCCGCTCCGGCGCAGGATGGCGATCATGGCGACGCCATCCGGCAGTCGGCCGCGCAATCGGTCGCCCGCGAAACCGGGGTGCCGGTGGTGGCGGTGGCCAACCTGCATGATCTGCTGGCGTTCGCCGGCGAAAACGCCGAGCTGGTCAGCCACCGCGACCAGTTGCTCGCCTACCGCGCACGCTACGGTAGCTCCACCACGGATTGATGGCAGCAGGGGGCTGCACAACAATGCGTCATAACCCACTATTGATGTTGTCCTTGCTGCTGCTGGCTCCCGTCGCGGCGCTGGCCCAGAACAAGGATGCCGGAAGCAACAAGAAGCTGTATTGCTGGGATGAAAATGGCCAGCGCGTCTGCAGCGACGCGTTGCCGGCCGAGGCGGTCAATCGCGCGCGCGAGGAAATCAGCGCCAGAAGCGGCCTGAAGACCGCTGAAATCGACCGTGCACTCACCGACGAGGAACGCGCGGTGGCCGCCGCCGAAGCCGCCCAGCGGCTTCTGGATGAAGCCAAGGTCGAAACCCGGCGGCGTACCGAGCAGGCGATGCTCACCTCGTACCGCTCGGAAGAAGAGCTGATGCGGGTGTTCAGCGAGCGGACCACGATTGTTGACAACAACGTGCGCACGGCCCAGTACAACGTCGGCAGTCTGCGCGATGGTCTGGTCAGTCTGTTGCAGGTCGCCGGCGATCGCGAACTGGATGGCAAGCCGGTCTCGGAGGACATGGCCAACAACATCCGCCGCCGCCACCTGGAGTTGATGCGCCAGTTGCAGTTGCAGGCCAATTTCGAACGCCAGCGCGTGGAGCTGGACGACGAAGTGGCCGAAACGCTGCAGCGCTACCGGGCGATGAAAGGCGACGGCGAGGCTGACGCGACGGCCACGCCGGCATCCTGATCCGGAAGCCGGCAGCGCAGCCAAACGCGGCCTTGCGGCCAAAATTACTGCCACCGACAAGCCGGGTCGCAGCGCGCTGCGCTCCGGCAAGACCGCTCGGCTGGCCTAGAAGGTAGCGACCAGATCCGGGGCTACGGTTTTCAGATGGGCACGGAAGTCGTCCTGGATGCGTTCCAGCGCCTGCTGGCTGTCAGCCTCGAAACGCAGCACCAGGATTGGTGTGGTGTTGCTGGCGCGCAGCAGGCCCCAGCCGTCATCCCAGTCCGCCCGCAGGCCGTCGATGGTGGAGATGCGGGCGCCTTCGAACTGCGCGCTTTCGACAAACCGTTCGACCACCGCATGCGGGGTGCCCTCGTTGACCGGCACCTTGATTTCCGGGGTGGAGATGCCGTTCGGCAGCGCCTCGAGCACCTGGCTCGGCGTCTCACTGCGGGCAGCCAGGATTTCCAGCAGCCGGGCGGCCGAATACAGACCGTCGTCAAATCCGTACCAGCGCTCCTGGAAGAAGAAGTGGCCGCTCATCTCGCCGGCCAGTTCGGCGCCGGTCTCGCGCATCTTGCTCTTGATCAGCGAGTGGCCGGTTTTCCACATCATCGGGGTGCCACCGTGGCGCAGGATCCAGCCCTGCAGCTTGCCGGTGCACTTGACGTCGAAGATCACCAGTGCGCCGGGGTTGCGCTCCAGCACGTCGGCGGCGAACAGCATCAGCAGCCGGTCCGGGAAGATGATTTCGCCGTCGCGGGTCACCACGCCCAGCCGATCGCCATCGCCGTCGAAGGCCAGGCCGAGATCGGCGTCGAAACGCTTGACGGTCTGGATCAGGTCCTCCAGGTTGTGTGGCTCGCTTGGATCCGGATGATGATTGGGGAAGGTGCCGTCGACCTCGCAGTACAGCGGGATCACTTCGGCCCCGATCGCTTCCAGCAGTTGCGGGGCCAGGTCGCCGGCCACGCCGTTGCCGGCATCGACGACCACTTTCAGCGGTCGCTCCAGTTGTACGTCATCGGCGATGCGCTGCACGTAGTCGGCGCCGATGTCACGGTGTTGCAGGCTGCCGGGTTCGCGGGCCTGGTGCAGCTCGCGCTGCTCGATGCGCCGGTACAGATCGGTGATGGCATCGCCGGACAGGGTTTCGCCGCCGATCACGATCTTGAAGCCGTTGTAATCAGGTGGATTGTGGCTGCCGGTAACGGCCACGCTGCTGCCGGTACGCAGGTGGTAGGCAGCGAAATAGGCCACCGGGGTGGGCGCCATGCCGATGTCGATGACGTTGCGGCCAGCCTTGCGCAGGCCCTGGATCAGCCCGCCGACCAGGTCCGGGCCGGACAGGCGGCCATCGCGGCCAACCACGATGTCGGTCAGATCCTGCTGCTGCATGACGGTGCCGATGGCCTGGCCAATCAATTCAGCCACGTCCACGTCCAGCGTGGTGCCGACAATGCCGCGGATGTCATAGGCGCGGAAAATACCTGGATCAACGTTCACTTGTTTCCTTTCCGAGGGGGCTTCGGTGTTGCCGGGGGATTTCTTTTCCGTCGCCACCACGGGCAGCGGTTCGCGTTGCAGCGATTCACTCAGGGTCGGTGATTCCTCATCGGCCGGGTCGGCCGTACCGCGACGCAGTGCCGGCAAGCGCAGCCCGCCACGCGCGATCAGCAGCGACACTATCGCCAGCAGGGCGAATACCACCGCCGCCACCAGGCTGGCGACGGCGCCCAGACCCATGACCGCAGCGGTGCTTTCAGGCAGCGCGGCAGCCACCCGCAGACCGGTGTCGCCAACCGCGTGGGCCAGTACCTCGGCGCCGTCGGACAAGGCCGTGTTGCCACGTTCACGCACGTTGAAGTTGCCCTGGCGCAGGGCCAGGTAGGCGCGGCTGGGCACCACCACTGAATCGAAACCGCCGGTCAACTGTTCCAGCGGCAGGCTGGCATAGACCACGCCCAGCGCCGAGGATGCGGCCACGCCGAAGCGGGTCTGCTTGCCATCCTTGACCACACGCGCGACCGGTTCGCTCTGCTTGAGGCCTGCTTCCAGCAGCGCCAGCTTGCTGTAGCCGAATGCGCCGGGATCGGCGTAGGCGGCGTCAAGCGTCGCCGGGTACACCTGCACGTTATCGACGCCGGCCCAACCGTGCTGGACACGTTTGCTGACCGCGTCGGCATCGCCACTGGCCATCGCCGACTGGACGCTTTCGCTGGCCAGCCGCTGCTTCATCTGTATGGTCTGGCCGCTGAATGCCGTTTGCACCAGCCGGGTCGCGTTGTCGCGCGCACTCTCGATGCCGTTGGCCAGCTGCGTGTCGCGCCACTGCATGGCGCCGGTATAGCCCAGCCAAAGCGCCAGCAATGCAAACAACACCGCCAACAGCGGCAGCGTGCGCCCCATGCCACCCGGCATCTGCAGAAAAACCGATTGAACCTTGTTGGTCATCACCGCCCCCTTCAGCGTATGCCCGTGTGGCCGAATCCCCCCGCACCGCGCGCGGAATCAGTGAATGTGTCGACCACCTGCAAGCTTACCCGCACGATGGGCAACACCACCAACTGCGCGATACGGTCACCGGGCTGGATCACGAACGCTTCCTGGCCACGGTTCCAGGCGCTGATCAGCAACGGCCCCTGGTAATCGGCATCGATCAGCCCGGTGCCGTTGCCCAGCACGATGCCATGGCGATGGCCCAGGCCGGATCGCGGCAGCACGATGGCGCACAGCTGCGGGTCGTGCATGTATATCGAAATGCCGCTGGGCACCAGTGCCGCGTCGCCGGGCTCAAGCGTCAACGGCGCATCCAGCGCGGCGCGCAGATCCATGCCGGCGCTGGATTCGGTCGCGTAGTTCGGCAATGGCCACTGGTCGCCGAACCGGGGATCAAGCAGTTTCACTTGCACGCTCGTGCCTGCTGCGGTCATGCCTGTAGTCGCTCCACGATGAGTTGCATCAATTGCCTGGCCAGCTCGGTCTTGGGTGCGGAGGCGAATGCGCGCTCGCCATCTTTCCAGTAGGCGGTCATGGCGTTGCTGTCGCTTTCGAAACCGCCATCGGCAATGCCGACGCGGTTGGCGACAATCATGTCCAGCCGCTTGGCTTCCAGTTTCCCGCGTGCATAGCCGGCGACGTTTTCGGTTTCGGCGGCAAAGCCGACCACCAGTTGCAGTGCCTGGGTCTGGGCGGCGACCTCGGCCAGGATGTCCGGCGTGCGCATCAGGTCCAGGGCCAGGCTTTCACTGGATTTCTTGATCTTGTTGACGGCCGGCTGCCGTGGCGTGTAGTCGGCAACCGCGGCGGCGCCGATATAGATGTCAGCCGGCAGCGCGGCGAATACCGCCTGGTGCATCTGCGCTGCCGAGCGCACATCGACGCGCTGGACGCCGGCGGGTGTTGCCAGATGCACCGGGCCGGCCACCAGCGTGACTTCGGCGCCCATGCCGGCGGCAGCGGCGGCGATCGCAAAGCCCATCTTGCCGCTGCTGCGGTTGCCCAGGAAGCGGACCGGGTCCAGATCCTCATAGGTCGGTCCGGCACTGACCAGCACCTTCTTTCCCTGCAACGGGCCAGGCGCCGGATTGCCGCTGTCCGCGTCCGCACCGGCGGGCAACTGGATGACGATATCCAGCGGCTCGCTGAGCCGGCCCGGGCCGGACTCGCCTTCGGCCAGCGGACCGTCTTCCGGACCGATCACCTGCACGCCGCGTTCGCGCAAGATGGCGATGTTGGCCTGGGTCGCCGGATGCAGCCACATGTGATGGTTCATCGCCGGGCATACGGTCAGCGGCGCGGTGGTGGCCAGGCACAGGGTGGTCACCAGATCATCGGCCGCGCCCTGGGCCAGTCGCGCCAGCAGATCGGCGGTGGCCGGGGCAATGACGATGCGGTCGGCCCAGCGCGCCAGTTCGATGTGGCCCATCGACGCCTCGGCCGCGCTGTCCCACAAGCTGGTCCGCACCGGATGACCGGACAGCGCCTGGAAGCTCAACGGTGTCACGAATTGCTGGGCACCGGCGGTCATCGCCACCTGCACCCGTGCACCGGCATCACGCAGGCGCCGGACCAGATCCAGCGACTTGTAAACCGCAATACCGCCGCCCACGCATAACAGGATGCGCTGGCCGTGCAGCCTGCCTGGCTGATCTGCTGCCGTCACGTCGGGTTTTCCTATCGCCAAACAGGTGCCTAGCTTACCCGATGCGCCGGTATTGTCCGCGTAAAGCAGTCCGGCCACTGATCGCGAACCGCTGCATCTGTCACCTGCGTCTGCACCTGCCAGAACAGCTACGCCAGCGGCCACCATGTCGGTGCCGGCTACCACGGCATGGACCAGTCGCGGTCAATGCAGCCTGAGCGGGGCGTGGTGAGATTGCCGGCCTGCTCTCCTACGTTCTGACACGCCGGTTTCCGATATCCAGCGGCGGCATGCTGGCGGCAAGCTGTTGTCATGCGCATCCAGGAATGGCCCGCCGCCGAACGCCCCCGTGAGAAGCTGCTGCAGCGTGGCGCCGCGCGCCTGTCCGATGCCGAGTTGCTGGCCATCTTTCTGGGCTCGGGATTGGCCGGCCAGGACGCGGTCGCCACCGCCCGCAACCTGCTGGCTGCGCATGGACCGCTGCGCCGGCTGCTGGACCGGTCGGCGGCGGAGTTGATGCGCCTGCCCGGCCTGGGTCCGGCACGTGCCTGCCAGCTGCTGGCCGCGCTGGAATTGGGCCATCGCCATCTGGCTGCGGATCTGGAGCGCGGTGCCGCCCTGAGTGATCCACTCAGTGCCGGGCGTTACTTCTGCCAGCGCCTGCGGCACCGACCGCACGAGGTTTTCGCCGCGCTGTTCCTGGACAACCGGCATCGGGCGCTGGCCTTCGAGGAGTTGTTCCAGGGCACGGTGGATGCGGCCGAGGTCCACCCGCGCGAAGTGGTGCGGCGGGCGATGACCCATAACGCCGCCGCCCTGATCATCGGCCACAATCACCCTTCCGGCTGCAGCGAACCCTCGGCCGCCGACCGCGCCATCACCGTTCGCCTGAAGCAGGCGCTGGAACTGGTCGACGTGCGCCTGCTGGATCATTTCGTCGTCGGCGACGGGCCGCCGGTGTCACTGGCCAGCCGCGGCTGGATGTGAGTCTGGCCGCCAAGCAGGCGATCAACCACGGCGGGCCCTCAAAACAAGGACTTGCGCGCCGCAGTCAGCTAAAATGCGCGTTTCCGTCATTGTTTCTGACGCCTGACCGAGACCTTAGTGAAAGCTTCCCTGCGCGCCCTGATCAGCCAAGGCATCGATGCCCTGCGCCAAGCCGGCACCCTGCCCGCTGACGCGACCACCCCGGATTTCGTGGTGGAACGCCCCAAAACCCGCGAGCACGGTGATTTCGCCACCAATGCGGCGATGCTGCTGGCCAAGGCCGCACGCAGCAATCCGCGCGCCATCGCCACCGCGCTGGTCGCCGCGCTGCCGGCCAATGAGGACGTGGCGAAGGTCGAAATCGCCGGACCGGGCTTCATCAATTTCCATCTCAGTCCGGCCGCCTACCAGCGTGAAGTGGCCAGCGCGCTGCGCCTGGGTACTGCGTACGGCCGCAACGACAGCGGCGCCGGCAAGATGGTCGGGGTCGAATATGTGTCGGCCAATCCGACCGGCCCGCTGCATGTCGGCCATGGTCGCGCCGGTGCCATCGGCGATTGCATCGCGCGGGTACTGGAAGCCAACGGCTGGGACGCACGGCGCGAGTTCTATTACAACGACGCCGGCGTTCAGATCGACAACCTGGCGCTGTCGGTACAGGCCCGCGCCCAGGGCAAGACCCCGGACAGCCCGGACTGGCCGGAAAACGGCTATCGCGGTGATTACATCCAGGATGTCGCCAATGCCTATCTGGCCGGCGAAACCGTGCAGTGCGAGGGCTTCACCGTCACCGGCTCCGGCGATGCCACTGATCTGGATGCGATCCGCCGCTTCGCGGTGGTCGCGCTGCGCTGCGAGCAGAACCTGGATCTGGCCGCGTTCGGCGTGACCTTCGATACCTATTTCCTGGAAAGCTCGCTGTACCGGGACAACAAGGTCGAGGAAACCGTCAGCACCCTGGTCGCCTCCGGCCACACCTACGAAGAAGGCGGCGCGCTGTGGCTGCGCTCGACCGACTTTGGTGATGACAAGGACCGGGTCATGCGCAAATCCGACGGTACTTACACCTATTTCGTGCCGGACGTGGCCTATCACCTGTCGAAATGGCAACGCGGTTACCAGCGCGCCATCACCGAACTCGGCGCCGATCACCACGGCACCCTGGCCCGGGTACTGGCCGGCTTGCAGGCACTGGACGTGGGCATCCCGCAGGGCTGGCCGGAATACGTGCTGCACCAGATGGTCACGGTGATGCGCGGTGGCGAAGAGGTCAAACTGTCCAAGCGCGCCGGCAGCTATTTCACCCTGCGGGATCTGGTCGAAGAAGCCGGGCGCGATGCCACCCGCTGGTTCCTGATCGCCCGCAAGCCGGATTCGCAGCTGACTTTCGACATCGACCTGGCGCGCCAGCAGAGCAACGACAATCCGGTGTTCTACGTGCAGTACGCGCACGCGCGGGTCTGCAGTCTGCTGCGTCAGGCTGGTGAGAAGGGCTATGCCTATGATCAGGACAACGGCCTGGCGCATCTGTCATTGCTGGCGGACGAGGCGTCGCTGTCACTGATGATGGAACTGTCGCGCTACCCGGAAATCGTCGAAATGGCCGGCGAATCGCTGGAACCGCACGCCATCGCGCAATACCTGCGGGAGTTGGCCTATGCTTTCCACACGTGGTACGGCGCCACGCCGGTGCTGATTGACGATGCCAATACCCGCGATGCGCGCCTGGCATTGGCATTGGCGACACGCCAGGCGTTGGCCAACGGACTGGATTTGCTGGGCGTCAGCGCCCCTGAAAAGATGTAACCGGAGAAGTAGTAGATGGCGGCACGACGCGGTAAAAGTCAGGCAAAAAGGAATTCCTCGCAGGCGACGCCGGGCTGGGTATGGCTGATCCTCGGCCTTCTGATCGGGGCAGGGGTGTTTTTCATCTTCTTCAACAAGGACGGCAATGACTTCAATCCTTATCGGCCACAGCCCAATCCGCAGGCACGTCCGGCCAGCGCCAGCAGTGCCGACGATGAGCCGGTAGCACCCGATGCCGATGCCGACGAGCAGCCGGCGGCGAGCGCCAAAGAAGACAAGGGTAAGGAGCAGCAATACGATTTCTACACCTTGCTGCCCGGCAAGGAAGTGCAGATGACCGATGCCGAAGTCGCCGCCAGCGCGCGCGAGGAAGACGCACGCAAAGCACGCGCGGCACTGGAGAACAAGCCCGACCCGACCGCGGCCGCGAGCAGCCAGCCCAAGCCGATCGACGAAGATGCCGCCAGCCTGGCCAAGCCGGAGCCGACCAGCAAACCGGCAGCGACGACGGCCAGCCAGCCGGCCACTCCCGCCGCCCCGGCCGCCACCGTGGCCAGTGCTGCGCCGAGCGGTCGCTACATCCTGCAGGCTGGCGCTTTTGGTGCCTCCAGCGATGCCGAAGCGACCAAAGCCAAGATTGCACTGGCCGGCTTGAACGCGCGGGTCGAATCGGCCGAAATCAATGGCAAGACCGTATACCGGGTGCGGATGGGGCCGTATTCCAGCGCGACCGATCTGGCCGAAGCCAAGCAGAAACTATCCGCCAGCGGCCTGCCGGCGATGGCCATCAAAGCCCAGTAACCTGACCACACCCCGCCGCGGAGAGCAGCCGACATGACCGAAGCCAGCAAGCGATTGATCGTGGCGGCCACCCTGGCAATGGGCAGCCAGTGGCTGCTGTCATGGCTGATGGGCTTCATTCCGCAGGTTGCGCTGACCACGCGAATGACGCCGCTGGGATTGCTCGACCCGCTCAACTATCTGCTTGCCGCCTGCGCGATGGCCGTCGGCGGCTGGTGGGCCGGCAAGCGCTTCGTCCCGGTGGCGGTGCTGATGACGCTGCTGCTGTGGCTGGCGATCCTCACCGTCATGGCGACCAGCTCGGCCTCGCAGGTGCATGCCAGCACCGCCGACAATCTCACCGCCATTTTCAAGTTCAATCAGCTGGGTCTGCTCTGCTCGCTGGTCGCCGCGGCGCTGGGCGCATGGCTGGGCAGCCGCCTGCAGCGCGCCCCGGCAGCGGCGGCGCCGGATCCGGCCTGACTGTTTTCCGCTTATCGGTTTTCCTGGAGCACGCATGACCCGTACCGTCCTGATCACCGGCGCCACCTCCGGTTTTGGTGCCGCCGCCGCGCGCCGTTTTGTTGCCGATGGCTGGCGCGTGGTCGCCACCGGCCGCCGCCTCGAACGCTTGCATGCACTAGCCGATGAACTTGGATCGCAGCTCCACGTTGAGGCCTTCGACGTCCGCGACGAAGCGGCGATGAATGCGGCGATCGATGCATTGCCGGCGGACTTCGCCAACATCGACGTACTGGTCAACAACGCCGGGTTGGCCTTGGGCACCGCGCCGGCGCAACAGGCCAGCCTGGATGACTGGCGCACCATGATCGATACCAACATCACCAGTCTGGTCATCCTGACCCGGCGCCTGCTGCCAA
Organism: Pseudoxanthomonas dokdonensis; assembly: GCF_001431405.1. Taxonomy (GTDB): domain Bacteria; phylum Pseudomonadota; class Gammaproteobacteria; order Xanthomonadales; family Xanthomonadaceae; genus Pseudoxanthomonas_A; species Pseudoxanthomonas_A dokdonensis. The sequence goes on from NZ_LDJL01000001.1 coordinate 16,970, forward strand.
CCCTGATAGAACGCAAGGGCGTGATCATCAACATCAGTTCGATTGCCGGCAGCTACCCTTATCCGGGCGGCAACACTTACGGCGGCACCAAGGCCTTCGTCACCCAGTTCTCGCTGGGCCTGCGCAGCGATCTGCACGGCACCGGCGTGCGCGTGACCAGCATCGAGCCAGGCATGGCCGAAACCGAGTTCACCCTGGTCCGTACCCATGGCAACCAGCAGGCCTCGGACAATCTATACGGCGGCGCCAACCCGATGACCGCCGAGGATATCGCCGATCAGATCCACTACGTCGCCACGCTGCCGCCGCACCTCAACATCAACCGCCTTGAAATCATGCCGGTGACGCAGTCGTTCGCCGGTTTCCAGATCCATCGCGGCTGACGGCGACGTCCACTGGCGCGGAGACGCGTCAGACGCGCTCTTCGGCCAACCTTTCAATCGCGGCGCGCGGGCGACGCAGGTAGAGCCCGCGCAACGCCAGGCCCGGTCGCTCGACGGCATAGTGCAACACCGCGCCGGCGACAAGAATGGCCGAGGCATAAGCGATGAAGCTTGCCAGCGGCCTGCCCTGCAAAGCTTCACCCCACAGCGTATCGACCACGTGGTAGACCGATTTATGGGTCAGGTACAGGCTGTAGGAAGCCGCCGCCAGCCAACCCATCCCCGGCAACGACCAGCGCCCGATCCAGCTGCGTGCACTGGCACCGGCGACGACCAGCAATGCCAGCCCGGCGGACAGCACCGGCCAGCCAACCGCGTTGCCGAGTAGTCCGGTGCGCTGGCGGAACAGCCACAACGCCATTGCCATCACTGCCAGGCCGAGCCACAGGAACAGATTCCCGCGTGCCTGCATCCACGCCCAGGCGCGCGGCCGATAGACGCGGATGCTGGCGATGATGACACCGGCCAGGATGCCGTCGAGCCGGCACCAGGTGGGGTAATAGATGTCCTCGACAAACCAGTTGCGCTGCGGTGGGGTGCCGGCGTCGACCAAGGCCGTGTTGTGCAACCAGATCCCACTGCGCAGCGCGATGCCGCCGACCACGATGACGCTGCACAGGCTGGCGAACGCCAGCACCGACGGTTTGCGTGTCAGCAGCCAGGCCGCCCACGGAAACAGCAGGTAGAAATGCTCTTCCACGCACAGTGACCACGCATGCGAGAACGCCGCCTTGGCCGGATAGTCGATCCACAGGTTGACGCTGAAGGTGGCGAATTTCCACCATGGTTCCATGCCGTCGGATTCGCGCAGCCACGGCACTGCCAGGTACAACGCCAGCACCACGGCGAACGCCGGCAGGATCCGGAATGCACGCTTCAGGTAGAAGGCCTTCAACGCCAGCGGCTTGCCGTCGGCCAATGGCGCCAGCAGCTGGCTGCCGATCAGGAAGCCGCTGAGCACGAAGAACAGATCGACGCCCATCCAGCCATAGCGCGACAGCCATTCGAAGCCCGGCGCCAGACCGCCGATGATGTAGGAGTGGAACAGCATCACCCAGACGATGGCGATGGCACGCAACAGATCCAGTCCGGGCATTCTCACGATGACGTCGTCCTTGGCTGACAGACGTCCAATCTAGCGTAGCCTCCGCGACAAGTCACCGGACGATTCGTCGCCGCAGCGCACATTGCGGGCAGGGACAACGGCCGCTGAAGTTTTTGATGCGACAGAGGCCTCGGCGCAGATACAAGCGGTTACGGCATCGGTCCATCGGCCAGATAGGTATAGCCGGTGAGGCCGGCTTCCAGCGCATCGGCCAGCTGTTTCGATTCGCCGTCGTCCAGTCCCGCGGCCTGCACCCGTTGCGCATAGGTAGCGCGCAACTCATCCAGCCGGTAGCCAACGTAATCCAGCATCACGTCGGTGGTGTCGCCGCGACGCTGCTGGCTGATCGCGTAGTCCTGGCCGGAGACGCTGACTTCCACCGCATCGGTGTCACCAAACAGGTTGTGGATGTCGCCGAGGATTTCCTGGTAGGCGCCGACCAGGAAGATACCGAGATGGTAGCTGTCGCCCGACTCCAGCGAATGCAGCGGCAACGAGCTGTCCAGTCCTTCGTTCTCGACATAGGTCTTGACCATGCCGTCGGAATCGCAGGTCATGTCGGCGATGATGCCGCGCCGATCCGGGGCCCGGTCCAGGTGTTCGATCGGCAGGATCGGGAACACCTGGTCGATCGCCCAAACGTCGGGAATCGATTCGAACACGCTGAAGTTGACGAAATACTTGTCGACCAGCCGTTCATTGAGCTCGTCCAGCAGATCCCGATGGCTGCGCTCGGTGCTGTCCAGGCGTTCGCGCACCGCATGGGCGATGGCGTAGAACAGATCATCGATGCGCGCACGGTGGACCAGGTCCATCTGCCCCAGGGCGTACAGCGACAAGCCTTCGCCGTGGTGATGCTGGGCTTCGTGGAACAACTCGACCGCCGGCCGGGTGTCCAGTTCAGCATGGATTTCGCGCAGGTGGCGGATCACCGCCGGCTCGTCATCATGCGCTGGTGGTACCCGGCCTTCGGGGGCCTGTTCCACTTCCGAGACGTTGGCCACCAACACCGCATGGTGCGCGGTCATCGCGCGGCCACACTCGGTGACGATGCGCGGCGGCGGCAGGCCGTTCTGCTCGCAGGCTTCGGCCAGCGGCTGCACGATGTTGGAGGCGTACTGCTGGATGCCGTAATTGATCGAGCAGTAGCTGCGCGAACGGGTGCCCTCGTAGTCGATGCCAAGACCACCGCCGACATCGACGTGGCTGATGCGTGCGCCCAGTTTGGACAGCTCGACGAAATAACGGGTGGCTTCGCGCATGCCGTTGGCGATGTCGCGGACGTTGGAAATCTGCGAACCCATATGGAAATGCAGCAGCCCCAGCGCATCCTCCATGCCAGCGTCGCGCAGGGTTTTCCACATGTCCAGCACCTGCCGCGGCGACAGTCCGAACTTGGCCTTGTCGCCGCCGCTGTTCTGCCACTTGCCGGCACCGAGGCTGGCCAGGCGCATGCGCACGCCCAGCCCGGGCTTGACCGCCAGCGCCCGCGCTTCTTCCATCACCAGTTTCAGTTCGGAGGGTTTCTCGACCACGATGAAGGTCTGCAGCCCCAGTTTGCGTCCAATCAGCGCCAGCCGGATGTATTCGCGGTCCTTGTAGCCATTGCAGACGATCAGCCCGCCCGGTCGCGATAGCGCCAGCACCGCCATCAGTTCCGGCTTGCTGCCCGCTTCCAGGCCAAAGCCTTCACCCTCGTGCGAGGCCAGGGTGCCGGCCACGCCACGGTGCTGGTTGACCTTGATCGGGTACACCGCGGTATAGCCACCGGCGTAGTCCCAGTCGGCCTGGGCCTGGGCAAAGGCCGACTGCAGCTTGCCGAGGCGATCGCCGAGGATGTCCGGGAAGCGCACCAGCAGCGGCAGCTTGGCGCCATTGTCGCGGGCGGCGGCGACCACCGCTGGCAGCGAAATCCGGGGGCCGTGTTCACCCTTGGGCGCCACCACCACGTGCCCGGCCGCATCGACGTCAAAATAGCCCTCCGACCAATGCGGGACGGAATAGGTCTTGCGGGCGTGGTCGACGGACCAGTCGGTCATTGCAGTCATCTCGAGGGGGAAAGCGGCGTGCATTCTAACGCCTGTGGCGTGGTCGGCCCGTTACCGGCGCCCGCTGGCCATGCCGTCCACGGCCTGCTGCGCGCGCGGTTGCTACAATTCGCGCTTTCCGGCCCGCCTCGGGGCCGTCCCCCTTCCAGGATCCACCGCATGAGCAATCCAGACACCACCTCCGCCGACTGGTACATCGAGCATTTCCAGCCCACAGGCTCAGCCATCGGCTACCGCGTCAGCGGCAAGCTGGATGAGGTGCAGTCGCCGTTCCAGAAGATCGAGATCTACCAGACCACCGACTGGGGCAAGCTGATGCTGATCGATGGCGCGGTGATGCTGACCAGCCGCGACAATTTCTTCTATCACGAGATGATCAGCCACCCGGCGCTGTTCACCCACCCGGCGCCCAGGCGCGTGGTCATCATCGGCGGCGGCGACTGCGGCAGCCTGCGTGAAGTGCTCAAGCACCCCGGCGTCGAAAGCGCCACCCAGTGCGACATCGACGAGCAGGTCACCCGGATGTCGGAGAAGTACTTCCCCGAGCTGTGCGACGCCAATGACGACCCGCGCGCCGAACTGCTGTTCGATGACGGCGTGGCCTACATGGCCAATTGCCCGGCCGGCAGCGTCGACGTGGTCATCGTCGACTCCACCGATCCAGTCGGGCCGGCCAAAGGCCTGTTCAACAAGGCGTTCTACGAAAGCTGTTTCCGCGCCCTGAAGGATGACGGCGTGCTGGTCCAGCAGTCCGAGTCACCGCTGGCGCTGCTGGAGCTGATCAAGGAAATGCGTGCCGAGATGGGCAAGGCCGGCTTCACCACCTTCAAGACCCTGCCGTTCCCGCAGCCGTGCTATCCGACCGGCTGGTGGAGCGTGACCATGGCCCGCAAGGGCGGCGACTTCCAGTTCCGCGAGCAGGACGCCGCCAACAAGGGCTTCGAGACCTTGTACTACACCGCGCCGTTGCACACCGGCGTGCTGGTGGCGCCGCCGTTCATGGCCAAGGCGCTGGGCGAATAACAGCGTCCCGGCTCCCGGCTATCAGGCCCCGCTCCATGCGGGGCTTTTTTTTGCCTGAGATCAGCCGCTTGGCGGGATTTGCACGGTCAATACCCGCACCACTGGAACGATGCTTTCAGCTGAACAGTGCTATCGGCTGCCCGCTTCCGCCCTGACCCGGCGTTAAAATATGGTCAACGACATTTCTCCGACATCGGCTGCTTCCCCCCTGCTTCACTCGCCGCCGGTCGTCGCAAGGTAGAACCGATGAATACTCTTGCCCGCGTCATCAGACGCGACCTGCCCGCATTGCCGCGGGTGCAACTGCTCAAGCGCGGTGAACGGCTGCTAGAGCCCGACGTCTATGTCACCTGCCTGGACGACCAGCCGGCAGTGGTCAAGGACTACTCGCGCTATCGCTGGACCCCACTGTCACTGGTTGCCCGCTGGCTGGTCCGTCGCGAAGCCAGCGTGCTGCGCCGCCTCGCCGGTTGGCGGCACGCGCCTGCGCTGCTGGGCACGCTGGGCGGGCTGGTACTGGGCATCGAACTGGTGCCGGGACAACCGCTGGGCAGCGCCGGCATGGAAGTGGGCGAGGAAATCTTCCGCCAGCTGCGTGCCGCGGTTGCCCACCTGCATGCGGTGGGCATCCTGCACAACGATCTGCACGGCGCCAACGTCATGGTCGGTGCCGGCTCGCTGGTGCTGATCGATTACACCTCGGCGATCCGCGTGCCGCGCTGGATGCGACGCTTGCCGATAGTGCGCCAGTTGCGCCGCAGTGACCTGGCCAACACGCTGAAAATGCAGTCACGGGCAGCCGGCCAGGCGATGCCGATGCGCTGGCATGCCACCTTGTCCGAACCAGCCTGGGTCAGCGGCGCCCGCGCCGGCTGGAAGCGCTTCTATCGTCGCTTCAAGCGCTGAGCCTTACAGCGCGTCGGCGTCGAGCTCACCGGTGCGGATCCGCACCACCCGGTCAAGCCCATAAACGAACACCTTGCCGTCACCGATCTTGCCGGTGCCGGCGGCCTTGACGATGGCTTCGACCACGTGATCGACACGGTCGTCGGTGACCGCGACCTCCAGTTTGACCTTGGGCAGGAAATCGACCACGTATTCGGCGCCCCGGTAAAGCTCGGTATGGCCTTTCTGGCGACCGAAACCTTTCACTTCGGTGGCGGTGATGCCAGCCACGCCGACGTCGGCCAAGGCTTCGCGGACATCGTCGAGTTTGAATGGCTTGATGATGGCCATGATCATCTTCATGAATCAGATCTCCTGAAATCCAGGCCATCAGGATAACTCGGTTGCAGTGAGGCCGGGGCTCAGGTTCAATGGCACTTCGTTGCGTTAGGACTTTTCCGAAGCCGGCCGTCTGTTTCGCCGATGGTGGCGCGGCCACCGCAGGCGCATGCTCAGTGCTCGGCTGCAAGGAAACCACATGATTGATTTGAATCCCATTGATGAGCTGGCCCGTCGCCTCAGCAACCTGGTGCCGCCAGGCATGCGCGAGTCAGGCGAAGAACTGCAACAGACCTTCAAGACCGCGTTGCAGGGCGGTCTGTCGAAACTGGACCTGGTGACCCGCGAGGAGTTCGAAGTCCAGCGCGAGGTGCTGCTGCGCACCCGCGAAAAGCTCGAAGCCCTCGAACGCACCGTGCTTGCGCTGGAGTCCCAGGCGGACGCCGGCACCGCCGACCGCACTTAAGCAGCACCGGCCATGAGTCTGGCCCTGGTGCACAGCCGTGCACGCGCCGGCGTGCGCGCGCCACAGGTACGGGTGGAAGTGCACCTGTCCGGTGGCTTGCCTTCGACCCACATCGTCGGTCTCCCGGAAGCGGCGGTGCGCGAATCACGCGACCGCGTGCGTGCGGCGATTCTGTGTTCGCAGTTCGAGTTCCCCTCCCGCCGCATCACCGTCAACCTGGCGCCGGCAGATCTGCCCAAGGACGGCGGGCGCTTTGATTTGCCGATTGCGCTGGGCATCGTCGCCGCCAATGGCCAGATTCCGCGCGAAGCGCTGGCCGAATATGAGTTCCTCGGCGAGCTCGGCCTGACCGGCGAGCTACGTGCGGTCGATGGTGTGCTGCCGGCGGCACTGGCCGCGGCCAGCGCCGGTCGCAAACTGATCGTACCGGCGGGCAGCGGTGCCGAAGCGGCGTTGGCCGGGCATGTCGAAGCCTATACCGCGCGCACCCTGCTGGAAGTCTGCGCGGCGCTGACCGGCAACAAGACGCTGCCACTGGCGCAGGCGCCTGCTGCCCTTCCCGAACCATTGCCTGACATGGGCGATGTACGCGGCCAGCACCGCGCGCGGCGGGCGCTGGAAGTGGCCGCCGCTGGCAACCATCATCTGCTGCTGATCGGCCCACCCGGCTGCGGCAAGACGCTGCTCGCTTCGCGATTGCCCAGTCTTTTGCCGCAGGCCAGCCTGGAACAGGCACTGGAAACCGCGGCCATTGCCTCGGTCAGCGGCCGCGGCCTGGACCCGGCACGTTGGCGTCAACGCCCGTATCGCTCACCGCATCACACCGCCAGCGCGGTGGCGCTGGTCGGCGGTGGCGCGCAGCCACGTCCGGGTGAAATATCGCTGGCCCATCACGGCGTGCTGTTCCTCGACGAATTGCCGGAATGGGACCGGCGGGCGCTGGAAGTGCTGCGCGAGCCGCTCGAATCCGGCGTAGTTACCGTCTCCCGCGCCGCGCGCAGTGCCGATTTCCCGGCGCGCTTCCAGTTGATTGCGGCGATGAACCCCTGTCCATGCGGCTGGGCCGGCGATGCCAGCAGCCGCTGCCGTTGCACCCCGGACAACATCCGTCGCTATCGCGGGCGGATTTCCGGCCCGCTGCTGGATCGTATCGATCTGCATGTGGAAGTGCCGCGGTTGCCGCCGGAGCAACTGCGCACCGACGCCCCCGGCGGCGAAGCCAGTGCGCCGATCCGCGAACGCGTCATCCGCGCACGCGCGCTGCAGCATGACCGCGTGGGCCATGCCAACGCGCAGATGAGCCAATCGGAGCTGGCGAGCCATTGCCTACTGACGGCGGCAGACCAGTCGTTGCTGGAACGCGCGATCGATACCCTGCAGCTATCAGCGCGCTCCATGCACCGGATCCTGCGGGTGGCGCGGACGATTGCGGATCTGGATCAGGCCGCTGGCATCCAGACCCGGCATCTGACCGAAGCGCTGGGCTACCGGCAACTGGATCGGGCGTCGGTTTAAGACCACATGGAGTCTGATAGCCCGGCGTCATCACGATTTGACCGGGATAGCGAGGAGCAGCGCAGCGAGCTGCGCTCTACGGAAGCGGATTGCTGCAACAGCTTGGGATGCAATGCACAAGGCATTGGCCGGGTTCGACCGATCGATACTGTCACCGACCGCCGGTCTGGCCAATGCAGAGCACGTTGCCTTCTATCGCCAGAGCTGACACGGACTGACCACTGGGTTATCAACAAATGACGCGGGCGTCGGTTTGCCACCAACGCCCGCTTTGATGCTGTTTCACCTTGTGCAATTTATCCGACCGGGTGAAACGCAGCGGAGCCAGCTCCGCTCTACATCGGGTGCTTATCAGGCGACCTTGGCCTGGAACTGCTCTTCTTCGGTCGAGCCGGTCAGCGCAGTCGTCGAGGACTGGCCTTGCTGGATCGCCTGGGTAACGTTGTCGAAATAACCGGTGCCGACCTCGCGCTGATGCTTGACCGCAGTGAAGCCCTTGTCGGCAGCAGCGAATTCGGCTTCCTGCAATTCGACGAAAGCGCTCATCTGCCGGCGGGCATAGCCGTGGGCGAGGTTGAACATCGAATAGTTCAGTGCATGGAAACCGGCCAGAGTGATGAATTGGAACTTGTAACCGTAGCTGGCGATTTCCTTCTGGAACCTGGCAATCGTCGCGTCATCCAGGTTCTTCTTCCAGTTGAAGCTCGGCGAGCAGTTGTAGGCCAGCAGTTTGCCGGGGAATTTGGCGTGGATGGCTTCGGCGAACTTGCGCGCGAATTCCAGATCCGGCTTGCCGGTTTCACACCAGATAAGATCCGCATACGGTGCGTAGGCCAGGCCACGACTGATCGCCTGATCCAATCCGTTATGAGTCTTGTAGAAGCCTTCCACGGTGCGCTCGCCGGTGGTGAATGGCTTGTCGTTGTCGTCGACATCGCTGGTCAGCAGATCGGCGGCTTCGGCGTCGGTACGTGCGATCAACAGCGTCGGCACGCCACTGATATCGGCCGCCAGGCGCGCGGCGTTGAGCTTTTCGACTGCCTCGCGGGTCGGTACCAGCACCTTGCCACCCATATGGCCGCACTTTTTCACTGCTGCCAGCTGGTCTTCAAAATGGACGCCGGCAGCACCGGCTTCGATCATCGCTTTCATCAGCTCGAAGGCATTCAACACACCGCCAAAACCGGCTTCGGCATCGGCGACGATCGGTTGCAGGAAGTCGATGTCGTCATTGCCTTCGGCATGATGCAGTTGGTCGGCGCGCAGCAGCGAGTTGTTGATGCGTTTGACCACTGCCGGCACCGAATCGGCTGGATACAGTGATTGGTCCGGATACATCTGACCGGCCAGATTGGCATCAGCAGCCACCTGCCAACCGGACAGATAGATCGCCTTCAAACCGGCCTTGACCTGCTGCATGGCCTGGTTGCCGGTCAGCGCGCCCAAGGCGTTGACGAAGTCTTCGTTCTGCAGGTAATCCCACAATTTTTCCGCACCAAGGCGGGCAATCGAATGTTCGACCACGACAGTGCCACGCAGACGAACCACGTCAGCGGCGGTGTAGTTGCGGGTGATGCCTTTCCAGCGTGGATTGCTGTCCCAGTCTTTCTGGATTTGTTCGGCGGTAGCTAGCTTGGTCATGGGGTATGTCCGTTTGAGTGGATGCGGGAATGGGGTTGGTTTGTTTCAGTCAATGCGCTGATAGGCCGGCAGGGTCAGGAATTCGGTCAGTTCATCGCTGCGGCTGAGCTCGTCGAGCAGGGCGATGGCTTCGTCGATTTTTCCACCACCGGGCAGTTGACCGGGATCGCCGAGCTTGCCCGGTAGTGCCTGCAGGGTGCTGGCCAGCAGCTTGAAATCGATGGCAGTGCCGTCGGCCAGATGAATGTCGCGTGCATGCAGCCACTGCCACAGTTGGGTACGAGAAATCTCGGCGGTAGCCGCGTCTTCCATCAGCCAGTGGATCGGCACGCAGCCGTTGCCATCCAGCCAGGCGGCCAGGTAACGCACGCAGACTTCGACATTGCCCTCGAAGCCGGCGCGGGTAATGGTGCCGGTGGAGGGACGAATCAGGTCCTCGCCGGTGACCAGCACATCTTCACGCAGCACGTCTTTCTGATTCGGTCGGCGCATGCGCTCGTCGAAAATCTCGCGGGCAATCGGAATCAGTGCCGGGTGCGCGACCCAGGTGCCGTCATGGCCAGCAGTAACTTCACGCAATTTGTCGGCACGTACTCGCGCCATCGCCTGCTCGTTGCCGCTTTCGTCATGGCTGATCGGGATCTGTGCGGCCATCCCGCCCATCGCGTGCGCACCGCGCTGGTGACAGGTCTGGATCAGCAGTTCCGAATAGGCCTTCAGGAACGGCTGGGTCATGGTCACCTGACCACGCTCGGGCAGGATCTTGTCAGCATGGCGCCGGAACGTCTTCAGATAGGAAAAGATGTAATCCCAACGACCACAGTTGAGACCGACCACGCGATCGCGCAATGCATGCAGGATTTCGTGCATTTCGAATGCGGCGGGCAGGGTTTCGATCAGCACGGTGACCTTCATCTGCCCCTGCGGCAGACCGAGCGCGGCTTCGATATGGGCCAGCGCGGTTTCCCACAACGCCGCTTCTTCCATACTCTGCAACTTGGGCAGGTAGAAGTACGGACCCCGATCCTTGTCCATCAGTGCGCGTGCATTGTGGAAGGCGAACACCGCAACGTCGAACAGGCCACCGGCCATTGGAGTGCCGTCGATCAGCACATGCTTTTCATCCAGATGCCAGCCGCGCGGGCGCACCAGCAACACCGCCTGTTGCTCGAAAGGCTTTAATGCATAGTGCTTGGCTGGCTTGCCGGCCTGTGCAGCGGCGGTGAACTGCAGATGCCCGGCCACCGCATCAATCAACGCGCGCTGGCCAACCAGCAGGTTGTGCCAGGTGGGCGAAGTCGAGTCCTCGAAATCGGCCATGAACACCTTGGCGCCGGAATTGAGTGCGTTGATCACCATCTTCGGATCCACCGGGCCGGTGATTTCGACCCGCCGGTCCTGCAGCGCGGCGGGCGTCGGCGCCACCTGCCAGTCGCCTTCGCGGATGGCGCGGGTGTCTTCACGGAAATCCGGTAAGCCACCGGCGTCGAAGAACTCCTGCCGCTGCCGACGCGCCTGCAACTGCGCCTGCCGGCCCGGCTCCAGCTCACGGTGCAGTGAGACCAGCAGCGCCATCAGCGCCGGCGGCAGCAGTTGCGCCTGGCCGGGCGAGCTTCTGGTGATGGCAATACCCGGCGTGGCCCGGATGAGGCTCGGATCGGGGCGGCTGTGCGGGACAGCGGACATGGCAGGCTCCTTGATAAACGCTTGCGACCAAGGTGCGCTGCAACAAACTATTTGGCAAAACAGTTTTATCAATACTTTGTATAAGTCAGGCTTATACTTGTGCCGCCATGAGCGACAACAAGCCGCCAAGTATCCGATTTCCCTACAAATCCGACCGGCTCAAGCCTCTGCGCGCCTTCTGCCAGACGGTGCGGCTGGGCTCGGTTTCGCGGGCGGCCGACGCGCTGTTCGTGACCCAGCCGGCGATTACCGTGCAATTGCAGGCGCTGGAACGTGACCTGGGGGTGGCCTTGTTCGTGCGCAGCGGCCGGCGCCTGTCGCCCAGCCGCGAGGGCGAGTTGCTGTATGAAATGGCCCAGCCGCTGGTCGAGGGCATCGATGCGCTGGAGAGCCAGTTCCGCGACAAGCTCGGCGGCATGGATGCGGGCGAACTCAACATCGCCGCCAACAGCTCGACCATCCTTTACCTGCTGCCGCGCATCGTCGAGAACTTCCGCCAGGCCCATCCCGAGGTACGCCTGACCCTGCACAACGCGATCACCGCCGACGGCACCGATCTGCTGCGCTCGGATTCGGTCGATCTGGCGGTGGGTTCAATGATGGAAGTACCACCGGACCTCAGCTACGCGCCGGTCTATCGTTTCGAGCCATTGCTGATTGCGCCGACCGGCCACGCACTGATCCGCCAGCGCGAGCTGTCACTGCACGACATCTCCGGGCATGGGCTGATCCTGCCACCGCGACGACAGATCACCTATCGGCTGGTGGATCTGGTGTTCCACCAGCATCGGGTGCCCTACACCGTTGCCCTGGAAGTCGGTGGCTGGGAAGTGATCAAGCAGTACGTGGCGATGGGCATGGGAATTTCGATCGTGCCGTCAATCTGCCTGACCGAGGGCGACCGCAGCCGGCTGGCGACGCGTCCACTGAGCCAATGGTTTCCCTCGCGCAGCTATGGCGTGGTGGTACGCAAGGGCAAGGTGCTGTCGCCGCAGGCGCGGGCTTTCGTCGAGTTGATCCAGCCGGACCTGTTCACCCGCGGTGGCTACGACGACAGCGGCCCTTCGGAGCGTTGAAGCTGGCGGCTGCAAACAGTCCGTTGGAGAAAAAAAAAGCCACTGCGTGACGCAGTGGCTTTTTGTGGCCGGCAATGCAATGCATGCCGGTGACGGTCCGGCTTACTTCAAGCCACGGTCCTTGAGCATCGGCTCGATGCTCGGGTCCTTGCCGCGGAAATCGCGGTACAGCTTGGCCAGTTCGACGGTGTTGCCGCGCGAAAGGATCTTGTCGCGGAAGATCTGGCCGTTCTCGCGGGTCAGTCCGCCGTGCTCGACAAACCACTGGTAAGCGTCGGCGTCCAGCATCTGCGTCCACAGGTAGGCGTAGTAACCAGCGGCGTAACCATTGCCCCAGATGTGCTGGAAATAGCTGGTCCGGTAGCGCGGCGGCACCGCGGCCATGTTGAAGCCGGCCTTCTTCAAGGCTTCGCTTTCAAAGCCGTCGACATCCTGCAACGGCGCGTCGGCCGGCAGCATGTGCCATTGCATGTCCAGCAAAGCGGCTGAAATCAGCTCGCTCATCGCGTAGCCCTGGTTGAAGCTGGCGGCCTTCTTGATCTTCTCGACCAGTTCGGCCGGCATCGCTTCGCCGGTCTGGTAGTGCTTGGCGTAGTGGGCGAACACCTTCGGATCCGACGCCCAGTGCTCGTTGAACTGCGACGGGAATTCGACGAAATCGCGCGCGGTCGCGGTACCAGACAGGGTCGGGTACTGCTGGTCGGCGAAGATGCCGTGCAGGGCGTGGCCGAACTCATGGAACATGGTGGTCACGTCATCGAACGAGAGCAGCGCCGGTTGGCCTTCGGCCGGCTTGGTGAAATTGGCGACGTTGTAGATCACCGGCTTGGTGCCCAGCAGCTTGGACTGATCAACGAAGTTGCTCATCCAGGCGCCACCACCCTTGTTGTCGCGCTTGAAGTAATCGGTGTAGAACAGCGCCATCGAGGTGCCGTCCTTGTCGAACACTTCGAACACGCGCACGTCCGGCTGGTATACCGGGATGTCCTTGCGTTCCTTGAAGGTCAGCCCGTACAGCTGGTTGGCGGCATAGAAGACGCCGTTCTGCAGCACGTTGTCGAGCTCGAAGTACGGACGGATCTGCGACTCATCCAGATCGTACTTGGCCTTGCGCACCTTCTCGGCGTACAGGTTCCAGTCCCAGGCCTGCAGCTTGAAGCCGGGCTTGCCGGCGGCAGCCTGTTCCTTGTCGATCACGTCCTGGATGTCCTTGGCCTCGGCGCCGGCACGGGCGACCGCGGCGGGGACCAGCTTCTCCATGAACTGCTCGGCGGTTTCCGGGGTCTTGGCCATCTGGTCGTCGAGCTTCCAGGCGGCGTAGCTCGGGAAACCAAGCAGCTTGGCGCGCTGGGCGCGCAGCTGGGCCAGGCGGGCGACGGTCTTGCGGGTGTCGTCGTCGTTGCCCTGTTCGGCACGATCCCAGGAGGCCTTGAACAACTGCTCGCGGGTATCGCGGTCGGTCAGGTTCTGCAGATCCGGCTGCTGGGTGGTGTTCTGCAAGGCGATGACGTACTTGCCATCCAGCTTGCGTTCCTTGGCGGCGGCCTGCGCGGCGGCCATCTCGGCGTCGGACAGCCCGGCCAGCCTGGCCTTGTCGCCGACCACCAGCGCGCCGTCCTTGGTCGCTGCCAGCAAGGTGTTGGTGAACTGGGTGCTGAGGGTGGATTCTTCCTTGTTGAGTTCCTTCAGCTGCGCCTTGTCGGCATCGGACAGCTTGGCCCCGGCGTGGACGAAGTCGTTGTAGGTGTAGTCCAGCAGGCGTGCCGATTCGGCATCCAGATTGAGGCTGTCACGCTGCTCGTGCAGAGTCTGGATGCGCTGGAACAGCTTGCTGTTGAGGTAGATGGCGTCGCTGTGCGCGGCCAGCTTGGGCGCCATCTCCTCTTCCACCTTCTGCAGGGTGTCGTTGGTGTTGGCGCCAGTCAGGGCGAAGAAAATGTTGATGACCCGATGCAGCGGACGGCCGGCTTTCTCCATCGCCACCAGGGTGTTGTCGAAAGTCGGTGCCTCGGCCTGGTTGGCAATGGCATCAATTTCGGCCAGGTGCTGCTTCATGCCCTCTTCCAGCGCCGGGGCGAAGTCACTGTCCTTGATCTTGCTGAAATCCGGTGCGCCATAAGGCAGGGTGCTGGCAACCAGCAACGGATTGGTGCTGCTGGCCTGGTCGGCGTCAGCAGTGGTCTGTCCGGTGGTATTCACGGTGGGAGCATCCTTTCCTGAGCAGGCGGCCAGCGCCAGGCTGATGGCGGCGGCGAGTACGACGGTACGTGACATGGGAAATCCTGTGTTCATGAATTGGGCAGCGCGGCGCCCCTGGTCCGGATGGCGCGCGCACATCCGGGATGTGACCTCACCTTGAGGGCAAAGGTTCCCCGGCGAAGATGGCCACATGCGGCACGCCGTCGGCGCCAATCCAGCCACGGTACATGCCGTCGGTATTGAACGGCATTGCAAAGTGGCCGTCGGCGGCCAGCACGATCGCCCCGCCATTGCCCCCGGCCAGCGGGATTTCACGGTTGATCACCGCATAGGCGGCCTCGTCCACGCTCTGCCCGGCGTACTTGATGCGGGCGCAGATGTCATGGGCGGCGACCGCGCGGATGTAGTACTCGCCCCAGCCGGTGCCGGACACCGCGCAGCCCGCATCGGCATAGGTGCCGGCACCGATGATCGGCGAGTCGCCAATCCGGCCCCAGCGCTTGTTGGTCATGCCGCCGGTCGAAGTGCCCGCGGCCAGATGGCCATCGCGGTCCAGCGCGACCGCGCCGACGGTACCGAAGTGCTTGGCGGTCTCGACATCGCTGTGGGCCTGGCCGCCGGCTTCTTCCTTCAGCGCCTTCTGCAGTTGCTGCCAGCGCTTTTCGGTGCGGAAGTAGGCTGGCTCCACCAGTGTGATGCCGTTGTCGGCGGCGAAGGCCTCGGCGCCTTCGCGCGCCATCATCACGTGCGGCGACTTCTCCATCACCGTCCGCGCCAGCAGGATCGGATTGCGGACCGTCTGCACGCCGGCGACCGCACCGGCCTGCAGGGTCGCGCCATCCATCACCGCCGCATCCAGTTCGTTGCGTCCTTCATGGGTGAACACCGCGCCCTTGCCGGCGTTGAACTGCGGCGAGTCCTCGAGCACGGTGATGGCGGCGGTCACCGCGTCCAGCGCCGGCTTGCCCTGCATCAGTTGCGCATGGCCGGCCTTCAACGCCGCCGCCATCGCTTCGCGCGCGTCGCTTTCGTCCTGCGCGTCCATGCCTTTGCGGATGACCCCGGCGCCGCCGTGGATGACCAGCACCGGCTCGGCGGCGCTGGCGCTGGTAACGCCGGCGATGCCCAGGCAACCGAGCAGTATCCGTGCCGCCAATCGTGGGACGTTCATGCGATCTCCTCGCCAGGGGTGGAATCAGACGGTGCCGCGGTTCTTGCCCTGCCAGGGCCGGTACCACTCGCGGATGCTGGCCATGTCAGCGGCCATGTCATCACTGGGGTAGAACAGCTCGCCGATGCCGACGGTCTTTTCCGGATAGTGGAAGTAGGCCATCAGAATGGGCACATCGGCGCCCTTGGCGATCTTCCAGAACCCGGTTTTCCATTGCTTGACCGCCTTGCGGGTGCCTTCCGGGGTCACCGCGAACCACATCTTGTCGGCCTGGCGGATCCGCTCGATGGCCTGCTCGACCACGCCCTTGGGCGAACTGCGATCAACCGGCACCACGCCCAGCCTCCGCAGCAGCGGCGACAACGGCCACCAGAACAACTGCGCCTTGCCCAGCACCCGCACTTCGAAGCCGATGGCGATTTTCACCGCCATGCCCCAGAACCCGTCCCAGTTGGACGAGTGCGGGGCGACGATCATCACCAGCTTGGGCACGTTGGGCAGCTCGCCGACAATGCGCCAGCCCGCCCGCTTCAGCACCTGCTGGGCGGCCCAGCGGGTGAAACGATTGGGTTTGACCCGCGGCATGTTGGGCGGGCCGGGTGGAACGATGCGACGTTCGTCGGACATGTCTAATCCCAGTCCTTTCTGGATGAACGGCCACTTTTGATCTGGCCGCGTTGCTTCTTGGCATCAACCCGCCGCGCCTTGGCCGCGCGCGAGGGCTTGGTCGCGATACGCCGCTTGGGCACGCTGAGGCCGCTGGCGATGAAATCGGCCAATCGTTCGCGGGCGTCCTGGCGATTACGGTCCTGGGTACGGAAACGCTGGGCGTCGATGACCAGCACGCCATCGTCGGTGATCCGACGGTCACGCTTGGCCAGCAGGCGCGCGCGCACCGGCTCGCTCAGCGAGGGCGAATGGGCCAGGTCAAAGCGCAATTCAACCGCGGTCGAGACCTTGTTGACGTTCTGGCCACCGGCACCACTGGCGCGCACGAAACGTTCGACCAGCTCATCGGCCGGTATCGAAAGTTTGGCTGAAATTTCCAGTACATCGCTCCCCATGACCTCGATTGTAGTCAGGAACCGGCAGCGAGGACAGAACCGGAACAGATGTCAATTAACGTCTGCTTTACTCGGCAATCGGCACCATTCGGGACCATTTGTGCAACACGCCGGATCCGATCATGAAACCCGCAGCATCGTCTCTCCGTTGGTGGCTGGCCCTGGCCCTGGCACTGGTGTGCATGCACGCGGCGGCCCGGGAGCCCAGCGATGCAGATATCGAGAAGCTGCTGGCGGCCTCACGCGCGCAGAGCATGCTCAGCGCGTTGATTCCGCAGATGGAGGCGATGCAGCGGCAGCAGTTCGAGCAGGTCATGTCAGGCAAGGACCTGACCGCCGAGCAACGCCAGGAAGTCGAACGCATCCAGGCCAAGACCAGCGAAATCGTCCGCCGCTCGCTGTCGTGGGAAGAAATGCGCCCGCTGTACATCGACGTCTACAAGAAGACCTTCACCCGCGACGATGTCCGTGCGATCACCAAGTTCTATGAAAGCAGCGCCGGCAAGAGCCTGCTCGACAAGACCCCGCTGTTGATGCAGAACCTGATGGCGGCGGTACAGCTGAAGATGGGCCCGATGCTGGAAGAACTGCAGGCTGAAATCCAGGCCGCTTCCGAGCAGCCGGCACCCGCGCCGCCAGTCTCGCCACCGCAGAAGCGCCGCAAGCGCTGAGCGCTGGTCCAGCCGGCAAAGCCGCGTGTGGAAGCAAGCGGCAGCGTCACGCCGCCCTCGATTTGGATTGCTGCAGATTCAGGCCGAAGGCGGCAGCGACCAGTCAATCGGCGTCTGGCCACGCCGTTCCAGGTACGCGTTGGCCGCTGAAAAATGGCCACTGCCGAAGAACCCGCGATGGGCCGACAGCGGTGACGGGTGCGGTGCCTTCAGCACCTTGTGCCGGCGGTTGTCGATGACCTTGCCCTTGGCCTGCGCGTAGCTGCCCCAGAGCATGAACACCAGCCCTTCGCGTTCGCGATTGAGGGTATCGACGACGTGGTCGGTAAAGCCTTCCCAGCCCTTGTTCTGGTGCGCGCCGGCGCGGCCTTCCTCCACCGTCAATACCGCGTTCAACAGCAACACCCCCTGCCTGGCCCAGGACTGCAGGTGCCCATGGCCGGGGCGGGCAATGCCGAGATCGCTTTCGATTTCCTTGTAGATGTTGAGCAGCGACGGCGGTACCGGCACCCCGGGCTGCACTGAAAAGCACAGGCCATGCGCCTGGCCGGCGCCGTGGTACGGATCCTGGCCCAGGATCACCACCTTGACCTGATCGAACGGGGTGGCGTTGAAGGCGGAGAATATCTGCGGACCGGGTGGGAAGATCCTGGCCCCGGCAGCCTTGCGCTCACGCAGGAACTGGCCCAGCTGCTGCATCTCCGGGCGCTGCAGCCAGTCGCCGACGCGGGCTTTCCAGCTCGGTTCCAGTTTGATGCGGTCTGCTTCGGTCATTGGCCTGCACGTGCGCGGATCGGGCTGGCAAGGGTAACGCGTGTGCGTTCGAGCGGCACCCCGCAGCGTGCGTCACCCAAGCGCTAGGCTGGTAGCGATGGTCCCTTCAGCTCGATGGTGTTGCCATCGGGATCCCTGAAATACAGCGACAGGCCGTCGCCTTCGGCACCGAAGTTGGCGCTGGCCGGCCCCCGCGTGCTCACCCCGCAGGCATCCAGATGCCGCAGCAACGAGGCTTCATCGAACGGCCCGATGCGCAGGCACAGATGATCGACATTGCGCGCCTCGCTGCCGGCAGCGGCGCCACCGGCACTGCCAAGCGGACCATCGACACTGATGAGGTCGATCATCGAGGTACCGGCCCGCAGGTGCAGCAGTTCCAGGTCATCGCGACGGCGCACGACATCACAGCCGAGCACCTGTGCGTACCAGGCCTGGCTGCGTTCCAGATCGGCTACCCGCAGCACCACGTGGTCAATCCGCTGCACGGCAAACGGACGCGTCACCGGCACGTTCACGCAGCTGGCAGCGCCGATGGCATTGCCGGTGCCGGCTCCATCTGTTGCCTGCGCGCGTCGCGATCGCCTTCCATCCGCGCCAGCCGCAACTGGAACAACACCTTGGTCACCAGCAAGCGCTCTTCGATCGGTTTCAGCACCAGATCGTTGGCACCGGCCTGCAACAGCTCGGACTGATTGTCGCGGTTGCTGTCGCCGGTCATGACCAGAATCGGCAGGCGCCGCTTGCCGTAGGCGAAGTCGATGCGGATCCGTTGCACGATGTCGCGGCCACTGAGTTCGCCTTTCAGGGTGACGTCGGTCAGCACCAGATCGAAGCGATGGGTGGACAGGCCCAGCGATTCAGCGGTCAAAAGAGCGAACGCATCTTCGGCCCGAAGTACATGGATCACGTTGAGATCCTGGCGCTCCAGCATCCGCTTGGTGGTTTCGGCGACCACCCGGCTGTCTTCGACGTAGAGGATGGTGGCACCGGCCATCGGCTCGGGCTGCACGTAGCCACGGATGAATGCGGCGAGCGCATCGTGGCCGAGCGACTTGTCGAAGTAGTCGGTGACGAACTCGGTGAAGCGGCGCTCTTCCAGATGCTGCTGCGCGTCGCCGGACACCACGATCACCGGCACATAGGCCTGACCGGCTTTTTCGCGCACGGCGCGCGCGATTTCCAGACCGTCGCCATCGGGCAGCGCCAGCGCGGTGGTGACCAGATGGACCTCGCCGCTCTGCAGGGCAACGCGCGCTTCGGCAATGCTGGCGCAGCCGAGTACTTCGATACCCGGCACCTCGCTGCTGAGCACGTCGGCAATCAGTTTGCGGACCAGCTTGGATCCATCGACCACCATTACCCGCGGTGCGTCGCTGATGAGATGCCGGAGGGTCTGCGCCATAGGAATCTGAAGAATGAGTCGGGTCAGGTCTGGGTGGGTCGAGTCTGACGCAAGAAGTGGCCGGTCACCAGCCACGCCCCCAGCCAGCCGATGACCGTGGCCCCCGCCAGCACCGCCAGCGCCCGCAGCGGGTCCAGGCCAGCCAGTACGAAACCACTGCCATAGCTCTGGGTCAAGCGGGCCAGCGGCGCCTGCAGCGCCAGCCCGGCCAGTGCCAGCAGGCCCAGCGCCACGGCCCCGGCGACCAGACCATACCACGCGCCCAGATAGATGAAGGGGCGGCGGATGAAGCCGTCATGCGCGCCCAACAGCTGCAGCACGCCGATTTCCTCGCGCCGCGACTGGATGTCCAGGCGCACGGTGTTGCCGACCACCAGCAACGCGCCAAGGCCGAACAGCGCCGACAGCACCCAGACCACGCGCTCGCCAAACCCCAGCCAGCCGTCAAGGCGCTTGCGCCACAGCGCGTCGTGTTGCAGCAGGTCGGTTTCCGGCAGCCGCTGCAGGGCATCAAGCAGGCTGCGGTCATCGCCATGCGGGCGGATGATCAACAGGCTCGGCAGCGGATTGCGATCCAGCGCATCGAGACTGTCGCCCAGGCCACTGCGTTCACGGAACTCCTGCAGGCCCTGCGCCGGTGTCCGCAGCTCGACCCCGGCGACGTCGTTGCGGCCTTGCAGCTGCGCCCCGATCGCCTGCGCACGTTCGACGCTGACGTCGGTTTTCAGGAACAGCGAAATCTCGCGCGACTGCTCGACGTTGCCGGCGAAGTGTTCGACATTGGCCAGCACCAGCCACAGCCCTAGCGGCAGCACGAACGCCACCGCCATCACCCCGATGGTCAGCAGCGTGGCCCACGGTCGGCGCAGCAGGCGGCCAAGGCTGGAAACAAAACTGTACAGATGCTGGTCCAGCCAGATGCCGGAACCGGAACGTGGCCGCGCTGCGGCGTTG
Source organism: Pseudoxanthomonas dokdonensis (assembly GCF_001431405.1). Lineage (GTDB taxonomy): Bacteria > Pseudomonadota > Gammaproteobacteria > Xanthomonadales > Xanthomonadaceae > Pseudoxanthomonas_A > Pseudoxanthomonas_A dokdonensis. Next base: position 37,435 of record NZ_LDJL01000001.1, read on the forward strand.
CTGGCTTCGCGGTTCATTCGGCCAGATCCGCGGGGGAAATGTCGTCGAGCAGTTTGCCGTGGTCCAGGATCAGCACGCGCTTCTTCATCCGTTTCAGCAATGGCAGATCATGGCTGACCACCAGCACGCTGGTGCCGCGTTCGGGCATCGACGCGAACAGGGACATGATTTCCGCCGCCAGGGTGGGGTCGAGGTTGCCGGTCGGTTCGTCGGCGACCAGCAAGCGCGGTTCGCTGACAATCGCCCGTGCGATGCCGACCCGCTGCTGCTCGCCGGCGGACAGCTGGGTTGGCAGTGCGTTCTCGCGGTGGCCCAGTCCCAGCCGGGCCAGCACTTCGCGCACCCGCTTGTTGATGTCGCCACGGCGATCGCCGCGCAGGATCAATGGCAGCGAGACGTTCTCGGCCACGCTGCGATCGGTCAGCAAGCGGTGGTCCTGGTAGACCGCGCCGACATCGCGCCGGTGGTTGGCAATGCGGCCGCCACGCACCTTCAGCAGGTTGCGCCCGGCAAACACCACTGCGCCACGACTGGGGCGTTCGCTGAGGTGGATGAGTTTCAGCAGCGTGCTTTTGCCAGCGCCGGAGTGACCGGTGACGAACAGCATTTCGCCTTCGGCGACGTCGAAGCTGACATCGCTGAGGGCTTCGTGGCCGCCGGGGTATTGCTTGCTGACGTTTTCAAATCGCAGGACGCTCATGGGCTGCGATTATGCAGGTGTTTGCCGGGCGAGCACAGGGCGCCGCCGGCAACCCTGCCGCTGCATGGCAACGGCGAGCGTGGCGTCATCGATTGCCCAACAGGCCCGGAACGGATCCGGGCCGTGCCGCACTCAACCGCCAACCAGCGACTTGAGTCGACGTCCCAGCCGTCCCAGGAACGAGCCCGAACCATCGCTCTTGGCGGCGGGGGCTGGCTTGGCAGCGGCCTTCTTCTGCGCCGGCACGTGCTTGGTCTGCACCGGTTGCGCTGCTGCTTTGGCGTTGTTGTCGGTTGCGTTGGCGTTACCGCCTTCGACCGGTCGGCCGTGGCGACGACGACGACGCTTGCGCGGCGCGCGCTCGCCTTCAGTGGCCGGCGCACCGGTGCTGGCGGCCGGCGCCTGGGCCTGGGCAGCAACCGCGTGCCCGGCGCTGGCATCGGCGTCGGTGCTGGCGCTACGTGGTGGACGCGGCTTGCGCGGTTTGCCGTCCTTGCCTTCAGCGCTGCGACCTGCGCCACCACTGCGGCTGCGGCCACCGGCGGGTTTGCCACGGCCGCCACCACGCCGCTGTTCGTCGGCGGCGCGCTGCTCGCGGGCTTCCTTGAAGATGGCGCCGACGCTTTCTTCCTCGTCGCCTTCCACGGCGGCCCGTTGCGGGCGCGGCAACGACGTCAGCAGTTCAGCGGTCACCGGTTCGACCGGGATCTTCTGATCGATATAGGCTTCGATGTCAGGCAGGCCCTGCGCGTAGATTTCGCAGGCAAAGCTGATCGCATCGCCCTCGGCGCCCAAGCGGGCGGTGCGGCCAATGCGGTGCACATAGTCTTCGGCGTCAAACGGCAGGTCGAAATTGTAGACGTGGCTGATGCCGTCGATATGCAGGCCGCGCGCGGCCACGTCGGTGGCGACCAGGATTTCCAGCTGGCCCTTCTGGAAGCGGTTGAGCAGGCTCTCGCGCTTTTTCTGCGGCACGTCGCCGGATAGCACGCCGACCCGGTAACCGTTCTTCTCCAGGGTGCGGGCGACCCGCTCGACCCAGGCCTTGGTGTTGACGAAGACCATGGTGCGGGCGCCTTCGCTGCGCGACAGCAGGCCCAGCAGCAATGGCAGCTTTTCTTCGTTGGCCGGGAAATACATCCGCTGGCGGACACGGTCGGCGGTAATCGAATCGGTTTCGACCACCAGCTTTTCCGGCTCGTTCATGTGTTCGTAGGCCAGTTCCAGCACGCGATGGCTGAGGGTGGCGCTGAACAGCAGGGTCTGGCGGGTGGTGCGCTCGGGCATCCGCCGCAACAGGAAACGGATGTCCTTGATGAAGCCCAGGTCGAACATGCGGTCGGCTTCGTCCAGCACGCACACCTCGCAGGCGTGCAGGCTGACCACCTTGTGCTGCTTGACGTAATCGATCAGGCGGCCGGGGGTGGCGATGATGACGTCGACGCCTTCCTGCAGCAGCGCCCGCTGCTTGTCGTAATCAACGCCGCCGTAGACCAGCGCGAAGCGCAGCCCCACTTCAGCGCCGAACTTGACCGCATCCTTGTGAATCTGGATGGCCAGCTCGCGGGTCGGCGCCAGGATCAGCGCACGCGGGTCTTCGGGCTTGCGGTCGGCCAGCGCCGGACGGGTCAGCAGCCGGTTCATGACCGCGACCAGAAACGCCAGGGTCTTGCCGGTGCCGGTCTGGGCCTGGCCGGCCACATCGCCTCCGGGCAGGGCCACCGGCAGGGTCAACGCCTGGATCGGCGTGCAGCGGGTGAAGCCGGCTGCTTCCAGGCCGGACAGCAGGGCCGGATGCAGGTCGAAGGATGAAAATGCTACGTCGGTTAAGGGTTTATCGCTCATGCTTTCTTCTTTGCGGCGCAGCCAGGTGGCGTGCACCTGTGCGCGTGAAATTGCGGGGGGATCTGCTTGCATCGCTTCGGTCGGCGTCGCACACTGCATCCCACATGCCGGGTCGCGCGGCCCTTGATTTCGCCACGCAACGCCCCAGTTTACCGCAATAGTGCCGGCCAGCCCGGCCAAATCCGTCCGCAGTGCCTGCGGACCCTGCAGGAGACCCCAGTGAGCGATAAAGTAACCCACGTCGGCGACGCCGATTTCGACGCCGCCGTTTTGCAGTCCGATCAGCCCGTGCTGGTGGACTTCTGGGCCGAATGGTGCGGCCCGTGCAAGATGATTGCCCCGGTCCTGGACGAGCTGGCCGACGCCTACGACGGCAAGGTCAAGATCGTCAAACTGAACGTGGACGACAACCGCGCCACCGCCATCAAGTACCACGTGCGCTCGATTCCGATGCTGCTGCTGTTCAAGGACGGCCAGATCCAGGGCACCCAGATCGGTGCCGTCGGCAAGGGTCAGCTGACCCAGATGATCGACAAGGGCCTGGGCGCGCAGAGCGCCTGAGCCGCCGGCCGGCCGGCCGGGCCGGCTGAATCTGCTGCAACACCCACCGCGCGGCGCTTGCCGTCGTCGCGGTGACAGTGATAGTGTCATTGCATCCGGCGCGATTCAGGGCGCCGCACCCCTTCTGAGAACCCACTCTCCCAGCCATCGCCCGCAGCTTTGCAGGCGCTCGCCCCTTAGCGAGGAATCGCAACTTGTCCGACAGTACCAACGAAACCGGCGCCCCAGCCGAGAAGCGCGTGCGCAAGCCACGTGCCACCAAGGCCACCAGCAAGACCGCTGCCAAGACCACTACCGCCACTGACGCCGCCAGCGATGCGCCGGCCGCGCCGAAGTCCGGCGCCAGCGACAACCACGACACCCCTGCCACGACCAGCGCGCCCAAGCCGGCGCCGGCGGCAGCCGAGTCCGCGCCCGCGAGCAGCGCCGCGCCAGCCCAGAATGCGACGGCCGAATCCGGCTCCGGTTCCGGCCAGGGCGACAACGGCGGCGACCAGGGCGGCAGGCAGCAGGATGGCGACGGCCAGGGCCAGCGCTTCAACGGCAACAACAACAACCGCCGCGACCGGTTCCGCAATCGCCGCGACCGCAACCGCGACCGCCAGGGTGGCGGTGGTGGCCAGAACGACGGCCTGCCCAGCGACAACAATGACAACCAGCCGCCGCGCACTCCGCCCAGCGTGCCGGAAGGCTTTCCGCAGTACTCGCTCAGCGATCTGAAGAAGATGCCGGCGCACAAGCTGCTGGAAATCTCCGAGCAGCTCAACATCCACGAAGGCGTCGCCCGTGCCCGCAAGCAGGACGTGATCTTTGCGGTGCTGAAGGTGCTGACCCGCCATGGCGAAGGCGTCGCCGCCGACGGCGTGCTGGAAATCCTGCCAGACGGTTTCGGTTTCCTGCGCGCGCTGGAAGCCAGCTACCTGGCCGGCCCGGACGATGTCTACATCAGCCCCAGCCAGATCCGCCGCTTCAACCTGCGCACCGGCGATCACCTGTCCGGCCGCATCCGCTGGCCGAAGGACGGCGAGCGCTATTTCGCCCTGTCGATGGTCGACACCATCAATGGCGAACCGCTGGAAGCCAGCAAGAACAAGGTGCTGTTCGAGAACCTGACCCCGTTGTTCCCGCGTCGTCGTTTCACCCTGGAACGCGGCAACGGCTCCAGCGAAGACATCGCCGGCCGCATCCTCGACCTGATGGCGCCGCAGGGCAAGGGCCAGCGCGCCTTGATCGTCAGCCCGCCGAAGGCCGGCAAGACCATCATGATGCAGCAGATTGCCACTGCCATCACCACCAACCACCCGGACGTACACTTGATCGTGCTGCTGGTCGACGAGCGTCCGGAAGAAGTGACCGAAATGCAGCGCACGGTGCGCGGCGAAGTGGTCAGCTCGACCTTCGACGAACCGGCCGCGCGCCACGTGCAGGTCGCGGAAATGGTGATCGAGCGGGCCAAGCGCCTGGTCGAGCACAAGAAGGACGTGGTGATCATGCTCGACTCGATCACCCGCCTGGCCCGCGCCTATAACAACGTGGTGCCGAGCTCGGGCAAGGTCCTGACCGGTGGTGTCGATGCCAATGCACTGCATCGCCCGAAGCGCTTTTTCGGCGCCGCTCGCAACGTCGAGGAAGGTGGCAGCCTGACCATCATCGCCACCGCGCTGGTCGAAACCGGCAGCAAGATGGATGAAGTGATCTACGAAGAGTTCAAGGGCACCGGCAACAGCGAAGTGCATTTGAACCGTCGCATCACCGAAAAGCGCGTCTACCCGGCCATCGACATCAACCGCTCCGGCACCCGCCGCGAGGACTTGTTGATCGAACCGGAACTGCTGCAGAAGATCTGGATCCTGCGCAAGCTGCTGCACCCGATGGACGAAATCGCGGCGATGGAGTTCCTGTTGGACAAGATGAAGAACACCAAGTCCAACGACGAATTCTTCAGCTCGATGAAACGCTGAGGTCAGTCGCCAGCAAACAGAAAGCCCCGCGATTGCGGGGCTTTTTCATGCTGGCGCACTACGACGTCAACGCCGCTGCATCAACCCGCCGTCACCGGCACTGGAAATCGTCGACGCCGACCGGCGCGCAGCCATCGCCCCAGCGACCGCTCTGGCGCCAGTAATCCACCACCCCGGCCTGGCGCAGCAAGCGCTTGAAATCCGGATGCGCCCGCAACCCGGAATACGGCGCGTTCCAGAACGCGACGTAGGGATATTGCGCCATGCCGCCGCTTTCGAACCCGTCCTGGGCCTGCAGGTAGCGGCGTAAACCGACAACCGCCAACTCTGTGTCACCCAGTGCGTCGGCAACGTTGAACGCTACGTAGACCGAATAAGCGTCAGCATCGGCAATCGGTTGTTCCAGCTCATGACGCACGCGTGCCAGCATGGCCTCGGGCCGGTCCAGCAGGTTGCCCAGTTCGCGGAAAAAGGGGGTGTCCAATGCCTGGTTCTGCTTGATCAGGCGCCGATGCAGTTGCCTCAATTCGGCCACGCCACCAGGCCGTTGTGACGCCAACTGGCGGAAGAAGGCAAGATAGTCCGGCTCGGCCTGGCTGCCTTCAAGTTGCCGCCCACGTTGATACTCCGCTTCGGCATCCTGATAGCGGCGGGCGGCGGTGTAGTCATATTGCAGGTCGCGTGACAGGAACAGCGCCATCGGCTCGACCGCGCGCGCCTGTTCGACCAGGCTGATGGTGTCCTGCAGATGGCCGACCGCATAAATCATGTAGGCGTAGTCCCAGATGCGCTCCTTGCTCGGCGGCCCGCCATCGACCACCTGCTTGGCCAGGGTGATGGCTTCGGCGCGCTTGCCGGCACGCCACAAGGCGTTGGCGCGATCACGTTTGGCGATCCAGCTGTCCGGGGACAGCGTCGCGATATCGGCGCGCACCTGCAAGGCTTCGCTACGCAAGCTCGCCGCCTGTGGATCACCCAGTTCATTGGCCAGCGCGTTGAGCGAGACCGCCAGCGCGTCACGGCACAGCACGCAATGCGGATCCAATGCCACCATCTCGCGGGCCAGCTGCAGTCTTTCGCGGTCGTGCTGGAAATCGAACAGTTCGCGCATGCCGATGCCGCGCCAGCGCAGGAAGCGCTCGTACGCTTCGACGTTGGTGCTGCCGCCTTGCTGGCGATTGAAGCGGGCCACGTCCAGCTTGACGCTCAGTGCCTGCGCAACCTGGCGGGAGATCTCTTCCTGGACCGCGAATACATCGCGCAGCTCGCGGGCATAGATCTGCGACCACAGCTGGCTGCCATCGTCAGCACGGACGAGCTGCGCAGCGACCCGCAGGTGCCCGCCATCGCGGCGTACGCTGCCTTTGAGCAGGTAAGCGACCCCCAGTTTCCGGCCGATGCCGGGCACATCCTCATGCCGGTCGCGGAAGGAAAAGCTGGAGGCACGCCCGACCACCCGCAGGCCCGGCGCCTGCGCCAGCTGGTTGAGGATCTCCTCGGCCAGTCCGTCGGCCAGATAGCCCTGGTCGCGGCGGCGCGAAAGGTCCGCGAACGGCAGCACTGCCAGCGAAGGCACGGCTGCCGGGACGTTCGACGAGTGCGAAGCAATGCTGTCTGCGCCAGGCTGGCGGGTAAAGAGGCCGGCCACTGCCAGCAGCAGAATGGCTGCCAGCGCAGCCAGCCAGCGCCAGCGTGGTCCTGTATCCGGCAAAGCCGTCACCGCTCGCGGGTCGCTGTACTCAGCCGCGCCGGTATCCGCTGCGATGTCCGGATCCGGGGCAGTCACTTCGGTCGCGGGCAAATCGAAGCGATAACCGACCCCATAGATTGTCCGCAGCAGGCGCGGGTGCGTTGCGTCTTCGCCCAGCGCCTGCCGGAGCAGGCTCATGATCCGGTTCAAGACGCTCTGGGTGACATGCCGATGGCCCCAGATCCGGTCCAGGATCTGCTCGCGGGTGAACACCTGCCCGGGCGAGCCGGCCAGCAACGCCAGCACCGCGAACGCCTTCGGCTCCAACGCCTGCACCGCACCATCACGCAGCAAGCGCTGGCCAGCAAAGTCGATGACCACATCGTCGAAGGCGAGTCTGGACGCAGCAGGTGGCGACACCTCTCCTCCGGCGCAACGGGGCCGGCAAAAGTATAGGCACAAAGCGCGCCGCGACGCCGCGCTTCGCCGGACGCGACTGCTGTTGGATGTCACTGCCCGGCCATGGGCATCCCTGCGACTTTCCTGCGACTGGCCTGAGGACTTGCCACTGCGGCGGTGCCAGGCTGCCGGTCGCCAGCCCTACGGAGCAGTGCCATGTCCAAGCAGCAAAAAGCGCGCCTGCCAGCAGCGACCGGGGCGCCGGTATTCGAAGATGTGGTTATTCATTGGCTGGGGCGTTTCCTGCGTCTGGCGACCTGGCTTGGACTGGCTGGCTTCGGCCTGTACATCGCCTTGCGCGCCACTGGCCGGACGCCTGCCAATTTCAGTCAATGGCGTGCACTGATCGAGCGGCTGCCGATGCATACCGCATCGGAGTGGATCGCCAACATCGGCATCGGCGTCCATTTCCTGGCGGGCATGATCCTGGTACTGGCCTGGCCGATCCTGTTCTCAGCCCGCATCCGCGCCGAGCATCGGCTCGTCCACCGCTGGACCGGTCGCGTCTATGTCAGCGCGGCGCTGCTGGCCGGCGGTGGCGGCCTGTCGTTCATCCTTGGCCATGGCGCCTATGTCCCGGCCGCATCGGTTGCCTTCGGCATCTGGGGCGCGCTGATGATGTCGAGTGCGGTGATGGCATTCGTGCACGCGCGCGCTAGACGTTTCAGCCAGCACCGGGCCTGGGCCATCCGCCTGTTCGCGCTGGTGCTGGGCTCGTGGCTGTTCGATCTGGAGTTCAGGGCCTGGAAGGATCTTGCCGGCGGGGTCGGGATTGGCAGCGGCGACACGATGGGGCCGTTCGACCATGCCATCCTGTATCTGTTCTTCGTCCCCAATCTGCTGGTCGCCGAATGCTGCATCCGCAACCTGCACCGGCCCAGCCGTTGGCCAGCGGCCTTCAGATGGCCGGCCCGGCTGCTGCTTGCCGCCGCCGCGCTCGTATTCGCCTACGCAATCATCGTGGTCAGTGCCACCCAGGGCGGCAAATACGGCAAACATCTGCTGTCGTTGTTTGCCGGCTGATCCAGTGCCGCCTGCCGGCACTGGACGGCGCTGCATGCACCGCCCGATGAGTCACCCGGCGACGTGTGTCTGGCACGGGACACGATGCAGTTAAAAAAAGCCCCGCGATTGCGGGGCCTTTTTGCATTATGCGTGAGCGGTCATCGCCTCAGCCGTTGTCGACCGCCGCCCTCCGCAACTTGAGCGTCCCCGTCCGTCTTGATCATGACGCGACATAAACTACTGGTCACCAGGCTGCAATTCACTCAGCAGGCGCAGGCCGCCTTGATCTTGCATGTAAATACCATTTGATGCCAACGCATCCGGTGAAAAGCCCTCATGACGATGCTGCTCTGGCCATGGATTTTCGGCGCGCGGACCCGGAACATAGGAAACCCAGCCGTCCGCATCTTCATCATCCCCCCACATTGCGAATTCAATAGGGACTCTGGCCACACGATAATCCATCTCGGAATCGTCCATGTCGGCAGGCATGAGAAACCGCCATTTCCTCGCGGCAGCGATTGCATTGCGGGCAAAGAGCTCGCGCCATTGCTGCATCTGCTTCTCACTGTTCGCCAATGCCCTCAAGTTGACCTGCTCCGCAATCACATCCTGGACCTGACCGTCTTTGCCAATCTTGAGGAGCAGATAAGTAGTGGCTCTTGCTCCTGCCATTGCCATTTGCCCTGGATAGACTGGGGGCTTGAGCTTTCCATCCGCACGAATATCTTCCTTTTCTTCAAGAACTGGCGGAAAACTGGCGCCAGCGATACGGACTTCATAGTTGTTCTTATCGTCAGCTTTCGCAACGACACGCAAGGACATCTGGTTGCGCAGGACTGTGTTGGGCCCGACGATTGCATTAGGCAACGCCGTAACATCGAACTTCCAGGCTCTGATACTCTTATCGAGAAAGCCCTGGACGCTTTGCGGAACTTTATCCAAGGAGTTCAAGTGATAGCTTTTCACCTCTCCCAACAAGTCCACATCAATAGTGCCTGTAAGCAGAATACTGGCTTCAATCTGCTTGATCAGATCAGACTTGCCTGCAGCGGAGGCATCAGCGGATCCACACAGAACCCACATCATCAAGAGCAAACCAGTCCATGCCTTGATCATCACATTCATCCATAAGTTCGTCCGAGGACCAGCGTTATAGCAGCAACATGACCGGCAGTCCTCACACTTTTGCCTTGCCATTGCAGTACATGGAGGCTCCCCCGCTTCGACCATGGCGACCAGCGGGTCACGCTGCATAGCGGCAGCCTAGAATTCACATTGTTATTCCTGGTCGCAGCGGTGAGCGAGGTGCCGGCTTTCGAGCGTTTTGTCTTGCGTGTGTACCGGTGTTGCCAGTGGTCATTGATGCTGCTTGCCGCCACCGCGCTCGTATTCGCCTACGCAATCATCGTGGTCAGTGCCACCCAGGGCGACAAGTACGGCAGACATCTGCTGTCGTTGTTTGCCGGCTGATCCAGTGCCGCCTGCCGGCACTGGACGGCGCTGCGTGCACCGCGCGCTGAGTCACCCGGCGACGTGTGTCTGGCACGAAACCCAATGCCGTAAAAAAAGCCCCGCGATTGCGGGGCCTTTTTGCATTATGCGTGAGCGGTCATCGCCTCAGCCGTTGTCGATCGCCGCGCTCTGCAACTTGAGTGTACCCGGTCCGTCCTGGTAGACCAGTCCGTCAACCAGCGCATCAGGCGAGAAGCCGGGTGAGAGACCTTCGATCGACCATTCGGTACTTTCGCGTGGTCCAGGCACGTAACCGATCCACTGGCCGTATGCCCGCGAGAGGCCCATCGAGTAACTGACCGGCACGCGCAGGACTTGGTAGCTGCCAGCCTGCTTGTCTTCGTCGGCGGTGATTTTCCAGCGGCGGGCGGCGTCGATGCTGGCGTCGGCAAACATCTTCCGCCACTTGCGCATCTGCTCATCACTACCCTTCACCTGCAGGTTGACCTGCTCGGCGATGACATCGAGCACCCGTCCGTCGCCATCGACCTTCATGACCAGATAGACGTCCGCCGAAACACCGGCACGTGCTGCCTCGACTGGATAACTCGGCGCAGTCATTCTGGTCCGTTTACGCTGCTTTTGCTTGACCGGATAGAAGTTGAATCCGGTCAGTGCTATCTGCACCGCACCATTGGCGGCCGGCTTGGCCACCAGTCGCAGGCTCATGTCGTTGACGACGATGGCATTGGCCGGCACTCCGGGGACAGGCTGGAACTTCCACTGGCGGATGTTCTCATCCAGAAAGCCCTTGACGCCGGGTGAAATCTTGTCGGCCTTGTCCAGTTGATAGTCAACCAGACTGCCGTCGGGGTTGACGGTAATCGAACCCGAAACCACCATCGCGGCTTCGGTGTCCACGGCCGGTGCCTGCGCCTGCACGACGCCCGCCCATGCAAACAACAACACGCATGCAAACCGAATAATCCTGCGCATCGATCCTCCCTGTAGGGTCACGCCGCTGGTCGCGGCCTGTCCCATCCTACCCCGCTGAATGAGAGTGAATCCACTTTGGGCCGGGCCCCCTCTTTCCTGTCGTGGTGCCAATATCGCCGTGGTCTGCCGTCATCGCCGGCTTCGGCCATAATGGCCAGCGAGGTGAATCATGCATAGCGGCGGTCTAGAAATCACATTGATATTCCTGCTGGCAGCGGTGGTCGCGGTGCCGGTGTTCAAGCGCTTTGGCCTGGGCGCGGTGCTGGCGTATCTGGTGGTCGGGGTGATGCTGGGTCCCTACGGTGCGCGCCTGGTCACCGATGCCGACCGGGTCCTGGGCGCGGCCGAAATCGGCGTGGTGATGATGCTGTTCGTCATCGGCCTGGAGTTGTCGCCGTCGCGGTTGCGGGTGATGCGCAAGCCGGTGTTCGGCGCCGGTGGCCTGCAGGTGTTGTTGAGCGGGCTGGCACTGGCCGCGCTGACCCTGCTGGCGGGGATGTCGTGGAAGGCGGCGCTGGTGATCGGACTGGGACTGGCCTTGTCTTCGACCGCGGTCGGTCTGCAGCTGCTGTCAGAACGCAAATCGCTGACCGCGCCGCATGGGCGGCTGGCATTCGCCATCCTGTTGTTCCAGGACGTGGCGGCGATTCCCTTGCTGGCTGCCATCCCCCTGCTCGCTGGCGCCACCGAGGGTGGCCCGCCGCTATGGGAGCTGGTGCTCAAAGCGGTGATCGCGATCGCCGCGCTGACCATCGGTGGCCGGCTGCTGCTGCGCCAGGTATTCCGTATTGTCGCCCGTTCGCAGATGCCGGAGGTGTTCACCGGTGCGGCCTTGCTGACGGTGCTGGGGTCGGCGTGGATCATGCAGGTGGCGGGATTGTCGGCCGGTCTTGGCGCGTTCCTGGCCGGGGTGCTGCTGGCCGACTCGGAATACCGGCACGAACTGGAATCGCAGATCGAGCCATTCAAGGGGCTGTTGCTGGGCCTGTTCTTCATGGCCGTGGGCATGAGCATCGATCTGCAGCGGGTGTTGTCCGAGCCGATGACCATCGCCGGTCTGGTGGCGATGCTGATGATCGTCAAGTTCGCGATCCTGTACCTGGTCGGCCGCCGTCCGGGCGGTCTGGACATCCGCGAATCATTGCGGCTGGGCGCGGTGCTGGCGCTGGGCGGCGAATTCGCCTTCGTGGTGTTTTCCGAAGCCAGTCGGGTCGGCGTGATCGACATGGTGGCGCGCGACCGGCTGGTGGCCGCGGTCGGTCTGTCGATGGCGCTGACCCCACTGCTGGTGATCGTCATTGCCCGCTGGGCCAGTGCGGGACCGAAGAGCCGCGAGACGCGCGAATATGACCCCTTGCCCGAGGATGGTCAGCCGAAAGTGCTGATTGCCGGCTTTGGCCGCTTCGGCCAGGTGGTCGCGCGCCTGCTGGCCAGCCAGAAGCTGCCGTTCATCGTCATCGAGCATGACATCGAGCAGCTGGATTTCTCGCGCCGGTTCGGCAACACCATCTACTACGGCGATCCGGCAAAACCGGACCTGCTGCGCTCGGCGGGCGCGGCGTATGTCGAGGTCTTCGTGATCGCGATCGACGACCCGGCCGAGTCACTGCGGGTCAGCGAGGTCATCCGTCATCTGTATCCGCAGGCAACCACCTTTGTACAGGCGCGTGACCGCCGGGTGGCGTGGGAGCTGATGGATCTGGGCGCCAAGCCGATCCGCGAAGTGTTCTATTCCAGCCTGCGCACGGGCGAGAAAGTGCTGCGGGCGCTTGGCGTCAACGAAGAAGCCGCGCATCGGATGGCCAAGCAGTTTGCCAGCCACGACGAGCGCCTGCTGATCGCGCAGCATGCCGTGCGCGATGACGAGGACGCCCTGCGGCAAAGCGCGGTCAGTGCGCGTCAGGAACTGGAAGAATTGCTCAATGCCGATGCCGGCGAAGGCCAGTTGGCGACGATTGCCTCGTCACGCCAGCCCGGCGAGGAATCGGCCAGTTGAAACGGCGCTGATGCGATCGGGCGTGCATCGGCACGCGCTTGGCGACGCGGCACCCGTCGGGTTGAAGCGGCGGTCTGCCATTGCTGCCGGCGGACCGCTGGCTCAGGGCTGATCGCGCAGGAAGCGTGCCATCGATGCGCCGGCACCGGGTGTCATCGGCATGAACTCGGCAGCCACGTCGACGAAGCCGCGCATGATCGCGATTTCGCGCGGGGTGCGGTTCAGCGCATCACGCAGGTCGGGATCAGCGCCTGCACGCAACAGCCGCTGCACCACCTTCACCAGGCCATGCAATGCGGCCAGATGCAGCGGGCCGAAGCCACGCGGATCCTGGCTTTCCAGCGACACGTCTTCGTCCAGCAGGTGCTCCAGGCCGGCCAGCACCACTTCTTCGTTGCAGGCCGTGCCCGGTTCGGCACGCGCACCCAGCAGCAGCAACAGCGGTGTCACCGAACCGGGCATGGCCAGACTTGAGCCCGCCGGGTCCGGCGCCGCGCCGGACAGCAGCAAGGTATCGAACAGCGCCAGCAGGCGCGCACGATCGCGTGCGGTGAAGCCATACAGCGCCGCGCAATGCAGCGGGCTCAATCCTTGTGCATCACCGGCGTGGACATCGGCACCGGCGGTGAGCAGGCGCGAGGCGATATCCGGCAGGCCAAGGGCGGCGGCCAGCATCAGCACGGTGACCCCGCCGGGCAACCGATGCTCGATGTCGGCACCGGCCTGCAACAGGGCATCGACGATGTCGGCCTGGCGCATGCTGACTGCCGCCGACAACGGCGTGGCGCCGGTGCCGGCGGCGTGTTGCGGATTGGCGCCGCGTTCGATCAACAGATCGACCACTTGCCGATGGCCGCCACCGGCCGCGCGTAACAGGGCGGTGCAGCCCTGCGCGTCGGGTGCGTCCACCGCAAAGCCCAGATCCAGCAGCCGGCGAACCGCATCGGCATCGCCCTGCATCGCCGCGGCCGGCAGATCCGCCTCGCGCAGCGCGCGCCTGGGCAGCGGCCAGCCACGCCAATCCAGCCAATCGGCCAGATCCCGCCGGCCACTGGCCAGCGCCACCCCGAGCGGGGTCTGCCCGTCAGCAGCGCGCGCGGTCGGGCTGGCGCCCTTGGCGATCAGTTGTTTCAGTGCCGGTTCGCGTTCCAGCGCGGCGGCCAGATGCAGGGCGGTCATGCCGTGGCTGTCGCGGGCTTCGCGATCGACGCCGATGTCCAGCAACCGGTCCAGCAACCGTGACCAGCCCAGCCGTACCGCCAGCGACAGGTTTGGATCGCCGTGCACGCCAGCGGCGGCGAACGGATCGGCACCGCGCTCGAGCAGTTCCAGTGCGAACTGCTCGAGCCCGCGATGGCCGACGTCGGCCTGGGCACAGGCACTGAGGAATCGCGCCAGGCCACCGGCGCCGGCCGGCGATACCGCATGGCGCAGGTAAACCTGTACCGCCGGCACCGCTTCGGCGCCACGCGACAGCAATGCGAACAAGGGCGTGTCGCCGACCGCATCGGTGGTTTCGGCTGCTGCCCCATGCCGCAGCAGCCACTCGACATGGCCGGGTACCAGCGCCAGGTCCGGTGCGTGCAGCAGATTGCCCAGGTCACGTGCGCTGCACAGGGCCAGCACCGACGCCAGCGAGGCATCGGCATTGCCGGCCTTGAGCGCTTCGCGCACCACCGCGATCGGCGCCCGGTCAGGCAATACCTGTTCGTCCTGCGCGGTCACCGCGCTGGGCAGCGGATAGGTCGGGTCCAGGGCGCTGACAATGCTCCAGCGGCCGGCGGCGGCGGCAATATCCACCGCGCGCTTGCCGTGGCTGTCGGCCTGGTCGGCATCGACGCCCCATTCCAGCAGTCGCCGCAACAGCGCCGGCGAGACCAGCTCGCCGCTGCAGGCCAGCCATGCAGCGTTGCGCTGTTCGGCATCGACCGCGGCGACGTCGGCATTCGCCTCGGCCAGTTTTTCCAGCACCGCGATGCGCCCGGCACGGGCCGCTTCCAGCCATGGCGTGCGACCTTCGGCATCGGCCACGTTGACCTCTGCACCGGCCGCCAGCAGGGCATCGACCACTTCGACGTTGCCGGCCTGCGCGGCCTGATGCAGCGCAGTGCGCTGGCGAGTATCGCGGGTGGCGACCCTGGCCTTGTGCTTGAGCAGCAGCAACACGCCTGCCGGGTCGTCCTCGTCGGTGGCCGCCGCAGCCAGCAATGCCGGCTGGCCGGCAGCGGGTTCGGGCTTGGCGCCGCGCTCCAGCAGGAACCTGGCCAAGCGCCAGTTGCCGGCGATGCAGGCAATCGCCAACGGCGACTGGCCCTCATGATTGAGTGCGTCGATGTCGGCGGCGGCATCGCGCAGCAGCGCCGCTACACCGGGATCGGAGCTGCGTGCGGCATGGTGCAGCGGGGTGTTGCCTTCGTTGTCGGCGACCCGCGGGTCGGCGCCGTTGGCCAGCAGCGTGGTCACCGCATCCGGGCGGCCATGCCAGCTGTCGCGGGTAGCGGCCAGCAAAGGTGTCAGCCCGGCATGGCTGTGGTTGAGGTCGACACCATGCGCAATCAGCGCACGCAGCAGGCGCAGATCCGGCAATACCGCCGCCAACACCCCCAGGCTGCGCTGATCACGCGAGCCCGGCGCCGGCAATGCATGGGCATCAGCGCCGGCATCGAGCAGTTCCAGCGCGCGTTCGACACGGCCGCCGCGGGCGGCCTCGAACAGGGCGTGGTCGAGATTGGGATGTTCTTCAACCGGCGCAGCCGTATCCGCGCTGGCGACTGGAGCCGGCATCTGCACCACCGGCAGGCCACGCGCGGCTACCACCCGCTGCAGGCCCCAGTGCAATGCCGGCGACAGCAGTACACCGGCCACCGCCAGTGTCCAGCGGTTGCTTTCGGCCAGCAGCCCCGGCCATGCCAGCAGCAGACCGATGCCGAGCTGGGTTGCGACCAGCGCCGCCACCCCCAGGCCTCGCCACGCATGGAAGTCACGTTCGGCCAGCAGCCGCCAGCGCGATGCCAGGGCCCCGCCTTCGCGTTCCAGTTCCTGCCACAAAGGCCAGGTCCGCCACAGTCCAATCAGCAGCAGGCCGATCACCGCGCTCAGTGCCATCGTCGCCGGCAGGCTGCCGCTGTCGCGCACCGCAGCCAGCGGCCACGCCAGCAGGGCGCCGGCAATGGCAAAGGCAGCAGTCCAGGCCAGCAGCAGACCGGGAATGTCCTGTTGCAGGCGCAACCGCGACGGTGCGCGGCGGGTGTCACGCTGCCACGACACCGCCAGCGCCCAGGCCGGCTGCGCTAGGCACACCATCACCGCGGCGACGATGCCGCCGAAACCGGCCAGCAGCCACAGCACGCTCGCCGTGGCCAATGCAATCGCGCTTGCCTTGCGCAGGGAAACGACGCGGTTGTCAGGCATCGGCGAGATCGCTGCCTTCGTGCACCGGTGGAAATTGCAGGTGATAGCCCTGCTGCGCCAGATTGTCGCGGACCACCGCTGCATCGACCCGGGCCAGCTTGCGCTCCGGGGTCAGGGCCACGTCCAGCACGAATTCGAGCCGGCCCAGCGAATCTCGCAGCGCGTCGGGCAGTGATTCGAAATCATCACGGCAGGCCAGGTAAACATAGGTGTCGGCTTTTCGCTGGCTCTTGTAGACGTAGGCTTGCATTTGGCCGGCAGCACCAGGGTTTAGGGGGACATGGAATTGTGGAGTAAATGACCGCCTCGTGAAACCCGCGCTGATTCAGTGATGTGTGTGAAGTGTTGAGTAGAGTCACGCTTGCCGTGACCAACGGCGCAGGCCAGGGCCGGCCGGCGGCTGCTACGCTTGCCGGTTCATGCAACCGACCGGACTTCCGATGCGCCACGTTTTGCCTGCATTGCTGCTGCCATTGACGCTGTTGGCCGCTGTGCCCAGCCTCGCCCAGGACACCACGCCGCTGACCATCGAGCAGGTGATGGCCGATCCGGACTGGATCGGGCCGCCAGTGGAGGACGCCTGGTGGGCATGGGATGGCCAGCAGGTGCAGTACGAAATCAAGCGCGATGCCAGCCTGGTCCGCGATACCTACCGGCAGCCGGTCGGCGGCGGCGCCCCGACCCTGGTCGATGCCGCCCAGCGCAGCCAGCTGGATGCGTCCCACCCGGTCTATGACCATGACCGCCAGCGGATGCTGTTCGTGCGCAACGGCGATGTGTTCCTGCGCGACCTGCGCAGCGGCAGCCTGACCCAGCTCAGCCGCAGCAATGAAACCGAAGCCGAGCCGCGCTTCAGCAGCAATGGCGGCGCCATCTGGCGGGTCGACAACCAGTGGTACCAGTGGTCGCAGGGCAGCGGCGTCAGCGAGGCCAGTGACCTGAAGGCGGAAAAGGACCCAGCCGATGCCGACAAGCCCGATGGCCTGCGCGCGCAGCAACTGCGGATGCTGTCCACCCTGGAAAAAGACAAGTCTCTGCGCGAGGCGGCCAAGCAGCAGGCCGAAGCCTGGCGCAAGGCCGACCCGACCCGGGCGCCCTTGCCGGCCTATCTGGGCGACAAGGTTGAAATCGTCGACAGCTCGCTGTCGCCGGATGGCCGCCATTTGCTGGTGGTCACCCAGGAAAAGGACGCCGATGCGGGCAAGGCCGGCAAGATGCCGCAGTACGTCACCGAATCCGGCTATGAGGAATTCAAGGAAGTCCGCACCCGCGTCGGCCACAATGCACCGGTCGCGCAGTCGCTGTGGCTGGTCGATGTTGCCAGCGGCACGGTCAGGGCACTGGATTTTTCCAGTCTGCCGGGCATCGACCAGGATCCGCTGGCCAAGCTGCGCAAGCAGGCTGGCCAGGAGGCGCTGAAGGGCAACCGCCCGGTGCGGATCGAGAACGACAGCACCGGCCAGGCGATGATCTGGTCCGACGACGGCCAGCAGGTGGCGGTGCAGATCCATTCCATCGACAACAAGGATCGCTGGATTGCCAGCGTCGATTTCGACAAGGCACGCCTGCAGCCACGCCACCGGCTGACCGATGCGGCCTGGATCAACTGGGGCTTCAACGAGTTCGGCTGGTTGCCCGACAACCGCACGCTGTGGCTGCTGTCGGAACAGGATGGCCATTCGCACTTCTATACCCAGCAGGGCAGCGGCAAGGCCCGCCAGCACACCTCGGGCAACTGGGAAGTGTCGGCGCCGGATATCAGCAGTGACGGCCGCAGCGCGTATTTCCTGTGCAACCGTGAGCGTCCGGCCGATTACGAAGTCTGCCAGCTCGACCTGGGCAGCGACCAGGTGCGTGAAGTCACCGCCCTGGACGGCGTTGAAAGCTTCAGCCTGTCGCCCGACGGCCGGCAGTTGCTGGTGCGCCATTCACGCGCCTATCTGCCCACCCAGATCAGCGTGGTCGGCATCGACGGCAGCGGTGCGCGCCAGTTGACCGATACCCGTACCGCCGCGTTCAAGTCGCGCGACTGGATCCAGCCGCAGATCGTGCAGGTGCCGTCCTCGCACGGTGCCGGCCATGTCTGGGCCAAGTATTACGGCCCGGCGCAATTGCAGCCGGGCAAGCAGTATCCGATCGTGATGTTCGTGCATGGTGCCGGTTACCTGCAGAACGTGCACATGCGCTATCCGGCTTATTTCCGTGAGCAGATGTTCCACAACCTGCTGGTGCAAAAGGGCTACATCGTGCTGGACATGGATTACCGCGGCAGCGAAGGCTACGGTCGCGACTGGCGCACGGCGATCTATCGCAACATGGGTCATCCGGAACTTGAGGATTACCTGGACGGGCTGGACTGGCTGGTCGCCAACAAGCAGGGCGACCGCGACCACGCCGGCATCTATGGCGGCAGCTACGGCGGCTTCATGACCTTCATGGCGCTGTTCCGCGAGCCGGGCGTGTTCAAGGCCGGTGCCGCGCTGCGTCCGGTCACCGACTGGACCCAGTACAACCACGAGTACACCAGCAACATCCTCAACACCCCCGACATCGATCCGGAGGCCTATCGCGTCTCCTCGCCCATCGAATATGCCGGCGGCCTGCAGGATCACCTGCTGATCGCGCACGGCATGGTCGATGACAATGTGTTCTTCAAGGACTCGGTGGTGCTGACCCAGAAGCTGATCGAGTTGCACAAGGACAATTGGGAAATCGCCCCCTATCCGCTGGAACCGCATGGCTTCACCCGCGCCGATTCCTGGCTGGACGAGTACAAGCGCATCCTCAAGCTGTTCGAAAGCAATCTGAAGTAAGCCTGATGCCGCTACCGCCGCCACTGCCCGCCGCACCGCGTTCGCAATTCGTGACGGTGCTGGCGTGGCTGTCGCTGGCGATGGCCGTGCTTGGCATCGCCAGTGGCCTGCTGCAGGCGCTGGCGTGGCTGGTGACGCCGTCCGGGCCGACGCCGATGGCGTTGCTGCAGGGCATGGCGCCGCAGATCCAGTTGCCGCCGCTGCTGGAGTGGAGCCTGCGCCACAGCCAGGCATTGCTGCTGGCCTCGTTGCTGTCCAGCGTGATCACGGCCTGGGTTTCGTGGCGGCTGCTGCAGCGGCGGGACTGGGCGCGGCGGGCGTTCATCGCCCTGCTGCTGGCCGGCGCGGCGATGGCCGTCGCCGGTGCGGTCGCCTTCGCCGGCATGATGGCCTGGGCCAGGCAGTTGTCGGGGCTGGATCCGGCCAGCATCGATCCGGCCATCGCAACCCTGCAGTCAGCCCTGAGCATCACCCTCTATGCCGGCGTCGCGATGATCTGCGTGCTGCACCTGTATCTGTGCTGGAAGCTGTGCACGCCGGCGATCCGTGCCGAGTTCGAGCGCTGATCGCCCAGCGCTGATTGCCTTGCCAGCGCGTGCGGGTGCGCGCCCCAGGCTGGCCGCGACTACCGCCGGCCACCGATAATGCCCGATTGATCACAATCAATGCACCATCAAGGGGCAGGGGTAGACTAGCGATATGAGAGAGATCAGTCACGTCCGCGACTATCTGACCGGCCTGCAGGACCGTATCTGCGAGGCCATCGAACACGCCGACGGCAGCGCCCGCTTCAGTGAAGACGTCTGGCAGCGCGCCGAAGGTGGTGGTGGCCGGACCCGGGTGCTGCGCGAGGGCGCGGTGTTCGAACAGGCCGGGATTGGCTTTTCCGACGTGCGCGGCACCCAGCTGCCGCCATCGGCGTCGGTGCATCGGCCCGAACTGGCCGGCGCGCAGTGGCGGGCGATGGGCGTCTCGCTGGTGTTCCATCCACGCAATCCGTATCTGCCGACGACACATGCCAACGTCCGCCACTTCCGCGCCGAGCGCGATGGTCAGCCGGTGGCATGGTGGTTTGGCGGCGGTTTCGATCTGACCCCGTTCTATCCGTTCGACGAAGACGTGCGCCACTGGCACCAGGTCGCCCGTGATCTATGCGAACCGTTTGGCGGCCAGGTCCGCTACGACGCGCACAAGCGCTGGTGCGACGAGTATTTTTTCCTCAAGCACCGCAATGAAACCCGCGGCGTCGGCGGTCTGTTCTTTGATGATCTGGGTAATGACTTCGACCAGGATTTTGCCTATATGCGCGCCGTTGGCGACGGCTTCCTGGATGCCTATCTGCCGCTGGTCGAGCGCCGCAAGCAGACGCCGCACGGCCAGCGCGAACGCGATTTCCAGCTGTACCGCCGTGGTCGTTATGTCGAATTCAATCTGGTCTACGACCGTGGCACCCTGTTTGGACTGCAGAGTGGTGGCCGCGCCGAATCGATCCTGATGAGCCTGCCACCGCTGGTGCGCTGGGAATATGGCTTCGTCCCCGAACCCGGCAGCGCCGAGCAGGCGCTGGCCGATTACCTGAAACCGCGTGACTGGTTGACGGCTTGACCTGACACGCTGGCCAGCGGCAAGGATGTCGCGGCCAAGGCGATGCGTTTTGTCGCTCCCGCCCCCGCAAGGGGGCTAGCCGCCGGGAGCGGCGAAAAACCTGACATGGACGTCGCACAGGGATGTGCTGAAAGCGCTGGAATCCATCGGATGGATTCCAGCGTTTTTTTATGTCGTCGCCCGGTTTGCGCTTCGCGGGTGGTCGCGGATCAGGGTGAAACCGGTGCCAGTTGCGGCTGTGCGACTTCTTCCCAGCTGCTGTCCGGATCGAAGGTGGTCATCGCCTTGGCGATTTTCTCGCTGTCGGCACCCAGATCCTTCTGGAACACCTGGCCATCGTGGCTGATCATGAAACTCATGATGCCGCTGTCGCCGTACTGTGCCGGCCAGGCGACCAGGGCAAAGCCGCGGCTCATGTCCTCGCCCAGCAGATAGCTGTAGGCGCCGCCCGGTGCCGACGGGCCCTGGCCATCGAGGATATGGAAGCGGTAGCCATGCCAGTCGGCCCCCGGCGTGGCATCGGCGTACAGCGGTCCGAGCGGGCTGATGTCGTCGCCCTGATCCGGCCAGTACAAACCATCATGGGTGCCATCGCTGCTGAGGATGTGCTGGGCGTATTCGAGCACGCCGTCATCGTCGTGATCGCGCTCGGCATATTCCATCTGCGCATCGTGGTAAGCCAGCACCGACTGCAGGGTCAGCAGTTCGTTGTCGCCAATCCGGCGGGCGCGGATTTCATCGGCCCCGGCCTTGGGGTCGAAATGCCAGCCATCGGCGCTCTTCGACAGCGGCACCGGCAGGGTCCAGTTGCCCTCGCCGACCACCAGGTGCGCCTGATCGCCATCCATCTGGATGCTGTGGCGGGTGCGATAGGCGCTGAGGAAATAATCAACATCCTTGCGGGCGATGCCCTCGGTCGGCACGTAGTCAGCCCATTGCGGGCCAAGCAGGGCCTTCATCTGCGCGGCATCGGCCTTGTCGGTGCCCAGCGCGGTGACCAGTGCCTGGCCGGCTTCCTCGGGGGTCGGGTAGGCCTGCTGGGCCAACAGCCAGGGCGAGGCCAGCAGCGTGGAAGTCATCAACAGCGCGCGCGCCAGTGAATGCAAGCGTGGTTTCATCGTGCAACTCCTTGTTTGTTTGCCATGGCTGCTCAAATAGGCGCGCTGGCGACCAGCGCGCTGGCGGGCTGCAGGTTCAACGACGGCGTCCACCGCCACCGGAACGCTGCGGCGGATGGGCCGGGCGACTGACCTGCCTGGCCGGCGGACGCGAAGCCGGCGGCTTGCGCGCGGCGGCCTGGCTGGCATGCCCGCGACTGGCCTGCGCATGGGTGGCATTCGGTCGACTGGCACCCTGGAAGGCATTGTTCTTGGGCGCGGTGTGTTGCGGCGCCGCCTGCTTGCGCACCTGGCTGCGGGCCTGGCTGTTGGCTTGGCTGCTGCGGTTGCTCTTGGCCCGGTTTGCCGCCTGCGAAGCCTTGGGACTGGTCCTGGCCTTGCTCGCCGCAGTCTGGGCTTTCTGGCGTGCCTGCGGGTTGCTGGAGGCTTTCTGGGCCGCCGACTGGGCCCGCTGGCGCGCGTCATTGTTGCCACCGCCGGTGCGGTTGGCGGCTACGTCACGGGCGTGGTCACGGGCATCGCCGCTGCCAGCGGTGCGGTTGGCGGCCACCTCGCGTGCATGTTCGCGGGCATCACCGCCACCGGCAGCGGTACGACCGGCGGCGGCATCGCGGGCGCGGTCACGGGCGTCACCGGCGGGTACGCCACCGCTGCGGTTGGCTTCGCGGGCGCTGTTGAGTGCATCGCGATTGCTGGTGGCGGCATTGAGCCCACGGCTGTCCATCGAACTGCGCGCCTTGGCCCGGGCTTCGGCGCGCTGCGGATCGTCGCCACGGAAGGCTTCACGACCGCGCTCACCCTCCAGGTTGCGGCCATACTGCTGGCGGCTGTTGCGATCACGGTAGGGCACGCCATCACGGTTGACCGCGTTGTGGCTCCAGTTGGACTGGTTGATGTCGCGGCGATTGTTGACGTTGATGTTGTTGTAGCGGTTGACGTCAATGTCGACGTAGTTGTGGCCGCCGTATCCGTAGTCGTGATAGCCCCAGTGCGGCTCGCCCCACAGCGAATCAACCACCGCCACGCCGACACCGAACGCCATCCCGGTCAGCAGCGCGTCGCCAACCGGGTAGTAGCGCGGCGGTGGCGGGTAATACGCTGGTGGATAGGACGGATAGGGCCAGCTGCCATAAGCGGTGGTCGGGTTGTAGCTGGGCACGTAGACGGTCTGTGGATCGCTGGGCTGGATCACGATGACCTGTTCACTGGCCGGCGCCTGTTCGACCACGGTGGTCTGGGTGCCGCTGGTGGCGGCAGGGGGCGGATCGGTTGCCACCGTCTGCTCGCTGACGTTCTGGTATTCGTTGGAACTCAGGGTGCCGGCTGACTGCGCCTGCCGGCGCAGACGCTGGACCGCGTCCATCACTTCATCGGGCTGGGCCAGGAAGGCATCACCCAGGCGGGTCACCCAGGCCGGGTCCTGCTCGAGGGTGGCCAAAGCCTGCGGGAACGCCACCAGCGACTGCACGCTGGGATCCCAGGGCTGCTCGGCAACCTGCTTGACCGCCGCGTCGCCGGTGGCATCAGGATGTGCCGCCGACCATTTGGCGGCGTCGGCGACATCGCCCGGATAGGTTGATGCCATCAATACCTGGGCCAGCAACGGGTCCGGATACAGCGCGATGGGCGCGACCATCTGGTCGAGCTCTTCCTGGCTGAATACGCGGTCGGGTGCGTTGGCCGGCGGCTGCGCGGTGTCGGCAGCTGTGGTGGCGGGCGTGGCAGGCGCCGGCGTGGCGGCCGGCGTCGTCGATTCATCACGCGAGCATCCCACCAGCAGCACCAGGGCCGTGGCGAGGGCGTAGCGACGGGGATGGCGCATCTGCTTCGTCTCCTACGAAATGGACCAGGGTCGTGGCAGCCAGTTTCGATGGCGGCTGGCTGACGTCCGGTGTTCCTTGATCACATCCGGTGATGCCCTGTTCGGTCACCTTCAGTGCACCGGGCGATGTGAGTATACGCCGAGTCATGTTTTCGGCCAGTGACCGCCGCGGGGCTGGCGATGAGGGCGGAAATGGGTCGCACGCTGCCCCCCATGAATGGGAAAACGGCCAATAAAAAGCCCCGCAGACCAGGGGGAGGTCGGCGGGGCCAGAGGAACGGAACCTGGGGAGGGGTTGCCGTTCCAGAGATCACTCCAGGGGATGGGAGAGATCCAGCGACAGACCTTGCATCTGTCGCGACCTATATGACCACTTTCCACATGGATGGTTCGTGAAGATTATGGTTAAGAATCCGTAATATTTATTGACGATTCACCTGTATTAATCGTCGGCTTTTTGACGGATATATACGCAAGTCTAATTCACTTTTTTCAACTCGCTGTTCCACATCATTTTTTTCGCGACGACAGCGTCAGTGTGCCTGATCCCAGTTGTCACCAACGCCGGTATCCACCACCAGCGGAACGTTGAGTTGCGCAGCCGAAGACATGCGTTGCACCACTTCGGCGACCAGTACATCGACGAAATCCTGATCCGCCTCGAACACCAGTTCGTCGTGTACCTGCATGATCATCAACGCACGGTCGCGGTGAGCGGCCAGCCAGCCGTCAACATCGATCATCGCCCGCTTGATGATGTCGGCGGCGGTGCCCTGCATCGGCGCGTTGATCGCCGCACGCTCGGCGCCGGCCTTCTGGCCGGCAGTGCCCTTGTGGATGTATTCCAGATACAGGCGGCGGCCGAACACGGTTTCCACATAGCCCTGCTCGCGCGCCTGCTGGCGGGTCCGCTCCATGAAATCGCGTACCCCCGGATAGCGGCTGAAGTACAGGGCGATGTAGTCCTGCGCCTCGCCCCGGCCGATGCCGAGCTGGCGGGCCAGGCCGAAGGCGCTCATGCCGTACATCAGGCCGAAATTGATCGCCTTGGCTGCGCGCCGTTCGTTGCCGCTGACCTGGTCGATGGACTTGCCGAACACCTCGGCCGCGGTCGCCTTGTGCACGTCGGCGCCGGACTCGAACGCGCGCACCAGCCCGGGGTCGTCGGACAGGTGGGCCATGATCCGCAATTCGATCTGCGAATAGTCGCAGGCGATCAGCTTGCGGCCGGGCGGCGCCACGAAGGCCTGGCGGATGCGACGGCCGTCGTCGGTGCGGATCGGGATGTTCTGCAGGTTGGGGTCCGATGAAGACAGCCGTCCGGTCGCCGCGCCGGCCTGGTGGTAGCTGGTGTGGACGCGGCCGGTGTCCGGATTGATCATTTCCGGCAGCTTGTCGGTATAGGTGCTGCGCAGCTTGGCCAGGCCGCGGTATTCCAGGATCACCCGTGGCAGCTCGTGCTGGTCGGCGATCGCTTCCAGTGCTTCTTCGTTGGTCGAAGGCTGGCCCTTCGGGGTCTTGACCAGGGCCGGCAGGCCGAGCTCGTCGAACAGCAGCGCCTGCAGCTGCTTGAGCGAATCCAGGTTGAAGCTGCGCCCGGCCAGCTCGGTCGCTTTCTGCTGCGCGGCCAGCATGCGCTTGGACAGATCGGCGCTCTGCCGACGCAGTTCATCCATGTCGATGCGCACGCCATTGCCTTCGATCCGCCGCAGTACCTGCACCAGCGGCATTTCGATGCTGCGGTACACATTCTCCAGCGCCGGTTGCGAGGCCAGCTGCGCCGACAGCACCCGGTACAGGCGCAGGGTGATATCAGCATCCTCGGCGGCATAGCGGGTGGCGTCATCCAGCGCCACGTGCGAGAACGGTATCTGCTTGGCACCCTTGCCGGCGACATCGGCGTACTTGATGGTGTCGTAGCCCAGGTAGCGCTTGGCCAGCGAGTCCATGTCATGGCGGCTGGCGGTGGAATTGAGGACGAAGCTCTGCAGCATGGTGTCGTCGTCGTATCCCTGCACGTCGATGCCGTGGCGACCGAGCACATGCAGATCGTACTTGCCATGCTGGCCCAGCTTGCGGCGCTGCGGATCCTCCAGCACCGGCTTGAGCGCGGCCAGGGTCGCGGCCATCTCCAGCTGTGGCGGCGCGCCCGGATAGTCGTGCGCCAACGGGATGTACACCGCTTCGCCCGGATGCACGCAGAAGCTCAGGCCGACCAGATTGGCCTGCAGCGGGTCCAGCGAATCGGTTTCGGTATCGAAGGCGAACTGCCCGGCGCCCTGCAATTCATCCAGCAAGGCCTGCAGTTGCGACGATGTCAGCACGGCCTTGTACTGGCCAGGCGAAGCCAGCGCCGAATCCGGCGCCGGGGTGCTGACGGCGGACTTGCCTGCCGCCGCCGCGGCCGGCTCGCCAGTGACGGCGTCCAGCTCCTTCAATGCCTGGTTGAAGCCGTAGCGCGCATACAGACCGCGCAGGCTGTCGGCATCGCGCTCGCGCAGGGCCAGCGTGTCGGGGCCAGCGTCCAGGGCCACGTCGGTCTTGATGGTCACCAGCTGCCGGTTCAGCGGCAGCCGCGACATCGCCGCGCGGAAATGTTCGCCGGCCTTGCCCTTGATGGCGTCGGCGTTGGCGCAGATGCCATCCAGGCTGTCGTGTTCGACCAGCCACTTGGCGGTGGTCTTGGGGCCCCACTTCTCGACTCCGGGCACGTTGTCGACGCTGTCGCCCATGATCGCCAGGTAATCAATGATCTGGTCCGGGCGCACGCCGAACTTGGCGATGACCGCCTCGTCCGAGTCCAGCCGGCTGCCGCTCATGGTATTGACCAGCGCGATGCCGGGCCGCACCAGCTGGGCGAAATCCTTGTCGCTGGTGGAAATGGTGACCTCCATGCCAGCCTCGGCGGCCTGCAGTGCCAGCGTGCCGATCACGTCATCAGCCTCGACCCCGGGCACCCGCAGCAGCGGGAAGCCCAGCGCCTGCACAATCGCGATCATCGGATCGATCTGGGCACGCAGGTCCTCGGGCATCGGTGGCCGGTTGGCCTTGTATTCCGGATACAGCTCGTCGCGGAAGGTAGGGCCGCTGGCGTCGAGCACGAAGGCCACGCAATCGGGCTGCTCCTTCAGCGTCGCCCGCAGCATGTTGACCACGCCGAACAGCGCGCCGGTCGGCTCGCCATCGGCATTGGTCAGCGGCGGCAACGCATGGAATGCGCGGAACAGATAGCTGGAACCGTCAATCAGGACAAGTCGTTTCATGCCCCAATTCTACGCCGGCCACGACGGTCGCCGTCACGGCAGATTGCCCGCGCATGCCGCATAATCAGCCACCGGCCTATCTGGAGAATGCCCATGTGGCTCCCATCCCCGCGCGCATCGGCAATCGCCCTCGCCCTGCTGCTGAGCGCCTGCGCCAGTACCGATCAGGCGGTCGCCCCCGACATCGACCTGGCCGATGCCCAGGTGGCGGTGAAGACCGAGAAGAATGGTGACGTGATCGAGGAATACCGGGTCGGCGGCCAGTTGCGGATGGTCAAGGTGACCCCGGCCATCGGCGCTGCCTATTACCTGTATGACGAAAACGGCGACGGCCGCCTGGACAAGAGCAAGGATGGCGACGTGTCGCCGGTGTACTGGAAGATCTACGGCTGGTAACGCGTTGTCGCGCGGCCAGTGCCGGACTCAGCCCAGCTGCAGGTTGGCATAGGCCAGCACCAGCCACTTGCTGCCATCGTTGTCGAAATTGATCTGCACGCGGGCGTGGGCGCCGCTGCCCTCGTAATCAGTGACCACGCCACTGCCGAACTTGGCGTGGGTGACGCTCTGGCCGAGCTTGATCGCCGGCACTTCGATGCTGGCGTGGCCCAGGTCCTGGCGCGGCCGCGGGCTGTAGCTGGCCACCCGTGATACCTGGACCTTGGGCCGCACTTCGTGCAACAGGCCCGATGGCACCTCGCGCAGGAACCGCGACGGAATCCCGTACATGTCCTGGCCATGCAGGCGGCGTGCTTCGGCATAGCTGATCACCAGCTTCTGCCGCGCGCGGGTGATGCCGACATAGGCCAGCCGGCGCTCTTCTTCCAGCCGCCCGCTCTCGTCCAGCGACTTGTTGCTGGGAAACAGCCCTTCTTCCAGCCCGGCCAGGAACACCAGCGGGAATTCCAGCCCCTTGGCCGAATGCAGGGTCATCAACTGCACGCCCTCCTCACCGGCCTGGGCCTGGCCTTCACCAGCCTCCAGCGCGGCGTAAGCGAGGAACGCGACCAGCTCGCTCATTTCCTGCTCGTCGTCCTGGTTCAGCTCGTCTTCGATGCGACGGACGAAGCGCGATGCCACCGAGACCAGTTCGTCGAGGTTGTCGGTGCGCGAATCCAGCTGGCCCTTGCTTTCCTTGTCGTAGTGATCACGCAGGCCCGAGCGCATCAGCGCGTGGTCGATCTTGTCCTTCAGATCCAGCTCGAGGGTTTCTTCGCCCAAGGTATCGATCAGGGTAAGGAAGCCAGCCAGCGCGTTGCGCGCGCGCCCGGCGAGTTCGCCGCCGTTGCTGAGCAGGCGCGCCGCGTCCCATAGCGATATCGCGTCCTGGCGGGCGCGGCGGCGCACTTCGTCCATGGTCCGATCGCCAATGCCGCGGGTCGGCGTGTTGACCGCGCGCTCGAATGCCGCGTCATCGTTGCGGTTGGCAATCAGCCGCAGATAGGCCAGGGTGTCCTTGATTTCAGCCCGCTCGAAGAAGCGCATGCCACCGTAGACGCGGTACGGCACTTGTTCGGACAGCAGCGCTTCTTCAAACGCCCGCGACTGGGCGTTGCTGCGGTAGAGGATGGCCGCATCGCTGATGCTGCCGCCATCGCGTACCCATTGGCGGATGCGTTCGACGACGAAGCGCGCCTCGTCGATTTCGTTATAGGCCGCGTACAGGTCGATCGGGTCGCCGTCGCCGGTATCGGTCCACAACTGTTTGCCGATGCGGCCGGGGTTGTGGGCGATCACGCCGTTGGCGGCGTTGAGGATGTTGGCGCTGGAACGGTAGTTCTGCTCCAGGCGGATGGTCCTGGCGCCGGGGAAATCCTTGAGGAAACGCTGCACGTTCTCGACCTTGGCGCCGCGCCAGCCATAAATCGCCTGGTCATCGTCGCCGACCACGAACACCCGCCCGCTATCGCCGGCCAGCACCCGCACGAAGGCGTACTGGATGGCGTTGGTGTCCTGGAACTCATCGATCAGCAGTTCCTGGAAACGGGCGCGGTAGTGCGCCAGCAGCGCACTGTTGTCGCGCAGCAGCTCGTGCGCGCGCAGCAGCAGTTCGGCGAAGTCGACCAGGCCGGCCCGATCACAACGCTCCTGGTACAGCACATAGGCCCTACGCAGGGTTTCCATCCAGGCATCGTCGCCGGGTTGGATGTTCTCGGCGCGCCGGCCTTCGTCCTTCTGCGCGTTGATCCACCAGGCAATCTGCCGTGGCGGGAAGCGTGCCTCGTCCAGTTCCAGTTGCTGCACCACCCGCTTGACCAGGCGGATCTGGTCATCGCTGTCGAGCACCTGGAAGGCTTCCGGCAGCCGGGCTTCGTGCCAGTGCAGGCGCAGCAGCCGATGGGCCAGGCCGTGGAAGGTGCCGATCCACATGCCACGGCTGCCATTGCGCAGCTGCGCGTCGGTGCGCGCGCGCATTTCGCCGGCGGCCTTGTTGGTGAAGGTCACCGCCAGGATGCCGTGGCTGGGCACGCCATGGACCTCGTTGAGCCAGGCGATGCGGTGGGTCAGTACCCGGGTCTTGCCGGAGCCGGCGCCGGCCAGGACCAGATAGTGGCCGGGCGGGGCGGACACGGCTTCGCGCTGCGCGGGGTTCAGATCATCGAGTAAGTGAGAGACATCCACCGCGCCATTTTACCCTGTCCGCCGCCTCAGCCGCTGAGACGGCACCGCGTTCAATGGGCCTTGGGCCTGGCCGCGACCTGCGACATCAGCTTGTCGGTATAGGCGATGCCGATCGCCGACAGGATGAACACGCAGTGGATGATGGTCTGCCACATCACTCCGGCGGTGGTGTAGTCCGAGCCATCGGTGCCCAGCGCATTGATGGCGATGAAGGTCTTGAGCAGGTGAATCGAGGAAATGCCGATGATCGCCATCGCCAGCTTGACCTTGAGCACGCTGGCGTTGACGTGGCTCAGCCACTCCGGCTGGTCGGGATGGCCTTTCAGGTTGAGGCGCGAGACGAAGGTTTCGTAGCCGCCGACGATGACCATCACCAGCAGGTTGGAAATCATCACCACGTCGATCAGGCCCAGCACCATCAGCATGATCTGCTGCTCGCCCCATTCGGCGGCATGGCTGATGAGGTGCCAGAGCTCCTTCATGAACAGCACCACGTACACGCCCTGGGCCACGATCAAGCCCAGGTACAACGGCAGCTGCAGCCAGCGCGAGGCGAAGATCAGGGTCGGCAGATAGCCAAGACGGGGCTGCGGCGTGTCGGACATGTGGTCGTCATCACAAAATGCGGGATGCGGCAGGGTACCGGCCGCGCCGGCCGCTGCCAAGCGCCCATCCAGCCCGGCGTGGCACTCGCCTTGCCAGGCATGGCGATCGGGCCTGGCGGCTCGGCAAGAAAGCGTGGCACGTTCTACACTCTTTGTTTGTTAATCCGGAGCCGACCCATGATTGACCTGTATTACTGGCCTACTCCCAACGGCCACAAAGTCACCCTGTTGCTGGAAGAACTGGATGAGGTCGGCCATGGCCTGGATTTCACCATCAAGCCGGTCAATATCGGCGCCGGTGATCAGTTCAAGCCGGAATTCCTTGCCATTTCGCCCAACAACAAGATGCCGGCAATCGTCGACCATGCGCCGGCCAAGGGCGGCGAGCCGGTCAGCGTGTTCGAATCCGGTGCGATCCTGCTGTATCTGGCCGAGAAAACCGGTCAGTTCCTGCCGGCGGACATGCGCGGCTGGGTGCGGACCATGGAATGGCTGTTCTGGCAGATGGGCGGGCTGGGGCCGATGACCGGGCAGATGGGCCATTTCAACGTCTACGCGCCGGAACCGGTGCCCTACGCCATCGAACGCTACAACAATGAAGTCGACCGCCTGCATGGCGTGCTCGACCAGCAACTGGGCAAGAGCCGGTTTGTCGCCGGCGAGGACTACAGCATCGCCGACATGGCGATCTATCCGTGGATCAAGGTCTACGAGAAGCGCATGCCAGACCTGGACAAGTACCCCAACATCAAGCGCTGGCATGCACTGATCGCAGCGCGACCGGCCACCATTCGAGCTTACGAATGGGGCCCCAAGGTCAATCCGAAAGCCGGCCAGCCACTGAGCGAGGAAGAGCGCCGGCAACTGTTCAACCAGACCTCCAACCAGGGGCCGAAAACCGCATGAAATCACTTCCGTTGTTGTTGCTGGGCGCCTGCCTGGCGGCCAGTGTTCCCGTCATTGCCAAAAATTCCCCGATGACCGCTGCCACTCCGCAAAAACTGACCCTGGAAGCGCTGACCGGCGATGCGCCGCTGTCGGGCCCGTCGCTGATGAAGCCCAAGACCTCGCCGGATGGCAAGCGGGTGACCTTCCTGCGCGGCAAGGACGACAACCGCTTCCAGCTGGATCTTTGGGAGTACGACATCGCCAGCGGCCAGACCCGGATGCTGGTCGATTCCAAGGTCGTGCTGCCGGGTGTCGAAACCCTGAGTGACGAGGAAAAGGCGCGTCGCGAACGCCAGCGCATCTCGGCCCTGTCCGGCATCGTCGATTACCAGTTCTCGCCCGATGGCCAGCAGTTGCTGTTCCCGCTGGGCGGCGAGCTGTACCTGTATGACCTGGCCAGAAGCGGCGCCAGCGCCGTGCGCAAGCTGACCGATGGCGAAGGTTTCGCCACCGATCCCAAGGTCTCGCCGAAAGGCGGCTTCGTCAGCTTCATCCGCAACCGCAACCTGTGGGTGATCAATCTTGCCAATGGCAAGCAGACGCAGCTGACCGCGGATGGTTCCGATGACGGCCCGATCGGCAACGGCGTGGCCGAGTTCGTCGCCGACGAGGAAATGGATCGCCACACCGGCTACTGGTGGGCGCCGGACGATTCGGCCATCGCCTTCGCCCGCATCGACGAAACCCCGGTGCCGGTGCAGAAGCGCTTCGAGGTTTATCCGGATCGCACCGAAATCGTCGAGCAGCGCTACCCGGCGGCCGGTGATGCCAATGTGCTGGTCAAGCTGGGCGTGGTGTCGCCTGCCGGCGGCACGACCCGCTGGCTGGATCTGGGCGACAACCCGGACATCTACCTGGCCCGTGTCGACTGGCGCGACCCGCGGCATCCGACCTTCCAGCGGCAGAGCCGCAACCAGCGCACGCTGGAACTGATCGAGGCCGACCTCGACAGCGGCAAACAGCGCACCTTGATCACCGAAACCAGCAAGGCCTGGGTACCGCTGAACAACAACCTGCGCTTCCTCGATGATGGCCGCATCCTCTGGAGCTCGGAAAAATCCGGCTTCGAGCATCTGTACCTGTACGACGGCGATGGCAAACAACTGGCCCAGTTGACCTCCGGCGACTGGACCGTTGAAGACGTGGCCGGCGTCGATGAAGACAACGCCATGGTCTATTTCACTGCGACCAGGGCTTCGCCGTTGCAGCGGCAGCTGTACGCGGTGCCGCTGGCCGGCGGCGAACCAGTGCAGCTGACCCGCGAAGCAGGCATGCACAACATCGCCTTCAGCAAGAACGCGCAGGTCTATATCGACAGCTGGTCGAATCCGAGCACGCCGCCGCAGGTCGAGCTGCATCGCGCCGATGGCAGTCTGATTACCGCGCTGATCGAAAACGATCTGTCGCAACCGGATCATCCGTATGCACGCTTCAAGGCCGCACACCGGCCGATTGAGTTCGGCGAACTGAAAGCCAGTGACGGACAGGTGCTGCATTACAGCCTGATCAAACCGAGCGATTTTGATCCATCGAAAAAGTACCCGGTGGTGGTCAACGTCTACGGCGGTCCGGCCAGCCAGACCGTGACCCAGAGCTGGGCGCCCAACTTCGACCAGTACCTGGCCCAGCACGGTTACCTGGTGTTTTCGCTCGACAATCGCGGCACCCCGCGCCGCGGCGCCAGATTCGGCCATGCCCTGTTCCGCAAGCAGGGTACGGTGGAAGTAGAAGATCAGCTGAAAGGCGTGCAGTTCCTGAAGTCGCAACCGTGGGTCGATGGCCAGCACATCGGCGTCTACGGCTGGTCCAACGGCGGCTACATGACCCTGATGCTGTTGTCGAAGGCCTCCGCCAGCTACGCCTGTGGCGTGGCCGGCGCGCCGGTCAGCGACTGGGCCTTGTACGACACTCATTACACCGAGCGCTACATGGACCTGCCGAAGGACAACGTCGCCGGTTACCAGGAAGCACGCATCCTGAGCCATATCGACGGCCTGACATCGCGCTTGCTGCTGCTGCACGGAATGGCCGATGACAACGTGCTGTTCACCAATTCGACCGCGGTCATGAGCGCATTGCAGAAACGCGCGCAGCCGTTCGAACTGATGACCTATCCCGGCGCCAAGCACGGCCTGCGTGGCAAGGATGCATTGCATCGCTACAAGTTGACCGCGGATTTCTTCAACCGCTGCCTGCAACCGCAACCGTAGGCAACCTCAACACCCCGTAGAGCGGAGCTTGCTCCGCTGGACAACCGACATCATTCGACAACTTCGCCGGCGTTTTGCAGGACCGCAGCGGAGCAAGCTCCGCTCTACGGGTGGGTGTCCCAGCCGAACAGGGCCATGGCCTTGTCGAACTCGGCATCCAGCGGTGCGTTGACCGTGATCCGCTGGCCACTGGCTGGATGCAGGAACTCCAGCCGCGAGGCATGCAGCAACATGCGGTGCACGCCATGCATGCGGAAATTGCGGTTGTGGCGGCCATCGCCATGGCTGGTATCGCCGATCAGGTGATGGAAGCAATGCTTGAGATGCCGGCGTATCTGCCTGAAGCGGCCGGTCTGCGGCACGCAGCGCAGCAGGGCGTAGCGTGAGGTCGGGAACTGCCCGGCCGGGATCGGCAGCTCGCCGGTGGCCAGCCGGGTGAACGCGGTCAATGCCGGTTTCTTCAAACGCTTGCCGGGACCGCCGTCGAGCGGATGATCGATGACGAATTCCGGCTCCGGCCAGCCACGGCAAACCGCCAGGTACTCCTTGCGCATCGACTGCGACATCAGGTGCTTGCCCAGTTCACTGGCGCTGTCGCGGTCGAAGGCCACCAGCAGGCAGCCGCTGGTGGCGCGGTCAAGCCGGTGAATCAGGAAGATCGGCCGCTGCAGTTGCAGGCGCAGGCGTTCGGCGACGAAATCGTTCTCGCCACCGGCCAGTTGACTGTCGTGCACCATCAGCCCGGCCGGTTTGTTGACCACCGCGATCCGATCATCGAGATACAGCAGTTGCAGCGCCCGTTCGGCGGCGAGGTCTTGCTCGTTCATTGGCAGGAAACCGGTTTGTTGCCACACTCGACGGCCCGCCCCCCGCGCGAAACGCGCGCGATGGCGACCGAAACAAGAGGACTGGATGAAATCACCCCGTATTTTCGCACTTTCCGTTGCCGTGGCGTTGAGCCTGGGCTGTCCCTGTCTCGCCCTTGCCGAGGTCAACCTGCCGAAAGGCATGCTGGCCGGCCCCAGCATCGAAGGCATCAGCGAATATCGGCTGGACAATGGCCTGCGGGTCTTGCTGTTTGCCGACGCCAGCAAGCCGACGGTCACCGTCAATCTTGTGTACGGTGTTGGTTCGGTGGATGAGAACTACGGCGAAACCGGCATGGCGCATCTGCTGGAACACCTGATGTTCAAGGGCACGCCCAGCCAGCCGGACATCAGCGGTGAGATGAAGAAGCGTGGCATCGATTTCAATGCCACCACCTCGATGGACCGGACCAATTATTTCTCCTCGTTCCCGGCCAACGCCGACACCCTGCAATGGGTGCTGGGCATGGAAGCCGATCGCATGGTCCATTCCAACATCGCCCGCAAGGATCTCGACAGTGAGATGACCGTGGTCCGCAACGAACTGGAAAGCGGCGAGAACAATCCGGTCGGCGTGCTGCTGCAGCGAATCCGCTCTTCGGCCTATCTGTGGCACAACTATGGCAACAGCACCATTGGCGCGCGCAGCGATGTCGAAGGCGTGCCGATCGAAAACCTGCAGGCGTTCTATCGCCGCTGGTACCAGCCCGACAATGCCACCTTGATCATCGCCGGTCGGATTGACCCGGCCAGCACCCTGCAGCAGGTAGCTGCCCGCTTCGGGCCGATCCGCAAGCCCGCCCGCAAGCTGCCGGTGTTCCACACCCGCGAACCGGCGCAGGACGGTGAGCGCGAGGTCACCGTGCGCCGTGCCGGTGATCTGCAGGTGGTGGCGGCGGCCTATCACGTGCCCGCCGCCGGTCACCCGGATAGCGCGGCACTGAGCGTGCTGGCCGATGTCATTGGCCATTCGCCCGGCGGACGCCTGCACAAGGCGCTGGTTGAAACGCGGATGGCGGCCGGCGCCGGCGCCGGCGACGAGGCCATGCATGACCCGGGGCTGATGACGGTACTGGCGGTGATGCCGAAGGATGCCGATGCCGGCAAGGCCGAGTCGGTGCTGCTGGCCCAGGTCGAGGATGTGGCGGCCCGACCGGTGACCGCGCAGGAAGTGGACGAAGCCAAGCAGCGCATCGCCAATGCCTACGAGTTGTACTTCACCGACGTCAACGCGGTCGGCATGGGCTTGTCGGAGAATCTGGCCGCCGGTGACTGGCGGCTGTTGTTCGTCAGCCGCGATGCCATCGCCAAGGTCACCGCCGATGACGTCAACCGCGTCGCGGCCCTGTATCTCAAGCCCAGCAACCGTACTCTCGGGCGCTTCGTGCCGAGCGATGGCAGCGACCGGGTGCAGGTCGGCGAACGACCGGACATCAGCACCCTGGTCGACGGTTATGTCGGCGGCTCGGTAGTCAGTGCCGGCGAGGCATTCGATCCCAGCCCAGACAACATCCAGGCGCGCACGCAGACGCTGCAGATCGGCGACGGACTGAAGGTGGCCCTGTTACCCAAGCAGACCCGCGGCAACACGGTGCTGGTCAACGCCAACTTCCGCTTTGGCAACGCTCAGACCCTGCGTGGCCGCGAGGATGCCGCTGGCCTCGCCGGTGCGATGCTGATGCGCGGCAGCAGCTCGATGAACCGGCAACAGATCGACCAGCGTTTCGAAGCGCTGAAGACCCAGGCCAGCATCAGCGGCAATCTGCAGGGCGCGGGCATCGGCCTGCAGACCCGCCGCGGGCAACTGGCCGAGGCGTTGGCACTGGCCGCCGACATCCTGCGCCATCCCGCGTTTCCGCAGGACGAATTCGAGCAGCTCAAGCTGCAAGCGCTGACCGGACTCGAAGCGCAGCGCCAGGATCCGTCGGCGGTGGCCGCCAATGCGCTGGCCCGTCATTTCGATCCGTGGCCAGTCGGTCATCCGTTGCACATCCAGACCCTGGACGAGTCATTGGCGGCGGTGAAGGCACTGAGCGTGGAGGATCTACGTCGCTTCCATCACGATTTCTACGGCACCGCACAGGGCGAGATCTCGATTGTCGGCGATTTCGATCCCGAGGCGGTCAAGGCGCAGCTGCAGGTGCTGTTCGCCGACTGGAAGGCACCGGTCGCCTATGCGCCGATCGACACCCGTTACAGCGAGGTGGCAGCGAGCCAGCAGCAACTGCAGACCCCGGACAAACCCAATGCGGTACTGCTGGCCCGGCATAACCTGCCGCTCAATGTCACCAGCCCCGACTATCCGGCACTGATGATCGCCAATCGCATCCTCGGCGGCAGTCCATTGAAATCGCGGCTGGGTGATCGCATCCGCCAGCAGGAAGGCCTCAGCTACGGCGTGGTCAGCGGCATCAGTGCCGATGACAGTCTGTCCGGTGTCGATGACAACGGCAGCTTCAATGTGCAGGCAATCGCCGCGCCGCAGAACATGGCCAAACTCGAAGCCGCACTGCGCGAAGAACTGGCCCGCTTCGTCAAGGATGGCATCACCGCCGACGAGCTGCGCGACGCGGTATCCGGCACCCTGACCGAACGCGAACAGGCGCGCGCCGATGACGCCAGCATCGCCGCCATCCTGGGTGATCACCTGTTCTACGATCGCAGCATGCAGTTCACCAGCGACATGGATGCGCGCTTCAAGGCATTGACGGTGGAACAGGTCAACGCCGCCATCCGCAAGTACCTGCATCCAGAGCAGCTGAGCGTGTACGTTGCCGGTGATTTCGGCAAGGTTGGCGCACAGCAGTGATCGACCGCGGATTGCAAGCCCCGGCGGCCTGCTACCGGCTGTTTTCCTGATCTGGATCAGGTTTCCGCACGGGTGCGACGATCGGTCACTGCGGCCGTTGCACCCCGCGGTGCTGCAATAGACGGCCTGATGACGGCTGGAGCCCGGCATCAGGTCATTCTGGAGCAGTCACCATGTCATTTCCGCCGTCATCCTGTCGTCTGGCCATCGCCATTTCCATTGCCATCCTGCCGGTGATCCCGGCCAGGGCAGCGCCAACAGGGCAAGCCGCTACGCTGGACACGGTGGTGGTCACCGCCGCGCCGGTGTCGCCGCTGACCTTCGAACTGGATCCGCGGCAACCGCGGCAGCCGGTCCCCGCCAGTGACGGCGCCGATTACCTGAAGACCATTCCCGGCTTCAGCGCCGTGCGCAATGGCGGTACCAATGGCGATCCGGTACTGCGCGGGATGTTCGGTTCCCGCCTCAACCTGCTGAGCAACGACGGTGCCATGCCTGGCGCCTGTCCGGCGCGCATGGACAATCCACTGTCGTACGTATCACCGGAAACCTACGATCAGTTGATCGTCATCAAGGGCCCGCAGACCGTGTTGTGGGGTCCCGGCGCATCGGCGGGCACGGTGCGCTTCCGGCGCGACACGCCGCATTTCGATCAAGCGGATGTGCAGACGCAGGGCAGCCTGCTGGGCGGTTCGCATGGACGCAGTGACCAGGTCCTGGGGGCGACTGCCGGCAACCAGCACGGCTATCTGCGCTTCGATGGCAATCACTCGCGTGCCGACGACTACCGCGACGGTGACGGCAACCGGGTGCCGTCGGCGTGGGACAAGTGGAATACCGATGCCGCGCTGGGCTGGACTCCCGACGCCGATACCCTGCTCGAGGTCACCGCCGGTGCCGGCGACGGTGAGGCCCGCTATGCCGGCCGCGGCATGGACGGCTCGCAGTTCAAGCGCAGCAGCTACGGGCTGCGTTTCGAGAAGGGCAACATCGGACCGGTGCTGAAGGCGCTGCAGGCCAACGTGTATTACAACGACGCCGATCATGTGATGGACAACTACAGCCTGCGTGATCCCAATCCGATGAGCATGATGCCAATGCCGATGGCCGCCAACGTCGACCGGCGCACCCAGGGCGGCCGCCTGGCCGCGCAATGGCAGTGGACGCAGTTGTCCATCGATGCCGGCATCGACGGTCAGAACAGCCGCCATCGCCAACGCAGTGCCAGCGAGCGCGGCAGCTATCGGCAGATGCCGTGGAGCACCGATGCCGAGTTCGACAATGTCGGCCTGTTCTCGGAAGCCACCTGGGCATTCAATCCGCTGCGACGACTGGTCACCGGTGC
Source organism: Pseudoxanthomonas dokdonensis (assembly GCF_001431405.1). Lineage (GTDB taxonomy): Bacteria > Pseudomonadota > Gammaproteobacteria > Xanthomonadales > Xanthomonadaceae > Pseudoxanthomonas_A > Pseudoxanthomonas_A dokdonensis. Next base: position 75,537 of record NZ_LDJL01000001.1, read on the forward strand.
GCGGGTGGATCGCGCGCGCGTCACCGACAAACGCCAGACCATCGCGGGCATGGGGATGGGCATGCCGATGGCCAACCCCAGTGCCGGGCAGACGCGCGAAGAAACGCTGCCCAGTGGCTTCGTCCGCCTGGAACAGGATTCCACGGATGGTGCCATCAGTGGTTTCATCGGCGTTGGTCACAGCGAACGCATGCCCGACTACTGGGAATTGTTTTCGCCCGACCAGGGACCTGCGGATTCGGTCAATGCCTTCTCGGCGCTGCAACCGGAAAAGACCACCCAGCTGGATGTGGGTGCGCAGTACCACAGCCCGAAACTTGACGCGTGGGTCTCGGCTTACGCTGGCCGGGTGCAGGACTTCATCCTGTTCCGCTACATGCCTGGCGGCATGATGGGACGCATGAGCAGCGACGACAACATCGATGCACGCATCCATGGCGGCGAAGCCGGCCTGCAGTACCGGCCAGCACAGAACTGGAAGCTGGAGGCGAGCATGTCCCAGGCCTGGGGTGAGAACCGTGACGAGGGCAGGCCGTTGCCGCAGATGCCGCCGCTGGAATCACGCATCAGCCTGGCCTACGACAATCAACGCTGGAATGCGGGCGCGCTGTTGCGGGTGGTCGCCGGCCAGTCACGGGTGGCCGTCGGTGAAGGCAACGTGGTCGGCAGCGATCTGGGCCCGAGCCCAGGGTTTGCCACCCTCGCCATCAACGGCGGTTATCGCTTCAACGACCACTGGTGGATCAGCGCGGGCATCGACAATCTGTTTGATCGCAACTACAGCGAGCATCTCAATCTGGCCGGCAACACCGACTTCGGCTACCCCGCCGATGCGGTACGCATCAACGAACCGGGACGCACCGGCTGGCTGAAACTCAACTTCAGCTATCAGTAACCGCACACCTGCCGCCCTGTCCGCTACGCCTGCACCGGTGCCGGCTTGGATTCACCGGCGCAGTTCCGCGCTAGTAGCCTTGTTGCTGCAGCAGCGAGTGCAGGATGCGCAGATCCTCGTCATCCAGCATGTCGGTTTCGCTGCCGCGAAAATGGCGATGGAAGGCACGCACCGTCGCGGCGCGGTCATCCAGCGGATAGCCGATCACGCGCAGCGCATTCCACGGGTCAAACCCCGCCGGTGCCGACGGCGCATCGGCGGCCGGCCAGATGCCGAAACCGGCCGCAGCCAGTTGCTGCCAGGGAAACCGCGGGCCGGGGTCCTGTTTGCGGGTCGGCGCGAAGTCGGCATGGGCGACGATCTGGGTTGGCGGGATGTTGTAGCGGTCGCACAGGTCGCGTAGCAATAGCAGCAGTGACTGGATCTGCGCCGGTGGGAATGCGGCTTCACCGTTGTTGTCCAGTTCGATGCCGATCGAAGCCGAGTTGAGATCGGTGATGCTGCCCCAGCGTCCGGATCCGGCGTGCCAGGCGCGTTGCAGGTCATCGACCAGCTGATAGCGCTGGCCGTCACGACCGATCAGATAATGAGCGCTGACCTGACCACCGCTGTTGCGGGTACGCAAGGTGTCCAGGCTCTGTTGCACGCCGTCCTGTTCGGTGGCGTGGATGACGATGATGATCGGCTGCCGCGCGTTGTAGTTGTCGGAAGGTACCCAGGTCGCCAGCGGATTGTGTTTGACCGCGGGCGCGCAGGCCGCCAGCAGGCAGGTCATCAACACGGTGCTTGCCAATCGAACCCTTCGCATCATCTTGTCTCCCTCATTTCCGGCGCGGCCTCAGCGCCGCGGCCATGCCGCCAGCAATGCCCACAGGCCACCGATGCCGGCAATCCACGCCGATGCCGGCACGGTGACGATGCGCGGCCCGCCAGCGTCCAGTCCGTACAGCACTGCCGCCACCAGCAGCAGGCCGACGCCCAGGATCGCCGCCACCACCCGCCGCTGCATGCCTTTCATGGTGTTGCTGAGCTCGGCCAGATCCCGTGATCGCATGCCCAGTTCGTGCTTGCCGTCGACCTGTTGCTTGAGCCAGGCGTGGACCAGCCGGGGCATGTCCGGCGCGTGGGTCATGATTTCCGGCAGGCGTTTGCCGATTTCATGCAGCGCGCGCTGCGGGCTGTAGCGCTCGGCCAGGATCCGCTCCAGCACCGGCCGTGCCACCGCCCAGATATCCAACTGCGGATCCAGCTGGCGACCGACCCCTTCGATGTTGAGCAGGGTCTTCTGCAGCAGGATCAATTGCGGTTGCAGGGTCAGCTGGTAGCGCTGGGCGACCCGGAACAGTTTCAGCAGTACTTCGGCCAGCGAAATCTCCGACAGCGGCCGGGTGAAGTACGGCTCGCAGACCGACCGCGCCGCGGCCTCCAGCTCATCGATGCGCACGTTGGCCGGCATCCAGCCCGCTTCCACGTGCAGCTCGGCGATGCGGCGGTAGTCCTTGTTGAAGATGGCCATGAAATTCTCGGCCAGGTAGTACTGATCCTCGCGCGACAACTGGCCGGTGATGCCGAAGTCCAGGGCGATGAAGCGCGGATTGCGCTTGCGCGCCGGATCGGTGTCGACCCAGATGTTGCCGGCGTGGGCATCGGCATGGAAGAAGTTGTCGCGGAATACCTGGGTGTAGAACACCCGCACGCCCTTGGCCGCCAGCGCACGGCGATCGATTCCGGCGGCGTCCAGTGCGGCGACGTCGTCGGAAGGAATGCCGTGCACGCGCTCCATCGTCAGCGCGCGTTCGGCGCTGTGCGACCAGATGATTTCCGGCACGTAGAGGTCGTCCGAATCCTGCCAGAAACGCCGCATCACGCTGGCGTTGGCGCCCTCGCGCTGCAGATCCAGTTCCGCGGCCAGGGTCGATTTGATCTCGGCGACGATTTCGCGCGGGCGGATCTTGTCGGCATTGGGATGGGCACGATCAACCAGTGCCGCCACCGATCCCAGCAGCGAAATGTCGCCGGCAATCTGCTCTTCGATATGCGGGCGCAACACCTTGACCACCACCTCGCGGCCATCGTGCAGGGTCGCCGCATGCACCTGCGCGATCGATGCCGACGCCAGCGGCGTGGTGTCGAAGCTGGCGAAGGCCTGCTGGATCGGCAGCGCCAGTGCTTCTTCGACGATCGCCTGCGCGCGGTCGCCGTCGAACGGCTTGACCCGGTCCTGCAGCTGGGCCAGTTCTTCGGCCACGTCAGCCGGTATCAGATCACGCCGGGTCGACAGGATCTGCCCGAACTTGACGAAGATCGGGCCCAGTTCCTGCAGCGCCAGGCGCAGCCGTGCACCGCGCGACTGCGCGGCGATTTCCGGCGACGCGCTGGGAACGAACGGCCGCGCCAGTTTCAGCCAGCGTTCGGCGGGGGTGCCATCGAGCAGATCGTCCAGTCGATAGCGCAGCAGCACGCGGCCAATCTTGCTGGCGCGAAACGCGGCCTTCATGCGCCACCGCCCGCGTTGCGCTGCGACAATCGGCGCACCCGCGCCTGCAGCCGCTCGACATCGTCGCGCAGCACGTCGACATCGTCGTGGAAGGCATTGAGCTCGGCACGACCGACCACGTCGCGTGACTCTTCGGTCAGGTATTCGGCGGTGGTCTGGGCCAGATTGCCGGCACCACTGCGCAGTTGCCCGAATCCGTCACGCACGGCGTTGGCAATCTGTACTCCCAGCACATCACCGAACACGCCGGTAAAGGGCAGCTGCCAGTCGGGATCGAAACGCTGGGCCAGGGTCTGCAGGCGACGCGCCAGTTCGGCATCGCCGGCGACCCGCACCTTGCCCACCGGTGCGGCGTTGTCGCGGCGGAACAACGGCAACTGCCCGAGCAGGCCGCCGAGCGTGCTCTTGACCGACAGGTCGGCTTCGTTGATTTCGCTGGCCGGACCGACCTGCAGGCGGCCTTCGCCGACGCTGATCTCCATCGCCAGCGGCGGCGATTCGACTACCAGCTGGATCCGCCGGCCTTCCAGCGAGCGCAGCGCCGCGCCGGTATCCGGGTCCAGTGCCAGGGCACGGTTGAGTGCGGTTTCCAGCGCGCGGCCGGCAATGGGTTTGAGGACATCAAAGGGGGACGTGGGCATGCCGCCATTCTACCCGCCCGTTCGCAGGTGGTTGACATGACAAGGCCCGGAGCGGGCCCGGGCCTTGTCACGGTCGTACCTGCGCGCGCCTGTCAGGCGCACGCTCGGGTCAGACCCGGCGACCGCGCAGCATCGACACGATGGCCAAGATCAGGAATACGACAAACAGGATCCAGGCGATATTGGTGGCGGCGCCAGCAATACCACTGAAGCCGAGGACGGCAGCAATCAGTGCGATGACGAAAAAAACGATGGCGTAATGCAGCATGGCGACTTCTCCATTGGTCATGCCGGGATGGCGTGGCGACCACTGTCGGAAATCGCAAGTTGAGTTCAGGTGATGACAGGCGTTTGCGCCAGCGATTCCTTCAGCTTGGTGATGCCGGCGTCAAACGAGACCCTGGGCTGGTAGCCGAAATCACGCGTTGCAGGCGTCATGTCGTACCAGTGGGAGGTACTGAGCTGTTCGGCGAGGAACCGCGTCATCGGTGGTTCGCCCTTCAGCGGCAGCCATTTCCACAGCGTTTCGCAGACGGCGCCAATCCGGTAGGCGGTCTTGAACGACAGGTGCTTGTCGACCGCCGGTGCACCGGCAGCGGCCAGCAACGCATTCAGCAGCTCATCCATGCGCTTGGGCTCGCCATTGGATATGAAGTACGCCTTGCCGGCGCAGGCAGCGCCGACCCGCAGATGGGTCAGCGCATCGAAGTGCGCCTGTGCGGCGTTGTCGATATAGGTGGTGTCGACCAGGTTGCTGCCGTCACCGACGATGCGCAGGCGGCCGGCACGTGCACGCGCGACCAGCCGCGGCAGGATCTGCTGGTCGCCCGGGCCCCAGATCAATCGTGGACGCAGGGCGATCGTCGCCAGCTCGTTGTCGTTGGCCGCCAACACCGCTTGTTCGGCAAGCATCTTGGTGGTTGCGTATGGCGCTTTGAAGCCTTCGCCATACGGCACGCTGTCGGCGCGGCCGCCTTCGACCGGATGGGTGGCGCGATGGGTCACGCTGGGCGTTGAGGTGTAGACCAGGCTTGGTACGCGTTGCAGTCGACACGCCGACAATACGTTCTGGGTGCCAACCACGTTGGCCAGGTAGTAGCTCTTGTAGCTGCCCCAGGCACCGGCCTTGGCGGCGTTGTGGAAGATCGCGTCGACGCCGCTGGCGGCATGTACCACCGCATGTTCGTCGGCCAGATCGCCCTGCACCTGGCCCACGCCAAGCCGCGCCAGTGCCGGATAGTGGCCGCGATTGAAGCTGATGACCTGGTGCCCGCGCTGCAACAGGCCCCGGCACAAGGCCTGGCCGAGGAAACCGCCACCGCCGGTGACCAGTATCTTCATGCGTTCCTGCCCAGTTGCGCGGCCGCCCACACGGCCAGTTTCTCACGGCCAATCTTGGCGTTGTGGCGGATATCGACCGGGAACCCGGGATGGCGCAGGAAGTGCTGGATATGCGCGGCCGGCGCATGCCCGGCAGCGATCCCGCGCACCGCGGCCAGCGCCTGTGCGTGCTGCGCGCGTGCCACGCCCGGCTGCAGTTCGTAGCACAGCACCGGCACCTGCTGGCCCCACGGCCCGACCCCGACCAGCGCGCTGCGCCGGATCAGCGGATGGGCATTGAACACCGGTTCGATGCGCTCGGTGTACATCGGCCCATGGCGGGTTTCCAGACGCTGGGTCTTGCGCCCGCAGAACCAGAGCCGGCCGTGCTCATCGAAATAACCGACATCGCCCATCCGATGCACCACCCGCTGGCTGCCATCGGCCAGACGTTCGCTGATCTTGGCGGCGCGGGTGGCTTCATCCCGGTTGAAGTAGCAGTCGGTGGCGGTTGGTCCAGCCACGGTGATCTCGCCGACTTCGCCGGCTGGCAACGGCAGCGCCTGAGACCAGTCGCTGATCGGCTGGTCGTCGATGGCGATGATGCGCACCTCGTTGGCCGGCACCGGATGGCCGACGCAGGTACCCGCCCCGGCTTCGGTAGCCGCGCGCGTGCCCTGCAGTTCATTGCCTTCGATCACCGCCACCGGCAGGCATTCGGTCGCCCCGTACGGGGTCCAGAACCTGGCCCCGGCCGGCAGCAGCGCGCGAATTCCCTCGACCACCTCCGGCGGCACCGGCGCCCCGGCCGAGGTCACCTGGCGGATGCCTTCAAGCGGTTGGCCATGCTCGGCCAGCACCCGCATCAGTGCCGGTGAGCCGAACAACTGGGTGACCCCGAAACGGGCGATCGCCGCGTGCAGCTTGCGCGGGTCGGCCTGCGCCGGCCGGGTCGGATCCATGTCCGGAATCACCGAGGTCAGCCCCAGCGCCGGATCGAACAACGCAAACGGCGGGAAGGTCGGCAGATCGACGCCACCGGGCTGCATGTCGAAGGCTTCGCGCAGCAGCGCGATCTGGGCGACGAAATGCCGATGCCGGTAGACCACGCCCTTGGGTACGCCGGTCGATCCACTGGTGAACAGGATGGCGGCGATGTCCTCGGCTGCGGTCGCGGCCAGTTGGGTGCCGCTGGCGGGCTGCGTCGCGCCGGCCTGTTCACCGGCCTGTTCGACCTGGACCAGGGTGCTGCCGCCCCAACCCAACCGCCGGCCAACGGTGATCAGGATGCCTGCGCTCGGCGCCCAGCCCAGCAGCTTGCGCGCCGCATGCGCCAGCGGAATACCGATGAACGCTTCCGGCTGGGCCTCGTCCAGGCATTGTTTCAGTGCCCGTTTGTCGATGCCCGGGTCAACCAGCACCGGCACCGCGCCGGCCTTGAACAGGGCGAACATCAACAGGAAGAACTCCGGCGACGGCCGCACCATCACCACCGTGCGGGTACCGCGCGCCACGCCCTGCAACGCAAGCCCGGCGGCGATGGCGTTGCTGCGGCGTTCCAGTTCGGCGTAACTCAGGCCGGGGGTGTAGCGTCCTTTGTCGTCAGGGCAGTGGATGGCGATCTGGCCGGGGCGCTCGGCGGCCAGATCCGGCAGCACCGCCGCGATATTGCAAATGTCGGTCATGCCCCATTGTCACCTTTCACGGCGCTTGCGTCAGCCTGAACCGTCGATTCAATCGGCCAAGGCCCGGTTTCTTGACCTCGATCACTCCCGCATGGACGTAAAAAAAAGCGGCCGCACGAGGCGGCCGCTTCTTTCCAGAGGGCGGTGCAGCGCCTAATGGCTCATCTGGATCCGCTTGGCTTCGGCTTCCATGTTCACGTATGGCTTGCCCGACACCGTCACACCCACGGCCTGGATTTCGCCTCCCGTGAACTTGCCCGGCGTCTGGTACAACTCGCTCACCGCGTCGCCACTGTCGTAGCCCACGCACAATCCGTCTCCGGACAGGGTGAACTTGGCGGGCTGGGTCTTCATGTCGCCAGAAGCCACCACTTTGTCGTCGACATACAACTTGGTCTTTCCGAGCGACTCACCGTGCTCGCCGGCACCGGTACGCTCGAACTCCATGCCCAGGGTGTACTTGCCCGGCTTGAGCTCGGTCGGGGAAACGAAGACCTGTTCTGGCTTGATGCCAAGGAAGTTGTACACGTAGTGCAGCTTGCGATCCTTGATGAACAGCGCGTGGCCACCGAAGCGCGAACCATGGGCGAAGAGCACCCCGGAAGCATTGGGATCGGTGATTTCCACATTGGCCAGGATCTTGTAGGAACGGCCACGCACGTTGGCCGCCACGCCCTCTGGCACCGGCGCGGTATTCGGGTAGTAGACGTACGTGTCACGCACCTTTTCCTCGACGGGACGCTCGATCGTCAGCAACTCGGCCGGTCCACGATCGTCCAGCGGAAGGACGTTGTTCTTCTTGGCCTCGGCGAACCATGCGTCCTGCAGTTCCTTCAGCTTGTCCGGATACTCGGCCGCCAGATCCTTGGATTCGGAACGGTCCACGTCCACGTGGTACAGCTCCCACTTGTCCTGGTCAAAGTGGCCCTTGCTGGTCAATGGCGCATGCACGGCCACTGCCTTCCAGCCGTCCTTCCAGATCGCCCGGGTGCCCAGCATGGTGTAGTACTGGATGTGCTTCTGGGTGGGGCCGTCAGGCTTGGCGTTGAAGGTATAGGCCATCGATACGCCGGACAGCGGGTACTGTTCCACGCCGTGGTTGACCGCCGGCATCTTGTTACCGGTCAGCTCCAGAATGGTCGGCACGATGTCCACCGAATGATGGTACTGATGCCGCAGTTCGCCATGGGCCTTGATGCCCTTGGGCCACGAGATCACCAACGGATCGGCGGTGCCTCCGGAGTAGTTGGAGTAGCGCTTGAACATCTTGAAGGGTGCCGAGAAGGCCGAAGCCCAACCCGTCGGATAGTGCTCGTAGGTCTCCGGGCCACCGAGCTGGTCGAGGTATTTCATGTTCTCGGCCAGTTCGTCGGGATAGCCATTGAAGAACTTGTTCTCGTTGACCGAGCCGTTCGGCGAACCCTCGCCGGACGCACCGTTGTCTGCGGCATAGATGACGATGGTGTTGTCGAGCTGGCCGGTCTTCTGCAGGTAATCGATCAAACGACCGACCTGCGCGTCGGTGTACTCGGAGAAACCGGCATATACCTCGGCCATGCGCGCGAACAGGCGCTTTTCATCAGCATTCAAGCTGTCCCACGGCCGCACCAAGTCAGCATCGTTGATGATGTCGGTGGACAGCGGATTCATCGGCGTGTCGACGGTGCCCTCGGGCAGCACGCCTCGATCGATCATGCGCTTGACCACCCATTCGCGGTAGGCATCGTAGCCGTCGTCGAACTTGCCCTTGTACTTGTCGATGTATTCCTGCGGCGCATGGTGCGGGGCATGGTTGGCACCCGGATTCAGCCACATGTACCACGGCTTGGAAGGGTTGGTCGCCTTCTGGTCGCGCAGCATCGTGATGGCCTGGTCGACCAGATCCCTGGACAGGTGATAGCCCTCTTCCGGGCTATAGGGCGCTTCGATAAAACGGTTGTCCTCGACCAAGTCGGGATACCACTGGTTGGTTTCGCCACCGAGGAAACCGTAGAAGCGGTCGAAGCCCTGCTGGGTCGGCCACATCTTGCGGCTGGCACCGGCAGCAATGTCCTGCTCGGGCACGTTGTGGTTCTTGCCGATCCAGTAGGTGCTGTAGCCGTTGTTGCGCAGCACTTCGGCAATGGTCGTCACCTGGTCAGGCAGGCGTCCGTTGGCCCCGGGATAACCGTCGGCGGTCTCGGTGATGGAGGCCATGCCATTGAGATGATGGTTGCGACCGGTCAGCAAAGTTGAACGCGTCGGCGAGCACAACGCGGTGGTGTGCCACTGCGTGTAGGTCAGGCCGTTGGCCGCCAGCTTGTCCAGCGTCGGCATGTTGATGCGGCCGCCGTACGGTGACCAGGCACCGAGGCCGGTGTCGTCGTACAGGATGAACAGCACGTTCGGTGCGCCTTCCTTGGCCCGTTTGGGCGTGAAGGGCGTCCAGTCCGGGGTCGAATCGCGGACGTCAAGTTCGGTCTTGCCCTTGAATCCGGGCACTTCCGGAGACGCGTTGCCACCCCCTTGCGGATGCTGCTGTGCGCCGGCCAGAGCGGAAAAAAGGGTCAAGCAAGCCGTAGCCAGCAAGGCTTTGTAGCGCTTCATTTGTCGCCCCTTAAATGTGAATACATTTATGAACGAAACCAAAACTATAGCCGCTCTCGTTATGTGAATGTGAATTCTGGATGACAATTTTCAGGCTCAGGTCGAGCACGACAAACCTGACACTTGCCTGGAACACCAAAATGATGAAAATGCCGCACCGCATCCATTTTGTCGCGCCCGGCCCGACGGTTCCCATGCATCCCTGCCTTACCTGCGGCGCCTGCTGCGCGCATTTCCGCGTCGGTTTCCATTGGTCCGAATCAGACCAGCATGCCGCTGACGGGGTGCCGTCGGAACTGACCGAAATTCTCGACGGGCACCGGCTGGTGATGAAGGGCACCTGGGCGCGGCAGCCACGCTGCGTGGCGCTGGATGCCGAGATCGGGGTGTATTCGCGCTGCTCCATCCATCCACAGCGGCCCAGCGTCTGTCGCGATGTCCCGGCCAGCTGGGAGTTCGGCATCGCCAGCGCGCAGTGCGACAAGGGGCGGATCGCCCACGGTTTGCCGGTACTCACGCCGCAGAGCTGGGATTACCTGAAGATCGCCCCTGGCGCCGATGCCGATGCCGATGCCGATCGTGGGCATGACAACCCGCCCGACCTGCCGACGCGTGCCCGGATTCCGCATGTCCTGCTGGCCAGCGCCAGTCCGATCACGGTGGACGCCAATGTCGACCTTGCTTCCGCGGCGCCAGTCCGCCTGGAAGCAGTCAGCCCTGCTGCAATGGATGGCGGTCCAGGAACTGACGGATCTTCGGCAGCAGATCCGCTGCTTCATCCTCCAGCACATAGTGGCCCGCATCCGGATAACGGGTGACCTCGGCCTTTGGCAATGCCGCTTCGAAACCGGCCAGGAAGTGGTGGTCGAAGACGAAATCTCGCATGCCCCAGCCGACGAATACCGGCCGGTCGGCGTATTCGTGCAGTCGCTTGCCGGCGGCTTCGACCAGTGACCAGGCCGGATCGCCCGGCGCCAGCGGGATGTCCTGCATGAAGCGCAGCGTGCTGATGCGGTTGGCCCAGTTGTCGTAGGGCGCGACATAGGCGCGGCGGACAGCGGCCGGCATCCTGCGGCGCACACCGATGTACGAGGCGCCGCTGGAAAACGCGTTGAACGCACGGATGATGAAAGCACCCAGTCGGCTGTCGCGGCCGAGCGCGATCTCCCATGGCATCGGCTTGCTGGCCGGCAGCGGAAAGGCGCCGGTATTGAGCAGCACCAGCCGCTTGACCTGCGAGGCATGCGACAGCGCCCAGCCGAATCCGATCATGCCGCCCCAGTCATGCACTGCCAGCGTCACTGGCGTCTCATCGTCAATGCCGGCGTGACGCAGCAGCGCCTGCAGGTCATCGACCCGCGACTGCAATGTGTATACATAACCCGGGCGGACACCCGGCGCGTCATCAGGCTTGTCGCTCAGACCCATGCCGACATGATCGGGGACGATGCAGCGGTAACGCTTGCCCGAGGCCGGATGCGCCAGTGCCCCGACCAGCTTGCGCCAGTAATAACTCCAGGACGGATTGCCGTGCAGCATCACCACTACTTCGGCATCGCGCGGACCTTCGTCCAGGTACGACATCTGGATGCCCGGTCGGACTTCGAAACGCTGCGGGGTAAACGGGTAATCAGGCAACTTGGACATCTTGGGCACCTGCAAAAAGGGCCGGACAAACCGGCCCTTTGCATCATTCATCGCGGCTGGCTTACCAGACCACCTCGGCCATCGAGCAGTTCAGGCCCGAACCGATGCCCAGCAGGGCGATGCGATCGCCTTTCTTCAGCCGGCCCAGTTCCTTGAGCTTGCTCAGCACGATCGGCACGCTGGCCGGACCGATGTTGCCGTGTTCGCCAAAAATGGTCATGACCTTGGCCGGGTCGATGCCAAAGGATTTGACGAAGGCGGCGGTGTGCGGCTTGCTGACCTGGTGGATGACGAACTGGTCGAGCTCGTCGACCGCCCAGCCCAGCGCCAGCCTGGCGGCGGCAAAGGTCTTCTGGGCCAGCTTGAGGCCTTCGATCAGCAGCATGCGGGTATCGGTGACCATGCGATCAAGATTGCCGCGGCACAGCTTGTTCCATTCGGTCGCCGAGCGGGTGACGCCACCGCGGTAGGTCGGCGCGTCAGGCACCAGCTCACTGCGTGCCATCACCATCGCGGCGGCACCGCAACCCAGGGTCAGTGCGGCCAGTTCGTCGCGGAACTCCTGTTCGGTCACATCCGGCGAGCACATCCGCTCGATGGTTTTTTCGTAGACCAGGTTGGCGGTTTCGCCATCAACCACCAGCGCGTAATCGATCTCGCCGCGTTCCAGCATGCGGCCGGCGATGTCCATGCCATTGATGAAGGCCAGGCAGGCGTTGGCGACGTCGAAGGTCTGGCACTCCTCGCTCACGCCCAGGTTGCCGCAGACGATGCTGGCGGTGGACGGTTCCAGGTAGTCGCGGCTGACCGAGGTGTTGACCAGCAGGCCGATCTTCTCGACCCCGATGCCGGCATCCAGCAGCGCCTTGCGCGCGGCCAGCGTGGCCGCATCGGAGGCCTGCACGTCGTTGTCCCACAGGCGCCGCGCATGCACGCCGACGACGTCACCCAGGACGTCGGTGCGGATGCCCAGGCGGTCCATGGTGGGCTTGAGCCGCTGGTTGATTTCCAGCGAGGTCAGGATATGCGGCGCATCAATATGCGCGAGCCCCGCGATGGAGACATTCTTGAAAAGCATCGGGATGCGCCAAAGTTCAGGCGAGAGGGCCGACTAGATTACCCACTTCCGTTCTTCACTGCATCTTTAGGTCTCCTGCGCTATGGCAAAGCGCCATAAAACAGTGACTTACATCACTTAAAGGGCTGAACCGTAGCGGATCAGCGCTGGCCGCCACACTGATAGGCGACGAACCGCTGGCTGCCATCGGCCGGGTCGCCCAGCGGCTGGATGGTGTTGGCGGGGATTCCCGGCGCCTCGTTGCGGGCCAGGGTTTCCAGTTCGTCGCGAACCTTGAGCGCATTGCGCTCGTACAGCGACACGTTGTCCTTGACCGAGACACTGACTTCGCCCTGCTTGACGCAGTCGGCGGGCGCCGGACCGGCGGCGATCACCCGTACCTGCTCGGCCTGCGGGGTCAGACTGACCCAGGTGCAGCTGCTGATGAGGACGGTGGCGGCGGCAATCAGGACAACACGCATGGAGGTTCTCGCGGAAGATGACGGTGGGAGCAGACTGATTCTGCCTTGTGCGCGGTGAAACGGATGAATGGCGTGCCAAGCACGGGTGCCTGGCACGACCGGGACGACGGTGAGCGGGCCGCATAACCGGCTGCCCGCTCACCGCCTTGCCGCGTCAGTGACCGGCGACCGGCTTGCCGTCGGCGTCCAGCACGGTCACCTCGCCCAGCTTGAGCGCCTTGATCGGCGCCTCGATCTGCTTGAGGTCACCGACCACCACCCACACCAGCTTGGACGGGTCCAGGGCCTGGGCGGCCTGCTGCACCTGGGCCGGGGTCATCGCCTGGATCTCGGCGTTACGCTGGACGACGTAGTCATCCGGACGGCCGTAACGGACGATGCCACCGATGGTGTTCATCACCGCGCTGGAGGTTTCGTAGGCACCCGGCAGGCTGCGGCTTTCGTTGGCCTTGATGCGATCGATCTCGGCCTGGGTCGCCGGCGCCTTGCCGCTGGCGTATTGCTGCAGTTCGCGCTGCATCTCGGCCAGGGCGTCGGCGGTCTTGTCGATCTGGACCGGGGCGATCGCCAGCCACGGGCGCTGGCCCTTGGCGTTGGTCAGCAGGGTGCGGGCACCATATGACCAGTGCTTGTCCTCGCGCAGGTTCATGTTGAGGCGGGCGACGAAGGAACCGCCGATGACTTCATTGGCCATCTGCAGCAGGGTTTCGCCATCGCTGCCATTACCGGGCATCAATTCGCCGGCAAACAGGTTGGCCTGCACCGCACCGGGCTGATCGATCAGGTAGACCCTGGCCGCGGACGGCCGCTCGACCTTGCCGATGTCGATGCTGGCGGCGGCTTCGCCAGTGCCCTTCCAGTCACCGAAGTGGCGGTTGAGCGCCGGCACGATGTCCTTCAGGGTGGTGTCGCCGACCACGATCAGGGTCGCACCCTGCGGCCGCAGCCAGGCATTGTGGTAAGCGGTCAGGTCATCGCGGCCGAGCGCGGTGATGCTCGCTTCGGTACCGCTGCCGGTGAACGGTGCCGCATACGGATGACCTTCACCGTAAAGCAGCGGCGGCAGCACCCGCAGCGCCGCGGTGTTGGGGCGTGCTTTTTCCTGCTTGATGCCGGCAATCCAGCTGCTCTTGACGCGGTCCATCTCGGACTGCTCGAAGCGTGGTTCGCGCAGCATGTCGGCAAACAGATCCAGCGACGGGTCCAGGTTCTCCTTCAGCGCCGACAGCGTCGCGCTGGTGCCATCGAGTTCGGCATCCGCACTCAGCACCGCGCCCAGTTCCTCGGCGCGGGCGCGGAAGCCCAGCGCGTCGTACGGGCCGGCACCTTCGTCGAGCATCGACATGGTGAAGCTGGAGGTACCCAGCTTGGCTGGCGCGTCGGCCTGGTAGCCGCCGTTGAACTCATAGCTGAAGTTGACCACCGGGATGTCATGGCGCTCGGCCAGGATGACTTCGGTGCCATTGTCCAGCCTGGCCCGCTGCAGTGAGGGGAATTTGAGCGCCGGGAACTGGCTCGGCATCGGCACGCCGTTGCTGCGATCCACGGTGCTGGCGGTGGTGGTGAATTTGGGATCGACGGCCGGCACGTTGAACGGTTGCGGGGTGACGGCGGGTTCTTCGGCCAGCGGCTTGCGCTCGCCCGGTTCGACGATGAGCGTATGCGAGCCCTTGCCCAGCCACTTGCGGCCCATCGCCTGCACATCGGCGGCGGTGGTGTTGTTGACATTGGCCAGCGAGGTGCGGAAGCAACCGGCGTCGCCTTCATAGATGGCGCATTCGGCCAAGGCATCGGCCTTGCCGCCGAAGCCACCGATGCGCTCGATGCCGCGGATGAAGCCGGCGCGATAGACGGTCTTGGCCTGGGCCAGCTCTTCGGCACTCGGGCCCTGCTGGATCAGCTTGGCCAGTTCCTCATCCAGCACCGCCTCGACCTTGGCCACGTCGACGCCTTCCTTGACGCTGACCATAATCATGAAATTGGAGCCCAGCTGCGAAGCGTAGGCACCGGTGCTGACGCTGTCGGCCAGCTTGTCGCCGTGGACCAGGCGCTTTTCCAGCCGCGACGTGGCGCTGCCACCCAGGATCTGTGAAAGCACATCCAGCTGATCGATGTCGCGGGTGCCCACTTCGGCCACGTTCCAGGCGCGGTAGATACGCGTCTGCGGAACCTTGTCTTCCATCACCTCGCGGGTGTCGGCCGGGCGCTGCGCCACGTTGACCGCCGGTTGCGCCATGCTCGGGCCGGCCGGGATGTCGCCGAAATACTTGCTGACTTTTTCCTTGGCCGTTGCCAGATCGATATCACCGGCCAACACCAGCACTGCATTGTTGGGGCCATACCAGGCCTTGAACCAGTTCTGTACGTCGGCCAGCGAAGCGGCGTTGAGATCGTTCATCGAACCGATGGTGGTGTGGTGGTACGGATGGCCCACCGGATACAGCGCCTTGCCCAGTTTTTCCCAGACCTGGCCATACGGCTGGTTCTCGCCCTGGCGCTTTTCGTTCTGGACCACGCCGCGTTGTTCGTCGAGGGTCTTCTGGTCGATGGCACCGAGCAGGTGGCCCATGCGGTCGGACTCCATCCACAGCGCCAGGTCCAGCGCGGTGGTCGGCACGTTCTCGAAGTAGTTGGTACGGTCGGAGTTGGTGGTGCCGTTCATGTCGGTGGCACCGACCAGTTCGAACGGTTCGAAGTATTCACCACGGTGATTTTCCGAACCGTTGAACATCAGGTGTTCGAACAGGTGGGCGAAACCGGTGCGACCGGCGGGTTCGTCCTTGCTGCCGACGTGGTACCAGATGTTGACCGCCACGATCGGCGCCTTGCGGTCGGTATGCACGATCACCCGCAGCCCGTTGGGCAGGGTGAATTCCTGGTACGGAATATCCACGCTGGCGCCGGCTGCCGGCTTGGCAATGGCGGTGTCCGGCATGCCCGACAGGGCCCCCAGCGCAGTGGTCAAGGCAACGGCAAGCAGCGCGGCGCGCGGTCGGCGGAAATGGCCCATCTATCTCTCCATGTTGTGCAGGTATGCCATCAGGCGTGACCTTTGATGCTAACCGCAGCGGCAACTCATTACACTAGGCCGCAAGCCATGGTCCACGAGGGTCAGCCGCATGGAACGTCGACACAGCCTGGTCACCGGCGCCAACCGCGGGCTCGGCCTGGCGCTGGTACAGCAGTTGCTGCAACGCGGTGACCACGTCATCGCCACCTGCCGGCACCCTGGCAAGGCCAACGCCCTCAACCAGCTGGTTGGCGAGCATCCGGGCCGGCTGCACGTGCTGCCACTGGATGTCACGGATACACGCAGCCATCGCGAACTGGCACGCGAACTGGCGCTGGTCAGCGACGGGGGTCCACTGCACCTGCTGATCAACAACGCCGGCGTGCTGCGTGGCGGCGAGCGCTTTGGCAGCGTCGATGAAAAAGATCTCGATGCCAGTTTCCAGACCAATGCCCGCGGTCCGCTGTTGCTGACCCAGACACTGGCTGCGCGGATTGGCGATGGCGGCTGCGTCGCCAACATCTCTTCGGAGCTTGGTTCGATAGCCCTGCGCGACGAGTTCCGTACGCCCAGCTACGCCATTGGCAAGGCCGCGCAGAACATGGCCACGGTATTGCTGGCATCGGCGCTGCGATCACGACGGATAAAAGTGCTGGCGCTGCACCCGGGCTGGGTACGCACCGACATGGGCGGCGAACAGGCCGCGTTGACTCCGGCGCAATCGGCCAGTGGCCTGCTGCAGGTCATCAGCCAGCGCGGACTGGATGACAGCGGCGGCTTCTTCGACTGGCAAAACCAACCATTGCCCTGGTGATGATGCGTCGGCTGCGCCGCACCGCCTGCTGCCGCTAAGCCCGACACGTCGAAGCTGTCCGCAGAGCACCCGCCGACCGCCCGCTGCAACCTTCATCGGCTACCGCGACAGCGGACGCGTTGCATTGCCACCTCTTTCATTGAGCAGGCGTCGAACCACCGCAGGCGCCGGTGGCAATACCGTTCGCCCACCAGGCTGGCGCGGTTGCAACCGTTTGCCCATTCCAGGCATCCCAGTGCAGCAAGAACGAGGACGCTGTTGGTTTGCCGATAACGGCGGGACCACGAAACCACAGGGACCGCGAGCCGGGAAAACGGACATTGACCGGACAGCGGACACTCCGCCCAGCGCATTTTGGCTTGATAAATCAATAACTTGAGTTTGGCACGCGATATGCGAGCGTTACCGGCAAGACCGATAAAGCATTGAGCTGACCATCGGTCAACCATCCAATTACTGAACAAAAGCTGAAAAGAAGACGCACAAATGCAACTTCTGCTTGATCCATCTGCTTAGGTGTACTACCTTACTACCACACCACTGCTCAACAACACCAAGAGACCCTGCCATGAACGCCAAGACCCTGCTCCCCCTGTCCGCCGCCGCCGTATTTGCTGTCTGCGCAGGCGCCATGTTCGCCACCGCCACGCATCAGGATTCGGCCACCCTGGCCAGCGTTGAAGCCGCTCACGCCGCTGACATCGTCAACATGCCGACCTTGTCGGTGAGCCCGGCCGCCGAAGACCTGGCCTATTACCAGACCTACGGCAAAGCCAACATCGTCGAACTGGCCGCGATCAGCGTACGCCCGGCCGCCGAAGACCTGGCCTACTACCAGACTTACGGCAAAGCCAAGGTGGTTGAACTGGCCGCCGTGACGGTGACCCCGTCGGCCGCGCAGATGCGTGAGTACGCGTTGCAGGCCGCGCTGGTCGCCGAACAACTGGCCACCCGCTGAAACCCCGCTTCCGCAGACGTATCCGATTCAACTGCTCCATCGTTACCCCAGGACATGCGCGCCGCGTAAGATCCGCGGATGAATCAGCCCTCCGCCGACGACGCCCTGTCCATTGATGTGCTGCTGTACCAGCCGGAGATTCCCCCGAACACCGGCAATGTCATCCGCCTTTGCGCGAATACCGGCGCGCGGCTGCATCTGATCCAGCCTCTGGGTTTCGAGCTGGACGACAAGCAGCTCCGCCGCGCCGGCCTGGATTACCACGAGTACACCCGGCTGCAGGTGCACGCTTCGCTGGCGGACGCACTGGCCAGCATCCAGCCCGGACGCCTGTTCGCGCTGAGCACCCGTGGCCGCCAGCGCTACGATCAAGTCAGCTACGCCGCCGGCGATGCCTTCCTGTTCGGCCCGGAAACCCGCGGCCTGCCACAGGACGTCCTGGACGCCTTGCCCGCCGAACAGCGCCTGCGCCTGCCGATGCAGCCCAACAACCGTAGCCTCAACCTCTCCAACACGGTCGCCGTATTGGTGTTCGAAGCATGGCGCCAGCTCGGGTTTGTCGGCGGGCAGTAGCCGATACCCGACTAGCGCACGGGAACGTCGTAGGCCGTATCCGGGGTCGGTTCCGGTTTCAAGGTGTAATGCCACCACTCCAGCGGATAGTTGGCGAAGCCATGCTTCTGCATTGCCTGCAGCAGGCGCTGGCGGTTTTCGCGCTGCTGCGCGGTAATGCGTGGGTCATCGGTATTGGCGAGGGTGTCGAACAGGTCGAAACCGGTTCCCATGTCCAAGGGAATGCATTGGCCTGTGCTGCAATCATCCAGGCTCAGATCGACGGTGGCGCCGCGGCTGTGGCCAGAGCTTTCAGCGATGTAGCCATCCAGTAGTTGCGATTTGCGCAGGCGCGGATAGAACTCCGGCTTGGTTTTCTGATCCGACAGGTCGTGCGCCCAGCTGACGAAGTCCTTTACCGCGCGCACCGGTCGATAGCAGTCGAACAGGCGTAGACGCAGTTGCTGGCCGCGCAGCTCATTGGCGGCACCTGCAAGCGCCGTCGCCGCCGGTGCCAGCAGATAGCACTTGGCCGCCTGGTAGCCATCGACAGGACGGCCGACGAAGTTGTGCTGGCCGGCATAGCGGATTTCCAGTTGCGCGTCGGCGATCAGCGTGGCCACGTCGATCAGGTTGGCCTGCCCGGGCGTGCTGGCGGTGGAGACGCTGATCTGATCAGGCTTGGTAGCGGGCGACTGGGCCAGCGCCGGCGACGACAGCGCCGACAGCAGCATGATGAGGATGGAATGGCGGTTGGTCAGCCAGCTTTTCATCGAGGTGGACATGCGTCGACGCGTTTGAAATCCAGGTCCTGGTAGTCGTAACTGAAATCCGCGTCCGGATCCACCGCCGACATCCGCATCCGCGGCACGCCATCTGCTGCGGCATCCTCGAACACCAGCCAGGCTTCGGCGTCGACGCTGTCGTCATCCCAGTCGATCCGCTGGCGCTGGCCGACCTGCATGATCCGTCCGCGCAGGCGTGGTGAACGTTGCGCACTCCAATACACCTGTCCATTGTCACCGCAGACGCTGACCTGGCCGAACCACGGATCCCGGTACACACCCAAACGCGACTGCATGTCGGTGGCGCTGGCCGTTTGTCGCGCCGATGTGTCGGGCAGCGGCGCGTGCTGGGCATCCTGCTGCGCCTCGACATCCAAAAGCTGCGCGTAGTCGTCCACGCCGCGGGCATCCTGCGGCGCGGTGAAATGCTTGGCCAGCACTTCGCCCAATGCCGTGCGTGCGGCTTCACCCTCGCCGTTGATCAGGATCACGATGCCTACCTGCTTGTCCGGCAACAGGATCACCGATGAATACATCCCGGACAGCGTGCCGGTATGGGCGACCTTCCAGACCCCGTCCATATCCGACAGGCGCCAGCCGTAACCGTAGGCCGAGAAATGGCTGTTATCCCACTCCCGCATGCGTGCTGATACCGGCATCGGCATATGCGCGGTCCACACCGCGCGACGTTGCTCGTCGCTGATCCAGGCCGGTTGCCGTTGCGGATCCAGCCACATCCGCAGCCACTTGACCATGTCGTTGAGGCTGCAGCGGATGCCACCGGCTGCCATCGAGGTGGTATCCGGCACAGTCTCCTCATCCTCGCGCACGACCCGGTTGCCGGTCGCGGTGCGCGCATGTGGCTGGGCCACGTTGCCGACCTGGCGCTGGTTCCAGCGGCCTACCTGGCAGCGATCCATGGCCAGTGGTTCGAACAGCTGCTCGCGAACCAGCTGATCGTAGGGCTTGCCGGCCGCAGCGGCAGCAACTTCGCCGGCGACCACGTACAACAGGTTGTCGTAGGCGTAGTGCGAGCGGAAGCTGTGGGTCGGCCGCAGATGCGCCAGCCCGGCGATGATGTCGGCGCGGCTGAAGTCGTTCGGTTCCGGCCACAGCATCAGGTCGCCTGCGCCCAGTCCCAGCCCGCTGTTGTGCAGCAGCAGATCGCGGACCTGCATGTTGCGGGTGACCCACGGATCATGCATGCGGAACTGCGGCAGGTATCGGGTGACCGGATCGTCCCAGCGCAATTTGCCCGCATCGACCAGCCGTGCCAGCACCCCGGTGGTCATCGCCTTGCTGTTGGAAGCGATCTTGAACAAGGTATCGGCATCGATTTTTTCGCCACTGCCGGCAACCCGTTCGCCGGCGGTGCGCTGGTAGATGACCTGATCATCCTGGATGACCGCGACCGCCAGTCCCGGCAGCTGGTAGCGTTCGAACGTCTGCTCGAAGGCCTGATCGAAGTCGTGCCGGCTCGCATCCGCTGCCGCCTGCGCGGCGCTGTCGAATGAAAAGAAAAGCCCCGCCAGCAGGCAGGGCAACAGGAGCTTGCGGCAGCAATGAGGCAGTGACATGACCGGGCCTACTGGGTGCATATGTGAATCAACGGCGGGTGGACGCAGCCACCCGCCGTGCCGTACTCAGAACTTCAGCGACACCACCAGCTGCGCATAGCGTGGCGCCTGGAACGAAGTACCGACGTTGAAGAACTCGTTCAAATCCGGCTGGCTGGCATCGTCCGGGTCCATGCCGATGCTGGTCTGCAGATCCTGATCGACGCGGATCTTCTTCTGCTGGTTGAGCAGGTTGTAGACCGCGAACTTGACGCTGAGATCGGTATCGCCGAACGAATGCAGCCAGGTCACGCTGGTGCCGACGTTGTAGGTCCATGGCAGGCGACCATAACCACCGCGCTCGGACAGCTCGTAGACGCGCTCGGAGATGTCGCCCGAATCGCAGCCCTGCACGCAGATGTAGTAGCTGTGATAGCTCTGCGCGTCGTAGGGGTTGCCGACGCCAAAGCCGGTGATCGGGCCACCGGATTGCGCGTCCAGCGTCGCCGCGACCTGCCAGCTGTCGGTGATCGCGTAGGTGCCACGCAGTTTCAGCTGGTGCTCGCGATCATTGGCCAGCGGCCCATAACCGTTGAGATTCACCCACGGATCATCAAAGTTCTCGGTACGGCCGGTATCACCGAAGTTGGTGTCCGAGTTGACCGGGCCTTCCGCGTTGCCCTCGCTCTTGGACCAGGTATAGGACGCATTGAAGGCCCACTTCTGATCCCAGGCGCGATCCAGTTGCAACTCAACGGCTTTGTAGGTGCGCTTGGGCTTCTCCCAGCCGCGCTGGCCGAGATAGTTGCCATCTTCGTCGTACAACGCCCAGCCTTCCTTCGACGTATCAACGTTGACCCAACCCATGGTGCCATCGCAATCGGTATCGCCCCACACGGTGACCTGTTCGCCCGGATTGGCCATCACCCAGCCGACATAACCGGCTTCGCCGCACTTTCCGGTGGCGCTGATTTCCATGTCATCGATGGCGTTGTTGAGACGGCGGTAGATACCGCGCACGCCCCATGACCAGACTTCATTGAGCATGCTCTGGAAGCCGAGGATGGCCTCGTCCTGATAGACCGGATCCATATCGCGATCAACTTCCGAACGCAGATCGCCGACCGTGCCATCACCCTGCGACACATCGACGGTGCCTACCTGCGGCCCCAGGCGCGGGAACAGGTACTGGTTGCCGTTGAGCTCACGCACTTCCCAGCCGTCGAAGGCGTAATAGGTACGCTCGTCGAGCAGACCACCGGCTTGCTTGATGTTGATGACGTTGGCCACCGGCAGGAAGTAGCGGCCGACATTACCAAACAGTTTGGTGCTGCCATCCCCGCGCATGTCCCAGGCGAAGCCGAAGCGCGGTGCCCACATGTCGTCCATTTTGATATAGCTGTTGCCGGCCGCGTCCTTGTTGTCGAAGGACTCGTTGCGAATGCCCAGGTTCAGCACCAGATTGTCGGTGACCGACCAGTTGTCTTCCAGGTAATAGGCGGCGTTGGTGCTTTCGAAATTACCGGAGATTTCGTTGCGGCGGGCACGTACATAGCCGCTGTAGCCAGCCGGCACCGTGCCCCCCGGTGGGTTCGGGATGGAGGAGCCCAGGTAAACGTTGTAGTACAGGGCGCCCGGACCTGCGTAGTACTGGTTGTGTTCGGACGTATTGACTTCGTGGTCGTAGCCGAAGCGCAGCAGGTGATCACCCAGGCTCCATTCGAAATCGGCACGCCCCTGTTCACGCAGATCATTGCGGTCGAACACGGTGGAGTTGGTGCTGCAACCCAGGCGATAGCCTGCCGGCGTTGGCACGCCGTTGGCGGCGACAACACGATTGCATTCCAGGTCCAGCTGCGAGCGATTGAACGAATTACGCTCGTTCTCACCGTACATCAGCTTCATCGACAGATTGCTGGTGAAGTTCGAGGTCCAGCTCAGCGCCCAGTTGTCGCCACCGGTATCGCTGTAGATCTCGTTACTGAAAGCGCCGGTGCGGGAGGTCTCGTAGTCGTAGGAGTATTCGCGCCCGACTGCGGAATTCTTGTCCGAAAACGCCATCAGGCTGAGGATGTTGTTGTCGGTGACGTACCAGTCCAGGGTGCCACCCCAGAAACCGTCGTCGGATTCGGTACGGGTGATCGAGGCGCCTTCGTCGTCGGTGTTGGTCGGTGAGTAATCACGCGTTTCGTACAAGGCGAAGAAGAACAGACGGTCCTTGATCAAGGGACCGGAGGCCCAGACGTCGAGCTTGTTGGTCTGGTAGTTGTCGCGGCTGGTGGTCAGATAGCGCTCGCCGTCGAAATAGTGGTCATCACCATTGGCCTGCCAGCCACGCGGCTCCAACGTCAGCTCGGCACCGGCCTTGAATTCATTGCCACCGGACTTGGCGATGGCGTTGACCACGCCGCCGGTGGTGCGGCCAAACTCCACCGAGTAACCGCCGGTCTTGACCTGGAATTCCTGGTAGAAGGCGAACGGTGCCTGCGAAAAGCCGTTGCGGTTGTAGAAGTCGGTAACGTTGAGGCCGTTGATATAGAACGCGTTCTCGGCCACTGACGAGCCGCTGAAAGACAGGCCGCCGAATGCCGAATTGCCCTTGGTCACGCCTGGCGCCAGCAACGCCACCGAAGCCAGGTCACGATCCACCGGCAACCGCGCCAGTTCTTCAGTGCTGATGTTCAGTGAGGTTTCGGTCGAGGTCACATCGACCAGGTTGGATACCGTGGTGCCGACCACCTGCACCGCCGCCATGGTGGTGGCGTCGCCCGCGGCGAGGTTGACGGTGGTGGCGCTGCCGACGGCGACCGTCACAGGGATCGGGTTGCCGCCCTGCGCCTGCACCGTGTAGCTGCCCACCGGCAATTGCGCCAAACGATAGTTACCATCCGCGCCGACGGTGACCTGACGGGTCAGTCCGGTCTGGGTATTGTTGATGGTGATGACTTCGCCCGGATTGGCGCGTCCGACCACCGAGCCGGTGACGCTCTGTGCCATTGCCATCGGCGCCATTGACGCGATGCACGCGCCCAGCGCGACACCAAGCGCTGCTTTCCGAAAATGCTTGCCGTTCATCCCCGCTCTCTCCTGCAAAGGTTGTTGAGTTGTCCCGCCCGCTTGAACGCGCCCTGTCGAGCGCGGCCGTTATTCGCTGCTGCTCTTGACCGGCAGCATCTTCCACTTGAAGTCGTAGTCCCACTGATCGAAGTACAGGTTGCCACCGCGCCATTCGGCCTCGCCGCGCTGCGAGTCCACGGTCTCGGAGCGGAAATGCTGCTTGGCCGGCACCAGCTCACGCGAAAAATCATCGTTGAAGGTGATCCGGTAGGCGTCCAGTCCGCCCAGGTAGAACCAGCGAAGTTTCGGATTGTCCGAATCCAGCTGGCCGGTGGTCACGTCCATCGGCACCCATCCGTACGGCGCCAGGTAGACCCAGCCCCAGTCATGCATGTTGTCGTAGCCGACCGATTCGTCAGAGTAGGTCCAGCCGGATTGCCAGCGCGTCGGAATGCCGTTGTAGCGCAGCAGGGTCATCAGCAGCAGCGTCTGCTGGCCGCAATCGGCGTGCCCGGCATGCAGGGCGTAATCGCTGATGTTGCTGATCGTCGAGTATTCGCGTGCACCGGCCCACGGTGTCTTGTCGACCGCGGCGAACAGCTTCTGGACGATGCGGTAGGGATTGGTTTCGGCGCCGACGACCTTCAGTGAGTAGGCCTTGATTGCATCGGTGAACACGATATGCGGCGGCCGCTCCTGCACGTAGGGCGTCAGCTCGTCGGTCAGCGGTGCGGCGACCACCTTTTCTGGATCGATATCGAAGTAACGGGCATGGATGGTCAGCTCGTAGGTCACCGAGAACTCGGTCGGCTGCCCGGCCTGCGCTTTCTTTTCCAGATAGGCGGTGCGTTGCAGCGTGGTCTCGGGGGCGATGCGGGCATTGTCCGGCTGGCTGGCAACCAGTTGGATGTCTTCCTGCTGGCCGGGGATGGCGCGGGGATATGGAATCCAGGCACGGATGGTTTCGCCCGCGGGGACGGCGTCAGCGTCGACGGTCAACGACTGGGTCACCTGCAGGCGCCGTGGCGCTACGCTGGTGGCGCCGGTCTGCAATGCCTGTTGCAGCGCTTCGGAATGATGCGGATGCAGGTGTTCGAACGGTCCGTCGCTATTGGGCTTGACCGGCGGCGCGCGGCGCGCGGCGGCTTCGGGGTTGACCCGGTAGAGATTGGAGGCCGAGCGGTTGAAGTAGAAACGCGAGCCGTCGATATCCAGATGCTCGATCGTGCCGGCGGCATCCCAGCGATCGAATTCGGCATCGCTCAAATCCGGAATCTGCTGGCGGATGCGGGCCATCACCTGGTTGCGGTCGAGGGCAAAGTCGATACGCATCCGGCGCATCCGTTCGCGTTGGAATTGCAATGCCTGTCTCGTGCTGGCCGACAGATCGTCTTGCTGCAGGGCAGCGTCGATGCGCGCGCTCGCCTGCTGGAAGTGTCCATCATCAATGGCCGCAATAACCGCCGGCAGCGGCGCGGCCTGGCTGGATGCAGCCGGGTCCTGCGCCTGCACCGCCGCGCACAGCAACAGCAGCGCGCAACCGATGGTCAGCCGTCCGCGGCGCCATTGCATGGCGGCCACTGGCCGTGCTCCGATTGCATTCCGGTTATCCCCGCGCTCCACCCGTCCACACCCCCATGCCGACCCTGGTCACATTGATGTAGCACGGTCGCGATAGCGCGTCAATAATTTATTCTTGCCAAACCAGATAAAAGAAGTAAATATTCCAACAGCAGCGGCCGGCTCCAGCCTGCCGCCGGGGGCGTGCCAGCGCAACGGGACCTGGGAACCAACGTCCAGCTCGCCGGCACCAACGTTCGCAGGCCTGGCCTGCCTGCCGTCGCCGTGGCGACGATGTCCTTCCACACCGACAGGAGGTTGCATGCGTCCGCGCTCCGTTTCCCTATCACTGTTGGCCGTGCTGCTGCTGGCGACTGGCAGTCTGCAGGCACGGCAAACCCCGCCCGCTGCCGACGCCACCAGCGTGGTCGGCGTACGCCAGCTGCAACTGACCCCGCAGTACTGGATAGATCGCCTGCCGCAGGCGCAACAGCAGGTGCTCTCGGCCGACGCGATTGCCGAGCAGAATGGCCGGCTGGCACGCATGGATGGCTCGGTCCACGATCTCGAAGGCCTGCCGGCGCACTTCAGCCAGGCCGATGTGCACGACTGGATCGACAGGATTTCCAAGCCGCCCAAGCGCGAGCTGTTCGACGAACACGGCCAGCCACTGGCCAGGTCGCAACTGGATGCAATCCTGGCCAACGCCGCGCTGGATGCCATTCCTGCACAGACCGACGCTATCTATGGCCTGGTGGTCAAGCGTGCCGATCTGCGTGCCTTCCCCACTGCGCAACGGGTATTCAGTTCGCCGGATGGCACCGACATCGACCGCTTCCAGGAAAGCGCATTGTTCCCCGGCACGCCGGTGGTGGTGCTGCACGAAAGCCGTGACCGGCAATGGTCGTTCGTCATCAGTCCGCTGTACGCGGCATGGATGCGCAGCGAGTACATCGCCCGTGGCGAGCGTGAGCAGGTGCTCGCCTATCCCCGCCAATCGCCGGCTGTGGTGGTGACCGGTGCGACCGTACATACGGTGCATACGCCGGAGCAACCGGGCGTGTCCGAACTGCAACTGGACATGGGCGTGCGGGTGCCGCTGATCGACGACTGGCCGGCCGAGAATCCGGTCAATGGCCAGCTGGCCTACACCTCGTACGTGATCAGGCTGCCCATCCGCGACGCCGACGGCCGCCTGCAGCTGGTGCCGGCCTTGCTGCCGCGTACCGCCGACGTGTCCACCCACTACCTGCCGCTGACCCAGGCCAACCTGATCAGCCAGGGCTTCAAGTTCCTCGGCGAACGCTATGGCTGGGGACATTCGTACAACACCCGCGACTGCAGTGGTTTTGTCTCCGAGGTCTATCGCAGCTTCGGGGTGACACTGCCGCGCAATACCAGTGATCAAGGCGTCAGCCCGGCGCTCAACCGTATTGCGTTCGATGAGAACACCAGCCATGCGCAACGGATGCAGGCCATTGCCGACTTGCAGGTGGGCGATCTGATTTACATCCCCGGCCATGTGATGATGGTGATCGGCAAGGAAAACGGCATGACCTATCTCATCCATGACACCACCGGCATCAGTTTCCGCGACAACGACGGCAACGTCGTCCGCCGTCCGCTGAACGCGGTGTCGGTAACCCCACTGGAGCCGCTGCTCTACAACAGCAAGGACTCCTTCATCGACCACATCTACAGCATCCAGCGAATCCGTCGTTAAAGGCCCGCATGAAGATCACAGACATAAAGTTGGGCATGTTGCGCGTGCCGCTGAAAACGCCGTTCAAGACCGCTTTGCGCACGGTCGACATGGTCGAGGACATCGTGGTCATCGTGCATACCGACAGTGGCCATGTCGGCTATGGCGAGGCCCCCGCCACCGCGGTCATCACCGGTGACACCCATGGCTCGATCATCGAGGCCATCACCCGCATCATCGGCCCGCGCCTGATCGGCCAGGACGTGGCCAACCTCAACCACATCACCCAGTTGATCCAATCGTCGATGGAGCGCAACTACAGCGCCAAGGCAGCGCTGGAGATTGCCGTCTACGATTTGTTCGGCCAGCTCTACCAGGCACCGCTGTACAAGATCCTGGGCGGCGGCGACCCGGTCATCACCACCGACATCACCATTAGCGTGGATTACATCGACAAGATGGTGGCCGACTCGATCAGCGCGGTGGATCGCGGTTTCGAGTCGCTGAAGATCAAGGTCGGCAAGGACATCGGCCTGGATATCGAGCGGGTCAAGGCAATCTATTCCGCGGTCGAGGGCCGTGCCCTACTGCGGCTGGATGCCAACCAGGGCTGGACCGCCAAGCAGGCGGTGTTCGCGATGCGCAACCTGGAAGAGTCCGGAGTGGTGCTGGAACTGCTGGAGCAGCCGGTCAAGGCACGCGACATCGACGGGCTCAAATATGTGACCGATCGCGTGCATACGCCGGTAATGGCCGATGAAAGCGTATTCGGGCCGACCGAGGTGATCGACCTGATCAAGATGCGCGCGGCCGATATCATCAACATCAAGCTGATGAAGACCGGTGGCATCTCCAATGCCATCCGCATCGCCGACATTGCCGCGCTGTATGGCGTTGAATGCATGATTGGCTGCATGATCGAAACCAGCATCAGCGTCGCCGCGGCCGTGCACGTGGCGGTGGCCAAGTCCAGCGTCATCACCAAGGTCGATCTGGACGGGCCGTCGCTGTGCCAGTTCAATCCGGTCGATGGTGGGGTTATCTTCAACGAATCGGAGATTTCCATCACCGATGCGCCGGGGCTTGGCATCCGCGATATCCGCGGGCTGGAACTGCTGCCAGCCCAGGCCTGAACACCGCCACCACCGTACAGGGACGCAAGCCAAACACGATGCCGCCACTGGTCAAAATCCGATCCGAACGCGACCAGATGTCGGCGATCGAGCGCCGCATCGCCGACTTCATCCTCGACAATGCGCATCTGCTGCGCGACTACTCCTCGCAGCAACTGGCCAGCGCGCTCGGCATCAGCCAGTCCAGCGTGGTCAAGTTCGCCCAGAAATGCGGCTTCAAGGGCTACCCGGACCTGAAGTACTCGATCGGCGCGGCGGTTGCCCGCAATGGCGGCGGCGACGAAGAACAGCAGCCGGCCTCCGTCGAGGATGATGACGCGCTGCATGTCATCGAGACCCTGCGCCGGGCCAAGCTGGAATCGGAAGAAGAAACCGGCCTACTCAATCCCACTCCGGTGCTGGAGCATATTGCCGCAACGCTCGCCACCGCTGAGCGGATATTCGTGTGCGGGCTGGGCGAGGACGGACTGGTGGCGCGCGAGTTCGCACTCAAGCTGTCGCTGCTCGGCCTGTTGACGGTGCAGCATGCCGACCCGGTGTTGATGATGGCCAACCTGGCCACGGTGGGCCCACGCGATGTGTTGCTGTTGTTTTCCGAACATGGCGAGCTGCCGCAGTTATCGCAGATCAGCCGGCTGTTCCAGGATGACGGCGGCCGTGTGGTGTCGGTCACCCGCCATACCGCCAATCCATTGCGCGCGCACGCGGATGCTTCGCTGGCGGTGTCGGCCCATCACGCCATGCCACACATCGAGCAGATGTTGTACCGTGCTTCGGTGCAGTATTTGCTGGATGTGGTATTCGCACTGCTTTGCCATGCCTATCCGGAGCGCCGAGGGCAGCTGGATATCAACCTGGAACGCATGCACCACATGATTCATTCCTGATCCGCCGCGCCGAGGACCCAAGCCGATGCTGTTTTCCGTGTTTCGCCGCGTGTGCGCCCGTCGCCACGCCATATTGCTGGCCGGGATTCTGGGCAGCATGGGTCTGGCCGGTTGCAGCCATGCGCCGTCTGCCAGCTCCGATACATCGGCTGCTGCCGCACTGCCGTGGGCCGATGCCGGGCAGCTGGTGCTGGTGCTGACCGCCGGTTGGGATGACAACCAGGGCCGGCTGCAGACGTTCGAACGGTCCGCCGATGGCTGGCGCGCTACCGCCGACAGCACCGCGATAACCATCGGCCGCAACGGCGCGGCCTGGGGCATCGGCCTGCATCCGCAACAGGCGGACGGCCCACGCAAGCAGGAAGGTGATGGGCGGGCGCCGGCGGGTGTGTTCGAACTGGGCCCCGCCTTCGGCTACGCATCGACCGTGGCCACCGCACTCGATTACCAGCCGATGGCCGACAGCCATTATTGTGTGGACGTGGTCGGCTCGCCGCTGTACAACCAGATTGTCGACAGCCGCGTCACCGGAGCCGCCGCCGTGAAGGATTCCACCGAGCCGATGCGCCGTGACCTGCACGCCGACGGTGACCAGCGTTATCGCGAGGGCTTCGTGATCCGCCACAATCCGGACAATCTGGATGGCCAGGGCAGTTGCATCTTTGCCCACTTGTGGAAAGCACCGGGCGAGCCGACCGCCGGCTGCACGGCGATGCCGGCAGCGGTCATGGATCGGCTGCTGGGCTGGTTGCAGCCGCAGCGCAGGCCGGTGTTCGTCCTGTTGCCGCAGGCCGAGTACCAGCGTCTGCAAGCCGCCTGGAACCTGCCAACGATGACGGTGCAGCCATGAGCGGCGCCGACAACCAGGCCAGCCTGGTTCGCGCGGTCAGTCGTTGGCAGATCGTTGGCCTGTCGGTCAACGATGTGATCGGCAGCGGCATCTATCTGTTGCCGGCTGCGACCTTTCTGCTTCTGGGGCCTTCCAGCGTCTGGGCGGTGTTGCTGGCCGGGCTGGCGGTGACGTTGCTGGTGCTGTGCTACGCGCAGGCAGCGAGCTATTTCGATGAACCCGGCGGCAGCTATCTGTATGCACGCGAAGCCTTCGGTCCGTTCGTCGGTTTCGAGATTGGCTGGATGGTATGGCTGACCCGCATTGCCTCGGCAGCCGCGCTCAGCAATGGCCTGGCCGATGCGGTGGCGCGTTTCTGGCCGGCGGCCGGCGGTGGCCTGGGACGGCTGGCGGTGGTGGTCGGTTCGCTCGGCTTTCTGACCATCGTCAATGTCATTGGCGTGCGCTCGGCGGCGCGGACCGGGGTAGTGCTGGTGATCGGCAAGCTGCTGCCGCTGGCACTGTTCATGCTGATTGGTTTCTTCCACATCGACTGGTCATTCGCGTTGACCGGGGCGCCGCCGGATCTGCGCAACCTGGGCGAAGCGGCATTGTTGTTGCTGTTTGCCTATGCCGGTTTCGAGAACATTCCAACCGCTGCCGGCGAGTTCAAGAATCCCAAGCGCGACGTGCCATTCGCGTTGATCATGATGATCGCGCTGGTGACGCTGATCTATGCGGTGGTCCAGCTGGTGGCGCAGGGCACGCTGCCTGGCCTGGCGCAATCGGCCACGCCGCTGGCCGATGCCGCGGCGCGCTTCAGTGGTGAGGGGCTGGCGTTGATCCTCACCGTCGGCGCGACCATCTCGATTCTCGGCACCAACAGCAACACCATGCTGTTCGGTCCACGTGTGCTGTTCGCGCTGGCACAGGACGGCTATGGTCCACGCATGCTGGGCCAGGTTCATCCGCGCTTCCGCACGCCCGCCGCGGCCATCATCGTGCAGGGCCTACTGGCGCTGGCACTGGCGCTGTATGGCTCGTTCGTCGGACTGGCGTTGTTGTCGGTGGTTGCACGCCTGTGCGCCTACATCGGCACCGCGGCGTCGTTGCTGGTGCTGCAGCGGCGCTATGCTGATCGTCCTGGCGCCTTGCAGTTACCGGGCGGCTGGTTGATTCCGGTCGCCGCACTGCTGCTGTCGATTGCCCTGCTGGCCAGTGCCACCCTGGGCAACCTGATGGCGGCGGCGGCGGCGTTGATGTTTGGTGCGGTGATCTACATGTTCCGGCGCCGGCCGGACGAGCGCACCGACCAGCATTGATCCGCAGTGGCGGCGGCAGCTGAGCGCTGCCTCGACTACCGCCAGGACTCGAAGCCGACCCCGTCCAGCCCGGCCATTGGCGGACATGGTGATCGCATCGCAAGGCGATGCGGTCGGCGGCTCAGTAGCTGCCGACCACGTTGAGGAACCAGCCCTTGTGGTCGTAATCGAAGTCGGTCAGATCGTCACTGAACTGGGTGAAGTTGTAACCCACGCCGAGCCGGAAGTTCTGGCCGATGTCGCGATCCAGGCCCACCAGCCAACCGTCGGTGGTGCCACCATCATCGACATCCAGCCAGCGGTACTCGGCCAGCGCATGCCATTGCTGGCGCAGTTCGTAACGGAGCTGGGCGGCGGCGAAGGTGGTGGCCGAATCGAACCACGCGCCGGTCCCGCGGCCAAAGCGCACTTCGCCTTCGCGCCGCGCGACCTTGCCCGAAAATTCCCAGTGCTGGTCACGCTTGTAAGTGCCTTCCATCGACAGCACCTGGGTTTTCTGGTCGTAGTCGTTGCCACCTTCCTGACCCAGCGTGGACAGGTCATACAGATAGGTATAACGCCCGAACCACTGCCAGCGCAGGCTGTTCCACGGGCGCCAGGCGAAACCTGCATTGCCTTCGATGAAACGGGCGCTGGCCTGACCATCAATGTTGTCTTCGGTGTCGGCGTAATTCAGGCGCGCGGCAATGCGGAAGCTCTCGCTGAGCTTGTGCACCAGGCGATTGGTGCTGACCCACTGGTCGCGATCCTCGGCACCGCGGTCACGCCGGTATTCGAGCTTGCTCTGCCAATCAGTGTCGGCTGAGGTGCGGCCGCCGTTGAGGCTGACCGCGCTGCGATCGACCTGACCGCCGGTGACCGTGGTCAACTCGCCATCCTGCAGGGTGAAGCCCAGGTTCCAGCCCAGGCCCGGATAGAAGTCCATGCCGAAGGTGTTGGCCAGGCCGGACTGACCGTTGGGATCTTTCAGGTACTGGCTTTCGTTGAACAGGTTGACCTGCTGCGACAGGCGCCAGCGCTGGCCCAGCGTCCAGCCGTTCTGGCGGTTGGGATTGAACAGCGAATCGTAGGCGGTGGTGTCGGTGGAGAAGGTGTAGCTGCCGTACAGAGTGTGGTCCGGCTGCAACCGGTATTCGGCGCTCAGGGTCGCCGCATCACCGCGGTCACCGGTGCTGACTTCACCACCAATCGAGGACTGGTCACCAAACAGGTATTTACCGCCGACGGCGACCGCGTTGTTGTCTTCGTAGGCGCCGCCATCATCATCCAGCGTCGCCTGGACCAGGCCATACAGTTCCAGCGAGGTGCCGAAACGGTGGTTGTACTTCAGCGCACCCAGCAAGCCGGCGG
This sequence comes from Pseudoxanthomonas dokdonensis, assembly GCF_001431405.1. Classification (GTDB taxonomy): domain Bacteria; phylum Pseudomonadota; class Gammaproteobacteria; order Xanthomonadales; family Xanthomonadaceae; genus Pseudoxanthomonas_A; species Pseudoxanthomonas_A dokdonensis. The sequence goes on from NZ_LDJL01000001.1 coordinate 107,862, forward strand.
CGTCGAAGCCATCGCGGCTTTCTTCCACCCGCCGGACTTCGGCACTGAAGGTGCCGTCATCATTGATCCGCCACTCCATTGTCGCCTGCGCCTGGGTCAGCTCGTCGTTGCCACGCTCGGCCTGGCTGTAGCGGCTGTAGAGTTTCAGGTTGGGAGTGAAATAACCAAGTACCTCGGCACCGGTTTCGGTGATGTCCTGGCCGCTGTCGTAGCGGGCAATCGAATATCCGGCGCTGCTGTCGCGCCACCAGGCGCCGGCTGCCCAGTCCTGTTCGGTCCAGCCCAGTTCCTTGAAGTTGGCACGCGCTTCAATCGACTTGGCCTCGCCTTCGCGCGGTCCCTGCGGGTTGAGCTGGGTGAAACTGAGGCCGCCGTTGTCGGAGAAGAACACCGGCGCACTGGTCGACTCGGTCTGCGCATACTCGGCTTTGACATAGGTGCCCTTGCCGGCCTGCAGGGTGACGTCGCCGCCAGCCAGAGTGTAGTCCTCGCCAGCGCGGTTTTCATCGACATAGGTCACGCCAACGCCGAGGTGGTCGCCAAACCAGTGCTTGCCGCGTAAGCCAGCGGTGATTTCATCGTCGTCGAAATCAGTCGGCACCCATTCGTAGTCGACCAGCAGTCGCTGCTCGAAACCATCGAGCGGAGTGTCACGGGTCAGCGTGGGAATGTTCTCGCGGGTGATCTGCAGCAGCGGCCGGGTCAGGATGATCCGGCCCTGCAGTTCGTCGATCTCGTAGTCGGCGCCACGCAACAGGTTGACCCGATTCTCGACCCGACCGGTGGTGGTATCGCGGATCTCCAGCACCACTTGGTCCGAGCCCGGCAACACGTCGGTCTTGCGCAGGTAATACAGGCTGCCGCCGGTACCGATGAACTCATCATGGCCGGGGGCGGTCTGCGCCTGCGATCCAAACGCACGCAGTTCACTGCCCGGGTCACCCCAGGCATTGGTCGCCCGCGAGCGCCAGTTCAGTGCCGCGCCGTACAGCGAGCGCACGTACTGCGAGTACTCGGTACCGGTCAGGCCGGTCTCGTAATTGCCCCACAAGGCCTGGTTCTTGTCCCAGTCGACGCGCACGTAGAAGCGGCCCATCGTGTCGACATCGCGATAGGTGGTCGAGTCATCGCCATACACCGGGTAGTACAGATCCGGATCCAGGTGACGGAAAATGTCGGTCGGATAGGCGCTGCCGAAACCGTCGAACAGGTGTTCGAGATCGCGTTCGGTGGTATCGGCCTGGGCGGTGACCAGATACTTGCCACCGAACTTGGCCTTGCCGTAGAACGCCAGCCGGCCATCGCTGATGACGTCGTCGGCATAGCGCGGGTCAACGTCGGAGGGATCCACCGAACCGCTGACCTCGTTCTGGGCGATGGTCACGTCGGCAATGGCGACGCCGAAGAAGTACTTGCCGGTGACATCCACGCTGAGGTCGTGGTGGGCCTCGCCACCACCCTGGCCCTTGATGCCGATATCGAAGTCATGCACGCCGACCGGCACCATGTACTCGGCGACGAACTTGCGTTCGAGATCCACCGGATAACTGTCGCCATCGATGGTCAGCGCCGAATTGACCGGCAGGTTGCGACCCTGGATACGGATGCGCGAGCCGTAAATCGGGATGTTCTGCTGGCGCAGGCCATTGCCGGCAAAAACGTTGTCGAGCAATCGCTGCTGGTCGGCCTGGTCGGCGGTCAGGGCGCTGCCAAAGCTCTTCTCGGTGGCATCGCGCAGACGCTGGTTGCCGCTCTGCGCCTCCTCCGGCAGCACCAGCTGCAATGTCTGCGGCCAGGTTTCGTCGAAACTGCCATCGGCACTGTAGGCACGCAGCACATAGACCAGTTCGTCACCGGCACGGAAGCGATAGCGTGTTGGCAGTTGCCCATCCCATTCGCCTTCGCTGACCGCGGCCACGTCCAGCGGCAGCTGCGCGATCGGTTCGATCAAGTCGCCGTCGCTGGCGCGATAGATGCTGATCTCGTAGCGATCGACAAACTTGCTGTAGTTGCCACGTGCGTAGAACTGCACGGGCTTGGTGATGACGTTGCCATCGAAGGGCACCAGCGAAGTCGCCGAGATAGACAGCTCCGGCTGGCCCAGGTTGGGATCTTCGGTCGCCCAGATGACACCGCCATCCGGCAGATCGACCGAGAACTTGCCCAGCACGGTGGCCTTGCCCGGGCCTTCGCGGCCGACGGTAACCCGGCGATCGGGCGCCAGCGCCTGCGAGCTGGTGGGCGTACCCGGCGCGGTTACCGGCTGGTCCTCGCTGCGGGTACGCAGCCGGAACAGCAGGCCTTCTTCGTTGCTGCAGCCATTGCTGGTGCAGTCGGCAACCGGTGCCGGATTGGCGTCCACCGCATCGGGCAGGGTGGCCGGCGAGGCTACTGAGCCTTCCTGCAGCGCTGGCTCGCGCGCGTCCACGGTCGCCGCCGGCTCCACGCTGGCGGCGACCGGTTGCGGTTGCGCGGGTGTCGAGCCGGTCGGTGACTGGCCGCTTTCGCGCTCCGGCTCGCGCTCACCGGTTACGTCCTGGGCCACCGCCAGCGGGCTGAGTCCGGCCAGCAGGCTGATCAGGGTGTAGTCCAGCAGTTTCATCTTGATCTTCATGGCTCAGTCCTCCCCTTGCGGTGCGACGGGGTCGACTGGAGCAGCGGGATCATCGCTGGCCTGGACGCTGACTTTTGCACGTAACTCGGGACTCAATCGTTGGGCGATGGCTTCGTACACGGCCTTGGCGCGACGCATGCCCAGGGCCGCGTTGTACTCACGCGAAGCACGGCGGTCGGCATGGCCGATGATGGCGATGGAGCCACCATTGCTGGCTTCCAGTGCCGCGGCGATGCTGTCGAGCAGCGCGTTGTAGCGCGGCTTGATGGTGGCCTGGTCGGTTTCGAACAGCAGCGTGCCCAGCAAAGGTCCACCTTCGGCCACGCCTGCGACCAGGGTGCCGGCGTCATCGGCCTGGGTACGCACGCTGACCGTCAACGCCTGTGCGATCTCCGGCTCGACGATGCCATCCAGCGCGGTCCTGACCGCCGAGGCGCGTTCGAACGCCAATGCTTCGGACTCGCCGGTGGCGGTGATGATGACTTCGCCACCGCGATAGCCGCGCACCTGTTCGGCGACCTTTTCGACAATCGGCAGGTATTCCTGCCTCAGCGCCGCGCTGCCCGGGGTGAACAACACCTCGCCCAGTTCCAGTTCGACCTGCTCGGTGCCGCCATCCATCAGTGCCTCGGGCAGGCGGATACCGAAGTCGAAGCGGGTCGGCACACCGCCGGTGATACGCCGGACCAGCGGATTGTCGGTGGTGAACTCGGCACCGGCCGGCAGCGTCACCGGATCCACCTTGAGGATGAAATTGCGACCCCGTGCCGAATCACCGGCGTCGATGCCGACCAGGTGATAGCGACCGTACTGATCGGTTTCCATCAACAAGCCTTCGACCGAGGCGATGCGTACGCCCGGGATCCCGCGTTCGTCGATGCCTTCGTTGCGGATCCGGTAATCGACCACGTAACCATCGGCGGTCTGCGCGACCTGCCGTTCCACCGTCGGTGCGGCGGCGGTCAGGCCCTTGGCGGCATCACCCCGGGTTTCGATGCGGGTGCTGCCATCGGCGGCCATGTAGAGGCTGACACCCTGATCGCTGGTCAGGACGAAGTCATCGCTGAAGGCCGGCTCGCGCAGGCGCTGGCGGATGACGACTTGGTGAGCCTGTGCCGGATCGGCCAGCGACTGGCGGCCACTGATATTGCCGACGGCAAGCCCGTGCAGCAGCGGCGAACTGGCGTCGGCCACCGGTTGCGGGCCGTCGCCGGCGTCCATGGTGGTGGACCCCGGCACGTAGGCCGAGGCGGCGAAGCCACCTTGCACCTTGACCCCGGTCAGCGCCGCACTGTCCTGCCAGCCATCGCCGTCGCGATCGTTGTAGGTGGTACCGGAAATCAGGCTTTCATCCAGCAACGGGTCGTTGGCCAGCAGCACTTCAGCGGTGGCCACGTTCGAGGCCGGCACGTCGAAGCTGGGGTCGAAGGCCTGCGCCTGGTTGACCTGCACGCCCGGGCGCACGCCCGCGCCTACCCGCATCAGGTAGACCAGGGTCGCGGTATTGCCGGCGGCGATGTCCAGATGTTCGACCCGCAGCGGCGACGAGCCCACCGCGGTGACCGAGTCGTCATCGTCATCGCCCTGCAGCGAACCATCGACGTAAGTGAAGCCCAGCGCCGGGGTGTCGATCAGGTAGCCATCGACCAGATCGATGTCGCCGACGTTCTCGACCGTCACCGTGTAGCGGACCAGGTCACCGATGTTGACCTCGCGCACGCCGGCGGTCTTGGTGACCCGCAGCAGCGCCGGTTCGTTCTGTACTTCAATCGCGACCTCCGCCTGCGCGTTGACCGTGACCGGTTCGCTGGCCACCGTGCTCGAACCCTGGGCCAGCACGGTATTGACCAGGGTGCCGGAATCGGACCCCGCTTCCTGCTCGGTGATCACATGGTCGTAACTGTCGCAGGTCGCGGTCTGGCCCGGCGCCAGCGAGGTCGGCGCACAGGTCAGCACGGTCGCGCTGCCGCCCTGGAAGGTGTCGTTGACGGTGACGTCATGCAGGGTCACGTTGCCGGTGTTGGTGGCATCGACCGAATAGGTCACCACATCGCCGACGTTGCCCTTGCCCGGCGTGGCGTTGTCCACGCTCAGCACCGCGGTCTTGGTGGTGGCAATGGCCGGACGCTGGATGACCGGCACGATGTCGGACGGCGTGCAGCGCTCATCAGTGGAACCGGCCGGGCACGCCTCGGGCGGCAGCGGTGGGCCGTCCGGTGGCGTCTCGGTGGTCACCACCGCGGTATTGAGCACCTGTCCGGCATCGGCGTCGGCCTGGGTGACGGTGTAGGTGCCTTCCAGCACGCAGTCCTCGCCCGGCGCCAGCAACGCGCAGACCTTGGTGTCCGGCGTGATCATCGTGTCGCTGATGGTCACGTTGGCCAGCGGAATGTTGCCGGTGTTGGTGGTGGTGATGGTGAAGGTCAGGGTGTCGCCGGTGCTGACTTCGCCATTGCCATCGGCGTCGTCGTTGGCGGTCATGTCCTTCACGGTTTCAACCGACGGTTTGCTGATCGGGTGATCGGTCGCGCAGGTTTCGCAGACCGGCTCCGGATCACCGCCTGGTGGGTTGCGCGCGGTCACGCTGTTGCCGACCGAGCCGCTGGCGTCGGCATCGACGGTGGCGGTGTAGGTCAGCGGATAGCTGCCCGGCAGGGTACCCGCCGGCAGCACGCAGACCAGACTGCCGGTGCAGTCGTAATCACCGGCCGAGGTCACGCTGCCGAAGGTCAGGCCCGGGGTCAGGGTGTCGGTCAGGGTGATGTCCTGGGTGGTGATCGAACCGGACACCACGGTGGTGATGGTGAAGTTGACCGTCTCACCGGCGTAGACCACGTTGCCACTGGCCGGGTCCGAGATCTTGTTGACCACCGAGGTCGAATCGATGACCGGATGATCGGTATCGCAGACGGTGCAGACCGGGTCCGGATCGGTACCCGGATCCTTGCTCGGCACCACGCTGTTGCCAACCGAGCCGGTGGCATCGGCATCGACGGTGGCGGTGTAGACCAGGTCGTAGCTGCCTGGCACGGTGCCGACCGGCAACGTGCACACCAGCGGATTGGTGGCATTGCAGGTGTAGCTGCCGGCGGTGACCGTGCCCAGGGTCAGGCCGTCGCCCAGGGTGTCGGTCAGCGTCAGCTCTTCGTGCAGGGCGGCATCTTCGATGGTGGTGGTGACGGTGAACGTCAGCGTGTCGCCCGGTGCGACCTGCTCGCCACTGGCCGGATCCGAACGCTTGGCGACGCTGATCGATGACGGTGTCAACGCGGTCGGGGTGACCTCGCTGTCGTCGGCGGTCGGATCGGTGATCGTGCCCGGTGCATCGCCGGTGGCGGTCGCGGTGTTGGTGACGTTGCCGGCCAGCTCATCGTCATTGGTGATGACGTAGGTATGGGCGACCGCGACGCAGCTGGCAGTCTGGCCCGGGGCCAGCGTCTGCACGCGGCAGACCAGGCTGGGTAGCAGCGGATCGGCCACGGTGACCGGCGACAGCACCACGTTGCCGGTGTTCTGCATCGAGAACGCATAGGTGATGGTGTCGCCGGCATCGCCGGTGATGCCATCGCCATTGGTATCGGCCACGGTGGCCGTCTTGTCCAGCGTCAGCGAGGCGGTCTGCGGCACCGGCACGACATTCGGGGTCGAGCACTTGCCATCGGTGCTGTCGCCAGGCGGACAGGCCGGGCTGGTGCTGGTACCGGTGTTCAATATCTGCCCGGCGTTCACGTCGTCCTGGGTGACCGTGTAGGTACCGGTCAGCACGCAGCTCGCGCCCAAGGCCAGATCGTTGCAGGTGGTGGTCGCCGGAGTGATGCGGTCATCGCTGACCACCACCGGGTCCAGGGTGATGTTGCCGGTGTTGGTGACGGTAACGGTGTAGGTCAGCGTATCGCCTACGCTGACAGTGCCGCTGCCATCCTGGTCGGCATTGGAGGCCAGCGCCTTGACCAGGGTCTGATCCGGAGCCTGGGTACCATCGATGGTTTCGCTGTCATCGTTGGACGTGGTGGTGCCATCGCTGGCAGTGGCGATGTTGGTCACGCTGCCGGCATCCAGATCCGCCTGGGTCACGGTGTACGAGGCGGTACAGGTGATCGAGGCGTTCGGGGCCAGGCCGCCGGCCGGCAATGCCGGGCAGCTGACCGTGGCAATCCGGTCATCGCTGACCGTGATCGGCGAGGTGACGGTGACGTTGCCGCTGTTGGTGACCACGTACTGGTAATCCAGCGTGTCGCCGACCGCCGCGTAGCTGGTCGAAGTGGTCTGCTTGTCCAGCGTCAACGCACGCGCCTGCGGTACCGGCGTCACGTTGGGAGCGCGGCACTGGCCTTCGGTGGTATCACCGGCGGCGCAAATCGGGCTGGTGCTGGTGCCGGTGTTCAATATCTGGCCGGCATCCACATCCGCCTGCTGGACCACGTAGGTGCCGGTCAGTACGCAACTGCCGCCCGGCGCCACGTTGTTGCAGGTGATGGTGTTGGGGGTCAGCAGGACGTCGCCCACGGTGACCGGGTCCAGCGTGGTGTTGCCGGTGTTGGTCATGGTGACGGTGTAGGTCAGCGTGTCATCCAGGCTGACGGTCCCGCTGCCGTCTTCATCGGCATTGCCGGTTACCGCCTTGGCCAGGGTCTGGCCCGGCGTCTGGTCGCCAGTAACGGTTTCAGTATCCTGGTTGGAGGTGGTGGTGCCATCGGTGGCAGTGGCGATGTTGACCACGCTGCCGGCATCGATGTCGGCCTGGGTCACCGTGTAGGAGCCGGTGCAGGTAATCGAGGCATTCGGCGCCAGCCCACCGGCTGGCAATGCCGGGCAGCTGACCGCGGCAATCCGGTCATCGCTGACCGTGATCGGCACGGTGATGGTGATGTTGCCGCTGTTGGTCACCACGTACTGGTAATCCAGCGTGTCGCCGACCGCCGCATAGCTGGTCGAAGTGGTCTGCTTGTCCAGGGTCAGGCCACTAGTCTGGGTGACGGTGACAACGGCGTCGTCATCGGCGCTGGTGACGCCATCACCATCGGGCTCCTGGCCGCTGGCATTGGCGCTGTTGGTCACGCTGCCTGCATCAATGTCGGCCTGGGTGACGGTATAGGTCGCGGTGCAGGTGGTGCTGGCCTGCGGTGCCAGGGTCGTGGCCGGGCAAGTGATCGCCAGTGCGCCGCCGGTACCGGAGAACGAAACTTCGTTGATGGTCAGTGCGCTGACCGTAACGTTGCCGCCGTTGGTCACCGCGAACGAGTAGGTGACCTGCTGGCCGGCGGCGGTGACGGTGGCCGGGCTGACCGTCTTGTCCAGGATCAGGGTCGATACCGGGGCGATATCGGTTTCCACCGAATCGTCATCGGTCACCGTGGCATCGGTCGGATCCAGGCCTTGGGCGGTCGCATTGTTGGTCACCACGCCGTTGTCGATATCGGCCTGGGTCAGGGTGTAGCTGGCACTGCCGCAGTTGGCGGTCTGGCCGGGCTCCAGCGTATTGGGGGTACAGGTCAGCCCGCTCGACAGCGGCAGGGTCTCGGCCACGGTGATGGTGCGCAGGGTGACGTTGCCCGTGTTCTGTACCGAGAAAGAATAGGTGATGGTGTCGCCGGCATCGGTGACCGACGGCAATGCGCCCTGGGCGGTAGTCGGCGGATCGGCGGTCTTGGTCAGCTGCAGCGACGGCTGGCGATCAAGGGTGACCACGGCGGTGTCGGGATCGGAGCTGATGCGTGAGCTGCCCGGCGGGGTACCCTGCGCGGTCGCACTGTTGGTGACCGTACCAGCGTTCATTTCCGCCGCGGTGATGGTATGCACGCCGGTACAGGTGGTCTGCGAATCCGGCGGCGATGTCGCCGGGATATCCGCCTTGTCGCAGGTTGCGGGCGCGTCCAGGATCGGATCGGTGATGCCGATCGCGGTCAGGGTGACATTGCCGGTATTGGTGACCAGGAAGGTATAGGGAATGGTGTCACCGGCATCGGTGATGGTCGCATCCAGGCCGAGGTTGACCGAGGGTGTGCCGGCGGTCTTGTCGATGGTCAATGACTGCGACTGCGGCGCGACCGTCACATCGACGCTGTCGCTGGTGTTGCCGCCGGTCCAGGTCGCCTGCGCGGTGTTCTCGATCAAGCCATCGCCACCGCCACGCGTGTCGAAGTCCTCCTGGGTCGCGGTGTAGGTACCCGTACATTCGAAATCATCGCCCGGCGCCAATGCCGCAATCGGCATGGCCGGGGTACAGGTCAGCGTCGCCAGCAGGCTGTCGGTGACGTTGACATTCTGCAGTGTGACGTTGCCATTGTTGACGCCGGTGATGGTGTAGTTGATCGGATCACCGGGGTTGTCGACCTGGCTGACGTCGGCGACCTTGTCGAAGCCCAGCACCGGGTTCTGGTTGATCGGAATCTGCAGGATATCGGTGGCGTTGAGGGTCACGCTGCCGTTGGTGTCGGTTGCCTGGCCGGTGGCGCTGGCGGTGTTGTCCAGCGTGCCGCCGGCGTCGACCTGCGCCTGGGTGACCACCCGCGAGGTGCCGGTGCAGATCTGGTCGGCGCCGGAACCGGCACCGCCAAAGCTCACGCTGGCCTGCGGTTGCAGCGTCGCCACGGTCGGGCAGGACAGGCCCAGGGTCGGATCCGACAGGCTCAGGTCGGTGATGCTGACGTTGCCGTTATTGGTGACCGTAAAGGTGTAATTGATCGTCCCCGGCGCGGTCACCTGGGTGACATCAGCGGTCTTTTCCAACGCCATCGCCGGCAGCCGCACCGGCAGGTTGACCTCGTTCTCGTCACTGACCGGCGCGATGGTGCCGTCACCCGGCACTTCGGCGGTGACCGTGGCCACGTTGTCGATCTGGCCGTCGCCCGGCTGCGCGTCGCTGCTGCCGGTGTCGATATCGTTCTGGGTGACGGTATAGGTATTGCCCGCGGTGCAGGTAAAGGTCGCGGTCGCGCCGGGGGCCAGCGAGGCAATCGGCGTGCATACCAAAGCTGGCAGCAACGGGTCGCTGACCTGCAAGTCATTCAGGGTGACGTTGCCCAGATTCTGGATCTGGAACGAGTAGACGATGGTGTCGCCAGCGGCATTGACCGAGCCGACGTTGGAGGTCTTGGTCAATACCATCTGCGGCGCGCGCGCCGGCAGATCGACTGACCAGCTGTCGCTGTCGGTTACGGTCACCAGGGTACCGTTGTCGTCGTACTCGGCAGTGCCGGTCACGGTATTGACCAGCTCGGTGCTTTCGTCGGTCGGATTGCCCTGGTTATCGATATCACCCTGCTGTACGGCGTAGGTATTGCCGGTACAGCTGAACGTGGCTGAAGCCCCCGGCGCCAGGCTTGCGATCGGCTCGCAGGACAGGCCCGCGCCCAGCAGCGTGTCGTTGGTGATCTGCAGGTTGCTCAGGGTCCGGCTGGAGGGGTTGTTGATGGTGAAGGTGTAGGTGACGACTTCACCGACGCCGGTGACGAAGGTCTTGTCGGCTGTTTTCACCAGTTCCGCCGAGCCAGGGCCCGGGTTCACGTCCACCGCTGCCGAATCATCATCGTCGATGGTGTCGCCGTCGTAGTCACCGGCGGCGGTGGCGGTATTGACGATGTCGGTACCGGCATTGATCTGCGCCTGGCTGACGGTCAGCTGCGCGGTACAGGTGACGGTATCGCCAGGCGGCATGTCGACCGGCAACGTGTCGGCGCCACAGGTGATCGACCCCAGACCCGGCAGCGGATCGGTCAGATTGACGCCGGTGAGGGTGACGTTGCCTGGATTGGTGATGACGAAGGTGTAGGTGACCACCTCGCCGGCCGTGGTCACCGTGCCGGGTGACACCGACTTGTCCAGATTGATCAGCGGCTGCGCCACATCGATCGGCTGGCTGCCGGTGGCGTCCTCGGATGCACTGCCGCCATTGCTGCCGGTGGCGTCCATGGTAGCGGTGTTGTCGATGTCGATGTCGCCGCCACCCTGGTTGTCGATGTCTTCCTGGGTGATGACGTAACCGGTGCCGGTGCAGACCACGTCGGCCGGTGGCGCGACGGGACCGAACGCCACGGTCGCCCCCGGCGGGATCGGCGCGGTGCTTGCACAGCTGAGCCCCGGCAATAACGGGTCGGTGATGGTGACGGTGTCGATGGAGCTGTTGCCGGTATTGGTCACCGTGAAGCTGTAGTTGATCGTCTCGCCGACGCTGCCGGTGCCATTGCCATTGCTGTCGCTCAGCGTCGGCGTCTTGGTGAAGCTCGCCGAAAACGTCTGGCTGGGCAAGTTGACGTCGGTCGAGTCGGTATCGGTGACCGGGGTGCCGTCGTCGGTGGTGCCGTCGGCGGTCGCGTCGTTGTGGATCACACCGTCGTCGGTGCCGTCACCACTGCCGTTACGGTCGATGTCAGCCTGGGTCACCGTGTAGGTGCCGGAGCAGCTGATGCTGGCCCCCACCGCCAGCGTGGCCACCGGCACGGCCGGGGTACAGGTGAAGTTGCCGGCCAGCAACGGGTCGTTGACGGTCACGTTGTTGAGCGGCACGTTACCGGTGTTCTGCGCGGTCACGGTGTAGGGAATCTGCTCGCCCGCCGTGGTCACGCTGGTGGTGGTGGTGCTCTTGTCCAGGGTCAGTTCCGGACGGATGACAAAGGTATTGCTGTAGGTACAGGTGATGATGTTGCCGATGTCCGCCGCACTTATCACCAGACCATTGCTGGGGTCGGTGTCGCTGCCATCGCAGGTCAGCGTGGTATCGAAGTCGCCAGCCGAACCGCTGCTGAAGCTCTCTCCACCCAGGCTGCCGGATTCTTCAATGAACACTTCCACCGGGCCTACCGACGTGGTGGTCGGGAAGGTGGAGGAGAACGCAGGCGCGTTGTTGATGAACCCGGTCGTAGCCGGGATGTCGACGCTGGCACCGGGGCTGGGACCACCCCAGACCTTCTGCACGACCAGCTGCGCGCTCTTGCGATCGTTGGTCCAGGTGCAGGTGATGGGGCCGTCATCCGGCCCGACCGTCAGGGTGCCTCCGACCCCGCCGCCACCAACGACAAAGCCACTGGTATTGGTACAGCTGATGTCGACATCGTAGTTGTTGGAGGTGCCGTTGTTGAACGACTCCAGCATGCTGATCTGGTCACCGATGAAGACGGTCTGCGCCGGTCCGGTGACGGTTTGGGTGGCACTACCGTCGGCAATCGACGTCAGCGATGTCAGCCCGCCAGCCGGTCGATCCGCTGCGATGGCGATGGAATCGCCGGGAATCGCATTCAACCAGGTCTTCTGTATTGTCAGCGTGGTCGTGTCGCGGCTGTTGGTGTAGGTACAGACGATGTTGCTGCCGACGTCGGCCGGCTCGATGGTCAGCACATTGCTGGCTTTGCCATCGGTGCCGGCCAGGGCGCCGCCGCTGCAGGTCAGGCCGACCGTATAGTTGGCCAGCGCGCCGCCGGACATGGTTTCAGCCGGCAGCGTGGCCTGCTCGCCGGCAAACACGGTGACCGCCGGGCCGCTGTTGTCGCCGACCGGAGCGGTGGTGGTGAATGCAGGCGTGTTGTTGACCAGGCCGGTGGTGGCGCCGATCTGCGCCTGGTCACCGGTGGCGCTGCTGCCGTCCCATGCCTTGGCCAGCTGCAGGGTTGCCGACTGGCGGGTATTGGTGAAGGTACAGACGATGTTGCTGTCACCCGGGGCCACGGTCAGGGTATCGCCGGACAGGCCGCTGGTGCCGGAACACGCCAGCGCGCTGGAATAGTTGGCCTCGTTGCCGGGCGTGGCAAACGCTTCAGCCAGCGAGATTGTTTCACCGGCGTAGACGACAGTCGGCGCTGCCGACGCATCGGTTTCGTTGGCGCTGTCGGCGGTTGAATCCAGGTTGATCACACCACTGGTGCTGCCGCTGGCACTGATCGCAACGGTTTCACCCACGGCGGCATTGACCCAGGTCTTCTGCAGGGTCAGGTTGGCCGAAATGCGCTGATTGGTATACGTACAGACAATGTCGGTATCGGCCGGATTGATGGTCAGCGTATTGCCGCTGAGCGGCGTGGTATTGCCGGTACAGGCCAGGGTCGAGGTGTAGTCGGCCTGGTTGGCCAGGGTTTCCACGATCTGGCCCGATTCGCCGGCAAACACCACGACCGGGGTGCCGGTGGTGGCGTTGTCGCCGCTGGCATCGGCAGTCGATACGCCGCTGCTGGCATTGTTGCCGAAACCGGTGCTGGTGACGGTGGTGCTGTCACCCGGCAGCGCGTCCACCCATTGCTTGATCAGGGTCAGGTTGGCCTGGCTGCGGACGTTGAGGAAGGTACAGCTGACGCCACTGTCGCTGGGCATCGTAAAGCTGCCGGACGGACCGGTGCCGCTCACGGTGACCGCCACCCCATCCAGATCGCGCGTACAGCTCAGCGTGGTGTCGTAGTTGGCCGCCGCGCCGGTGCCGAAGGCTTCCGTTACGGTGACCGTGCTGCCGCCGACCGCGTTGGCGGTGGCCACGGTGGTGGTCGCCGGCGCGGTGGACGTACCCGCCGTGATGTCGATAACCTCCGCCGCGTCACCGGCGATCGCCAGCGATACCGTGTCACCGGCGGCGGCATCGGTCCAGGTCTTGTCCAGCGATACCGCGCGCGCCACCGGATTGCTGGTGCTGCACGAAACCGGGCAGGCATCGCCACCGGTGACATTGTTGCCCACCGAGGCGCCTGCGTTGGCATTAACGGTCGCGTCATAGCTGATGACGTAATCACCCACCGCGGTACCGGTCGGCACGGTACAGGTAACCACCTGGCCAGCCTGGCTGCATTCGGCCGGCAGGGTGCCGACGGTCAAGCCGGCGTCGATGGTATCGGTCAATACAATCGGTTCGGTGGTCGCGGTATTGGCGATGGTCGCCGTCAGCGTATAGGTAATGGCGTCGCCGATCGCCACGGCGGTGCCGCTGGCCGGGCTGGCGCTCTTTGCGATGCTGCTGGTCGAGGCCACCACGTCGACATCGGTGGCGGTGTTGTCGGCGGTGTTGTTGTCGGCGGTGGCCGCGCTCACCGTGACCGTATTGGTCAGGTCACCGGTCGCGCCGGCGGCAATGGATGCGGTCACCACGTAGGTCAGCACGCCGCCACTGGGCAGCGTCGGTACGGTCTGGTTGATACTGCCAGTGCCACTGGCCGCCGGACAGGTCGCACCGCCCGATGCGGTACAGGTCCAGCCAGTGAAGGTCGCCGCCACCGGGGTGGTCGGCTCGGGATCGGCGATGACCACGTCGGTGGCTGCCGCCGGGCCATTGTTGGTGACCACAATCGTGTAACTGGTGGTCGAACCGGGCACATAGGAATCGGCGCCGTCATCCTTGCTGACCGCCAGATCCGCCAGCGGCTCGACCTGGACAGTCGCGGTCGAGCTGTTGTTGCTGGTATCGGCATCGACGATGCCCGCCGGCAACGCGACCACGGCGGTGTTGTCGACCTGTTCCTGCGCCCACGCCATGGGCAGGACCACCGAAGTGGCCATCAATAGAACCGCCAGACGTGAAATCCTACGGGATACCGACGTCAGTTTATGCAGGTTCAACATCATCCTTGGACCCTTTCTGGTTTTTTTATCGTGGCGCTGACCTGCCCCGATCTGTACATGACCGCCATCAATTCCGGCAGCAACCCGATATCAGGTTCTGGCCGACAGCAGCTTGTGGGAGGGTTTTCCGTTCATCCCGGCGTGCGTCCGCGGAGGATTGACGCCATTGCCATTCACGCCTGCCGGATTGGTTCCGGAAGTGTGAACTACCTGCGTCGAGCGGTTACGTGAAGACCGCGGTGCGAACAACAACAACGGATTGGCCAGATTCCATCCCCCAAAAGAAAACAAACTTTCCTGTTGCCAACGTTACGTGTGTCCAACTGCAGCTGACAGCACTCCGGCTGCATTCAGTCCTGATGCGACCTGGTAAGAATTGTGAATTATCTCGCAGCGCGTCCTTGCTACCTGAACGGAGTTGATATGATTACGTTAAACCGAGCATAACACTTGAATGGTGATTTTCAAGCCGGGCCCACGGCCGTCAGCATCGACCGGCAAACAGCGCGGCGTGCCTCGGCGCGGCACCTGATGGCCCTGTCCCGCAGCCTGGCAAACAACGGCATTCGCCAGTCGACACACCACGAACAGACAGCGCGCGTCATGTTAATGAAGCGCCGGCCGCAGGGTCGTCACGACCGGACATTTGTGGACGGGCGTGCTAGCTTTGCCCACACCAAACGCCTTTGGCGATATCAACGCTATTCATCCATTAGCGGATTAATAATGTGATTAGCGTAACGTCAGAGGAGGCATCAATGGCCAGACAGGATTTTCCGAAGGAGACCATGGGCGCATCGGACAGCTCGGCGTTTGACGCGACAGGCAATGACGCCGTCCTGGGTACGGTCACCCGCCTGCTGGTCGACGCGGATGCCGGCGACAAGGATGTGTGGGGAAAGATTTACGGGTTGCTGTACCAGGACCTGCATCGGATTGCCCGCTCCCACGTCCGCCAGCAACGCAAAAGCGCCATCTCGCCAACCTCACTGGTCAGCGAGACCTGGCTGCGCCTGGCCCGCACTGAAGTCGCCGCTGAAAGCCGCGCGCATCTGGTGTCGCTGATCGCCCGGGCCATGCGCTACGTATTGATTGACGAAACCCGACGGTTGTTGCGCAGCAAGCGCGGCGGCGACCTGCAGTTCGTCTCACTGGAAGAACACCACGACCCGGTCAACGATCCGCAGCTGGAGCAGCTGCTGGCGCTGGACAAGGCGCTGGATGCGCTGGCCGGTGTCGACGAAAGGCTCGCCAAGATGGTCGAGCTGCGTTATTTCGGCGGTCTGGACGTGAAGGAAATAGCCGACGTGCTCAAGGTCACCGAGCGCACCGTGCGACGCGACTGGCGCAAGGCACGTGCGTTCCTTTATTCGCAACTGGGTAGCGATGACGGCGGGGCGCTGGAGGACCTGAATGCAGAGCCCTGAACAGCTTGCGCTCGCGCTGTTCGATGACTTCGTTGATCTGTCACCCAAGGCCCGCGGCAAAGCGCTGGAAAAACTGCGGCAGGAAAATCCGCGGGTCCACGAGTTGCTGGTGGTGCTGCTGGCGGCCGACGAAGAATCCCACGTCCTCGACGAGCTGCCACTGGACAGCCTGGCGCGGGCCACGCTGGAGCCCGACGCCGACGATGTCGCCCAGCAGATGCAGGAGCATCAGGCACGGGTCGGGACCCGGGTAGGCGCCTGGGACCTGCACGAGATTCTGGGCGTCGGCGGCATGGGCGCGGTCTATCTGGCCCAGCGCGCGGACGGCCATTACGATCAGGTGGCCGCGGTGAAATGCCTGCGCCGCGACCTGGCCTCGCCGGCGCTGGTGTCGGCCTTCCGCAACGAACGCAACCTGCTGGCACGGCTCAATCACTCGTTCATCGTGCCGATGCTCGACGGTGGCGTGGATGAGCACGGCAGCCCGTGGTTCGCCATGCAGCAGGTCGAAGGGCTGCCGATTACCGAATGGTGCGACCAGCAGAAGCTCTCGATCAGCCAGCGTATCGAATTGTTCATCCAGGCCTGTGACGCGATCAGTTATGCCCACAGCCAGATGATCGTGCACCAGGACATCAAGCCATCCAATCTGATGGTCAACGTCCGCGGCCGCCCCAAGCTGCTGGATTTCGGCCTGTCGGCGCTGCTCAGCGAAAGCAGCGACGAGAACCGGCGTATTGCCTTTTCCAGTGGCTACTCGGCCCCGGAAATCCTCGACGGCTCGCCCCCCAGCGCGGCGATGGACATCTATTCGCTGGGCGTGGTGCTGTATCAGCTGCTGTGCGCCGATTGGCCGCGGCGGATGCGTGCGTCCGACATGCTGGTGCCAATGGCCCGGCAGGAACGGGCACTCTCACCCAGCGAACGTGCGTTGAAGGCCAGTGTCGAAGTCGCCCGGGCCAGGCAACGGCGCAGCCCGGAAGCGCTGAGCAAGGCGTTGGCCGGTGATCTCGATGCCATCTGCCTGAAATGCGTGGCGACCAATCCCGAGGAACGCTACGCCTCGGTGCGCGATCTGCAGTTCGATCTGCGCGCCTATCTGGCTTTCCAGCCAATCAGCATCCGCGGCGGTACCCGCTATCGGCTTGGCCGCGCGCTGCGTCGCAACGCACAGCTGCTGACATTGAGTGGAGCCGTGCTGGTGTCGGCCATCGCCGGCCTCGGATTGACCCTGTGGCAATCACAACGGGCCGAGCGCGAGGCTCATTCGGCCCAGGTCATCAACCGGCTGTTCGAGGAAACGCTGGGCTCGGCCGCACTTGCCGGGGTTGGCGCCAACCAGGTCAACTCGCGCAGTCTGCTGGATGAAACCGAACAACGCCTGCGCGCGCTGCCAGCCGATGAAGCAGACAGCGCGGTGATCCTGCAGCGCGGTCTGGTGGCCCTGGCCAAGGGCTACGCCGCCATCGGCGAGTACGCGCATGCGACGGTGCTGGCCAGTGAAGCACGCGAACTGGGCAATGATGATCCGCTGCAGTACGCACGCAACGCCGGCACCCTGGCCACCCTGCTCAATCTGCAAGGCAACTATGCACAGGCGGAGACCATGGCCAGGTCGGCGCTGAAAGAGTTGCAGGACAACGCCTCGATGCAGAGCCAGGCCGAACAGGTCGCGCTGCAGTCCAGCATCGCCAGCGCGCGCTGGGGCCAGGGCGACAAGCAGACCGCCTTCGACATCATCAACCAGGCGCTGGGCCAGGCGCGCCACGTCGGTCCCGACGCCCAGGCGCAACTGCTGATCCTGCGGGGTTCGTGGAACGCGGCACTGTTGCAGTTACATACCGCCGAAAAGGATCTGCAGCAGGCGGTGGCGCTGAGCCAGGGTCAATATCCGGAAACGTATTATTCGGCCTGCGAAGAACTGGCCAACCTGTATCGCACCATGTTGCGCGTGGATGATGCCGACCGCATTGCGCGGATCCTGGTCGAGCAACGCTCCAGCTTCCTCGGCATGAACCATCCGGAAACCGGCCGCGCCTGGCTGGAGCTGGCCCACATCCAGCAGGTGCAGGGCGATTGGCAGGACGCCACGCAATCACTGGACAATGCCGAACGGATCCTGCGGGCCAGCCTGGGTAGTCACAGTCCGGAACTGGTCGGGGTGTTGATGGCCCGGTCCACCGAGTCGGTGGTTCTCTACAACGACCGCGAGTTGGCCGTCAGCCAGGCGCGCCAGGCCGCCTTCCTCGCCAGGAAGGCTCATGGACCGGCGCACCTGACGACAATCCGGGCAGAGAGCAACCTGGCGGTGAAGTTGACCTTCAACAGCCGGGGCGGGGATGCGGACCGGAGCAAGCATCTGCTTGAAGCTGAAAAACTGTTCAAGGACATTTTCCAGCGCGCCCAGGCCAACAACGTGCCTACCCCGTCGGATCGGCTCATCTATGCGGTTGCCCTGCTCAACAGCGGACGCGTGGATGAATCCGAGCAGCAGATTGATCTGGCCGAACCGATGATCCGCAACTACTACGGCAACGGTCACAGCCTGTGGCAGTACCTGCGGCTGGTGCGGGTCAATGTCATGGTCGCCAGGCGTCAGTACGCGATGGCCTATACCGCGCTGGGAACGATCATCGCCGATATTGAGAAGCTGCCCGCCAACCGCTACAACCGGCAGATGCTGGTGGAGGCGTATGAACTGCATGGAACGCTGGCGGCTCATCGTGGTGCCCACGAACAGGCCAGGGAAAGCTGGCGCAAGGCCATCAGCCATGCCGACGCGGAGAGCGCGCGCGTGGCCCGCTTGCAGGGCTATATCAATGGTGGGCAGGCGACCCTGCAGATGGAAGAAGCCATCGACGAGCAACCCTGACGTACGGCCCGTGATGGCAATGCGCTGGTGGCACGCCATTGCGCATGAGCGACATCGGGAACGTGTACTGCCCGGCTGTCGATGTCCATGGTAGAAGACGGATGGCCTCCGCCATCCGTCCGCCTACCTTGGATGGAGCCGGGTTACTTCTTCTGCAGAATGTAATTGCGAACCAGATGCGCGTGGCGCGACGCCAGGTAACGGTTGACCAGACCGTTCAAGGGTTCAGCCGTCGCCGGCGTATCTTTCAATGCTTCCACGACCAGCTTCCATATACCGTCGTGGGCCCAACGGGTAAAACGCACGTAGTTGCTGTGCCACATGCCGAATTCACGCGGCAACTGGTTCCAGTGAGCACCGGTGTGCGACACCCACAGCACGGCTTCAACGAAGGAGCGGGTGCGCGGGCTGTTGCGTGCGCGTGCGCCGACCAGCGGCGGCAGCGTATTGGTGATCTTCAGCCATTGCTCATTGCTCAGGCGCTGGCGCTGGCTGCTGTTGCGTTCAAAGGCGACTTCCAACGGTTCCTCGGGACGGGCGTTGCCGAGGATGTTCGCCATAAATGGTCTTGTTTCCATTCAATCCGCTCCACTTTTGTTCAAGGTAAGAAACGGAGCAAATCTGTGCTGTGTGACTTGCCCCACCTCACCTTTCGCCAAGAACGCGACAAAGCGGACATCCGATGTCCGAATTTTTCCGCAACGGACAAATAGCAGCCGACTTTCGTTCCATCTTTAGCAACTGTGAGTTAGTCACATTTATAAGAAGTGGGAACATCGAGTGATGCAGTGGGGTGCTGGCGGTCCATCGTTCCGGCATCTGCGAGGCCGCCGCTGACCCCAGCCATCAGCTGCTCCGCATCCGCGATCAGCTCAGCCAGGCCATCGCCAACGTGCAGCAATATGGTTCACACACGCACACCCAACCCACAGCCTGATTGCCGTCTCCGTCAGCGCTCTGATCCCCGGAACGTCGCAACCACAACACTCCGTGCACGGCGAGTGAAACCCGGCCTGCAACCGCGATGGATTCAGTTGCGGTCAAGATTGTTATTCAGGGCAAGTTTCATGCCTGTCGGCATACTGCCCGTCGCTGGCTGCGAACGATCTCATGCTGATCTCAGCGCCGGAATACCTACAACAATTAAAGAGAGCCCCTGAATGAAGAAGTCCCTGCTTGCCCTGACCTTGCTGGCCGCCGCACCGTTTGCCGCGTCCGCCGCCGATGGTATTTCCTACAACTATGTCGAAGGCGGCTATATCGCCACCAACGTCGACGGCCCCGATTCCGACGGCTGGGCGATCAAGGGTTCGGCCGCCATTGCCCCCAATTTCCACCTGTTTGGCGAGTACAGCGGCCAGGATGTCGACGACTTCAACGTCGATTTCGACCAGTGGCGTGTTGGCCTGGGCTACAACCATGAGCTGAGCGCCCGTACTGATTTGCTGACCCGGGTTGCCTATGAGAAGTACGATGGCGACTTCGTGGATTCCGATGGTTACAGCGTCGAAGTCGGCGTCAACAGCCTGCTGACCAACAACCTGGTCGGCTATGCACTGGCCGGCTACGAAGATGGTGACGACTACGACGGCGAGTTCTATGGCCGCCTCGGTGCACAGGTCAAGTTCAGCCCCAACTGGAGTGCCTCGGCCGACGTCAAGATGGTCGACGGCGATACCCAGTGGTTCGTCGGTCCGCGCTTCAGCTGGTAACCGACCCAGTCGCTGTCCGCGGCGCCGCGCTCTCTCCCCTGCGTCGCATCTGCAACCCGGCCACTGGCCGGGTTGTTCTTTTCCGCATGAGCCTGCACGTGTGCCGCTGATCGGTGGCGCCTCTCGCATGTGCATTGGCTGACATTTGGGTGGGGTCATTCATTTCACATTGCACCACCTTGCGGATACTGGCGCCGGATTTCCAGCTCCCTGGCTTGATATCCGCCTAAAAAAACGACAACAAGGATGAAACACATGAAGAAGTCCCTTTTGCTTGCCTCCCTCCTGCTGACCGCGCCGTTTGCTGCTTCTGCAGCCGAAGGCATTTCCTATTCCTACGTCGAAGGCGGTTACCAGGCCTTTGATATCGACGAACCCGGTGACGGCAACGGCAATGATGCCGATGGCTGGGCGCTGCGTGGCTCGTACGCGTTGACCGACAACCTGCACGTGTTCGGCGGCTACAGCCAGATGGACGTTGACAGCCTCGGCGATGGCCTGCTGTACAACACCGATGCACAGCTCGACGGCGCCCGCGTCGGTCTGGGCGTGAACTTCGAACTGAGCTCACGGTTAGACATGGTGGCGCGTGGCGCCTACGAGTGGAACAAGCTCGAGCACGACAAGACCAAGCTGGCCAACGGTGACGTCGTCGGGCTGCCGACCTCCTATCTGCGTGGCTACAGCTTCGAGATGGGCGTCAATGCCGCCCTGGTCAAGAACCGCCTGAACGCCAGCGCCTTCATGGGCTACCAGGACGGCACCAGCGAGATCAGCGGCAGCAACTACCGCAACGAGAACAACGGCATCGGCTATGGCCGCGTCGGTCTGGAAGGCGTATTCAACCCGAACTGGAGCATTGTTGCCGACGCCAAGATCTACGACGGCAGCGACATCGAGTGGTTCGTCGGTCCGCGCTTCACGTTCTGATCCGGCGCGCTGATCCAGCAAGCCCTGGCCCTCGCCGCTCTCTCCGGCGAAGGCATGAAAAAGACCGGCCACCTGGCCGGTCTTTTTTTGCTGCATCAGCAGGCGCAGCGTCGTCCTACTTGAACAACGTCTCCGGATACTCTGGCTTCTGCTCGCGCGCCATCAATTGCTTGAGGCCGTCGCTCGGACTGAGTTCGCCATGCAGCACTGCCTGCACCGCGCTGGAGATCGGCAGGTCGATGCCATGCCGGTTGGCCTGGCGCATGACTTCATCGGCGGTCTGCAACGACTCGACCACCTGGCCGATTTCACGCACCGCATCGTCCAGCGACTGCCCCTTGCCCAGCGCCAGTCCCAGCCGCCGGTTGCGTGACAGATCGCCGGTGGCGGTCAGCACCAGATCGCCTAGGCCGGCCAGCCCCATCAGGGTTTCCGGACGACCACCGATGGCCGCGGCCAGGCGCAGCATCTCGTTGAGGCCACGGGTGATCAGGCCCGCGCGTGCGTTCAAACCGAGCTGCATGCCGTCGGCAACACCGGTAGCAACCGCCAGCACATTCTTCATCGCCCCGCCGAGTTCGGCACCGACCATGTCGTCGCCGGTATAGGCGCGGAACGCCGGCCCGTGCATGACATTGGCGACACGTGCGGTGAACTCGCTGGCATTGCCGTGAACCGTGACCGCGGTCGGCAGGCCCAGCGTCACTTCCTTGGCGAATGAAGGCCCGGTGACCACCGCCAGCGGCACGTCGCTGCCGAGGATGTCTTCGGCGACCTCATGCAGGAAGCGCCCGGAGCCCGGTTCGAATCCCTTGGTCGCCCACGCCACGCCGGCCGTGGCAGGGCGCAACGCCGCCATCTGTCGCACGGTCGCGGTGAACGCGTGCGAGGGCACCACCACCAGCACGAAATCCACGTCCTGCATGGCCGCGGCCATGTCGGTCGTGGCACGCAGGTTGCCGGGCAGATCGATGCCCGGCAGATAACGTGGATTCTGATGCTGCTGGTCAATGGCCTGGATGACGACCGGGTCACGCCCCCACAGGGTGACGGCGTGTCCATGGCGCGCCATCAGGGCCGCCAGCGCGGTGCCCCATGAGCCGGCACCCAGCACGGCGATTTTCAACGAGTCAGCCATGCATCAACCCCGGCTCGCAGTGCACCGCCTACGGGCGTGCCGGCACCGGATCAAGCGTTGCCTGCGGGCTCGGCGGCAGCCAGCTCGCCGTCGGCGTTGTTCTGCGCGGCGCGCTGGCGCAGGGTTTCACCGTACAGCGCTTCAAAGTTGATCGGCTGCAGGAAGAACGGCGGGAAGCCACCGGCCTGGACCAGGTCGCTGACCAGCTGACGGATGTAAGGGAACAGGATGTTCGGGCACTGGGTGCCCAGCAGCGCATCGATCGCCTGCGGCTCCAGGCCGACCAGACCGAACACGCCAGCCTGCTGCACTTCGGCAACGTATGCAGTCTTTTCGCCGGCCTTGCAGGTCAGGGTCACGCCCAGCACCACTTCGAATGCGTTTTCGTTCAGGCGCTGCACTTTCTGGTTCAGATTGAGCTGCAGTTCCGGCTGCACGTTCTCGGCGAAGATTGCCGGTGCGCCAGGCACTTCAAACGAAACGTCCTTGACGTAGATCTTTTCGACAGTGAAAGCGGGACCATTGGCGGCGGCCGGCGCGGCGGCGCCATTGGTGGTTTCGTCAGACATTTCTTACTCCAGTATTCGTTGAGCGGAAGATTGAGGTGTAAGGCCCAGCATGGTGGCGGGCCCGGCCCGGTTCAAGGGCTGTACAGCGAGCTGAATGAAAGTTCAGCTCAAACCGCCATCAGCGGCCCTTGACCAGCGGCAGATCGGCGGCCTGCCACGAGCCGATGCCACCATCGAGCCAATAGACCTGTTCGAAACCGGCCTTCTTCAGCCGCTTGGCAGCCGTGCCCGAGGCCTGGCCATTGCGGCATACCAGCACTACCGGCAGTTGTCTGGCCGAGGCCAGCAGCTTGTTTTCCGGGTCGAACTGGCTCGGCGCGACGTTCTTGCTGCCGGCGATATGGCCTTTTTCGAAATCGCCGGCCGCCGACAGATCGACCACCAGTGCGTTTTCAGTGTTGATCAGGTGGGTCAGCCCGGCCGGGTTCAACGGCTTGTAGCCGCGGAACAGGCGCGCGATCTCGTTCACGATGATGGCCACGGTCAGTCCGGCGAACGCCAGCGACAACAGCGGGGACTGGGCGGCAAAGCTCTGCAGGGTCTCGAAATTCACGGATGGCGCAGGTTACGGGATGGGCCGCGATTGTCGCACAGGGGCCACGGCGTTGCCCGCCCCGCCGCCGTCCGGCTCACTGCCCGTTCCACAGGTCCGGCAGCCCCGTAACCAGCCACCAGCCTTTGTTTTCGGCGTCCCAGCGCCAGTGTTCCTGATAGCGCAGGGTGCGCTCGGCCATGGTGTGCTTGTTGATGACGCGCAGCTCGATATTACGGGTCACGGTATCGTCGGCCTCGAGCTGGCTGCTCAGGTCGCGGTAACCGGAAATCTGCACCTGTTCGTAGCGCGACAGTTCAACGTCGCTCAGCGGATGGGCCTGCCTGTAGGCCGGGTCGACCATCTGCCAGGCCGCTTCGAAATCGCCCCAGCGGATCGCGGCGGTCAAGGCAATCTGGCTCTGTTCCAGCTTGTTGCGCTGGCGGCGCGAAGTCTGCGCATCGGCCGTGCCCATGACCAGCAGCAAAGCCCACAGCACGCCGGCAGTTATCAATCCACGCATGTTGGTTCCCCCCTCAGGATGCCCATGCTAACCCACCGCGATGGCGACAAAGCGCCCTTCCAGGGTGCAGGCGGCCTGGCCGTCATCCAGATCCACCTGGGCCAGCACCTGGGTGCGGGCGCGGCCGCGGCGCCGCAGGGTAAGCATGAATTCGGCCCACTCGCCGTCGTCGCGCAAGCGGGCGCGTGCCTGCAACTGGCTGCGCAACGGGGTCAGGTAGCGTACCTGGCTGTCGGCGACATAGATCTCCGCGCGCAGGTCTTCCAGCGACAACCGCATCTGCAGCAGTCCCCAGCCGGCAATGGTCATCAGTGAACACAGGCTGCCGCCAAACGCAGTGCCCTTGTCATTGACGTTGGCGGCCAGCGGCGCGCGCAGTTTCAACCACGGTGCCTGGTAACCCTCGACTTCAACCTGCATGGCGCGCACCGGCGGCATGGCCTGATAGGCGTGGCGCAATGCATCCATCGCCGCTTCAACGTACATCGAACATAATCCCTGCATGGAACCGCATCTGTTGCCCTCATGGTACGTGATCTCGCTGCGCCCCCGTGGCAGCCACCAGCCGTTGCGACGAGGTGCCGCACGGCTGGGCGCTGGTTTCGTGGCGCTGTCACCATGGTCGCTGCAGGCGCTGGATGATCCACCGGCGCGGCGCGCACTGGAGCAGGCGCTGGCCAGTGACGTCATCGTATTCACCAGCCCACCCGCGGTGCGGGCGGCGGCGGCGTTGCAACCTTTGCGGGCCGACGGCCAGCAATGGCTGGCGGTCGGCAGTGCGACCGCGGCTGCGTTACGGCGAGCCGGTATCAACGCGGTGCTGGCACCGCAACGGATGGACAGCGAAGGTCTGTTGGCGCTGCCGGTGCTGCACGATCTGCACGGCCGGAGTGTGGGTCTGGTCACGGCCCCGGACGGACGGTCGCTGCTGGCGGCCGGGTTGATCCAGCGCGGTGCGCAGCTGCGCCGGGCCGACGTCTATCGCCGCTGCGAACTGCCGCTGTCAGCACCCGCGCTGCGTCAACTCGATGATGCGCGCGGGGCCGGCATGCTGATGGTCAGCAGCGCCAAGGCACTGCAGCAGGTGCTGTCGCAACTGGATCACGACAGGCGCGAGCGGCTGTTGCAGGCAACCGCGGTCGTTGCCAGCGAGCGCCTGCGACAACTGGCCGTCGAGCAGGGTTTCGCCGCGGTGGCGACGGCCGCCGGGCCACGACCGGCGCAATTGTTAAGTACCGCCGTACACGTTATGGGCGCACGCATCCGCTAGCATGGTGGCCTGCAGCGGACGCTGCAGACAGTAACGGGAAGAACGCATGGAAATCGAAGACACCACGCCTACGCCGCGCAAGCGGCTGGGCATCAAGGCGCTGACGTGGCTGATCGTCCTGCTGGTGCTGGCCTTTGCTGGCTGGCGCGGCTGGGAATGGTGGCAGGCGCGCCAGGCCGCTGAGATCGCCAAGATCGATGGCACCGAGCAGCGGATGCTGGCGCTGCAATCGCGACTGGATTCATTGCGCAGTGAACAGCGCGCGCAGAACCAGCGCCTGCAGGATGCCGCTGCCACCAACCGGGTGCTGCGCGACGAGGTGCTGGGCCTGAGCCAGCGTGGCGCGCTGCTGGAAGAAAGCGTCGCCAAACTGTCGGCCAGCACCGCCCATGGCCAGCGCGCGATGCGACTGGACGAACTGGAACTGCTGCTGACCCTGGCCAACCAGCGCATCGTCGTTGCCCAGGATCTGCTGGGCGCGCGCCATACCTACGCCCTCGCGGCCGAGGTACTGGAAAGCCTGCAGGATCCGCAACTGCTCAATCTGCGGCAATCGCTGGCACAGGAGCGCAGTGCACTCGATGCGCTGGGCAAAGGCCCGCAGGCGGAACTGATGCTGCAGCTGGATCTGCTGTCGCAGCGCCTGCAGGCATTGCCGCGCAATCTGGCCAGCGACAGCACGACCCCGCGCCCGGCCTGGCAACGCCTGCTGGCGCCGCTGGTCGACGTGCGGCCGGTACGCAAGGATGCGATCGTCGCCCCGACTGCGCGCAATTCCGGCGAGGCGGCACTGCAGATCGAATTGAGCCTGGCCCGGGCGGCGCTGCAGCGTGGCGATGAGGCCGGTTTCGATGCCGCGCTGGGTCGGGTCCAGGCCTGGTTGCCACGGCTGTGGCCGGCATCGGCCGATCTGGCACAGTGCCAGCAACAACTGCAGCAGATGCGCAAGGCGCCACTCAGTGCGCAATCGCCGGTTCTGGGCAGCACCCTGCTACAACTTCAGGATCTGCGCCGGGGTTCGCCACGGACTGACTTGACCGCCCCCATCACGCCCGCCGTACCGCCCGCGCCCACGACGGAGAACCAGCCATGAAACTGTTCCGTAGCGTCATCATCCTGCTGCTGTTGCTGCTGGTCGGCGTGGTCGTCTCGCAATGGCTGATGCAGGACGGCACGCGTGATCTGGGCGAAGTCTTCATCACCATGGGTGGTTATGAAATCACCACCAACGTGCCACGTGCCATCATTGCCCTGGCCTTGGCGGTGGGCGTGCTGTGGCTGGTCTGGTCGCTGTTGTCGATGCCGTTCCGGGTATGGGCGCGTTATCGCCGCAAGCAATACCGGGCACGATTGCTCGAAGGCCTGGAGGCGGTCCACCGCGGACACTGGCAGCGGGCGGAAAAGCTGTTGGATCGCGCAGCCGCCGACAAGGAAGTGGGAACCATCGCCCGCGTCGCCGCGGTTCGCGCCGCCGACGCACGGCTGGACGCGGCCGCCGCCGAACGCCACCTGTCGGCCCTGGCGCAAACCAATGCCACCGCTTATGCGCTCACGGTCGCAGACCGTGCACTGGCCCAGCAACGCCCGGCCGATGCGCTGGCCGCACTGGATGCACCGGCTGCCCAGCCTTTGCCGCCGCGCGGTCTGGCGCTGCGTGCCAAGGCGCTGGCCGCCAGCGCGCGCGGCAGTGATGCCTACGGCCTGCTGGGCCCATTGAAGCAACAGAATGCGCTGCCGAAGCCGACCCTGGACAAGCTGGAAGCGCAGTGGGCCGCCCAGGCATTGCGGGAAGCCGCTGATGCCAATGCGCTGGCCGAACGCTGGGAGCAGATGCCGAAGCTGCTGCGCACCCACCCGCAGGTCGTGTCGGCCTATGCCGAACGCGCCGCCAGCATGCGCTGGGACGATGCCGCCACCCATAGCCTGGAGCATGCGCTGGACAGCCAATGGGATGAGTCGCTGGCCGGGTTGTACGGGCGCCTGCCGCTGGAAAAGATGGATTCGCGCCGGGCCAGTGCCCAGCGCTGGTTGCAGGCACACCCGGCCAGCCCGGCATTGCTGGTGACTCTGGCCCGGCTGGCACGTGGCCAGGGCCAGCTGGCACAGGCACAGGAGTTCCTGCATCGCGCCCTGGCACAGGGTGCCGATGCCGAGGCCTGGGAGGAGATGGGCCATGGCTTCGCTGCCGCTGGCGAAGCGGATCTGGCCCAGCTCAGCTATGCCAACGCGTTGCGGGTGGCGCGTGGCGAAGCTGCCCGCGAACTGCCCGGCCGCGATCTGCGGCAGAAGATTTTCGATCAGGCCGTCACCGAGGAACGTGATGAACATGGCATGCCGCGCCTGCGCAGCTGACGCCGCAGGTTGCTTTCACTAAAAAAAGGCCCGGAGCAATCCGGGCCTTTTTATTTGAAGCGGGGCAAACCAGCGCGCGCCGTCGCGATCAGCGTTCGATGATCGCCACCACGCCCATGCCGCCGGCGGTGCAGATCGATACCAGCGCACGGCCGCCGCCGCGCTGCTTCAGCTCCTTGGCCACGGTGGCGACGATACGCGCGCCGGTCGCGGCAAACGGATGACCGGTTGCCAGCGAGGAACCATTGGGATTGATTCTGGCCGGATCGATGCGGCCCATCGGTGCGTCCAGACCCAGGCGGTTCTTGCAGTACTCCTCGCTCTCCCAGGCCCGTAACGTGCACAGCACCTGGGCGGCGAAGGCTTCGTGGATTTCGTAGATGTCGAAATCCTGCAGGCTCAGGCCATGGCGCTTGAGCATTTCCGGCACCGCCACGGTTGGCGCCATCAGCAGGCCCTCGCCATGCACGAAATCCACGGCCGCCACCTGCGAATCGCGCAGGTAGGCCAGTGGCTCGTGGCCGTGGGCCTGGGCCCATTCGTCGCTGGCCAGCAACACCGCCGCGGCGCCATCGGTCAGCGGGGTGGAATTGGCCGCGGTCAGGGTGCCGCGACCGGAGACGCGGTCAAATGCCGGCTTCAGCGTCGCCAGCTTTTCCAGCGAGGTGTCCGGGCGCAGGATGTTGTCGCGGCTCTGGCCACGGAACGGCGCGATCAAATCATCGAAAAAGCCGCGCTCGTACGCCGCAGCCAGCTTCTTGTGCGATGACACCGCCCACTCGTCCTGCGAGTCGCGGCTGATGTTCCATTCCTTGGCCATGTCCTCGCAGTGATCGCCCATGCTCTTGCCGGTGCGTGGTTCGGCCACGCCGGGGAACTCGGGCTTGAGCTCACTGAACTTGAAGCCCTGCACCATCGCCTTGATCTTGTCGCCGGTGCTCTTGGCCCGGTTGGCCGCCAGCAGCCGCGAGCGCAGCTTCTTGCCATACACGATCGGCACGTCGGAGGTGGTGTCGGAACCGCCGCCGATGCCGGATTCAATCTGTCCCAGCGCGATCTTGTTGCCGACGGTGATGATCGAATCCAGGCTGGTCCCACAGGCACGCTGCAGGGTGATGCCCGGGGTCAGCGGCGACAGCCCCGACGACAACGCCGCCTCGCGACCCAGGTTCCAGTCGCTGGGATGCTTGATCACCGCGCCCATCGCCACCTCGCCCAAGGCCTGGCCATGCAGGCCGAAACGTTCGACCAGTGCGCCCAGCGTGCGCACCGACATGCCCAGGTTGCCGACGTCGGCATAGGCCGTGTTCTGGCGGCAAAAAGGAATGCGGACGCCGCCGAGGATGGCGACGGGGCGAGCTGTGGACATGGGATTCCTCATCGGAAATGTGGGCGGTGGGTGGAAGATGCAGTATCGGTTGTCACGACCTGCGCAGGCATAATGCCAGTGTAATGCCCCCCTCCGCCGCCGCCAAATATTCATATGACCGTTGAACACGCCGATTCGCGCTGCATGCTCGTCGTCGCACTGGAGCTGTCATCCGGCAGCCAGCCCGCGCAGGCAGCGCTGACCGCCGACGATGCCGGCCGTCTGGTCGAACTGGTAGGTCGCGATCTCGCCACCTTCGCCAGTGATCTGCCCGGGCTCGATCTGGTGCTGGCGGCGGCGCATTTCGATCCGGCGGAAATCCTGCGCCCGGGCTGGCCGGTCCACCAGCGGCTGGACGAGCTGCTGCGCCGTGCACCACAGCGCAACCAGGGTCCGCGGCTGATCGCATTTGGCGCCGATGCCGGCGGCGAAATTCCGCTGCCGTTGCAGGCGCAGCCCGACCTGCAGGGTGGCGCGCTGCGGGTATTGCCGGTGCTGATCAGTGGTGATGCAGGGAACGTCGAGCGCGTGGCCAACGCGCTGGAAGAAGCATTGCTGGAACGCGGCATGGCCGCTGCCGACACCGCGCTGCTGATCCAGCAGGCATTCGGCGCGCGGGTCGAGCATGTGCGCTTCCTGACCCATCTGGATCTGGCCGCGATGATGTCGTTGCAGTACCAGCACCAGAACCTGGGCAACCTGTGGCCGCTGATTGAAACCGCGTTGCTGGCAGCGGACGGCGAGGAATGGCTGGATCTGGATCCGGAACCGTTGCTGCTCTATCGCGATGGACAGGCGCGGATGGCGTTGTTGGGCGCGCAAGCCTGGCGCAAGCGCCATGGTGCCTCGTTCGGCAACGACGCCGAAACCCTGGCGCGTGGGTTCGAGTATTTCCAGGCCCGCCAGCGGCAGCTGGCGGCAGTGCTGGAGGCGCATGGGATTCCAGTGACATTCGTCTATTGCGACGACCAGTGCAACCCGCGCGAGATGCTGGCGAGCTGACGGCACGCATCCCGTTAGCGATGCCTATGCCGTGGTCAATCCGCGGTGTGACCGTCATCGACGGACAGCGCGCCATAGAATCTGAACGTAGAGCGCAGCTTGCTGCGCTGAAGCATCCAGCATGTGACAGGAGATGGACACGGACGCTGGATCAGGAGCAGCGGAGCAAGCTCCGCTCTACGTGCTTTGGTAGATGACCCATTGCACCTGGAACAGCGGAGCAAGCTCCGCTCTACGTGCATTGGTAGATGACCCATTGCGCCTGGGAAAGCGGAGCAGGCTCCGCCCTACCGGGTCACGGTAATCACGCCGCAGGCCAGACGTGCACCCGCATTGCCGGACGGCTGGCTGGTGTAGTCGTCCGGCGCCGCGTGGACGATGAACGCCTTGCCGGCGATGTCGTTGGCCGCGCCGCCGCCCAGGGTGACCCCGCTCAGGTGCGCGTTGACCTGGGCCACGCCGTCGCTGTTGGCGGTGATGTTGTCGATGTCACCGGCATGGTGCTTGCCGGCCTCGGCCTTGCCGTGCGGATTGGCGAACGGATTGAAGTGGCCACCGGCACTGGTGGCGTCGGCGGCGCTGCAGTCGCCTTTTTCGTGTACGTGAAAACCATGCGAGCTGTTTGGCGCCAGGCCACCGATGGTGCCGGTCACATGCACGCCGTCGGTCATCGGCACCAGCGTCAGCTTGCCGCTGACCAGGCTGCCGGAGGCCGAGGCGAGATTGGCCACCGCCTGCTGGGCGCTGCTGGTGGTGGGCACGGCAGGCGTTGCCGGTGCTGGCGGTGGACTGCTGCCGCAGGCGGACAGGAACAACGTGGTGGCAGTGGCCATCAAGGCGATGCGCATGGTTCTCTCCTTGTCATGTCGGGCGTCCACCCTACCCAAACAAGGCTTCACAATGAATGAAGATTGGCCAATCCAGCGAACGCTCGCCGGCTCAGCCGTTTTTCCTGCGCCGCGAGCCGAGCTTGCGGGTGACGGTGTTGCGGCCAACTCCCAGCCGCGCGGCGGCCTCGGCGCGGTGGCCGTGGGTGATCTCCAGTGCCGCTTCCAGCAGGGTGCGGTCGAACTGTTCGCGGGCAATGGCGTGCAGATCCTCGGTTCCCATCGCCAGTTGCTCACGCGCCCAGCCAGCCAGTGCCTGCTGCCAACCGACCGTGGCAGTCGCCGGCTGCGGTCGTGGCCGTGACAGCACCTCCTGCAGGTCCTGGGCGCTGATGCTGTCGCCCGGGGCCAGCGCGGCCAGCCGCCAGCACACGTTTTCCAGCTCGCGCACGTTGCCCGGCCACGGATAGGCGCGCAGCGCATCCAGCGCCGGCGCCGAGAACCGCTTTGGTGCCACGTCGAGCTTGCGGGTGGCCATGGCCAGGAAGTTCTCCGCCAGCTGGGGTACATCGGCGGCACGCTCGCGCAGCGGCGGCAACTGCAGCCGGACCACGTCCAGCCGATGCAGCAGATCGGCGCGGAACAAGCCCTGCTGCACCCGCGCCTCCAGATCCTGGTGGGTGGCGGCGATCACCCGCACGTCGACCTGGATCAATTCACGGCCACCGACCCGGAAGAACTCGCCTTCGGCCAGCACCCGCAACAACCGGGTCTGCAACGGCAGCGGCATGTCGCCGATTTCATCGAGGAACAAGGTGCCGCCATCGGCCTGTTCAAACCGCCCGACGTGCCGCTTCTGGGCGCCGGTGAAGGCACCGGCTTCATGTCCGAACAGTTCGCTTTCCAGCAGTTCGGCTGGAATCGCGGCGGTGTTCAATGCGACGAATGGTTTGCGCGAACGCGGCGATTCGCTATGCAGCGCGCGCGCCACCAGTTCCTTGCCGGTACCGGTTTCGCCGGTGACCAGCACCGACAACGGGGCCTGCGCCAGCCGGCCAATGGCACGGAACAGCGCGCGCATCGCGGGGGTATCGCCAATCAGCTGGGTACTGCCATCACTGCCCGGTTGCGCTTCGGCCTCGACTTCGGCGACCGCCTGGCCTGCCGCCGGCAAGGTGCGACTGGCCAGTGCCACCGCGTCGTCCAGGTCGAACGGCTTGGACAGGAATTCATGGGCGCCGCCGCGGAATGCACCGGCGGTACTGGCGACGTCGGTATAGGCCGACATCACGATGACCGGCAACTGCGGATGGCTGGTTTTCAGTTTGTCCAGCAGCACCAGCCCATCGTCGCCGGGCATGCGCACGTCGGTGAACAGCAGGTCCGGTGCGCCACGCTGACGCAGCGCCTGCAGGGCGGCTGCGGCGCTGTCGAAGCCATCGACTTCATAACCGGCATCACGCAAGGCGGTGGCCAGCACGAAGCGCACCGAGCGGTCGTCATCGACCACCCAGATGCAGGGTTCATGACGGGCAGCGGTCGTGGCTTCAATGGACATGGCTGGCCTCCTCGCCGTTGCCATGCGCTGGCGGCAGCATCAGGGTGAATACGGTATGCCCGGGACGCGAGCGGTAGTTGAGCGAGCCGGCATGTTCGCGCACCACCTGTTGCGCCAGCGCCAGGCCCAGCCCGCTGCCTTCGGCGCGACCGCTGACCAGCGGCAGGAACAGGTGCTCGGCCAGTTCCTCGGGCACGCCGCGTCCGTCATCGATGATTTCCACCCGCAGCGCCATCGCATGCAGGCGGTCGTGGATGCGCGCACCGTGTTCGACCCGGGTGCGCAGGGTGACGGTGCTGGCACCGGCCTGGATCGCGTTGCGGACCAGGTTCCAGACTGCCTGGGTCAGGCGATCACTGTCGCCTGACAGCTCCGGCAGGCTGGGGTCGTAATCGCGTTGCATGCGCAGCGACCAGCCGCCTTCGGTTTCGGCCAGGCGCAGCACCCGTTCCAGCACGGCATGGATGTTGAGCGCGGCGTGCGGGCGTTGCGGCGAAGGTGACAGCAGTTGTTCAAGCAGGCCGTTGAGGCGGCCGATTTCCGATTCCATCAGTTCGATCAGTTCGCGCTCGTCCTGATTGTCGTTGCGATGATTGGCGCGCCGCGCCAGCAATTGCGCGGCACCCTTCAGCCCGGCCAGCGGGTTGCGCAACTCATGGGCCAGGCCCTTGAGTGCGGCACTCAGCGCGCTGGGCAGCGCCTGGGTCGGGTCGAGCAGCGGGAATTCGTCCTGCGGATGCGCTTCCAGCAGCCAGCCGCCGGCTTCGGTGCGCGACAGCCAGCCTTCGGCAAACCGTGGCGGTTCGCCGGGCATGCCCAAGGCGATGCGATCCAGGCGCAGGGTCTCCTGCTGGTGATTGTCCAGAAATCGCGCCATGGCGTTGCCCTCTATTTCCAGTGCGGCCAGGGGTTGCCCCAGCAAACGACGGGCACTGACACCCAGCCAGCGCGCGAACGCGAGGTTGGCGCCAAGGATGTCTCCGTCGGGCCCGGCCCATGCCACCGGTGTACTCAGGGCATCGATGGCCGGGAGGAGGGTCATGTATGGCAAGGGTTTGGGCGGCATTGCACCAGTTTAGTGCAACGCCGCCCGCGCCGATACTCAGGCCTCGTAGGCCGATTCGCCATGCGAGGTGATGTCCAGGCCCTCGCGCTCGGCTTCTTCGGCCACCCGCAGGCCGAACACCATTTTGGCAATCAGGAAGCCGACCACCGAGACCACGCCGATCCAGACCACGGTGATGCCCACGCCCAATGCCTGGATCGCCACCTGGCCGCCAATGCTGTAGTCCTCGCCACCGGTGCCACCCAACGACGGCGCGGTGAACACACCGGTCAGCAGCGCGCCGATGATGCCGCCCAGTCCGTGGACGCCAAACACATCCAGGCTGTCATCGGCACCGAGCAGGCGCTTGAGCCCGGTCACGCCCCACACACACAGTGCGCCGGCGACCAGGCCAATGGCGATGGCGCCGAACGGACCGACGCTGCCGGCGGCCGGGGTCACCCCGACCAGGCCGGCGACCGCGCCGGAAGCCACGCCCAGTGCCGACGACTTGCCCTTGCTGATTTTTTCCACCACGGCCCAGGCGAGGATGCCGGCGGCGGTCGCCAGCAAGGTGTTGATGAAGGCCAGCGCGGCGGTGCCGTTGGCTTCCAGCGCCGAGCCGGCATTGAAGCCGAACCAGCCGACCCACAGCAGCGAGGCGCCGACGAAGGTGAAGGTCACGTTGTGCGGTTTCAGTGCCTCGCGGCCGAAACCGACGCGCTTGCCGACGAAGTACGAGCCGACCAGACCGGCGATGCCGGCGTTGATGTGGACGACGGTACCGCCGGCAAAATCCAGCGCGCCCTTGTCCAGCAGGTAACCACCGGCGCCCCAGACCATGTGCGCGATCGGCAGGTAGCCGAAGGTGAACCAGATCACGGCGAACAGGATCACCGCGGCGTACTTCACCCGTTCGGCGAAGGCACCGACGATCAGCGCACCAGTGATGCCGGCAAACGTCGCCTGGAAGGCGATGAACACGTATTCGGGCAGCTTGAAGCCGGCCGAAAACGTGTCAGCCAGCGTGTCCGGGGTGACGCCCTTGAGGAACAGCTTGTCGGCGGTGCCGATCCAGGCGTTGCCTCCGACGAAGGCATAGCTGTAGCCGTAGATCACCCACAGGATGACCAGCAGCGAGAACACGGTGATGACCTGGATCAGCACCGACAGCACGTTTTTGGAGCGGACCAGGCCGCCATAGAACAGTGCCAGTCCGGGTACGGTCATCAGCAGCACCAGCAGGGTCGATGTCAGCATCCACGCCACGTCGCCCTTGTCGACCACCGGTGCCGGTTCGGCTTCGGCGGGTGCGGCTTCGCTGGCCGCCGCGGCCATCGGTTCGGCCACCGGTGCCGCGGCGGCGGTAGCCTCAGCGGTCGGCGCGGGCGCGGTTTCCTGCGCCACCGCGGTGATTGAAACGCCTGCGGCCAGCGCGCACAGCGCCAGCAGTGACAGGGCCTGGACACGGGTCTTGAACCCGGCAAAAAGTCGCGTCTTCATCATGTGGGGTCCCCAAGCGTTAGAGCGCGTCAGCGCCGACTTCACCAGTGCGGATGCGGATCACCTGGTCAATGCTGGTGACGAAGATCTTGCCGTCACCAATCTTGCCGGTCCCCGCGGCTTGCTGGATTGCCTCGATCACCGCGTCCAGACGTTCGTCGGTGACCACGGTTTCAATCTTTATCTTGGGCAGGAAGTCGACCACGTATTCGGCACCGCGATACAGCTCCGTGTGGCCCTTCTGGCGTCCGAAGCCTTTGACTTCGGTAACGGTAATCCCCGACACACCCGCCTGGGAGAGCGACTCGCGCACCTCGTCAAGCTTGAATGGCCGGATGATGGCAGTGATCAATTTCATGCGCATAACCCCTTGTGTAACCGGCGTGGATGGAACCAGCCGGCAGCGCGCCGGCCGGTGTTTTCAAAACACCTCGGCAAGCGTCGCGTGTACGCGCTTTGTCTCCTCGGCACGAAGCCCATGAACCGCACATGCCAACGGCGCGGCGGGTAGCCGCGATGCAGGCAGGTGACGTGGGAGGGAGCAACGGTTCATGGCTCTCCGGTTCTGGTTTCCCCGATACGGCGGCATCGATCTGCCGCCGCTTGCTGCGGCTCGCCGCGGAATGCCACGGCGGGTGGAACATGGGTCGCCTCCGGCTCCCCAGCCGAAGGCTTGCGGTGATGGCGACGGGTGGGAGGGGTGAACCGCCGCCATCACCGCATCCCCAAACTCAGACGGCGTAGTACAGCTGGTATTCCAGCGGATGGGTGGCGGCGCGGAACTTGGTGACTTCCTGCATCTTCAGCGCGATGTAACCATCGATGAAGTCGTCGGAGAACACGCCACCGGCCTTGAGGAAGTCGCGATCCTTGTCCAGCGCTTCCAGCGCCTGATCCAGGCTGGAGCAGACCTGCGGAATGTTCTTTTCCTCTTCCGGCGGCAGGTCGTACAGATCCTTGTCGCTGGGCGCGCCCGGGTCGATCTGGTTCTTGATGCCGTCCAGGCCGGCCATCATCAGCGCGGTGAAGGTCAGGTAGCCGGTCTGGATCGGATCCGGGAAACGCATCTCGATGCGACGGGCCTTCGGGTTGGACACCCACGGAATCCGGCAGCTGGCCGAACGGTTGCTGGCCGAGTAGGCCAGCATCACCGGTGCTTCGAAGCCGGGGACCAGGCGCTTGTAACTGTTGGTGCCGGAGTTGGCGAATGCATTGATCGCGCGCGCATGCTTGAAGATGCCGCCGATGTACCACAGCGCCATCTGGCTGAGGCCGCCGTAGCCGTCACCGCTGAACAGGTTGGTGCCGTCTTTGGCCAGCGACTGGTGCACGTGCATGCCGCTGCCGTTGTCGCCGACGATCGGCTTGGGCATGAAGGTCGCGGTCTTGCCATTGCGGAAGGCGACGTTCTTGACGATGTACTTCATCGTCAGCAGTTCGTCGGCCTTCTTCACCAGCGAGTTGAACTTGGTGCCGATTTCGCACTGGCCGGCGGTCGCCACTTCGTGGTGGTGCACTTCGACTTCAATGCCCACTTCCTGCAGCACCTTGCACATCTCCGAACGGATGTCGTGCAGGGTGTCCGACGGCGCTACCGGGAAGTAACCGCCCTTTACGCCAGGACGATAGCCGGTGTTGCCGCCTTCGTACTTGGTGCCACTGTTCCAGGCCGCTTCTTCGGATTCGATCTTGTAGAAGGTGTTGCCCATTTCATTGGAATAGCGGACCGAATCGAAGATGAAGAATTCCGGTTCCGGGCCGAAAAATGCCTGTTCGGCGATGCCGCTGGACTTGAGGTAGGCTTCGGCGCGCTTGGCCACGCCGCGCGGGCAGCGCGAGTAGGGCTGCATCGAGGCCGGGTCCATGATGTCGCAGGTCAGGACCAGGGTCGGATCGGCGGTGAACGGGTCCAGGTAGGCGGTGCTGGCGTCGGGCAGCAACACCATGTCCGACTCGTTGATGCCCTTCCAGCCGGAAATCGAGCTGCCGTCAAACATGCGGCCGTCTTCGAACAGCGAGGCATCGACGATGCTGGCCGGGAAGGTGACGTGATGCTGCACGCCACGCACGTCGGCAAAGCGCAGGTCGACGAATTCGACCTTGTTGTCCTTGATCAGCTTTTCAACATTGTCCACAGACATCTCAAACCTCGGGTGATGGAAACGTGCTTGGGTACGAGCAAGTGCCGTGCCAACTTTTGCCCGCGCGCAAACCATTGATTTTATTGAGCACCAGTGGCCCTGACTTGCACTGAAAGCACTTGTTTGGGGATTTGTGCAGTGCAGCGCACCATTACGGGGATGCGGCAGATCCACTATTCTTGACGGCCGTTTTCCAGCCATCGCACCCATGAACGACCTGCTCGCCGCCTTGCTGCTTGGCATCATCGAAGGCATTACCGAGTTCCTGCCGATTTCCAGCACTGGCCATCTGCTGATTGCCGAACGCTGGCTGGGCCATCGCAGCGACCTGTTCAACATCGGCATCCAGGCCGGCGCGATCCTGGCGGTGGTGCTGATTTACCGGCGCCGGCTGTGGGGACTGTTGTCGGCGTTCGCCGGCCACGACGCCCCGGCCAAGTACGACCCGCTGGGCATCGCCTCGACCCCGGCCCAATCACGCACCTACGCCTACAAGCTGATGCTGGCGTTCGCGGTCACCGCGGTCTGCGGACTGCTGGTCAAGCGGCTGGGCTGGGAGCTGCCGGACCGGGTCCAGCCGATTGCCTGGGCCTTGATCCTGGGTGGCATCTGGATGGTGGTGGCCGAGTATTTCGCCAGCCGTCGCGCACTGGCGCTGGGTGAGCGCAACACGATTACCTGGACCGTCGCCATCCTGGTCGGCATCGCCCAGGTCGTGGCCGGCGTGTTTCCTGGCACCTCGCGTTCGGCGGCGACGATTTTCGTTGCCTTGCTGGCCGGTACCACCCAGCGCAGCGCGGCCACCGAATTCGCATTCCTGGTCGGCATCCCGACCATGTTCGCAGCCACCGGCTACGAACTGATCGACGTCATCCAGTCCGGCGAAGCGGCCAACGAGGACTGGAGTGCGTTCCTGGTCGCGTTCATCGCCAGCGCCATCACCGCCTTCATCGCGGTCAAATGGCTGCTGACCTACATCCAGAGCCACCGCTTTACCGTGTTTGCGGTTTATCGTGTTGTCCTGGGCGCCGCATTGCTGATATTCGTATAGGCCAGACCACGGTCGCGAGCAGCGGATGCGGACGCGGGCGCTTTTCCGACCATTGCCAGCACAGGAGAGTCACATGGCCAAGCTACGTCTGCTGATCCTTCCGCTCGCGCTCGCGCTCGCGCTCGCGCTGACATCGTGTTCGCCGGATGCGCCTCCACCCTCCAACCCGCAGGCAGCGGCGAGCGCCAGCGACCCGGCTGCAGCCCCGGCCGCGGCCGAACAGCCGGCGCCGGCCAGGACCGTGCAGACGCTGGGCAAGTACTTCTGGCGGCTGGGCAATGCCGTCAATGCCGCAGGGGACCAGATCAAGCCTTTGCTGGTCAACCGCGACAAACCGGTGCAGTTGGCCTTCGCCGACGGCCGCCTGCAGGTCAGCAATACCTGCAACGCGATGAGCGGCGGTTACCGCATCACCGCCAGCGAACTGGAGGTCGCAGCGCTGGCGGCGACCCAGCGCGCCTGTATCGACCCGCAGGTAATGGCACTGGATCGCGAAGTCGGTGATCGCCTGCAGGGCAGGCTTGGCTACCAGCTGGATGCGGGTATTCCGAAACTGGTGTTGACCACCGCTGGT
Source organism: Pseudoxanthomonas dokdonensis (assembly GCF_001431405.1). GTDB lineage: Bacteria > Pseudomonadota > Gammaproteobacteria > Xanthomonadales > Xanthomonadaceae > Pseudoxanthomonas_A > Pseudoxanthomonas_A dokdonensis. Next base: position 146,403 of record NZ_LDJL01000001.1, read on the forward strand.
GGCGACGTGCTGACCTTCAGCGGCCACCCGACTCCGGAGACCGAATACGGCGGTCCCGGCAGCACGGTATTCCTGCAGGTCGATGCACACAGCAAACCGTGTCCGCACCCGCTGATGAAGGATAAGCACTGCCTGCAGGTGCGCGAAGTCCGCTTCGACGATGCCGGCAGGATGACCGTCGTCGACGAGCAGTGGCACCACTCCTATGACGGCATCCAGGGCTACGAGCATGCGGACGGCGTGCGCGAAGTGGTGCGGGTCAAGCGCTACAACCGCCGCAACGTCCCGGCCGATGCCAACTCGCAGGTCGACATCCTGGACATGGTGGTGCAGTCGGAAGTGGTGGAGCCTGAGGCGGCCCCGCCATCACCAGCGCCGGGCGATGACATCAACCCGCCATCAGGAACCTGAGTCCGATCCCTGGTTCGGTCGCCAGATAACGCGGCGCGACCGCATCGTCGCCGAGCTTGTGGCGGAGCTTGCCGACCAGGATGCGCACGTAGTGGGTGTCATCGGCATGGCTGGCACCCCATAGCTCGCGCAGGATCTGCGGATGGGTGACCACCCGTCCGGCGTGTTTGAACAACAGCGCCAGCAACGCGTATTCCTTGCGACCAAGACTCAACAGCTCACCATCCAAGCGCACTTCGCGCCGGCCCAGATCGATATGAAGATGGCCGTCATCGAACACCGGCGGCTCTTCCGCCACGCCCGCGTGCTGGCGCAACAAGGCGCGAATCCTGGCCATCAGCTCCTGGGTGCCAAACGGTTTGGTGACATAGTCATTGGCACCGGCATCCAGCGCCGCGACCTTGCCGGCCTCGTCCGAGCGCACGGTCAACATGATCACCGGCACCTGCGACCACTGGCGCAGTTCGGCAAGCACGTGATGGCCGTCGATATCCGGTAGCCCGATGTCGAGCACAATCAGATCGGCGCCGTGCCCGGCCAGCATTTCCAATCCCTGTTGGCCACTGGCCGCCAGCAGCACCTGATAGCCCTGGGCGCGCAGACTGATGTCGAGGAAGCGGCGGATCTGTGGCTCGTCTTCGACCACCAGGATGCGGGCGAGGCTGGAAACGGTCAGGGGCGGGTCAGTTGGCATCCGGAGACGGCATCGCAGGCGGTTGCAGCAGCGGCAGGGTGATGCGAATCAGTGTGCCGCGCCCATCGGCGGGCGGCAAGGCGGCTACCTGACCACCATGCGCGCCGATCATGCCTTGCGAGATGGTCAAGCCCAGGCCGGTGCCCTGGCGTCCGCTGTCGCCGCGCTCGACGCTGTAGAACATGTCGAAGATGCGACTGCGCTCATCCTCGGGAATGCCCGGACCGCGATCACGCACCTCAATCCGCAATTGGCCCTCGATCAGCTGCGCGGAGACATCGACGCTGGCATCCAGCGGTGAAAACCGGGCCGCGTTTTCCAGCACGTTGAACAGCGCCTGCTCGACCAATGCCGGATGCACCCAGATCGGCGGCAGGCGCGGGGCGAGGGTGATCTGCAATTTCAGATCCGGTTGGTAACGGCGCAAGCGCCCGGCCGCCGACCCAATCAGTTCATCCACCCCGATCCAGTCGCGGTTCAAGCTCAAGCCGGCGTGTCCGAGCCGGGTCATGTCGAGCAGGTTCTGGATGTAACGATCCAGCCGCTCGCCCTCCAGCACAATCGTATCCAGCAGCTGCCGGCGTTCTTCGGAACTCATGACCTCGGCATAACCGATCAGGCTGCCAGCGGATCCGACCATCGCCGAAAGCGGTGAACGCAGATCATGCGATACCGATGACAGCAGCGCCGAACGCAGGCGTTCAGTCTCGTTGCCGATGCGCGCGGCTTCAAGATCCGCCACCAGTCGGGTACGCAGTGCTGCCTGGCCGATGTCTTCGACCATCGCTTCGGCCAGTCGCCGCTGCTCGAACGGTAGCCGCCTGCCCTCGGCAAATCGCAGACCGACCACTCCCAGGGCGATCTGTTCATTGCGCATCGGCAGCAACCACCAGCTCGAGCCGGCAAGGGTGTCGGTAAAGCGCCCGGCCGGCTGCCCGTGCCCACGTACCCATTCGACCGCAGCGCGATCGATGTCCTGCAATTGCACGCCGTTGGAGGCTGTTTCGGTTTCATCCACGCACAGCCAGACGCTGGCATCAAAATGTCGCTCCAGGGCCGTGCGTCCACTTTGCAGCACCTGGCCAAGATCAGCCGCGGCGCTGAGCTGTCGTGCCAGTCCCTGCATGACCGTGACGTGTGCATTGGCAGCACGCAGGGCCAGCACCTGCATCCGCAACCGCGACGCCAGCCGACCGGCCAGCAATGCGGCAAGCAGGAACAACAGCACCGTGGTCAGCCCTTGTCGCGCACCGATGAACAGGGTGAAACGGGGTTCGATGAAGAAAAAGTTGTAGGCAAGAAAACACAATATTGCCGCCAGCACCGCTGCCGCTGTCCGCGTGCGCGCGGCCACCAACACCACCGCCACGATGAAAACCATCGACAGATCATCGAGCTGGATCCACTGTTGCGCAGCCCAGGCCAGTGCAATCGCCGACAGGGTGGCCGCCGCGACCCAGCCCATATCCTGGCCCCGCAAGCCTGGCAGCGATTGTTCCCGGCCTTTGCGCGACTGCGCGCGCGCACGTGGCGCGCTGATGATGACCAGCTCGTAATGCGCACCGTGTTGCAGCAGTTGCTGGGTCAGGGTGCGATTGATCATCCTGGCGAACGGCCGCTCACGGGTGCGGCCAAGCACCAGGGTCGAAGCACCGATGCGTTCGGCATGGTCCAGCAGCGCATCGGCAATCCGGCCTCCGTGCACTACCTCGGTATCGGCGCCAAGGCTGCGCGCCAGTGCGAACGCATGATCCAGCTCAAGCTGCCGACTGGATGCTGCCGGTTTGCCAGACTGCACGCTCACCACGCTCCACGGTGCATCGCGACGCTCGGCGATACGGCGACCGGCACGCACCAGGTATTCGGAGTTGCCCATGCCATCGATGGCGATCAATACGCGACGGCGCAGGGCCATGCCGGCTTGTCCGCGTGCGGTCTGCGACTCGCGCAGGTCTTCATCGATGCGATCGGCGGCGGTCTGCATCGCAAGTTCACGCAGCGCCGCCAGGTTGGAGGGCGAGAAGAATGCCTGCAGTGCATGTTCCGCCTGCTCGGGCATGTATACCTTGCCCTGTTGCAGACGTTCGATCAGCTCGCGCGCTGGCAAATCGACCAGACGGATGTCTCGCAGCCGGTCAAACACCGCGTCAGGCACGGTTTCACTGACCCGCACGCCGGTGATCCGGTGAACAATGTCGTTGAGGCTTTCCAGATGCTGGATATTGACCGTCGTGTAAACGTCGATGCCCGCATCCAGCAGTTCCAGCACATCCTGCCAGCGGCGTTCATGACGGCTGCCGGGGACGTTGCGATGGGCGAGCTCGTCGATCAGGGCGATGCCGGGGCGGCGGGCCAGGACCGCATCGATGTCCAGTTCGTCAAATGTCCTGCCGCGGTAATTGACCTGCCGCGGCGCAATCCGCTGCAGGCCCTCCAACAGCGCCGCCGTTTCGCTGCGTCCATGGGTCTCGACCACGCCGACGACGATATCGACATCCTGCCGGTGCAATTCCCGCGCCCGCGACAGCATTGCGTAGGTCTTGCCGACCCCGGGCGCAGCGCCCAGGAACACGGTCAGCCTGCCGGCGCTCTGGCGTCTAAGCGTATCGACCAGGGCATCGGCTTTGGCATCACGGCGCGTGTTCATGGTGCTATTGTGCGGCGGCGTGCCTGTCCAATGCATCCAGAGCCAGGTTCAGTTCCAGCACGTTGACCCGCGGTGCACCGAACAGCCCCCATTGCGCCGGCTCGATGTGCCGTTCCAGCAGTGCGGCAACCGCTTCCCTGGACAGCCCGCGGGCAGCGGCAACCCGTGCAATCTGGATCCGCGCCGCCGCCGGCGTGATGTCAGGATCGATGCCACTGCCCGATTGTGTAAACAGATCACCCGGCACCTGATCAGCGGCAATCCCTTCGCGCTCGGCGGCCGCCGAGCGCGCAGCCTCGATGCGCTCGATCAGCGCCGGATTGCTGCGTGCCTGGTTGCTGGCTGACAACGCCATCGGGTCGTAAGCGGCTGCCGAGGGCCGTGGCTGGAAGTAGCGATCGGCGGCAAAGGGCTGGGCCACCAGCGCCGAACCGACGACGCGACCGTCCTGCCGGATCAGGCTGCCATCGGCGACGTGCGGGAACAGCAGCCGTCCCAGGCCCATCGCCAGCAGCGAGTAGCCCAGTCCGAACAGCAGCAGACCGATCAAGGCCAGCCCAAGCGAGGCCCGCAGCAGGCCGCCATCGATGCGGGCCGTGGTTACGGCGGGATTGGCGAGTGATGTTTCAACAGACATATCGGTTCCTCAGCTGCCGAGCACAGCGGCCAGCAGCATGTCGATCAGTTTGATGGCGGCAAACGGCAACAGCACGCCGCCGAGACCGTAGACCAGCATGTTCCGGCGCAGCAGCGCGGTGGCCGTGGCCGGACGGAAGCGGACCCCGCGCAGTGCCAGCGGAATCAGCAGCGGGATAATGATGGCGTTGAAGATCAGCGCCGCCAGCACCGCGTGGGTGGGGCTGGACAGCTGCATCACGTTCAATGCCGCCATCGACGGGATCGCGGTGGCGAACAATGCCGGCAGGATGGCGAAATACTTCGACACATCATTGGCCAGCGAAAAAGTAGTCAACGCGCCACGGGTGATCAACTGCTGTTTGCCGACCTCGACCACCGCCAGCAGTTTGGCCGGGTCCGAATCCAGGTCGACCATGTTGCCGGCTTCCTTGGCCGCCTGGGTGCCGGAGTTCATCGCCAGGCCGACATCGGCCTGGGCCAGTGCCGGTGCGTCATTGGTGCCGTCACCGACCATCGCCACCAGACGTCCGGCGGCCTGTTCGCTGCGGATACGCGCCAGTTTGTCTTCCGGCCTGGCCTCGGCGATGTAGTCATCGACACCGGCCTCGGCGGCGATCGCCGCGGCGGTCAACGGGTTGTCGCCGGTGATCATCACCGTGCGTATGCCCATCGCACGCAGGCGAGCGAACTTCTCCCTGATGCCGTGCTTGACCACGTCCGACAGGGCAATGACGCCGAGCACGTGCTGGCCTTCGGCCACCACCAGCGGGGTCGCTCCTTTGCGCGCGATCTGTTCGACCCGGCTGAGCAACTCCGCGCCCGGCTGCCCGCCCAGCGAGGCCACATGGGCCATGATCGCGTCGGCCGCGCCCTTGCGTATGCGGCGACCCTGCAGGTCGACCCCGGACATACGGGTCTGCGCGCTGAAGGCGATGAAGCACGCATCCACCGGATCATCGGCCGACGCGCCCTGCTGCCGCGCCAGCTTGGTGATCGATTTGCCTTCCGGCGTCGGGTCGGCCAGTGACGACAGCAGCGCGGCTTCACGCAGGCGCGCCGGATCGACGCCCGCCAACGGGTACATGTCGGTGGCCTGGCGATCGCCGTGGGTGATGGTGCCGGTCTTGTCCAGCAACAGCACGTCGACGTCGCCAGCCACTTCCACCGCCTTGCCCGACTTGGCCAGCACATTGGCGGCCAGCGCCCGGTTCATGCCGGCAATACCGATGGCCGGCAACAAGCCGCCAATGGTGGTCGGAATCAGGCATACCAGCAATGCGACCAGCAGCAGTGGATTGATGCTGACGCCGACATGCGCGGCTATCACCGGCAGCGTCAGTACCACGATCAGGAAGGTCAGGGTCATGGTCACCAGCAACAGGCCGAGCGCGACTTCGTTCGGGGTCTTCTGTCGATTGGCGCCTTCGACCAGCGCAATCATCCGGTCCAGGAAGCTGTGCCCGGGTTGCGCGGTGATCCGCACCACGATCTGATCGGACAGCACCTGGGTGCCACCAATCACCCCGGAACGGTCGGTTCCAGCTTCACGCAGCACCGGCGCCGATTCGCCAGTGACCGCGGCCTCGTTGATGGTGGCCAGGCCGTGGAGGATTTCACCATCGGCCGGAATGACCTCGCCGGCCGACACCACCACCAGATCGCCGGGGCGCAGTTCGGTCGCGGCCACGGTGACGGCGTGATCGAGCGCGTCGACCTCGGCCAGCCGCCGTGCCATTAGATCCTTGCGCGCCCGCCGCAGTGATGCTGCCTGGCCACGCCCGCGCGCTTCGGCGACGGCTTCGGCGAAGTTGGCGAACAGCACCGTCAGCAACAGCAGCCCGGTCACGCTCCAGCCAAGGGCCGGACTGGTCTTGCCGGTGACGGTGAGGACGGCGGTCAGCCAGGTACCCAGCCAGACCACCGCCATCACCGGATTGGCCAACGCCTGGCGTGGCGAGAGTTTGACGAAGGAGGAAACAATTGCCGAACGCAGGCCGCTGGCATCCAGCAGTGCCGGATGGGCGCCGGCCCGGTTGGACAGGGTGTGGGTGTGGGTAGTCATCGAAGTTCTCATGGCGCCAGCATCGACAGATGTTCTGCCACCGGCCCCAGGACCAGCACCGGCATGAATTGCAACAGGGTCAGGATCAGCACCACCGCGACCAGGGTCAGTGCAAAGGTGGGGGTTTCGATCTGCAGCGCCGCGCCGCTGTCCGGAGTCGCCCGCTTGCCGGCCAGCAGCGCCGCGATGACCAGCGGAATCAGCAATGCCGGATAGCGACCCAGCGCCAGCACCAGGCTGCAGCTCAGGTTCCACCAGTAACTGGCATCGGCCAGGCCTTCAAACCCGGAACCATTGTTGGCGAACGCCGAAGTGAACTCGTACAGCACCTGGCTGATGCCGTGATAGCCGGGATTGCTGATCCCGGACAGGCCCGGTACCGCCAGCGTCAGCGCAGTCAGTCCCAGCAGCAACAGTGGTTGCAGCAGCACCAGCACCGCCAGCAGCCTGACCTCGGCAGCCTCGATCTTGCGGCCAAACAATTCCGGGGTACGCCCGGTCATCAGCCCGGCCAGGAACACGCTCAACAGCAGATACACCAGGAATTGCTGCAGGCCGCAGCCGACCCCACCCCAGATCGCATTGATCAGCATGTTGCCGATTGTCACCAATCCGGTCAGCGGTGCCAGCGAATCATGCATGGCGTTGACCGAGCCGTTCGAGGTCTGGGTGGTCAACGCTGCCCACAACGCCGAGGTATCGGCGCCCAGGCGCACTTCCTTGCCTTCCATCAAGGCCAGGCTGGTGCTGCTGGCGGAGTGCGCCTCCGACCACATCGCCAGTCCGGCCGACAGCAACGACATCCCCAGCATCACCGCGAACACCAGGCCGCCGAACTTCCTGCGCCCGGTCAGCGGCGCCAGCATGAAGATCACCGATACAGGAATCAGCACGATGGCCAGCATCTGCAGCACATTGGACACCGGTGTCGGGTTTTCCAGCGGCACGCTGCTGTTGGGTCCGTACCAGCCACCGCCATTGGTGCCCAGTTGCTTGGCCGCCACCATCGGCGCCACCGGTCCCAGCGGGATCTTCTGTTCGACCATGTTGGCGCTGGCATCGACCGGGGTCACCACCGGCCCGCCCTGCAGCGTCGCCGGCACGCCCTGGCTGGTCAGCAGCAGTGACCACAACAGGCACAACGGCAGCATGAAGCGCAGCGTCGGGCGAATGACATCGACCCAGAAATTGCCCAGATCCACCTGCGCGCGGACGCCATCGACGTGCTCGGGCGCGCTGCCGCGACCGCCAAACAGACCGCGCAAGGTCGCCACCACCACCGCCAGACCCATCATCGGAGTGATGACCTGGAGACCGACCACGCCGGTCATATGAGCAAAGAATGACAGCTGCGCCTGGCCGGAATAATGCTGCTGGTTGGTGTTGGTAAGAAACGACACCATCGTATGCAGGGCCAGATCCCAGCGCATGTTCGGCGCCTGGTTGGGATTCAGCGGCAGCCACGCCTGGCTCATGAAAATGGCAAATACCAGCAATGCCAGCAGCAGATTGCTGCACAGGAACGCGGCGGCGTAAGCCTGCCAACCCATGTCTTGTTGCGGGTTGATGCCCAGCACGCGATACAGCGTGCGTTCGATTGGCGTGAACAGGCGATCGCCACGCATCGCTGTGCCGCGCATCACCGCTGCCAGATATCGGCCCAATGGCCAGCCCAGCGCAATCGCCAGGGCGAAGACAATGAAAAACTCAGGCATTGGTTTGGCCTCCGCCTGGCGCGACCGGAGTGGTCACGCTGGCAACAGCGCCATGCCTGCCTGCGCGGAAGCCGGCAACGGCAACACGCGAACGCGGGATAACGGACGACGACAGAGAATACATGCAGATCGGAAGGCGACGAGGCCGGTCTGGCCACCGCGGAATTTTCGCCAGCCGCTGCGTAAATTCTCTATTCCGCTACCTGCTCCGCTGCGTAAATTGATCGTAAACCCGGCCGCCACCTGTCGCAGCTGGCAACACTGCGGTGAGTGGCGAAAGTGTTGCCTGTGCGCGGCGACAGGCCGGGTTGGCTGGCGTCAGCTTATTGCTTCAGCGCCGGATTCAGGCTGTAGCTGCCATGGACGATGGCTTCGGCCAGGACGTGCTGGTGCATGGCCCGGAACACCTGCGCGGCAGTGAAGCCGTCTGCCAGGTCGAGCTTGGCCACGTCGAGGGCGAACAGGCGGAAGAAGTAGCGGTGCGCACGACTGTCGTTGAACGGCGGATACGGGCCGTCGTAGCCCAGGTATTGACCGGCCATCTCCGGATTGCCGGCAAACCAGCCGGTGTAGTCATTGCTGCCCTGGCGTGCGCCGGCCGGGCCGGCCGGCTGCGTCTTGCCCTTCTGGACGAAACCGTCGCTGCAGCTGCCGGCAGCGATCTCGCGCAGGTCGGCGGGGATGTCGATCATCGTCCAGTGGACGAAATCGGTACGTGGCTGGTCTGCGGGAATCTGCATGTCATCGCGACCGACGGTTTCCGGCACGGTCGGCGCGTCGGGGTCGATACACAACAGGGCGAAGGATTGCGTCCCCGGTGGGACATCGTCCCAGGCCAGGTGCGGATTGCGGTTGGGCGCGAAACCATCGGCCTGGCCGGCGGCGAATTCGGCGGCAATCGGCTGACCGTTTTCAAAACTGTTGCTGCGGATGCGCATGACCTGCTCCAAGGAAAAGACGTAGCCCGATTCTACCGGTCGCCAGCCATTCCGTAGCGCGCAGCGCTGTGCTGTTCCGAATCGCCTGAAACAAGAGCCGCGTCGCCGCAACATCGGTGATCTGGGCGCATGCACCCGCGAGCTGCGGACCTGTCGACCATCTTTCGTCATTGCGGCGGCTACCAGTACGGACAACCGTTAACCAGCAAAGGCGGGATCCCGGCGTTCGCCGGGATGACGGCATCGTTGCGAATCTTCCTGCAATCGTTTGGCGATCCTGTGGACACAATCCAGCGCTACGACGCTATTCCAGCGGATAACCCAGACGCGCCGCCACCGGCGCCAGCACCGCGAACGGTTCGGCCAATGCGGTCGTATATTCGCGCCAGTGTCCGGCCGGGAAATACGCCGGTCCCACCGACGCCGGGGCCGGCAGGGTCAAGCCGCCGAGGGCGCCACCGATCGAGGCGGCGATGGCCTGCGGATTGTTCTCGATGCCGTCCAGTCGCAACAACACATGCGGATACAGATTGGCTTCGTCCAGATCGGCGATCTGGCCGAGCACCGCCGCCAGCCACTGCGCCGATTGCAGCGGCGACGGCATCGCCATGTACGAGGGTGCGCCGAATGCCAGCCATTCCAGCAGCATGTCGCGCGGATCCCGCAGCACGACCAGTAGCAGGCCCTCGGGCACATGCGGACGCAGTGCCTGCAACAAGGCCTGGTCCCACCACACCAGCCAGTCGATGACGTTGCCGTCCTTGATCCCCCGGCGTAGCAGTTCGGCGCGCCAGCTTTCGATCAGCGCCGCCGGATCGGCGTTGCCTGCGGCCAGTTGGGCGATGCTGTCATAGGTCTGGAAGCCATCCTGCGGCGTCTTGTCGCTGAAGCGATCACTACGGAAGGCGCCACCGGTATGCGCCAGCAAGGTGGCGATACGCTCGACCCCCGAACCCGGTGCGCCCCACAGCAGAATCGGATGGCTGCCATTGCCGGCATCGACCTCGGCCAGCGCCGGCCATTGCGCCGGGGTGCGGCTGAGCGGATGCATCGGCAGGCTGCGAGGAGCCATGATCCGTGCCCGTTCGCTCCATTGTTCGACCGCCTGCACATGTTCGCCCGCGCGGTATTGCGCGGTCGCCAGCCAGTCCAGCAGCATCGGCCGCGACTGCTCATCCGGTGCCTGTTGCAGCAACACCTGCACGTAAGCCGCGGCTTCGCCGGGGTCGCGCGCCAGCAGGTTGTTGAAGATGCGGATATGCGCGGCCTTGTGTGCCGGTTCGCGTGCAATCAGCTCGCGGGCTACGGTTTCGGCTGCTGCGACGTCGCCCTTGTAACCGTGGGCGGCCATCTGCGCTTCCAGCGCCGGCAAAGACTGCGGATCGGCCTGTACCCAGCGGCTGGCGACCGCCAGCGCCTGTTCGCTGCCGACCTCTTCCAGCGCCAACCGCGCCAGCCACAGGCTCGGGTCATGCGGATGGGTGGCCAGTGCGGCTTCCAGCGTGTTGCGCCCGGTTTCCTGCTGGCCGCTGCGCTGCCAGGCAAATACCAGCGCGGTCAGCGTCGGCCGGTGGCCAGGGGCGACCGCCAGTACCGAGGTCAACAGCGGCAGCGCCTGTTCGACATCGCCGGCAGCCAGATGCAGCTGGCCGGCGAAACTGCGGATGCCCGGGGTGGCGGTGGCCTCATCCTGCAGCAGCGGCGCCAGTATCTGCGCGGCTTCCTGCGGGCGGCCCTGGCGGCGGACCAGCTCGGCGATCAGGCCGCGCAGCGAATGGTTGGTCGGGTGCTGCTCGACGATGCCGCGGAAGGCCTGCTCGGCGAACGCCAGATGGCCGCTTTCCATGTAAACGAAGCCCAGCGTGTGCCGCAGCTGCAGATCCTCGGGCAGGCGCTGGATGGCCTGGGTGATGACCTTCAGCGCCTCGTCCTTGCGACCCTGGCGCAACAGCACCATCGCCTGCACGCTGGCCAACTGCGGGTGCTCGGGATGGACCTTGCCGGCCAGCGTGATCTGGCGCTGGGCATCTTCGACCCGGCCCTGGCCCAACGCCAGTTGCGCCTGCAGCAGGTAGGCCTGGAACTGGTTGGGGTCGAGCTGGCTGGCCTGCGCAAGCGAAGCCTGCGCCGAGGCGTGCTGGCGGGCGCCAATCAGCAGGCCGGCGCGGGCCACGTACAGGTCGGCGTCTTCCGGCGCCAGGGAAATCGCCTGCTCGATGCTGGCCAGCGCGGCGTCGCGATCACCTGTCATCTGCTGGGCGGCGGACAGCCAGCGATGGGCATGGGCATCGTGCGGGTGCTGGGCGACCAGCGCGGTGGCAGCGGCCAGCGCCTGCTCACCGTCCTGGCGGCGCAGGGCTTCGATAATGGGTTGGTACATGGGACGGCCAATCAGCGGTAAACCGCCATTGTACCGGTCCGGTCAGCCTGATCAGTCCTCGCCCGCAGGCACGGCCAGCGCCATCCGTTCGCCCAGCCAGCGTTCGGCAAAACCGTCACAGGCGACGTTTTCGATGAAACCGCAGTGGCCACCCCAGGCGGCGATATCCAGCCGTGCATGGGCCGGCAGCTGCCAGTCGCGGAAGGTATCGAAGGGAATCACCGGGTCATCCTCGGCCATCAGGATGTCGGCCGGTATCGCCAGCTGGCTGAGCCGGTCGCCGGCAATCGAATAGCCGTTGAAATACTCTTCCAGCGACTGGAACGTGGTGTGGCGCTTGACCATCCAGTCCGTCAGCGCGCGCATGTCCAGTGACAGCGTGGCTTCGTCGAAATTGTGCCGCTCGGGGAACAGTTCGCGCTTGCGCAGCAACGAGCTGCGCCATTTGCGGGTGAAGTACCAGTCGTACAGGGCCAGACCGCTTTCCAGGTTGTCCATGGTCAGCGCCGGGTTGAGCACCGGGCAGATCGCGGCGACGTGGCGCAGTGGCAGTCGCGCCTGCGGCGCACGCAGGCCCACCCGCAGGGCGAAGTTGCCGCCCAGCGAGTAGCCGGCCAGGCCCATCGGCAGTGCGGGGAAACGCGAGGAGACATCGGCGACCGCGTTGACTACTTCGTCGAGCAGGTTGGAATGGAACAGTTCTTCGTTGAGATGATGGGTATCGCCGTGGTCGCGGAAATTGAGCCGGAACACCGCGAAGCCGCGCGACAGCAGTTGCGCCGCACTCATCCGCATGTAGCTGGATTCGGCGCTGCCTTCCCAGCCGTGCAGCAATACCGCCAGCGCATGCGGCTGCACCCCGGGCACCACGCTGTGCCAGCCCTGCAGGCGCACCCCGTTGCCGCCATCGAGGATGTGTTCGCGGGTAACCGCCTGGGTGCTGGCCAGCGCGCGCAGGCCGCGCCGGCGGCGGAGCGGGCTGGAACCCAGTACCGACTGCACGTGCGGATTGCGCAGCCAGCGCGGCGGTTGATAGTCGGCGGCGGTCAGCATGGCGGGGGCATGGCGGATGACAGGGACTCAGCTTGCCAGCAACGTGTCGAGTGCATGCTCCAGAATCCGCGGGTACTGGATGCCTGCTCCAGCTTGCAGCCCCGCGCCGGGCGCACCAGACCGGACACTAGCTTGTCTTCATCGCGGTGATGATGCGTTCACGCGACAGGTCGGCGATGCGGCGGCGGCCTTCGACATCCTGGTTGCTGATCGGTTCCAGGAAGCAGATATCCGCGCTGCGGCCGGGCTCGCCGAGCAGGCGCAGGAAATTGGCGAAAAAGCTCTCGTTGGCTCCGAAGGCCACCACCGGTTGCGCGCTGCCATGGCTGCCGTAGCGCAGCGCCACCGGCTGCACCGGTACCTGCGCCTCGACTGCGGCCTGGAAGATGCGCGCATGGAACGGGCCGATCTCGTAGCCGTCACGGGTGCGTCCTTCGGGAAACACCCCGACCGAATGGCCGCTGCGCAGCCGGCGCAGCATTTCATGCAGCACCCCGCCCAGCGATTCCTGGCTGCCACGCTTGTGGAAAATGGTCTGCCCGCGCGCCGCCAGCCAGCCGACCAGCGGCCAGCCACGGATCTCCTGCTTGGCGACGAAGCTCATCATCCGCTGGCTGTGCAGGGCGGTGATGTCGATCCAGCTGACATGGTTGGCGACAAACAGGGTCGGGCCGGGCAATGGCCGACCCTGGCGGCGCACGCGGAAACCGAAGATCCGCATCAGCCCGCTGGACCAGGCGTTGACGGTGCGATGTTCCAGCCGCTGACCATGCAGCATGATGCCCGCCCACGGCGGCAGCATGCTGACAAGCAACAGTGGCAACAGCACCAGGACGTGGACCAGCAGCAAGGGGACGCGGTACAGATAGCGGCAGGCGCGTGCGACCGGACTGCCTGGTGGGGCAGGCATGGGGGCGTGACTCATGCGCGCAAGATAACCGATGGCCGCCACCAGCGGAAAGCGTTTGCCTGTAATCGGCGTTTGCCGGCCACCACGACCGTCGGCGTCATGGCTTGGGCACCGGTACCACCGCCAGCGTCAACCGCGATACGCAGACCAGCTTGCCGGCTTCGTCCTCGATGCGGATTTCCCAGACCTGGGTGCTGCGGCCAACGTGCAACGCGCGCGCGGTGCCGGTGACCACGCCGTCGCGTTTGGCACGCAAATGGTTTGCATTGATCTCCAGCCCGACCACCATCTGGCTGCGGTTGTCCACGCACAGGTTGCCGGCCATGCTGCCGAGGGTTTCGGCCAACGCCACCGAAGCACCGCCATGGAGGATGCCGAATGGTTGATGGGTGCGCGCATCGACCGGCATTGTCCCGCGCAGCCAGTCATCGCCGGCCTCGGTCAGGACGATGCCGAGATGGCCGACCAGACTGTTGCGTGACAACTGGTTGGCGGCGTCCAGATCGACGGGAGCCAGGAAAGCCATGGCGATGTTCCTTGTGCAAAAAAGAGTGCCAGTGTACGACCCGCATGGCATCGCGGCGACGCGGCGTTACAGGATGGGGACCAGACCGGCGCCGAAGGCGGTCAGGATACGGGTGTACAGCCACTTCGGGCCGACATTGACCTCGGGGAAATCACCGACGGCCTGGTAGCAGCGATGGAAGTCCGGATCCTTGGCCGACAGCGGCGCCGGGCAGTCGGGGCCGGGCTGGAACTCATAACTGGTGGCGTAGCGCCACGGCCAGACATCGAATATCGGCAGCGCCTCGGAGACCTTGGCCATGCTGTAGTCCAGTCCGGAGAATACCGGCGGCTTTTCGCGCGGGGCGATCACCCAGGCGTTGGCTGGCGACATGTCGCGGCGGATGCTGGCTTCCAGCGCATGGGCGAAGGCCGGGTCACGGATGATCACCGCGCTTTCGGTGTTGTAGGTCTCCGAACGTGGATCAAAGTTGTGGGTACCGATAACGCCGATGCGACCATCGATGACCATCGACTTGGCATGCAGGCCCATGCGGATGCCGGCGCGCTTGAGTGGCAGCATCCGTGTCTGCGCGCCACTGCTGAGGAACGAAGGCCGGGTTTCGGCACGCTGCTTGGGCACCACCGAACGCGCATCGTCGCTGCCGTCACCGCTGATGGCAGACGCGTGGTAGCTTTCACTTTGGCCATTGCCATTGCCGCCGCGGCTGCCAGGCACCGGTGGCGAGGCCAGTTCGCTGCGCGCCAGCTGACTGTCGTCATCGTCTGTGTCATCGACGGCCGGCAAATCCTCGGCGGCCACCAGCGCGGCGTAGTCAATCGGCGCATCGGCCGGGAACGGCTTGTACTCGTAGATATGGAAGCCGAATTCGCGCAGATAGCGGCGCTTGTACTTGAACGACATCGAATACACCACCGGATTGTCGGTGGCGGCCAGGCTGTTGGTTGATACCAGCACCGTCGGTGGTTGCGCACGCTCGCGCAGGCCGCGGAACATCTCTTGGGCACGATCCGACATCACCAGGTACGGCGTCTGCAACAACACTTCCTGCTGCGCATCGCTGACCAGCGCTTCCAGCGTGGAGGCGCCAAGCATCTCCATTTCGCCTTCTTTTTCATGCTTCTGCGGCAAATCGGCAACGTACTCGACATCGCGCACCGCGTAGGCATGCGGCAACAAGCGCGCTTCGATGACGCCGCTGTCGCTGGCCTGGCGTGAGGTTTCCCGTACCCGCTGCGGGCGCCTGAATGCAGGGTCCGGCAAGCTCGGCACACCGTTCCTGAGCAGGTAGCGACCCACGTCATCCAGACGCTCGGCGGGCACGCTGCGCGGTGCCTGCCAGAAGGCCTCGAAGTTGCCCACCATCCCGGCGGCCTCGGGCCCGGCGATCAGCACGTCGCGATCACGGAAGTTGTATTCACCATCCCAGTCGTAATAGTCGTCCTGATAATTGCGGCCGCCGGTGATGCCAAGTTCGCCATCGACCACCAGCAGCTTGGTATGCATGCGCTGGTTGAAGCGGCGGAAACAGCACAGCACGCTGCCGGCATAGTCGAAATAGTTCAGCTTGACCTTGCCGAAGGTCGGGTTGTAGATGCGCATCGAGAAGTTCTCGTGCGCGCCGGACAAGGCGGCGATGATGTCGAGATCGGCAATCGCCGACAGCTGGTCAATCAACACCCGTACCCGCACGCCACGTCGGGCCGCGGCCAGCAGTTCATCCAGCACCAGCCGGGCGCTGTCGTCCTTGTCGAAGATATAGGTCTGCAGATCGATTTCACGACGCGCGCTGCGGATCAGGTTCAGCCGTGCCAGCAGCGAGTCGTGGCCGCTTTCCAGGATGATCGCGTAGTGGCGCGGCGACTGCGGCGTGGACTGGGCCAGGGCGCTCTGGCCCAGCGCATACAACGGCGAATCGAGCGCGCAGGCATTGGCCTGCCGGCAGTCGATGATCTGCGAGCGCGCCTGCACCGCGATGCTGGCGGCGCGATCATGCTGGGCATGGGTCAGGCTGGCGCAACCGCCGGCCAGCAACGACAACAGGCACAGCGTCGCGACGCGCGCGAAGTGGAAATAAGCGTGGCCCATTACTTGCCGGTCTCTGCCTGCAGGCGGGTTCGCAGGATGAACACCACGCGATCATTGATCGCCAGTTTCCAGTCGTCCATGTCGTAATCGCTGCGGCGTACCGCGCCGCTGGCGACCACGTCGCAATCCAGGCCCGGGCGATCGCACTCGGCCGGCAACAGCTCCAGGCTGCGCGGCCGGGCGATGCCACGGATGGTCAGGGTGCCTTTCAGCTCGCCGCCGGTCCGGGCCAGCTCGGGTGAATGCGGTTCGGAGACAAACACCACCACCGGGTAGCGATCGGCTTCGAAGAACTTGCCGCCGCGCGCCCATTCGCTGTAGCGCGGATAGCCGATGATCTCGACGCTGTCGGTGTACATCCGCAGGCTGACCTGCTGGCGACCATCAGGCAGCACCTGCACGGTGCCCTCGTAGCGGTTGAAACGGCCCAGCAGCTGTTGCCCCCAGCGCGTGCTCAGCTCGAAGCCCAGCTGGGTATGGTTGTTGTCGAACTCCATCTTGTGCGGGGCCTCCGGCAACGGCCCGGCACAGGCGTCAAAGATGCCCAGCAGGGCCAGTAGACCCGCTGTCAGGACAGGCGATTTGCCCATGTGTTCAGGGCCACCAGAAGGCGCTTAGGGTGGCCACTCCGGGTTCGATGATGGCGTCGGCGGGCAGGCTCAGCACCGCCACGCCAGCGGTGGGCATGCCGCGGTAGTCGCTGGTCTGGCCGCTGTGCATCAGCGCCACCAGCCGTTCGAAACCGGGGTTGTGGCCCACCATCATCAGCCGCTCGGCGTCGCGCTGGCCGTCCACCAGCCCGGCCAGGGTGCCAGGCGTGGCTTCGTAGATCGCCGGTTCCAGGCGCTGTTCGACGTAGCCGATGGCGGCCAGCACCGCTTCCAGGGTTTCACGGGTACGCCGCGCCGGCGAGCACAGCACGCAGTCGGGCACCCAGCCATGTTCCTTCAACCAGCGGCCCGCTGCCTCGGCCTCGGCCAGCCCTTGCGCCGACAATGGCCGATCCATGTCCGACTGGCCGGTGATCGGCGGCTCGGCATGGGCATGGCGCAGCAGGATGAGTTCTCGCATCTCGGTGTGTTTCCTTCGGCGTTACGCCTTCTTGAGCCACTTGAACAAGGGTTCCCAGTCGGCCTGATGATCGCGGACCTGCTGGGATCTGTAATCAAACAGGCTGCGACCCAGCCCGGCCATCAATACGTAAGCCTGGGTGTCGCGCAGCTGCGCCACTACCGGATACGGCCAGCTGTTCAGCATCTCGACCGCCTGTTGCGACGCATTGGTCCAAGGCTTGCTGCGATTGACCACCAGACCGACCGGAAGTTCGCGGCTGTGTACCCGCGGCACGCTGGCCAGGCTGCTGAGGAAGCCGGACGTCGCATCGATGTCCAGGCCTGACGGCAGCACCGGCACCACCACGGCATCGGCTTCTTCCAGAAATGGTCCCAGGCTGTCGCCCATGGTCCCGGCGGCGACGTCGATGACCACCCGCTCCACGTCAGGCGGCAGCTGCTTGTGCCAGCCACGCGCGCGACTGACCGCAATCGGCAGGACCGCGCTGTCCATGTCGGCACGGCGCTCGGCCCAGCGCATCGATGACCCCTGCGGGTCGGCGTCCACCAATACCGTGCGCTTGCCATCCAGGGCGAAATTCGCCGCCAGATTGGTTGCCAGCGTCGTCTTGCCTGCACCGCCCTTGGAGCTGGCGACCAGAATCGTCTTCATGCGCTCACCTCGTTGCCCGGGGAACCCGCAGGGTACACCGACAGGCGTGGCAGGGTGAATGCGCTGGCGGAAATGTGTCGACGAGTCCGGTCGCAGCCGTCAAGGTGCGCTCTGGCTGGCGCCCGGATACGGCCAGTCATCGCCCAGCATGGCCTGCTCGGTCTTATCGGCCGGCTGCCAGTCCGCTGGCGCCGTGTCAGCTATTGCGTTGGATGCCCGCCAGTCATCGGTGGCCGCGCCAAGGCCACGGCTCAGCACCATGTCGCAGAAGCGCGACTTGCCAGCAGCGGTCGGGTTCGCCTGCATCTGCGCTTCGTACCACAGGAACTGGCGCAGTTGCTGCTGCCACTGCTGGCGCCGTTGGCGGTCGGTTTCCAGACCAACCCGCAGCTGTGCCGCTTCCTTCTTCACGATGAACGATTGCCCGCTGTCGGCCAGCAATGATGCCACCTGGATGCAGTCACGCCGTAGCCGATTCTGCCCTGACGCGTCAGCCAGCGGCTCACAGGCCTGCTTGACCGGCTGCCACAGGATGTCGTGCTCGGCAGCCTGCAACTCGACGGTCGCCATCATCATCATGCTGATGTTCAAGGCCCGCGGCACCTCGGCGACATCCGTTCCCAGCATGCTGTACTGCAGATACGTCGCCATGTCCGCATCCATGTCCGGCAACGTCAGCTCGCGGCTCAATCCATAAAGCGCGGCGACGATGTCCTGGTTGAAGTTATGGTAGCGGTCGGCCCTGGCTGCCTGATGCAGCCACTTGCGGCGCGCCCTGTCGTCCGCATGGGCCATCGCCAGTAACGCGACCGCGGCGTTGTCAGGCTGCTGGCGCTCCAGTTCCAGCATCGCTTGCGGATTGGATGGGCATTCGGCATCAGCGGCATCACAACTGCCAGCGGCATACCAGGCCACCCAGGGATCCCACGGGCGCATCGCTTCAGCCTTGTCCAGCCAGCCATTGGTCTCACAGTGCTGCCTGGTGACCGGCCGGCCATCGCTGCCACCCTGGTCCTCGAACATGTCACACCACAGCTGGGCCAGCAGCAGGTTCCTCGCACCACCGCGCTCGGCAATACGCGGTCCCAGCGCTTTTAATTCCTGCAGATAAGCCTCCATCCAGGCGGACAAGCGCTCTTCGACAGCCGGGTCATCGATGATCCGTTGCAAATCGGCCAGTTGCGCCAGCGTCAGATCCATCATCGATGCCGGCAGTCCATTCACCCGCGACACGTCCAGCCCCCGCAGCGCCGGGATTGAATTGCCGCCATCGGCCGGCGACGATGCAACCAGATCGGCAATCTGCCGCAGGGTCATGTTGCGGACGCTTTCCGGCAGTTCGTCCAGTTGCTGCTGGCTCAGCAGATCCAGTGGCACCGGCCCGGCGCTTGCACCAAACGATGCCAATGCCAGCCAGCCTGCGGCCAGCCAGGCCATCAACCGCGGCTTGGGAAAGATATTCATCATCGACAGTGGGTTGGGAATAGATCCGGCCACAGTAGCGCCGGCGCGGCTGGATTGATTTGCAACAAATTGCAGAACGACCAATGGTTGCTGCGGGTGCCGGCGCCGGTGCAGCCGTGGCCGTGGCCGTGGCGGCTTTGCTATGGTGGCGTCCCCAAGGAATGTGACCCGCATGAGCGAGCTCCAGGACCTCAGCGCGCTGATCCGCGCCAACACCCCGTTGATTGTCATCGAGACCCAGGACGAGGCCCAGGTGGTGGGTCTGTTCCGGCAGGCGCTGTCGCAGGTGTGGCGGGCGCTGTATCGCTGGACGATTACCGAAGGCCTGCGCCGCATCGACATGGACCGCGAGGACGAGCCGTTCGGCCCGCCCGATGCCAGCGCCGCATTGCAGGCGATGAAGATGGCCGACCAGCGTGGCATCTACCTGCTGCTGGATTTCCATCCCTACCTCGGCTATGCCAGCAGCCAGCGGGCGCTGCGCGATATCGCCCAGCGCCGCCATTGCCTGCCGCACGTGGTGGTGCTGGTCGGGGCCAGGATTGAATTGCCGGAGGAACTGGAAGCGCTGGCGGTACGCTTCAACCCGCGCCTGCCCGATGCCCACGCGCTGCTGAAAATGGTCCGCGAAGAAGCCCAGGCGTACGCCCAGGAGCACGGCGGCAAACGGGTCGAGGTCGACGATCAGGTGGTCCAGCAGATCCTGCGCAACCTGCAGGGCCTCAGCCTGACCGACGCCCGCCGCATCGCCCGCCAGCTGATCTATGCCGATGGCGCGCTGGGCGCCAACGATCTGCCACAGCTGGCCAGGCTGAAGTTCGAACTGCTCAACCGCAGCGGTCATCTGCACTACGAATACGATGCCGCGCAATTCGCCGACGTCGCCGGCGCCAGCAAGCTGAAGCGCTGGATCGAGCTGCGCCGCGACATCTTCGTCTCCGGCAACCCGCCACCCGGGCTGGACCTGCCCAAGGGGGTACTGCTGCTGGGCGTGCAGGGCTGCGGCAAATCGATGCTGGCCAAGGCCATCGCCGCCGGCTTCGGGGTGCCGCTGCTGCGGCTGGACTTCGGCACCTTGTATGACAAGTTCCACGGCGAAACCGAAAAGAACCTGCGCGCCGCGCTGGCCTCGGCCGAGCAACTGGCGCCGTGTGTGCTGTGGATTGATGAAATTGAAAAAGGCCTGGCCAGTGGTGGCGAGGACGGCGGCGTCTCCCGGCGCGTGCTGGGCTATCTGCTGACCTGGATGGCCGAGCGCCAGGCCGGCGCCCGCGCTGGCAAGGGACCGGTGTTCCTGGTCGCCACCGCCAACCAGGTCCAGGAACTGCCCGCCGAGCTGCTGCGCAAAGGCCGCTTCGACGAGATTTTCTTCGTCGATCTGCCTGGCCCGCAAGCGCGCGCGGAGATCCTGCAGGTGCATCTGCGCAAACGCCGTCTGGCCCTCGACACGTTCAACCTGTCGGCCCTGGCGGCCGCCTGCGAGGGATTTTCCGGTGCCGAGATCGAACAGGCCATCGTGGCAGCGCTATACGTGGCCCATGCCGAATCGCGCAGCCTGGACACCGACCTGCTGATGACCGAAATCCGCGCCACCCGACCGCTGTCGGTGATCATGAAGGAACAGGTGGATGCCCTGCGCGAATGGGCCGGCGAGCGGACCGTGCCCGCGGATTGATGGCCGGCGAACCACGGTTGATCTTCTCGCGGAAACAAAGTGTGCCGCTGGCACTTCAGTAGCGAGACGGACTAGCCGCCGCGCGAACGACGCAACATCAACAGCGCGGCGACGCCGGCCAGCAGGCCCCAGAAGGCCGAGCCGATACCCGCCAGCGACAGCCCGGAGGCGGTGACCAGGAAGGTGATCAAGGCCGCTTCGCGATCCTGTTCATCACGCAGCGCCGCGGTCAGGCTGCCGCCGAGGGTGCCGAGCAGGGCGATGCCGGCGATGGCCATGATCAGTTCTTTCGGGAAGGCGGCGAATACCGCCACCACGGTCGCACCGAACAGACCCAGCAGGATGTAGAAAACTCCGGCGGCCATCGACGCCACGTAGCGACGCTGCATGTCTTCGTGCGCTTCGCGGCCCATGCAGATGGCGGCGGTGATCGCGGCCAGATTGAGTGCGAATGCACCGAATGGTGCCAGCAGCAGGTTGGCCACGCCGGTCCACCCAATGACCGGCGAAATCGGTATCGGATAGCCGGAGGCGCGGATCACCGCGACACCCGGCAGGTTCTGCGAGGCCATGGTGACCATGAACAATGGAATGGCGATGCCGAAGACGGCCGCCAGCGAAAACGTCGGCATGATGAAGATCGGCCTGGCCCATTGCAGTGCCAGTCCCTGCAACGGCAACAAGCCCTGCGCGGCGGCGATCGCCATGCCGGCCAGCAGGGTCAGGATGACGGCGTAGCGCGGCCACCAGCGCCGTGCCAGCAGATAGGCGACCAGCATCGACAATGCCAGCAACAGCCGCGTCTGCATGGCGACGAATACATCCAGGCCAAAGCGAAGCAGCACTCCGGCCAGCATCGCCGACGCCAGCGACAACGGGATGCGGTTGAGCAGGCGCTCGAACAGGCGTGAAAAACCGGATATCGCAATCAATGCCGCCGACAACACGAACGCACCGATGGCATCGGACAGCGGCAAGCCGGCGACACTGCTGATCAGCATCGCCGCGCCCGGGGTCGACCAGGCAGTGACCACCGGCATCCGGTAGTACCAGGACAGTCCCAGACAGGTCATGCCCATGCCCAGCCCCAGTGCCCACATCCAGGAGCTGATCTCGGCCGCTGACGCACCGAGTGTCTGCGCGGCCTGGAAGACGATGGCGGCCGAGCTGGCGAATCCGACCAGAACGGTGACGAATCCCGCCGCCACCGCCGAGAACGACAGATCCCGCCAGCGTGCGCCCGGCGCGGCCGATATCGACATCAGCAGTACGCCGTCAGCGCACGCACGCCATCAGGGTCATGGCTTCTGCTTGGCAAACTCGGCATTCAGATCGAACACCAGCCGGCCGATTTCCGGCGTCAGGCAGGTGTTGAAATTGGTCGTCGCCCGGCACTTGGCATCGACCTGATCGGCGCGCTGCTTGAGGCCGGCATCGGCCAGCACCTGGCGGGTTTTCTTGAAGCAGGCTTCGGCCGGCGAACCATTGGTCATCTGGCCGTGGCGGGCAATGCACCAGGTCATCGCGCTGGCCAGGCCGGCGGAATTGAGCGAATACAGTGACGGGCTGGCCTGGTTGGCCGCCGGTGCTTTCTGCGCGTAGGCGGCGCCCATGCTGCTGAGCAGGACGATCATCAGGAAACAACGACGCATGGCGAACTCCTTGGCGGCAACGTCCCGCATTCTAGCGCGCGCTGCCGGCCATCCCCGGCCAGCCCGGCCCGGCGTGCAGCGTGGGGTCAGCCGGGGCGCTGGCGGCGGCGCCGGACCACGGCCTGCGCCCAGCGACCGGCCACCGCCGGCGATGTCATGCAGACCGCGCTGTCGGTCACGGTGGTGACCGCGCGTTCAAGCAGTTGGATGTCCGCTTCGTGCTGGCGCGCCACGTGCGGATCCTCGAAGAAAATCGCGCGCTGGCAGCGCCCTTGCAACACCAGGTCGGCGATCTGCGCATCTCCACCCAGTGGCCCGCTCTGGTAACGCTGCACCCATGCCTGTCCTGCCGGCCAGCCCCGGCTCCAGGCCAACTCGTTCAAACGCTGGCCGGTGGTGCCGGTAGCAACCCGGCCGGCGAATGCCGACAGCACCTCGAAATGGGCATCGGCAAAGTCCAGCATGGTCGGTTTCATTGCATCGTGGGCGATCAGGGCCAGTGTCTGCTGATCATGGGCATGCAGATCATCGGCGCCCGGATCCGGCGCCAGACCGGCGTGAATGCGTTCGCTTTCGATCCAGTCGCGGGCCGAGGCGACGGTGGAAATGAATGGCTTGTGCTGGATCACGCACTGGCGCTTGAGCGCGGCTGCTTCGGGAAATATCGATGACGGATCGACCGGATCTATGAGATAGATCGCGCCATCCAGCGTCCGTTCGTCACCTGGCATGCCAACCACTTCCGCCACCAGCTTCATCAAACCGCCGTCGCGTCCATACGGATAGCGCCGCATGCCTGCATGATCCGCTAGCAGCGCCGATGCCTGGATCGCATCGAAAGTGCGGCCGACCACATGCAGGCCTAGCTGCAGTTCACGGATGCCGGTTTCACAGGTGCGCAGCCAACGGAACAGCGCGGCATCATGATCGCGATGGTGCAGGCGGTTGGCGGCAAGGCCCAGCCGCATCAGCAGCGCCCTGACAGGCTCGCCGGCATGTGCCCGGCGCGATCACGGTTGCGGCGATGGTGGTGCCCATCCGCAGCGCTTCGCCGGCAGACCGCGGCGATCAAACCAGCAGCATCCGCGCGATGCTGTCGCCAGCGTCGCGACCTTCAGCCACGGCGGTGACCACCAGGTCGGCGCCACGCACGGCATCGCCGCCGGCAAACAGCTTCGGGTGGGTAGTCTGGTACGGCAGTCGTTCGCGTCCATCAATGTCGGTGCCACCGGCGACGATGCGACCATTGGGGCCGGCTTCCACGCCCTGTGCCGCCAACCACGCCGGCAGGCTCGGCGAGAAGCCGAAGGCGATGATCACGATGTCGGCTTCGAGCAGCGACTCGCTGCCGGCGATCGGCTCGGCCTGCTGGCGGCCACGCGCATCCGGCGCACCGAGCCGGGTTTCGACCACCTGCACACCGACCACCTTGCCGGTGCCATCGTCCTGTATCGACAACGGTTGCCGGTTGAACAGGAAGCGCACGCCTTCCTCGCGTGCGTTGGCGACCTCGCGGGCCGAACCGGGCATGTTGGCTTCGTCGCGGCGGTAGGCGCAGGTCACCTTGGCCGCGCCCAGACGTATCGCGCTGCGCACGCAATCCATGCCGGTGTCGCCGCCGCCCAGCACCACTACCCGTTTGCCATTGAGGTCGGGCAGCGACAGTTGATCTTCCCAGCCGGCAATCGGCCGTCCCAGTGGATTCCTGCCGCCGACGATGCGCCCGTTCTGGACCAGAAACGGCAATGCCGGCAGCACGTTGTCGAGATCCTGTCCGGGCAGGCCGCCATCGGTATAGCGATAGGCGCCGGTACCGACAAAGACCGCATCGAACTCGGCCAGCAGTTCGTCCACGCTGACGTCCTTGCCGACTTCCACGCCAAGCCGGAACTCCACGCCCATGCCTTCCAGCACCTCGCGGCGGCGGGCGATCACGCTCTTGTCGAGCTTGAAACTGGGAATGCCGAACTGCAGCAGGCCACCGATCTGTTCGTAGCGATCAAACACCACCGCATGGATGCCGTTGCGGGCCAGTCGATCCGCGCAGCCGATGCCCGCCGGGCCGGCACCGATCACCGCCACCCGCCTGCCGGTGGCCTGGACGTGGCTCATGTCCGGCCGCCAGCCTTTTTCCAGCGCGGTATCGACGATGTATTTCTCGACCGCGCCAATGGTCACCGCGCCGAATTCCTCCAGCGTGCAGCTGCCTTCGCACAGGCGATCCTGCGGGCATACGCGGCCGCAGACTTCCGGCAGCGGATTGGTCGAATGGCACAGCGCGGCGGCTTCTTCGATGCGGTTTTCCTGGACCAGTTGCAGCCATTGCGGGATGGCGTTGTGGACCGGGCATTTCCAGCTGCAATACGGATTGCCGCAGTCGAGGCAGCGGCCCGCCTGGTATTGCGCATCGTCCTTGCCGAACTTGCCATACAGCTCGCCCCAGTCGCCGGAGGTACGCAGCTCGACCGGGATCCGGTGCGGCATCTGCCGTGGCAGTTCCAGGAACTGGAAGGCTTGTTTCCTGCTCATGCGGCGAGACCTTGGTTGTTGATCGCGGGGCTGGTGAGGGTGGTGTTGGTGGTTGGCCCCCACCCCAACCCTCCCCCGTGAACGGGAGAGGGAGCGAAGCGGTAGCTGTGATGCGGCTGGGCGGTTACTGCTAGGGAAGGGTTGCCGGGCCGGTTACGCTGCTTACGATTGACGATTGCGAGAACGTTTTGCCCCCACCCCGGCCCTCCCCCGTTAACGGGGGAGAGAGTGAGGCGGTGGTTTGGCGTGCGATGGGAAATCATCATGCGGCCCGCCGCAGGGATTCGGTCAGTGATTCGATGCTGGCGGCCTTCGGTTTGACCAGCCAGAACTTGCCGATGTAGTCGCGGAACTCGTCCAGGATCTGCTGCGCCCAGATGCTGCCGGTCAGTTCGCGGTGGCGCTGGATCAGGGCGTGGATGTGCTGCCGGTAGTTTTCGAAACCCTCTGGTGAAATCCGGTGGATGTCGATCAGCTCATGGTTGTAGCGATCGACAAAGTCGCGCTCCATGTCCAGCACATAGGCCAGGCCACCGGTGAAGCCGGCGCCGAAGTTCAGGCCGGTGCGACCCAGCACCATCACTACGCCGTCGGTCATGTATTCGCAGCAGTGATCACCGGCGCCTTCGATCACCGCCAGGGCGCCGGAGTTGCGCACCGCGAAACGCTCACCGGCACGACCAGCGGCGAACAGCTCGCCACCGGTGGCGCCGTACAGGCAGGTGTTGCCGAGAATGGCGGTATTGCGTGCTTCGAAGCGGGCGCCGCGCGGCGGTCGTATCACCAGCCGGCCAGCGGCCATGCCCTTACCGACGTAATCGTTGGCTTCGCCTTCCAGTTCCATGTTCAGGCCGCCGGCATTGAAGGCGCCGAAGCTCTGCCCGGCAGTGCCACGGAAACGCAGCGTCAACGGCGCGTCTTCCATGCCGCGATTGCCATGCGCGCGAGCGATGGCGCCCGACAGGCGAGTGCCGATCGAACGGTCGGTGTTGTGGATCAGGAAACGATGTTCACCGCCGCGCTTGTCGGCGATCGCATCGGCGAGCAGGCCATCGAGCTGGATGGCCAGGCTGTCCGGCGATTCGTACATGCGCTGGGCAGCACAGCGATCGCCATTATCCGGCGTCGGATGCAGCAGCCGCGACAGATCGACATGCACGCCGGGACGCGGTGAAACGTCCAGCTGTTGCAGCAGATCGGTGCGGCCGATGATCTCATCCAGCGAACGCACGCCCAGATACGACAACCACTGCCGCACTTCCTCGCTGAGCAGGCGGAAGTAGTTCTCGACCCGCTCCGGCAGACCGGTGAAGTAGTCGGCGCGCAGGCGTTCGTCCTGGGTGGCGACGCCGGTGGCGCAGTTGTTGAGGTGGCAGATGCGCAGGTATTTGCAGCCCAGCACGATCATCGGGCCGGTGCCGAAGCCGAAACTGTCGGCGCCCAGCAACGCCGCCTTGACCACGTCCAGGCCGGTCTTCAGGCCACCGTCGGTCTGCAGCACCGTGCGATCCCGCAACTGGTTGCCGACCAATGCCTGGTGCGATTCGGCCACGCCCAGTTCCCACGGCACCCCGGCATAACGGATCGAACTGACCGGGCTGGCGCCGGTACCGCCGTCATGGCCGGAAATGGTGATCAGATCCGCACCGGCCTTGACCACGCCGGCGGCAATCGTGCCGACGCCGGCATGCGACACCAGCTTCACCGACACCAGTGCCTGCGGATTGACCTGCTTGAGGTCGTAGATCAGCTGCGCCAGATCTTCGATCGAATAGATGTCGTGGTGCGGTGGCGGCGAGATCAGGCCGATGCCGGGCTTGGCGTAACGCAGCCGCGCGATCATCTCGTTGACCTTGTGCCCGGGCAGCTGGCCGCCTTCGCCCGGCTTGGCGCCTTGCGCGACCTTGATCTGCAGCACTTCGGCGTTGACCAGATATTCCGGGGTGACCCCGAAGCGGCCGGAGGCGACCTGTTTGATCTTGCTGCGCTTGTCGGTCCCGTAGCGGGCCGGGTCTTCGCCACCTTCACCGGAATTGCTGCGCCCGCCGAGACGATTCATCGCAATCGCCAGTGCTTCGTGCGCTTCCGGCGACAACGCGCCCAGGCTGATCGCGGCGGTGTCGAAACGGCTGAGGATGTCGCCGGCATCGCAGACCTGATCCAGCGGCGTCGGCGTCGCCGCCGGCTTCAGCTGCAGCAGATCGCGCAGCGCCGACGGCGGTCGCGAATTGACCACGTCGGCATAGGCCTGCCAATCGCGCATGTCGCCGCTGCGCGCGGCTTTCTGCAGGGTCAGCACCACGTCGGGGTTGTACATGTGGTACTCGCCGCCGTGCACGTACTTGAGCAGGCCGCCGACTTCCGGCGGTTGCAGGTCATTCCAGGCGCGCGCGCTGAGCTGGCGCGCTTCGCTGTCCAGTCGCTCGAAGCCGACCCCGCCAATCCGCGATGGTGTCTCGGCGAAGCACAGCTCGACCACATCCGGATCAAGACCGACGATCTCGAACAATTGCGCACCGCGATAGCTGCTGACGGTGCAGATGCCCATCTTGGAAATGATCTTGGACAGGCCCTTGTAGATGCCCTTGCGGTAGCTGCGGCCAATCTGCGCCTGTTCGCCGCCGGCCTTGAGCTTGAGGATGCCGCGCGTGCCCAGGTCAAACAGAGTCTGGTAGGCCAGGTACGGATACACCGCGGTCGCGCCGAAACCGAGCAGGCAGGCGATATGGTGCGGGTCGCGGGCGGTGCCGGTTTCGATCAGCAGGTTGGAATCACAGCGCAGGCCGACCCGGCTGAGATGATGATGGACCGCGCCGGTCGCCATCAGCGCATGCACCATCGGTCGATCCGGGGTCGGATAGCGGTCGCTCAGCACCAGCATGACCATGCCTTCGCGGGTCGCCGCTTCGGCTTCGGCGCAGATGCGTTCGATGCCGGCCTTCAGTCCTTCGGCCGGGTCGTACGACAGATCGATCAGGCGATGCTTCTGATCGTAGGGCGCCATTTTCAGTATCTGCCGCAGCTTGCGTTGCGACAGCACCGGCGAATTGAGGATGACGTGGTTCACCGTCTCCGGGCCGGCGTGGAAGATGTTGGTCTCCTTGCCGAGCTGGGTCACCAGCGACATCACGCAGTCTTCGCGCAGTGGATCGATCGGTGGATTGGTGACCTGGGCGAAGGCCTGGCGGAAGTAGTCGTACAACGGCCGGGTCTGCTGGCTCAGCACCGCCATCGGGGTGTCATCGCCCATCGATCCAGTCGCTTCCTGGCCAGTTTCGGCCAAAGGCCGCAGCACCATCTCGATTTCTTCGGTGCTGAGCTGGAACAGTTTCTGGTAGCCGCCCAGGGTCTTGCCATCAAACGGCACGTCGGTCAGCGATGGATCAATCAACTCGGTCTGCAGATAGGTCACGCCCTGCTGCAGCCATTGCTTGTACGGCGCACGGCCGCGGTTGATGCGATCAATCGCGTCGCTGTCGAGCAGGTCGCCGCGTTTGAGATCAATCGCCATCATTTCGCCCGGGCCAAGCTTGCCCTTGCGGGTGATGCGCTCGGCTGGCAGTTCCCAGACCCCGGCTTCGGATGCGACCAGGAAGTGGCGGTCGCTGGTCAGCATCCAGCGCGCCGGCCGCAGGCCATTGCGATCCAGCATGCACGCCGCGTAACGGCCATCGCAGGCGACGATGCCGGCCGGGCCGTCCCACGGCTCGGTATTCAGGCCGTAGAACTCGTAGAACGCGGCCAGATCCGGATCCTTGAACTCCAGCGACTGGGTCGCCGGTGGCACCAGGATGCGCAGGGCCTGCAGCAGATCCATGCCGCCAGCGACCAGGATTTCCAGCATGTTGTCCAGGCTCTGCGAGTCCGAACCCTGCATCGAAATCACCGGGTCGAACTCGCCGATCTCGAACTTCGGCGTCTTCCAGACCTTGCTGCGCGCCTGCGCCCAGCGACGATTGCCTTCAATCGTGTTGATTTCGCCGTTGTGTGCCAGCAACCGGAACGGATGCGCCAACGGCCAGCGCGGCAGGGTGTTGGTGGAGAAGCGCTGGTGGAACACAATCGCGCTGGAGCTCAGATCGGTGCGCTGCAGATCGACATAGAAGCGCGACAATTTGTCCGGCAGCACCATGCCTTTGTAGCCAATCGCATACGGCGACAGGCTGACCACATAGAAGTCGGCGCTAACATCGCGCAGCTGTTGTTCGGCACGACGTCGGGCCAGGAACAAAGCCTGCGAGAATGCATCGTCATTGGCCAGCGCCGGATCCTGACCGGCGTTGACGAAAATCTGCTGGATCACCGGCAAGGTGTCCTTGGCCAGTTGCCCGCAGACGCTGTCATCGGTGGCCGGGGTGCGCCAACCGGCGACACTGGCGCCAACCTTGAACAGCTCCGCTTCCAGCAGATCGCGACACTGCGCGGCCAGCGCCGGATCGGCTGGCATGAACACCAGGCCCGAAGCGAACACCGGGTCCAGCCGGATGTTGGAATCGGCGGCCAGCGCCTGCAGGAATGCAGTTGGTTTGCGAATCAGCAGGCCACAGCCATCGCCAGTCAGCCCATCGGCGGCGACACCGCCGCGATGGGTCATCCGCGACAACGCGGAAATCGCGGTATCGACCAGCGCGCGCGACGGTTGATCATCGAGCTGCGCGACCATGCCGAAACCGCATGCATCACGTTCGTCGTTCGGGTCGTACAACCCCGGCTGACAGTTGCCTTGGCGACTGCTAGGGCCCATCTGATCCAAAACCTGTAGTGACGACGACACCGTGCCCTGCCCCCGCAGCGGCACTTCAAAATGTCACCGGAAACTCGATAAAAGCATAGTTGCTGCGGTGCCGCAAGACGCTTGCCACGGTTGCATCTGCAACTGTCGCGGTGGCCTTGTTTTGGTCTGGAAGTGCTTGTTTTCAGCCAGCGATGACCACGGTCGTGATCTCGACACAGGTCCAAGTTTGCATTGCCCGTAGAGCGCAGCTCGCTGCGCTGAACAATCCATCGTTCGACCATGTATGGATGTTGCACGATGAATAGCGCAGCGAGCTGCGCTCTACGGGGGCGTCGCTGCAATCTGCAGATTCAAGCGTGCTAGCCGCAACGGGCGCTGGTGATGCGGTAGTTGCGGTCCAGTTGCAGGTTGAGCCGATCGGCGCGCTGCTGGCTGCCGAACGGCTGCTCGTTGCGGATGACCCGGACCATGCCGGCGTGGGCAGCGGCGCGTGCCGACTCCATCAGTTGCGGGCTGGGCGATTGACCGATGGCGAACTGGGCCGCCCCGGCGTTGCACGGTGGTGCGGGCGGCAAGCTGCTACGTGTTGCGACGGCCGGTGCCCGCGCCGGCGGGTTGGACGCACAGGCCGCGACCAGCAGGGTCGTTGCCACCGCAGCGGTGAAGCGGCTGCCGTTACGGCAGAAAATTTCCATGGCGTATTGCCTCCTGGCGGGTCGGTCGTGTCGACAAAGTGTCGATCAACCGCGGCGCCGGCGCCACTCAACCGCAACGTGCGGCGGTGGCCACGCCCTTGGCGTCGACATCGATATTCAAACGGTTGCCGTTGTATTCCATGGTGATGACCTGGTTGGGTTTCAGGCTGCGCACGGTTTCGGCACCGGCATCGCCGCGGGCCTGTTCCAGCTGTGCGTCGTCCATGGTCTTGCCGATGACCCATTGGGCCTGGGTCTCATCGCAGCTGCCATCCACCGCCGGTGCTGCCAGCGCGGGATCGGCTGGCTCGGCGGCAGCTTCGGCCGCCGCCTGCGAGCGGGCGACGGCGGCGGCCTGCTCGTCCGGATGCGGCGAACCGCAAGCGGTCAACGCCAGCAGAAGCGGCAGGCTGATCAGCGCGATACGTGGCATGAGGTCTCCTGTGGGTGAAGAGAAGGGATAACCAAATCATCACGCATCCAACATTCGCATGTCGTTAACCGCGCCACGACAGAATCGCTGCATGTCCGCCGTCCCCGCCTCCGATACACCCCTCGACCAGCCCGACCCGGCTGCGCTTGAACATGCCCGCCAGGCGGGACTGCGCTATGTCAGCGACAGCGATGGCGGGATCAGCCGGCGCCGCCAGGGCAAGGGCTTCAGCTACCGGCTGCCGGACGGCAGGCCGCTACGCGATGCCAGTACCCTGCAGCGCATCCGGCAACTGGCGATTCCGCCGGCCTATGTCGATGTCTGGATCTGCAGCAACCCGCGCGGGCACCTGCAGGCCACCGGCCGCGACGCGCGCGGACGCAAGCAGTACCGCTACCACCCGCAATGGACCGCGATACGCGACGGCGGCAAGTTCGATCGCATCATCGCTTTCGGACAGGCATTGCCGCGACTGCGGCGGCGGTTGCGGACGGATCTGCGGCTGCCGGGACTGCCGCAACGCAAGGTGCTGGCGCTGGTGGTGGCGGTGATGGCCGAGACCCTGATCCGGGTCGGCAACGCCAACTACACCCGCGACAATCATTCGTTCGGACTGACCACGTTGCGCAATCGCCACGTCGAGTTCGCTCGCGGCGGCGCCCGCCTGCAGTTCCGTGGCAAGAGCGGCAAGCCGCAGACGGTGCAGATCGATGATCCGCGCTTGGCGCGGCTGGTGCGCCGTTGCCATCAATTGCCGGGGCACGCGTTGTTCCAGTATCGCGATGACGATGGCCAGCTGCAGCCGGTGGATTCGGGCCAGATCAACGCCTATCTGGGCGAGGTGATGGGCACCGACTTCAGCGCCAAGGATTTCCGCACCTGGGGTGCGACCCTGGCCGCGTTCCAGCAACTGGCCGCCACCCCGTTGCCGGAACCGGCGAGTGAGCGCGCACTGGCAGGCTGCGAGAAGGACGCCATCACCATCGTCGCCGGGCGCCTGGGCAACACCGTCAGTGTCTGCCGCAAGGCCTATGTCGACCCGGTGGTGCTGGAAGGCTGGCGCGACGGCCGGGTGCAGCGTTACGCCGCGTCAGCGCGCGGCGAGCGGCAATGGGAGCAGGCGGCGCTCAGGTTCCTCAAGGCGGCGCATCGATCCACGCGACCCAGCCGATCAGCAACCCGACGGTCATAGCGCGCCACTCGCTCCGCCGTCGTCATCGCTATTGATCGGCATCTTCCGCGCCCCCCCAGGGGGGGGATTCAAGGATGCGGATATCGGCGTCGGCGAACGAACCGGCGGCAAAACTCAGCCGCAGGTGATCGCGGTGATCACGTTGCTGGCGTCGAGGCTGACGTTGACCCGGTCCGGCTTGTATTCCCGGGTGACCGGCTGGTTGGGTGCCAACGGCCGGATCAGGCCTGCGCCACTTTCCTGCCAGACCCGGCGCAGGGTGTCCTGATCGCCGGTCTTGCCGATCGCCCATTGCACCTTGTCGGCATGACAGGCACCGGCTGGAACCGGGAACGCCGGCGCCGGACCACCGGTGACGCGGGCAGGCTCGGGCGCGCTGGAGGCACAGGCCGTCAAACCCAGCATGAGACCGAGGCCGGCGACACGCAGGACGTGGATGATGGGATGGATGGGCATGGGCGCGACTCCTTTGCGGGGCTCCAGTGTGCGGCAAGCCGTCGGCGGGGCTCAAGCGTTGCCTGGCTGCGGGTGGGTTTGCGCTGCCACAGCGGTACCTGGTTGATGGTGACTGGCTTGGTTTTGCCCCCACCCCAGCCCTCCCCCGCAAGCGGAGGAGGGAGCAGAAAACTGATATGGATGGGAAGTGATCTCACCCTCGCATGCAGTGAAGGCACAGAACATGGGCATAAATTCCGCGCTTGAACTGCTCCCTCCTCCGCTTGCGGGGGAGGGCTGGGGTGGGGGCTGGCGGCAAGCTAAAGCATTCAAAAGCCGGCACACCGCGTTAACCGCCCAGGTAAACCCGTGGCACCCGTTTCAGTCCGCACAGCAGCTGGTAGGCGCTGGTGCCGCACTGGGCGGCCAGTTGCGCCGCCGTGGGCGCGCCCTCGCCCCATAGCCTGACTACGCTGCCAACACCGGCTTGCGGATGGTCGCTCAGGTCGACGGTCAGCATATCCATCGACACCCGCCCGATCACGCAACCATTGCGGCCATCAATCGACACCGGCGTGCCATTGGGTGCGAACTGCGGATAGCCATCGGCATAGCCCATCGCCACCACGCCGACCCGGGTCGGTTGATCGGTGACGAAGCGACCGCCGTAGCCGATCGGTTCGCCGGCATCCAGGGTGCGCACGGCGATGACCCGCGATTCCAGTGTCATCACCGGCTGCAGTTGCGACGCGCGCACGTCGTCGCCAGCCAACGGACTGGCGCCGTACAACATCAGGCCCGGTCGTGCCCAGTCATTGCGCAGCTGCGGCCAGGCCAGCAAAGCGGGGGAATTGGACAGGCTCAGCGCCGGGCCGGCAGCGCCGGCCAGTAGCTGCACGCTGTCGACAAAGCTGGCGGCCTGCTCGGCGGTGCGCGGGCAATCGGGTTCGTCAGCGCGGGCGAAGTGGCTCATCGCCACCATCAGTTGCACATGCGCCATGGCGGCCAGACGCTGCCAAACGGTGGCGTATTCGCCAGGCGACAGGCCCAGACGATGCATGCCGGTGTCCATCTTCAGCCAGACTTTCAAGCGCTTGCCGCTCATGTATGCGCTTGTCGCCGCGGCTTCCAGCGCATCGATCTGCCACTGCGAATGCAGCACGCACCACAGCTCGTGCTGGATCAGCAGTGGCAATTCGCTGGCTTCGAAGAACCCTTCCAGCAACAGGATCGGAGCGCTGATACCCGCTTCGCGCAGGGCCAGTGCCTCTTCGATGCAGGCCACCGCGAAGCCGTCCGCTTCGCCCTGCAACGCCTGCGCGCAGCGCACCGCGCCGTGGCCATAGGCGTCGGCCTTGACCACGGCCAGTGCCTTGCCGCCACCCAGGCGGCGGGCCAGACGGTAGTTGTGGCGAAGCGCGGAAAGATCGATCAGCGCGCGGGCTGGGCGCATGGTTCTGGCGTTTGGCTCGGCGTGTTGCCGCGATGGCTATGGTAGCGGGAGATGTCCAGGCCTTCGCTGCTGATCTGCGGCTGCCGCTGCGCCATCAGATCGGCCAGGTAGCGGCCGGAACCGCAGGCCATGGTCCAGCCAAGCGTGCCATGGCCGGTGTTGATGAACAGGTTCGGCAACGAAGTGCCGCCGACCACCGGGGTGCCGTCCGGCGTTGCCGGGCGCAGCCCGGTCCAGAAGCTGGCCTGGGCCAGGTCGCCACCCTGCGGATACAGATTGTTGACCACTTTCTCCAGGGTCGCGCGGCGGCGCGGCTGCAGCGAGGTGTCGAAACCGGATACTTCGGCCATGCCGCCAACCCGGATGCGGTTGTCGAAACGGGTGATCGCGACCTTGTAGCTTTCATCCAGGATGGTCGACGTGGGCGCGGCGGCGGCATCGGTGATCGGCACTGTCAGCGAGTACCCCTTCAGCGGATAGACCGGCAGGCGGATACCCAGCGGCGCCAGCAGCCGCGGCGAATAGCTGCCCAGCGCCAGCACGTAGCGATCAGCGGTTTCCAGCCGGCCGTTGATGCGCACGCCGGTGATGCGGCCGCCATCGCCATGGATCGATTCGATGTCCTGGTTGAAACGGAACTCCACGCCTGCCTGCTGCGCCAGCGCCGCCAGCCGCTGGGTGAACAGGTTGCAGTCGCCGGTCTGATCATTGGGCAGGCGCAGGCCGCCGACCAGCGCGGCCGAGGCATTGGCCAGCGCAGGCTCATGGGCAACCACGCCGGCGCGATCCAGCAGTTCGAACGGCACGCCGTACTGGCGCAGCACGGCGATGTCCTTGGCCGCATCGTCCAGCTGCGCCTGGGTGCGGAACAGCTGGATGGTGCCAAGCTGGCGGCCTTCATAGTCGATGCCGGTCTCGGCAGCCAGTTGATTGAGGCTGTCGCGGCTGTATTCGGACAGGCGCACCATCCGCGCCTTGTTGATGGCGTAGCGGTCGGCAGTGCAGTTGCGCAGCATCTGCGCCAGCCACAGGTACTGCTGCGGGTCCAGGCCGGGCTTGATCGCCAGCGGCGCATGCCTGGAGAACAGCCACTTCAGCGCTTTCAACGGTACCCCGGGCGCGGCCCACGGCGAGGCATAGCCGGGCGAAATCTGGCCGGCGTTGCCATAGCTGGTTTCGGCCGCCGCGCCGGACTGGCGATCGACCACGGTCACCTCGAATCCGGCCTGGGCCAGATACCACGCGCTGCAGGTGCCGATGACCCCTGCGCCCAACACCATCACCTTCATGACCGCCTCGCCAGAGATTTGCCTGCTTTTGCTGGCAGGCATTGGAAGAAGCGCGCAGTATATGGATGTGATTGCAGTTATATTTTCTGAAGTTTCTGGATGTTCAGGTGAATTTGCCTGTCACATCCGTGTTTGCCGGAGAGGCCATGAACGAGCGACGCCGCGAGCTGGACAAGATCGACCGCAACATCCTGCGGGTACTGCAGCAGGAAGGGCGGATTTCGTTCACCGAACTGGGCGAACGGGTGGGCCTGTCGACCACGCCCTGCACCGAGCGGGTGCGGCGGCTGGAACGCGACGGCGTCATCACCGGCTACTACGCGCGGCTCAACCCGCAACACGTCAAGGCGACGATGCTGGTGTTCGTCGAGATCAGCCTGACCTACAAGTCCGGCGACATCTTCGAGGAATTCCGCCGCGCCGCGCTGAGGCTGCCCAACGTGCTGGAATGCCATCTGGTCTCCGGCGACTTCGACTATCTGATCAAAGCCCGCATCTCGGAAATGGCCAGCTACCGCAAGCTGCTTGGCAGCACCCTGCTGACCCTGCCCAACGTGCGCGAATCGAAGAGCTACATCGTCATGGAAGAGGTCAAGGAAACCCTGGCCTTGCCGATTGCCGATTGATGCAGATTGGATTGCAGACCTTGGTGCCATGCAAAATCGGCATGTTGGTCGCTGATCCGGCGCTCAGTAGCCGTGTTGGCTGTTGATGCCCCCACCCCAGCCCCCGTATCGAGTACGGGGCAGGCTCTCCCCCGCAAGCGGAGGAGGGAGTGATCCATGCAGGCCGATGCTTTACTGCCGCTTGCTGGACACACAGAATCAGTGGCTGCTGGCTGCTTGCGTCACAACAACGGCTGCACGTTGATGTCGCGTTCGCCGCGCAGGCTCTGCAGGCGGCGTTGGGCGCTGTCGATCATGCCGGGGTCGTCGATGCTGCGGTACAGCGCCAGCATCGCCCAGGCCACCCGGTAGTCCCGCGAGGCGAAGGAATCCAGGTCGCCGAGGATCGCGGCGGCGCCGTCGGCATTGCCGCTGCGCATCAACAAGTCCACCTGCAGCAATCCCAGCTGCACGCGCAGTTCCGGGCTGGCGATGCTGTCGGCCGTGGCGGCAGCGGCACGTGCCTGGCGCAGCGCGCTGGCGTTGTCGCCGCCGGCCTGGGCCAGCATCGCGGCAATGATCGCGCTCTCGGTGGCGCTCTCCGGATCGCCGTGATCGCTGCCGGCCAGCCAACGCTGCTGCCAGGCGCGGGCGTTGCCGGCATCGCCTTCACGCAGGGCTATCTGGATTGCCGCCAGCGCCAGCCCGGCCGTCAATGAGGTGTCGGCCGCCGGCAGTTGCCGCATCAACGCGGCGGCGGCGTTGCCATCGCCCCTGGCTGACAACAGGCGCAGGCGCAGTTCCTGCAGCACGCTGGGGTCCAGGTTGCCGTCACTGCCCTGCAGGCGGGCGATGCCGTTGGCCGCATCCTCCAGCCGGCCGTTGGCCAGCTGCACCCGCGTCTTGACCACGCGGATGCGGTTGGCCAGATACGGATCTTCCAGGCTGCCGATCAGCGCATCGGTGCGATCGATGGTGGCCAGAGCCTCCTCCGGCTGGACCAGGTTCAACTGGCTCTCGGCCTTGGCGGTCAACGTGGCGGCCAGATAGTCGTGCACGTCGAACCGATCAAACACCGCAATGGCGCGATCAAACTCCTGCAGCGCCTGCGGATAATGGCCGCGCATGACCTCGATGCTGCCCAGGTTGCTGCCCACCATCGCCGCTTCGACAAAATCACCGGAACGCTGCATCGCGATACGGGCACGGCCCATGTCGCTGACCGCTTCGGCCATCTTGCCCTGGTTGACCCGGGCCACGCCGCGGCCGTTGTAGGCGTTGCCGAGCATCGCCGGCGCTTCCTGGCCGCTGTCCTGTTCCAGAATCTGCAGGGCGGCGGTGTAGCCGGCTTCAGCGCTGGCGAAATCGCGGTTGCGAATGGCAATGGCGCCCTGGCCCATCAGCGCGCGGGCACGGATGTCAGGCGCGATGTCCGGCTGCATGCTCAACAGGCGCTGGAAAATGTCCTCGGCCTGGCCGAGGTGGCCGGCGCGGTATTCGAGCTGGCCTTCGCGTACGCGCAGGCGTGGATCCCGGCGTTGCGCGGCTGGCGCGCGCTCGATCAGTTCGCGCGCGGCGTTGACCTGCCCGGCCAGCAGTTCGGCATCGACCTGCTGGACCCGCTCGGTCAACGGGCTGGGCAGGCGTTCGCCGGCCGGCGTGGCCCGGTCCAGCCGTCGCAACCATGAATCGGTGGCCTGGGCGGCGGCCATCAGAGGCGTCGCCGCCTCGGCCTTGATTGCATGGATACCGTCGTTGCTGCGGGTTTCCAGGCGCAGCGTCCAACCGCCACGCATGTGCTCGGCCTGCGGGGTCAGGATCCAGCGTGCGCCAGTGTCCTGCTGCAGTTGCTGCCAATCGTCATCGCTGAAGTTGGCGGTGTCGCCGAAGCGGGTGCTCAGGTGCAGGGTCTGGTCGCTGGGCAGCACCTTGAGGCCGGCGCGACGCAGGCGGCTGGCGATGTAGTCCATCGCCCCCAATCTTACCCAGGCGTTCTCGCCATTGGCCGGCGTCACCGTTACTGGCAGCACCACCACCAGATCTTCGGTAGCCGATCCGGCCATCGGTGCTTCGGCACGATGGCTGGCCCACCACCACCAGCCGCCAACGGCCAGCACCAGTACCATCACCGGCAGCAGCCACCACCAACGCGACAACCGCGTGCGTGGTGGCGCGTCACGCCGGGGGCTGCCGATGGTGGCATCAGTGGCTGCCGCTGGCGCCTGCCTGGCGACCTCGAGCGTGGATACCGGCACGGCAACTGCCACCTGGGTGCCATCGGCCCCACTGTCCGGCGCGGCTTCGTCCGCCTCGGCGCTATCGGTGGCATCGCTTTGCTGGATTTCCTCGACGGGCGCGACCCAGCGGTAGCCGAAGCGCGGCACGGTCCGGATCATGCCCTGGCGTTCGCCGGAATCATCCAGCACCTTGCGTGCGCGCAACAGCGTCTGCGCGACTACGGTGTCGTTGACTTCGACCCGGCCCCAGACCGCGGCAATCAGTTCATCGCGACCCACCGCCCGCTCGCGATTGGCCAGCAGGTAGGTCAGGCATTCGAACGACTTGGGCGGCAGCGCCACCCGTTCGCCATTGCGCGAGAGTTCGCGTGAAGCGGGGTCCAGTTCAAACTCGCCAAACCGGTACCGCGGTAGGCGCATGCGCAAAATCTGCCTTTCATTTCCGCCCTGACATCACCATGCATCAGGCTGCCAATCCATCTTAAGCGATTTGCCCGGCATGTGCGGCAGACCCCGCATTGCATGCGCTGGCGGTCACGATTGTGGCCGCACTCCGACTTCGAAGGCGGCGCTGCGGGCGGCCTGGTCGGCGCGCTCCCAGGCACGGCGATAGAGAAAACGCAGGCGTACCCGTCCCGGACGGGTGGCGCGGAAATTCCAGATCTGATGGGTGCCGGCGGCGGGGCCGGGCATCTTCGATTGCAGCGGACCGGCACCGGGATCGGTTTCGATGCTCAGGCCGGGTGGCAGGTCGCCGTCCAGTTCCCAGGCATAGCCACTGGCCGGGCTGGTATCCAGTTCCACCCGCAGCGTCTGGCCGACCATCAACTGGACCGCCGCGCCGGCGTCGGCGGCGCGCAGCCGTACCGCCTGCTGGACCGCGCTCGCGGCCGGATGAGTGGGCGAAGCCGTGGCAGGGGTATCGGTACCGCGTTGGCAGCTGGCAGCCACGGCCGCCAGCAGCAAGCTGGCTGGAATGCGAATCTGCGACTTGATGACACGACTCCGAGTGAAGGCGATCGGGGGCCATGGCCCCCGATCGGTACTGCGTTGCTTCATCGCCGATCAGCGCACGGTCGCGCGGATCAGCACACCAGCGGCAGCAGCGGTGGCGGTGACCTTGACGTAATAGGTACCGGCGGCGGGGCTGTTGATGGTGATGGTCTGGTTGGTGCCCGGGCGGACCGAGGAACCGACGTTGGAGGTCGGGTACGGTTCGCTTTCGTACTGGCTGTACAGGGTCACCGTGCCGCGGCCGCTGTAGGTCAGCAGATCCAGGCGGGTCGCGCCTTCGGGCACCTTGATGCCGAAGATCTGGCTTTCACCGGCAGCCAGCGGCGGCACCGCCGTGGCAATGCCGCTGGCCAGCGGATTGGCGCTGATCGGCTGGCCGAAGGTCGCCGCCTTCTGCACCGCCAGTTCGGCATTGAGGATGCCCGAACCGATGACCTTGTCGACCTTGACCGGGAACGGACGCGCGGTGGCCTTGAGCAGGCCTTCGACCTGCGACGGGCTCAACGGCTTGGGCGCCACCGACTGCATCAGCGCGACCACGCCGACCACGTGCGGGGTCGCCATCGAGGTGCCGGCCATGCCGCCGAAAGCGGGGTCGCCTTCGCTGGTGGTGCTGGCGTTGACGGTCGACCAGACCACGTCGTCAGCGCCGCCGCCACCGCCACCCGGTGCCGACAGATCGACGGTGGCACCGTAGTTGGAGTAGCCGGCGCGCTGGCCAGTCTTGCTGGTCGCACCAATGGTCACTACGTTGCTGCAGCTGGCCGGCGAATGCTGCGCGGCATCGCCATTGTCGTTGCCGGCCGCAACCACGACCGTCGCACCCAGCGATACCGCGGTGTTGATGGCGTCCTGCATGACCTGCGGGCACAACTGGTCCGAACCCAGGCTGAGGTTCAGCACTTCGGCCGGATTGGGGTTGGCCGGCACGCCGGCAACGCTGCCGCCGGCGGCCCAGATGATCGCATCGGCGACGTCCGAATCGTAACCACCGCAGCGACCGAGCACACGCACCGGCACCACTTTGGCGTTGTAGGCGATGCCGGCGCCGCCAGCGTTGTTGTTGGTGACTTCGGCGATGGTGCCGGAGACGTGGGTACCGTGCCAGCTGCTGTCCTTGGCGGCCTGGCCCGAGTAGCACTCGTTGGCCACGTTCCAGTCACCCAGATCCCAACCACCGGCCACACGCTCATCGTTTTCGCGGCGGGAAACAAAGCTGTCGGTGATGAAGTCGTAACCGGGCAGCAGGTTGGCCACCAGATCCGGATGATGGGTTGCGCCGGTGTCGATCACCGCCACCACCACGCCTTCGCCGGTGCTCTGCTTCCAGGCTTCGGTCACCCGTGCGCCACCGGCACCGGTGCCGTAATGCCACTGCTGGTACTGGGTCAGATACGGATCGTTGGGCAGGGCATCGGCGTGCACGCGGCCATCGACGGCGACGTATTCGACATTCGGGTCCGCGGCCAGCGTCTGCATCAGGCTCTGCGCCTGGGCGCGGGTCATCTTGCGTGATGCGCGAACCACGTTCATGCCCCGGCCGGTGCTGCGCAGGCTGGTCAGGCTGAGGCCGGCGGCCTTGCCCTTGGCAGTGCTCTGGGTACCGAAGATTGGCAGCGCGCGGGTCGCCACCGCGTCCAGTGATTTCTGGCGGGCGACAGCCTGGGTCCTGGCGCTGCTGCCGTCCTTGTACTTGACGATGAAGCGCGGAGTGTTGCTGAGGGTGGCATCGTCCAGTGCGCTGTAATCGATGCGGGCGCCGGCGGCCATCGCCGGGGCGCAGATGCCGGCCAGGATCAGGCTGAGGGCGGTTTTGCGGATAACCATGTCGTGATTCCTAAGAAAGGTGTGAAGTGCCGGGGCACCGTTGCGGCACCCCGGTTCAGGTCTTGATGGGTGTTACAGATCGATGCCGAAACCGACGCCGGCGGAGGTGTCATCGCCGGAGAACGCGCCGCCGATGCTGATGCTGGCGCGCTCGCCAATCTGCTTGCCGTAGCCCACCGACAATGCGCTTTCGCCGTTCTGCCAACCGGCACCGACGGCCACGCGGCCACGTGCGCTGCGGCCATTGGCGGCGTTGATCGCCATGTTCATCATCGCCGAGCTCATCGCGCCCTGACGGTCGATGCGCTGGTCCTGCTCGGCCAGGCGATGATCGATCGACTGGTTGAGCTGGCTGAAGCTGTCATCCCACGATTGCAGTTTGGAATCGGTGTAGGCATTCGCGCTGGTCAGGGTCTGGGTGGCGGTGCTGTCGGTGTAGCTGTTGGCCGCGGTCAGGGTCTCGGCATCGCCTGCCTGCATCTGTTCGACGTTGGCGGCATCGGTGGCGGCGGTGCCGGCGGCGACATTGGTCACCCGGCGTTCGTGGCCGGTCGAACCCATCGACACGGTGTTGGCTTCGCTGGCAACCGAGCCCTGGCCGATGGCCACTGCATTGGCGGCGGTGACCGACGCGCCCTGGCCCACCGCGGTACCGCTGGCGGCGGTGACGCTGCTGTCGGCGCCTACTGCAACCGAGTTGGTGCCGGCGGCGCTGATGCTGGCGTTGTCACCGACGGCGGTGCTGCCGTCGGCGCCGATGACCGCACCATTGCCGATGGCGGTGTCCCGTCCGTCGGTTGCCATGCTGCCGTCACCCATCGCCAGGCCCTTGCCGCCACCGCGTGGCACGCCACCACTTGCCGGATTACCCGACGGTGCGTTTTCCAGCGTGGTCACCCGTGCGGCCAGACCGTCGTACGTCGAGTTGATCTTGCCAATCAGGCTGTCCACGCCTGCGAATGCATCACCCACGTTGCCGTAGGTGGCTCCGCCCAACATGTAGCTTGGCGCTGACAGCATGCCGTTCACGTCCAGGGTAGCGCCACCACCGAATGCGGAGGCCACGCCATTGAGCTGGGCCACGCCATCGGCGCCGACCGCGACCAGTGCGTTGTTCAATTGCGCCAGGTTCACCGCATCGGTGTCGTCGGTACCGGCCGCCACATTGGTGATCTGGCGTTCGTAACCCACCGAACCCACCGACACCGTGTTGGCCCGGTCAGCGACCGAGTACGCACCCAGCGCCACCGAATCGTCTTCCAGGGCGATGCTGTTGTAACCCAGGGACACGCTGTTGGCACCGAGAGCGAACGCACTGGTACCGGCGGCCAGGCTGGCTTCACCACCCGCATAGGCGTAAGCACCCAATGCGGTGGCATTGCTCATGTCAGCCACGCTGCCGTTGCCATACGCAGAGGCCGAATCAGCCATTGCCTGAGCGGCATTGCCATAGGCGGCCGCGCCGTCTGCCCATGCGATGGAACTGGAACCGCTGGCGATTGCATTCGCAGCGGTGGCCTGGGCTCCGGATCCGATGGCAATGGCCTGCTCACCATTGACGTACGACTGGGTACCGATGGCCAACGCATTGCTGAAGGTATCGCCCCGGTCCTCGCCAATCTTGGCTCCGGTACCGATGGCCGTATTGCCAGTGCCCCACCCACCCCAGACCTCAGCGCCATGGCCAAAGGCGATGTCATCATCGTAGGTGGCCAGCGAGTTGTCCCCGAAGGCCATCCCGTAACGGCCATAAGCGATGCTGGCGTTGCCGATGGCCACCGAGAATGCATCGTGGGTCAGGCTGTCCAGGCCAATTGCGATGCTGGCGTGGCCCGCTGCATACGAGCGGAAGCCAACTGCAACGTTGCCGTTGACCACGGTCGGATCGGTATCGTTGTAGGTGTTCCAATACGGGTCAGTGATCGCGCTGTCACCGCCCGCGGTTCGTGCCGCCGGGCCAATTGCGGTGTCATAGTTGCCCCAGCCGCTGGCGCCACCACCGAACACCTGCGAGCCATAACCCAAAGAAGCCGCACGGCCATAGGAGCTGCTCAGACGGGGT
Source organism: Pseudoxanthomonas dokdonensis (assembly GCF_001431405.1). GTDB lineage: Bacteria > Pseudomonadota > Gammaproteobacteria > Xanthomonadales > Xanthomonadaceae > Pseudoxanthomonas_A > Pseudoxanthomonas_A dokdonensis. The sequence goes on from NZ_LDJL01000001.1 coordinate 189,488, forward strand.
GCTTTGGGAGCATTGCCCCTGGCGAGATCGATATCAAGGAAACCGCCCACTGCCGTTGAATTGGTTCCGACCGAGTAGGTGAAATTACCAATCGCGGTGCTGCCAGGGCCATAGGCGGTGGCACTGTAGCCAAATGCCGAGCCGGTCCCGCTGACGGCTGCCGCGCTGTTACCGACCACCGTGTTGTTCTGGTCCTTGTAAATCACACCGAGCTGCTTATGTCCGTCCGCATCCAGAATCGGGACGCCGCGTTCGTCATAAAGCCCGAGGACACGATCGCCCAGTGTCGTAGCACTCGCACCGATAACCACGTTGCCGGTGCCTTGAGAGGATGCGGCATTGCCGACCACAACCGAGTTGGTCGCTGGGCGATAGTCGTAGGTGATATTGTTGTCGCCGTACTGGTAGAGCCAGTTGCCTACTTTGGCTTCAGCCTTGGCGCCGGTACCAATGACGATGGTGCCGTTACCGTTGGCGCGGGCGCCATTGCCCATGGCAATGCCATTCTGGTTGGCGCCGGTGACGGTGGTGGTCACCAGCGTGGTGACACCGGCGGCGGTGGTCGACGTGGTCGTCATCGTCGACTGTTCAACCGATGCCCCGGAGCCGAAGGCAAGGTTGTTGGCGCCGTTGGTACGAGCGCCATTGCCCAATGCCACGCTGCCACCGTTGTTACCGGTGGCCGCCACGGTGTCGGTGGTGGTCGTCGCCGGGTCCGGCTGGGTCGGGTTGTTGAAGACGGTGGTCTTGACCGTGGTCGTCTTCACTGCCTGGGTCTTGCTCTGGTTGCCGATGGCCATGCTGTTGTCCTGGCCTGCCACCGAATTCACGCCGATGGCGGTGGCGTTGGCACCGACGGCCTGGGCGGCGGCGCCCAGCGCGGTCGAACCGGCGCCGGCGGCCCAGGTGATCTCATTGGCGTCAACCAGGCCGTCGCCGTCCAGGTCCACCCACGAACCGACCGCGGTCGCGTTCTTGCCATCGGCCTTGGCCTCGGCACCGGTGGCGATGGATGCGTCGCCGTTGGCCTGGGCGCCCGGACCGCAGGCCAGCGCATCGGCGCCGGCGGCGGTGCTGTCGACGGCGACGGGATTACCGTTCTCGTCCACCAGCTGGCAGCTGGTGCCGGCGTACAATGGCAGTGACATGGCGGACAGCAGGGCGGCGGTCAGCACGCGGCGGCGCAGGTGTTGGGCAGTTGGCTTACGGGGCATGTTGGCTCTCGGTTGGATGAATGGGGGGTGGTCACTGGCGGCCGTCCGATGCCGCACCTCTCCCCTCCAACGTCGCTCCGTCTGCCTCGACCGGCTTGAAAACTTGATGACAACGCATGCCAGCTCCATCACAGAGTGATGACAGAACCGCGACAAAGTCATGAATTGCTTGGAATTTTGATTAACCGCTTGCTGAACAGGGCTGTGAGAAAGTCGTTTCCGGCGGCCTCTGCCCGGCCGCGCAACCGACCGCGTCCGCGGGCCGTCGACCAGCGGATCTGCCCGCCAGGTCGCCGCGACAGACGCCGCACGAATCCGCCCACGCTGCTGCCGGCCATCACCTTGCCGCTCACCTGCCGATGGTTATGATGGCCGGGCCACCAAGGTCGGGCGCCAGCGGGCGCCGGCCGGCTTCCCCGCAAAAGGAGTGTTGCCATGAAGTTCCATCCCCTTGTCGTCAGCCTGCTGGGTGCCAGCCTGTGGCTGTCGGCCTGCGCGACTGATCCGGCCCCAGCCACCGCCAGTGTCGCCAATGCCAGCAGCGCCACGCCCGCCACGGCGACTGCGGCTACTGCCGACAACGCCGACGTCCATATCGATGCCCGCCCGTTCCCGCGCCAGTTCCAGCAGGGCGGCAGTGATTTCAGCATCCACCAGCCGCAGTACGACCAGTGGCAGGACGATCAGCTGAAGGGCCGTTTCGTGCTGTCGGTCGCCACCGGCAGCCACGCCGATGCCCAGGGCAAGCAGCAGGACGCATTTGATTACGGGGTGGTGCAGTTCAGCGCCCGCACCCAGATAGACAAGGAGGCGCGCGCGGTGGTGCTCAGCGATCTGCAGCTGGGCCCGGTCAGCTTCCCGACCGCCAAGGACAAGGAAGCCAGCTATCTGCAACTGGTCAAGAGCACTTTGCAGCCGGGCAAGACGCTGACGGTGTCACTGGATCAGCTGGAGTCGTCACTGGCTCTGTCGGCCATCGACAGCCGGCAGACCTCACTGCCGGTCAGCAACCAGCCGCCGGAGATCATCTTCCGCCAGGCACCGGCGGTGCTGGTGCAGATTGATGGCACGCCGACCCTGCGCGCGGCCGGCGGCGGGGTCGAACGGATCATCAACAGCCGCTCACTGCTGCTCAAGCAGGACAACCGCTATTACCTGTACCTGGCCGGCCATTGGGCCAGCGCCGCCGCGTTGCAGGGACCATGGAGCGCCGCCGGCAACGTCGATGCCGCCTTGCAGAAGGCGATGCAGCAGGCAGTCGCTGCGCAGCAGGTCGATACCCTGGAACAGGCCCCGGATGACCTCAAGCAGGCCTTCGCCAGCGGGCAACTGCCCGACATCAGCGTGCGCAGCCATCCGGCCGAGTTGATCACCACCCAGGGCGAACCCAGCTTCAGCGAGATCGCCGGCACCCGCCTCAGCTATGTCGACAACACCGGCGCCGATGTCTTTGTCGATGCCGCCCAGGACTACAGCTGGTACGCGCTGGTCTCCGGGCGCTGGTTCTCCGCCGCCAGCAGCCAGGGGCCATGGCAACACGTGGCCGCCAGTGCGCTGCCGGCCGACTTCAGCAAGATTCCCGCCGACAGCGAGAAGAGTGGCGTGCTGGCGTCGATTCCCGGCACCCCGGAATCACGCGAGGCGCTGATCGCCAACAGCATTCCGCAGACCGCCAGCGTCGACCGCAATGGTCCGAAACTCGATGTGCCCTACGACGGCAAGCCGGAGTTCAAGCCGATTGCCGGCACCGCGCTGCAATACGCCTGGAACACGCCGGTGCCGGTGATCCGGGTCGATGGCCAGCACTTCTACGCGGTCGACAAAGGCGTATGGTTCGCCGCCGCCGCCGCGACCGGCCCGTGGTCGGTGGCCGACAGCGTGCCGCAGGTGATCTACACCATCCCGACCAGTTCGCCGCTGCATTACGTCACCTACGTGCGTGTCTACGGCAGCACCGACGATGTGGTCTACGTCGGTTACACGCCGGGTTATTACGGCACCGTGGTCAACAACGACGTGGTCGTCTACGGCACCGGCTATGGCTGCGACCCGTGGCTGGGCGCGTACTGGTACGGCTGCCCGGCAACTTACGGCATGGGCGTGTACTTCGGCTGGAATCCCTGGGTCGGCTGGACCTTCGGCTGGGGCTGGGGCTTCTACGCCGGCTGGTACGGACCGTACAGCCCGTGGTGGGGTCCGTGGTACGGACCGGCCTATCCGTGGGGCTGGTGGGGCGGCGGCGCCGCGGCCTGGAATGTCTACGGTCACTGGGGCAATGCCGCCGTGCGCGGCACCGCCGCCGCCTGGGCCAATCCGTGGACCGGCAACTACGGCCGCGCGGCACGCGGTGGCTTCTACAACGAACGCACCGGCGGCCAAGGCATCGGCAGGGCCGGCATCAATACCAACGTCTACACCGGCACCACCCGGGCCGGCGCGCAGGGCATCCGCTACAACCCGCAGACCGGGCGGGTGGTGTCCGGTGGCGCGGTTGCGGCCAGCAATGCCTATACCGGGCGCGCCGGCGCAGCGGGCAATCGCAGCGTGGTCAACACCAATACCGGACGCATCACCAATGAGCGCGGCGCCGCTGTCTCCGGCCCGGCCGGTGCCGCCGGCGCCGGTGCCTTCAACAGCGATGGCGCGCGGGTCGATGCCGCCGGCGCCGGTGGTTTCCACTACAACGCCGACAGCGGCACCCTGAATAGCGGCGGCGCGGTCAAGATCAACGACAACGTGTTTGCCGGCAAGGATGGCAACGTCTACCGCTACAATGATGGCAACTGGCAGCAGGTGACGCGTCCGGACCGCAACGGTTCGGCCACCCTGCCGGCACAGGCCGGCAATCTGGATCGTGACCGCATCGCCCGTGATCGTGGCGAACAGCGGCTGCAGGGTGAACTGGCGCGGCCGTCACCCTACCAGCGCCAGCAGCAATACCAGCGGCCACAATCACGTCCGGTGGGCGGCTATCGCGGCAACCTCGGCGCACGTCCGGCCGGTGGCTTCCATGGCGGCGGTGGTTTCCGCGGTGGCGGCTTCAGGGGTGGTGGCTTCCGCCGTTGATGGCCGAGCCTGCATGAAACAAGAGACCCCGCCTGAAGCGGGGTCTTTTTTTGTTCTGCGGTGGTGGCACTCGATAATCCAAGCGCTATGACTGCGGCAAGCGCCGGCCAAACCGGCTGCGCTCGAACCACCAGCCCAGCGCGGCCAGCAACAGCCAGGCCAGCCACCACGGCCAGGGATTGCCCGGCTGCGGTTTGCCTGCGCCGGCAGTGGCTGCGGCGGCAGGCAATGATGCCAGTTGCGCGCTGGCCTGTTGCACCCGCGCGCGCTGCAAGGTGGTGCCGCTGTCGGCTGGATAGACAAACAAAGCCTGCTCATCCTTGCCCTGACGCAACACATGCCAACCGGCCTGTTGCGGCCAATAGCCGGCGCAACGACGAGTGCCGGTGACGGGATCGATCAGCAACCGTGTGGCCGCACCGGTGGGGTCGGTGATCCGGGCATCGTCGCCGAGCTGGCACAGGGCGATGCGATCGCCCTGCCAGATCGGCTCGTTCGCCGCCGCTGACGCTTGCGACTTGTCGACCCGCGCCAGCGTGGACAGCGCTTCGCTCCACAGGCGTGCATGGCGATCACCATGCCCCGCCAGCACCAGGGTGAAGGTATCGCTCAATGGCCACAGCGCAACCCTGCCCTGGCCGTGCGCGCGCCAGGCTGCCAGCACCTGGCCCTTGTCGCCAGCCAGCAACGGCACGCTGTCATCACTTGGCAGGCGCAGCCGGCGCACGCTCAACGATGAGGCTTGAGCGGCCGAGTTTGCCGCGTCGTCGGTCGTCGCCATGTCCGCATCCGGCGCCAGACGGACGCGGTCGATGACGGCGCCATTGCCGGTGACCGGCAATCCCAGCGCTTGCCATTGCTGTCGCTGCGCTGCGGTGAGCGCCGCGGTCGCCCGCAGCAACAAGCCCATGCCTTCGGATACGGCCTGGTTGATCGCGGCACGCGCGCCAGCACCGAGCTGCGACCAGGCGCGGTCGTCGATGATCAGCAGATCGAAGGCCTTCAAACCCTCGCGATCGACCCGCACCGTCGCATCGCCAAGTTGCGCACCGCCGCCGGCATCGATCCGAACCTGCAGGTCAATGCCGGCATCACTGGCCCAGCGCCGCAGGTATTTCAATTCCGGATTGGCGGCGCCGGCCAGCAGCAGCACCCGCGGTTGCCGGTATGGCAGCACCTGCAGCGGAACCGGCAGCTGTTCGATGCGCTGGCCTTTGTCGTCGAGCAGGCGCAGCTCGAACAACATGCGACCGGTGCTGCGGGCCACCCCATGTAACTGGAAATGACCGCTGCGCGGCAGCGTTTGCCGGTCGACCAGGTGTCCGCCGGGATCGCGCAGCTGCAACACTGCCGCTGCGCGCGTGCTGGCATGGCCGCTGACCACGAACCGTCCGCCCGCCGCCAACGCGGGCGGCAGTTGCAGCGCATCGATGCCATTCGGCAATGGCGGCACCTGCAACTGCAATGACAGCGGTTGCCAGCCATCACGGTCGCGAGCGATCAGTCCGTCACCGACGACGCTGATGCTGGAGGTGCCCGGATACGCGCGCAACGCACTGGCCAGATCCGGGAAACGTTTTGCCGCGCTGTCCGGTCCGGCCTCTGGCAACGCCACCCGCACTTCTCCAGCGCCAGTGTCGCGGCTCGATGACTGCACTGCGTCAGCATGTGCGGTCGATACCCGCATATGTCCGGCGCGGGTCGCGATGTCCGGCGGAAACAAGGCCAGGTACAGCAGGCCGGCCAGCAATGGCTGCAGCAGCAACAGCAATGCCACTCGCCAGTGGCGCGCGCGTTGCGTGGGCCCGGCGCGCCATTGCCAGTAACCGATCCGCACGCAGGACAGAACACTGAGCAGCAGCAGGGCGGCCATGGCAATCGCCGCGCTGGCCGGCATTGGCATGTTCATGGCTGGCCATCCTTTGCTGCAGGACCTTCCTGCAATGCCCGCAGGTAAGCGCGGCCTTGTGCGTCCGCGGCGGCGCGGCGACTGACCTGCGCCGCCGGCAGCGCCAGCAACGACCACAACTGCGCACGCAATTGCTGTCGGCAGGCAGCGCAGCCCGGCTGCTCGCGCACCCGCTCCAGCGCGGCGTGCACCGACAACGGATCGGCGACAGCGGTTTGCGGTTGACGCAGCCAGCGCTGCAGCGCATCCAGTTGTTGTTGCAGATCTGCCTGGTTAGCGGTTGACGGCGACTGCGCCAATGCCTGCCACAGCGCAACCACGGCCTCATCGGTGGCGGGTACCGCGGTCAACTGCAGGCTGGGGCGGACAATCCCCTTGCGCTCGCCGCTGAGGCGACGGCCCGGATCAATCGGTGGCAGTTCCGGACCGACCCGGGCCAGGTAGATGCGACTGGCCTGCTGGACCTGCTTGATCAAGCCAAGTGCTTTGTAGGCATAAGGCAACGCCTGCTTCGGATCGCCCTGGCGCAGGTGCAGCTCCGACTGCCACATCTGATCCAGCGCCTGCTTGAGCGTCGCCCGCGTTTCCGGATCCAGCAAGGTCGCGGCTTCGGCGTGATCATGGGTATGGCCATACTCACTCAGCACGTCGGTTTCGCTGCCGAACGCAGCACGCCCCGGCGCCTCCGCGCTGGCCGCATGATCATGACCGTCATGCCCCGCGGTGGCGTGCTGCTCGACGTGCGGATCATGATCGGCGTCATCGCTGTGGGTTTCGTGCTCGTGATCATGCGCGTGATCGTGTTCGTCGTCAGCAACACTGTCGGCATCATTGGTCGGCAGCATCGGCTTGCCTTCCGACTCTTCGCCGAGGAATTGTCCATAGCGCAGGCGCAGGATCCGTTGATCGACACCGATTGCGTCCGAGCGCTCGACGAATCTGTCCGCCGCCAGTGAAGGCTTCTGTTTCAGTAGCGCTTCGGCATCGATGATGATCTGGCGCTGGCTGCGGAAGTAGGCGGGCAACACCTGCTTGACGATGCCTTCCAGGCCGCTGGCCTGCTGCCCCAGATCCGCTGGCCAGCGCAGGATCAGGCTCTGGCTGCGCACGGTCTGTGGCGAAGGCTGGCGGTTGTCGCTGACCGACAACTGCACGATCACCTCGTCACCAGCGCTCAACCCCAGATCGGCGAATGACAACTGTTGCGAATAACGCTTGCGGCGCTGATCACCGCTACCGGCAATGGTCTGCTGGCGTTCGCTGAAGCGGACGTTCTCGCCGCTGCCCTGGGCCAGGATGATGCGCAGGTGTCCGCTGCCGGACACGCCATAATCGTCTTCAGCTTCGAACAGCAACTGCCATTGTTGCTGGCCCTGGCTGACCAGGCTCAGGCTCTGCTCCGGCTGCAGTACCTTGATCCGCGGCGGATGATCCGGCACCACTTCCAGTCGCTGACGCTTGCCGCCCGCCACTACGCCATCGGCTTTGACGCCGTTGCCAATCATCACCCGATACAGCGTTGATTGCTTCAATGTGGTCTGCGCCCGCCACAGATCACCGTCGCGTTGCAACGGCAGCTGGCTGCCATCCATCCACTGCAACGCCGCCACCCTGGGTTGCGGCGAGAACCGCAGCTGCCATTGCAGTTGCGTGCCGCTCACCGCTTTGACGTCCAGCGCCGACTGCACGCTCGGCCTGGCATGGGTATAGGCCGGTGGCTGTATCCGCAGCTGCGCAGCCTGCAGCTGGACCGGTTCCTTGGCCGCGCTGTGCTGACGGGTCGGGGTTGGTGACGATGACGAGCCCGTCAGCGAGGGCGTGGCTGGCCAGCAGGCCGCCACCGCAACCGCCGCGGCCAATGCCGTGGACACCGCCAGCGCTTTCAACGGCCAGCGTTGCCGCAGGTCCGGACGTTGCTGGCGCAGGCGCTGTTGCAGGCGCTGCTGCTGCAGCCGTTGCAACGGATTGAGGGTGTCGCTGCCCGTAAACAACAGGTCGGCGCTGTCCTCCAGTGCCGGGTAGCGCTGGTTGAGTTGCTGGCGCAACCAACCGCTGTCGAGCGAACGCCAGCGCCATGCTGCCAATGCCAACAGCATCAGCGACAGCACGATGGCGGTCACCGCCACCACGGCAACGGATGCCCACCGCTGTGCAAGCAGCAGCAGGGCAATCCACCACGGCAAGGCGAACCCCAGCAGCATGCCCACGTGCTGCCATCGCACGCGTCGGGCAATGCCATCGACAGGATTGGGAAGCAGCGTCGTCACGGCGCCGCGCCTCGCGAGCGGCGGGTTGCCAGCCACCGTTCGGCGGCAAACAGCAGCAGGATGATCGGCAGCAACCAGTCACGCAGATCGCGTGGAACCGCCCGCCCCGGCTCGGCACCGGTCAATGGCCTGAAAGTGTCGGCGGCCACGCGTGACGGCGCCGTGGTCTCTGGCTGCAACGCCTGCCGCAGTGTCGCTGGAAATTCCGCCTGCAGCAGCTGCGGCATCGACGAGGGCCGCAGCGGCTGGCTGAAACGCAGCACACGACCACGTTGCCAGCGGGTGGCCTGCAGCAGCGGCTGGCCATCGCCGGCATTGCTCGCGGCTGGCGCAAGCACCGGTTGCTTCCCCTTGGCGGCCGCGACCGGCAGCTGGACAGTCGAAGGCAACACCAGACTGCCACCGTCACTGACCCAGCGCCACACAGCAGCCGGCACCGGATCCGGTAACCACCAGAACAACACCATCTTGCCGTCCGCCGGCACCTCCTTGCCTGCTGATGTCGCGATCGCTGCGTGCTCATCACGGTGACCAGCCGCATACCCGCTCTGCCGGGTTGCAGGTGTCTGCCAGGCGTTCAGCGCCGCACGCAGATAGCGTCCACCCGGCACGCAGTTGTCGCCACAGTCCTGCGCCACTCGCAGATCCACCGCCAGCGTCCGTGTACGCGCTGCGGCTGGAGCAGGCATCTGCCCCGGCAGCACCCGCCAGTCAATCCCGCGTGACAGTCGTGGCCTTTGCGCATCGACGCCCTGCAATACCGACGGCACGATCACGGTCAGCGGGGTCGCCGCTGGCAGCTCCTGATCCAGTTGCCGCAACAGGCTGCTGATCGAAGCAGCGTCGGCGGGCGCCGGTAACGTTGGTACATCCGCCAGCGCCGGCCATTGTGGCGCGAGCCAATGCAATCGGGCGTCCAGCGGCAGCGGCAACGCCGACAATTGCCCGGCATCGACCCCGGGCGCCACCGCCACCCACGGCCGCCGATCCGGTGCGCCCGACAACACCGGCCGCGCCAGCCAAAGTGCCAGCAGTGCCAGCAACAGCAGGCGCAAGACCAGCAGCAGCCATTCGTCGAACCGTATCTGCCGACGCGGCCTGGGTTTGCGTCGCAGCCAGCGCAGCGCCGCAAACGGCAGCGGCGTCTGTTGGCTGCGTCGCGCCAGATGCAGCAGCAGCGGCAACAGCAGCGCAGCCAGTGCGGCCAACCCGGCCGGTAATAACAGAGCCAGGCTCATGCGGGCCCGGTCCCGGCGCGACCTGCAAACAGCTGCCGCAGTGGTTGATCAAGCGGTTGATCCATATAGCAGGTGGCATGCCGAATACCGGCAGCCTGCAAGCGCGCCTGCAACCCCTGTCGCGCTTGGCCGAACCGGCGCAGGTAGTCCTCGCGCATGCTGGCGGCATCGCCCGGCAGCTGTTCGCCAGTTTCCGGATCAACAAACAGATGGCCACCACGAAACGGAAAATCGCGTTCGTCGCTGCTCAGGATCGGCAACGCGATCACTTCGCGGCCTGCGGCGGCCAATCGCTCACACAATGCGATGCTGGCGTCGTCGAAGAAGTCGCCGAGCGCGATCACCAGATCATTGGCCGCAATCCGCTGCCACACCGGCAACAACTGATCGCCTTCGACCAGACCGCCGTGGGCGCGCATGCGCTGCAATGCCAGCCACAATCGGTCCCGATGGCGGCTACCCTGACCAGGGCCGAGCAACTGCAGGCCGTCGCTGCACAGGCCAATGAACCCGAACCGGTCGCCCTGGCGCAGCGCCAGCTCGGCAATGCAGGCGGCCAATATCTGCGCCGCCTGCAAACGGCTGCGACCGTCGCCGCTTTCGATCTGTTGCATCGACGCGCTGCCATCGATCAGCAGCCATACCGTCAGCGGGCTCTCGCGCTCGGCTTCACGGACGAAAAAGCGGTCCGAACGCGCATACAGTTTCCAGTCGATCTGGCGCAGCTCATCGCCGGGTTCGTAACCGCGGTACTGGGCGAATTCCAGTCCCGCACCACGGCTGCGACTGTGGTGCAGGCCGACCCCGCGCTGGCCGGAAGCACGCCGCGCCAGCAGGCGCAGGTCCTTGAGGCGACTACGGACATCGGCAGGAATCAACGGCGGCTGCATTGGCGCGATCAGTCCAGCGGCACAGCCCGCAACAACTCGGCGATCACATGATCGGCATCGATCTGTTCGGCCTCGGCGGCGAATGACAGCAGCAGGCGATGACGCATCACCGGTGCGGCCAATGCAGCGATGTCCTCGCGGGTAGCGGCCAGCCGGCCCTGCAACAGCGCGCGCGCCTTGGCCGCCAGCACCAGCGATTGGCCGGCCCGCGGGCCAGCGCCCCAGCGCACATAGCTGCGAACCGCCTGCGGCGCGGATTCGCCTGGACGACTGGCGCGCACCAGCCGGGTCACCCAGGCCAGCAGATCTTCGCCAAAGTGCACGTCGCGTACGTATGCCTGCAACGCGATCACATCATCGGCATGCATCACCTGCGGCACCGCGGCATGGGTACTGCCGGTGGTCTGCAGCAGGATGTCGTGCTCTTCCTGCTCGCTGGGATAGTCGACCCGGATGTGCAGCAGGAAGCGATCCAGCTGTGCTTCCGGCAATGGATAGGTCCCAGCCTGCTCCAGAGGATTCTGGGTCGCCAGCACGAAGAACGGCGTCGGCAGCTGATGGGTGGTGCCGGCGTAGCTGACGGTGCGCTCCTGCATCGCTTCCAGCAATGCCGCCTGGGTTTTCGGCGGCGTGCGGTTGAGCTCGTCGGCCAGCAGCAGATGGGTGAATACCGGACCGGGCTGGAAACGGAAATGGCGATGACCGGTGCCATGATCTTCTTCCAGCAATTCGGTGCCAAGGATGTCGCTGGGCATCAAATCCGGGGTGAACTGCACGCGCCGGAATTGCAGTTCCAACGCCTGTCCCAGCGATCGCACCAGCAAGGTCTTGCCCAGTCCGGGGACACCTTCCAGCAGGCAGTGACCGCCAGCCAACAAGCCAATCAGCAGTTGTTCGACCACCTCGTTCTGGCCGACGATGGCCTGGCCGATGGCGCGGCGCAGTTGGCCCAGTTGTTCAAGGTGCTGCTGGATGTCGGTTTCGCTGATGGTGTTCATGGGATTCCAGATTCTGTGGTACCGGAGTTCGCCACCCGGTTCAGGCGTTCAATGCATACATGACGATGTTGACCGCGAAGCGGGTGTTGTCCTCGGCCAGGAAGCGCTTGTTGCGCCAGTCATAGTCCCACTCGCAGCCGTAATCCTTGTTGCTGTACAACACGCCGAGCCGGCCGTCGATGTCGATGCCCTTCAGATAGTCGTGGACCAGGTCATCGCCCCAGCCGTTGAGCTCCATCCCGGTCGCCGGTGGCCCGTCGGCGAACTTGAAGAAACTGCGATAGAGCGGATGCTGGTTTGATAGTTTCTTCAACGCCGTGTTGCCGAAAATCGTCGCCATCTGCTGCTCGAATGACTTGGCGAACAGGCCATCGATATCGTGGTTGCAATCGTCGACCAGGACGAAACCGCCATTGCGCACGTAGTTTTCGAAATTGCGCCGCTCGGCCGGGTTGAACTCGACCAGCTTGTGCCCGGCCAAGTAGCAGAACGGCGCGCTCAGCATTGCCGGATCGGCCAGCGCCACGACATGTTCCTTCGGATCCACGCGCAGGTTGGTGTAATCGATCAGCGCGGTGATGACATTCGATGGCATCCGCTGATCAACATCCCAGTCACCGGAGTCGTACTTCAGGCGGGTGAACCAGAAATCGTAGTCGGCCGTCGCCGCATCCACGCCACGCGGCAATCCCGCCAGCAGCGCACCACCCAATCCGCCAGCGAGCAAACGCAGGAATTCGGCGCGGGTCATCTCTACTTGCCCCCACCCCGGCCCTCCCCCGCAAGCGGGGGAGGGAGCAAAGCCAATGCGGTTGCTGTTTCGTAGCTGCTGGGAATCAATTGCGGGTCTTCTTCACTAGCGCAGTGTTCCACTCCTTCCCCCGCTTGCGGGGGAAGGCCGGGATGGGGGCAAACGAGTCAACTCACACCGCATCCGACAACGAGGTGAAGGTGAAATCGCGCAGCTTCATCGGCGGAATCATCATCACGAAGCTGGACTCGTCGCCGGCCACGCGGATTGGCTTGCCCAGTTCTTCGATGTTGTTGAGCATGATCACCGGCGATTCGTTGAAGCGGAAGTTCTTAACCGGATACTTGATCTCACCGTTCTCGATGTAGAAGGTGCCGTCGCGGGTCAGGCCAGTCAGCAGCACGGTCTGCGGATCGACCATGCGGATGTACCAGGTGCGGGTCACCAGCACGCCACGCTCGGTGCTGCGAACCAGTTCGGAGGTGGATTTGCTGCCACCGGACATCAGCAGATTGCCGGGACTGCCGACCGCCTGCTTGCCCTGCTTCTGCGCCCAGAAACGCGAATAGTCCAGCGCGGTGACCTTGCCGTTCTTGACGATGTCCATGCGGGTGCGGGCCATGCCCTCGCCGTCCCACGGCAGCACCGGCGCTTCCGGGTGCCAGGGGTCGGCGCTGATGTTGACCTGCGGGTCGTAGACCTGCTCGCCCAGTTTGTTGCCGCCACCCTTCTTGGACAGGAAGCTGCGGCCTTCGTCGGCCTGGCGGGCGTCGAAGAAATTCATCATGAACGAGACCAGCCCGGCGGCAGCGGCCGGTTCCAGGATGACGGTGTACTTGCCCGGCTCCAGCGCCTTGGCATCGGCCGAGGCACTGGCCTTGCGCATCGCGGTGCGGATGTCGCTGTCGGCGCTGAAATCGCTGGCGTCCTTGAGGTTGCGGCCGACCCAGCCGGAGCCGCGGCCGTCTTCGGTGCGCACGGTGCAGGTGTAGTCGAAGCGGGTGGCTTTCTGGTAACCGAAATTGCCCTTGCTGTTGGCGAACGCGACAAAGCTCTGGCCGTCTTCCAGGAAGCCGGCGGCGATCAGCTGCTCGGCCTTGCACGGGGCAATCGAATCGGCGGCGACCTTGGCCCTGAATTCCGGGGTGATGGCGGCCGTGGAATCGCTGAAGGTCGGGCTGGCGGTATAGGCCTGCTTGTCGATGGCCGGCATGAACTCGGGGTTTTCCGGCGCCAGCCGGGCCAGATCCTCGGCCCGGCGGACCACCCGTTCCAGCGCGGCGTCGTCGAATTCGTTGATGGTGGCCACGCCGGTGCGCTTGCCAAACGCAACCTGCACCGCCAGGTCGGCATCACTGACGATGCCGCTGGTGGAAATATTGTTGAGGGCGAAGCGGATGTTGCCGTCGACCGACCCGGTCAGGGTGGCGGTGCATTCGTCGGCCTTGGACAGGGCGATGACCTTGTCGAGGATGGCCTTGGCCTGTTCTTCGGTGAAGATGCTCATGTGAATCTCCTGGTAGCGCGGAATGAGTGCCGCTGCTTCCTGAAAGGGTTGCGGAACAGGCGCGGCGGGGCTGCCGCCGCGCGTGGCGGAATCAGCCCAGCGAACGCGCCGTGTTGATCACGTTGATGCCGTTGAAACGGGCCGTCGACGAACCATGCGACACCGCCGAGACCTGGCCCGGCTGGCCCTTGCCGTCGAAGAACGAGCCGCCCAGCCGGTAGTCGCTGTCGTCGCAGACGCCGACGCAGGCGTTCCAGAATTCCGGCGTGCGGATCTGGTAGGCCACGTCCTCGATCTGCTGGCCGATCTTGCCGTTCTTGATTTCGTAGAACAGCTGGCCGCCGAACTGCGCGTTGTAGCGCTGCTGGTCGATCGAGAACGAGCCGTCGCCGATGATGTAGATGCCGTCCTCGACCCCGCTGATCATCTGCTCCACGCTCATCGGCGTCTTGCCCGGCGCCAGCGACACATTGGCCATGCGCTGGAACTGCACGCTGGACCAGGAGTCTGCGTAGCAGCAGCCATCGGAGGCCGTCTTGCCGAGGATGTGGGCCTGGTCGCGAATGGCCTGGTAGTCGACCAGCTTGCCGTCGCTGATCAGATCCCAGCGCTTGGTCTTGACCCCTTCGTCGTCGTAAGCGACCGCGCCGAGGCTGCCCGGCTGGGTCTTGTCGGCGAAGATCGTCACCTGCTCGCTGCCGTACTGGAAATGCGCCTCGCGCTTGTCCAGGGTGGCGAAGCTGGTGCCGGCGTAATTGGCCTCGTAACCGAGCACACGATCAAGCTCCAGCGGATGGCCGACGCTTTCATGGATGGTCAGCCAGGTATGCGACGGATCCAGCACCAGGTCGTACTTGCCGGGCTTGACCGATGGCGCCTTGAGCTTGGCCCGCGCCTGTTTGGCCGCGGCAATCGCGTCTTCACGCATGTCGTAGGACAGGCCGTAGTTGGTGACCCCGTTGGGGGTGACGAACTTGCCCGACGCGGCACCATCGAGATATTCGAAGCCCATTCCCATCGGCGCCGACAGGCCGTCGCGGGTCCGGAACTTGCCGCTGGCCTTGTCGATGGCGGTGACCGTCATCGGTGCCCAGATCCGGTGCACGTCCTGATCGATGTAGCTGCCATCGGTGCTGGCGAAATACTTCTGTTCGTTGACCAGGAACAACATCGAGTTGACGAAGTCCGCCCCGGCGTTGAGTGCGTCGGCGTTGACTCCGAGCAGCAGGTCCACTTTCTCCTTCAATGGCACTTCCATCGCGTTCTTGCGGATTGGCGTGCGCCAGGCGACCTCGCCGACGCCGGCCACCGGTGCCAGTTGCACCGGGCTGGTCTGGGTCCTGGCGTTGGCCTTGGCGATGGCGGTTGCCTGGCGCGCGGCCTTGGCCACGCCTTCGCTGGTCAGTTCATTGGTGGCGGCAAAGCCCCAGGCGCCATTGACGATCACGCGGATGCCGGCACCGGTGGACTCGGTGTTGACCACGTTCTGCACCTTGTCTTCGCGGGTGATCACGAACTGGCGCAGGTAGCGGCCCACGCGTACGTCGCAGTAGCTGGCGCCGGCGCCAGTGGCCGCGGCGAGCGCGGCATCGGCCAACTGCTTCTTGACCGCCACGTCCAGGCTCGAGACCAGTTGTTCGGCGGCAATGGCCTTGCCGAAGAATGACGGCACCATCAGCCCGCCTACGCTGAGCCCGCCCAGGGTCAGGAAATCTCGTCTGTGCAAGGTTGCTACTCCCGTCTGTGGCCGCGCTTACACGGCCGTGTCGAATGATGTGCCGCGGTTGCCGCACCCCGTTTGATTCTCACGGCGGTTTGATCGGTGCGTCAAATGACTTTTGGCATAGAGGACGACACGGTTGCGCAGCGGCCGACAGGTGGCGGGCCGCGCCGGGGCTGTTCAATGGCCTCCCCGTCATGAACAAGGAAGGCGTTCAACCCAGGCTGCGCGCGGTATTGATCACATTGATGCCATCGAAGCGCGCCGTTGCCGAGGCATGCGACACCGCCGACACCTGCCCCGGCTGGCCCTTGCCGTCGAAGAACGAGCCGTTCATGCGCAGATCGCGCTGATCGCAGATCGCGGTGCAGGCATTCCAGAATTCCGGGGTCCGGATCTGATAGGCCACGTCCTCGATCTGGCGGCCAACCTGGCCCTGCTTGATTTCGAAGAACAACGCGCCGCCAAACTGCGCGTTGTAACGCTGCTGGTCAATCGAATAGGAACCCCGGCCGTGGATGTAGATGCCGTCTTCGACATCGGCGATCAGCTGTTGCACGCTCAACGGTGTCCTGCCCGGCGCCAGCGACACGTTGGCCATGCGCTGGAACTGCACGCTCGACCATGAATCGGCATAACTGCAACCGTGTGACTGGGCGTGGCCGATGATGTGCGCCTCGTCGCGGGTGGCCTGGTAGTCGACCAGTACGCCATCGCGGATCAGGTCCCAGCGTTTGCTCTTGACCCCTTCGTCGTCGTAGCCGACCGCGCCCAGGCTGTGCGGCTCGGTCTTGTCAGCGCTGAAGTTGACGATGGGGCTGCCGTACTGGAAACCGGCCTCGCGCTTGTCGAGGGTGGCGAAGCTGGTGCCGGCGTAATTGGCTTCGTAGCCCAGCACCCGGTCCAGCTCCAGCGGATGGCCGACACTCTCGTGGATGGTCAAGGCCAGATGGCTGGGATCCAGGACCAGATCATATTTGCCCGGCTTGGCCGACGCTGCACTGAGTTTGGCTCGTGCCTGGCGCGCGGCTTCGACCGCGTCCTCGCGCATGTCATAGGCGTTGCGATAGGCGATGACGCCACCGGGCAGCGCGAACTTTTCGGCCGGATCCGCGTTCAGGTATTCGAAGCCCATGCCCATCGGCGCCGACAGTCCGATGCGGCTGCGGAACTTGCCACTGGCCTTGTCGATGGCGGTGACCGTGAACGGCGCCCAGATCCGGTGCACGTCCTGGTCGATGTAACTACCATCGGTGCTGGCGAAATACTTCTGTTCGTTGACCAGGAACAGCTGCGAATTGATGTAGTCGGCACCGGCCGCGAGCGCGGCGGCATTCACTCCCAGCAGCAGATCGACCTTGTCCTGCAGCGGCACCGCCATCGCGTTGACCTGCAAAGGCGTGGCCCAGCGCTGCTCGCCCACGCCCGCAGTCGCCGCCAGCTGCACCGGCCGGGTCTGGCTGCGCGCATTGGCGCGGGCGATGGCGGCAGCCTGGCGGGCGGCAGCGGCAACCGCGTCAATGCTCTGCTGGTGGGTCGCGGCAAAGCCCCAGGCGCCGTCCAGCAACACCCGCACGCCGACCCCGGCCGACTCGCTGTTGACCACGTTCTGCACGCGGTCTTCGCGGGTGATGATCGACTGCCGCAGATAACGGCCCACGCGCACATCGCAATAGCTGGCGCCGGCCGCACGCGAGGCCTCCAGCGCGGCATCGGCCAATGCCTTGCGCTGGCGGGTATCGGCCGGCGCCAGCAGCGCCTCGGCGGCGATCAGGCGGCTGCCGGGCAACAACAGGCCGGTCAGGCCGATCATCGAGGAACCGAGGAACTCACGTCGCTGCATTGCTGTCCGCCTTTTGCATGTGTGTCATTGCTGCCGGCGACACTGGTCGTTGCCAACGCCAGCGTCAAGTGCGGCTGGTCACGAGCGCGACACCATCTCGACCGGCGCCTGGTGCACAATGTCCGCGCCATCCCCGCGCGGGCACCCCGCGAACACAGGAGCAGCAATGAAATCGCGCAGCAGTGGCAAGAACGACGGCGAAGACGACCAGCAAAGGCTGGCGGTGCTGATCGATGCCGACAACGCCCAGCCATCGGCGATCGAAGGACTGCTGGCGGAAGTCGCCAAGTACGGCGTCGCCAGCGTCAAGCGCATCTACGGCGACTTCACCAGCACCCGCATGACGCAATGGAAAAAGGTGCTGCTGAAGCATTCGATCCAGCCGGTCCAGCAGTTCGCCTACACCAGCGGCAAGAATGCCACCGACAGTTCGCTGATCATCGATGCGATGGATCTGCTGTACACCCATCGTTTTGATGGCTTCTGCCTGGTCAGCAGTGACAGCGATTTCACCCGGCTGGCACAACGGCTGCGCGAGGAAGGCCAGACCGTGTACGGCTTTGGCGAACGCAAGACGCCCGACGCCTTTGTCCAGGCCTGCGACAAGTTCATCTATACCGAGGTGCTGCGCAGCGGCGCGCAGGACAGCGACGGCGAGACCGAGGCTGGCGGCAAGGCCAAGCCGGTGAAGAAGTCGCCGGCGAAGAAAGCCACCAGCGGTGGAACCGGCCGCGGCAAGCAGGAAGCCGGCACTGACGATGGCAACGCGCGCAACGGCAAGTCGGCGGAGCCGCTGCCGCTGGAATTGCTGCGCCAGGCCATCGAAGACGCATCCGATGATCAGGACTGGGCCTTCCTTGGCGCGGTCGGCAGTTATCTCAACAAGGTCCGGCCGGATTTCGACCCGCGCCTGTACGGGCACAAGAAACTGAGCGATCTGTTCAAGTACCAGCCCAGGTATTTCGAACTGCAGGAACGCAGTCGCGACGGTAGCAACACCAAGCACTTCTACGTCCGCAGCCGTGACGCGTGATGGCAGGCGCCGATAAACCGCACGCACCTTCGTGCGAACGCAACCGGGAACCAATCCTGGCGGTGCTGCAACAGCACCTGCCAGCGCAAGGCGGGCGACTGCTGGAGATTGGTAGCGGCACCGGCCAGCACGCGGTGTATTTCGCCCAGGCGCTGCCGCGCTGGCGTTGGCAGTGCTCGGATTGCCAGCAACAGCTGGCCGGCATCAGCCAATGGCTGGATGAAGCGGCGCTGGGCAACACGCCGCCACCGTTGGCGCTGGACGTCACCGGTGACTGGCCAGAAACCGGTTACGAAGCGGTGTTCAGCGCCAACACGCTGCACATCATGGCGTGGCCGGCGGTGCAGTTGTTTTTTGCCGGTGTCGGCCGGGTACTTGCCAGCGGTGGCTTGCTGGTTGTCTACGGGCCGTTCAATTACCACGGCGAGTTCAGCTCACCGAGCAATCGCGAGTTCGATGCCTGGCTGAAGGCGCGCGATCCGCAATCGGGCATCCGCGACTTCGAGGCGGTCGACGCGCTGGCCCGCGGCCATGGGCTGCAGCTGGTCGAAGACCTCGCCATGCCGGCCAATAATCGCTGCCTGCTGTGGCGGCGCGTGAGCTGACTCAAACTTGCCTTCCGCCTCCCGCTTTTCGCGGTCTCGTGCAGGCGCTTCGTATATCCTGCGCGGATGTTCAAACTCGAAAACGTCAGCAAGGCCCACGGCGCCGTGCGTGTGCTGGACGGGATCAACCTGCAGATTGAAGCTGGCAGCACCACCGCCCTGATTGGTCCCAGCGGGGCGGGCAAGTCGACCATCCTGCGTTTGCTGCTGGGCCTGGACTGGCCGGATCAGGGCTGGGTGCTGTACCAGGACCAGCCGCTGTCGCGTGACACCCTGCTGCAACGCCGGCAACGCATCGGTTACGTGATCCAGGAAGGCGGTCTGTTTCCGCACCTGAGCGCGGCCGACAACGCCAGCCTGCTGGCACGCACGCTCGGCTGGTCAGCGGATCGGGTACAGGCGCGGCTGCGCGAGCTGGCGGATCTGTGCCAGCTGCGGTTCGAACTGCTGGCGCGCTTTCCAGCGGAACTCTCCGGTGGCCAGCGGCAACGGGTCGGGCTGGTGCGGGCATTGATGCTGGATCCTCCGGCATTACTGCTGGACGAGCCACTGGGCGCGCTGGATCCGATCGTGCGCCACGATTTGCAGACCGAGATGCAGGCGCTGTTCGCCGCGCTCGGCAAGACCGTGGTGCTGGTCACCCACGACGTGGCCGAAGCGGCCTATCTCGGTGATCAGCTGGTGTTGCTGCGCAAGGGCAGAATCGTTCAGCAGGGCAGTGCGCAGGCATTGCTGGAGCAACCAGTCGAGCCATTCGTGCAGCAGTTCATGACCGCCCAGCGCAGCCTGCGGGTGGGTGCGTGAAACGGCGGCCCGTTGTCGCGGCGATGAAGCGTGCAATACACGCAAGGTGGGCCCTTGCGCTGGTGCTGATGATGGGCCTGGCGATGATGGCGAATGCAACGCCGCCGGCGACATTGCACATCGGTTCGAAGAACTTCACCGAAGCGGTGATCCTCGGCGAGATCGGGGCCAACGCCGGACGCCGGCAAGGCCTGGTCATCGAACATCGGCGCCAGCTGGGCGGCACCCGCATCCTGTGGCGGGCGCTGGAGAACGGCTCGATCGACGCCTATGCCGAGTACACCGGCACCCTGGCGCAGGAGCTGCTGCAGATGCCCGATGCCGACATCCCCCAGTTGCGCGAGGCGCTGCGACAGCGCGGTCTGGGCATGACCGACTCGCTCGGCTTCAACAACACCTACGCGCTGGGCATGATGCAGGCGCGTGCGCGCGAGCTGGGGATACGCCGGATCTCCGATCTGGCCGCGCATCCGCAGTTGAAGATTGGCCTGAGCAACGAGTTCCTGTCGCGCGCCGATGGCTGGCCCGGCCTGCGCGAGCGGTACCGGTTGCGGCAACGGCCGAACGGACTGGACCATGACCTCGCCTATCGTGGCCTGCAGAGCGGCGCCATCGACGTCATCGATCTGTACAGCACCGACGCCGAGATCCCGTACTACCAGTTGCAGGTGCTGCAGGACGATCTGCAGTATTTCCCCGATTACCAGGCGGTGTTCCTGTATCGGCTGGATCTGCAGCAGCGTGCACCGCAGTGGCTGTCCGCACTGCAGGGCCTGGCCGGGCGCATCGACGCGGCGACGATGCAGCGTCTCAACCAGCAGGTGAAGATCGATAGCCGCAGTGAATCCGAGGTCGCCGCGCAGTGGTCGGGCGTGGCAGCGCCGGCACCGCGCAGCCGCGCTTCGCGCATCTGGCAGCGGACGATCGAGCACATGGCGCTGGTCGCGGTGTCATTGGGACTGGCATTGCTGGTGGCGCTGCCGTTGGGTGTGTTCGCCGCACGCCATCCGCGCTGGGGCCAGTGGATCCTGTCCATCACCGGCCTGCTGCAGACGCTGCCGTCGCTGGCGGTGTTCGTGTTCATGATTCCGTTGTTCGGCATTGGTGCGAAGCCGGCGATCGCCGCGCTGTTCCTGTACAGCCTGCTGCCGATCGTCCGCAACACCCATGCCGGCCTGACCGGGATCCCGCGTGATCTGCGTGAAACCGCCGCCGCCATCGGCCTGCCACCACGCACCCGCTTGTGGAAAGTAGAGCTGCCGTTGGCCCTGCGCACCATCCTGGCCGGGATCAAGATTGCCGCCGTCATCAACGTCGGCACTGCGACGCTGGGCGCGCTGATCGGCGCCGGTGGCTATGGCCAACCGATCCTGACCGGTATCCGCCTCGATGATATTCCGCTGATCCTGGAAGGCGCGATTCCGGCCGCCGGGCTGGCGTTGCTGGTGCAGGCCGGCTTCGAGCTGCTGGAACGCTGGCTGACCCCGCGAGGCCTGCGCTTGCCGGCGCGCGATTGATCCTCGATGCCGGCTCATTACGTGTTGTTAACGCATTCACCCTAAGCTTCCAGCCATGACCAGTATTACCGCCCTGGCCACAACGCCTTCCGCCACCAATCCCGCGCCAACCATGCCGCTGTTGGCCGCGCTGCTGCGGGTACGTGCGCGCAGCCGCGAGCTGGCCGCACCCTTGAGCGCCGAGGACGCGATGGTGCAGAGCATGGCCGATGCCAGCCCGGCGAAATGGCATCTGGCCCACACCACCTGGTTTTTCGAACGCTTCGTGCTGGCCGCCGAGGATGGCTACCGGGCCCTGCATCCGCACTGGGACTACCTGTTCAACAGTTACTACCAGGGGGCAGGCCCGATGCATGCGCGAGCGCAGCGCGGTCTGCTGTCACGGCCCGGCCTGAGCGAGGTGCTCGATTACCGCGGCGAAGTGGAGCAGCGACTGGCGCAGCGCTTGAGCGACGGCCGGTTGGCGCCGGCATTGCAGCAAGTGCTCGCCCTGGGTTTGCAGCACGAGCAGCAGCATCAGGAACTGCTGCTGACCGACATCAAGCACGCGTTTTTCAGCAATCCGCTACAACCGGCGTATCGCCAGGATCTGCGCTACGCCAGCGGCGCGGCCACGGCACTGGGCTGGCAGCGGCACGACGAAGCGCTGGCCGAGATCGGCGCGCACGCTTGGCCGGGCAACGATGCATTTGCCTACGACAACGAATCACCGCGGCACCGGGTGCTGGTGCCGGCGCATGCACTGGCCTGCCGTCCGGTCAGCAACCAGGAGTACGCCAGCTTCATCGAGGACGGCGGCTACCGGCGTCCGCAGCTGTGGATGAGCGACGGTTGGCAGCTGGTCCAGGAACAGGGATGGCAAGCGCCTTTGTACTGGCACACGCAGGAACCGCTTGAGTTCACCCTGGCCGGTTGGCGACCGCGCGATCCGCATGCACCGGTGTGTCATGTCAGCGGCTTCGAAGCCGATGCGTTCGCGCGCTGGGCCGGCGCCCGCCTGCCGAGCGAGGCCGAGTGGGAAGTGGCCGCGCAGGCGCAACCGGTGGCTGGCAATTTCGTCGAAGGCGATGCCCTTCATCCGCAGGCCTGCAGCGGACTAGCGCCAGTGCAGCAACTGTTCGGCGATGTCTGGGAATGGACCAGCAGCGCCTACGGCGCCTATCCAGGCTTCCGCACCCTGCCCGGCACCCTGGGCGAGTACAACGGCAAATTCATGAGCGGGCAACAAGTGTTGCGCGGTGGTAGCTGCGTCACGCCCGGCGACCACGTACGCGCCAGTTACCGCAATTTTTTCCCGCCTTCGGCGCGCTGGCAGTTTACCGGCATCCGCCTCGCAAAGGACCTGTGATGAACATCGAAACGGCCGCCGCTGCCATGTCACTGACCGATCTGCGCCCACAACCGGCCGACATCCTTGCCGATGTGCTGGACGGGCTGGCGCGCACGCCCAAGCAGTTGCCATCCAAATACTTTTATGACGCACATGGGTCCAGCCTGTTCGAAGCCATAACCCAACTGCCCGAGTACTACCTGACACGCACCGAGCTGGCATTGCTGGAACAGCGCATGCCCGATATTGCCGCGGCGGTCGGCGCCAACGCGCACGTGGTCGAATATGGCAGCGGCAGTGGCCGCAAGACCGAGTTGCTGCTGCAGGGGCTTCAGCAGCCGGTAGCCTATACACCGGTCGAGATATCGCGCAGCGTGCTGCTGGCCAGCACCCAGCGGATGGCCGGGGAATTGCCCGCTGTCGAAATGCTGCCGGTATGCGCGGATTTCACCCAGGCCATCGCACTGCCGCCACCCAGCCGCAGCGCGCGGCGTACGCTGATGTTCTTCCCGGGTTCGACCCTGGGCAACTTCACCCGCCCGCATGCGGTGGCGATCCTGCGGGCGATGCATCAGACCATGGGCAACGACGGAAGGGCCTTGATCGGGATTGATCTGGACAAGGATCCAGCGCTGATCGACGCTGCCTACAACGACAGTGCCGGCGTCACCGCACGCTTCACCCTCAACCTGCTGGCCCGGCTCAACCGCGAGATCGGCAGCAACTTCAACCTCGACCAGTTCCAGCATCGCGCCAGTTATGTGCGCGAGCGCGGCCGCATCGAAACTTTCCTGGTCAGTCTGATCGATCAGGATGTGCGCGTCGGCGGCCAGCTGTTCCACTTCGATCGCGATGAAGCCATGCAGGTCGAGTACAGCCACAAGTACACCGATCCCGGTTTCTCCGCTCTGGCGGCCGAGGCCGGCCTGGAAGTGGCCCAGCACTGGAATGATGCGCGTGACTGGTTCGGCTTGCGGCTGCTGCGGCCGATCGCGCCCGGCCAACGGCTGGAGGCCGCTGGCTGATGGAGCAGGATCTATGGATCCTGCTGCGAGTCGCGGCAGCGATGCTGCTGGGCGGTGTGCTCGGCATCGAACGCGAAATGGGACGGCACACCGCCGGCTTGCGCACCCATATGCTGATCAGTGGCGCCGCGTCCTTGATTGTCGGGCTGGGCGACGTGATCGCCAGCCATTTCGTCAACGAGCCCTATCGAGAACTGCTGCGGGTCGATCCGGTACGCCTGATCGAAGCGGTGGTGGCGGCGGTCGGCTTTGTTGGCGCCGGCGCGATCCTGCGTTCCAGCCGTAGCGATCAGGTCCGTGGCCTGACCACCGCCAGCTCGCTGTTGATGGCCGCGGCCATCGGCATCGCCACCGGGCTCGGCAACTATGTGCTGGCCTTCGGCGCATCGCTGCTGTGCGTGATCGTGCTCGGCGTGTTTCGCTGGGTCGAACGGCGGCTGGTCAAATCGCGGTAGCGGGCATTGCGACGTTAATGCCCGCCATCAAGCAACCGCGCCGGCCAGATTGGCCCGCGCCGCGGCTTCCAGCCGATCGTGGAACAACGCGGTGCTGTAGATGCGGGGGCGATCGAGGAAACCACGCAGGATTTCGCCTCGCTTGCGCTTGAACAGGAAGCCCGGCACATAGGCATATTCCTGGCGGATCTGACGCTCGTATTCGGCGAACCGCGCTGGCGCCGCACCCAGGATCGAAAGATCGATATCGACCAGCAACTGCGCGTCCGCCGATACCGGCAGCGCACGGTGGCAAGTGGCCATGATCAGTGCGTGCACGCGAGCGATGCAGGCGTCGGCGACGTTCGCCTGCTGCAGCGCCTGGGCGGCCCAGTCCGCGCTGCGTTGCTCGTTGTCAGCAGCCTTGACCTCGTAGACGGCGTCATGGAACCACAACGCCAGTTCGACTTCGTGCGGATGCAGGGCCAGCACCCTGCCCTGTTCGAATCCCTGCAGGCATTCGTCCAGGTGCTGCAGCGTGTGGTAATGCCGATGCGGCTGCGCGTACGCCGCCAGCAGACCCGCCAGCACCTCGTCGCCGTCGCCGTCGGCACCAATGCCGCGCCATGCGCGCTGCCAGCTGTCAGCCCGCCCGATCATGCCGCGCTGGCCACTGGTGATGCCGATGCTGTCATGTGATCGATGCCCGCGGCGGTGGTGACTGGATTCTGGACACGCCCGGGTCGGGGTTCAAGCCGGCGCCGGCTCAACGCGGCAGCGGCACCCCGCGGAATGCCTTGACCGTGCGCAGCACGAAGCTGGAATTGACATCGGCCACGCCACTGGCGTTGAGCAGGCGATCCAGCAGGAACTGCGAGAAATGTTCCAGGTCCTCGACCATCACGTGCAACAGATAGTCCATGTCGCCGGTCAAGGCGTGGCAGGCCACCACCTCATCCCAGCCCTGGACCTTGTCGGCGAACTGGTCGATGTCCGGATGGCCGTGTTTTTCCAGCTGTACCCGCACGAACGCCTGCAGACCCATGCCGACCGATTTCGGCTGCACCAGCGCCGCATAGCCATCGATGACGCCGGCCGCTTCCAGCCGCTGGGTACGGCGCAGGCAGGCCGATGGCGACAGGTTCACCTGCGCGGCGATGTCGGCGTTGGTGGCACGGCCTTGCTGCTGCAGCAATGCCAGCAGGCGCAAGTCGGTACGATCCAGGTGCAGGGATTCAGCCATTTGTTGCTCCGCAACAGTGAATGACGCAACGATGTTGCGGATATTGCCATTCCAACGCCATTTTTGCACACCTATTGCGCGCGCCCGCCGCTACCATCAGGGGATGTCCAGTTGCCGCGGAAATTACCCCCATGAATGAGCCACGCCGGGTCGAACGCCAGCAGACCGACAAAGGCTATGTGCCGGTCTATACCACTGCCATCGTCGAGCAGCCATGGGACAGCTATCGCGACGAAGACCATGCCACCTGGGGCCAGCTGTACCAGCGCCAGCGTGAGCTGCTGGTCGGCCGCGCCTGCGACGAATTCCTGCAGGCCCAGGACGCGATGGGCATGAGCCCGGACAAGATTCCGCGCTTCGACGAGCTCAATGTGGTGCTCGGCAAGACCACCGGCTGGCAGCTGATCGGGGTCGAAGGCTTGCTGCCGGAGCTGGATTTCTTCGATCATCTGGCCAACCGCCGCTTCCCGGTGACCTGGTGGATCCGCCGCCCGGACCAGATCGATTACATCGAGGAACCCGACCTGTTCCACGATCTGTTCGGCCACGTGCCGTTGCTGATGAATCCGCTGTTCGCCGATTACATGGAGGCCTACGGCAAGGGCGGGGTCAAGGCCCACGCCATCGATCCCGAAGCGCTGGTGCACCTGACCCGGCTGTACTGGTACACGGTCGAATTCGGCCTGATCAACACGCCCGGCGGGCTGCGCATCTACGGTGCCGGTATCGTCTCCTCGAAAGGCGAATCGCTGTATTCGCTGGAATCGGATTCGCCCAATCGGCTCGGCTTCGATCTGCAGCGGGTCATGCGTACCCGCTATCGCATCGATACCTTCCAGAAGACCTATTTCGTCATCGATGGCTTCCAGCAGCTGATCGATGCCACCGCGCCGGATTTCACCCCGCTGTACCAGCAGCTGCAGCAGCAGGACGCGATCGCCGCGGGCGACGTGCGCGCTGATGACCGGGTCTATCATCGCGGCACCGGCGAGGGCTGGTTGAACGACGGCGACGTCTGAGCCAGCGTCGCCGGACAGGGCTGGCGACGCCGCAGTCCGCAGTAAATGTTATTTACGTTACTTGTTATATCCTCTGCGGCCAACGGTTCATCGAACAGCGGCTAAGCTGCGCGCCGGCTGATTCTGGGAAGTGACGACGATGGCTTCATCGCGGGCGCTGTGGCGCTGGTTCCGACAGTGGCGGCGGGAGAACCTGCAGGTCGACCGATCCGCGGTGCTGGTGCACGTCGACGAAGGCGGACGGCTGGGGCCGCGTTACGCCTTCATGGTGCTGATGTCCTGCGGCATCGCCATGCTCGGCCTGCTGCAGAATTCGGTCGCGGTGATCATCGGCGCGATGCTGATTTCCCCGTTGATGGGACCGATCGTCGAACTCGGGATGTCGCTGGCGACGTTCGACTTCCGCAGCATGCGCGATGCATTGCGGACCCTGCTGGTCGGCATCTGCCTGGCCTTGTTGATCTCGTTCCTGATCGTGCTGGTGTCACCGCTGCAGGACCCGACCCCGGAAATCCTGGCACGCACCGAACCGACCCTGTTCGATCTGCTGGTGGCGATCTTCTCCGGCCTGGCCGGCGCCTATGCCACCATCACCCGCAAGGGCGAAACCATCGTCGGTGTCGCCATCGCCACCGCCTTGATGCCACCGCTGGCGGTGGTCGGGTTTGGCATCGCGATCGGCAACGCCACCATTGCCGGCGGCGCCGCGTTCCTGTTCATGACCAATCTTCTCGCCATCGCATTGTCGGTGACGATCATGGCCCGCTGGTATCACTTCGGCCATCACGATTCGCCGAAGCAGACGGTGTGGCAGGCCATCCTGATCATCGGCGCGTTCGTGCTGCTGTCGGTTCCACTGGGCCTGGCCCTGCACGATATCGCCGAACGCGGCCTGGCCGAGCGTTCGATCAAGGTCGCCCTGGAGAAAGCCGCCAGCGCCGGCAACGGCCAGCTGACCACGCTGCGGGTCAACCGCACCGAGCAACGCTACATCGTCGATGCGGTGATGCTGACCCCCGAACACCACAGCCAGCTGCAACCGCGCCTGCAGAAAGAACTCAGTCGTGAACTCGGCCGCCCGGTGCAGCTGGAGCTGCGCGAAGTACTGACCGCCGATGATCAGAGCATCGCCTCCGAGAAAGCGTCGCTGGCGCTGCTGCGTGAAAGCGTCGACCGGCTGCAGGTCGATGCCCAGCGCCACGCCCAGCAACGCAGCCTGGACCAGCGCGCCAGCGACGAACTGCGGCAACGGGCGCTGGCTTCACTTGGTAGTTTCGAAGTCCTGCAGGATGGCCAACACGCACGCTGGCGGCTGCGGCAGAGCGCCGGGCTGGACCTGGCCGCGGCGCATCGCCTGGAGTCGGCGATGGCCACCACCGGCAAGGGTCCGCAGATTGACGTCGAGCCAGCGCAGCAGCCGCTGCCGTGGATCACATTTGCCGACGACAGCGCGGTGCTCGATGCCCGTGCCGAGGCTGCCCTGCAGGATGTGGCGTGGGCCTTGTCACGTTGGCAGCTGACCCGGGTCGAGGTGACCGGTCACGCTGGCGGCCAGCAGCCATTGGCACAGGCACGCGCCGAAGCCGTCGCCAACTGGCTGCGACAGCAGGGCCTGCAGGTCGACAACGTCGATGCCGCCAGCCGTGAGGACTCGCGCAGGATGATTGCCGAACAGGGCCAGGCAGCGACACGGGTGGTGGTGATTAGCCCGGCCACGCCATGACCGATGGCGACCGGCATCGGCCAGTCGCCTGAAATACGCAGGCTCATCGGCGACAATAGCGGCCTCTGTCTTGACTCCTTGATGGCCCGACATGTCTGCTGCGGTTTCCGTTTCGCTCACCCGTTACCTGATTGAAGAACAGCGCGCCGGTCGCATCGATGCCGAATTGCGGCAGTTGATTGCGGTGGTCGCGCGCGCCTGCACCAGCATTTCAATCGCGGTCAGCAAGGGGGCCCTGGGCGGTGTGCTGGGCGATGCCGGCACCGGCAACGTGCAGGGCGAAGCGCAGAAGAAACTGGACGTGCTGAGCAACGACATCCTGCTCGAAGCCAACGCCTGGGGCGGCCACCTGGCCGCCTGCGCGTCGGAGGAGATGGAACACAGCCAGCCGATTCCCGACGCATTTCCGAAAGGCGGCTTCCTGTTGCTGTTCGACCCGCTGGACGGCAGTTCCAACATCGACGTCAACGTCTCGGTGGGTACGATTTTCTCGGTGCTGCGCAGCCCCGAAGGCGTCAGCCAGCCCGGCGACCAGCACTTCCTGCAACCCGGCCGGCAGCAGGTCGCCGCCGGCTACTGCATCTATGGTCCGAGCACGATGCTGGTGCTGAGCACCGGCCACGGTACCCACGCCTTCACCCTGGATCGCGAACACGGGGCCTTCATCCTGACCCAGCGTGACATGCGGGTGCCGGAAGAGACCGCCGAGTTCGCCATCAACATGTCCAACCAGCGGCACTGGGAGCCGGCGATGCAGGCCTACGTCGCCGATCTGCTAGCCGGCAAGGATGGCCCGCGTGGCAAGAACTTCAACATGCGCTGGATAGCCAGCATGGTCGCCGACGTGCACCGCATCCTGACCCGCGGCGGTATCTTCATCTATCCGTGGGACCGCAAGGAACCGGGCAAGCCCGGCAAGCTGCGGCTGATGTATGAAGCCAACCCGATGGGCATGCTGATTGAACAGGCCGGCGGCGCCGCCAGCACCGGACGCGAGGACATCCTCGGCCTGCAACCGGACCAGCTGCACCAGCGGGTGCCGGTATTCCTTGGTTCGCGCAACGAAGTCGCGCAAGCGGTGGCCTATCACCGCAATGCCGATCAGGCACTGGCGAAGGCCGGCTGATGGACGCCAACGCCGATTTCATCCACGTCATCGACGAGGCACTGGACCCGGCCATCTGCGCCGACATGGTCCGGCGCATGCGCGCCGCTCCAGGCCTGGCGCCGGGCCGGGTCGGTGGCGGCGTGTTTCCCGAGCTCAAGCACAGCCGCGACCTGCGGGTCAGCGGCGACCCTGCCTGGCGGGCAGAAGACCAGCAGATGCAGCAGGCAGTATTCAAGGGCCTGCTGGGCTACCTGCGCGCCTATCCGCAGGCGCTTATTTCACCGCTGATGCTGCAACAGCCCGATGCGCAGGGCAATCTGCGCCGGCTGCAGGCCGAAGACTTCGCCGACATGGACGACGCGCGGCTCGCGGATCTGGCCCGTACCTGCCTGCGCCCGGGCGCCGCCAACCTGCAGTGGTACCGCGCCGGCGAAGGCGGCTATCCGTACTGGCACTGCGAACTGTATCCGCGCGACGGCAGTGCCGAGACCCTGCATCGCCACCTGCTGTGGACCTTGTACCTCAACGATGATTTCGCCGAGGGCGAAACCGAGTTCCTGTTCCAGCAGCGCAAGATCACACCGCGTACCGGCAGCCTGCTGATCGCGCCGACCGCCTTCACCCATACCCATCGCGGCAATCGGCCACAGGGCGGCGACAAGTTCATCGCCACCAGTTGGATCCTGTTCCAGAGCGCGGACAAACTGTACGCGACTTGAGTCGGTTGCATGCTGCTGGCGCTTGGCAGATATATTTTCATTTCGTATTGCAATGGGGCACGGGATGAATCGCTTGCCACGAACGCTGGGTCTCGCCCTGCTCGGCCTCTGCTCAACAGGCTTGCTGGCCAACGCGGGTCTGGCGCAGACCCGGATGGATCGCACCCGCACCAGCGAGTTTCCGGCAGGGTCGGCAGAGGCAACGGATATACGCCAGTGGTTGCAGGATCACGCCCACTATTTGAATGGCAACATGATCGGTGAGCTGGACAAGCTCGGCACCCTCACCGTGACCTGGCAGGCGCAGCAAAGTGATCCCGCGACACCGGATGATGACCTGCCACTCGCGTTGCCTGCGTCAGGTGCCAGTGGCGACAGGATCAGTATCTCCTCATGTGGCAGCGACAAGCTTGAGCAGCAGTCGTGGCGCTACCAATGGGCCGGTAGTGCTTCCGATGGCAGTTGGGTCCTCGAGTCCTACCACTACAGCAGGACCTCGTGCGCGACTGAAGACTAGCCGGGCACCAATCCGCGCGGCGGCCTGGTTCAGAACAACTCGCCCTGCGCCGATGGTGGTCGCGGGGCGATGAAGCGGCTGCAGTCCAACGCCGCATGGCGATGGCGATCGAAGCCCAGGCGCTTGCGGGCCAGGGCGAAACGATTGGCCAGCAGGTCCGCGTAGACGCCCTCGCCGCGCATGCGCTTGCCGAAGGCCGACTGGTAATCCCTGCCACCACGCAGCTGCTGGATGGTACTCATCACGTGCGCGGCGCGCTCGGGCACGTGGGTCTGCAACCAGTCACGGAACAGCGGCGCCACTTCATGCGGCAGGCGCAACAGCACGTAGCCGGCGCTGCGGGCCCCCGCCTCGCGCGCGGCCTGCAACACCGCTTCCAGCTCGCTGTCGTTGACCCACGGGATCGCCGGCGCGAACATCACTCCCACCGGCACCCCGGCCCCGCTCAGGGTTTTCATCGCCCGCAGTCGCGCATGCGGTGCCGAAGCACGCGGTTCCAGCCGTGCCGATAGCCGGTTGTCGAGACTGGTAATGGAAAAATACACTTCCACCAGGCCCTGCGCGGCCATCGGTGCAAGATAATCAAGGTCCCGCTCGACCAGCGCGTTCTTGGTAATCAGCGAAAACGGATGGCGGGTTTCATGCAGCACCTCGATGATGCGGCGGGTCAGCTGCAGCTTGCGTTCGCTCGGCTGGTAGGCATCGGTGTTGATCCCCAGCGCGATCGGCGAAGGCTGGTAGCCGCGCCGCGACAGTTCCCTGCGCAGCAGTTCCGGCGCATTGGTCTTGGCAAAGATACGGGTTTCGAAATCCAGGCCCGGGGAGAGATCCAGATAGGCGTGCGATGGTCGCGCGAAGCAATAGCTGCAGCCGTGCTCGCAGCCGCGGTACGGATTGATTGACTGTGAAAATCCGACATCCGGCGACTGGTTGCGGGTGATGATGCTGCGCGCGTTTTCCTCGCGCAGCTGGGTGCGGGCGGCGGAATCCACCTCGCCTTCGCTGTCCGGCTGGTGCCAGCCATCGTCGATGGCGTCGGCCTGGGTCACGGCGAAGCGGCCGGCCAGATTGCCGGTGGCGCCACGCCCTTTGATCCACTTGCCCATGGCATCCATGCTAGCGCCCCACTGTCTCATTGGTGGCGACACCGCATAGAATCGGTTCATGGAAATCATTGCCGACCTGTGGGACGCCTTCTGGGCGATCCCGCACATAAAAGCGTGGCTGACAGCGGCCTGGCTGCTCTACATCATTCCGCTGTGTGCATGGATCATGCTGCAGAAGCGCGAGCCGGTGGCCACCCTCAGCTGGCTGATGTCGCTGGCGATGCTGCCTTACCTCGGCTACCTGATCTATTTCCTGTTCGGACCGCAACGCATCAAACGGCGGACCCTGCAGCGACATCGCGCACGCCGCGGCCTGGATGCCGACGACATGTTGCATCGCCGCGGCAGTTCGGCGACCGAACTGGCGACGCTGGCCCAGGCCACCAGTGGCCAGCCGCCGTCGAGCGCCACCGCCATGCAACTGCTGGTCGATGGCGCCGAGACCTATCGCGCCATCCTCGAGGCAGTCGCACAGGCACGCGACCACATCCATCTGGAGTACTACATCTTCACCGCCGACACGACCGGTACCCGTCTGCGTGACGCGCTGGCGGAACGGGCCGCGGCCGGGGTCAAGGTGCGCCTGCTGCTGGATGCGGTCGGTTGCACCGGTCTGCGCCGCCACTTCCTGCAGCCATTGGTGGATGCCGGCGGCCAGTTCTGCTGGTTCCACCCTACCCGCTTCAAGCTGTTCACCCGCCCCTGGCTGAACCTGCGCACCCACCGCAAGATCATCGTCATCGACGGCCAAGTCGCGTTTACCGGCGGCATCAACATCACCGACGAGGAAGACGAGTCGCTGCGCGATGACGCCTACCGGGATCTGCACATGCAGTTGCACGGTCCGGTGGTGGCCTGCCTGCAGCAGGTATTCGTCGAGGACTGGGTATACGCCAGTGGCCATGGCCGCGCCGATTTCGAAGGCACCACCTTGTGGCCCGAGGCCACCGAGGCCGAGCAGGGCGGCATATCGGCGCAGGTGCTGACCTCCGGCCCCGATACGCCATGGGAGCCGATCCATCGCATGCACGTGGCCGCGATCCACGAGGCCACCCGCCGGGTCTGGCTGGTGACGCCCTACTTCGTACCCGGCGAAGCGGCGCGGATGGCACTGACCTCGGCCGCACTGGGTGGCGTCGACGTGCGCCTGCTGGTGCCCAAGCTCAGTGATTCACGGTTGGTGACGTATGCGGCCCGCTCCTACTTCGACGAGCTGCTGGCGGCCGGCGTCAAGGTCTACGAATACGGCCCACGCCTGATGCACAGCAAGGCGATGCTGTGCGATGACGATGTCAGTCTGCTCGGCAGCGCCAATTTCGACCACCGCAGCTTCCGCCTCAACTTCGAGGTCTGCGTGCTGTTCCGCGACAACGGCGTGAGTAGCGTGCTGGGCGACTGGATGCGGGGCGAGTTCGAGCGCGCGCAGCCGGTACAGAACCTCCGCGAACGTTCGCTCTGGCGGCACCGGCTACCCGAGGCGATGGCCCGCCTGATGTCGCCATTGCTGTGATCGCGGCTGCAGTCCGGCGACGCCCGAAGCGGGTACACTTTTGCCATCATCGGGGCGGGAGGACGGACAATGCATTGGCTTTTCCTGGTTTTTTCCATCGGTTTGCTGGCGGTCGCCATCCGCACCACCTCGGTGGCATTGATGGCGGTCTGCCTGCTCGGTTCGCTGGGCCTGCTGATCGCCTGGGTCATGGGCTGGTACAGCGCCCGCGTCGGCGAGCGCGGCGATACCGCGCAGTTGATTGACCCGGTCGAGCTGCACCGGCTGCGCGAACTGGCCCAGGCGCGTAAACAGGCCTCCTCTTCCGGCGAGCCGCCGCCGCTCTGACTACCCGACTTCGCAATGACTCTGCTTAGTGTCAACGTCAACAAGATTGCAGTGCTGCGCAACTCACGTGGTGGCGCGCTGCCGGATGTGCTGCATGCTGCCAGAACCTGTCTGGACGCCGGTGCCCACGGCATCACCGTGCATCCGCGGCCTGACCAGCGGCATATCCGCCCGGACGACGTACTGGCTCTGGGCGAGCTGACCCGCCAGCGCGGCGTCGAGTTGAACGTCGAAGGCAATCCCTTTGCCCCGTCACGCGGCGA
This sequence comes from Pseudoxanthomonas dokdonensis, assembly GCF_001431405.1. Classification (GTDB taxonomy): domain Bacteria; phylum Pseudomonadota; class Gammaproteobacteria; order Xanthomonadales; family Xanthomonadaceae; genus Pseudoxanthomonas_A; species Pseudoxanthomonas_A dokdonensis. Next base: position 223,174 of record NZ_LDJL01000001.1, read on the forward strand.
TTATCCGGGCCTGCTGGCGCTGTGCCGCGCGGTCCGGCCGGCACAGGTCACCCTGGTCCCCGACAGTGACGGCCAGATTACCTCGGACCATGGTTTTGACTTCGAGGGCGACAACCATGAGCTGGCGGGGTGGATTGCCCAGTTCAAGGCGTTGGACTGCCGGGTCAGCCTGTTCGTCGATGCCGGCGTAACTCGGCTGCAGGAGGCATCGGCTCTGGGCGCCGACCGCATCGAGTTGTACACCGGTCCGTTTGCCGACGCCCATGCCACTGGCGAGGCCAGCGCATCCCTGCTTGCCTGTGCCGGCACCGCGCGCCAGGCCCAGGCACTGGGATTGGGGGTCAATGCCGGCCACGACCTGAGCCAGGCCAACCTCGCTGATTTTCTGCGCGGAACACCCGATGTGCTGGAAGTGTCGATCGGCCACGCGCTCATCAGCGAAGCCATCTACGACGGCCTGGCCACCACCGTCGGTCGCTATCTGGATATCGTGCGGGCCGCTTGACCAGCTCGGGTCGGCTGGCCGGCCAAGCCGTCAGCCGCCCGCTGAAGCTGTGAGCAGTCCCGGCCCAGGGTCCGTTGCCAGAAGCTAAGGCCTGCCGTCCTGCCACGAATGCGCAGTCGCCGCCTGCGGCAGGTGTTGGCTGTCCCACGCCGGCTAGTCGGCACTCATGCTGATTTGCTGCAGACCAGCGCGCCGGGCAATCGCAATCGCATCCACCAGTTGCTGGTAGTCCGCTTGTCCGGCGGCACTCAACCGCAACTGTACGGCAGGCGATTGCATGCGCGCCCGGCTCAGTTGTTGTTGCAGCTGGCGGCCGGAAACCGGATTGCCTTCGAGTTGGTAACTGTCACTGCCAACGACGCGAAGCCGCAGCTGCGTCGGCGTATCGGGGTTATGGCGCAAGGCCTGCTGGGGCAGCTGGACCTCGAGCGGCCGTGACAACATCGGTGCGGTCACCATGAAGATGACCAGCAATACCAGCATCACGTCGACCAGCGGGGTGATGTTGATCTGCGACTGGGGCGCAGCGGACGAAGCAACGGAGAACGCCATGGCACACCTCCTGATGGTTTCGACGATGTTGTGTGGCCAAGTTACGCCTGTGGGTGGCTGGCGGCAATACCCGCTCCAGCCGTGCCGACAGCGGCCAGGGCAAAAAAAACGCCACCCGGAGGTGGCGTTTTCAATTCGCGGATTGAAGGCCCGCGCGGACGCGGCGATCTACTGCACGAATCCGATTTTCAACATCTGCGCGTTCTTGGCCGCGGCCAAAACCTTGGCCATGACCTGGTACTGGGCATCGTCATTGGCGTCGATGCGCAACTCGGGCTGGTTGCCCGGATCACGCTGCACCTCTTCCACCATCCGCGGCTGCAGGTCGCGGACGTTGATAGGACTGTTGTTCCAGTACACAGAACCATCCGCATCGATACGCAGATCGATCGGCGGCGGCGGCTCGCGCAACTGCGGCGGCGGGTTGATGACCCGCTGCGGCAGCGCCACGTCGATCGGATAGGTCATGATCGGCGCGGTCACGATGAAGATGATCAGCAACACCAGCATCACGTCGACCAGCGGCGTCACGTTGATGTCGGCCATGGGGCCCTTGCTTCCACCACTACTGAATGCCATGGCTCAGCCCCCCTTGTCTTTGGTTGCGACGTAGCCGATATCCAGCATGCCCTGGCCTTGGGCAAGTTTGGTCACTTCATTGATCGTGCGCATCTTGGTGGTCTTGTCACCGCGCAGGTTCAACTTCGGCTGGGGCTGCAACTGCGCCGAGGTCGACAGACGCGATTCCAGGACTTCCTTGCTCACCGCTTCATCACCCCAGTACAGCGAGCCATCTTCCTTGACGGAGATGGTGATCGGCGGCACCGGGGGCGCCTTCTTGTCTTCCTCGCTCTGCACGAGATTGGCCTCGGGCAGTTCGATTTTGACTTTGTGCGACATCAGCGGTGCGGTGATGATGAAGATGATCAGCAGCACCAACATCACGTCCACGAGGGGCGTGACGTTGATTTCGGCCATCGGGCCGCTGCTATTACCACTACTGAAAGCCATTTGCGGGCTCCGTCAATTCTTGAGTATGACTACCGGGAACCGCCAGCTCAGCCTACGCGTGAGCCGGTGGCGAAGAAGTCATGCAGATCGTGCGCGAAGGTATCGAACTTCGAGATCGTCGAGCTGTTGATCTTGCTGAAGAAGTTGTACGCGAACACCGCCGGGATGGCCACGAACAGACCGATGGCGGTCATGATCAGGGCTTCACCCACCGGGCCGGCGACGGCGTCGATGGAGGCCTGGCCGGTAGCACCGATCTTGATCAGCGCGCCGTAGATGCCCCACACGGTACCCAGCAGACCCACGAACGGCGCGGTTGCACCGACGGTGGCGAGCAGGGTCATGCCGGTCTGCAGCTTGGCGCTTTCGCGGGTCACGGCCTGACGCAGGGCGCGATCAACGAATTCCGAGCGGCTCAGGTTTTCACCCAGGCTGCTGCCATCACCGGCACCAGCGCGCTGGTGGTGGGCGGCGGCCTGCGCTGCGTCCAGGGCGATCTTTGAGAAGGGTTCGCTCTTGGGCTGTTCTTCCATCAGGCGGATGGCGTCCTGCGCGTTCGGGGTTTCCCAGAAAGCGGAGGTGACGCGCTCGGCCTGGCCCTTGAGGCGGGCATTCTTGATGGCGTTGATGACGGTCCAGTACCAGGACATGGCGGACATGAGCACCAGCGTGGCCAACACCACCCAGGAAACGACGAAGCTACCCGGCTGGGTGGTCATTTCATGGATCAAGTGCTCGAAGCCCATCTGCTGAAGGGCATTAGCGGCGTTGTTGCCCCCCGCTGCGGCGGCGATGAGAGTTTCCTGCAGCATGACGCTTACCTTTATTGAATGTTGATTGAGAGTAGAACGGATTACTTAGAGATAAAACCAGACGTGTGCAACGTGGGTTGCGTTTGGATCAGCCACCCATGCTGAAGTCCACCGGTACGCGTACGCGACCTGCAGCCTTCTGCCCGTTGACAACGGATGGGTTGAAGCGCCATTTCTTCGCAGCCGCCATGGCAGCGCGATCAAGATCGCGGTTGCGGCTGGATTTCTCGACCGACACATTGGTCACATTACCGTTTGCGTCAACGTCGATGATCAGGATGACCTGGCCTTCGATACCAGCGCGCGCGGCGGCGGGCGGGTACTTCGGCGGGTTCATGTTCTTGGAGGAAATGTCCACGCTGGCGCCGATGTCGGCGACCGGGGCCGGCGGCGCGGGCGGGGCCGGCGGCTGGTAGACGTCGGTCGGACGCGGCTCGGCGACTTCAACCGGCGGTGCTTCCGGCGGCGGCGGCAGCGGGGTCGGCTTCGGCGGCGCCAGGTTCTTGACCGGCGGCGGCGGCGTTTCCTGCTTCGGCGGCGGCGGCGGCGGCGGTGGCGGCGGCGGTGGCGCATCCACGATCACGACCGAAGTACGCTGCACTTCTTCTTTTTCTGCGGGCGGAGCAACCGCCGGAATCAGCAAAGCCAGCAACGCAGCCACGTGCAACGCGATTACGAAGGCGATACCGATGATACGGGCCCAGTTGAGGCCTGTTTCCTCTTCCTGTTCCCGATACCTATTAATGACCAGTTGTTCAGCCATGCGCCAATTAACTCTTTGAGGACCGTGTGCCGAAGCCGCACGTTGTTATGGGGCCACCCGGCGTTTCACCGAGGGGAACTCCCAGCTTATACCATTTTCGCAGGCCAATACCATTGTTTTGACTGGGTTTTGGCCTGTTTGCTGGCGATTGTCTTACGGCAACGCCAGGATTTTCTTGGCGTCGGCAGGGTTCTTTAGACCTTTGTCCAATGCCGACTGGGCGGCCTGCTTGGCTTCGGGAATCCGGTCTTCCTGCCACAGCACGCGCGCCAGGTTGAGGTAGGTCTCGCCGTTTTCGGAAAGCGGGGCGGCCTTTTTCCAGGCGTCGATGGCCTGCGGGATCTGTTCGGAGTAGTAATACGACTGGGCCAGCGCCAGATTGGTCTGGTAGTCGTCTTTCAGCACGCCCTTCTGCAGGCCTTCGTTGATGACGTCGATGACCTGCTTTTCCTTGCCGTCCATGTTGGCGTAGGTGGTGTACAGCTGGCGATACTCACGCTCATCGGTCATCTGCCCGGACGCACGCAGTTTTTCCAGGGTGGCAGCGGCCTTGTCGACCTGATCGGCCTGCAGGTAGACCGAGGCCAGATTCATCTGCACTTTCTTGTCGTTCGGGTTCTTGGCCGCCATCTGTTCGGCCAGGGTAATCGCCTGCTGGCTCTGGCCGGCTTCGGCGTACGAGGCCATCAGCAGCTGGACCCAGCTGTCCTTGGGTTCGGGCGAGGCGTCGACGGCCTGCTTCAGCACCGGAATGGCGTCGCTGTAGCGCTCCATGTTGTAGAGCAGCTGGCCCTTGACCACCAGCTCGTCGGGGTTCTGCGACTTGGTTTCGTTGAAGAACCGGTCCAGCGTGGCCAGCGATTTTTCGTTCTCGTCGTCCTGCAGCTGCAACTGCGCCAGGAAGAACATCGACTGATAGTGGCCGTTGTTGTCCAGGCCGTTGAACTCCAGCACCTGGCCCAGGTAGGTCTTGGCCTTGGCGCTGTCGTCCTTGCCATAGGCCAGCTGCGCGCCAATCTGCGCGGCCACCGACTTGTCGTATTCGTTGGCCTTGGGGTCGGCGATGATCTCGTCCACCAGGGCCAGGCTCTGATCTTCCTTGCCTTCTTCCTGGTAATCAGAGAACAGCTTGTTCAGCTGCTTCTGCATCTTGGTCGAGGCCTTGACCTTGGGCTCCTCGCGGGTCGCCTGCGGGTACTTGACCTCTTCCTTCTGCGACTTCTTGCTCTGGCGCTCGGCACGCTGGCCGACACCGGCCGCGGCAGCTGTAGCGACGACGCCCGCACCCAGTGCAACCGTGATGGCCAGGGAGAGCAGGGCATGTTTGGAATTGCGATACAGCATGGAGTCACCTCGAAACTTACGGCAGGACAGAGGGCGGGACGTCGGATCCTTCCGGGGGCGGCAAAACTAGCAGAGTTTGTGTATTGACGGATACCGTTTTTGATGCTGCATTGCAGCAGATTGCCGCATCAACCGCACTTGGGAACGTGGCCAGCCTTGCGCGCCGCCTCGTAAGTGGGCACAAGTCCGGGTGAACTTCGCTTAAGTTCGCTGATCCGCGCCTGCGGATCGGGGTGGGTCGACAACCATTCCGGCGGCCGCGAACTGCTGGCGGCAAGCATGTTCTGCCACAGATCCACCGCCTGGCGCGGGTCGAAGCCGGCATCGGCCATCAAGCGCTGGCCGACTACGTCCGCTTCGGTTTCCTGGGTCCGTGAGCCGGGCAACAGGAACAGGCCCTGCGCGGTCAGCCCGCCGAGCTGGCCAACCAGGTCAGATCCGGTCTGGCCGTACTTGGCGCCGGCGACCGCGGCGCCCAGGCCCAGCAATTGCTGGGTGCCGAGCTGGCGGGTGATGCGTTCTTCGTGGTGACGGGCGATGACGTGGCCGATCTCGTGGCCGAGGACGGCGGCCAGCTGATCCTGGTTCTTGGCCACGGTGAAGATGCCGGTGTAGACGCCGACCTTGCCGCCGGGCAGGGCAAAGGCATTGGGCTCGGGATCGACGAATACCTGGGTTTCCCAGCCGATGCTGCGCCAGTCAGGCGGCAACTGCTGGACCAGCGCGTTGACCACGCAGTTGACGTAGGCGTTCTGTTTGGCGTCCTTGCTGGCAGGCTCCTTGGCCTTGGTCTCGGCAAACGCCTGCGCGCCCAGCTGGTTCAACTCCTGCTGGGAAACGCCACCGACGATCTGGGTGCGCCCGGTCGGCGAGGTGGTGGTCGCGCAGCCGCTGGCGAAAAACGCGGTGATGGTAGCTGCCAGTATCCAGGACTTCATGCAGTGGGTTCCCCTGAAGGTGGCCGTTAGTGTCTGAAATAGGGTCTTAACTTTTCGTCAATCACATTTTCCGGCGCTATTGCGCCGACAGCGCCAACAGCGCGATGGCCAGGCCGTTGTTGATGGCATGGGCAGCTATCGGCGCCCACAGCGTGCCGGTACGGCGGTACAGCCAGGCAAACGTCGCGCCCATGCCGGCGTAGACCAGCAGCAGGAACAGGGTCGCCTGCCAACTGTTGTTGCCGGTGCCGGGGACTTCGTGGGCGAGGGCGAAGGCGAGACCGCTCAGTGCCATTCCCAGCCATGGCCGGCCGGCCTGCCACAGGCGTCCAAACAGCACCCGGCGGAAGAACAGCTCTTCGTACAGCGGTGCCAGCACCACCACGAACACCACCAGCAGGCCACGATTATGCCCCCACAGCTGGCGGATCATGCCCTCGTTGCTGGGATCGGCGCCAATGCCCAGGTAGTCGGCCAGATGCAGCAGCAGGGTCGTCGAAACAGCCACCGCGACCGCCACCGGCAGCGTCCATGCCCAGGTCGAGGCGCGGCCAGCGGCGGTGCGCGAGGCAGCACGTTCGGCCGCGCTGGCGCGGCGGCGCCAGTAGTACATCAGCACCGCCGCCGGGGCCATGCTGAAGAGTGTCATCGCCAGCAGCGCGGTGCCGCTGGGCGTCCCTAGCGCCTGCGCGATGGCCTGCGGATCAGCGCTGGCCCCGCGCTGCGCCTGCTGCAGGCCGAGCTGGAAGGCACGGACAAAGCCCCAGACCACCCCGCCGACCAGCATCAAGGCAAAGGCTATCAGCACGCCCATCAGCCAATCGAACAGGAAGCCGGCGACCGGCTTGCTCGCGGCCGTGGTTGGCGTGGCCTGCGGTAACGGGGGAGGCGATGCGTGATCCATGCGGGTGACCGGGAAGGAGGAGCGGTTACGCCAATGGCGACGGTATCGGGCCGCACTGGCCCGGTCTTGCCGCAATCGCGTCGAAACGCGACCTCGCACGGCTCATGTCAGAGGCTTCCTTCGCGCTCGATGACCAGGATCCTGGCTTCGCCGATCGGATGGGCAACATGTTCGGTACCGACGGTGGCATGGAACACATCGCCTGTTTCAAGCACGGTGCTGTGTTCAATACCGGCCTGGCGATAGCGCATCTCGACCCGGCCGGCCAGTACCGCGAAGACTTCCTCGCCATCGTTGACGTGCCAATGGTAGGGCTGATCGGTCCAATGCAGGCGGGTGGTGATGCCATCCATGTTGGCAATCTCCACCGCACCCCAGGCGCGATCGGCGATGAACGTACTGCCGCGGAATATGTCCATGCCCGGTCGACGCTCAGATATCGAGGTTGGATACCTTCAGCGCGTTGCTTTCGATGAAGTCACGGCGTGGTTCCACCACATCGCCCATCAGCGTGCTGAAGATCTGGTCGGCAGCCACTGCGTCCTCGATCCGGACCTGCAACAGGCGCCGGGTATCGGGATTGACGGTGGTGTCCCACAACTGTTCCGGATTCATTTCACCCAGGCCTTTGAAGCGCTGGATCTGGCGACCCTTCTTGGCTTCATCCAGCAACCAGGCCTGGGCCTGGGCGAAGTTGTCGATAGGCTGGGTCTTGTTGCCCCGGGTGATCTGGGCGCCTTCGCGGATCAGGTCATGCAGCTGCGCGGCGGCATCGCGCAACGGGCGCAGTTCGCCGCTTTCGGACGCGGCCAGCGGAATCACCTGGATCATTTCCTCGCCCATGTGCCGGCGGGTCACAAGCAATGCAGCCTGGCGCTCGGCGTTGGCCTGTTGCAGCTGCACGCTGTAGCGCGCGCTTCCCAGACCGCCGCGGTTGAGCCGGGCTTCCAGTCGGCGCAACTCGGCCTCGGTGTCCACGCCCGCGTCCTGCAAGGTGCTGATCGGGGTGAAGTCAATCAGCGCTTCCAGTACCAGCGGATCGTAGCGATGCGCGTTGCGGGCGATGTTGTCGTTGGCATTGGCGAACAGCACCAGCAGTTTTTCCAGCGCTTCGCCGGAGATCGGCGGCTCGCCTTCGGCCGGGATCAACGAGGCGTTTTCGACCGCGCTATTGGCCAAGTAGACGTTGAGCGCGGCATCATCCTTCAGGTACAGCTCCTGCTTGCCCTGCTTGAGCTTGTACAACGGTGGCAGGCCGATGTAGATGTAGCCGCGCTCGATCAGCTCCGGCATCTGCCGGTAGAAGAAGGTCAACAACAGCGTACGGATATGGCTGCCGTCGACGTCGGCGTCGGTCATGATGATGATGCGGTGGTAGCGCAGCTTGTCGGGGTTGTATTCGTCCTTGCCGATGCCGGTGCCAAGCGCGGTGATCAGGGTGCCGACTTCGGCGCTGGCCAGCATGCGGTCAAAGCGCGCGCGCTCGACGTTGAGGATCTTGCCACGCAGCGGCAATACCGCCTGGTTCTTGCGGTTGCGGCCCTGTTTGGCCGAACCACCTGCCGAGTCACCCTCGACGATGAACAGTTCGGATTGGGCTGGATCTTTTTCCTGGCAATCGGCGAGCTTGCCGGGCAGGCCGGCGATATCCAGCGCGCCCTTGCGGCGGGTGAGATCACGCGCCTTGCGCGCAGCCTCGCGTGCGCGTGCGGCATCGACGATCTTGCCGGCGATGGCGCGGGCTTCGGTCGGATTCTCCTGCAGGAATTCCTCCAGCCGCGCGCCGAACGAGCTTTCCACCACCGGGCGTACTTCCGAACTGACCAGTTTTTCCTTGGTCTGCGACGAAAAGCTCGGATCCGGCACCTTGACCGACAACACCGCGATCATGCCTTCGCGCATGTCGTCGCCGGACAGGTTGACCTTGGCCTGCTTGGCGATGCCGTTCTGTTCGATGTAATTGGTCAGCGTGCGGGTCAACGCCGCGCGGAAACCGATCAGATGGGTACCGCCATCCTTCTGCGGAATGTTGTTGGTGAAGCAGAACATGGTTTCCTGGTAAGCGTCGGTCCACTGCAGGGCGACGTCGACGGTAATACCATTCATCTCACCGGTAACTGAGATTACATTCGGGTGCAGCGGCGTTTTCAGCTGGGCCAGATGCTCGACGAAACTGCGGATACCGCCTTCGTACTGGAATATGTCCTGGCGACCATCGCCACGTTCGTCCACCAGGGTGATCTTGACCCCGGAATTGAGGAAAGACAGCTCACGCAGCCGCTTGGCCAGAATGTCGTAGTGGAATTCGACGTCGGTGAAGATTTCCACGGCCGGCTTGAAACGCATCAGGGTACCGCGGCGGTCTGACGACTCAAGCTGCTTGAGCGGGTACAGCGGCTCACCCAGCGCGTATTCCTGCTGGTAATGATGGCCGTCGCGCCAGATATCCAGCCACAGTTTTTCCGACAGCGCGTTGACCACCGAGACGCCGACGCCATGCAGGCCGCCGGATACCTTGTAGCTGTTGTCGTCGAACTTGCCGCCCGCATGCAGCACGGTCAGGATTACTTCGGCAGCGGAAACGCCTTCTTCCTTGTGGGTGTCGACCGGGATGCCGCGCCCGTTGTCGGACACCGACACCGAGCCGTCCTCATGGATGGTGACCACGATGTTGTCGGCATGGCCGGCCAGTGCTTCGTCGATGGAGTTGTCGACGACCTCGAACACCATGTGGTGCAGGCCGGTACCGTCATGGACGTCACCGATGTACATGCCGGGACGCTTGCGGACCGCTTCCAGGCCGCGCAGAACGGTGATCTTGCTGGAGTCGTAGGTATTGCCGGGCGTTGCGGTCGTCGTTTCGTCGGTCATTCGCTTCTGTCGTCTGCATAGACGGCATCGGCGCGGCGGCGCGATGCCGGATCTACTGGAAGGAACCCCGAGTATACCATTGCCACCCTTGACGACGGCTTCAGAGGCGCTGTACGGCCGATCCAGACTGGCGGCTAGGGTAGCGGCGGCGACGCCCGGAAACGGCCGAGGGCGATTCACGTTGATGCTGGCCGCAAACGCCGGTTCCAGGCCCGGGATCGCCGCCAACCTGACTGAACTCAAGCCAGCGGACTTATCGTCCCCTGTTCCACGTGGAACATGGCGGTTTCAAAGCCGATTTCGCGCAGGACCGGTGGCAAATCGGTGCCGGTGACCCAGATCTGCGCTTGGCTACCCGCCAAGCGCTGCAATATCCGGCGCTGATGATGGGCATCGAGCTCGGAGGCCAGATCGTCAAGGGCGATGACGGGCCACTCGCGTTTGCGTGCCGCGTAATCCTCTGCTTGCGCCAACAGGCAGACCAGCGCGGTCAGTTTGGCCTGCCCGCGTGACAGCGCCTCGCGTCCAGGTCGTGCGGCGTAATCGACCCGCCAATCGGCGCGATGCGGGCCAACCGAGGTGTGTCCTGCTTGACGATCGCGGTCGCGGGCTAGCAGCAGTGCGTCGGACAACGACATTTCCGCCTGCCGCCAGCCGGGCGAGTAGTGCAGCGAGGCCGGGCCAAGTCCCGGTACCAAATCGGCAGCGACTTCAGCCAGGCGCTGCTGCAGGGTTTCCAGATAGTGCAGCCGATGCCGGCTCAGTGGTTCCCCGGCTTCCGCCAGCTCGTGATCCCAGGCCTCCAACTGGCGACCAGCCGCGCCAGACTTCAACAGCGCGTTGCGTTGCTTCAACGCCCGGTTATAGCGACGCCAGAGCGCAAAGAACTCTGGTTCCACGTGGAACAGCCCCCAGTCGAGATAGCGACGCCGTGGTTCACCGCTGCCGCTGACCAACGCATGGCTGCCCGGCTCGAAGGTCACTACCGCCAGCGCGGCACACAGTTCGCCCATCTGATTGACGGTCTGGCCGTCCAGGCGTCCGCTCCACGCGCTTCCGCTGTGCCGCATGCCGGCCTTGCGCACGCGCTCGGCGGTCAGCTCGTGCCATTCAATGAACACTTCCAGCGCATCGGCATGGGTTTTGACCAGACCGTCGCGGACCCGGCCGCGGAAGCTGCGCCCATAGGCCATCAGATGCAGGGCTTCCAGCACGCTGGTCTTGCCGGCGCCATTGTCGCCGGCAAAAAAATTGAGGCCAGGGCCCGGCGCCAGGTCAAAACCGCTGAAACAGCGGAAATTCGATGCCGTCAGTCGGCTTACCCGCATGACGGTACCGGTGGCATGGCTGGCAGCGAGGACGAAGAGTAGGGCACGACGGCACGAGCAATCAGGAGACGGCCATTCTAGACGGTTGGCCCGGACACCCGAACCGCGCTCGACCGAAACCGGAGACAAGAGCCGATTCTGCGGCCATCAGCAAAAAAACGCCCGGCTTGCGGGCCGGGCGTTGAACTTGGTTCCACGTGGAACAGCGAACGTTACAGACGCAGCGGCATCACCACGTGACGCGACTTCTCGCTGCTGGCCTCGCGCACCAGTGCAGAAGAGTTGGCATCGCGCAGCTGGATGATGATTTCATCCTCGCGCAACGAACCCAACGCATCGAGCAGGTAATTGACGTTGAAGCCAATAGCCAGCGCATCGACCCGGGTTTCGGCTTCGATTTCTTCCTGTGCTTCTTCCTGCTCGGGGTTGTGGGCACTGATCTTCAGTTGCCCCGGCGAGACTTCAACGCGCACACCACGGTATTTCTCATTCGACAGAATCGCGGCGCGCTGCAGTGCGGCCCGCAGTACCTCACGATCCAGCTTGACCTCGCGGTCGGCACCAATCGGGATAACCGCGGCGTAATCAGGGAAACGTCCATCAATCAGCTTCGAGGTAAAGGTCACGTCGTCGCGCTTGACCCGGATGTGGCTGCGGGCGATTTCCAGTTCCAGTGGCCGATCGCCGCCTTCCAGCAGGCGCTGCAACTCGGTCACGCCCTTGCGCGGCACGATGATCTGGCGCTTGGACGAAGCGGCTTCATCCAGTTCCGCCTCGCATAGCGCCAGACGGTGACCATCGGTGGCCACGCAACGCAGCGTGCGGTCGGCCAGATCCAGCAGCAAACCGTTGAGGTAATAACGCACGTCCTGCTGGGCCATCGCGAACGCGGTACGTTCAATCAGCTCTTTCAGCGTGCCCTCGGAAACGCTGACGCGTTCAGTGGCCTCGACTTCGTCGACGGAGGGAAAGTCGTTGGCGGGCAGGGTGGCCAGTGAAAACCGGCTTCGGCCGGCCTGAACGGTGACCTTGTCACCGGACTGACTGACCGTCACTTTGCTGCCGTCAGGCAGGGCGCGAACAATATCGAACAGCTTTCGCGCCGGAATCGTGGTTTCACCGTCCTGCGCATCGTCGACGGCACAGCGGGCCACCATTTCGACTTCCAGGTCGGTACCGGTCAGTGACAGCTGCCCGTTCTGGACCTGGACCAGGAAATTGGCCAGGACCGGCAAGGTCTGCCGACGTTCAACCACATTGACCACCTGGGCCAACGGCTTGAGGAGTGCTTCGCGCTGCAGGCTGAAACGCATTGGATGGTCGCCCCTTGTGCCTAATGCTTTTAAAAGAAGATGTATTAAATCTAAAGCTGGTGGTGATGGTTTTCGGCTTTTCGGTGGAAAAGGCACTTAACCCTTTGAACTACAACAAGTTTATGTGCTTACAGCCCTTGGGACAAGCCAGCCCGTGATGGGGCATGAACCTGTGGATAAAAATCGCCGGCTTTTCCGGCCACAGCTTGTCCACAGGGTCCAGGGGGGATTATTCACTGAGTTTACGGATCAACTTATCCCAATCCTCGCGCAACTTGCCATCGGTCTCCATCAACGTGCGGATCTGCCGGCAGGCATGCAGCACGGTGGTGTGATCGCGACCGGCAAACGCGTCGCCAATCTCGGGCAGGCTGTGTTCGGTCAATTCCTTGGCCAGCGCCATCGCCATCTGCCGCGGACGCGCCAGCGAGCGGGTACGGCGCTTGGACAGCAGGTCCTTCATCTGCAGGCCGTAGTAATCGGCCACCGTCTTCTGGATATTCGGGATGCTGATCGCCTGCTGTTGCGCGCGCAGCAGGTCGCGCAGGGTTTCCTGGGCGAATTCGGTGGTAATCGCCCGACCGGTGAAGTTGGAGCGCGCGGCCAGGGTGTTGAGTGCGCCTTCCAGGTCGCGCACGTTGCTGCGCATCTTCTTGGCCAGCAGGAACGCCACTTCATCGGGAATCTGGGTCCCGCGTTCGGCGGCCTTGGCCAGCACGATCGCGGCCCGGGTCTCGAAATCCGGCGGCTCGATGGCGACCGACAGGCCCCAGGCCAACCGTGACTTCAACCGCGGTTCCAGGCCTTCGACCTCGCGCGGGTAGCGATCGCAGGTCAGGATGATCTGCTGGCGGCTGTCGAACAGCGCGTTGAAGGTGTGGAAGAACTCTTCCTGGGTCCGGTCCTTGCCGGCGAAAAACTGGATGTCATCGATCAGCAGCGCATCGACCTGCTGGAAGCGGCGCTTGAACTGATCCATCGATTTTTCGATCAGGGCCTTGGTCATGGCGCTGAAGAACTGTTCGCTGCGCAGGTACAGCACGCGCGCGGCCGGGTTCTGCCGGCGCATCTCATTGCCGGCGGCGAACATCAGGTGGGTCTTGCCCAGGCCGGTGCCGCCATACAGCAGCAACGGATTGTGGGCGCGATCGCCCGGCTTCTGCGCCGCCTGCCAGGCAGCGGCACGTCCGAGCTGGTTGCTGCGGCCTTCAACGAAGTTGTCGAAGGTGTAGTGATTGTCGAGGTTGCCGGCATAGGCTTCGGTGACTGTGGCCGAGGTGCCCAGTTGCGGTGCCGCCGCCGGCACGGGTTCGACCAGCCGCGCCCGCGAGCCGATTTCCAGCGAGACCTCGTTGGAACCGACGAAATAATCCAGCAGTTCGCGGATGCGCGACAGGTAGCGCTCGCGGACCTGCTCGACAATGAACGCATTGGGTGCATACAGCACCACGGCATCATTGCGCTGTTCGGCCTGCAGCGGCTTCAACCAGGTGTGTACATCCTCGGCCGGGTATTCGGCTTCCAGGCGTTCAAGACAGCGGGGCCAGGCATCCATTGTGTGCAGCAACTCGAAATTCGGGATCAAAAGGGCCGCCACGACCAGCGCAGTACGCGACGCGGGGGCAAAAACAAGCGGTCGATCAGACTACCATCGCCATCGCCCTGCGCCAATTGTTTCTGTGCATAAGATGTGGATGGACAGCGCAAACCCTTGCGCTGGCTGGATAGCAGCGTTGAACAGCCTGTCGACAACCTGGTGGACCCGGATCAGCTTCCACTGCCAGAGTTGACGCTAAGCTGGTGGTTCCTATAGAATTTCCGGTTCTTTCCATCTGATTGACCCGAGGGGCCCCATGGCCACCAAGCGCACTTACCAACCCAGCAACCTGAAGCGCAAGCGCGACCACGGCTTCCGTGCCCGCATGGCCACGGCCGACGGCCGCAAGATCCTGGCTCGCCGCCGCGCCAAGGGCCGCAAGCGCCTCTGCGCTTGATGCCTTCGCCGCTGCTGCCAGCGGCCGAGAAAGTTCTACTACGATGAAAGCCACTTTCCCGCGCACCGCGCGGGTTCGTGCGCGCGCGGAATATGCGTGTGTGTTTGAAAGCGCACGCCGTACCTCCGATCCGCTGATCAGCCTGCACTGGCTGCCCGCCGCGCATCCGCCGCGACTGGGTCTGGCGGTTTCCCGCAAGGTCAGTCCCCGCGCAGTGGTCCGCAACCGCATCAAACGCGGCCTGCGCGAACAATTCCGTCAAATCCGCCACCGACTGCCCGCCGGCGATTACGTCGTGGTCGCCCGCAGTGCGGCCGCTGCCGCCGAGCCGGCGCAGCTGCGCTCGTGTTTCCTGCGGGTGCTGGCGCGCGCCGGCGCGTTGCCGGTTACGCCCGCGGACGGCACAATGCCGGCGGACCGCATCCCTCCTTCCCCTTTGAGCAAACCGGGTTCGACCACCGGTTGAGATTGGCTGCCTGATGAACCAGACCCGTATTTTCCTGATCTTCGCCTGGCTGATGGTGGCGACCTTGTTGTGGATGGAGTGGGGCAAGTTCAACGCGCCCAAGCCGGCGCCAGCCACCACCACCGCGGTCACCGAACAGATCGGCAGCGCCGCCAATGGCAATGCCACCAGCGGTACCGTGCCCAGTGCCAGCGGCATGGCATTGCCCGGCAGCGACGCCGGCGCGGTGCCGACCGCGCCCGCGGCGATGAGCGCAACCACTGCGAGCCCGTCGAAACAGACCGTCAGCGTCACCACCGACGTCCTGAAAGTGGTGCTGGATGGTGGCAGCGTGTTGCAGGCCGATCTGCTGGCGTATCCGCAGTCCAAGGGTTCCAGCACCCCGGTGCGGTTGTTCAACCAGGGCCAGCATCCGTATGCCGCGCAAAGTGGCTGGCTGCCCGGACAGGCCGGCGCCGCCGCGCCCAACCATGAAACAGGCTTCGTCCCCGAACAGGCCGGCGCGCAGGTACTGGCCGACGGCGCCGACAGCGTCAGCGTGCCCTTCATCTGGAACGGCCCGGACGGTGTCAGCATCCGCCGCACTTATACCTTCAGCCGCGGCAACTACGTGGTGCAGGTGCAGGACCAGGTTATCAACGCAGGCAGCAAGCCGTGGCAGGGCTACGTCTATCGCCAGTTGATCCGCAACCCGCCGCCGAAGGCATCGGGCATGCACAACCCGGAATCCTTCAGCTTCACCGGCGCGACCTGGTATGACGGCGACTACCAGCGCCGCAAGTTCAACGAGGACTACCTGGAAGACGGCAAGGTCAACAAGCAGACCAGCAAGGGCTGGATTGCGATGTTGCAGCATCATTTCTTCACCGCCTGGATTCCGCAGGCCAGCGATACCACCACGCTGTCGCTGGACCAGACCAAGTCGGCCAACGGCATCGATCTGTCGGTCGTGCGCGAAGTCGGCCCCGGCGTCAACGTCGCACCCGGCCAGCAGGCCACCACCAGCGCCCGGCTGTGGGTCGGTCCGAAGCTGGTCGACAAGATCAAGGCGGAAAAAGTCCCCGGTCTGGATCGCGCGGTCGATTACAGCCAGTTCTCGATCTTCGCGCTGATCGGCCAGGGCCTGTTCTGGATCCTCAGCCACCTGCATGCCTTCATTGGCAACTGGGGCTGGTCGATTGTCGGCCTGGTCGTGATCGTCAAGCTGGCGCTGTATCCGTTGTCGGCGGCGCAGTACCGCAGCTTCGCCAAGATGCGCAAATTCCAGCCGCGCATCGCCCAGCTGAAGGAACGCTACGGCGACGACCGGCAGAAGTTCCAGACCGCGATGATGGAGTTGTACAAGAAAGAGAAGATCAACCCGATGGGCGGCTGCCTGCCGATTCTGGTGCAGATGCCGATCTTCCTCTCGCTGTACTGGGTACTCAATGAATCGGTGGAACTGCGTCAGGCGCCGTGGGCGTTCTGGATCCATGATCTGACCGCCCGCGATCCTTACTTCATCCTGCCGGTGGTCAACATGCTGGTGATGTGGGCGACGCAGAAGCTGACCCCGGCCCAGGGCATGGACCCGATGCAGCAGAAGATGATGCAGTTCATGCCGCTGGTGTTTGGCGCGATGATGGCCTTCTTCCCGTCCGGTCTGGTTCTGTACTGGGTCACCAATGGTGCGCTGGGCCTGTTGCAGCAGTGGTGGGTGACCCGCCGCTTCGGCCACGAAGGCAAGCCGGACGTGGTCACCAGCAAGTAATTGGGGGCGACCGGATCCAGGAAAACCCGCCGTACTGGCGGGTTTTCTTTTCCCGATGTGCAAGACTTCCGCAGTCATGAATACAACCAGCGCCGCCGCTGACGCCAACAACGACACGATTGCCGCGATTGCCAGCGCGCCGGGCGCCGGCGGGGTCGGCATCGTGCGTCTGTCCGGCCCACGGGCGCTGGCCATCGGCAATGCCATCTGCAGGCTTACCTTGCCAGCCCGCACTGCCCGGTACGCCCGCTTCGCCGACAGCTTGGGCGAAGTGATCGACGATGGCATCGCGCTGGCGTTTCCGGCACCGGCCAGTTTTACCGGCGAAGACGTGGTCGAACTGCAGGCGCACGGCAGCCCGGTGGTGCTGCAGCAGTTGGTCGCGGCCGCCTGCGCGCTGGGTGCCAGGCATGCCCGCCCCGGTGAATTCAGCGAGCGCGCCTTTCTCAACGACAAACTGGATCTGGCCCAGGCCGAGGCCATCGCCGATCTGATTGCCGCCTCCGATGTGCGTGCCGCACGCGCGGCGCGGCGCTCGCTGGAAGGGGTGTTCTCGCAACGGGTGGAGGCCATCGCCCAGACCCTGCTGGCGCTGCGCATCCACATCGAGGCGGCGATTGATTTCGCCGACGAACCCATCGACACGCTCGGCGGTGAGCACGTGCGTCGACAGCTGGCGCAGGTCGAGCAGGAGCTGCAGCAGCTGATCGTCGAGTCCGAACGTGGCCGCAAGCTGCGCGACGGCGTGCATGCGGTGATTGTCGGTCCGCCCAATGCCGGCAAGAGTTCTCTGCTCAATGCGTTGGCCGGCAGTGATCGCGCCATCGTCACCGATGTCGCCGGTACCACCCGCGACATACTGCTGGAAACCATCCGCCTGGATGGACTGGAACTGCACCTGGTCGATACCGCCGGACTGCGGGAAGGGGGCGATGCGATCGAGCGTGAAGGCATGCGCCGTGCCCGTGCGGAAGTCCAGCGGGCGGACCTGGCGCTGGTGGTGCTGGATGCGCGCGATCCCGATGCCGGTCGCGCCGCGGTCGCCGGCATACTGGATCAAGTGCCGCAGATCCTGTGGATTCACAACAAGGCCGATCTGCTGCCTGCAGCGGTCGCTGCAACTGGCGCCGACGCCGTCCCGGTGTCGGCGGTGACCGGACAAGGCCTGCAACAACTGCACCAGCGCCTGCGGCAGCTGGCCAGCGGGCAACAACACGACGCCACCGAAGGGGAGTTCTCCGCGCGCGCGCGCCACGTCGAGGCCCTGCAGCGTGCCGGCCGGCATCTTGAAATGGCAAACGGTGAACTGGGTCACGAAAGACTGGAGCTGGCCGCCGAAGAATTACGGCTGTCGCACGACGCGTTGGGCGAAATCCGGGGAAAGATTTCCGCCGACGACATGCTGGGCCATATCTTCTCGACCTTCTGCATCGGCAAATAACGCGCCATAGTTGACAAATAGCGCTTGATCCCGCGTGCTACGCACATTGGGATTTGTTGAACCATCTGTGTTTCTTGGGGGAAACCAAAACATGTCGTCAGCCACGATTTATAAGAAATCGCGCCTTGTTGCGCCCTTGGTCCTGATCCTGGCCGTCGCGGCCTGTTCCAAGGATCCGGCCCAGCCCGAAGCCAGCAACCCGGCGGCCAACGCGCCGGCAGCCGCCAAGCCGGTGGCACCGGAGCAGGCCGTGTCCTCGCAGGTCAAGGCACTCAACACCGATCAGCTGCGCGAGTCGGCGGCCAACGCACTGCGCGAAAACCGCATCTACGCGCCGGCCGGCGACAACGCCATGGAGTACTACCTGGCGCTGCGCGACAAGCAGCCTGACGACCCGGGCGTCAACAGCGCGTTGACCGATCTGCTGCCGTACACGCTGATCGCCGCCGAGCAGAGCATTGGCCGTGAAGAATTCGAGGAAGCACAGCGCTTGTCGGCGATCATCGAGAAGACCGATCCCAATGCCCCGGCGCTGCCGCGACTGAAGCAGAGCATAGAGGCCGCACAGGCCGCGGTTGCACAACGTGCGGTGGCCAAGGAAGAGAAGGCCGAGCAGGACAAGCGCCTGGCCGAACAGCAGCGCCTGGCCCAGCAGGCAGAAGAACAGAAGGCGAAGGAAGCTGCCGCGGCCGCCGAGGTCGCCCGTCAGCAGGAAGCCGCCCGCGCCGAAGCCGCGCGCAAGCAGGCGGCCGAGCAGGCCGCGACGGAAACGCCGAAACCAGCCGCGACCGCCGCCGCCAAACCGGCTGCGCCGCCGCCGGCTCCGGCCGCGCCGGTATTGCGGGTGGTCAGTGCGCCGGCACCACGTTATCCGGCTGAGGCGCTGCGCGCCGGCACCGGCGGCGAGGTCCTGGTGGAATTCACCGTGGCCACCGATGGTTCGGTCAGCTCGGCACGGGTGGTGCGTTCCAACCCGGCACGCGTGTTCGATCGCGAAGCCTTGAATGCAACCAAGCGCTGGAAGTTCGAACCGATCAGCGAGCCGGTGACTACCCGCCGGACCATCGGCTTCAATCCCGGCGAATAAGTCGCGCCCGATCACTGAGGCAATGAAGAAGGGGCGGATCATCTCCGCCCCTTTTTTTTCTGATGATTGTGTGCCGGTCGCATGCTCCCGGCTTGCCGGTCAACCGGATATCGCCAATCGTTCCTGGTGATAGCGGCGCACCGCCGCATACCACAGCAGGATCGCCAGGCCAAAACCGGCCAGCAGATACACCCCCCAGATCTGCGCACTGATCGGCTCGTGCCGGATCACCTTCAGCAGCAGCTGGTTCTGCGCCAGGAACGGCACCGCGAATTGCCACAGCTGGGTCTTGATCGGATTCACCATCAAGGCGAAGGTTGGGATCATCGGCAACAGCATCAACCAGGTGATGTGGCTCTGCGCTTCCTTCATGCTCTTGGCCGATGCGGCCAGATAGGTCAGCAGCGAGGTACCGATGAACAACATCGGCAGCAGGATGAACAACATCTGCACCATCGCCATGAAGGTCACGTTGAGTTGTCTGCCCACGCCCGGCGACAGCTGCGCGCTGAGCTTGAACGCCAGCAAAGTCAGCAGCAGCGAGATCGCCCCGATCAGGCAAGCGGCGGCGATCTTGCCGCTGACCACGGCGCTGCGCGGGGCCGGCGTGGCCAGCAATGGCTCCAGCGATTGCCGTTCGCGCTCGCCGGCGGTGGCATCCAGGATCAGGTAGGCGCCACCGATGAACGAGGTAAGAATCAACAGGTAGGGCAGCAGTACCGACAACAGGCGTCCGCGCTTGGCTTCCGGGGTTGCCAGATCCTGGCTGCCAACGTTGACCGGCATGGAAACCGACGGATCGATGCCGCGTGCCAGCAGACGCAATGCACCGACCTGGCGACTGTAGCCATTGAGTGCCGCGGTCAGGCGCCGGGCCGGAATCTCGGCATCACTGCGGGTGCTGTCCATGATCACTTCCACCAGCGCCGGCCGGCCTTCGCGCCAGTCCTGTGCATAGTTGTCGCTGATGCGCAGGGCCACGTCGATATCCTGGTTGCGGATGGCGGCATCCAGATCCGCGGGCGGGTCCTTGGGCACGATGGCCTGGGTCTTCAGGAATGCCATCAGATTGGGTGCATGTTGCGCGCCCAGTACCGGTACTTCCAGCGCGGTATCGAGCTGGGTGCGGGCACGCTTCTCCGCCAGCGAACCCATCCCCAGCATCAACGCCGGGTACAGCAACGGCCCCAGGAACAGAGCCAGGAACAAGGTCCGCCGGTCGCGCGACAGATCGCGCAGTTCCTTGCGCATGACAGTCAAAACGGTCTTGAGCATGATCATGCGTGCAGGCCCTCCTCGGAACCGATGATTTTGACGAAGGCCTCTTCCAGATTGTCATCGCCGGCCTGCTGGCGCAGCTCTTCGGCGGTCCCCGCGGCAACCACCTGGCCCTTGGCAATCACCACGATGCGATCACACAGCGCAGCGACCTCCTGCATGATGTGGCTGGAGAAGATCACGCAGCGGCCTTCGCTGCGTAGCTGGCGCAGGAAGCCGCGCATGGCGCGCGTGGTCATTACGTCCAGGCCATTGGTTGGTTCGTCGAGGATGACGTTGCGCGGATCGTGGACCAGGGCGCGCGCAATCGCGGTCTTGGTCCGCTGGCCCTGGCTGAAGCCTTCGCTCTGCCGATCCAGGATGTCGGCCATGTCCAGCGCCTGCGACAGCACCTGGGTCCGCTGCGCGATCTGGGCCCTGGACAGACCGTGCAGTTCACCGAAGTAGGCAATGTTCTCGCGTGCGGTCAGCCGCTTGTAGACGCCGCGCGCGTCCGGCAACACGCCCAGTGCGCGGCGCACGCCGATGGCATCACTGCTGGTATCCATGCCATCGACCTGGATGCTGCCGCTGTCGGGCGACATCAAGGTGTACAGCATGCGCATGGTGGTGGTCTTGCCGGCGCCGTTGGGGCCCAGCAAGCCGGTGATCTCACCGTCGCGGGCCTCGAAGCTGACCCCATCGACCGCCTTCACCAGCCCGGTCTTGGTCTTGAATGTCTTGTGCAAATCCTGCGCGATGATCATGCGCTTGCTCCCTGCTGCATCGTGGATGGGATGGCGTGACGTTTCCGTAACACGGGCATCATGGTTCCCACCCGTTGAAGCTGGTGAACGGCGGCACGTAACCCAGTGCCTCCAGGCAGGAGGCGTCCAGCGCCTTGGCGTCGGTGTTTTCGATGAACTGGCCGAGCAGCTTGGGCACGCAACCGACCGCGAAAGAACCATGGCCTTGCCCCTTGAGCACCAGGTGGCGACCGTTGGGCAGTTGTTTCACCACCTCGTCGCCGTAACGGGGCGGGGTCACCGGATCGAATTCACCCGACAACAACAGCGCCGGCACGTCGGTGGCCAACGGCTTGTTGAAATCGGCTGGTCGCTTGCCTGTCGGCCACACCGAGCACTGGGCTTTCAGGTAACGGTTCATTTCGTTGCCAAGTACGGTGTCGGCGTCGGCGGGATTGTCGGTCGGCAGCCGGTCGCCGTCTTCGGCGCAGATCACCGACAACTGCATGCCATGCATGAACTGGTCACTCATCTGCCCGTCGACCAGCGTGGCCAGCGACATCAGCGGACCGTAATGGCCGCGGTCGGCTTCGTTCAACACCAACGGCAACAGCGCCGCCGCCTGCGGCACGTAGGCAAACATCCGGGTCAGCAGCGCCACGCTGCCGGCGCTGACCTGGCCCTGCTTCTGCTGTCCATTGAAGGGGTCTCGATACGTGGTGGTAACCGGGTTCGCCGCCAGCCGGCTCATCAGCCCACGTAGCTGTTCGCGCAGATCGCTGCCGAACACGCGCTTGCAGGCCGGCAACTGCTGGCATTTCTCGAACTGCAGCAGCAGCGATTGATCCAGATTGCGCGAGTGTTCACTGCCCAGCACCAGGGTGTTGGGCACGACACCGTCGATGACGATGCTGCGGGTCTGCTGCGGGTAGTGCATCGCATACTGCTGGGCGACGCGCGTGCCGTAGGAGCCGCCGACCAGATTGATCCGGGCCACGCCCAGCGCCCTGCGCACGCTGTCGAGGTCGCGGACCGCGTCGGTAGTGGTATAGAAGCGCGGGTCGGCGTCGAGATCAGCCGCGCATTGGCGGGCGAACGCGATCGCGGCATCGGTGCTGGTGTCCTGGTCGTCGGAGAACGCGTTTTCGCCCTCACTGTCGCGACAGGCCAGCGGATTGGATTCGCCGGTGCCGCGCTGATCGACCAGGATGATGTGGCGGTTCTTGCGGACCTCGGCAAATGCCGCGTCAATCTGCGGCCACACCTGCACCGCGGCCTGGCCCGGGCCGCCTGCCAGGAAGAACACCGGATCATCGGCGGCCGCACCCTCTTCGGTCGCTGGCAGCCAGGCGATGTTGAGCGCTATCTTGCGGCCCTGCGGGGCATCGGGATTTTCGGCGACTTCAAGTTTGGCGCATTGGGCCTCCACCGTGGCGGTGGAAAAGCCATTGGCCAGCGTGCATGGCTGGAACGCGATATCGCCATACGTCCGCAGGCCGCTAGCCTGGCTGGCGTCTGGCGACGGGGCACTGGGCTCGCTGCAACCGGCCAACCAGGCCGCGGCCATCAGCAGGACACACATCTTGCGCATGGGCAGTCTTCCTTTTGTTTGACCTCTCAGCATGCCATGACGTGGGCAGGCGTGGGATGTGACCAAAGTGGGGAAGACCGGCGCCGGCTGGCTGGCCGGTTACTTGCTGCTGACGTACTTCTCGCGGCGAATCTGCGGCACCGCCAGCCCGGCCTGCTTGAGGGCGTCGAAACAGGCGTCGACCATGTTCGGATTGCCGCACAGATAGGCGATATCTGTGCCGGCATCGGGTGCGAACTCGGCCAGATGCTGCTGCACGTAGCCGTGGCGCACGTCGGCATGCGGGTTGTCGGGCAACTCGCGGGAAAAACACGGCACGAACCGGAACCGCGGATGGGCATCGGCAAAGGCGCGGAAGTCGTCGCCATACAACAGCTCTTCCGGTGTGCGTGCACCGAACAGCAGTACCACTTCAATACCGCGTTCGGACATCAGCTGCGCCAGTTGCGGCAGCATCGCCCGGTAAGGGGTGATGCCGGTGCCGGTGCCGATCAGCAGGTAACGCTGGTTTTGATCGCCGGGCATCAGGCAGAAACGCCCGTAAGGCCCGCTGGCATCAATCTGGCCGCCGGCGTCGAGCCCTTCGAACAGGGCGGTGGCGGCACCGCCGGGGACGAAGCTGACCGCAATCTCGACGGCTTCCCCTGGCCCCAGGGTGTGATCGTGGATGGTCGCCAGCGAGTAGCTGCGCTTGGTCGCGGTGCCATCGGCGTAATTGAAATGGACCTGGATGAACTGGCCGGGGATGAAATCCAGCGGCTGGCCGTCGTTGCGGACGAACACATAGTGACCGACGGCTGGAGCCAGCATGCGGCGGTCGACGAGCTTCAGCGGGAAGTGAACGATGGCCAAGGCGTCTCTGGAACACAGTGATGCCGGGCGTGGTCCGGCGGGACGCTTATAATAAAGGTTTGCACCTGATCAGGCGCCCCACCGCGCCGAGGACCCTCCCATGGAACCGCAGAAAGCAGGCGCGGCCGGCGTGCCGGCGCTGGCCATCACCGAGCTGCGCAAGCAGTACGACACCGGCGTGCAGGCGCTCAAGGGCATTTCACTGCAGGTCGACCCCGGCGACTTCTTCGCCCTGCTCGGACCCAACGGGGCCGGCAAATCCACCCTGATCGGCATCGTCAGCTCGCTGGTCAACAAGACCGCCGGCGAAGTGGAAGTTTTCGGCGTCAACCTGTCCCGCGACCGTGACAGCGCCATGCGCCTGCTGGGCCTGGTGCCACAGGAAATCAACTTCAACTTCTTCGAAAAGCCCTTCGATATCCTGGTCAACTACGCCGGCTTCTACGGTATCCCGCGCCGCGAGGCAGTGCAGCGTGCCGAAGAAGAACTCAAGCGCGCCCAGCTGTGGGACAAGGCGCAGATGATGAGCCGCACGCTGTCCGGCGGCATGAAGCGCCGGTTGATGATTGCCCGCGCCATGATGACCCGTCCGCGCCTGCTGATCCTGGATGAGCCCACCGCCGGCGTCGACATCGAAATCCGTCGCGGCATGTGGAAGACGCTGAAGGAAATCAATGCCGCCGGCACCACCATCATCCTGACCACGCATTACCTGGAAGAAGCGGAAAACCTGTGCCGCAACCTGGCCATCATCGACAAGGGCCGGATTGTCGAACAGGGGCCTATGCGTACCCTGCTGGCCAAGCTCGACGTTGAAGGCTTCCTGTTCGACATCGATGGTGAGCTGCCGGCGCAATTGCCGGTCATCGAAGGCACCCGCCTGGTGGCGGCGGACAGCCATACGCTGGACCTGGACATGCCACGGGCAATGGATCTCAACAGCGTATTCGCCAGGCTCAACGAAGCCGGCATCCGGGTCCGCTCGATGCGGACCAAGAGCAACCGACTGGAGGAGTTGTTTGTCCGCATGACCGGTGATGGCGCCCAGGCCACTGCCGTTGACACCACCCCGGAGACCGCCGCATGAGCTCGCCCAACCTGATTGCACTGGGCACGATTGTCCGCCGCGAAGTCATGCGCATCCTGCGCATCTGGGCGCAGACGCTGGTGCCGCCGGCGATTACCATGACCCTGTACTTCCTGATCTTCGGTGGCCTGATTGGCTCGCGGGTCGGTGACATGGGCGGTTTCAGCTACATGGAGTTCATCGTGCCCGGACTGGTGATGATGAGCATCATCCAGAACAGTTACGGCAATATCTCGTCGAGCTTCTTCGGCGCCAAGTTCGGCCGCCATGTCGAGGAACTGCTGGTCAGCCCGATGCCCAACTGGGTCATCCTGCTCGGTTACGTGCTCGGTGCGGTCCTGCGCGGTCTGCTGGTCGGCGTGATCGTCCTGATCATCGCGATGTTCTTTACCAAGGTGCGCATCCCGCATCCGCTGGTAACCATCAGCACGGTGCTGCTGGGAGCGACGATTTTCTCGCTGGCCGGCTTCGTCAACGCCGCCTACGCCAAGAAGTTCGACGATATCGCCATCGTCCCGACCTTCATCCTGACCCCGCTGACCTATCTCGGCGGCGTGTTCTACTCGGTCAAGCTGCTGCCGCCCTGGGCCGAAGCGCTGACCCATGCCAACCCGATCTTCTACATGGTCAACGCGTTCCGCTACGGATTGCTGGGCACCACCGACGTCCCGCTGGGGGTCGCCTACACGCTGATGATTGCGTTCGTGGTCGGCCTGTCCATCCTCGGGCTGTGGCTGTTGAAGCGCGGCGTCGGTCTGCGCAGCTGACGCCGATGCTGCGCGCCGGATTGGTTCGCACGCGCCGCGCGCTGAGCAAAGGCCCTGCATGCCGCGCCAAGCGCAGTGAACGGGGTGGCCTGCTAGCCCAACGATCCATCGTGTGCCCGGGAGCCGCTCTTTTCCGGTGCGCTCAGCCTGCAGGTCGCAGCGCATCGTGGGTTGACCGGCCAGCACCCGGCCTGACGCCGGCATGGACAGTGCTGTTGTGAAACACCCACTGGCCGATGCCAGCGGCAACGCGCGGGCGGATCCACCGACGTCGCGTGTGCCGATGCACGCATCGTTCACCTCAAGCAGGGATGCGATCTCCCACGGGTCCTGCAGTCAGCGGAAACGCTCACGCCGTTGACGCTCATCGATTTCCTCCCTGTCAGCACCGGATGCCTGCTTGCGCACACCTGAGCGCATGCACGGTGCCCGCTGCCGCGCGGCAACCCATGTCACACATGTTCATCGCTGATGTCAGTACGTGAGATTGTTCTCAAACGTTGACCGCAGCCGAACAAATCTGGGCCATTTCAATCCATCGATGCTGTGTCCGCGCCGCGCTCCTATTGAAAACCAGATACCGACCGCGATACATCCAGTACGGCGCGAAGCAAGCGCGACCATAAAATCACATTCAACATTGCAACTCGTTTTATAGATGGCAGTCACTGCAAAAGTTAATATTTTTGCGATGAAATTCGCGTTTTTGCGTGCTAAGGTCTGCCGGCGGGTCGAGGAAAGACCTGCATTTCGAAATGCAATGCCATGCATGTTCGAAGGGGACGCGATAACGAGTCTGCAGCATTGAAGCCGCCACCATGCAGCACAGGAGGCGGTAACCAGCCCAGATTCGGTTCTGCAGACAGCGTGTGCAGATAAGCGCGATTGACAGGGACGCAAGTGAATCTTGCGCATGAAGGTTGTTGGGAGTTGCAGGTGAGCAGGGATTCGAATACCAGCGGCAGGATGTCCGCACGGCACCCGCCGATACCAGGCTTTCGGGTGCACCGATGAGCTCCCGTGGTGTTGCCGGTGGCGTTGCCGTTTTCGCCCTGCTGCTGGCGCTGGTGGGCGGTGTGTATCTGGCCGGCTGGATCACGCTGCAGCTGCTCGGCATGCAGGCACCGCTGACGCTGACGCTGTATCCGCAGTACGTCCAGGCCATCGGTCTGCCCGACGTCATGCCGTTTGCGGGGAAGATCAAACTGGCCGGCGCGATTGGCTTTGGCCTGCCGCTGTTGCTGTGGCTGGTATCGCTGTATCCGCTGCTGAAATCGAAGAAGCATTCATTGCATGGCGAAGCGCGCTTCGCCAACGGTGCCGACCTGCGCCGCGAGGGACTGCTCAAGGATGGCCCGACCGGCATCATCATCGGCAAATCCGGTGGCCGTCTGCTGCGCCTGCCCGGCACCCGCCATGCGTTGCTTGCCGCACCCACCCGCTCGGGCAAGGGCGTCGGCTTCGTCATGCCGAATCTGCTCAACTTCCGCGGTTCAGTGGTGGTTCTGGACATCAAGCAGGAAGCATTTGATGTCACCGCCGGCTGGCGCAGCCAACTGGGCCCGGTATTCCTGTTCAATCCGTTCGCCGATGACCTGCGCACGCATGCGTGGAATCCGCTTTCCTATGTCCGCACCGACCTGAATCATCGCACCTCGGATCTGCAATCCATCGCCGACACCCTGTACAAGGAAGCGCAGGGACAGGACCCGTTCTGGACCAATATGGCACGTTCGACTTTCGTCGCCGTGGCCAGCCAGCTATTCGACGAACACGCACAACGCATACAGAACGACAGCAAGTACCCACATCCGACACTCGGCGATATCTATCGACTGCTGTCCGGTGGTGACGGCAACCTGAAAGAGTCGCTGCAATCGCTGATGGCTCTACCATTCGTGCAGCCAAACACCCGCATGGGTTTGGGCAATGTAGTGGGGCTGGCCGAAGAGACCTTCACTTCGGTCATCGCCATGACCCAGGCGCCCCTGCTGATCCTGGCCAATCCGATTGTCGACGCGGCCACCTCCAGCAATGATTTCAGTCTGGATGATCTTCGCCGCCAGGTAATCACCATTTATGTCGGCATCGCACCCAGCAAGCTCAGCGAAGCCAGCGGGCTGCTGAATCTGTTCTTCGAGCAGGCGATCAAGGCCAACGGCGCGGTGCTGCCGGAACAGGATCCCACGCTCAAGCACCAATGCCTGTTCCTGCTCGATGAATTCACCGCACTCGGCAAAGTCAACGTCATCGTCAATGCGGTCGGCTGGCTGGCCGGCTACAACGTGCGCATTGCCTGCGTGATCCAGTCGCTGTCGCAGCTCGAGTCGGTGTACGGCGCCGATGCTGCACGTGGCATGGTCACCAATCTGGCTTGCCAGATCATCTATACGCCCAGGGAACAGCGTGATGCCGAGGAGTACTCGAAGATGCTCGGCGACACTACCGTGCGTCGACGCCAGCGCAGTCGCGGCCAGGGCGGCAACTCCTATACCGAGCTGGAAGAGCGGCGGCCGCTGATGTTGCCACAGGAGCTCAAGGCCATGAGTCCGGAGCAGCAGATCGTACTGGTAGAAGGCAGCGCCCATCCGATCAAATGCCGCAAGATCCGCTATTACAAGGACCGCACCTTCAAATCACGGATGCGCCTGGACAAACCCCAGGTAGCGACCCTGCAGCTCGGGCGGACGGAGCCCACGCACAGCGCTCCGCTACAGCAACAGCAGTTCACTGCGCCGGATCTGCCGCCAACGCCTCTGTCCAGGCCCGCGGAGCCTGCCGCGGTAGCGCTGGCGAAAGCGGCGCCCGCGGCGCCCGCAGCGCCGGCCCCGGCACCCGCAATCACCAGCCGCCCCAACAGCAGCAGCAAAGTGCCGTTTGCAATGGATATGCAAGCCGACAGCGTGCTCAATCCACGTCCGTCGAGTCCCGAAAGCTTGTTGACCACGGTAGGACGACCAGCCGAGCCGGACCGCCTGCAGGACCTCAATCTGCAGCGGATGGTTACGCTGACCAACCAGCGCACACGCCAGGCATTGGGCCCGCTGACTGGAGAGTTGCCAATCGTAGTCAAGCAGCCGGCACCGCATATGCGGCGACCACAAGCGAGCGTTTCCGTCGCAGTCGAAGAGCGTGATCATCCCGAAGGGCAGGAACACATGAATATCAAACAGACTGCCGCGACTGCGTTGATGGCAGCGTCCCTACTGGGGTGCGATTCATCGCCGCGCAAGCCGGACGCCTATCTGCATAATCCGAA
Source organism: Pseudoxanthomonas dokdonensis (assembly GCF_001431405.1). Taxonomy (GTDB): domain Bacteria; phylum Pseudomonadota; class Gammaproteobacteria; order Xanthomonadales; family Xanthomonadaceae; genus Pseudoxanthomonas_A; species Pseudoxanthomonas_A dokdonensis. The sequence goes on from NZ_LDJL01000001.1 coordinate 251,812, forward strand.
TCCGACTGAAAAGTATGAAGTGACGATCACGGTGGAGAACGCACCAGGACCGTTTGAATCAGTGGGTGGTAGTGCCGGATACAGCGCTCCTGATTGTCGCTATGTCGTCGACAAGTTCAACGGCATCTTCAGTAGCCCATATGACTCCAAAGGCATAGACCTTAAGAAAACTTCTGATAATGAGTGGAAAGGCTACTTCTATGCGGATGAAATGGCCGACAAGGACTACGGGTTTGGGATGTGCACGTGGATTCTGCATAGCGCGATCGCTTCCTTCAGTGCCACCCAGAGTCCGGATGACACGTCATTCTCTTTAGACGTTGACAGGGAGCAGCTTCTGGGTGGGGAAAGCGTAACGAAGTTCTACAACAGGATTAGATACCCAAAGAATGACGTGGTTTATCCAATCTACGGTCGTGACCGATCCCAGTTCGGCCCGAGCATCACGGATGCTGATCTCTTCACCATAACGGTCGCCGTTGAAAAGGTGTCACCGTGACTATCCCAAGCCAGCACTACGCCGAACTTTCGGACTTAAGCTATAAGGCACCCGAGACCAAGAAAGATGCTGATGGGAAAGTTCATTTCGTTTCAGTCAAAATTGACGGCGTAAGCTATCTGCCTCTTGTCCACAGCAGCAATGAAGCCAGCGGATATCAGGGGACAATCTATAAGCGCCAGGATACAGGCGAGATTGTCGTCGCTCACCGGGGTACCGAGGGTGACAAGATGTTGGTCGATGCCAGCATGTGGAATAACCCCGGAACCTTGGATATAGCCACCGATGCTGCGATGGTGTTCGGGCGGGTAAATCCGCAGTTGGATGATGCAATACAGTTGACCGAGCAGGCGCTTCAGATCGCAAAGGACCTTGGGAAAGAAGGTGAACCAATCCCCGAAGTAACCGTCACTGGCCATTCGCTCGGCGGTGCACTGACCCAGATAACAGCCCACAAATTCGGTCTGCGTGGCGAGACATTCAACAGCTATGGTGTCGCCAGCCTTGGCTACGATGTTCCCGAAGGTGGCCATACCGTCATCAATCATGTGATGGCCAGCGATGTGGTCAGTGCCGCCAGCCCGCATTTTGGTCAGGTCAAGGTGTACGCAACAGAGAAAGAGATCGAGAACATCAAGAATGGCGCCTACACCAACGAATCGCGCTGGTGGAATGAAGACGTGCTATCAGCGGCGGCTAGTGGCATTGGCTCGCACAGCATGCACTACTTCACCCGCAGGGATGGTGATGGCAAACCTGACAAGTCGGTGCTGGAAGATCCGCAGGCACAGGTTCTGGCAGCGCAGTATTCGCCCATGATCGATAACTATCGTCATGACATCGAGGTGGCTCGTTCCGCCGCCACCGGCATTGGCGATGCCATAGTTTTCGCCGCGCAGCAACGGGCCGAGCAGGCCCGGGAGCAGGCCCAGGCGAATGAGTATCTGGTGCGCGGTGTACGGCACGTTAGCGGCCACGTCGGCGACGCGCTCAAGGATGGCCTGACAGCCATAGGGCAGCGCGAAATTGATCGGGCCGACCAGCAGGCTGAGGCCTACCGTCAAGTGGGCAACGTACTGATGAACGGCATCAGACATGCTGGCGACGGCATAAAAGCAGGCCTGGACCATGGCAAAAATGCGATTGAGCGGATCGGTGACTTTGTTGGTGACCGAATGGACGATGCGTTCGAGCGCAATCAACAGCTGCCTGACCGGAATGAATCACCGCAGCTTCGCGGCCAAAGCAAGACGCCTGACTACCGTGACGGAGAACATCCAGATCACGCCATGTTCCAGCATCTACGCCAACGTCTTCCTGCCATTGTCAGCGACGACAAGGCTGCGGAACTGACGCTGGCATGCCGACGCGCACGCATCTTTGAACCGGAACGAATCACATCGGTTGAGATGAATGAGGGAAAGGTCGTTGTAAATGGTGCTTATCGCTGGGAAGTCGCATTCGGCGATCTCAACTCGACAGCACCACCGATGGCCGAGACGATGCGCCAGGCGGGAACATTCGAACAGCAACAACTAGCGCAGTTGGCAACCATTCAAGAGCAGAATCATCAGGCGCGAGGCTTGTCATGACAATAGACATCGGCACGCAGAACGGGCTTTCCGTCGCTCCCGTAAGGACTATTAGCCTCAAGGCGGCAATGCTGGCCCTCGCCTGCGCTTGTTCCATCTCTGGACATGCGTCGGAAACATCGACGCCGAGCGTCGTCAATCATCAGGCGAATGGCAATCTCGAATCAAAGCATCCGCTGGGGTGTATTGGTCTGGGCGAAGTAAAGAATGACTACACACCTGCAGACCTCTACAAAGGAGTAGCCGCCTGCGTAAACAACGGCGACATGGATAAGGCTGCCGGTCTGTTTTCGATTGCGGGAGCCTATGGGATCTTCGATACGCTCAGGGTCACCGACAGGACTGCCCATCAGGCAGTGACAGTTCTGAAGCTGGAGAACCTCGGAAGTTTGCCAAAGGAAGAGATTGAAAGCTTCCAGGCAGCCATGACATCGATCTCAGAAGACAGTGCCCGGATGCAGGTGTTGTGTCAGCAGATTAGACAGATTGGTGCGCCTTCTTATGTGCCCCGTTACATGATCCAGCACGGGATGAGTGCATTCACGTCAAAAGGAGGCGACGAACTGGACCCTTCCTTCGACAAGACCGTCGCTTGGGACAAGACGCTCGAATCCTATCTGCACTGCCCTTCCACAAGTGACCCGGAACAACAGTGAAGCCATCTATGCCAGCTCGTCCTGACTCGTTCTTTTGTGAGATAAAACAGTGAAATCAGTCTTCCTTATCCTGCTGTCGGCGCTGCTGATGTTGCTAAGCAGTTGCGCCTCCACCCCCGCTGCGGAATTCCGTGGCCGCTGGAAGCCGGTCAACCGTTTTGATGAAGCGCCGCAGGCCATCGCCTTGCAGCCGGCCTACGCGTATTACGCAGCGCCGCTGGATGGAACTCTCAAGTCGATGCTGGAGCGTTGGGCGGGTGACACCGGCATGTCGCTGTCGTACCAGTCGTCGATGGACTACACCTTGTACGGGGCGGTTGCCCAGGTGCACAGCGCCGACCTGGCCGCCGCGTTGGCGCAGGTGAACGACATCTATGCGTCGCAGGGCCTGGCGATCAGCGTCGAGAACAACAGCATCGTGGTGCGACAGGCTGCGTCCGCCAACGCGGCCGCCACCTCCTCATCGCCTTAAGACAGGGAACAAGGCAGTCATGAAGTTCGGAAAAAAAGACGATACCACCGCGGTGAGAAGCGCCGTCGGCAAGGCCGTCGATTATGAAACCAGCCTGGCAAGCCAGGCGCGTCGCAGCGAACGCCTGGCATGGCGGGTGGCAGCTGCCGCACTGGTCACCACGCTGTTGCTGGCGGCGGGTTACATCGTGGTCATGCCACTGAAGGAAAAGGTCCCGTTCCTGGTCCTGGCTGATGCCTACACCGGCACCGCGACGATTGCGCGTCTGCGCGAGAACACGGTGTCGGCCAGCGAAGCCATCAACCGTGCCAACGTGGCGACGTTCATCCGCGCCCGTGAGTCCTATGACTGGACACTCATCGGTACGCGCGACTGGAACACCGTGTTCACCATGGCCGAGCCACAGGTGTCGGCGAGTTACCGGGCCCTGTATTCATCACGCAACCCGAATGGTCCGCTGCAGGTCTATGGCAAAGGTCGCTCGATACGGATCAAGATCCTCAGCCTGCAACTGTTCGGTGGTGACCCGGCCAAGGGTCCATCCGGCGCCACCGTCCGCTTCCAACGCAATATGTTCGACAAGGCCAGCGGCACCAGCCGTTTCATGGACAACAAGATTGCGACGGTGGAGTACAGCTACAAAGCCAACCTGGAGATGAGCGAGGAAGACCGCCTGCTCAACCCGTTGGGCTTTCGTGTCAGCGGTTACCGCGTCGACAGCGACTATTCGTCAACGCCCGCAGTGGTGCCGGACCCGACTGCAACACCGGCCAGCCCGGCAGCCAGCCAGTCAGCGGACGGAGTGCCGGCAGCGCAGCTGCCGGGTGTGGACCCGATAGAAAGTCCAGCTTCCAGCGCGCCCGCGCCAACCAATGGGGTACCCGTTCCATGAGCATCAGCAACGCTTTCCGTGCCGGGTCGGCCCTGTTCGCGGTTCTTTCGTGCCTGGTATTTCCGCTCAAGGCCCAGGTCATCTCGGAGTACGAATATGCGCCTGACAAGATCTACCAGGTGCGCACCGCGCTGGGCATCACCACTCAGATCGAGTTGAGCCCGACCGAGAAAATCCTCGACTACAGCACCGGCTTCAGCAATGGCTGGGAGCTGAGTCGGCGCGAGAACGTCTTCTACCTGAAGCCGAAGAACGTCGATGTCGACACCAACTTCCTGGTCCGCACCGAACGCCATTCCTATATCTTCGAGCTGAAGGTAGTCGCCACCGACTGGACTGCGCTGGAGCAGGCCAAGAACGCAGGCGCCCAGTACAAGATTACTTTCCGCTATCCGGGCGGTACCGAGCCGGCCACCGCGGAGCCGAGCGTCCCGCAAACACAACTCAGCGTCGACCTGGAGAAGGATCGCGCCTACAACTTTGACTACGCGTACAAGACGCGTACCAAGCATACGTGGTTGATACCGGTCAGTACTTACGACGACGGCCGTTTCACCTACATCAAGCTGAGCAACCTGACCAACATCCCGACCGGTAACTTCCCGGTGGTGTTCGGACGCGAGCGCGAGCGCGGCGACGACTTCGTGGTCAACAGCACGGTCAAGGACAACACCATTGTTGTCCACGGCGTCTATCCGTATCTGGTGGTCCGACATGGTTCCGACGTGATCGGCCTGCGCAGGAGCCAACCGCAATGAATACCCATACTCCCCCCCAAGATGGACATGCCGGCGCCGACGGCAATCCCTACATGGCGCAGTCGCCACAGGAAATGCCTTCACAGGCAGGACTCGATGCCAGCGCGCCGGTCCTGCAAACGGCCGACAACCAGCGTCTGAATCGCAAAGCCCTGTTGTTCCTGGCCGCACTGGTGCTGTTGCTGCTGGCCGCCGGCTGGCTGCTGCTGCGCAGTGCCTCCGGTGAAAAGGAAGCCGCGCCGGCAGTGCGCAACGAACAGGTCGAGGTGCCGGCCGCGCCCGAGGTGCCGCCCGTGCCTGCGAGCGCTCCGATTCCGCTGGCTGATGCCGCGGCACCGTCACTGCCGCCGATGCCCGAGCCACCACAGGACGACATGTTCGCGGAGGCGAGCCAGCCGGTACCGCGTGGGCCGACACTGGCCGAGCGTCGAACCATGAGTGACGCCGCATCCGCGCCAGCGCCCGCCGGGTTTGGCCAGCCGGGTCCGCAGAATCCCCAGGACGGCCTGTTGCAGCCGACCCAGGCCAGCAGCGCGACATTCCTCAACCAGCCCGATGCGTTGCTGCTGCGCGGCACCTATATTCGTTGTGCGCTGGAAACCCGCATCATTACCGACGTCAACGGATTTACCTCCTGCGTGGTGACCGAGCCGGTGTACTCGGTGAATGGAAGCCGGCTGCTGCTGCCAAAGGGCTCCAAGGTCTTCGGTCAGTACGCATCCAATGCGATACGTGGCAAACGCGCGGCGGTGGTGTGGGATCGCATTGTCACCCCGACCGGCATCGACGTCACCATGTCCAGCCCGGGCATCGATCAGCTTGGCAGCGCCGGACATCCGGGCGACTACAGCGCCCACTGGGGTGAGCGGATTGGCTCTGCGTTGTTCATCAGCCTGTTGAGTGACGCGTTCAAATACTACGGCGAGGAAAATGGACCTACCACCACCACCGCCTATCCAGGCGCCGGCGCGGTGGTCCAGGACCCATTTGAAAGCAACACTGCGCAGACGCTGCAGGATCTGGCCAATCAGGCCGTCCAGCGCAGCGCCAATCGCGAGCCGACGATCACCATCAACCAGGGCAGCATTCTCAACATCTACGTTTCCAAGGATGTCGACTTCTCGGGCGTGCTGAGGAATTGAGCATGGACATGACCATCGATGACGGACCGCTGGCAACGGTATCCAGTGACTTCCTCGACTACCAGTACCAGATCCTCGGCATCGCCGAGCATCTGGCCAGCAACGAGGTCACCGAAATCTGCATCAATCGCCCCGGCGAGCTCTACCGCGAAACCCGTGGTGGCTGGGAGCGGGCAGGCGTGCCGACGCTGACCTTCGAACGTGCCCGTCAGTTCTGTACCGCCGTGGTCAACGAAAGCAACACCGGCCAGCGCATCACCGATGTCGACCCGATGGTGTCGCTGACCTTTCCGACCGGCCAGCGCGCCCAGTTCGTGATTCCACCGGCCTGCGATGCCGGCAACATCTCGATCACCATTCGCCTGCCTGCAAAGCACAGCCGCACTCTGGAACAGTACGAGCAGGACGGCTTCTTCGACCAGATCATCGAGCAGACCGATGTGCTCAGCGAGCATGATCGCGAGTTGCTGGAGCTTAAGGAACAACGCCGCTACGGCGACTTCTTCCGCAAAGCCGTGCACTACAAGAAGAACATCGTGGTGTCCGGCGCCACCGGCAGCGGCAAGACCACTTTCATGAAGTCACTGGTCGACCACATTCCGGCCGACGAACGCCTGGTGACCATCGAAGACGCACGCGAGCTGTTCATTCCACAACCCAATGTGGTGCACCTGCTGTACTCCAAAGGTGGCCAGAGTGCCGCTCAGGTCAGTGCCAAGAGCTGCATGGAAGCATGCCTGCGGATGAAACCCGACCGCATCATCCTGGCCGAGCTGCGTGGTGACGAGGCGTTCTATTTCATCCGCAACTGCGCCTCTGGCCATCCGGGTTCAATCACCAGCTGCCATGCCGGCAGTACCGTGCAGACCTGGGACCAGCTGGCATTGATGGTCAAGGCCTCGAACGAAGGGGCTGGACTGGAGTTCGAGACCATCAAGCGGTTGCTGAGGATGACCATCGACATCGTGGTCCACATCAAGGCCCACGCAGGTCAGCGCTATATCACCGGGATCGACTTCGATCCACGACGTCGTTACGACGACTAGGAGGCCCAGATCATGTTGCCAGGAATGGAATTGATGGCGTGCCCGGAGTTGGCGGTGTCCAAGGAGGTGATGCGCCATGTGGTACAGGTGGAATCATCGCGCAATCCCTATGCGATCGGGGTGGTCGGCGGTCACCTGAAACGCCAGCCCAAAAACCTGCAGGAAGCGCTGGCAACGGTACGGATGCTGGAGAGCAAGGGCTATAACTTCTCGGTCGGCATTGCCCAGGTCAATCGCTACAACCTGGAAAAGTACGGTCTGGACTCGTACACCAAAGCATTCCAGGTCTGCCCCAATCTCCAGGCCGGCGCGCGCATTCTCGCCGAGTGCTACCAGCGGCACCAGGACTGGGGCAAATCCTTCAGCTGCTACTACTCGGGCAACGCGGTCACCGGCTTTCGCCACGGCTATGTGCAGAAAATATTCGCCTCGATGGCCAAAACCGGCGAAGGCACAGTCGGCGCCATCCCGGTCACCGGCAGCGCGAACCGGAAGCCGCAGGACGTCAGCCATTTTCCGGCACAGTCGGCGCCATCCCGGTCCGTTGCTGGTATCAGCCGTATTTCGACTGACGTCGCCGTGCCGGAGCAGCCAGCTGTGGCAGCTGACCCCGCGTTTGCCGGGTCACTTGCGGCGTCGCCGTCCGCAGGCATCACCTCACCGGTGGCCGGCACACCGTCCGCTGGCATCAGCAGCCGGCAGCCACCAGTGATGCCGGTCGGTCCGGCAGACCCGGCCGGGCCCGTCCGTCTGCAGCCTACCGCGGCAATGCAAGGAGCTACTCCAACGACCGCCACCAGCCAGGTACAGAGGTCCCCTGGCGACAGTGCCTTCGTCTTCTGACTCTGCGCTTCACTTCAGCAAGAAAAACCGTTCAGCCGTTCCATTTCACTAGACCACGCAACAAAGGAGCAATCATGAAAAAGACCACCATTTCCCTGCGCACCCGTTTCCAGCTTTTGGTAGCTACGCTTGCCATGTCTCCCATGATGGCTTGGGCCGCCTACGGTGATACAGACAAGAAGGTGTGCGGATTTCTCGACAACATTACCGGCTTGCTGAACATGGGTTCGATTGCAGTAGTCACCATCGCGGTCATCTTCGCCGGCTACCAGATTGCTTTTGCCCACAAGCGTATCGGTGACGTTGCTCCGATTCTGATTGGCGGACTGCTGATTGGCGCTGCAGGCCAGATTGCCAACATGGTGATCGATAGCGATGGTGCTGATAAGTGCACGGCGCTGCTGATGAACATGCATCTGCTGCCCTATGCATAAGAACGCGCTCTTCCGCGGCTGCACCCGCCCACCGATGTTCCTCGGGGTTCCCTATATCCCGTTCTTCATCGCGGCGGGCTCGGTGCTGCTGTTGGCGATGTACACCAACATGTTCTTCCTGTTCCTGCTGCCGGTGGTGATTTTCGTGATGCGTCAGATGGCGCGTCGCGACGAGATGATATTCCGGATGCTTGGTCTGCATCTGCAGACGCGTCTGCGCACTCGCAACATCCGCGACAACGGCGGTATGTGGGTTTTCAGCCAGAACATCTATCGCAACAAGCCGTCTCGACATGATTAATCCATGTCGAGACGGACGCATGCACGCCAATGCATGCAAGAGGGCCAGCCGGTCGTACACCGGCTGACCCTTCAATCCTTTTCCAGAGCACGACGTTTCCATGTTCAACCCAGACGCGCCACAGACTGACTTCATACCGCTGTCCACCCATGTATCGCCGACGGTCATCAAGACCACGGGCGGCGATTACCTGATGGTATGGCGATTGGAAGGCTTGCCCTTCGTCGGCCGCGAGGAGTGGGATCTGGAGCATCGGCACAACACCTTCAACCGGCTGCTGCAGACATTGCGTGCACCGGACTACGTCAATGTTGCATTCTGGGTGCATGACATCCGCCGCAAGCGCCGATTGAACGGTGGTGCTGCGTTCCGGCACCGCTTCAACCAGCAACTGTCCGACCAGTACCATGAGCTGTTGTCGTCGCAACGGCTGATGGGCAACCAGCTATACCTGACGATGCTGTATCGACCCAGGGTCAGCGGCAAGCGCTTTGCCGAGAAATCCGCCGACACCGCGGTGCTGCAGGCGCAGCAGGACGAGGCAGTAGCGAAAATCCAGGAGCTGGCGACCAATGTCGAGGCATCGATCAAGGAGTACACGCCCTACCGGCTGGGCATGTACGAGGCCGACAACGGCATCGTCTTCTCGGAGGCGCTGGAGTTGTACGGCTACATCCTCAATCGGGTCGACGAGCCGGTACCAGTGCTTGCAGCACCACTTCCGTCCTATCTGCCGGTCAGCAAGCACCTGTTCTCGACCAAGACTGGCGACTTCGCCATCAACCCGCCGACGGGGCCCAGCCAGTACGGCGCGATGTTGAACATCAAGGAATATCCGGACAGCACCTACCCCGGAATCCTCAATGGCTTGAAGTACCTGGATTTTGACTACGTCCTGACCCACTCATTCAGCCCGGTCGGCCGCCAGGACGCATTGAAAGTACTGGACCGTACCCGCGGCATGATGATTTCATCCGGCGACAAGGCGGTCAGCCAGATCATCGAGCTCGACCAGGCGATGGACGACTTGGCGTCGGGTAATTTCGTCCTCGGCGAATACCATTTCAATCTTGCAGTCTATGCGGACTCGCAGGCGCAACTGGCTCACAACCTGGCGACCGCCCGTGCCGAGCTTTCCAATGCAGGCTTCGTCTCGGCCAAGGAGGATCTGGCCGTGGTATCGGCTTTCTACGCGCAGTTGCCTGGCAACTGGCGTCACCGCACCCGCCTGGCCAACGTCAGCTCGCTGAACTTTCTGGGTCTGTCGCCGCTGCACAACTTCGCTACCGGCAAGCGACAGAACAATCCATGGGGCGATTGCATCACTACATTGCAGACGACCAATGGCCAGCCTTACTACTTCAACTTCCACGTCTCCGATCCCGGCCAGGATTCGTTGGGCGAGAAAGCCATCGGCAACACCCTGGTCATCGGCAAGTCCGGCACCGGCAAGACCGCGCTGATCAACTTCCTGTTGAGCCAGGCGCAGAAGCTGCAACCGGAACCGACCATCTTCTTCTTCGACAAGGACCGTGGCGCCGAGATATTCGTACGCGCCTGCGGCGGCCACTATCTGTCGCTGGAGAATGGCGAGCCAACAGGCTTCAACCCGTTCCAATGCGAAAACAACGAATCCAACGTCCAGTTCCTGGCGGATCTGGTCAAGATTCTGGCCGGCAAGAGCAGTTATACGGCACGCGAGGACGAGCAGATCTTCGTCGCCGTGGAGGGCATGCTGGACACGCCGCCGCACCTGCGCAGCATGACCAATCTGCAGAAAAGCCTGCCCAATATGGGCGACGACGGCCTGTACGCACGCCTGCGAAAGTGGACATCCGGCAACTCACTGGGCTGGGTCTTCGACAATCCCAAGGACCTGATCGACCTCAGCCAGGCCAACATCATCGGCTTTGACTACACCGAGATCATCGACAACCCCGAGGTCCGGGTGCCAGTCATCCATTACCTCCTGCATCGTCTGGAGGAACTGATAGACGGCCGTCGGCTGATCTACGTCATGGACGAATTCTGGAAGATTCTGGATGGCGAGGGTGGCCTGAAAGAGTTCGCCAAGAACAAACAGAAGACCATCCGCAAACAGAACGGACTCGGGATCTTCGCTACCCAGAGTCCGGAAGATGCATTGCAGAGCGACATCGCCGCCGCGCTGGTGGAGCAGACCGCGACCATGATCCTGCTGCCCAATCCCAGCGCCAGCCGCGACGACTACATGAACGGGCTCAAGCTGACCGAAGCCGAGTACAACGTGGTCAAGAACCTTGACGAGCGGTCACGCTGCTTCATGGTCAAGCAGGGCCACGCATCCAGCGTATGCCAACTCAATCTGCGCGGCCTGGATGATGCGCTGGCCGTGGTGTCCGCCTCAACCGACAACATCGCGATCCTCCACGAAGTCCTGGACAAGGCGGCGCGACAGCAGGAAATCGATATCGAACAATTGCAGCCGGAGCAGTGGCTGGAGCAGTTCTATCAACAGCGCAAGGGCAGCGGCAAATCCAACGGAACGGAACAGGTGACACGATGAAACAGACTAATAGCTGGAGTAAAAGAATATCCAGGCAAATGATGTGTGTGCTGGTAGGCGTACTCGCGTTCAGCGGCAACAGCTCAGCGCAATGGATAGTCGAAGATCCAGCTGCGATCTCCAAGATGGTCCAGGAATACATAGAAACCGCACAGCGCTGGAAGCAGACTGCTGACCACTATCAACAACAGCTGATCAAGTTCAAGAAGCTGACCTTCGTCGCGTCGCAGTTTGCCGATGACTTCTCGTTGCGGGACGCGACCTATGGTATGGACGAATGTCCGGGAAGTGACAAATTTCCAATCGATATTGAAGAGCTGATAAGAACAGTAAGGCCAAATCTCCGGGGCGAAATCGTCGAAGAGCAACGCAAGATCTGCCAACGTATCGTGTTAGCCAAGAACAATAAATACAACGACACGATAACCATGATGAGAACGCTGATACAACGGCAGCGTGAGCTGCAGGCGATCGAAGGACAAAGGGCTGCCGTGGGCACGAATCAGGGTGCCCTGGCCGCCAACGACAATGAAACGCAGCGTCTTCTGACGCGTACCACCATGGACTTGAATTTCTGGCAATCCCGCAGTTCGGCATACGATGGTTACATCGCCGCATTGCAGGAGGACTCCGACCGTTTGGCCAAGTGCGCCATGCGCGGCTGTCCGGATGGTCTTCAGAACCTGATTGGCAATGTTGTACAGGCCGCGACGCTGAAAGCAGCACTATCGGTCGATTGATCGCAATGCTCCCGGAGAAAAGCCGGAACAGCAAGGAATAATTCAATGAGTGTTTACATCGATAAGCTACTGGGCGGGCCGCTGCACTATCTACAAGCTCAGGCTGCGGATATCGGCAGTTTAGTCTTCTTCAAGCTGATCTCAGATTATCTGGATAAGCAGATTCTGCTGATGTCCGACGGCATCATGGGGCGTGCCATGCTATGGGCGGGTGGTGTGGCACTGGCTCTGCTAACCATCTGGATCATGATAGTGGGCTATCAGATCATGACCGGAAGTTATCGTGGGTCGATGTCATCCCTGATTACCGACATGGGGAAGAAGGTCGTCATTGTATCGGCGGCCACCTCCATGGTCCTATTTGGGAACAACCTTAATGTGTTCTTCACTCATGATCTGGATCGCTCGGTTAACTACCTGATTACTGGGGAAGAGAGGACAACGTCTGATGCCATTGATGAGAATCTCGCATACATGCAGGTGGCGTTGTCCGCAATAGATGCAGTGGCCGTGGTCGATGGAAATCCGGAAGTGCGCGAAGAAAAAGCGCGGGCGTTGCTATTTGCTGGATTTGGCACCTCCGGGCCCGCGTTGACGGCGGGTGCGATGCTGATCTTCTTCAAATTCATCATCGGATTCTTCATTGGGTTAGGGCCGATTTTCATCCTGATGTTGATGTTCAACTCGACCAAATCCCTGTTCCAGCGATGGCTGCAATACGGCATCGCCACGCTGTTTGCGATGGCTGCGCTGAATGCTGTTACCAGCATCGTACTTGGCCTATCGACACGGGTAGCGGCCGCGTTCTGGGGAGCAAGAATGATCAACCTGATTCCCGGACTCAGTCCAGAGGGTCTTTCGTCCCAGGCAATGCAGCAGGGAGGAATTGGACTGTTACTGACTGCGGCTTTGATCACCGTGCCCTCCGCGGTGGCGGCATTCTTTGGTGGTTTGGCCAGCAGTTTCTCGCCCTATCCAACCTTGGGTCCTGCGGGCCAGCCAGGCCCCCAAGGTCAGCCACCCGGCGCGTACGCAAGACAACACAACAACGCTTACAACAACTCGGGAACGACGACACCCAGCCCTTCCATTTCCAGCCATCGAGTAGCTTCGCCGTCGAGTGGTAAAGCACTGGATGAAATAAAACAATCAACAAACCAGCGGGAGAACTAGTCATGAAGAGATATATCCTGGTGCTTCTATTCTCTCTTGGCTGGTTGGCCATTGACGCCCACGCGGAAGGTCCGTGTCCTCCGGGGTACTTTCCTGCAGTACAGCCACCCGCGGGACCACTGAGTTGTGGACCAATTCCAGGCTACAACCAGCAGCCTGCAGCACCGTCGGAACGCCCTGCGTACTGGGATGACCGGTACGGCGCAGTCGCTTGGGATCCTGAGGTTCCGGGACATGGGGGTATCGGCATAGCCGAGCAGTTCACCAGCGCCAGGAAAGCCAGAAAAGCCGCTTTGAAGGATTGCGTCAATACCGGCGGTGACAAGAAAACCTGCAAATTGGTGATTGAGTACTCCAATGGCTGCATGGCCATGGCAGAAGGCGCTACCGGCATACGATCCCCGCACGTCAAGAGCACGTATGAGGAAGCAAAGGCGTCGTCCATGGAAGCGTGCGAAAGCGACACGACTGATTGCAAGATAGTAGCTCTTGCATGTAGCAAGCCCGTTCTGTCCCGCTAGATAATCAATTGAAGTCACGGAGTCGACAATGAAAAAGGGAATACTGGCTGGCCTGGCATTGCTGCTGACGGTTGGTGCCGGCGCAGCACATGCGGAGGGTTTTTACGAACCGATCCCTTACTACAACAACAATGTGTTCCTGTTCTGCACGATAGGCGTGCCCCAGGACTGCTGGATTCCGCTAAGTCCTGCGCTGGGAACGTTTACCGTCACCAATCAGTATTGCTACAACCCGGTTTCGTCGACGACGTATGCAAGGGTCTGCCCGCATGCTTTCCAGAGCGGAACAGGATCAGTGTCATCCTCGTCCAGCAGCATGGAGGGGATGATGGCTGGTGGCGCAGCGGGTGCAGCTGGTCAGGCGGAAGGCAGCGATACTCCATCTCTGGCCCAGGAGAACGACGAGCCTGCTTCACCGCTTCCCGAGTGATCATCGCGCGGTCATCCAGTAGTGTGGAGTTTTCGTTGAGTGCTTGACGACTGGCAACTGTCTATCGACAGCCACTTACCCTTGAAGACACATCGCTGGAATCAGGATCGGATAGACACAAGCATCTTTGGAAGAGCCGGGACGAGCTGACTGCCAAAAACACCTTTTTTCAGCATGGAAGATGTCACCCATGAAACGATCTCTTATCGCAATGCTGGTCACTGTGCTTGCCAGCTGTTCGCCAGGTTCCGCGCCGCACGCGAGCGTGGGTGGAGTTGCAAGCACGCAACATCCCGTCCAGACGGAAAAGCGTGCGATAACCGCCGGTGGTGCCGGACACGATGACCCGGTAGTAATGAGTAAGGTCTGCGGCAACGCGGAGCTTGAGCTTCACTGCCCGCATGCAGGCGAAGATGCATTGAAGCTGGACTGTCGCGCGACCAGAATTTCGCTGAAGACCGCGGACACAAAGGTAAGTTACCTGGATAATCCGGCTGAGATGAGCAAGTACACGGCGGTCGGTTTGGGCTGTGCGACCGCAAAAGATGGTTCGTCATACTTCGTGGTGCAGTACGGTGAGTTGCCTTTTGGTTGCCAGTTCTGTGAGTGGAACTATCTGTATGACCAGGACGGCAGGCAGCTGACCCACAGCCAGCCGGCGATACTGCAGGATGCTTCGCTGCCAGGTGATGACAAGCAGTATCCGAACAATCAAGAGTTTGAAGCAAAGCACAAGCAGCTGGGTTTGTCGCAACCGGAGATAGAGTTCCTAGCTTGCGATGTACGCATGGACGCAGCTGGCGAGCCAGTGTGCGAAAAGGAGAGCAGGGATGCCAGGGGATGAGATTTACCAGGACATGGTGCAGGCGCGGGGCAATCCCTATCGGCAAGACCAGATCGCACCTTACAGCCACTATCGGGACCCGATAGACCGCACGCCGGGCCGGCTGGCCGGCAACTCCACGATCTGGGGAGACGCGAGTCCGGAAGTGCAGTCGCGGGTCATCGACCTGCTGGTCGACACCTCGCGCGACGCTGGTTTGAACGCCAGGCAGACAGCGCACGTGCTGGCGATCGCCAGAGCCGAATCCGGATTCAATCCTGACGCCGCCGCCGGTACCACCTCGGCGCATGGCATCGGACAATTCATCAACAAGACCGGTGCCGCATACGGCCTGAATGACAGCAACCGAACCGCTGTGGCGTTGCAGGCAAGAGCATTGGTCGCCCATTTCCAGGACAACCAGCGTCTGGCCCGGGCACGTGGGCAGGGCGAAGAATACATCTACAAATACCATCATGACGGCCCGAACGACGAATCTGGCGGTTTGTCGCTCTCGCGAACCAAAGTCATGCCGTACCTCGCGGATTACGAGGCATTCGTGCGCCGACGCCTTGGCGTGCCAGCGGAGCGGATCGACAACGTCGGACAGCCGCATCCCACGCCTGGCGGGCAATCGTCGTCGCCGCGCGAGGATGCCCCGACGCTGCTGGTCGCGGGCATGTCCGGCCCGCAGGTACGGCAGCTGCAGGAGCGCTTGAATGCGCTCGGCTTCAATGATGACCGGGGACTGGCATTGCAGGAAGATGGTCGCTTTGGTCAACGAACCGCCGAAGCGTTGCTCAGCTTCCAGCGCGACTATGGCCTGCGAGAGGATGGCGTTGCGGGCCCCAGGGTACGCAGTGCGCTGACCCGGACGGAACAGTTGCAGCAGCAACCCGTTAGCGAGTTTAGCGAGCAGTCGATGTTGAAGCAGGGCACGCATGGCAGCGCAACCCGCAGCCTGCAGGAAGCACTGAACCAGCTCGGCTATTCAGACGCGCGCAGTCAGCCGCTGGCGACCCATGGCCTGTTCAATGCGTCGACTTCGGCAGCGGTCCGCGAGTTCCAGCGCGATCATGGCCTGAGTGTCGACGGCATTGTCGGTCCGGACACCACAGCCGCGCTGCGGACGGCCGCAACCGCGCCGCTGCTGAATCACCCGGACCACCCCGACCATTCACTGTTCAAGCAGGCGCGCAATGCCGTGCAGCGCATGGACAACCAGCAAGGACGCGTGTCCGACCACAACAGCGACTGTCTGGCGGCGGCATTGACGGTCGCTGCCAGGTCAGATGGGCTGGATCGCATTGACGAGGTATTGCTGTACAGGAATGGCGCTGTGGCCAGTGCCATCCAGTACGGACAAGCCGGTATCCGTGACCGCTACGCCTCAGTGGACACGACACAAGCGCTCAACCAGACCCTGGCTGACAGCAGCCGACTGCTGAAGCCGAAAGAAGGCCAGGTGGTGATCAACCCAGCACCTGAGCCGTTACGTGAGCAGCCGGGGGCAGCGCAAGTCCTGCGCTAGGCAAGCGAAGAGAACAGAGCTGCAGAATGAGTCCAACAAACGTAAATGCCGTGGGTGCCCGGCTTGCTACCAGCGCATCCGATCCGGGGCATGAATCCGCAACGCGCGGGATGGGAGACAACTCGTACTTTACGGTGTGTCGCCAAAAGCACACCTCTATCCGCGACTTTGGACAAGAAGGCAATAGCGGAACTTCTGAAGCTGGCAATCCAGTACCAACCCAGGTTCCCTGCCAGTACGAAAGGTATCTGATTGCCTGTGTAGATGAACAACATGTAGGTGACCACCAAGGAGATCGAGCCTATGCCATTGAACAGAGCCGCAAACGCTGACTATAACCACGGTCCACCTGCAGGCCATATCCGCTTTCGTGATTTCGTCTTGATGCTATGTCTCTTATCGCTGTCTTCGTATGTGTTGGTGGCGCAGGCGAAGGAGAGCAAGCGTGCCACTGCCAAAGCTGACGCATGGATAGGACGCGACGCCGCCGACCTTCTTACACAGTTGCGGGTCGATGGCGGTCGCGTCCAGATTGATGAGAATGATGAGACAGGCGAGACGTCATACACCTGGGAGACCTGGAATCCCGACTGGGTGGAAAACAGGGTGGTCGGGTCCGAGATAGCCCCAGGACCCGGCGGCATATTCCATACCACCTACACACAGGATGTCTATCACCCTGCAACAGTCAGATGCATTGTTACTTTCCACGCCGACAAAGAAGGCATCGTCAGACGTTGGGACTACGAGGGAGACACTTGCAGCCGAGATGTCGAAAAGCCGAAGGAATAGCTGTGACAACCTACAAATGGAGAATTTCCGTGAAAGCAATCAATCTTGTGGTTCTGTTGATGATGGCGCTGGGGCCGGCTGTTGCCGCGCCGGCATCGGCTGCTGATGTCCGCCACGGAGTTGTGGTCGACAGAAAGCCGATAGAAAATCGCGGAACCGATGAAACCCAGTCCTACAAGAAAAAGAAGTCCTTTGGACGGAATATCGGCCAGTTAGCGCAGGTCTGGGTTGGCCCACGTCTTCTCGGCAAGAACGATGCGGTCGATGCAGCGGTGCAAAGCAATTCTGGTGGGGCCGTCGGCGAAGCCGTCGCTGCAAAAGTAAGTGACCGCGGTCCGACCACACGATACATGGTGAAGATCCGCCTGGACAGCGGAAAAATACTTGCCATCACCCAGCTTGGGGAAACATTGGGTGATATCAAGGCAGGCAGTCGAGTCAAGGTGGAGGGACGGGGAGACGATGCACGGATAAGTGCGGAGTGACTACAAGGCCTGAGGTCTGAGCAATAGCGCGCAGGCTGTTGGCAAAGGCAGTTGGCACGGACCGGGCAGCACGCCCGGCATCCTCCGTATGCAAACAGCCCGGAGTAGGTGGACGCCTGGAGCTGCAAGATCCGCCACTGGGAAGCGAGGCGGAAAAGGTCGCATAGCGCAGCTATACGCATCAGTAGCAAGCCGTTGATCCCAGCTCACCACTGCCCGGACAACACCACGCACACACGGCGTGACCGGAAGTGGAATCCGGACACGAGGGTACCGGTGGCGGAAGATCTTGCGTAGGCTTGGGTGAATAACCAAGGCGTGCGCGATTCCCTGGCCACGCTTGTCAGAAGGAGTACCTTGATGGCATCGAAGAAAGTCACTTTTACCGGTCATGATGGCAGCCAGCTGTCCGCCAGCCTCGAGCTGCCGGCCCGCAGGCCGCAGGCGTTTGCGTTGTTCGCGCACTGCTTTACCTGTGGCAAGGACAGTGTGGCGGCGGCACGCATCAGCCGTGCACTGACCGATCACGGCATCGCGGTCATGCGCTTCGACTTCACCGGCCTGGGCAACAGTGAAGGTGACTTCGCCAATACCAATTTCAGCTCCAATGTCGAGGACCTGGTGGCCGCCGCGGCCTATCTGCGCGAGCATCACCAGGCCCCGGCGTTGCTGGTCGGCCATAGCCTGGGCGGAGCAGCGGTACTGGCGGCGGCGCACGAAATCCCGGAATCCGTCGCGGTGGCCACATTGGCCGCGCCGGCGGAGCCGGACCACGTGCTGCAACAGTTTGGCGAACCTTCGCGCGACGAGATCAGCCGATCCGGCGAAGCGACCGTGTCGCTGGCTGGCCGGCCGTTCAATATCAAGCGCCAGTTCCTGCAGGATCTGCAAAGCAGTCGCATCGACGACTGCATCGCCCATCTGGGCAAGGCGCTGCTGGTGATGCATTCGCCGCTTGATACCCAGGTCGGGGTGGACAGCGCCAGCCGGATCTTCCTGCGTGCCAAGCACCCCAAGAGTTTTGTGTCGCTGGACAAGGCCAACCATCTACTGACCCGGCGCGAGGATGCCGAGTACGCCGCCACGGTGCTGGCGGCCTGGGCCAGCCACTATCTGCCGATGGCGGATGCGACGCCGTTGCCGGCCGGGATCGTCGAAGTCAGCGAATCGGGGACTGGCAAATTCACCCAGGTCGTGCGTAGCGGGCGGCATGTGCTGGCCGCGGATGAACCCGCCGATGTCGGTGGCGATGATGCAGGACCGGGCCCGTACGACTATCTTCTGGCTGGACTCGGCGCATGCACCTCGATGACGTTGCGCCTGTATGCCGAACGCAAGCAGATACCGTTGCAGGGTGTCAGTGTGAGACTGCAGCACGGACGCGTGCACGCCGAGGATTGCGCCGATTGCGAAACCAGCAGCGGCCAGATCGACCAGATCACCCGCACGCTGGAGCTGACTGGTGACCTCAGTGAAGCGCAACACGCCGATCTATTGCGTATTGCCGACCGCTGCCCGGTCCATCGCACGCTGGAGAACGAGATCAAGATCCGGACCAGCCTGGCATCTGATCAGCAGCAGGAAAACCCTTAGCCGTAGTGCGAAGTCGCGCTTGCCTGCCTTTCAGGCCGCGGTTCTTTCAGACGCTGTGGGGGCAAGAGCAGAAGCAACGCCTGCACGGCACGACCGGTCAGGTTGCATCGGCGTCCGCCGTGCGCGACGGCGCGCGGCGCGTGGTAGCAGATCCAGCTCCGTGGCAGGTCATTCCGGCAGGCGGAAGAACGCGCGTGCGGTGGTAGTGGTCTGGGCGGCAACGTCGGCCACGTCCTGAGCGCGGTCGCGGGCCAGTTCCTCGACAATGTGGGCCAGGTACATCGGTTCGTTGCGGCGATGCGAGGGTTGCGGCTTGACCGTGCGCGGCAACAGGTACGGCGCATCGGTTTCAATCATCAGCCGGTTGGCCGGGATGTGCCTGACCAGCTCGCGCAGATGCAGCCCGCGACGCTCATCGCAGAGCCAGCCGGTGATGCCGATATGCCAATCCTGATCCAGGTAGGCGAACAGTTCCTCGCGGCTGCCGGTAAAGCAGTGCACCACCGCTGGCCCCAGCTTGCCATCGAAGTTCTTCATCATGGCGATGAAGTCCTCGTGCGCATCGCGCTGGTGCAGGAACAGCGGCTTGCCGATGTCGGCGGCGGTCTGCAACTGCATCTCGAACGCGCGCCGTTGTGCCGGACGCGGCGAGAAATCGCGGAAGTAGTCCAGTCCACATTCGCCGACCGCGACCACCTCGGCATGACCGAGCAGGGCCCGCATTTCCGCATCGCACTCGGCGGTGTATTCGCTGGCATGGTGGGGATGTACCCCCGCAGTGGCGAACAACTGGCCGGGATGCGCCTGCGCCAGCTGCAATGCCTTCGGTGAATGCTCACGGCTGGCGCCGGTGACCACCAGTTGCGTCACACCGGCCTCGCGCGCGCGCGCCAGCACCGCGTCGCGGTCATGGTCGAAGGAGTCGTGGGTAAGGTTGGCGCCGATATCGATCAATTGCATCCGCGCATTCTAGAGCGTGCCACGTCCCTTGGCTAAGCCGCGCTGTCCGGACGGACGACAGCCACTAGAATTGGCGGGTGACCAGAACCCGCTTCCCCATTGAAGAGCTGTTGCCGGCGATTGCGCAGAGCCTGCAGACGCACCCGCGACTGGTGCTGGAGGCGCCGCCGGGCGCCGGCAAGACCACCCAGGTGCCGCTGGCATTGCTGGCGCAGCCGTGGCGCGGTGACGGTCGCATCATCGTGCTCGAGCCAAGGCGGGTCGCGGCCCGTGCCGCGGCCGGATTCATGGCCGCGCAACTCGGCGAAGCGCCGGGCGACACCGTCGGCTACCGGATCCGTTTCGAGAGCCGGGTGTCGGCGCGCACCCGTATTGAAGTGGTGACCGAGGGCATCCTCAACCGGATGATCCAGGACGACCCGATGCTGGAGGGCGTGGCAGCCATCGTCTTTGACGAATTCCACGAACGCCACCTGTCGGCGGATCTGGGGCTGGCGTTGGCGCTGGACGTGCAGGCGCAGCTGCGCGAAGACCTGCGCATCGTGGTGATGTCGGCGACCCTGGAAGGCGATCCACTGGCGCGCTGGCTGCAGGCACCGCGCTTGAGCAGCGAAGGCCGCAGCCATCCGGTGCAGATCAGCCATTTCCCGGCCCGGCGCGATGAATCACTGGAGGTGCAGACCCGTCGCGCGATCGAGCATGCGCTGCAGCAACACGCCGGCGACCTGCTGGTATTCCTGCCCGGCCAACGCGAAATCCAGCGCATGCAATCGCTGCTGGCGACGTTGCCCGGGTGCGATGGCATCGTGCTGCCATTGCATGGCGAGCTGCCAGTGGAACAACAGTCGGCCGCGCTGCAAGAGGACCCGCAGGGGCGGCGGCGGATCGTGCTGGCGACCAACGTGGCCGAATCATCGGTGACCTTGCCCGGGGTACGCGTGGTCATCGACTCGGGCCTGGCGCGCGAGCCGCGGCTGGACCCCAATAGCGGATTCTCGCGGCTGGAAGTGGTGGCGATTTCGCCGTCGTCGGCGGATCAGCGCGCCGGCCGCGCCGGCCGTGTCGCCGAAGGCTGGGCCTATCGGCTGTGGCCACAGTCGCAACGACTGGAACCGCAGCGACGTGCGGAAATCACCCAGGTCGAACTGGCTTCGCTGGCGCTGGAACTGGCGGCATGGGGCAGTGATGATCTGCGCTTCGTCGATACACCGCCCGCCGGCGCCCTGTCCTCGGCGCGGGACCTGCTGCGCCGGCTGGGCGCACTCGATACCGGCAACAGCATCACCACGCTGGGCAAGCGCATGCTGGCCCTGGGTACCCATCCGCGTCTGGCCGCGATGCTGTTGCGCGCCGGAGGTGACGAGGACCGTGCACTGGCCTGCGACCTGGCTGCGTTGATCGAGGCACGTGACCCGTTGCGCGGCGCCGGCGATGCACTGGCCGCGCGCTGGCGGGCATTGGCTGCGCTGCGCGAGGGACGGGCGCCAGCTGATGCCAACCGCTCCGGCCTGGCCGCCATTGACACGTCGGCGCGGCAATGGCGGCGGCGCCTGCGGCTGGATGCGCCAGCGCCGGCGCAGGTCGAAGCGCATCGCCTGGGCGACTTGTTGAGCCATGGCTTCCCGGACCGCATCGGCTTCCGCCATCCAGCCGATCCACTGCGCTATCAGCTGGCCAACGGACGCATGGCCAGGCTGTTTGCCGACAGCGCCCTGATCGGCGAGCCGTGGATTGCCATCAGCGAACTGCGCTACGAAGCCAAGGATGCTGGCGTGCAACGTGCCGCACCGGTGGATGAGCGTTTCCTGCGCAGCGAGTTCGCCGACAGCTTCGTTACCGAGGACGTGGTGCGCTGGGATCCAGCCCGGCTTGCCTTGAGCGCTCAACGGGAAACGCGCTTCGCGCAGATCGTGCTGGAATCGCGCCCCGCCGGCCGTGTCGATCCGGCCCAGGCAGCGAGCGCTCTGGTCGCCGCCGTGGCTGATCTCGGGCTGGCCTCGTTGCCGTGGAGCGAGTCGCTGCAGCAGTGGTGCGAACGGGTCCGTTGCCTGCGCGAATGGATGCCGGAGCTGGCGTTGCCGGACCTGTCCGACGAGGCGTTGCTGGCGACGCTGGATCACTGGTTGATGCCGGCATTGCAGGGCAAGACGCGTCTGGATGCACTGCAGGGCGAGGAACTGTCGAACGCACTCAAGTCAGTGCTCGATTGGTCACAGCGCCAGCAGATCGACTCGCTTGCGCCGACCCGCATCAGCGTTCCTTCCGGGATGGAACGACGCATCGAATACCGACACGGGCAGGCGCCGGTGCTGGCGGTCAAGCTGCAGGAGTTGTTTGGCCTGGCCGATACTCCGCGCGTGGCCGACGGCCGCGTGGCGCTGACCCTGCATCTGCTGTCACCGGGCGGCAAGCCGCTGCAGATCACCCAGGACCTGCGTGGTTTCTGGGACCGGACCTATCCGGACGTGAAGAAGGAAATGAAGGGACGCTATCCCAAGCATCCGTGGCCGGATGACCCCTGGAGCGCAACCGCGACCCATCGCGCCAAGCCCAGAGGGACTTGAAGCGCGCTGGCCTGAGCTGGTGTCGGGGTGCAGGCCGGCGTGGCTGAAAACGAGCTAAATCCATCGCCCTGCTGCTGGCCGACACTAACGCCTCGTAAACGCCGGTCAAGGGACACTGAGGCTCATCTCCCATCGCAAGGACGAACCATGAGCAGATTCACCGACATCACCGACCGTGCGCTGGAGCTGGCTTCGCAGGCCGGCACCAGCATCCGCCATGCGGTTCCCGACACCAGCAAGCTGCTGCAGACCGGCGCGGCCATCGGCGCCGTGCGTACCGGTGGCAAGGTCGCGACCACCTTCGTCCGCCGCAACCCGGCGGTGATGGTGGCCGCCGCCGCCGGCCTCGGCCTGCTGGCTTTCGCTGCCTACCGCAAGCGCAAGCGCGACCAGGCCAATGCGCCGCTGGAAGGCAGCTCGCGCCGGGTCGAGGCGCGCCGCGTCCGTGGCCCGACCCGCGCCACCGCTGCCAGCCGCCGTCGCGCCGCCCGCGAAGCCGTCAGCGAAGAGTAAGCGTTGCCCAGCGATTGCTTAGATGATCGCTGGCCGGCTGAACAGAAGCGAGTGCGCGGGGCTTGGAAGCCGTGGCAGGACGACGCGAGCGGCCTCCGCGCACTCGGCAGCCATCACGGCGGCAACAGCGACGTCGACCAGAAACTACTGCAGCCGCGGATCAGCCCAAGTCACCAGCGGCGTTTTCAGCGCTTCTTTGCGGGCAGTGGCATCGGCCGCTACCAGTTCCAGTACCTGCACGCCACTGATGTCGAGGTCGACGGAAACCGCGTGCTGGCCAACAGTCATCGGCGGGCTCTCGAACAGCAGCCGTTGATCGCCGTAGATGCGGAAGATCGCCTGATCGTGCTGATCCATTGGCCCATCCTGCAGGCCGATGTCGCTGCTGAAGCGTGAAAACTCGCCATCGGTCCGGACCTCCAACCGTGAATCGGCGTGGGCACCGATGCCGTAGTGGTAGTCGGTTCCGGCGATCCGCAAAGGTTCTCCATACGGGGTGACATCCGCACGCGGGGTGCCGGCGGCGGCGGCCAGGTTGGTGCTGTAGCTGCGCAGGCCGTCTGCGGCGACGTGGATGCGGCCGGTCATTTCGCTCAATAGCCGCCCGCGCCCGGCCACCGGGGTGCCGCTTACTTTCAGCATGATCGTCTGATGCGGTCCGAGGGTGAAATCCAGCGGTCCGGGGCCGGAACCGAAATCCCGTTGCTGCCATAGATCGCGGGTGCTGAAAGGCTGCCCCGCGGCCAGCTTCATCTGGGTGGCATTGACCTGTGCCTGCAGCGTCGCATCGCCGCGGTTGAACAGCAGCACCGCGCGTTCGCCGGGTACGGACAGCGGTTTGACCAGCACCTGCAACGGCGGCTGGTCGATCACCAGCGTGGCCTGGTTGCCGGCGGCGTCCTGGTCGATGGCGATGACCTCCGGATTGCGCAGCAGCTCGAGCAGGGCATCCGGTGCCTGGGTCAGGTCGAATCCCATCAGCAGCGGTGCCGACAGCATCGCCCACAGGGAAAAATGGCTGCGCGCCTCGACCAGATGATCGGCGTCGAAGTCACCCAGGCCGATGGCCAGCATGTCGGGATCATTCCAGCGTCCAGGTCCGGCATACAGTTCACGCTGTGATGCCGAATCGAAGTTGTGCAGCATGCTTTCCCAGCTCGGTTCGATATCCGGACTGGTGCGCCAGGTATGCCCATACTGGCCACCCCAGTCGCGCACCCCCGCCTGGCCCCAGGGACAGATCGACAGGACGTAATCATTGTCGGGATTGAGATCGGCCAGCAGGCGGCCGATGCGGGCATAGCGCGTTTCCACGGCATCGCGATCCGTGCGCTGGGCATCGTCGCGCACGATCAGCGGACGCAGGGCGCGATGGCCGCTCTCCAGGACCGGCTCGCTGCCTTCGCCAAAATCGGCCAGGCCGCAGGCATCCACCTTGAGGTAATCGAAGCCCCAATCCTGGAACATGATCTTCAGATCCGATGCCTCGAAACCCTGCAGGCCGATCTCGCGTTCGGCCACCCTGCCAATCGGCAGATTGGGACTGTGCCGATCAAACGCCTGCGAGCAGGCATTGCGACCCGCTTCGGTGTACAAGCCGGCCTTGAAACCGCGTGCATGCAGTTGATCGGTCCATGCGCGAAAGCTGGTGCTGCCGTCTGCACGGCCGGCAATCGGGAACATCGAAGTACGAATCTCGATGTCTCCGCTTGCTGCGCGCTTCAACCACCAGCCATCATCGATGTTGATGTAGCGATAGCCGGCCTGTTGCAGGCCACTGCGCTGGATGACATCGACCACCTCCAGCATCCGTGCCTGACTGACTTCGGTGCGGAACGCGTTCCAGGGATTCCAGCCCATTGGCGGCGTCGCCGCCGCACCGTGGCCGTAGACACTGAAGCGACCGCTGGGCTGCAGTGCTTGCGGATAATCACCGGCATTGGCGTTGAGGGCGGGAATGGCCAGCAGGGCGGCAAGCAGCAGCGGCTTCATCGGTGTGTCCTTGGCCGGGTGAACGGAAGCGGCAGGTCAGGGCATCTGTAGGGGGTTCATCAGGCCGCGGTGGCGGCCAGCATCCGGGCGTAAAGCGCGGCTCCGTAATGCGGTGGATGCAGCGGCGTGTGCAACTCGAACGCTGGACTGGCGGCTTGCAATGCGGCCTGGAATGGACGCATCAGCAACTCACCGGCACTGAACGCACCGCCGGACCAGGACAACGGCACGCGCTCACCGGGCGCGAAACCCAGCGCCACGCGCAAGGCATCGGCAATCGCCGCCAGCTCGCGGCCGGCCTGTTCGAAAATAGCCGCGGCCACCGCGTCACCAGCCTGTGCCGCGCGCGACACGCAGGGGGAAAGCCTGGCCAGTTCGCCGCGGCTGCCAACGTCTTCGCCATAGACATGGGCACAGATGTCGAGGTCGTCGTCACCGAGCTGGAAATGTTCGCGCAGGATGGCGTGCAGAGGGCCGCGCGGCAGCCGGCCATCGCTCATTCGCGAGAACGCGTTGAGACCCTGGATGGCGATCCAGTAGGCCGAACCCTCATCGGAAAATGCCTCACCCCAGCCGCCCGCGCGCGCTGCTCTGGTGCCGCGCCGGCCATAGCCCATCGAGCCGGTGCCGGCGATGATGTTGATGCCATCGGCACAGGCAAGTGAGCCGGCCCAGCCACAGACCATGTCGTTGTCGCAGGCGTAGCGCGCATGCCCCAGCACCCGCGCCGGAATCGCCTGCAGTGCGCGGGTGGCGCGGCTGTCTTCGCCATAGGCGGGCAGACCGAAGAAGGCGTGGGTGATGTCCGCCGGTGTCCGCCGCATTTGCGCGAGGACCTCGGCAGTGCCTTCGGCCAGGACCGTGTTGACGCCTTCCAGTCCAATCTGCGGATGATAGGTGGTCCCGCGCTGGGCCTCGGCCAGCAGCGTGCCGGCCTCGTCGATCACGGCAAAGCGGGTCTTGGTGCCGCCGCCATCCACGCCCAGGTACAACGCGCCGGTCATGTCGCGGACCCGTCGTTCCCGAACGGATACAACTGCACGCCCTGGACCACCCGATTGACCAGGCCGGAAGGATTGGGATTGTCCGGCGTCACCCCGCGCGCGCGCGAATGCAGGAACGCGTAGATCTGCGCGGCGGCGACATAAGGCCACAGCAGATCCAGATCCTGCGCATCCGCCAGACCGGGTACCAGTAGTGTGTCGGCGCTGACAGCGGTACGCGGCCTGGCGCTGATTTCGATCACCCGCGCGGCACGACCGTCACGCCGCAATTCGTCAATCAGGTCGTGATCGTAGCGACGGGTATAGGGATCATTGGAGACGAAGACCAGCACCAGCGTGTTGGCATCGATGAATGTCTTGGGACCATGGCGGAAGCCCAGCGGCGAGTCGTAGCAGGTGGCTACCGCACCGTTGGTCAGTTCGCCGAGCTTGAGCGTGGCCTCGCGCGCCAGACCTTGCAGCAGTCCGCTGCCGAGATACACCACGCGGTCGTGGCGCGCGTTCGCCAGCGACTGCAGCAACGTCAACGATTGTTCGATGACCGCCTGGGTCGCATGGGCAATCGGGGCGATCCGGGAGGCCAGTTCGCCAGCTGGCAGCAGTGCGGCGACGGTGGCCAGCATCATGCAGCTGAAGCTGGAGGTCATCGCGAAGCTGGTGTCGTGGGTTTCCTCCGGCAGCTGCAGGGTCATTGAATGCGCCACCGGCACCCGTGACAGTGCGCCATCGGGATTGCAGGTCACCACCAGGTGACGTACCTCGTCGACCAGTGATTCGGCCAGTTCCACCGCCGCCAGGCTTTCCGGGCTGTTGCCGGAGCGACCGAACGAAACCAGCAGCAACGGTTGCGCGGGATCAAGATACAACCGCGGCGCGCAGACCAGATCAGTGGTCGGTACCGCATCGACCCGCGCCGCCAGACGGCGGTCCAGCAACGGTGCCAGGCACTGGCCGATGTAGGCCGAGGTACCGGCACCGGTCAGGATCACCCGCGCCGCGGGATTGCCGGTGATAGCGCCGGCGAAGGCTTCAAGTTGTGGATGCAGTTGCGCAACCAGTGCCTGGGTGCGTTCGAGCATGGCGGGTTGCTGGGTGATCTCGCGCGCGGTCCAGATCGCGCCAGTGGCCAGCAGTTCTTTCTCGGCAATGCCGAGCAGGTCAGGAGCGGTCATGGTCATGGCAGGCATGGTGGTAGTCATCGAGAACGGCACTGACGTGAGCCATCGCCAGGGACTGCGGATCGAGCGTCGCGGTCCCGTTGCGCAGCGCGTGCAATGCATGGGGGAGGAACTGGCTGACCAGCGAGATCGGTGGCGGGTTGTCGCGCAGGTTGTCGAACAGTTGCCTGCGCGCCAGCTCGATGCTGGCATCCGGCCAGTAGTAGCGGATGCGATCGCTGAGGCTGTACTGCAGATCGATGTCCAGCGCGTGACCGTTGCCATGGTAGTAGCGGCGCCAATGCACCGGTTGCTCATGCATGCGTCGTATTGCGACATCGCGCAGGCGTGCCTGCTGGTGCGGGTCAATCCATTCGCGCTCGATCGCGTCCAGGCCCCAGAGCGCCTCGCGCAGGGCGAAGGTCAGGCCCGGCCCGACCTTGAGGATGGCAAAGTGATCACGGACCAGCGCGGCCAGCGCGCCAGCGGTCTGGTAGTCAGTGGAATGGGCCTCGAAGACCATCCGCGGCGTGGCTGCGATGGCTTGGCTCAAAGCCGCCGCCTTGGCCGGGTCGTAGTCGATCACCGCATGGTGGTCGAATTCGACGCCGGGCTGCACCACCGAGGCCAGCACGCGTTGCCAGGCCGGCTCCAGGCCGGCCTCGAGAAAGGCGACGCGATGCGCTTCGATGGTCGCCAGCGCGGCTTGCGGGGTGGTCACCGCCAGTCCTTCGAGATCTTCGGTGGCACCACCGGGCACCGGCACTTCGGTGCCGATCACATAGACCGGCGCTTCGCCGCCAGCCTCTGTCCAGGCCGCTTCGGCCGCGCGCGCCAGACGCACGGCACGGCGCACGATCTCGGCTTCCGGCAATGGTGATGGATCGCCGCTGCAGGCCATGGAACAGTCGAGATGAATCTTGCGGAAGCCGGCTGCCACGTAGGCCGCCATCATCGCCTCGGCCTTGTCCATCGCGGCATCGGCCTGCAGCGCCGTCCACGGATTCGGGCCCAGATGATCGCCGCCGAGAGCGATGCGCGAGCGATCAAAGCCCACCTGGTCGGCAATGGCGTGCACGAAGGCGACGAAGTCGGCAGGACGCATGCCGGTATACCCGCCATCCTGATTGACCTGGTTGCAGGTGGCTTCGAACAGCACCAGATCCTGGTCGTGGCGCTGGGCATGGCGCAGCGTCGCTTCGATGACGATGGGATGCGCCGAGCAAACCGAGGTCACGCCGGTGGCGTGGCCTTGTTTGTGTCGCGCGATGAGGTCGAGCAGGGCATGCATGGGGGCTGTATGTCCTATCAGGGGAGGGGAGTCTGTGGGTCGCGTTCCGGTTCCAGCACCAGCAGCAGCGATGCGACCAGGGCCAGCACCAGGCCGACGGCCTTCAGCGGTCCGGGCATGACCCCGGCAAACAGCAGGGCCAGGCCGGCGGTGACCAGTGGCGCGCCGGCATTGCTCAACGGCGCCACCACCATCGCCTTGCCATAGCGGAACGCGTACACCAGCGTCAGTGCACCGACCGCGTTGAGCAGCTGGATGGCGGCTGCCAGCCATGGCCCGTCCAGGCCGGTGTTGATCGGTTGGCTCCAGTCGGTCATCGCCAGTGCGACCGGCACCAGCAGCAACGCGCCGATAGTCATGTAGGCGAAGATGCTTTCGGCGCGCACGCTGTTGTTGGCCAGTTTCATGAAGAACGCCTGCACGCCCCAGGCCAGCATGATCAGCAGCGACTGCAGGAACCAGCCCAGACCGTCACCGGCACCACGGCCGAATGACAGGTCCAGCATCGGCAGCGCGACCAGCGCCAGCACGATGCCCAGCGTGCCTTGCCAGCCGGTGCGCTCGCGCAACAACACGAACGAGGCGGCGATGGTTACCACCGGTGACAGCGAAATAATCGGGAACACGAAGTAAGCGGGGCCAATCGTCAGCGTATGGAACAGCAGCATCTGGCCGCCGGCGCCGAGCAGGCCGATGGTCAGGCCGTAAATGATCGCGCGCGGCGAGCGCTCCAGCTGCCAACCGCTGCGCCAGAGGATGTAAAGCGCCGGCGGCACCATCGTCAGTGCCCACACGCAGTACACCAGGGTGTCGGGAAACCCGCGCGCCGCTGAAAGCGGTGACAGCGCACCCCATACCCCCCACAGCAGCACCGTGGTCAGCGCGAAGATCAGCCAAGGGCGTCGCCGCGCCGAGGTTGCGGTCGCCGGGGTGGCACTCATGCCTGGCCTCCGACCGGACTGGCCTGCACAAACAGGAAACGCTGGAACCGTGCCGACAGCAGCGGCGAGGCGGCATCGACAATGCCAAGGTCGACGTCGTTGAACAGATCGCGCACCTTCCAGCGTCCGGCAGCCAGTCCGCGCAGCTCGATCCTGCCGTCCCATTCGGGTGCGTAGAACGTGTAGTACTGGGCGCCATCCTTGCGGATGACATGCGCCTCCGGCTTGTCGAAGCCGATATCGTAAAGCGTACCCAGGTACTCGCCCTTGGGCAGCATGTGCGTCTTGTAAAGATCCACCCACTTGCGCCACAGCACCTCGCGTTCAGGGGTCAGCACGAAGCCACCCGGCGGCAATGGCTCCATCGGGTTGTCGATGTCCCTGGGCCAGGTGAACTTGGTCGAGATCACCGCGCCGATACCGACGCTGGAGGCGAAGTCGTCGCGGTTGTCCGACAGTTCCACGTGATCACCGGCATAGCTGCTGCGAGCACCCATCAGCGCCTTGACCGATTTGCCCTTGCTGCGGACCTGCCACGACGACAACGGGTCCGAGGACGGGTACTGATCGGTCGCCGGCAGATTGTGGAAAGCGAACGCGGTGCCGCACGGACACAGTTCGATCACCGCATCCGGATTGATGGCATGCGCGGTGTCGTAGATGGCCTGCCAGAACTTGGCCAGGCCCTCGACTGAATCCTGCGGACTGGCATGGTTGTGCGCGGGGTTGTAGCAGGGCGCCACCGCGTTGAGATGCTGGCCATCGAGCTTGATGCCCTCGAAGCCCCAGTCGCCGATGATTTTCCTGACCAGTGACACATAGAAATCGATGGTTGGCTGATACGCCGGGCACTGGGTCAGTGCATTCCACCAGGTCACGGTCTGGAACGCGCCATCCTTGTCCAGCAGCAGCATGTCGGTATGGTCATGCAGCACGTCGCTGCCGGGGTCGGCGGCCAGCGGCGCCAGCCACAAGCGCGGGCGCATGCCCTGCTCGCGGACCCGGGCCACGAATGCACGCATGTCCTGGTTACCACGCGGAAACTTTTTGCGATCGATCTGCCAGTCGCCCTCGTTGGTCTGCCAGCCATCGTCCAGCACCGCCCATTCGAATCCCAGTTCGCTGGCCTTGGGCAGGGTGCCGAGGATCTGCTCGACATTGAAGTTGCGCTCGTAGCCCCACGCACACCAGATCGGCGCGAATGCCGATTCCGGCGGCCGCGGGCCTTCGATGCCCTCGGCCTGCATGAACAGCCGGTACTGCTCCAGCGGTGCATAGAAGTCACCGTGATGGGCGGCCAGGAAGGTGCGTTCGGTGACCAGCTCGGCGCCGGGCGCCAGGGTCAGCGCTGCCGGCGACTCGATTGCGATGCTGGCGCCCTTAGCGGTGCGCCTGACTGGCATGTCCAGTGGTCGCGGCACCGGTTCGACATGACCGACCGCCAGACCGATGTCACGACGCCACAGATTGGCGACCGGGGTGCCGCCGCCGTAGTCGGACGAATCCATCGCCAGGGTATTGCGCTGATCGAAATCATCGCCCACCGGCTGTGCCCAATCGCGGCGGTCGGTATGGGTGGCGCCGGAGAAGCTCCAGAAGCCACCGGCGGCATGATCCAGTTCATGCGCACTGCTGCGCCAGCCTGTCACCGCCAGCGGACGTTTGCCCAGGTTGCGGTAGCGGACCTGCACCAGCAGCAGGCCCGGCAGGGCATCGAAACTGCTCAGCGCCAGCTCTTTCTCGACCTCGGCAGCAGCGGCCCGGCCGCGGAACAGCCACTGGCGACCGCGGCCATGGCGCGGGTCCTGCAGATCGTGCACCTGCTGCCCGCTGAGGTTGAAATCACTCAGTTCGCCGCTGTCGACCAGCAAGGTCTCGCTCGCCTGCCAACCGGTCAGCAGCTTGCCCTGCACCGACAACCGGCTGTGCATGCGCTGGTCCAGCTCGATACCCAGCATGGCGTCGCCGGCCTTGCTGTCGCCCTGGCGCGGCGCCGTGGCGGCGCGTACCCATGGCGCGGCGCTCCAGGCCATGCCTCCAGCCACACTGGCGGCAAAGAACTTCAATGCGTCACGGCGTCCAATCGGGGGCATAAGCAATAGTCCGGTCGAATTGACTGGCATTCTGCGTGACCCTGCTCCATTGATGCAAGCGTTTTGTTGCGATATGGTGTCGATAAGTTTCGGTTTATTGCCAAAGGCGAGGGAATTTGTGACAGCGCGACTACTGACGACCTGCATGGCAGTTGCCATGCTCACTCTGGCCGGCTGTTCGCCCGGCGCTTCCAACAGTGGCGCCGCAACGGTGCCGGACAGCGGCGAACAAGCGTCCAATCCGCAGGCCAGCTACTCGACCGAGGACTTCGCCAAGGTCCGCAAGTTCGACGCGCACGTGCATGCCAACAGCGTCGACCCCGCGTTCCTGCAACAGGCGCACGAAGACAACTTCGAGCTGTTGTCGATCAACGTCGACTATCCCGACTTCCCCAGCATCGAACGCCAGCACGACATCGCGCTGCGTTTCGCCAGCCAGGATCCGCAGTACTTCCACTGGGCGACCACGTTTTCGATGAAAGGCTTTGGCCAGCCCGGCTGGCGGCAACGGACCGAGGCGGGCCTGGACAAGGCCGTTGCCGAAGGCGCGCGCGCGGTCAAGGTGTGGAAGAACATCGGCATGGTCGAAAAAGATGCGCAGGGCCGCCTGATCATGATCGACGATCCTGGACTGGCGCCGGTGGCCGAGCACGTGCGCGCGCTGGGCGTTCCGTTGATCGCACACCAGGGCGAGCCTTACAACTGCTGGCTGCCACTGAATGAGATGACCACCAACAATGACCGCGAGTATTTCGCCAAGCATCCGCAATACCATATGTACCTGCATCCGGAGCAGCCCTCATACGAGGATCTGATGGGCGCGCGCGACCGCTTTGTCGCCGCCCATCCAAAGCTGCGCTTCGTCGGCGCGCACATGGCCAGCCTGGAATACGACGTCGATCGCCTGGGCAGGTTCCTGGATCGCTTTCCCAACGCCACGGTGGATCTGGCCGCGCGCATGAGCCAGGTGCAGTACCAGTCAAACCGGGATCGCGAAAAGGTCCGTGACTTCTTCATCCACTATCAGGACCGGCTGCTGTACGGCACCGACCTGACCCAGGCCGAGGACGCCGACCCGGCCGAATTCAAGCGCGAGGCGCATACCGCCTGGCTGTCGGATTGGCGCTATCTGGCCACCGGCGAGACCCAGCACATCGACGTGCTGGAAGCGGATGCGCCCGGTTTGGCGCTGCCGCGCGAGGTCATCGACAAGATTTACTACCGCAACGCGGTGCGTGAATTCGGCACCGCCAGTACGGCGGGCGCGGCAGGCGCGCCGCCTCGTTGAGTAACACGTTTGTTGAGTAGCGCGCTCGTTGAGTAGCACGTGAAGCAGGCAAGCGAGTCCTGTTGCAGCGGGCGCTGGATGGCACCCATCCAGCGCCACTAGGCCCGCTGCAGATCCACGCCCAGTGCCTGGCAGGCCTGGACCACGTCGTCGGGCGCGCCGGTGTCGGTGATCAACGCATCGAGTCCGGAGATCGGGATGATGCGGTGCAGGCAGACCTTGCCGAACTTGGAGCTGTCGGTGATCGCCACCACCTTGCGCGCGGCCTCGACCATCTTGCGGTTGAGCATGGCCTCGGGTTCGTAGTGGGTACTGATGCCGCGTTCCAGGTCGAACCCGTCCACCCCCAGGAACAGCAGATCCACGTGCAGATCGTCCAGCGCCTCGACCGTCAGCCCGCCATAGAACGCCATGTTCTTGCGCCGCAGCTCGCCACCGAGCATGACGATATGGATGTGTTCCTTGGGCGCCAGCGCGGTCAGCACGCCAAAGTCATTGGTGACCACGGTCAACTCGATGTCCGGCACCGCTTCGGCCAGCTGGATGGCAGTGGTGCCCGAATCGATGGCGATGGTGTCGCCGGCGTTGATCAGCTTTGCCGCGCAGGCGCCGATGCGGCGTTTTTCGTCCAGGTGCGAGGTGCGCTTGGCTTCGTAATGGGGTTCGGCCTGGCCGCTGCCGACGACGTTGCTGTCGATGGCGCCACCGTAGGCGCGTGCCAGCACGCCGCGTTCGACCAGGTAGCGCAGGTCCTTGCGCACGGTCTGCATGCTCACCCCGAATTGCCGCGCGAGCGCGGTCACCTGCACGCTGCCGTGCTGGCGGACGAGTTCACTGATCTGCAGGCGGCGTTGGCTGGTATCGCGTGTGGCAGTCATGGGATTCCTTCCTGGACAAACGGTCAAAAGTATACGGTCATTTCGTTAAATTTCGCTATTGATACAAAACGAAACCTAGGTTAGGCTCGGTTTCGTTGTTTCATGCTCAGGCCCCCACATGCCTTCCTTCAATGCTCCAGGAGACCGCCCGTGAACGCCGTCCGTCTGCATCGCCGTAGTTTGTGCCATGGAATTGCCCTTGCCTTGATGATGCCGGCCACGGCCTGGTCCCAGTCCGTGGCCGAAAACACCGCAACGAGCGCCGACGCGCCGGTCTCGGCCAGCGCGTCCGGGCAGAGCACCACGGCTGACCAGGCAGTCGAGCTGGAGACCGTTCAGGTCATGGGCGTGCGCGCGAGTCTGGCGCGCTCGAATGATCTCAAGCGCGAAGCGGCCACGGTGCAGGATTCGATCACCGCGCTGGAGCTGGGCAAGTTCCCCGACGACAACGTCGCCGATTCGCTCAGCCATATCACCGGTGTGTCGATCAGCCGCACCGCCGGTGGCGAGGGCCAGAAGGTCAGTGTCCGCGGACTGGGTCCGGAATACACCTTGACCACCTTCAATGGTCGCATCCTGGCGACTGACGGGGCCGGCCGCGATTTTGCCTATGACGTGTTGCCGGCCGACGTCATCAGCGGCGCTGACGTGATCAAGGGTGCCGAAGCGGCCAACACCGAAGGCGGTATCGGCGGCCTGGTCAACCTGCGCTCGGCCAGCCCGTTCGACCAGACCGGGCAGCATGGCGTGCTGCGCGCGGAAGGTGACCGCAACCAGACCTCCGAACTCGACGGCCACAAGTTTTCCGGCGTCTACAGCAACACCTTCGCCGACGACACCTTCGGCCTGATGGTGGGCGTGGTGTCGGCGCGGCGCAAGGACCGTACCGACATTGCCGGCAACGATGGTGGCTGGACCCGCAACCCGGATCCCAACGATCCCACCTGGTACGGCAATGCGTGGGGCGGCAACATCGATCTCAACGGCAACAACGAGCTCGACCCCGACGAGTACGGACTGATTGCCCCGGGCCAGTTCCGGGTGGGCTCGATTCTCGAAGAGAAAAAACGCACTGCTTACTCGGCCAAATTCGAATGGCGGCCCAACGATGACTTCAAACTGGTCGTCGATGGCCTGAAGACCCGCCTGGATTCGCCCCAGGTCGGCTACCAGCAATCGTATTACCCGTTGTTCGCGCCGGGCCGCTGGTCGGACGTGACCGTGCAGAACGGCATCGTCACCGGCCTGACCCTGGACAATCCCGATCCCGAGCAGCGCCTGAATCCGGAACTGCTCAACCAGACCGAATACCGGGTCGTCGATACCGCGTTGTATGGCGCCAACGCGCAGTGGACGGTGAGCCCCGACCTGACCCTGACCGGCGACATCTACCGTTCCACTTCCAAGCGTCATTCCGGTGGCCAGGACAGCTATGTGGTCCTGCGCATGAACCAGCCCAACACCAGTCGCATCGAGCTCAACGGTTCTGCCGTACCCAGCGTGATCACCACCCTGGACGATGGTCGTGACTGGAACAGCGGACTGGCCGCGGGCGAGTTTGGTCCGAGTGACTTCAACACCCATTACATGGAATTGGCCGGCGACAACATCGAAGACCGGATCAATGGCGGCACCCTGGCGGGTGATCTGTTCGTCGGCAAGTTCTTCATCGACCACCTGAAGTTCGGCGTCAACCTGACCGATCGCCGCAAGTCGCGGGACCTGGTCACCAACACCTTGACCGGCGGTGCCGACTACTACTCGGTCGACAACGCCATCAACACTGCTGATCTGGGCACGGACTTCATCTCGACCTATTCGCTGCCGAACTTCATGCACGGGGTCAATTCCAGCTTCCCGCGCAGTTTCCTGGCCTTCGATGTGCCCGCCTACCTGGCCGCACTGGAAGCGTACGACGGCCATCCGCGGCCAGACGGCGGCGTCTATGACTACAGCATGGCCGCGCCGGAATGGAATCCGTTGCAGAGCTATCGCGTTTCCGAGAAGACCTCGGCCTTCTACGTGCAGGCCGACATGTCCGGCGAGCGCTGGGACGGCAACGTCGGTGTCCGCCTGGTCAAGACCCGCACCACCGCCGAAGCATGGGACGCGAAGATCACCAGCATCACCGAGAACGGCGCGTTCAACTACACCACCACCTACGCCGATCCCACCGCCATCACCGAAAGCAGCGACTACAGCTACTGGCTGCCCTCGGCCAACTTCATCTGGCACTTCAATGACGACCTGCAACTGCGCCTTGGCGCGGCCAAGACCATGGCGCGGCCGTCGGTGGAGCAGCTGGCACCGACCAACACCACCGAAAGCGTGTCCTGGGGCGAGTTCACCCAGATCTACAGCGGCAACGTCAACCTCAAACCGTATACCGCCAAGCAGGCCGACGCCTCGCTGGAGTGGTACTTCACCGAACAGTCGATCGCCAACATCGCGGTGTTCTACAAGCGCATCGAGAACCAGATCACCACCAGTTGGGAAACCGGCCAGGACATCGGCGTCGGCCCGATTGTCGACGGTGACGGCAATCCGATCAGCGATGGACCGACACTGTTCAACATCATGCGGCCGATCAACGGCGACTATGCCAAGGTCCACGGCATCGAAGCCGGCCTGCAGCATTTCTGGGACAGCGGTTTCGGCTTCCGTGCGCAGTACACCCGCAACTGGTCCGAGAGCTGGGTCGATGGGGAAAAACGGCCGCTGGAAGGCATCGCACCGTCGGTGTATTCGTTGAGCCTGATGTACGAGAAGGGCAAGTGGGACCTAGGCGCGACCGCGGACCACACCGATGGCTTCGTCACTGCCACCAACGTGCTGGGTGCCGGCTACAACGAGCAGGCTGACGCGATTACCTGGCTGACCGCGCACATCGCCTACAACGTCAACGACGCCTTGAGCCTGAGCCTGGAAGGGCAGAACCTGCTTGACGACGCGCAGACCTACAGCATCAACGGCAATCCGCTGCTGTCGCAAGGCTACTACCGCTACGGCCGCAATTTCACCCTTGGGGTGACCTGGCGTTTCTGAGCCGCCTCAAGCAACAAACGTCGATCATCAAGGGCTCCGCGACGGAGCCCTTGATCCATCCGCGGCCAGCGCAAGCCAGCGCGCTATGTTCGAGCAGCGTCGACCAGCCGCCACTGGCCGGGTGCCAGATCGCCCAGCTGCCACTTCCATACCTGGGTGCGGACCAGTCGCAGAGTCGGCAGACCGACCGCCGCGGTCATGCGCCGGACCTGGCGATTGCGGCCTTCGGCAATCTGCAGCGAAATCCAGCAATCCGGTACCGACTTGCGCACCCGTATCGGCGGGTTGCGTGGCCAGAAGTCCGGTTGCGGCTCGGCCAGCGTGGCGCGTGCCGGTCGCGTCATTCCATCCTTGAGCCGCACCCCGGCCCGCAATGCCTGCAGTTGTTCTTCGGCGGGGGTGCCCTCTACCTGCGCCAGATAAGTCTTCCAATGGCCGCTGGCCGGCTGGGTGATGCGCGCGGCCAGGCGGCCATCGTCGGTCAGCAGCAACAGACCTTCGCTGTCATGGTCCAGGCGCCCGGCGGCATACACCCCGGCAGGCAACCCGAACCCGGCCAGGGTCCGATGCGTGTTGGAGCCATCGGAGGTGAATTGCGACACTACCCCGTAGGGTTTGTTGAACAGCACCAGCATCGTCGGTCACGCGTCGATGGTTGCAGGAACAGTCCGCCGGCCGCGACCGGCAAGCGCCACCACCGATGGGCGCCCGGCATATGGCCGGTATCGGTGGAGCGCGCAGCGCCGCGGCAATCGGATCAGGGTTTGACGAAGCGCAGGGTCATCCGGTCGCTCTCGCCGATGGTCTGGTACTTGGCGTTGTCGGCCTCGTCGTGGCGATTGGATGGCGGCAGCGTCCACACGCCGTTGGGGTGATCCTTGCTGTCACGCGGGTTGGCGTTGATTTCGCTGCTTTCCTGCAGTTTGAAGCCGGCCGCCGTCGCCATGGCAATCACCTGATCCTGGCCGACGTAGCCGCTCTTGTCGTCCTTGCCGACCGCCGCATTGGCGCGATGCTCGACCACGCCCAGGGTGCCGCCGGACTTGAGCACTTCGAAGAAGCCCTTGAACATGTCCTCGGCCTGGCCCGCGCCCATCCAGTTGTGGACGTTGCGGAAGGTCAGCACCAGATCGGCCGAGTCCGGTGCACCGAACACCGGCTTGGCCGGATCGTAGGCAACTACCCTGGCTTTGTCGTACTGCGCCGCACCGGCGGCGAACATCGCATCGAGCTTGTCGCGCGAACGCTGCTGGTAGTCACGACCGCCACCGGCGGGCAGGGTGGTGGGATCAACCACGGCAGCCACGTACTGGCCACTGTCGCGCAGGTAGGGCGCCAGGATTTCGGCATACCAGCCGCCGCCGGGGGTGATTTCGACCACGGTCTGGTCCGGCTTGAGGCCGAAGAAAGCGAGTGTCTGCGCCGGATGCCGATAGCTGTCACGGGCGACGTTGTCGGCGCTGCGCCAGTCACCCTTGATGACGGCTGCCAGGGCGGCATCCTCACTTGCCTGCTGGATGGGTGCGGCGGTCTGTTCGGCACCGGCGGTCAACGGCGCGGCCAGCGCCAGCAACAGACAGGCCGGCAACAGACGAGCGGAAAATAGGCTGTTCATGGCGAGGTGATCCCGGTTCGGATAGAGATGCCGAGGGTAGCATGCAGCCCCACACCGGCCTTGTTGCAAGGCGGTATCATCGCCCCAGGCCAACCTGGATTGCCTGCCCATGGACTTCGTCAAGGTTCTGCGTTCTCTGGAAGAGATACTGTTTGAAGTACTGACCTGGCTGGTGATCTATCCACGCCAGTTGTGGAAGATCATCCGCCAGCCACGACGGGTGGCCGCGCAGGTGCGCGATGAAGTCGCCAAGCCGCTCGAGCAGCGCTATACCGACTCGATAAGCCCGGCATTGTTCCTGATGCTTTCGGTACTGCTGGCGCATTTCCTGGAAATCCTGCTGCAGGTCGCGCTGCCGAAAGTGGCGATGCCGGTGACCGGCTATGTCTTCAGCAACCAGAAAGCGGTGCTGGCCTATCGCTCGGCTGCATTCGCGATATGGCCGCTGGCGGCGACGGTCTATCTGCTGCTGCGGCAGCACAAACAGGTGCAGCCAGACAATCTGCGCGCACCGTTTTCCGAGCAGTGCTATCTTGTCGCGCCGTTCGCGGTGGCGCTGTCGCTGGGGGTGTCGTTGCTGCTGATGTTCGAGGCCCGCCTGCAGCTGGTCGCCATCGGCCTGATCGTGCTGGCCAGTGGCTGGTACCTGGGCGTGCAGATCTGGTGGATGCGGGTACGCCTGCAGCGCGGCCTTGCCGACGCCGTGTTCTCCGCGTTGCTGGTGATCGCCGTCGGCCTGGCAATCAACCTGTTCTTCGGCTCATTGCTGCCGACCCGGCATGCCGGCAATCATCACGCTCAGGCCAGCTTGAGCGAGTCCGGATAAGGCGGCGTGTCCGGGTAGTCGCCGGCGGCCAGCCGCGCCTGCAGATCGCGCCACCACTGCGGCTGGAACAACTCGCCATGGACCGCCTTCAAGGCCTTGGCCAAGGGCGCGGGCAGGCCGAGGAACTGTGGAAACCGTTCCGGGAAGACATCCCGCGGGCCGACGTAGAACCACGGGCCGTCGGACATTTCTTCTTCGTAGTTGCGGGGCACCGGGTAGTCGCGGAAATCGCATTCGGTGACCAGGCAGAGTTCGTCATAGTCATAGAACACCGCGCGGCCGTGCCGGGTCATGCCGAAGTTCTTCAGCAGCATGTCGCCGGGGAAGATGTTGTTGCGTGCCATGTCCTTGATCGCCTGGCCATAGTCCAGCGCCGCCTGGCGGGTCGCCTGCGGGGTCTGTTCGCGCAGGTACAGATTCAGCGGCCGCAGCCGGCGTTGCACGTAACACAGGTGGATGACCAGGTAATCGCCATCTTCGCTGACGCTGCTGGCGCAGCCGCTGGTCAATTCCTGCAGCAAGGCCGGCGAAAAGCGCGACTTCGGAAAACGCAGGAACCGGTACGGTTGCGCATCCAGCAGCCGGCCGACGCGGTCCAGATGGAAGACCAGCGCGTACTTGTCCTGCACGTCCTGCTGGCTCATCTGCTTGGGATAGGCGAAGCGGTCGCGGATGACCTTGAACACCAGCGGATAGCTGGGCAGGGTGAACACCGCCATGACCATGCCGGGGGTACCTTCGGCATGCACCAGCTGCTCGCTGGCGTGGCTGACGAAATGGCGCGAGAAGGTGCGGAAGCGTTCGGTCTTTCCCTGCTTGGCGCGACCGAGCACGGTGTAGATCTCGTCAATCGGTTTGTTCGGCATCAGCGAGCGCAGGAACACCACCGCATCGCCGACCGTGGGCAGGTCGGCATGGAAATAGCTGCGTGAGTAGCTGAACAGATGGGTGACGTCGGCGCGACTGGTCAGCACCGCCTCGACCCGGATGCGTCCGTCCTGGTTGACCAGCGCGATGATGCATGGCGAGAAGCGATGCTCGCCCAGCACGCGCCCGACCAGATAGGCACGGCGTTCGCGATAGAACACCGTGTCCAGCAGCTCAATCGAGCGGACCGGATTCTCGCCCCAGTGGGCCAGGTCATCCTGCAGACGCACCGCGACCGCCGCCGCACAGCGGGCCTGGTGGGCGAACGGGATCGCGAACGGATAGTCCTGCAACACCCGCATGAAGGTATCGACCGGTCGCAGTTCGGACACCGCATAGCTGTGCCGGGCGACCGGATGGGTGATGGCATCGGTCGGTTCGATGTCCCAGGCCACGAACTCGATATCGGGGTCGACCCCGCGGGTCCTGAAGAAGCGCCGGGTCAGGGTATTGAAGAAGGTCTTGTACAACTCGCGATCGATCAGCGGCGCGATCTGGCTGGCGTAGTCATCGCGCACCGCCGTCCACAGCTCGCGATCATGCGCGTGGTCCAGCAACGCCGCCTGCAGGCGCAACGCGCATTCGGCGATGCACTGGTCGTACAACTCGATGCGCTCGACCGCGTCGCTGCGGGCAGCGGCCCAGTCCATCTGTTCGAAGCGGCGCTTGGCGCGGGCCGAGATCTCCGAGAAGCGCGCGTGGTAATCCGCGAACGCGTCATGGATGAGCCGGGCCAGCATATGGGGATCAGACATGCCCGCATGGTAGCCGCGATCCGCGGCGGCGGGTGCGGTCAGCAAGGTAACGCCGGCAGGCGCCAGGCGACCGAGGTTCAATGTGACCCGGCGCGGTGATCGGCTGAAAAGCAGAACGCCCGGCCAAAACCGGGCGTTCGCGGGTACATCAGCAGGGGCTGTTTCAGAGATGCTTGATGATCTCGTCGGCAAACTCGCTGCACTTCACTTCAGTGGCACCATCCATCAGGCGGGCGAAGTCGTAGGTGACGCGCTTGCTGGCAATCGCCTTGTTGACGCCTTCGATGATGGCGTCGGCCGCTTCGGTCCAGCCCATGTAGCGCAGCATCATCTCGCCGGACAGAATCACCGAGCCCGGGTTGACCTTGTCCAGATCGGCGTACTTCGGCGCGGTGCCGTGGGTGGCTTCAAACACTGCATGGCCGGTGACGTAGTTGATGTTGGCACCCGGCGCGATGCCGATGCCGCCAACCTGCGCGGCCAATGCGTCGGACAGGTAGTCGCCGTTGAGGTTGAGCGTGGCCGAGACGTCATATTCCTTCGGCCGCAGCAGGATCTGCTGCAGGAAGGCATCGGCAATCGCGTCCTTGATGATCAGGCCGGCACCGGGCTTGCCCTCGGGGATGACATGCCACGGACCGCCGTCCAGCTCGACCGCGCCGAAGAAGTCACGCGCGACCTGGTAGCCCCAGTCACGGAAGCCACCTTCGGTGAACTTCATGATGTTGCCCTTGTGGACCAGGGTCACCGACTTGCGCTTGTGCTCGATCGCATAGGCGATGGCGCTGTGGACCAGGCGCTCGGTGCCCAGGCGGCTGACCGGCTTGATGCCAAGGCCGACTTCGACGCCGAGCTCGCGCTTGGCACCGCCGACGCTTTCCAGCGCCTGCTGCCACTGGTCGACCTTTTCCTGGTTGCCGAAACGGATCTTGTTGGCCGCCTGCGGGAATTCCGCGGCCAGGAAATCCAGCACCTTGCGCGCGTCGTCGCTGCCACCGGCCCATTCGATGCCGGCGTAGATGTCCTCGGTGTTCTCGCGGAAGATCACCATGTCGACGTCACCGGGCTTCTTGACCGGCGACGGCACGCCTTCGAACCAGCGCACCGGGCGCAGGCACACGTACAGGTCCAGCATCTGCCGCAGCGCCACGTTCAGCGAGCGGATGCCGCCGCCAACCGGGGTGGTCAACGGGCCCTTGATGCTGACCAGATAGTCGCGGCAGGCCTGCACGGTGGCGTCCGGCAGCCAGGTGCCGAACTGGTTGTTGGATTTTTCGCCGGCAAACACTTCCAGCCAGTGGATCCTGCGCTGGCCGCCGTAGGCCTTGGCCACCGCCGCATCCAGCACCCGCACGCTGGCGCGCCAGATGTCCGGGCCGGTGCCGTCGCCTTCGATGAAGGGGATGATCGGATTGTTGGGGACAGTGAGCTTGCCGCCCGCGATGGTGATCTTCTCACCGCCAGCTGGCGGGGTGAGGACTGGTTCTGCCATGGAAAACTCCCGGTATTGAAAGCGATCGCCGGCAACGGCAATCGGGTGGGGTGAACGCAACAGGGCTGCTCCGCACGCTGGTGCCCGGCGCAGCAGGACCCCCATTGTCGCGGTTTACAAGGTCAAGGGCAAAGCCAGCCGATGTCGCCGGGACAAGCCGCGTGATGGCGTTGCCGGTACCAAAAAAATGGGCGTGGTGGTGACCACGCCCAAACTTGCCCCACCGGGGTGGGAGAGAGAGGAGGAGCTGCTGCGGTTACTTCACTTCGATTTGCTGGGTCATGCCGGCGGGCTGGCCATTGACCATCACGTCGACCTTGTAGGTGCCAGCCGGCCACGGCTTGTCGTTGCTGAATTCAATGTTGGTGGTGCCCATGCCGTCAGCGGTGCCGGTAGCGGATTTCTGACCGGCCACCTGGCCATCCTGGTAAGTCAGCTTGGCGTCGATGGTGGCGTTGGCGGCATCGGCGGCCTGGGTGTTGACCGAGACGATGATCTTGTCGCTGGGCGCGAAGGTGCTGATGCCGGTAACGCTCTTGTCAGCCGCGGCGGTGTTGCCGACGGTGACCGAGGTCGCCGCCACCGGGGCGGCCGGTTCCATCGGTGCAGGCGCCGGGGTCGGTTCGGTCATCGGCTCGGACGCTGCCGGCGGGGTCGCCATGTCGTCATGGTT
Organism: Pseudoxanthomonas dokdonensis; assembly: GCF_001431405.1. Classification (GTDB taxonomy): domain Bacteria; phylum Pseudomonadota; class Gammaproteobacteria; order Xanthomonadales; family Xanthomonadaceae; genus Pseudoxanthomonas_A; species Pseudoxanthomonas_A dokdonensis. Next base: position 295,094 of record NZ_LDJL01000001.1, read on the forward strand.
TTCCTTCTTGCAGCCGGCGAATGCGACGGTGCCGGCCAGGGCGATCAGCAATGCATAGGAAGTACGGTTGAGTTTCATGTTCATGGAATCATTCCTCTGGATTTGAAAAAGAGGCGGCACGGATGTCGTCGCCGGATTATTCGGTCGGGGGCAGCTTGATTGTCTGGCCCGGGAAAATACGGTCCGGATCGTCGATGACATCCCGGTTGGCTTCGAAAATCATCTTCCATGCGCCAGCCTTGCCGTAGTGCTTCTGGGCAATGCTGGACAAGGTGTCGCCCTTGGCGATGGTGTAGGAAGCGGCCTGCGGGCCGCCTACGCCGACGATGTCCTCGGTGCTGTCCACGCGTGCCGTCACGCCGGAAAAATCGGCCTTTTCCTTGATGTTCTCGGTGGAGTCGACCTTGGCGGTCACGCCGGAGAAATCCGCTTTCTTGTCATTGCTCATATCGGTCATCCCTTTGGATGCTGGAACCGACACAAGACTTGCACGCGCTCTGTTAAGAAAGCATGTGACCAGTGTGAAAACCAGGCGCCACCGTTAATGCGCGCTATTGGCGCAGGTCGCGGACCGGCACCGGTGGCAGGAACCCCGGCGTGGCCCGCCAGGGGTTTATGTCCAGTCCACCGCGGCGGGTATAGCGCGCCTCGACCGACAGTTGCTGCGGCTGGCAATGGTTAATCAGGTCATGGAAGATGCGCTCGACGCACTGCTCGTGGAAGCCGGCATGGTCGCGGAAGCTGACCAGGTAACGCAGCAGTCCTTCGCGATTGATGGGCGCGCCGTGATAGCGGATCTCCAGCGTCGCCCAGTCCGGTTGCCCGGTGACCGGGCAATTGGACTTCAACAGATCCGAGAACAGGATTTCGGTGACCGGGCCACCGGCAAGCGTGCCCAGATAATCCGCATTGGGCGGACCGTAGTCGTTGATTTCCAGCGACAGCCCATCCAGCGACTCGCCCTTGCGGTGCTGCTGCATGTCCGGCAGCCCCAGGCTGACCCGGACCACGGCGCCGGCGCGTGCCGACAGATCGTTGCCGATCCGCTCGCATACCGCCGCCGGACTGTTGAAACGCACGCCGTTGAGCGAGTTGAGGTACAGCTTGAGTGACTTGGACTCGATCAATGCCGGCGAGTCGAATGGCACGTACAGGGTGGCGGTGCCGACGCAGGGCTTGCCACCGGCATCCAGCCAGCTCAGTTCATAGGCATGCCAGCGATCATGGCCGATGAAGGGCAGGGCATTGTCGTCAATGCCCATCGCGGCGCGGGCGCCGGCGCGCGGGATCGGGAACAGCAGGCCGGGATCGTAGCGGTCGGGATAGGCGACTTCGCGGCCCAGCGAGGAGTCTTCGGGGGTATTCATGGCGGCCATTTTACGGCCGCCAGCTGTCGCCGCGACTTGACCAGTGTCCGCGGCGGCGGATTGATTCAGCGTCGGTCGCGGTTATGAGGCCCGATCAGCGGAGGGCTGGTCCAGATAATCCAGTGCCACCTGCAGCAGGGCGCGGAAACCGACGTCCAGCGCCTGTTCGTCGAGCAGGAATTGCGGTGAATGGTTGCTGGGGGCGGTCGCCGGATCAATGCCGGCCGAGGTCGCGCCGACGAAGAAGAACATCCCCGGCACCTGCTGCGCGTACAGTGAAAAGTCTTCCGCGCCCATCTGCAGCGGTGGCTCGATCACGTTGTCAGCACCGACCACTGCCTGCAGGCTGGGCAGCATGCGCGCGGTCAGCGCCGGGTCGTTGATGGTGGCCGGGTTGCCGTCGGTGGAAGGGATATGGGTCTCGACCCTGGCGCCGTGGGCAGCGGCGATGTGCTCGGAGACGTTTTCCAGATCGGCGAAGATCTTCTTGCGCATGTCGGCATCGAAGGTGCGGATGGTGCCTTCCAGTTCGACATCGTCGGGAATGATGTTGTAGCGCACGCCACCATTGAACATGCCGAAGGTCAGCACCGCCGGCTGTTTGGCCAGGTCACTGCGGCGCGAGACGATGGTCTGCGCGCTGCCGACCAGATCCGCGGCGGCGACAATCGGGTCGATGCCGCCCCACGGCCTTGAGCCATGGGTCTGGCGACCGATGACCTTGATGTTGAACTTGTCCGACGCTGCCATCAGCGGTCCCTGGCGAACGCCGATCTGGCCGACCGGAATCGACGAGAACACATGCAGGCCGAACACGGCCTCCGGCTTGAAGTCCTTGAACAGGCCCTCGGCCAGCATCAGTGATGCGCCACCTTCCTCGCCGGCCGGTGCGCCCTCCTCGGCGGGCTGGAAAATCAGCATCACTTCACCCGGCAGTTGTTCGCGCATGCCGACCAGCGCTTCAGCCACCCCCATCAGGATGCTGGTGTGGGCGTCATGACCGCAGGCATGCATCACTCCGACCTGCCTGCCGTTGTAGTCGGTGGTGACCCGTGAGGCGAAAGCCAGGCCGGTGGCCTCGGTGACCGGCAGCGCGTCCATGTCCGCGCGCAGGGCGATGCGCGGCCCCGGTTTGCCGCCCTTGATGATCGCGACCACGCCATGGTGGGCGATGTCGGTCCGCGGTCGCAGGCCCAGCGTGCGCAGATGCTCGGCGACCTTGGCCGCGGTCCGCTGTTCGCGGTTGGACAGCTCCGGATGGGCATGCAGATCACGGCGCCAGTCGACGATCCGGGCGTCCAGCTGCTGCGCTGCCTGGCTGACCGCCGGGCGCTCGCTGGCGGCGGTCTGGGCGAGCGCACTGCCGCTGGCAAGCAACAACAGGACGGCGGCGGCCAATGGTCGATGATGGATATGCATGAAAACCCCGATGGAAGAAGAAGCGGTCTGGCAACCGCAGCGACGACTGTACCGGTTGCGGCCGTTGGTGCAAGCCGGCGCGGGCGGCTCGAGCTGGGCAGCGGTGATGCGGCCGCAGGACGAACTGATTGCAGTGGCCTAGAATGCCGCGCCCCCTTCCTCGCCGGCGCCCGTCCATGCCCGATCTTGCGTTGCAGATCCTGTTGCTGTTGTTCCTGGCCGGCCTGATCGCCGGTTTCATCGATGCCATCGCCGGCGGTGGCGGCATGATCACCATCCCGGCGATGTTGCTGGCCGGAATCCCGCCCTTGCAGGCGCTGGGGACCAACAAGCTGCAGTCGCTGTTCGGTTCCGGTGCGGCCAGTTGGACCTATGCCCGCCACGGCCACGTAGATCTGCGCGGCCAGCTGCCGATGGTGCTGACCGCGGCCCTCGGTGCAGGTCTGGGCGCGGCGCTGGCCACGGTCATCCCCGGCGATGTGCTGAAGGCTTTCCTGCCGCTGCTGTTGCTGGCCATTGCGCTGTACTTCGGCTTCAAGCCCAACATCGGTGATGTCGATCAGCACCGGGTGATCAGTGAGCGTACGTTCGCGATGACCTTCGTGCCGGCGCTGGGCTTCTACGATGGCGTGTTCGGGCCGGGTACCGGTTCGTTCCTGATGCTCGGTTTCGTGGCGCTGGCCGGTTACGGCATCCTCAAGGCCACCGCGCACACCAAGTTCCTCAATTTCGGCTCCAACGTCGGTGCCTTCGTGGTGTTCGTCGGCGTCGGCGCGGTGATCTGGAAGGTCGGCCTGGCGATGGGCGCGGGCCAGTTCATCGGCGCCCAGCTCGGTTCGCGGTTTGCGATGAAGCAGGGCGCCAAAGTCATCAAGCCGTTGCTGGTGACGGTGTCGATTGCGCTGGCGATCCGGTTGCTGGCCGATCCGCAGCAGCCGCTACGCGTGTGGCTGGGACTGTAGATCCAGCCTGATCCGCCGGATCGCCGGCTGCCATCAATCGCCACACCCGGCGTGGCCCGTCAGCGGAACACCACCGTGCGGTGCCCATTCAACAGGATCCGGTGCTCGACATGGCGGCGGACCGCGCGCGCCAGCACCAGCGATTCGGTATCGCTGCCCAGCCGGACCAGATCGCGTGGCGTCATGGCATGGTCGACGCGGGCGATGTCCTGCTCGATGATCGGGCCTTCGTCCAGGTCGCCGGTCACGTAGTGGGCGGTCGCGCCGATGATCTTGACCCCGCGCTGGTGTGCCTGGTGATATGGCCGCGCGCCCTTGAAGCTGGGCAGGAAGCTGTGGTGGATGTTGATCGCGCGGCCGGCCAGCGCATCGCACAAGCGCGGTGACAGGATCTGCATGTAACGCGCCAGCACGGTCAGGTCGATGCGCTCGAGATCGATCAGCTGCAGCAGCTGCGATTCCTGTTCGGCGCGGTTGCCCTGGTTTACCGGCAGATGGTGGAAGGCAATGCCGTAGGACGCGGCCAGCGGCCGGAAGTCCTCGTGATTGGACGCCACCGCGGCGATATCTACCGGCAGCTGGCCGCTGTGGGCGCGGAACAACAGGTCGTTGAGGCAGTGGCCCTGCTTGCTGACCAGCACCAGCAGCCGTGCACGGCGCCGGGCATCGTGCATCTGCCAGTCCATTGCATAGACATCGGCCAGCGAGGCGAAACCTTCTTCCAGCGTCTCGACTTCGGCCTGCCCCGGCACATCGAAATGCACGCGCAGGAAGAAGCGACCGGATTCCTCGTCACCGAACTGCTGCGCGTCGATGATGTTGCAGCCGGCCTCGTACAGCAGCCCGGTGACGCGGTAGACGATGCCGGTGCGATCTGGGCAGGAGAGGGTGAGTATGTATTGCTGGCGCATCCGTGGACCTGCAGTGGCAAGGCGCTGACGTCAGCGCGCGACGTGTATGCGGGGATGCCGGCCGGCTGTCCTGGCGCGCACGTACGTGCTCAGTCGCTTTTCAATTCGGCGACAAAATCGTAGGCGTCGCCGCGATAGTAGGAGCGGGTCGATTCGACCACCCGTCCATCTTCCAGAAACGCACGTCGCTCGACCAGCAGGCCAGGCGCGCCCACCGCCAGCTGCAGATGGCGGGCGGCTTCCTCGTCCAGGGCCACCGCGCGCAGCCGCTGCAAGGCACGCTTGGGCCGGTTGCCGTGCGCTTCCAGCGCCTCGTACAGCGAGGTGGTGACGCTCTCCGGATTGGGCAGCAGTGCGTGCGGCACCAGCGTGCGCTCGATCGCAATCGGCGAACCGTCGACGTGGCGCAGCCGGTACATGCGGACCACGCCGCTACCGGGCGACAGGTTGAGTGCCATCGACTCTTCCGGGGTCACTTCGCCGATGCTGCGCTCGAGAAAGCGCACCTGCGGATTGAGGCCGCGCTCGCGCAGGTCATCGGTAAAGCTGGTCAGGCGCGAGAACTGGCGCAGAATGCGTTCGGCGACGAAGGTGCCGGCGCCTTGCCGCTGGACCAGCAGATCGCTTTCGATCAGCCCGGCCAGCGCCTTGCGGATGGTGACCCGCGACAACGAAAGCAGACTGGCCAGATCGCGTTCGCTCGGCAGCGCCTGGCCCGGTTTTAGAATGCCGGCATCCATCAGGTTCTGCAGCGCGCGGCGCAGGCGCAGATAGGCAACGGCGCGAGTGGACTCACCGGTCTGCAGGCGTTGGTATTCGTCGAAGAGGGCTTTTTGCATGAGTTGAAAATACCAGTGCCGTACCAATAACGCAATATTGGGAAATGCTACCGCAAGTGGACTGGAAAATTGGCGGATCATGGTACGGAGGTGGTATCGTTGCGGCGCCCCACGACTCACTTCCACGCTAGCGAGAACCGACGTGACTGCACAGACTTTGCCTGTCGACCCCTTTGATCTGGTTATTTTTGGCGGCACCGGCGATCTGGCGCTGCGCAAGCTGCTGCCCGGCCTGTTGCGCCGCTATGCGATGGGCCAGTTCGGCGACGACAGCCGGATCATCGGCGTTGCCCGCGAACAGCAATCCAGCGAGGCCTATCGGGAAAAGGTCGGCGAAGCCCTGCTGCGCGCGATTGGCGACAACCACGAACTGAAGGACAAGCTGCCGGCGTTCCTGCAACGGCTGGGCTACCACGCGCTGGATGCCAACAAGGACGATGGCTGGGAAGCCTTTGCCGAGGAGATCAAATCCCACGGCGACCGCATCCGGGTGTTCTACCTTTCGACCAGTCCGAGCCTGTTCGTCAACCTGTGCAGCCGGCTGAAGGCGCACGACCTCAATGGCGGCAAGTCGCGGGTGGTGATCGAAAAACCGATCGGCCACGACTCGGCCAGTGCCGCGGTGATCAACGACGCGGTCGGCAGCGCGTTCGCCGAAAGCCAGACCTTCCGCATCGACCATTACCTGGGCAAGGAAACCGTACAGAACCTGCTGGCGCTGCGCTTCGGCAACATCCTGTTCGAGCCGCTGTGGAACTCCGACCATATCGATCATGTGCAGATCACCGTCGCCGAGACCGTTGGCCTGGAAAAGCGCGCGGCCTATTACGACACCTCCGGCGCGCTGCGCGACATGGTCCAGAACCATCTGTTGCAGCTGCTGTGCATGGTGGCGATGGAGCCGCCGGCGGCGCTGCAGGCCGATGCGGTGCGCGATGAAAAGCTGAAAGTGCTGCGCTCGCTGCGGCCGATCACCGAGGACGAAGTGTCGCAACTGACCGTGCGTGGCCAGTACCGCGCCGGCGCCAGCAGCGGCAATGCCGTGCCTGGTTATCTGGACGAGCTGGGCCGCAACGATTCGCGCACCGAGACCTTTGTCGCGCTGAAGGCCGAAGTCGACAACTGGCGCTGGGCCGGGGTGCCGTTCTACCTGCGAACCGGCAAGCGCCTGCCCGAGCGGGTCTCGGAGATCGTCATCGCCTTCCGCCAGATTCCGCACTCGATCTTCGAGCACGACGCCGGCCCGGTGATGGGCAACAAGCTGGTACTGCGCTTGCAGCCGGACGAGGGCGTCAAGCTGTGGATCATGATCAAGGAACCGGGCCCGGGCGGCCTGCGCCTGCAGCACGTGCCGCTGGACATGAGTTTTGCCGAAGCCTTCGGCGTGCACCAGCCGGAAGCCTACGAACGCCTGCTGATGGACGTGGTGCGCGGCAACCCGACCCTGTTCATGCGCCGCGATGAAGTCGAGGCGGCATGGAAATGGATCGACCCGATCCTCAACGCCTGGGAAAAGCTGCGCGAGATGCCCAAGACCTACACCGCCGGTTCCTGGGGTCCGAGCGCGGCGGTGGCGCTGGTCGAGCGCGACGGCCGCACCTGGCATGAAGACACGGTGTGACGCTGGTGAATTCCCCCGCCCCCGATTACCGCCCGCGCCTGCAACGGCACGATTTCGAAAATGCCGACCAGCTGGCGCAGGCGTTGGCGCGGCAGGTGGCCGCGGATCTGCGTGCCGCGCTGGACGCGCGCGGCCAGGCCTGCGTGGCGTTGTCCGGCGGCACGACCCCGCTGCGCTTCCTGCAGGCGTTGTCGCAACAGCCACTGGACTGGTCGCGGCTGCAGGTGACCCTGGTCGATGAGCGCTGGGTTCCGGCTGAGCATCCACGCTCCAATGCCGGACTGATCCGCCAGCACCTGCTGCAGGGGCCGGCGGCGGCGGCCACCCTGCTGCCGCTGTACCGGCCGGTCGGGCAACCGGAGGACGCGCTCACCGCCGTCGCCGCCAGCCTGCCGCCACGATTGGACGTGGCAGTGCTGGGCATGGGTACCGACGGACATACCGCCTCGTTCTTCCCGGGCGGCGATCATCTGGCCGAGGCGCTGGACCCGGCCAGCACGGCGACCTTGCTGCCGATGCGTGCCGAAGGCGCCGGTGAGCCACGCATCACCCTGACCTTGCCGGTATTGCTGACGGCCGGTCATCTGTACCTGCATATAGAAGGCGCGCAGAAGCAGGCGGTGCTGGCCGCCGCGGCCACTGGCGAAGGTGCCGGTGCCGACTATCCCATCCGCCAGGTCTTGGCTTGTCTGCCGGCGCCGCTGGCCACGTTCTGGTGTGCCTGAGCGGCAAAGTCTTGAGGCAACAGGCGTCGCCCTGCTTATAATGGTGGCCTTGTCCGCGGCCTGCGTGCCCGGCCGCCGTCGTGCAACGCCCCCGCAAAGGGCACGCACGGCCCCTGTTTTGTAGCCATGCGCGGCCACGGGTCGTGCTGCCAAAGGTGGAAAGTGCGTAACTACGACCTCGAATTTCTGAAGCATTTCTCGATGGTGATCGGCTTTCTGGCCCTGGTCACCCTGGGTCTGATCATCGGTGCCCATTACCTGCACGGCGTGCTGCCACAGGAAGTCGACCCGGCCGCGGTCAAGCGCACCGAAGCCCGCATCGCCCCCAGTGGCGCGGTCTATGCCGGCGCCACCGGTGCCGCCGCCCAGGCCGCCGCGCAGGAAGCGGCGCTGGCCGCCGCCGCCTCGCAGGTTGCCTACGGTGGCACCACCGACGGCAAGGTGATTTACGAAAGCCTGTGTGGTGCCTGCCATACCAACGGCGTCGGCAAAGCCCCGACCCTGGCCGGCGGCCAGTTCGCGGCGCGCCTGTCCAAGGGCAAGGAGACCCTGTACAAGCACGCCATCGAAGGTTTCACCGGTCCGGATGGCGGCATCATGCCGCCCAAGGGCGGCAACCCGGCGCTGACCGAAGAACAGATCCACGCCACCATCGACTGGATGCTGGCGCAGTAAAGCTGCACCATCGCCGCATGCCGATGACGCATCCTGCCAACGCCGCCTCCGGGCGGCGTTTTGCATGCTGCGGCCGTTGCCCACCGCCATGCACGCCGCCGCAGCGGCGGCCCCCGCCACGTTCCAGGACTCTTCCATGCGCCTGTATTTCGCCGCCCGCCTGCTGGCTGTTGCCGGCATGACCGCGCCGCTGCTGCCCGCGGTGGCCTCGACTGCCAGCGAACCATCGCTGCTGCGCATCGGCCAGGTCCAGGGCACTGGCGAGCGTAGCCCATTGCTCGGCCAGGAGGTGCGGGTCGAAGGCATCGTCACCGCCGACTTCCGCCAGGGGCTGGGCGGTTTCGTGCTGCAGGACATCGGCGATGACGATGCGCGGACTTCCGATGCCTTGTTCGTGCTGCTGGGCTTCCATCCGGACGCCGATGACGGCGAATCGCCACGGGTCGGCGACCGCTACCAGGTGCAGGGCCGTGTCATCGAACGCCAGGTCGGCGGCAGCAGCGTCACCGCACTGGAGCCGGCGCACCTGCAGCTGGTCAGGCGAGGCGAGGGCGTGGACAGCCTGCCATTGACCGAGCTGACCGCGCCACCGCCGGCATGGGAAGCACTGGAGAACATGCGGGTGCGGATCAACGCCGCGCTGACCGTAACCAGCACCGATCAACTGGACAAATACGGTGAACTGGCGGTGCGGTTCGGTGACCGCCTGTGGCAGGCAACCGAAGTGGCACAGCCTGGCAGTGCGCAGTACCAGCAGGTGCTGGACGACAATCGCCGTCGCGCGCTGGTGGTGGATGACGGCAGCGATCAGCGTGATCCGGCCATCATCGCTTACCTCGGCAACCGCATGGCCCCGGCCAGCGGCGCTACCCTGCAGGCGTTGGAAGGCATCGTTGACCAGCGCCACAAGGGCTATCGGCTGCAGCTGACCACGCCATTGCAGTGGACCCCGCCGGCGTCGACCGCATTGATACCGCCGGCGGTGGCCGGCAGCCTGCGGATTGCCTCGTTCAACCTCGAAAACATGTTCAATGGCGATGGCCGCGGCGGCGGTTTCCCGACCGTACGCGGTGCCCGCAGCCTGCAGCAGTTGCAGGTGCAGACCAGCAAGCTGGTCGCCACCCTGCGCGCGCTGGACGCCGACATCGCAGCGCTGATGGAGCTGGAGAACGACGGCTATGGCCCCGAATCCAGCCTGGCCCAGTTTGTCGATGCGTTGAATGCCGATGGTAGCGACTGGCGGTTCGTCGATGCCGGCCACGGCCCCGGCATCGACACCATCCGGGTCGGTCTGATCTACCGCGCCTCACGGGTGCAGCCACTGGGCCCGCCAGCGGTGCTGGAGGTCGAGCCGTTCGGCCAGCGCAGCCGGGTGCCGCTGGCGCAGGCCTTCCGTCGCGGCGACGGTCCGTCGTTCGTGGTGGTGGCCAATCATTTCAAGTCCAAGGGCTGTTCCGAAGCCGAGGGCGCCGATGCCGATCAAGGTGATGGCCAGGGCTGCTGGAACGCCTTGCGTCTGCGTTCCGCACAGCAACTGGATGCGTGGTTGAAGACCGACCCCACCGGCCACGGCGAGCGCACCGTGCTGGTCGGTGATTTCAACGCCTACGCGATGGAAGATCCGCTGCGCTGGCTGCGCGCGCAGGGCTGGCGCGATGCCATTGCCGAGGCCGGCATCGAGCACCCCTACAGTTTCATCTACGCCGGCATGAGCGGTCGCCTCGACCATGCCCTGCTCAGCCCGGCACTGGCCGGGCAGCTGCGCGGCGCCGCCGAATGGCACATCAACGCCGATGCACCGGACAGCGCCGGCTACGCCCATGGCGGCGATCCAACGTCACCGATCCGCAGTTCGGATCATGATCCGCTGCTGCTGGGATTTGATCTGTAGAGCGCAGCTTGCTGCGCTGCTTTTATGTCCGCCGCTGGCGGAATCCTGGACTCGGTCGATCAGCGGAGCAAGCTCCGCTCTACGGGTGGGGTGTTGCTCAGTAACCGGCGGCCTGGCCGTCCTTGCGGCTTTCGCTGGCGCCGTAATAGACACCGCTATCCGGATCGCGACGGATCGCCTGGTAACCACCATATGGTCCCAGCGCCCATTCCACGTGATGACCCTTGTTCATCAGTTCGCGGATGGTGGCATAGGGAAATCCGTCTTCCAGCTGGACCACGCCGCCATCGCTCATGGCCGTGGCCTGGCCGGTTGGCTCGGTCGAGCCGTCGTGCTGGATACGCGGCGCGTCGCCGGCTTCCTGCAGGTTCATGCCGAAATCGATCAGATTCATCACGATCTGCGCATGCCCTTGTGGCTGCATCGCCCCGCCCATCACACCGAAGCTGACGTACGGTTTGCCATCCTTGGTGATGAAGGCCGGGATGATGGTCTGGAACGGACGCTTGCCGGGTGCGTAGCAGTTTGGATGTGCGGGCGTCTTGTCGCAGTCCTTCAGCACGAACATCTCGCCGCGGTCCTGCAATATGAAACCCAGGCCTGGCGGCGCCATGCCGCTGCCCATGCCCCGGTAGTTGGACTGGATCAATGACACCATCATGCCGTCGGCATCGGCGGTGGTCAGGTAGATGGTGTCGCCCTGTTCCAGCTCCGCCGGGGTGCCGGGCTGGGCTTCGCGCAAGACCTTGTCGGCCGAGATCAGCTTGCGCCGTTGATCGGCGTAAGACTTCGACACCAGCCTGGCCACCGGTGCCGGCTGGAAGGCGGGATCGGCGTACCAGCGCGCGCGATCAGCAAATGCCAGCTTCTTGGCTTCGACGAACAGGTGCACATGCTCGGCGCTGCCAAACCTGATCCGGGAAAAATCGTAGCCTTCCAGCAGGTTGAGGATCTGCAGCGCGGCGATGCCCTGGCCATTGGGTGGCAACTCCCAGACGTCGTAGCCACGATAATTGCTGCTGACCGGTTCGACCCATTCGCCGTGGTGGCTGGCCAGATCCTCATAACTCAGGAAGCCACCGTTGGCCTTGAAGTAAGCATCGATGCGGCGGGCGATGTCGCCCTTGTAGAACGCGTCGCGACCACCGTCGGCGATCTTCTGCAGGGTATTGGCCAGGTTCGGGTTCTTCCACAGCTCGCCGGTGCGGGGCGCACGGCCGTCGATGGTGAACTGCTCGCTGAAACCCGGATACTTCGACAGACGCGGCACCGAACGATCCCAGTAGTAGGCAATCGTCTCGGCCACCGGATGCCCGTCGCGGGCATAGCCGATGGCCGGTGCCAACACGGCAGTCATCGGCAGCCGGCCAAAGCGATCATGCAGCGCGAACCAGCCATCGACCGCGCCCGGCACGCTGACTGGCAACGGCCCGGTCGGCGGAATGTCGCTGATCCCATGCTGGCGGAAATAATCCAGCGTCAGCGACTTCGGCGAACGGCCGGAGCCGTTGTAGCCGTAGAGCTTGTCGGTTTTCGGATCCCAGACGATCGCAAACAGATCCCCGCCCATGCCGTTGCCGGTCGGTTCCATCAGGCCGAGCGCGGCGTTGGCGGCAATCGCCGCATCGACCGCGCTGCCGCCCTGCTTCATCACGTCCAGCGCGATCTGGGTGGCCAGCGGGTGCGATGTCGCCGCCATTGCATGCGGCGCAATCACCTCCGAACGGGTGGCGAAGGTTTCACCGGTAATCCGATCCGCTGCCGCCACTGGCACGGCCAGCAGCAACAGCGACGACAAGCCCAGTGCACACAGGCCGGCAGCAGAATTGAACATCATCGGTTTCCAGATCGGCGGGTGCCCATCATGCCCCAGTTGCGCGGCACCTCATGGCCAAGCCGGCGGATCGGCCTGCCAGGCCGCCAGGACCTGAGCAAGGACATCGCGGTCCTTTTCGCTCCAGCCCGGCAGCAGCGCCGGATAATTGGCCGCGCTGTTCCACTTGAGCGGTTCGGTGCGCACCGCGGCGGCATACCACTGCAATGCTTCCGGCTTGCGATCCAGCTGCCACAGCACCAGCGCCAGCGTCGGTGGCGCCCAGGCCGGATCGCCGAAGCGGTTGGTCAGGTTGCTCCACTGCGCCAGCGCCGGTTCCAGCTGGCCGCTGCGATACAGATCCCAGCCATAGTTCCAGCGCAGCGAGCGCGCCAGCGGGCCACTGTCTTCGGTACTGGCAATAGCCTGCTCGTACAACTGCTGGCCCAGTTCGTTGCGGCCTTCCTGCATGGCCAGATGGGCCAGTTGGCCGCTGGCTTCGACCGCCTTGCGACCGCGGCCGCGCTCACGTTCGCGGACCAGTGCCTGCGCCAGCGCTTCGCCCTGCAGGTCGGCGACCACCACCACCGGCCGCGCGGTATCGGTGTCTTCGTCGAAATAGAACTCTTTGGGTGTCTGCAGCGGTTCGGCAGAGACGGCGAAGCTGACCTGAGACAAGACAAGCAACAACAGGGCCGGAGGCCCGAAAACTTTCAGTAACGACATGTGTTCCCCCCAACAACAACGTCCTCCCGACCCCATCCTAACCGCACTGGCGCACGGATTGGGAGAGACCCAAGTCTCAAAACTGGCCGCTGCTACAATTCACGCCATCGCGTCCGGACCTCCGGATTTCGCCAGCCGCTCGCAAGGCAAGCCATGACCAGTACTGCTGAACTCACCTCTCCCGCGTCCGCCACGGCCTTGGGAGGCGCTCTTGATACCGATTACACCCTCGACCATAAATACACCCGCCGCGATGGCCGCATCTACCTGAGTGGGGTGCAGGCGCTGGTGCGGTTGCCGTTGATGCAGCGGCTGCGGGATCAGGCCCAGGGATTGAATACCGCCGGCTTCATCAGCGGCTATCGCGGCAGCCCGCTGGGCGGCTTCGACCTGGAACTGTGGCGCGCACGCAAACACCTGGATGCGGCGGCGGTGAAGTTCGTGCCGGGCTTGAACGAGGATCTGGGCGCGACCATGGTCTGGGGGACCCAGCAGACCAATCTGTTCCCCGGCGCCAAGGTCGATGGCGTCTACGCGATGTGGTACGGCAAGGGGCCGGGCGTGGACCGCTGCGGTGACGTGTTCAAGCATGGCAACGCCGCCGGCACCTCGCGCCACGGCGGCGTGCTGGCGCTGGCCGCGGATGACCATGCCTGCCGCAGCTCGACTTTGCCGCACGGCTCGGAAGACGAATTCGTCAGCGCGATGATGCCGGTGCTGAATCCGGCCGGGGTCCAGGACATCCTCGACATGGGCCTGGTCGGCTGGGCGATGAGCCGCTACACCGGCCGCTGGGTCGGCTTCAAGACCATCGCCGAGACCGTCGAGTCATCGGCCTCGGTGCAGGTGGATCCATTCGCCCGCCAGATCCTGCTGCCGGAGGATTTCGAGATGCCGGCCGCTGGCCTCAGCATCCGCTGGCCTGACCCGCCGATGGATCAGGAAATGCGCCTGCATCGTTACGCGGTGCGGGCGGCGCAGGCATTCGCGCGGGCCAATGGCCTGGATCGCATCGTGCTGGATTCGCCACGCGCCCGGCTCGGCATCGTCACCACCGGCAAGAGCTACCTGGACGTGCTGCAGGCGCTGGAATACCTGGGCCTGGACGAAGCCGCCTGCGCCGACATCGGCATCCGCGTGTACAAGGTCGGCATGACCTGGCCGCTGGAACCGGTCGGCATCGCCAACTTCGCCAAGGGCCTGGAAGACATCGTGGTGGTGGAGGAGAAGCGGGCCTTCATCGAGCGCCAGATGAAGGAGTACATGTACAACTGGCAGCACGGGGCGCGGCCGTCGATCGTCGGCAAGTACGACGAGGCCGGCGACTGGATCCTGCCCAGCACCGGCGAGCTGACCCCGGCCACGATTGCCGGCGTGATCGCCCGCCGCATCCAGCGCTTCTACAGCAACGAGTCGATTGAACAGCGACTGCGCTGGATGGAGGAAAAGGAAGCGGAGATGTCGTTGCCGCGGGCCAATTTCCCGCGTGTGCCGCATTACTGCAGCGGTTGTCCGCACAACACCTCGACGGTGGTGCCGGAAGGATCGCGCGCGCTCGGCGGTATCGGTTGCCATTACATGGTGACCTGGATGGACCGCAGCACCGACACCTTCACCCACATGGGCGGCGAAGGCGTGACCTGGGCCGGGCAGGCGGCGTTCACCGATACCCCGCATGTGTTCCAGAACCTTGGCGACGGCACCTACTTCCACAGCGGTTCGCTGGCGATACGGCAGTCGATTGCGGCCAAGGTCAACATCACCTACAAGATTCTCTACAACGACGCGGTGGCGATGACTGGCGGCCAGCCGGTCGACGGCACCATCAGCGTGCCGCAGATCGCGCAGCAGATGCGCGCCGAGGGCGTGCAGACAATCGTGGTGGTCAGCGACGACATCGGCAAATGGTCCAAGCGCGAACTGTTCCCGGAAGGGGTCGAGTTCTTCGATCGCAAACAGCTCGACGAGGTCCAGCAGCAGCTGCGCCAAGTCAAGGGCACCAGCATCCTGATCTACGACCAGACCTGCGCCACCGAAAAACGCCGTCGCCGCAAGCGCGGCAAGATGGTCGATCCGCAGAAGCGGGTGATGGTCAACTCGCTGGTCTGCGAAGGTTGCGGCGATTGCGGGGTCAAGAGCTTCTGCGTGTCGGTGCTGCCAAAGGAAACCGAATTCGGCCGCAAGCGCAGCATCGACCAGTCGAACTGCAACAAGGATTATTCCTGCGTCAGCGGCTTCTGCCCCAGTTTCGTCACCGTGCACGGCGGCAGCGTGCGCAAGGGCAAGCGCATCGACGCGGCATCGCTGCTGGACAACCTGCCGGCGCCGGTATTCAAGGCCGACTTCAAGCGGCCGTGGAACATCCTCATCACCGGTGTCGGTGGTACCGGCGTGGTCACCATCGGTGCGCTGCTGGGCATGGCCGGGCACTTGGAAGGCAAGGGCGCCAGCGTGCTGGATCAAACCGGGCTGGCGCAGAAGGGCGGCGCGGTCACCACCCATATCCGCATCGCCGGCACTCCCGAAGATATCCACGCCGTACGCATCGCCGCGGGCGAAGCCGACCTTGTACTGGGCTGCGACATGGTCGTGGTCAACGATTACTGGGTGCTGTCGAAAGTCCGCGGCGAACGCTCGCAGGTGGTGTTGAACACCTACGAGGCAATGCCGGGTACCTTCACCACCCATCCCGACATGCAGTTCCCGGCCACCGACATCGTTGCCGGGGTCAAGGTCGCGCTGGGCGGGCGCGATCCGCTGCTGGTCGATGCGACCCAGCTGGCCACTGCACTGCTCGGCGATGCCATCGCCAGCAATCTGTTCATCCTCGGCTACGCCTGGCAACAGGGGCTGGTGCCGCTGTCGTTCGAGGCGATCATGCGTGCGGTCGAGTTGAACGGCGCGGCGATTGAAATGAACCAGAAGGCATTTGCCTGGGGCCGGCTGGCGGTGGTCAATCCGCAGGCAGTATCGGAAGCGGCCGGACTCATCCACAACACCCAGACCGAAGCCGAGCGCACCCCGCAGCAGCTGCAGCCATTGCCGCCGGGCGAGTGGGAAAGCAGCGAATGGGGCGCCAACGCCGCACCGCGCGCGCTGCGCAGCGAACCCGAACTGCGTGGCCTGCAGCAACACGCCAGTAGTGCAGGCGGCGAGGTCAGCTTCCTGCCGCTGGATGATCAGCGCTTGTCGCGTTCACTGGATGAACTGATCCAGCGTCGCCAGCAGTTCCTCACCGATTACCAGGACGCCGCCTATGCCAGGCGTTACACCACGCTGGTCGAGCGCGTGCGCAAGGCCGAACACGCGGTGGCCGCAGGTTCGACCGCGCTGACCGAAGCGGTCGCCCGTTATCTGTTCAAGTTGATGGCCTACAAGGACGAATACGAAGTGGCGCGGCTGTACACCAGCGGCGACTTCCAGCGGCGCCTGCAGCAGCAGTTTGACGGCGACTACCAGGTCCGCTTCCATCTGGCACCGCCGCTGCTGGCCAAGAAGGACGGCAACGGCCGTTTGATCAAGCAGGAATACGGCCCGTGGATGTTCACCGCATTCAAGTGGCTGGCGAAATTGAAATTCCTGCGTGGCGGTCGCCTGGATCTATTTGGCTATACCGAGGAGCGTCGCCAGGAACGCCAGCTGATCGAAGATTATGTGGCCACGTTGGAGCGGCTGCTATCGTCACTGGATGCCGACAAGCTGGGGCTGGCGGTGGAAATCGCTAGCATTCCCGAACACATCCGCGGCTATGGCCACGTCAAGGAAGCGCATCTGCACCAGGCCAAGGCGCGTGAGGCCGAACTGCTCAAGCAGTGGGACAATCCGCTACGGATCGTGCAGGCGGCCTGATCGCGGACTTGCCCAGCGAGCCACCACGCGGATCAGTGCGTGGTCGGCTCGCACTTGCTTTTGCCGCCCCACAGGCGACTGAGTCGCAATGAAGAGTCCTCGCAGTCGCTGACCGGCGTCGTCGCCGGTGCCTGTTTGGCCATCTGCGCGGCCGCACGCTGCTTCTGCAGCGCGGCTATTTTCTGGCGGATGCCCGGCATCATCGCCATCGCCGCTTTTTCGCCCTGCAGAATGGCGTTGTTGCGTTGTTCGAAATCGGCCGGGCCGATGTCGTTGACCTGTGGCCTGATCACGATATCGGCGCGCGCCAGTTCCTGCGCGCCGAGTTTCTGGCCCATGATCATGATCGATTGGTTGACCACGCCGAGCATGCTGGCCGGGGTCTTGCCATCGGCCTTGCTGGAAATGTCCACCGCGATGACGAAATCGGCGCCGAGCTGGCGCGCCGCATCGACCGGCACCGGGCTGACGATGCCGCCGTCGACATAGTGGTACTTGCCAATCGTCACCGGTTCAAAAATACCGGGGATGCTGCTGGACGCACGTACTGCCTGGCCGGTGTTGCCGTACACGAATACCGTGCGCTCACCGGTTTCCAGCTGGGTCGCCACCACCGCCAGCGGCTTTTTCAACTTCTGAAGTGGGCGTCCGCCCACCAGTTGATTGACGTAATCCTGCAGTTTCTGGCCCTGCACAAGCCCGCCGGAGAACAGGCGCACATCGCGGATGCTGCTTTCATCCAGCGCGAATGCCTTCTGTTGCATCTCGAACGCATCCATGCCGCTGGCGTACAACGCGCCGACCACACTGCCGGCGCTGGTGCCGGATACCACCACCGGTTCGATGCCATTGGCTTCCAGCATCTTGATCACGCCGATGTGGGCAAAGCCCTTGGCCGCGCCACCACCGAGGGCGATGCCGACCCGGATTTTGGCGACCGGCGTGGCCGGCTTGGCCAGCGGCGCCGGCGGCGGCGCCGGCCGGGTGTTGCCGCCGCATGCCGTCAGCGCCAGCGCGGCGGACAACAGCAGCAGACGAATGACAGTGGCGCGCTGGCGGAGCAGGGGATACATGGCGGTTTCGCTTGAGCGACAGGAGGGAGACGGAGACTGCGGCGCAGCATACACAGCGCCGCCCCAACCGAATCTGTCGGCGCCGTGGCTCAGAAGCTGTTGTCACCATCCAGCAGCCGGCCCAGCCCGCCCAGCACCGAGCCTTCGCCGCGATTCTGGCCGCCGGCCTGCGGCGCCGCCTGCAGCATGCGGCCGGCCATCCGCGAGAACGGCAGCGACTGGATCCAGACCTTGCCCGGACCGGTCAGCGTGGCCAGGAATACGCCCTCGCCGCCGAAGAACATGCTCTTGATGCCGGCGACCCGGCGCACGTCCATGTCGACGCTGCCGTGATAGGCGACCACGCAACCGGTATCGACGTCGATGCGTTCGCCGGCGGCCAGCTCGCGTTCGACCACGGTGCCGCCAGCATGTACGAACACCCAGCCGTCGCCTTCGAGCTTCTGCATGATGAAACCCTCACCGCCGAACAGACCGGTCAGGATCTTGCGCTGGAAGGCGATGCCGATCGACACCCCGCGCGCGCCGGCCAGGAAGCTGTCCTTCTGGCAGATCAGGCGACCGCCGTGCTCGTCCAGCTTCAGCGCCAGCACCGTGCCTGGATAGGGCGCGGCAAAGGCAACCTTGGCCTTGCCCTGGCCGCCATGGGTGTAGACGGTGGTGAACAGGCTTTCGCCGGTGACCACGCGCTTGCCGGCCGACAGCAGCTTGTCCATCAGCCCGCCACCCTGGCCGCTGTGCGAACCATCGCCGAACAGGGTGTCCATCTGCACCGCCGAATCCTTGAACATCAACGCACCGGCTTCGGCAATCGCGCTTTCGCCCGGGTCCAGCTCCACTTCGACGAACTGCATGTCGTGGCCGACGATGCGGAAGTCGATATCGTCGGCGCGCTGGCGTGAGCCGCTGCTTCCCGGCAGGGGTGGCAGATGCGGTGGAGCACCGTTGTTGCCGGCCAGCTCCGGCAGGCTGCGCGCGGGCTTCCATTCGCTCATGCCTTCGCGCCAGGCCAGCGCTGCAGGATTGGCCTGTGCATGCCGGCATGCGGCCTCGTCGTCGAGCGGACCGGTGCGCTGCTGGGACTCGGGACTGTGGAAATACCAATGGCTCACGGCGGGTTCCTTGCAGGGGATGAAAGCAACAGCATAGCGGCGGCGATACCGCCCGCACCTGTCGCCAGTCATGGCCGATGGCGGCCCTGGTTGGCGTGATTCAGCAGCAAAAACATACCGCAGGCGTCCCGCGGGTATGGAATCTGGCCGATTTCCGCACCAGGTGGCGGGGAATGCTAAAAATTCGTTGAATCCCGTCCTGCTGTATTGCAACATCCGTGTGCTAGGGCCATCGGCCCTCCTTCGCCAATCCGCCCATCTCCGGAAACCCACCCATGTCCCAGAGTCGTCGCGCCCGCGTGCGCCCGCATCGCCTTGCCATTGCCGTTGCCGCGCTATTGCCGGCCGCCAGCGTACTGGCCCAGCAGAGTCCCACCGAAACCGCTGTTGCCGATAGCACCACGACCCAGGCCAGTGCATCGACCCTGGACACCGTGCAGGTGACCGCCCAGCGCAAAGTCGAGAACGTGCAGGACGTGCCGGTATCGATTTCCACGGTCAGCAGCGAGAAGCTCGACGTGCTCGGCTCCGGCGGCAACGATGTCCGCTTCCTGTCTGGTCGCGTGCCCAGCCTGAATATCGAATCCTCGTATGGCCGCGCCTTCCCGCGCTTCTACATCCGCGGTCTCGGCAACACCGACTTCGATCTCAATGCCTCGCAGCCGGTGTCGTTGATCTATGACGAAGTGGTGCAGGAAAGCCCGCTGCTGAAAGGCTTCCCGGTATTCGACCTGGAACGCATCGAAGTACTGCGCGGCCCGCAGGGCACGCTGTTCGGCCGCAATACCCCGGCCGGCGTGGTCAAGTTCGAATCGGCCAAGCCGTCGCAGGAATTTGGTGGTTATGCGCAGCTGTCGTATGGCACCGACAATATGTGGAACTTCGAAGGCGCGGTCGGCGGCCCGCTGACCGAGCGCTGGTCGGCGCGCGTGGCGGCGTTGTACCAGCGCAAGGAAGACTGGGTCACCAACACCTACGAGCCAGGCCCGGACCGTGGCGTCGAAGGCTATGACGAAAGCGCCGCGCGGGTGCAGTTCCTGTACGAAGGCGACGCCCTGGAAGCGCTGTTCAACCTGCACAAGCGCCACCTCAACGGCACCGCGCGCCTGTTCCGCGCCAATATCATCAAGCCCGGCAGCAACGACTTCGTCGATGGCTTCGACAAGGACGAAGTCAGCACCGACGGTGTCAACTTCTCCGACCTCGATACCTGGGGCGGCAGTGCGCGCCTGCGTTGGGACCTGGGCGACTACAACCTGTATTCGATCACCGGCTACGAAACCGCCGAGTCGCTCAACCGTGGCGATATCGACGGTGGCTACGGCGCGGTGTTCCTGCCCGACTCCGGCCCCGGCGTGATCCCGTTTGCCTCCGAGTCGGCCGATGGCCTGCCGGACCACAGGCAGATTACCCAGGAATTCCGCTTGGAGTCCGACTACAGCGGCCCGTTCAACTGGCAGGCCGGGCTGTTCTACTTCAACGAAGACATCACCATCGACAGCTTCAACTACGACTCGTTGACTGCCGGCAACCCGCAGGCCGGGCACGCCATCCAGCAACAGGAAAACACCGCCTGGGCGGTGTTCGCTAGCGGCGAATACCAGGCCACCGACAAGCTCAAGCTGCGCGGTGGCGTGCGCTACACCCAGGATGAAAAAGACTTCAGCGCCAGCATCCTGGAAGCGGCACCGTTCGGTGCGCCGGTCGGTGGTCCGTACACCGTCAATACCGATGTCGATGACGTCAGCTGGGATGCCAGCGCGGTGTACGCGATCAATGATGACGTCAACGTCTATGGTCGTGTCGCCAATGGTTTCCGTGCGCCTTCGGTGCAGGGCCGCCTGCTGTTCGCCGCCGCCGATGCGCCCAACGGTGGCGTCTCGACCGCCGATTCGGAAGACGTGATCTCCTACGAAATGGGAATCAAGGCCGACCTGTGGGACAAGCGCGCGCGGCTGGGTTTCAGCGTGTTCCGTTATGACGTGGACGGCCAGCAGATCATCGCCGTCGGCGGTGGTTCCAACACCGCGACCCTGCTCAACGCCGACAAGACCACCGGCCAGGGTTTCGAACTGGATCTGGAAGCCTATATCGTCGACAACCTGCTGGTGACCCTGGGCAGCAGCTACAACGACACCGAGATCAAGGACCGCAACCTGACCGTGCCCGGCTGCGGCGGCGGCTGCACCGTCACCGATCCGCCGTTGCTGGATCCGGTAACCGGTGCCGCGACCGGTCGCTACTACATCAACGGCAACTCCCTGCCACAGGCGCCGGAATGGGTACATAACCTGACCGCCCGCTACGGCATCCCGATGGGCGATGGTTCGGAACTGTATTTCTACACCGACTGGGCCTATCGCAGCGAAGTCAATTTCTTCCTCTACGAATCGGTTGAATTCACCGGCAAGTCCTCGCTCGAAGGCGGCCTGCGCATCGGCTATGGCTGGGACTACGGCAACTACGACGTCGCCGTGTTCGGTCGCAACATCACCGACCAGACCCGCATCGTCGGTGCCATCGACTTCAACAACCTGACCGGCTTCATCAACGAGCCGCGCACGGTTGGCGTCGAGTTCACCGCTCGTTTCTGAAGCCGGACGCTGGGCATTCAATATGCCGAGTGATTGCATATGGGGTCGCAGACATCGACCCCATCCCTGCAATCAACGTCATTGGTGATGGCCGATTGAAGATCGCGACGGGATCGTGGTCAGACAACAATGACGCATTGCATCATGCCCTTTGGTGCAATGGCGATGTGCCGCGGATGGGCTCAGCCTGATACCTGCTGGTCAATATTTGACCGAACAACCGCAGGAGATTGGCCATGGCTGGTTCGACGCTGTGCTTCTTTTCGCTGTGCCGCGGTTCGCGCAGGACCGTTTTGCCAGGCTGGGCCTGGTTGCTGCTGGCAACGTGTTCACTGCTGGCGTCTGCCAGCGCCGATGCGCTCGATTGTGGCAGTGACAACGGCTATACCTGCACAGGTGTCGAAGCGCAGTATGCAGGTGGCTTCAATCCCGGGGTCGGTAGTGGTGGATTCGGTGGCGGCAGCTGTACTGCCAGCCGCACGCCGGTGGTGTTCATCCATGGCAACGGCGACAGTGCGATCAGTTTCGACGTGCCTGCGGCGAGTGTGGCCGGGTATCTGACGCCGGCAAACTCGGTGTATGAAGAATTGAAGGCACGTGGCTACAACGACTGCGAGCTTTTCGGCATCAGCTATCTGGATGCCGATGAGCGGGCAACGCCGCAGTACAACTATCACGAGCCGGCCAAGTACGCGATCATCAAGGCCTTCATCGACAAGGTGAAGGCCTATACCGGCAGCCAGCGTGTCGACATCGTTGCGCACTCGATGGGCTCGTCGATGGCGCTGGCGATGCTGCGCTACTACGGCTACCAGGCCAATGTCCGGCGCTTCATCAACATCGGCGGTGGCCTGCGCGGTCTCAATACCTGTCATGCCACCGGCTATCAGTCGGCATACGCACCCACCTGTAATGCCGAGGCTTACGTGTGGCCTTACAACGCCTATACCTTCGGCTTCTATCCGAGCAGCGGGGCTGCCTATTACGGTTACAACAGATGGACCGGCAGCGGCAGTGACAGCTTGCGGGCGATGCCGGCGATGTACCCGGACATCCAGTACTACACCATCACTGCCGGCGCCCACGATCAGGTGCACTGCTTCACCACCAGCTATTCGGGCGGATGCAGCAGCGGCGCCCTGTTCAACGCACGCAGCAACGTCAAGGCACAGGTCGATATCGGCACTGGCAGCAGCGCCTATGCCTATGACTGGGATTGGCGCGATGGCAGCCCGTACAATCTCGGTGGCGGCGACACCAGCAACGGCGTTGGCCATTTCCGCTCCAAGAGCAACGCCGGGCGCATCATCTACAACATGCTGGCGACGACCTGCAGCAGTGGCTGCGCCAATGGCTATATCGGTGTAAACGGGCCAGCGATCAATCGTTGATCTGCCGGCATCAGCGGCGATAACGTCGCGATGTGGGTAGCTGGCGCGTCGACCGCTGGCTGCTGCGGACGGCAGGCCCGACGGTCGTCTCCGTTATCCATTGATGATGACAGCGCTCAGCGCATCCATGGCGGCTGCGCTGAGTCACCTACTCAACACGCTGGTTGCTCAGCCGTGATTGCCGACCAGGCGCCGGGCATCGATGCGCAGCAGCAACAGGGCGCAGGCAAGCAGGCCCAGATCCTTGAACAGGAACAGGCCAGTGAAGTTGCCGAAAGGAAAGCCGCCATTGTCGCGAAACACCTCCACGAACAGGATCAGGCTGCAGGTGACCACGAAGGTGCCGGCTGCCAGCAACGCGGCGATGAAGCCGGCCCTGGCCGAGCCGATGCCTGCCAGCAACAACAGGCCGATGATGATTTCCACGACCCCCAGGCTGTTGGCGAAACCGACCGGGCCGAGTGCTTCGAGGGCGATGTTCAGCATCGGATGCGGAGCCACCACGCCGGCCAGTTCCAGGGCGTCGTCGACATGGAACTTGCCGATGCCAAACAACAGGAACACACCGGCAAACAGCAGCCTGGCCAGATTATCGGTGGCTTTTTGCGTTGCAAGGAATGCAGCAATCCGGCGCATGAGTCTCTCCTTTGGTCAGTGGGGTTTCCAGGCACGCCTTGCAAGCACGCGCGGCTGGCTACGCTTACAGCACCAACTCGCCACCATCGACCACCAGTACCGAGCCGGTCATGAAAGCGGCAAGATCACTGGCGGCGAAGAACACCGTGCGGGCGACTTCATCGGCTTCGCCGGCACGGCCCAGTGGAATGCGTCCGATGAATGCCTCAAGTGCCTCGCGGCTTTCTTCGCTGCCGGCGAGCCCGGCTTGCACCCCCGGGGTGTTGATCAAGGTCGGTGCGATGGCCATCACTCTGATGCCATGCGGCGCCAGATCCCGCGCGAAGGCCTTGGTCGCACCTGCAATCGCGTGCTTGCCGGCGACGTAGTGCGCCGAGTTGGTCGCGGCCACCAGCCCCGATACCGAAATCATGTTGATGATGACGCCGCCGTTGGCATTGCCAAGCATCGCCTTGGCCGCGTCGCGGGCGGCGAGGAACATGCCGCGCTGGTTCAAGGACATCAACCGGTCGTATTCGGCATCGGTGATGTCCAGGGTCGGGATTTCGGGAAAAATACCTGCGTTGTTGACCCAGATGTGCAATCCACCGAAATGGGAGACACACTGTGCAATGGCCGCGCGGACGGCGTCGGCGTCCGCACTGTCGACACCGATGCCGATGGTCCTGACGCCGAAGTCAGCCTGGATCCGGCTGGCTTCCCGCTCGCAGGTTTGCTGATCGATATCGAGCAGGGCCACGTCCGCTCCAGCCTCGGCCAGCCGTCGGGCGCTGGCCAGGCCGATGCCTTTGGCTGCGCCGGTGACGACGGCAACGCGGTCGCGGAGACTGCACAGATCAGTCAACGGTCGTTCAACACCAGATGTTGTCACCGGCATGGATGCTTCCCTTGCTTGCTTGAGATGCTTCCAGCTTAGTGATGCGCGTGGCCATCAACCAGCAGTGCAGCGGCGAATTTCATCATGGGATCGCGATGACGGGGAAAAACCGCGTCATAGTGAGGGTCCGCAGCGCTTGCTGGTCGCGGATATTTGTGAGGCAAGGTTCAATCACAGGATGTGCGGCCTACTCCGTCTCACATTGCAGGACCGGATGGTGCCGTGAACGCTGCGCAGTCGGCAGCATCCATCACCGCACAGACATTGCCGAGCGGTTGCCACCCGGTTTGGTATCTGTCGGCAGCAACGGTTACTGCACGCCTTGAATCGCCATCGACAGCGCGCTGGCTTCGGCGGCGCAGTCGTGCTCCGGAACGGCGTGCTGCTGATGCAGACGGCTGACTTCGATTCGTGCCGCAGCCACATCGGCCTGGTAGCTCGGATTGCTCTGCAGGCGGGCGAAGGTCGCGGTCGCCATGTTGCGACCCTGCCAGACATCGCTCTGCCAATGGACGTTGCAGACCAGCCGGCTTTCACCAAACGCACGCGCACGCGCCAGCAAGGCATCGGTGTGCTGCGGATCCACCTGGGTCAGCACCAGCCCCCACATCCAACCGATCGCGGTGTGGCCGGAAGGATACGAGCCGTTGCCACGCAGCGCGGTTTCGTCGGCGGGCGTGCACAACGGCTGCTCATTGCGCATGAACGGACGCACCCGCTGGTACTTGTTCTTGGCCGCGTTGGTGGACAGTGCCGCATCCATGAAGCTGCGCCGCAACAGCCGATACAGTGCCGGTGAGCGTGCCTCGTCGACCGGTAACCCGAGCGCGCAACTGAAGCTGCTGGCGGCATGCGGGAAGCTCAGGTCGGCATCGCTGATCGCCTGCTGCCAGCGAGGTGTATCGCGCAGCGCCAGGGCCGCGTGGCTGACCGCGACATCGTTGGCATAGACCGCTGAATCCCCGGCGGGCACCACCGGCACCAGGGCCAGACTGTCAGGCAATTCGCCCGCTTGCAGATAGCCGGCGGGGACGCCTGGCCGGATTTCCGGCACCGCCTGCACGCCTGCGCTGGGCGTGGTCGTGCACGCGGCCAGGGCAACCAGCAGCAGACCGGCGGCGGCCGATGCCCTGTGCTTGGCGATCATGGATATCGAATGCTTCATGGCTGGCCTCGCGACGGTGGGCTGGACGGGTCGGACAATGCCGCACGCAGTGCATCGAGTAAAGCGCCGTCATCCTGCTGGTACTGCCAGAACATCACCCCGCCCAAACCACGCGCCTTGACGAAGTTGGTCTTGGCCGCCAGCGCCGCCGGGTCTTCGTAAGTGAGGAAGCTGCGCTGCTGCGGATTCCACAGATAGACCGCCTGCGCGCGCGCATCCCAATGCCGGGTGAAGCCATTCCTGTCCAGATACTGCGACTGGATGTCACGCCAGGAAACAAACGCCGCATGTGTCCTGTAAGGCTGATCGAGGCCGTTGTTGGCATCGTTGACGCCAGTGAACAGACGACCGTAGAACGCCGCGCCGACGTTGAGCTTGTCCGGTGGTACGCCGGCGGCCAGGTACTGCTCCACTGCGGCGGCGGTCGAACGACCATCGGCTGGCGCGGTCGCCGACGGCCACAACGACGCATGATGGCCGGTGGTCGCGGTCAGGCTGCCGTAGAAGTCGTAGGTCATCAGGTTGATCCAGTCCAGCAACGGCGTGATCGTGGCGATGTCCAGGCCTTGCGCGGCTTCGCCATCGGCGGCGGCGATGGTCAGCAGATAATGGCGGCCGTATTGCCGGCCCAGGGCATCCAGTCGCTGGCGAATCTGCTGCAGCAGGCGGCTGAAATTGTCGCGATCAGCAGGGCTGTGGCTGATGCCTGGACCGGGCAGGGTCGGGTATTCCCAGTCGATGTCCAACCCGTCAAGCGCATGCGCGGCAATCAGATCCGCGGCGCTGTCGGCGAAGCGTTGCCGGGCCTCGGCGGTGGCGGCGGCCTCGGAGAAGTTGCCCGCGCCCCAACCGCCTACCGACAACACGATGCGCAGCTGCGGATTGGCCTGCTTCAGCGCCACCAGCGTGGCCAGCGAGGCGCTGGCGGTATCGCCGGGCAGGAACACGGCATGACCGGCATCGACCTTGGCGAAGGCGAAATTGATGACGTCCAGCTTGCGTGCATCGATGTCCGGCAGCTGCGCATCATCGACGACATAACCGATCACTTGGTAGCGGCCAGACGCCGCCGTGTCATCGGCACTGGCCAGCAGCGGCGTCAGCATCAGCAACCATGCCAGCCACGCGCCGCGCAGACGGCCCCGGTCGATTGAAAACGGATTTCGCATGCATCCCCACAAGGTCACGGCCCCGCAAAGTGCGGGGCCACACTATAAGGCCTGCTCAATCACGTTTGCGCCCTGACCCGTGGGCAAAGGTGCACGCAGACGCACCGTTAGCGGTCGTGGTCCTGCTCGCCAGGTGCATCGCGGGTGCGTTGTGCAGGAAAACGCAGCACCACGCCACCTGCCCGCGTGTCATCGGCTGGCCGCTGCCACAACACCGGCACATCGTGTGGCGCCGGTGGCTCCAGCTCATCGTTGGCCGGCACCATGTCCAGCTCTTCCTCGTCTTCCCAGCTGTAGCGTTTGCGTGGCAGTTGCGGATCCAGCTTGCGGAAAGCGATGGCCGCGATCAGTCCACCGATGGCCCCGCCCATATGCGCCTGCCACGACACCCCGGGCTCGCGCGGCAGGATGCTCAACACCATGCCGCCGTAGAACAGGAACGCAATCATGCCGGCGGCAATCGCCGCCCGGTCGCGACGCAGCAGGCCGAGGGCGAAGACCATGAACATCAGGCCGTGGGTCAGTCCACTGGCGCCAAGGTGGTGCGATCCGGCATCACCCAGCAGCCACGGTCCAAGACCCGCGCCCAGCCACACCAGCGGTACCGCGAACAGGGTCGCGCGCGGATACACGCTGCCGGCGAGGGTGCCAAGAATCAGCAGCGCCCCGGCGTTGGCGGTGATGTGCTCCAGCGAGCCGTGCAGCAGCGGCGCGGTCAGGATACCGAGCAGTCCTTCCGGTACCTGCGGGGTGATGGTCAACGCGCGCCAGTCGAAACTGGCCTGGGCCGAGAACATCAGCACCAGCACCAGCACGAATACCAGGCTCACGTTCAGTGCGCGGCGCAGGCGGCTGCGGTCCAGCAGGCGCTGGCGTTCCGGGTCCAGCGAAGTGTGGTGTTCAGGCAGTTTCATGTTCAAGCAATGGCGGCGCTGGTGCTGATTGCAAGTGTGGGCGGGCGGGATTCATCATCCCGCAGCACCGCAAATCCTGCCCGCCAATGGCCACCCGATGTCGCCACGGCAGCGCTTGCAGGCGGCCGTGGCGGGGTCCGTGGCGCATGGCTCATTCCGCCGGCTTGGCCGGCGCCGGCTTCAGCAGGCTCAGCACCACCGTGGCGCCAATGATCAGCACCACCGCTGCCAGCGATACCAGCACCGGAATCTTGAAGATGTCGATCAGCAGCATCTTGCTGCCGATGAAGCCCAGCACCAGCGCCAGTCCGTACGGTAACAGGTGGAAGCGGTCGGCCATGCCGGCCAGCAGGAAGAACATCGCCCGCAGGCCGAGCACCGCGAACACATTGGAAGTCAGCACGATGAACGGGTCAGCGGTGATCGCGAAAATCGCCGGGATGCTGTCGACCGCGAAAATCAGATCGGTCACCCCGATCAGCACGATGACCACGAACAAAGGCGTGTACCAGCGCTTGCCCTGCTCGATCACGGTCAGGCGGTCGCCGTGGTAGCCGGGAGTCAAGGGCAGGTGCCCGCGCATCCACTTCAACGCCGGATTGGCTTCCAGATCCGGCTCCTTGCCGGCGGACATCCACATCTTGATCCCGGTCAGCAGCAGGAACGCACCAAATACATACAGAATCCAGTGGAACTTGGCCAGCAGCACCGCGCCGGCGAAAATCATGATCGCGCGCAGCACGATAGCGCCGAGCACGCCGATCACCAGCACCCGCTGGCGCTGCACTTCCGGCACCGCGAAATAGCTGAACAGCATCAGGAACACGAAGATGTTGTCGACCGCGAGCGATTTCTCGACCAGATAGCCGGTCAGGAATTCCAGCCCGACCCGGTTGGCCAGCACCGGCCCGGCGGTCTCGTGCAGGTACCACCACAGCCCGGCGTTGAAGGCCAGCGCCAGTGCCACCCAGCCCAGGCTCCACAGCAGTGCCTCCTTGAAGGTCACCCGGTGCGCGCCGCCGTGGCGCATCAGCACCAGATCCACCAGCAACGCGGCCACCACCAGCACCGCAAAACCGCCCCACAGCCAGATATTGCCAATCGTTTCCATGTGTCGTCCCGAAAAATGAAAAAGCCCCGAACCGCTGGGGTCGAGGCTTAACCGGATGGCGCGTGGGCAGCATCGGGGTCGGACCTTTCGCCTGGGCGGCGAAGGTCTTGCTCACAGGCCCGGCGGGCCTGCTGCCGGACCGGAGACTGACGCGCGGACGCGGGTACTCGTAATGACGGCCACAGCACTGGGAGCTACTCCCCTTCTGAGGCGGCATTGTTCACATTACAGCGGGCCAACGTCAAGCGGACCGGTAGAATGGCGTTCATGAACACGCCCACTTCCCCCGCCGCCGTCCCCACCGTCCGCCTCAAGAACGCCTGGCGTTCCAGCCATCCGTGGATATTCCAGAAACTGGTCGAAAAGCCGGCGCAGAAGCCCAAGCC
Organism: Pseudoxanthomonas dokdonensis; assembly: GCF_001431405.1. Taxonomy (GTDB): domain Bacteria; phylum Pseudomonadota; class Gammaproteobacteria; order Xanthomonadales; family Xanthomonadaceae; genus Pseudoxanthomonas_A; species Pseudoxanthomonas_A dokdonensis. The sequence continues at coordinate 324,320 of NZ_LDJL01000001.1, forward strand.
CGGCAGCATCGTCGATGTGGTCAACGTCGACGGCGAGTGGATCGGGCGCGGTTTCTACAATGGCCATTCGCGGATTGCGCTACGCATCCTGGAAACCCATCCCGAGGTGCCGGTCGATGCCGGCTGGTTCTCGCGCAAGATCGCGCAGGCGGTCGAACTGCGCCGCGACGTGCTCAAGCTGGACCAGGTGTCCAATGCCTGGCGGGTGGTGCATGCCGAAGGCGATGGCCTGTCCGGGCTGGTGGTCGACCGGTACGACGATCTGCTGGTGGTCGAGTTCTTCAGCGCCGGCATGTACCGCCATCGCGAATGGATCTATGACGCGCTGCGCGAACAGTTCCCCGGTGCGCGTTTCTACAGCTTTGCCGAAGAGCATGTGCAGAAGCAGGAGAGCTTCGACTATCGGCCCGTCTACAGCGGCAGCAGCGACACGCCGGAACCGGCCATCATCAGCGAATACGGCGTGCGCTTCCGCGCCGATCCGGCCGGCGCGCACAAGACTGGTTTCTTCGCCGACCAGCGCGAAAACCGCGAATGGCTGTCGCGCCAGGTGGCCGGCAAGCGGGTGCTGGACCTGTGCTGCAACACCGGTGGCTTTGGCGTCTACGCCAAGGTCCGCGGCGCCGAGGAAGTGGTCGGCGTCGACATCGACGAGGACGTGATAAGCATCGCCAAGGGCAATGCCAAGCTCAATGACGTGCGATTGAAATTCGTCCAGGCCGACATCTTCCCGTGGCTGCGCGATGCCGCCAACGCCAGGGAACAGTTTGACGTGGTGATCCTGGACCCGGCGAAGATGACCCGTGATCGCGATCAGGTGATCAGCGCACTGAAGAAATACCTGGACATGAACAAACTGGCGCTGGGCGTGGTCAAGCCAGGCGGCCTGTTCGCCACCTTCTCATGCACTGGCCTGGTCGCCGAGGATCAATTCCTCGACATGCTGCGCCGCGCCGCCTATTTTTCCGGCCGCACCATCCAGATCCTGAAAGTCGCCGGCGCCGGTGCCGATCACCCGTTCATGGCCCACGTGCAGGAATCGCGCTATCTCAAGGCGGTGTTCTGTCGCGTACTGGATTGACTGGGGATACGGGGCAGGATCTCCCCCCTTGAACGGGGGAGGGAGCAAGTCAGAGGGTTTCCGTCCGTTTCACCTTGCAGGCATGCATCGAAGTACGGACTACTCAAGGGAAGCTCTGGACAAATCAGTATTTCTCGTCATATCGGCGGCTTTCAATGGCCGGTCATGTCGGATCATCCAGCCTTTGCCAATCAATAAAGTGCCAGTGCTGGATCCCGGCGTTCGCCGGGATGACGACATTGTTCAGAGATTCCCAAGCGCATGAGGTTCTTGCATGCGAAGTTCTACCCCCTCCCCCGTTTACGGGG
>NZ_LDJL01000010.1 GCF_001431405.1 Pseudoxanthomonas dokdonensis
CACTTACTTTGTTAACCTGCGCGGCCTAACAATTCATTCAAGCCGAACCCGCTTCGCGGGTCGGCTTAATTCAGGTGTTATGTCGTGTTGCGATGCTGGGTTGGCAGTTCCTGCTTCGGCAAGCGTGCGTCATCGTTGAGCATCGGCTCCGGATGCCCAACCCAGCCTTCCTGCGCCGCCCTGTCCGCTCCGGATTTCGCCTCACCGCTGCTGGTTGGCTTGCCCTTCACTGCACGCTCTTCGGCCTGTCCGCGCAGCCAGCGTTCCCAGTGATGCCCCGGCCCCGCTTCTGATATCTTCACGGCTGGCGGTGGGGTTCCGTCAGTGCCAGCCAACACCGGCCAGACTTGGGGCACCACCACATAACAGTTCATTCAAGCCGAACCCGCTTCGCGGCTCGGCTTAATTCAGCCGTTAGGCATCAGATCATGCGAAACGAGAACGTTGAGATCTACTCAGATCAATCTAATGCCGCAGTGATACGGCACCCTGGCCGGAAGTTTCCGGGCGTCCTGATTCAAGGAGACACATTGAATGCCCTGTGCGTTCAAGCCTCGGATGCTCTCGGTGCCGGCTCCGACGCTCGGGAAGAGCTCGAAGGGCTGAGAGATGCGCTTTATTCGCTGCTCGGTCACTACAAGACGGTACTAAGCGAGCATGGCATTGCCCTGCCTTTCGTGGCGGCCGCAGACGCCTAACAATTCCTTCAAGCCGACGCGGTAGTTCCTACGGTTTAGTGGACACCCTGACCTAACCCTCAGGAGTGTCCCAATGCCAAAGCCAGGCCCCAGAACCATCCATCGCTACAGTGACGCCTTCAAGGCCGCTGCCGTTCGCTTGAGCCAGCAGCCCGGCGTTCGGGTTGGCGATGTCGCCCAGTCGCTTTACATCCATCCCTATATGTTGTCTCGTTGGCGACGACTCGCACGGGAGGGTGTTATCGTGACCAAGGGTGCACCGATGGATCCGTCGACCGCGGCCGAGCTGAAGGCGCTGCGCAAGATCAAGCGGCAGTACGAGCAACTCAAGCTCGAGCATGACCTTTTAAAAAAAGCGATCGCGTTCACTTCCGTTCGAAAAGCGAAATCTTCGCCTTCATCGAGCACCACAAGGAAACCTGTCCGGTGAGGACGATGTGCCGCCTCTATCGGGTCAGCGCCGCCGGCTACTACGCATGGGCACGGCGACCGTGCAGTGAACGCCAGTTCGAAGATGCCTTGCTGGTGGAGAAGATCCGTCAGGTGCATGAGGCCAGCCGGCACACCTATGGCAGCCCGCGCGTGCATGCCGCCCTCAGGCGCCGGGGCGAGGCCGTGGGCCGCCGCCGCGTGGAGCGGCTGATGCGGCAGGAAGGCGTACGCGCCTGTCCGGCCCGCCTGTATCGGAGACGTCCAGGCCTGGCGCGGTTCCTGGACAGCGTCCCCAGCCGTGCCCACGAGCACCCTTGCCATCGACCCGATCAGATCTGGGTCGGCGACGTCACCTACCTCAAGCTCGCCGGCCAGTGGCGCTACCTGGCGACCGTGATGGACCGCTACTCCCGGCGCCTGCTGGGCTGGGCGCTGGGCTCCGAGCGCACGGCCTCACTGACCCGTCGCGCCCTGGCCGCCGCCTTGCGGACACGCACGCCCGCCTGCGATACCCTGTTCCACAGTGACCGGGGCATCGAGTTCATGGCCAATGGCTTCAGGCAGGGATTGGAGCGGGCCGGGCTGGCGCAGTCGGTCAACCGGCCGCGCCGCATGAACCACAACGCGCATATGGAGTCATGGAACAAGTCGATGAAGTCGGACATGTATCACCGCTATCGCTTCGACAGTGAACGCTCGCTTCGCTCGGCGGTCAGCGACTACATCCAGTTCTACAACCACCAGCGCCTGCACTCGGCGTTGGGTTATCGTTCGCCGCTGGAGTTCGAGCAGTGCTGCTAGAGAATCGGTGTCCACTTTTTCGTAGGAACTGCCACCCGCTTCGCGGCTCGGCTTAATTCAGGCGTTAGAGGTCACTATGGCGATATCCGCGATCCATGTTGAGTCCAATGATCGTCTTGAAATAACGATCAACAACACTCGTCCAGTCGCACTGACCGACTTAACGCTTTCGCTGCTGTCTATCGGGCATCAGTTTGAGAAGTTCATCGAGGCAGAGTTTCCCGCGGACGTACCTGTTGCTAGCGAGTTGTTGGTCAAGAAGGTTCGGTCTGGCTCAATCGTCTTTGAATTGGTGGCACAAGCACTGCCCCTTGTTCCGCTCTTCTGGCAAGGCGGGGCACTACTAGAGTGGGCCAGCTACGCCAAGGACACGATTCTTTGGCTAAACGGCAAGCTCAACCAACAGCCAAGAAATCTGACAAAGAACGATCTGAAGCAATGGCACAGCATCTTGGAGCCGGTTGCAAAAGACCAAGGCTCGCAACTCAACTTCACGGTTGCAGACGGTGGCAAGGTTATCAATCAGTTCTTCGTTAACTCCGCAGAGGCTAACTCCGCACAGAACCGGATCAAGCGAGAGCTCGGTCTTCTGGATGAGCCGAGTGACTCCGTCCATACCAAGCGGGTCATGACCTGGTATCAAGCAAAGTTCGACAATGATTCACAGACTGGCAACAAAGCCACCATTGAGAGCATTAGCCCCAAGCCTCTGCGTGTCGTCTTCGACAACAACGCCGTAAAGGCGCAAATGTTTGAGCAAGGCATAGCGTTCTCAAAGCCTTGGCACCAGCTGGCCTACATCGTAGATGTGCAGGTGCAAACAATTAATGGGCAACCTCGCGTCGCAACCATCTTGAATTTCTACCCGGAAGAAACGTTTGATCCCGGGGAGTGACCTCTAACAATTCATTCAAGCCGATGCCGCTTCGCGGCGCGGCTTAATTCAGGCGTTAGGCAGCAAATGAACTCACTCGCAAATCGCATAAAGGGCAAATCCTTCCTCTGGCCATGTCTTCTGTTCGGCATCGTTAGCGTGTTCTTTATTTCTTTCGCCCCAGCCATGTATGACGTCACATGGGCGATTGTTGGATTTTTGCTCTTTGCGCCGCTCTTCATTCTTCAAACTGGCTCAGGAGTAGCCCTGGACAACTGGTGGGTTGCACGCATCGACCGCAAAACTCAGCCCTATAGTTATTGGTTTAGGGTTGTCTTCTGGGGTCTAGGTACGGCAGGATTTGCTTACCGCATCTTTGTTCCGGTGGCAGTCTGACGTGATCGGCTTGCCGCCCCGCACACGATCAGACTTGCAGCATTGACTGACGGAACTGCTGCACCCCTCTCTGATCCATCTTTGCAACGATGGTGGGCCCACCAGGACTCGAACCTGGAACCAAAGGATTATGAGTCCTCTGCTCTAACCATTGAGCTATAGGCCCGTGAAGGGTGCCGGTGGCGCGGGCGCTGGCCGGGGTGGCAATTGTGCCATCAAACGCGACGTCGGGCAGGTGTTGACGGCGGATGCGAGTTGGTTATCAATCCACGGCGCGAGGGCAGCGGCAGCCCTGAGGCGGACACTGGCGTGATGGATGCCTGCCCGCGACGGGATGCTGCCCGGCGACCGCCGGACAGCAGGGCGTTCAGTCGATGCTCGGACGATTGGCTGCACGCAGCCGCAATTGACTGGCGCGGGCGATGACGTCCGGTGGGTTGACCTCTTCCGGGGTGCGCAGCAGACCGGCGCGTTGCAACGCACGGCCGACACGGACCGATGAGGTCAGCATGTGCAGCGGGATGGCCAGCAGCAGGCCCAGGATCACCGGGGCCATCCACGCCGCCAGCATCGGCGAGACGGCGTAGGCCATGCCAGCGGCGAGCACGCCGCACAGGGTGAGGCCGCCGTAGCCACGGATCAGGCTGGACAACGGCAGCGTGCCGTCGTCGCGGCGCTGGGTTTCCCAGCCGGAATCCTTGCCAGCCAGCACTTCGGCGACGCTGCGTGATTGCCGGTACATGGTCACCGGCGCCATCAACGCGGCAAGCAGGGTTTCCATCAACATGCTGATCAAAGCGCGCACCGCGCCACCGCAACCGCGGCGGGTCTGCGCCTGGGTCATCGTCGCCAGGTAGCCCATCAGCTTGGGTGCCAACAGCACCGACATGGTGAACACGAATACCCACAGGAAGCGCTGCGGATCATCTCCCTGCCAGTACTGCATCGGCGAGAACGCGGCCTGCGCCTGCTCGCCGGCACTGGCGCGCTGGTACAGCGGTATCGCCAGCCCCAGCAGCATCAGCATCGCCCACATCGGCGCGGTGAAGTAATGGCCGATGCCAATCATCAGATGCACCCGGTTGATCCAGTGCAGGCCCTTGGCATGGACCACGCCGCCGTGTTGCAGGTTGCCCTGGCACCAGCGACGGTCGCGCACCAGCATATCGGTCAGCGATGGCGGCCCTTCTTCGTAGCTGCCGGACAAGCCCGGCACCATGTGCAGCGCCCAACCGCCACGGCGCAGCAACGCGGCCTCGACGAAATCATGGCTGAGCACGGTGCCGGCAAATGGCTTGCGACCGGCCAGCGTCGGCAGGCCGGCATGGGCGGCAAAGGCCTGGGTACGGATGATCGCGTTGTGGCCCCAGTAGTTGCTCTCGGCGCCGTGCCACCAGGCCACGCCATGGGCGACCACCGGGCCATATACACGACCGGCGAATTGCTGCATGCGGGCGAAGAACGTCTGTCCGTTGACGATGGTCGGCAGGGTCTGGATCAGGGCCACATCCGGGTTCGACTCCATCGCCGCAGCCAGGCGCACGATGCTGTCGCCGGTCATCAGGCTGTCGGCGTCCAGAATCAGCATCTGCGGATAAGCACCACCGAAACGGCGTACCCACTCGGCGATGTTGCCGGCCTTGCGCTCGCTGTTGTCGTCGCGACGGCGGTAGAACAACTGGCTGTCGTTGCCGACCCGCTGGCGCAGCGCCTGGAAGGCCGCCTGCTCGGCCTGGCCGATGTCCTCGCGGGTGGTATCGCTGAGCACGAAGAAATCGAACTGCTGCAACTGACCGGTGGCCGCCACTGATTCGTAGATCGCCTGCAGGCCAGCCAACAGCCGATCCGGATCTTCGTTGTAGGTAGGCATCAACAGCGCGGTGCGGCTGGCGAGTGTTGGCAATGCGCCATTGTCGTCCAGCCCCAGTCGCTGCGGTCGCCGTGTCAGCACCAGCACGAAGCCAGCCAGCGCGCTGATGAAGGACAACGCAATCCATGCGAACAGAGCGACGAACAATACCAGCAGCAAGCCCTCCAGCAGATCCGTGCCGTGGCTGCGCAGTACCCACCAGATCTGGTAAGTGGCCAGCAGCGTCAACAGTGCGGTGCCACCGAACACGACCGCGCGCCGCAGGCCCATCGAGCCCGGGCTGCTGGGCGGGGCGACATCGGCTTTTCCTGGCTGGCTCAAGGCCTGCACCGGCATCGGCAAGGGCGCCGGCGGTGGCAGCATCGGTGCGTCCTGCAGGTTGGCGTTGGCGTGGCTCATCGGCGGGGCATCTTCAAGTACGACATTCATGGGGTCCACCGATACAGCCAGGTTTCCGACAACGGGCCGCGATCGTCATGCGCGCGCGCATGCAGTTCCACGTCCTTGCCGTGCTGGGGGGTGAGTTCGAAACTGATCCGCCAGCCGCCGGTCTGCGGGTTGGCGTGGGCGACCGCATTGGCGATGCTGCCGGAAGAAGCCCAGACATCGGCGTCCACCCGTGCATCGGCATTCAGACGCGACAACCGGCCGCCTGCCAGATCGATCACGATCAAGCGGGTGCCCGGCTGCGGTGCGGCACCGATGCGGGTCATCACCACGGTCGCCAGTTCCGGTTGCCAGGCGTGTTCGGTGCACCAGTGCAGGCGGTAATCGAAGCGGTGTTCGCTGCCCGCGCGCAGTGGCTGGGCGGGACGCCAGAAGGCGACGATGTTGTCGTGGTATTCGTCGCCAGTCGGAATCTCGACCAGCGTCACCGCGCCCTTGCCCCAGTCGCCGACCGGCTCGACCCAGAGGCTGGGCCGGCGCTGGTAATTGGCTTCGATATCGGCGAATTCCGCATATGCGCGCTTGCGCTGCATCAGGCCGAAGCCCTTGGGATTTGCGTCCTCGAATGCACTGACCTGCAGCTGCGCCGGGTTGCGCAATGGCCGCCAGATCTGTTCGCCGCGGCCGTTCAACATCGCCAGCCCATCGGAATCGTGCACCGCCGGACGATAGTCATCGACGCCAATGCGATCGCCAGCGTCGAACTCGTACATGCTGGTCAGTGGCGCGATGCCGGCGCGATCCAGATCCACGCGCGGATACAGGCGCATCTGGGTGTCGAATACGGTTTCGTCACCGGGGCTGATGACAAAGCGCATCGCCGCCGCGGCGCTGGGGCTGTCGAGCAATGCATGGACGGTGATGGCGCTGGCGTCCTTGCCCGGCTGTTCGACCCAGAACTGCTTGAACACCGGGAACTCCTCCGGCCCCGGGTCGCCGGTCTTCAATGCCAGGCCGCGCGCCGACAATCCGTAGTTCTGGCCCTTGGCAACGGCACGGAAATAGCTGGCACCGAGGAACGTGCAGATCTCGTCGAAGTAGTCCGGCCGGTTGATCGGCGCGTGGATGCGCATGCCGGCGTAACCGACATCCTGATCGCTGGGCACCGGCGCCGCGCCAAAACTGAATTGACTGGGCGAATACACCAGCGGCGTGGCGATGCCATCGGCGACCAGCGCGATGTCGACCCGTTCCTTGAACAGGAAACCGCGATGGAAGAACTGCAACTGGAACGGCAGCGGCGTGTCGCGCCAGATGGCTTTGCGGGGGTCGAAGCGGATATCGCGGTACTGGTCGTAACTGATTCGTTGCAGCGATGGTGTCAGTGCGGTCACCGGTGGCTGGTAGGCCGCGGCGGCCAGTCTGCGCGCCAACGCTGGCACCGTCTGCTCGTCAAAGGGTGTGCCACGCGCAGGCAACGCGCCCGCGGCCAGCGGCGCGCCGCTCAGCGAGAGCGCGGACAGTCCGCGCAGCAGCGGCAGGGCCAGGCCCGCCTTGATCAGATCACGTCGTTGCACGCGGTATCCCTTGACAATAGCGGGGTCAGCTTAGTGAGAGGCTTGTGACGATGATGCATACGCAGGCGGCGCCGTGCGACGGTCATTCAGCTGGCAGGAGGGCCCTTTACATTCCGCCCCGCCCCACTCCACCCTACCCGCGCCCAGCGACTGCGTTGGGCAGCCGGCACCGGCGAACCGGGACATGTCGTTCCATCACGGCTACAAAAAAACGCGGCCCGCACATGGCGGACCGCGTTGGTATCGCGTCGGTTTCCGGCAGCCGGCTTACTCGATGTCGAGGAAGCTGCGCAGCTGCTCCGACCGGCTCGGGTGACGCAGCTTGCGCAACGCCTTGGCCTCTATCTGGCGGATGCGCTCGCGGGTGACATCGAACTGCTTGCCGACTTCCTCGAGGGTGTGGTCGGTATTCATGTCGATGCCGAAGCGCATGCGCAGCACCTTAGCTTCGCGCGGGGTCAAACCGGCCAGCACGTCGCGGACGGTTTCGGACAGGTTGATGTTGGTGGTGTTCTCGATCGGCGACTCGACATTGGTGTCTTCGATGAAATCACCCAGGTGGGAATCCTCGTCATCACCGATCGGGGTTTCCATCGAGATCGGCTCCTTGGCGATTTTCATCACCTTGCGGATCTTGTCTTCCGGCATCTCCATTTCCTTGGCCAGTTCTTCCGGCGTGGCCTCGCGGCCGTACTGCTGGAGCATCTGGCGGGAAATGCGGTTGAGCTTGTTGATGGTTTCGATCATGTGCACCGGGATACGGATGGTGCGCGCCTGATCCGCAATCGAACGGGTGATCGCCTGGCGGATCCACCAGGTGGCGTAGGTCGAGAACTTGTAGCCGCGGCGGTATTCGAACTTGTCGACTGCCTTCATCAGGCCGATGTTGCCTTCCTGGATCAGATCCAGGAACTGCAGGCCGCGGTTGGTGTACTTCTTGGCGATGGAGATGACCAGGCGCAGGTTGGCCTCGACCATTTCCTTCTTGGCCTTGCGTGCCTTGGCTTCGCCGTAGGCCATCGCGCGGCTGATTTCCTTGATCTCGGCCAGGCTCAGGTGCATCGCTTTTTCGATGGCGATGGTGGCTTCCTGCTCGCTGACAATCTGGTCCTTCACTTCGCGCAGCGCCGATGACCACTTCTGCTTGCGCTTGAGCACGTCATCGACCCAACCCAGGTTGGTCTGGTTGCCTTCCCACGAACGGATGAAGTCCTTGCGCGGCATCTTGGCGACGTTGGCCGACAGGAACAGCACGCGACGCTCGTGATCCTTCAGCTGGGCGACCACTTCGCGCAGCTTGCGCACCAGCACGTCGGTCAGCGGCAACGGGAACTTCAGGGTGACGAAGGTTTCGGCCAGTTCCTCGCGCAGCTTGGTGGTGGCCTTGTTGTCGGCACCGTTCTTGGCATAGGCCTTCTTGAACTTGGCGTAGCCGTCGGCCAGCACCTGCATGCGGCGGGCGACTTCTTCCGGATCCGGACCGGTGGGGCCTGCTTCCTCGGCATCACCGTCATCGTCGTCATCATCGCTGTCATCGTCGCTGTCGCTGTCGCTGTCACTGTCGTCGCTGGCGTCAGCGTCGTTGGCGGCAGCGGCTTCCGGCACTTCTTCTTCCGGATCGTTGAAACCGACGATGACTTCGGCCAAGCGCTTCTTGCCAGCCTTGTGCAGCTCGAATTCTTCCAGCAGCATTTCCACCGCGACCGGGAACACGCCCAGCGCCGCCTGGACCTGGCCCAGGCCTTCCTCGATGCGCTTGGCGATGGCGATTTCGCCTTCGCGGGTCAGCAGCTCGACCGTCCCCATCTCGCGCATGTACATGCGCACCGGGTCGGTGGTGCGACCACCTTCGGTATCCAGCGAGGTCAGCGCCGCGGCGGCTTCCTCGGCGGCGGTTTCATCGACCTCGCGGCCACCGTCGCTGGTACCGGCCAGCAGCAGGGTCTCGGCATCGGGTGCAACTTCGTGCACGTCGATGCCCATGCCATTGATCATGCCGATGATGTCTTCGATCTGCTCCGGATCGACGATGTCGTCGGGCAGGTGATCGTTGACTTCGGCATACGTCAGATAGCCCTGCTCAAGGCCCTTGCTGATCAGTAGCTTGATGTCGGATTGTTGGGCAGGACGTTCGTTCGCCATGGGGTAAGCGCCACCGGCAGAAAGGAGGAAGGAACCTAGCATTATACCAGCCCGGGGGGTCCCAAGTCCCGGAATCGCGTGGGATTGCGGGGTTGCCGGGGCCCTGTTCAGGGTCGCAGCAGGAAGGTCACCGGGCCGTCGTTGCTCAGGCTGACTACCATATGGGCACCGAAGCGCCCGGTTTCCACCCCCGGCGGGTGCCGATCCCGGCAGATCCGCACGAATTCGTTGAAATTGCGTTCAGCCTCGGCCGGCGGCGCCGCCGTGGTGAAGCTGGGGCGCATGCCCGAGCGGGTATCGGCGGCCAGGGTGAACTGGCTGACCAGCAACAGGCCGCCACCGGTGTCGGCGAGCGAACGATTCATGCGCCCGGCATCGTCGGCGAATACCCGGTAACCCAACAGCCGGTCGGCCATCCGCGCCAGCTGCGCGTCGCTGTCGCCGGGCTCCATCGCGACCAGCGCCAGCAACCCCGCACCGATGGCGCCGACGGTCTGGCCATCGATGTCGACCTGGGCGCGGCTGACGCGCTGGATGAGGCAAAGCATGGGTGAATGCTGGGCATCGCCAGGGCCGAGGTCAAGCCTGGGCAACGTGGGCCGGGGCAAACGCTAGACTGTACCGATGAAGCCCGACACCACCGCAAGCCTGCTGTATCGCCTGGCCGCCCTGGTCGGCCGCCTGCCCTGGTCGTGGCTGCACGCGCTGGGCGATGCGATGGCGACGATGTGGATACGCCGCGATGCGCGCGAAAGCCGGGTGGCCAGACGCAACCTGCAACTGGCCTACCCGGATCTGTTGCCGAGCCAGCGCGAGGCACTGCACCGCGACGTGCTGCGTACCACCGCCCGCCAGGCACTGGAAACCCTGCGCTTCTGGACCCGGCCGCCGGCCGACAACCTGTCCCTGCTGCGCGAGCGCCACGGCGAAGCCCTGTACGACCAGGCGCTGGCCTCGGGCAAGGGCGTGATCGTGGCCGCGCCGCACTTCGGTAACTGGGAACTGTTGAACCAGTGGCTGGCCAGCCGCGGGCCGTTGGCCATCGTCTACCGGCCACCGGAGTCGGCGGTCGGCGATGCCTTCCTGCTCAAGGTGCGCGGCGCTGACAACATCCGCCAGGTCCGCGCCGAAGGCCCGGCGGTGCGTCAGCTGTGGAAGGTGCTGAAGGAGGGCGGCGCGGTCGGCATCCTGCCGGATCAACAACCCAAGGCTGGCGATGGCGAGTTCGTGCCGTTCTTTGGCGTGCAGGCATTGACCATGACGCTGGTGTCGCGGCTGGCCGAACGCACCGGCGCGACCGTGTTGTTCGCCTGGTGCGAACGGATTGGCCCGGGGCCGGATTTCGCCTTGCATGTGCAACCGGCGCCGGCGGCCATCGCCGATCCGGATCCACAGCACGCGACCGCCGTGCTCAACGAATGCGTGGAGCGGATTGCCCGCCGTGATCCCGCCCAGTACCAGTGGACCTACAAACGCTATACGCTGCGACCGCCGGCAAGCGGCGAGGACAATCCCTATCTGTGAGCACGGATAGGCCTGGATGCACAGGGGACATACAGTGATGCAAGCACCACCACCCGACCCGGCAACGGCCATGTTGCCGCCGATCGACAACGCCACGCCGGCCTGGCCGGGCAACAGTGGCTGGCAACAGTTGCCGCAACGTGGTGGCTGGGTCGCGGCGCTGGCTGGCGCCATCGGCTGGATGGTGGTCTGCGTGCCTTCGACGCTGTTGCTGGCCAGTAATGGCACCGTGCTGGATCCGTGGCTGGCGGCGCCCGTGGTCGCGCTGCTGGCGGCACTGATCGGTGCCTGGATTTCATTCCGGCGTCACCGGCGCACGTTCTGGCAGCTGGACACGCAGGGGTTTTCGGTTCGCCGCGGCAACTGGTGGCAAAGCGAAACCCGGCTGCCGATTTCGCGGGTACAGCACCTGGATCTGAAGCGCGGACCGCTGCAGCGGATGCTGGGCCTGGCTACGCTGGTAGTGCATACCGCCGGCACCCGGATGGCCGCGGTCAGCGTGTCGGGACTGGCCGAGGGCGACGCCGAGGAACTGCGCAACCACCTGGCCCGGCAACTGGACGACGACGCACTGTGAGCGAGATGCCCTCGGCGGAGGCGCCGGCAGCAGCCGCCATGGACGGCGAACAACGACTGCATCCGTGGTCGTGGTTGTTCGTGCTGTTGCAGCAGCTCAGGCAGTTCGTGCTGCCGCTGGTGGCGCTGCTGGTGTTCGGCGGTGGTGGTGGACGCGAGGCGCAATGGCAGGCGCTGGCCGCGGCTATCGCCATGGTCGTGCTGGTGGCGGTGTCGCTGCTGCAGTTCTTCACCTATCGCTACCGGGTCGGTGCCGACGGCGTGACCATCCGCAGTGGCTGGCTGCAGCGCAACCTGCGCGAGATTCCGTTCAATCGCATCCACAACGTCACCCTGCACCAGTCGCTGCTGCACCGCGTGTTCGGCGTGGCGGAAGTGCGCCTGGAATCAGCCGGCGGCAACAAGCCCGAGGCGCAGATGCGAGTGCTGGGACTGGCGGCCGCACAGGCATTGGAAGATGTCATCCGCCACGGCGGCAGCGACCGCGCCGGCCGCACGCCCGATGCGGCCGAGCCTGCCGACGTGCCACTGCTGGCGCTGGATACGGCCGACGTGCTGCGACTGGGCTTCATCTCCAATCGCGGCATGATCGTGGTGGCGGTGGCATTCAGTGCGCTATGGCAGATATTTCCCGAGCGTGTCGCCAGTCGCTGGGTGGAACAGCATGCCCAGCAACTGCTCGGCTACGCGACCTCGATGCACCTGGGTGTGTTGAGCACCGTGGCCGCCGTTGGCAGCTTGATCACCTTCGGCTTGTTGCTGACTCGGGTACTGTCGATGCTGCTGGCGCTGACCCAGTTCCATGGCTTCCGCCTGCACGAGCAACCGCAGCGGCTGACCGTCGAACGCGGCCTGCTGGCACGCCTGCGCACCAGCGTCAGCCGCCGCCGCATCCAGTCGTGGACCTTGCAGGAAGGCTGGCTGCAGCGTTGCCTGCGGCGGCGCAACCTGCGCATCGATACCGCGGTAGCCGAAACCGGCAACCGCTCCGACGCGCGTGCATTGAAGGAACTGGCGCCCATCGCTACCCCGGATGCCTGCGATGCGCTGATCCAGCACTTGTTACCGCATGCGCAATGGCCGATGCCGGCATGGTCCCCGCTATCTGCGTCGATGCGCTGGCGCCTGCTGCTGCCGACGGTGCTGGTGTTGCTCGTGCTGTCGGTACCGGCGTGGCTGCAGGCCGGGCCCTGGGGACTGTGCATCTGGCTGTGGCTGCCGTGGGCGATCTACGGCGCCTGGCAGCAAACCCGGCGCGCCGGTTATGCGGTCGATACCGCACTGGTGGCGGTGCGTGGAGGCTGGTGGGCGCGCTATTGGCGCTTTGCCGAAATCGACAAATTGCAGGCATTGCGGCTGAGTCATTCGCCGCTGGATCGACGCTGCGGCACCGCCAGCCTGTGGCTGGATACCGCCGGCGCCAGCAACATGCAGCCACCGTTGCGGATCCGCTTCATGCCCGAAGTACAGGCACAAGCGCTGTACCGGCAATTGTCCGCAGCATTGGCCGCGCGCCGGCTACGCTGGTAGCAAAGCGCGACGTTGGCTGGCGCCGCAAGCAGAATTGCGGCCAGCAGCAGTTACACGCCCCAGTAACCCAGCGACTTGCGTACCTGCCAGCGCCGCCATAACGCCGACAGAGGCTTGGCCTTCAGGCTACCCAACTGGCCCTCAAGCAACGCTTCGGTCGCGGCCAGCACCCGCTCGGACGATTGCCCGTCACGGTACGGGTGGATCGCATCGGCATATCCGGCAATCGCCGCCTGTAGCACCGGGTCCGGATTGAAGGCCTGTTGCAGCATCTCCGCCAGCCGCGCCGGATCATCGAAGTCCAGCATGTGCGGTTTCGGTGCGCGATTGCGGAAAGTCACTACCGGTTTGCGCTGGACCAGCATTTCCGAAACGATCGAGCTGGTGTCGGCGACCAGTACATCGGCGGCGCGCTCGGCATGCACCAGTTGCTCGGGTTCGACAAATGCGGCATTGGCGCCCTGCAAGGCGCGATAGCGCGCGACCAGATCCGGCGCGCATTTCGGATGCAGGGTCAGCAGCCAGTAACGGTCGCCCCCGGCGATCTGCGCGGCCACCGCCGGCAACAGATGCGGTGCCGCCGACAGGCGCTCGGTGAAGGTGGAACCAAACAGCACCACCTGGCGCCCGCCCGCAGGCTGTCGCAAGCGCTGGGCGATGCCGCCGTCATCACGGAACAGGGGGTCCAGCTTCGGCCAGCCGGTTTCCACCACCGCGAAGTGACCATGCTGCTGCTGCAGCTTCTGGAACGGCAAGGTCGTTGCCGGGCCCTGCGTGCAGTAGAGATCAAACAGGCCGCGGATACGGAAATGGCCGCGTGCGTCATCGCGCTTCTGCACGTTGAAACCATGGAACAGCTGCACTTTCGCGCCGCTGATGAAACCGGGCACGACGTTGGAGGCACTGAACACCGCGCGCGGTTTGAACGCCACCGCCTGGCGCACATCCAGTGCCGGCACCGATGCCAGCGCCAATCCGTGCGCGCCTTCGACCAGGCAGCTGGCCACGTCATGGCCTTGTCGGCGCAGGCTGTCGGCCAATGGCTGCAGGATTGGCAGCGCGTAACGTTCGGAACCGTAAAGCAGGTAACGATGCGCGCTCATTCGCGTTCAAGACCGTGCTTGATCATTTCCTGTCGGGCCAGCTCCACCGATGCTGGATTGACCTGCATTTCGTAATAGCGCATGCGCTTGTAGACCGCGTAGCTGGCCGACAGCTGGGCGATGATGAAACCACGCCAGCCATCCAGCAGCGCCAGCCGCAACAGGTATTCCTTGACGAAAGATGCCACGAACACCAGCGGCGTCTGCCACATCGACTGCGACTTGCGCTTGGCCTGCCAGCCACGCGCTTTCAGCTCGGCATAGCGCAGGACCTTGAGTTCCTTGTGCAGGATGGTCGGATTGTGCAGATGATTGAACGGCTGCCTGAACTCCTCGCTGCCGCGGTCGAAGTCCAGTGATTCATGCACGGGAACGTCCTTCCAGCGCGCGCGGCCACGGTGGTAGATGCGTGCCATGCGCTCGCCGACCATCGGCTTGTACCAGCGCATCGGGCCGCCCATGAACCAGGTCCGCCGGCGCAACCAGGCACCGCTCTGCGCCGATGCCAGCAGTGCCGGCAGCTTCTGCGCGCATTCGGCGATCAACTCATCGGACAGGAACTCGTCCGCGTCCAGCACGATGATCCAGTCATGGCCGGACTGGGTGCTGGCGAAGTTGCGCTGTGGCCCGAACCCCAGCCAAGGCTGCTGCACCACCCGTGCTCCGTGCGCCTGTGCGATGGCGACGGTGGCGTCGGTGCTGTTGCTGTCGATGACCAGCTTCTCGGCGGCGAACGGCACGCTGTCCAGGCACCGGCCGATGTTGCCAGCCTCGTTGTAGGTAATGACGATGAGGGTAATCGGCAGTCGGTCCATGGCGCCATTCTAACCAGTTGCCCGCGCCGCCCGGCATGCGCCTGGTCCTTGCCTGCTGGGCCTCCGATCATGCCCCGGCGCAGCCGAACCGGAATTTGCCTGCCACCTTGCGGGAACGGTCCGGCGGCTGGCGATGCGATGTCCGCCATCTGTGACAGGCAGTGGCCAGCGGCAGCCGTTATGATGGTTGTATTCGCACCACCACGGGGGACATGGCCGGTACCGGCGACGCAAACCGACGACGCACTGCATACGGATGCGCCACCCGTCCCCCGTCCGCCTCGATGCGTTCCTCGCATCGGCGGCCATCGGGTCCGCGTGTACCACCGCGACCAGCCAATGATCCATCGATGAAACTCCTGTTCACCAATTTCCATCGCGGCAGCGGTGGTGGCCACACCACTTACGTGCGTACGCTGGCATCGGCATTGAGTGCCGAACACGAGATCCATGTCGCCGCGCCGGCCGGCAGCTCATTGCTGGAACAGGCCGCGGCACTGCCCGGCGTGCATGTGCTGGCGCAGCCGTTTCCCAACGGCCTGCGCGAACTTCGGCAACAGCGGCAAGCACTGCTGCAACTGCGCAGCTACCTGATCACGCATGGATTTGACCTGGTCCATGTCAATGGTTCGGCCGACCATCGCTTGCTGATGGCAGCAGTGCGTGGAATGCACCACCGGCCGCGGATCGTGCTGACCAAACACAATTCGAAACCCTGGACCGGCTTCGGCCATTGGCTGCGCGCACGGCTGGCGACCGACCAGCTGATTGCGGTCTGCGACTACACCCGCCGCGAACTGTTGGCCAGTCCTTACCGGCAGCTGCCCATCACCACCATCCACAACGGCGTCGATGTCGATCATTTCCGGCCCTGGGCTGCGCAGGACGCCGCGCAGGCACGACGGCAATGGCTGCCGTCGGATAACTGCCTGGTGTTAGGCAGCAATGCCGGCACCGCCGACTACAAGGGCTGGACCGACCTGGCCGCCGGCCTGGCGCTGCTGGATACCAGCGAACGCGCCCGGTTCCGGGTCCTGATTGCCGGCAAGCCGCCGGATGCTTCGCAGCTGCGGCAGCTGGCCGATCTGGGCGTGCAGGATCTGTTCTGCTTCCCCGGTCTGCTGGCCGATACCCGGCCACTGGTGGCAGCACTGGATGTCGGCTTCGTGCTGTCGCACGCGGTCGAAACCATTTCCTTCGCCTGCCGCGAGATGATGGCGATGGGCAAGCCAGTGCTGGTCACCGACTACGCCGGGTTGCCGGAGAACATCGAACCAGGACGCGATGGCTGGGTGGTACCCGCCCGCGATCCCGCCGCCATCGCCGAGACCCTGCGCTGGCTGCTGGCCAACCGCGCTCGACTGCAGGCAATGGGCGATGCGGCGCGCCTGCATGCCGAACGCGATTTCGGCGTGCCGCAGTTCGTCCGCCAGACCGAGCAGCTGTACCAGCGGATCAGCGCAGCTGCCATCACCTGAAGGCCAACTTCAGCGGCAGCCCGCCACCGCCTGCGCGTCCACCAGCAACCAGCTGCGTCGATTGGCGGCGCCCAATGGATGTATCTGGCCGCGATCGACACAGTCGGGCATCGCCACGTCCTGGCTCAACAGCACCCGTTGCGTCGGCTCGGCCTGCAACCAGGCAATGCCACGCCGCCACTGCTCGTCTTCCGGCTGCTTGAAGCCGAACTCGGTCACCGGTCCGACCGCCTGCAGCAACTGCTGCTCACGCCAGTTGACCAGTCCGATCACGGTATCGGCACCGGCCTGCTCGCGCGCCTCATGCATCAGGTCACGCGAAGAGCTTTCGCCATCGAGCAACGGCGCGATGCCGAAACCATAGCCGAGCCAGGTCACCGCCACCCCCAGCGCAGTGAACAGCAGCACATGGCGCAGGCGGCAGACAATGCCGGCGATGACGATCAACGCGCCCATCAGGGCCAACACCCGCCACAGCCAGAGTGCGCCCGAGCCCACTTCCAGCCCGCGTTCGGCGACCAGCCTGGCTTCGTAACCGGGATTGCCGAACAAGGCCGCCAGGCCCACGGCCAGCAGACCGACACCCAGCAGCATCGAGAACACCCACAACGCCCAGCGCAATCCACGCCGCTGCACCAGCGCGGGCATGAACGACGCCGCCGCCCATGCCAATGCCGGCAATGCCGGCAGGATGTACATGTCGCGCTTGCCCGGACTGGCACTGAAGAACAACAGCACCAGCAGCAGCCACGCCAGCGGCCACCACACCCGCGCATCGCGTTGGCGCCAGGCCTGCCGCCACGGTCCCAGCAACCAGGGCAGGAACACCACGAATGGCAACCATTGGGTCAGGATGACCTTGATGAAATACCACCACGGTGCGTGATGGTGCCAGGCACTGACGTAGCGGGTGGCGGTCTGTCGATAGAGCAGATCATTCAAGTAAGCGCGATGCTCGGGATCGCCACTGACCAGCGCAGTCACCAGCATCGGCACGAACCACAGCGCGATCGCCAGCAGGAAACTGGCGCCGCCCAGCCACCATTTGCCGGCACCGCGCGGTGCCGGCTCGCTGAGCCCGTTCCAGCCGCGCCAGCGCATCAGCGCATACGGCAGCAACGCCAGCAGCGCGATGAAGCCGACGCCCTTGCTGATGACTCCCAGGCCAGCAGCGAAACACCCCAGCCAGTACCAGCGCCAGTTCGGCCCCAGCAGCACATGGCGGCCAATGCCGTAGACGCCCACGGTGATGAAGAACACCACGGTCGGATCAATCTGCGCGCGCTTGGCCTGGTACACGAACTGGAACGAAAACAGCACCGCCGCGGCCGCCCACAGGCCGACCCGATGGTTCCAGCTGCGGCGGGCGAAGTCATAGGTCAGGGTCAGGGTGCCGAGTGCGGCCAGCAGCGACGGCAACAGGAAGGCGATGTTCCATTGCCGCACCAGCGCATAACTGGCACCCAGCAGCCAGAAGTACAGCGGCGGCTTGTCCGAATACAGCTCACTGCCCCGGTGCGGGAACAGCCACTGGCCCGACTCCCACATCTGCCGCGCGACCAGCACGAAGCGCGGCTCGTCGGCCGGCCACGGTGCACGCAGGCCGATGCCGGCGCCAATCACCAGCAGCGCGAACAGCATGAACCACCAGAACTGGCGACGCTCCCGCGCCGCTTCGCCCATCATTCCTTCGGACCGCCACTCGTGCATTCGTTCATCGCCACAACCAGCCAGGCGATGATCCTACACAGTGCGCAAGGCGATGGCTTGCCGGCTGGCTAGCGGCCGGCTCGCGTGGCATCCATCGTCGAGGCTGGCTGCCGCTGCTCGTTCAGCGCGATCCCGGCCAGGCAGCCGATAAACAGCGCATACGCGGTGGCGCTGGCGGCGTGCGCGAACATCGACTGGCTCAGGCCCGCGCTGGCAAACGCCAGCACCATCACCAACCCGGCCCAGGCCGCACCGTACATCCGCCCGGGCGGCGCCCGGCCGATGCAACGCAGGAAGAACAACGCCGGCAGCAGGTAGATCAGGATCAGCGCCAATCCGCCCGGCACGCCCATCGTCGCCGCCCATTCGAACAGATCATTGTGCGCGTGCCGCAGCCGGCACCAGTGCGGTGGTGCGCTGCTGGCGCATTCCGGCGCCAGCACCACCGCGCGGTCGAACTGGCGCAGGCCGGTGCCGGTCAATGGATGTTGCCGCAGCGCCTCCCAGGCGCGTGACCACAGCTCCAGGCGGGCGCCGACCGAGGAGTTGCCATCACCACGCTCGTAACGCGCCAGTTCCGGGGCGATGTTGGCCAGACGCGATTGGCTGGACAGTGACGGCACCCACAGCAGGCAGGCACACAGCAGCGACAAAGCCGCCAGTGAAACCCCCATCCGGATCCAGAAGCGGCGGCCCTGCTTGCCGACCAGCCCCAGCAGCAGCACCAGCGCCAGCCCCGGCAACACGCCGCGACTGCCACTCATGACGATGCTGGCGATGCCCATCGCCAGGACCGCCAGCAGCAACGTCAAGGTTCTGCCGTCGCGGGTGCGGGGCCGGCAGAACACCGCCAGTACCAGCAGCATCAGCACCAGGTTGGCAAAGGTGATCGGGTTGCCGCCGGCATTGGCGCGCTCGATGCCACTGGCGGTCTGCAGCAGCGCCACGCAGAACGCCACCAGCACCCCCGCCAGCGCGCCCCACCACAGGCCGTTACGGCTGCTGGCCGTACGCCAGGCCAGCCAGGCACACCATGGCAGCAGCAACAGGCGCGCAATCTTGCCCAGCTCGCTCCAGGGCAGGTTGAACCAGCTCACCGACAAGGCGGCAATGGCCAGTGGCAACACCGCCAGCAACCAGGCAGCCCGGACCCAGGTCGCCGGCAGCGCCATCGATGGCCTGTTCGAAGATTTCCATGACAGCAGGGTCGCCAGCAGCAGCAACAGCGCGAACACGGCCAGCCCCTTGGGGATCAGGATCAAGGCCGGCGCGGCAATGGTGGCGAGGAAGAACAGCCTGCCAGCCGTACTCGGTTCGCGTATCGAGGAAGCGGCCCGCCAACCGGCACTGTCCGGGGCGACATGTTGCGAAGAAACGGTTTCCAGCGAAACACTCACGACAGGGCCCTCGGCAACAACCGACACACCCCCTCGGTACGATCAGCTGGTCATTTGCTTGTCGGGCAAATCATATGCGCAGCGCGCATTGGCTGTTTGTGAAAGAAGTTCAGTTTCAGGTCACGGACTGCTTACGTATCGCCGCATAGTAAAAGCCGTCCATGTCGCCCTCACCCGGCAGCCGCTGGCGACCGGCACCCGAGGCATGGCCGAACTGTTCGTCCAGCGGTTGCGCGTGGGCATCCGGCGTGCGTTGCAGGAACGCTGCGATCTGCTGCTCGTTCTCCTGCTTGAGGATCGAACAGGTGGTGTACAGCAGGGTGCCGCCCGGCGCCAACGTCGTCCACAAGCCATCCAGCAGCCGCGCCTGCAGTGCCACCAGCGTGACGATGTCATCGGCGCGCCGGTGCAACAACACGTCCGGCTGCCGGCGGACCACGCCAGTGGCCGAACACGGCGCGTCGAGCAGGATCAGCTGGAATGCTTCGCCGTCCCACCAGCTCTGCGGCTGGCTGGCGTCGGCGGCCTGCATCCTGCCCTGCACGCCGAGTCGCTGCCAGGTGTCCTGGACCCGGTTGAGCCGGCGCTTGTCGACATCCAGTGCCAGCAGCTGCAAGCCGGGATCACGCTCGAGCAGATGCGCCGATTTGCCACCGGGCGCCGCGCACGCATCCAGTACCCGTGCAGCGGCGGGTGGCTGCACCGCATCGGCAGCCTGCTGCGCCGAACCATCCTGGACCGACACCTCGCCCTCGGCGAAGCCGGGTAGACTGGCCACGGCAATGCTGGCCTGCAGTTGCAGCGCATCGGACAGCAACCCGCTGCGTTGCGATTCGATGCCGGCTTCCCGCAACAGGGTCTGGTAGCCATCGACATCGTTGCGTTGGCGATTGACCCGCAGCCAGGTCGGCGCGGCCAGCGCGCTGGCGGCGAATATCGCCTGCGCATGAGCCGGCCAATCGCCGATGATCTGCTGGCGCAGCCATTGCGGCCAGACCGCGGCCGGATCCGCGGACGGTACCCCTTCGCGCTGGGCACGGCGCAGCAGCGCATTGACCATCCCGGCCTGGTGCTGGCGGCCCATGCTGCGCGCCGCTTCGACCGTGGCCGATACCGCGGCGTGGCTCGGCAACTGCATTGCGTCCAGTTGCGCCAGGCCGATGTACAGCAGCGCACGCAGATCGCTTTCGCGCGGGCCCAGTGGTTTCTGCAACCAGCTCGCCAATGCCGCTTCGTAGCGCCCGCGCTGGCGCAACGCGGCAAAGCACATCGCTTCAATCAAGGCGCGATCGCGGACATCGGCCACTGCGGGCAGCTGTGCGGCAAATTCGCCTTTCAGCGAGCGTCCCTTGTGCAGCACGGCATCCAGGATGCGGGCGGCAATCGCCCGGATGGCAACACCGGCCAACGGCGTGGCTTTGCCGGGCGAACCCTGGGCAGGCGTGTCGCTCATGCCCCGGCCTTGGCCCGCTGGGCGTTGAGATAATCGCCGATGCTGATCGGCTTGCCGCCCTCGCGCTGGACGGTCTGCAGGCGCAGAGCGCCTTGGCCGCAGGCGATATCCAGCCCCTCGCGGCTCATCCCCAGCGCAGTGCCCGGGGCTTGCTGGTGATCGATGTCGATGTCGATGGCGGTGGCGGCATGGATGCGCAGGCGTTCGCCGCCCAGTGCGACCTCGGCAATGGGCCACGGATTGAAGGCGCGCACCTTGCGCGCCAGTTGCGATGCAGGCAGCGCCCAGTCCAGCCGTGCTTCGCTCTTTTCCAGCTTGTGTGCGTATTCGACACCGGATTCGGGCTGCGCCTCGGCAACCGGGCGGATGCCGGCACGCAGCAGGCCCAGGCCATCGCTGAGCACCTGCGCGCCGATCTCGGCGAGGCGGTCGTGCAGCTGGCCGCCGGTTTCGTTGTCGCCAATGGCAGTCGCCTGGCGCAGCAGCACCGGGCCGGTGTCCAGCCCAGCCTGCATCTGCATCAGGCAGACCCCGGTCTGCGGGTCGCCGGCTTCGATCGCGCGCTGGATCGGCGCCGCGCCGCGCCAGCGTGGCAGCAGCGAGGCGTGCACGTTCCAGCAGCCAAAGCGCGGGATGTCGAGCACCGATTGCGGCAGGATCAGGCCGTAGGCGACCACGATCATCAGGTCCGGCTGCAGCGCGCGCAGCGCCTGCTTGGCCTCACGGCTGCGCAGTGAAGGCGGCTGATGGACGTCGATACCCTGGGCGATGGCTTCCTGCTTGACCGCCGAAGGGGTCAGGCCGCGACCGCGGCCGGCCGGCCGGTCGGGCTGGGTATACACCGCCACCACTTCATGGCGCGCATTGGCCGCGCGCAGGCTGGGGACGGCAAACGCCGGCGTGCCGGCAAAGACAATCTTCATATCGACGGGGACCCGTTGCGAAGCGCGCAACGCCGGCCAGTGCCGACGCCACGCGTGAAAGGATGACGGTGACGCCGGCGCGGGGCGCCCTGCCGTCGCTGGCTCAGGCCACGTGCTTGCGCTGTTTGGCCAGCTTCTTGCGCACCATCTCGCGCTTCAGCGGAGACAGGTAGTCGACGAACAGTTTGCCGTCCAGGTGATCCATTTCGTGCTGGATGCACACGGCCAGCAGGCCGTCGGCACGGATTTCCCGGGCCTCGCCCTGGCGGTCGAGGAAGCGCACGGTGATTTCGTCGGCGCGGGTGACGTCGGCAAAGATGCCCGGGACCGACAGGCAGCCCTCCTGGTAGACCTGCTCGCCGGTCCTGTCGAGGATTTCCGGGTTGATGA
Source organism: Pseudoxanthomonas dokdonensis (assembly GCF_001431405.1). Classification (GTDB taxonomy): domain Bacteria; phylum Pseudomonadota; class Gammaproteobacteria; order Xanthomonadales; family Xanthomonadaceae; genus Pseudoxanthomonas_A; species Pseudoxanthomonas_A dokdonensis. The sequence goes on from NZ_LDJL01000010.1 coordinate 22,077, forward strand.
AGACCAGCGGGGTGTTTTTCTCCTCGCTGACGTCAATCACCACGAACCGCTGGTGCACGTCGACCTGGCTGGCAGCCAGGCCGATGCCGGGCGCCTCGTACATGGTTTCGAACATGTCATCCAGCAGCTGCTGGAAGGCCGGCTGCGCAATCTGCTCGGCGGCCAGCGGCACGGCCTTGGTGCGCAGACGGGGGTCTGGGAATTCGAGAATGGGGAGTAGAGCCATGATGTCTCACGTATGGGCGCCAGTGGAATCCGGCAAGGCCTCACGAATTCTAACAAGGGCGCTTGCTTTGCGCCGGGATTTCTGGACTATAGTGCCGACCACCTGTCGGGGAATCAGGTACATATCGCCATGTTTAAAAGTTTTCGTACGGTTTTGGCCGTCGCGATCATGACTGTTGGGACCTATGCCGCGGCGGCCGAAATGGCCGAGGGGCATCCGGACACCTACGTCGTGAAACGTGGCGATACGCTGTGGGACATCTCGGCACGCTTCCTGAAGAAGCCGTGGCTGTGGCCGGAAATCTGGCAGGCCAACCCGCAGATCCGCAATCCTCACCTGATTTACCCGGGCGATGTCATCAGCCTGGCCTACCTGGATCGCGTGGCGGTCGAGCAGGGCCCGCGCCAGGAAGCGCCGATCAACGCCATTCCGCTGGCCGATGTCGAGCCGTTCCTGAAGGACCTGCGCATCACCGAGGACTTCGAGGACCTGCCCTACGTGGCCGGCCTGGAAGACGATCGCATGCATGCGGTGTCCGGCCAGCGCGCCTACGTGCTGGGCCTGGACAACGCGCAACCGGGGCAACGCTACGCGGTGGTCCGGCCGAGCATGCGCTACACCCAGACCCGGGTCGTCTCCAGTGGCCAGTACCCGACCTTCCAGGAAAACCTCGATTTCCGTGGTGACCGGGTCAAGGGCGCCACCGCCGACTGGGATCGGATGTGGTCGACCTCCGAACTCACCGGCAAGGGTCCGGTCGAGCTGCTCGGCAACGAACTGCAGCAGATGGCGGTCGGTACCGTGGTCCAGGGGCGTACCCCGGGCAGCGACACCATCAGCCTGAAGCTGGAACTGGGCGGCAACGAAGTCCGCATCGGCGACCGCATCGTGCCGGTGGAAGCGCAACCGTATGACCTGCAGTTCTTCCCGCACGCACCGGCGGTGCCGGCGCCGGAAGGCAAGCTGCAGATTGCCTCGGTCGCCAACGCGTTCACTTCCGGTGGTCCGCGCGACGTGGTCGCCATCTCCGGTGGCAGCCGCGAAGGCATCGACAACGGCACCGTGCTGTCGATCTGGCGCCCGGGCAGCTATCCCAACAACGACGTGCGCTGGCCCAACTCCTCGCGCATCGACGATGCCAAGCGTGATGGCGCCGGCCGGGTCGCGTTGCCCGACGAGTACGCCGGCCACGTGATGGTGTTCCGCACCTTCGAGAAGGTCAGCTACGGTCTGGTGATGGAAGCGGTCAAGCCGGCCCGGGTCGGTTACGAGCTGAAGCATCCGGACGCCACCTACTGAGCCTGGCCAGCATCGAACGCGGGATTTTCCTACCCGCACCTGCGACGGCGCCCTAGGGCGCCGTTGTTGTTTGCTGTCTAGGCTGAGCCGATGCAACGGCCCTGTCCCGACACGCCTTCCCATGCACTGGCGCTACTGGCGATGGCGCCGGGCCGGCTGGGCCCGCGGCGGGCATTGCTGGAACACTGCCGCTGTCCGCTGGCGGTGCTGGCTGGCGGCCGGCCGATGTGGCGCCGGGCCGGCCTGGACGAAGCCCAGCAGCAATGGCTGGCGCGGCCGGATGAGGCGATCCTGCGGCCGGTGTGGGCCTGGCTGGATCAGGATCAGCACCACCTGCTCGGCCTGCACGATGCCGACTATCCGCCGCTACTCAGGCGCAGTCCGAGTGCGCCGCTGGCGTTGTACGTCGATGGCTGTCCGCAATCGCTCTGGCATCCCGGGGTGGCGGTGGTCGGCAGCCGCTCGCCCAGTGCCGGCGGCGGCGACAATGCGCGCGACTTCGCCAGCGCGCTGGCCCGGGCCGGGATTGCAGTCATCAGTGGCATGGCCGCCGGCATCGACGCCCGTGCGCATTTGGCCGCGTTGCAGCTCGACGGCGGCATCACCGTGGCGGTGGTTGGCACCGGCCCGGACATCGCCTATCCGCGCCAGCATGCCGAACTGCGTGATCGCATCGCCGCCCGCGGCGCCATCGTCAGCGAACACCCACCGGGCACGCGGCCGCTGCGCAGTCATTTCCCCAGCCGCAACCGGATCCTGGCCGGGCTGGCGCTGGCCACGCTGGTGGTGGAAGCCGCCGAGCGCTCCGGCGCCCTGATCACCGCGCGCCTGGCCGGCGACCTGGGCCGGGAGGTGTTCGCGGTGCCCGGCTCCATCCACAACCCGATGGCGCGTGGCTGCCACCGGCTGATCCGCGAGGGCGCCGGGCTGATCGAATCGGCCGCCGAAGTCATCGCCGCGGTCAAACCGCTGGCATGGGAGCTGGGCCACGCCCTGCGGCAGCGCATCGACGAAACTGAACAGGGGGCAATCGCAGCGCAACCTGCGAACGTCCCGGCAACCGACCCTGACTACCAGAAGTTGTGGCTGGCACTGGGTCACGACCCCACCTGTATGGATGAACTGGTGCCACGCACCGGATTGACGGCTGCCCAACTGTCCTCCATGCTGCTCGCGATGGAACTGGATGGACGCATTGCGGTCGAACACGGACGCTACTCACGCAACACCAAGTTTCTTTCCTCCACAGCGTCACGCACGCAGGCCGAGGGGCAATGAAAGAGAGCATCCTGGACGTACTGCTTTACCTGTTTGAACACTATTTCACCGAAGATGCGGACCCGGTCCGCGACCGCGATTCCCTCCAGAACGGCCTGATCCAGGCCGGTTTCAGCCCAGCGGAAATCAGCAAGGCCTTCGATTGGCTGGACGCGCTTGCCGAAAAACGGCCCAGCGCCGAATCGCCGCGCGTGGGCGGCGCCATCCGCGTCTACCACGGCCCGGAGCTGGAAAAGCTGGACGTGGAATGCCGTGGCTTCCTGCTGTTCCTGGAACAGCACGGCATCCTCGATGCGGACCAGCGCGAAGTGGTTGTCGATCGGACCATGGCCCTGGACCAGGAAGAACTGGATCTGGACGACCTGAAATGGGTTGTGCTGATGGTCCTGTTCAACCAACCCGGTTCCGAGGCGGCCTACGCCTGGATGGAAACCCAGATGTTTTCCGACGAGCCGGAGTCGGTACACTAACGCGCATGCATGGACGCTCCAGGGGGGAGCATGTCGTCGGCAAGCGCGACCGAGTGGTACTACCTTGATCAACAACAACGCCAGTGCGGTCCCGTCACCGCGCTGGCGCTTGTGCGCGAGTTCCATGCCCGCGCACTGAACCTGGACAGCCCGGTCTGGCGCGACGGCATGCCGCACTGGCAGCCACTGCGCCAACGCCTGGGCGAACTGGGCCTGCCCGAGGCCGTGGCCAACCGGCCGCCGCCGCTACCCGGCACGCCGCCGCCGTTGCCGTCAGGTATCGGTGCCCGCGCATCGGCGCAGCTGCGCGCCGCCCCGCCTACCCGACCGGCCGCCGCCGGCCACCACCCCGCCATGCATGCCGAAAACCGGACCCTGCTCTGGGTGATCGTCGGCATCGCCTGTGCGCTGGGACTGTTGATGCTGCTCGGCATCCTGGCCGCAATTGCACTGCCGGCGTACCAGGAGTACACCCTGCGCGCCAGGACCGCCGCCGCCATCACCGTGGCACCGGCACTGCAGAGCCGGGTCGAATCCTACTACCGCCAGCACCAGCGCTGCCCCGGCAACGAGTCGCCCGGCTTCCCGGCAGCGGATACCGCGCTCGGATCGGTCGCCAGTGTCCAGATCGGTCGCTTCGACAACGGCCATTGCGGTTTCGAACTGCGGCTTGGCGAGCAGCGCAGCGAGCACCTGGATGGCAAGGCGCTGTGGTTCGACCTTGATCATGCCAGCGGCCAGTGGACCTGTAGTTCGGAAATCGAGAACCGCTATCTGCCTGCCAGGTGCCGCACGCCGTGATCGCATCCGCCGCTGTCGCGATGACCCGGCAACCACCACGCTCAATGGGGATTTGAATGTCGCTTTGGTATTACGTTGATGCACGTGGCCAGCAGAACGGTCCGCTCGACGGCGGCGAGCTGGCCAGTGCCTTCCAGCTGCGGCAGTTGCTGGCCGACACCCTGGTCTGGCGCGATGGCATGGCCGAATGGCTGCCGTTGCAGCAGTGCCTGCACGAGCTGGACCTGTCGTCACCGCCGTCGGCACAGGCGATTGCCAGCGCGGAAGTGGCCAGCGAACCGGGTTCGCCCTACGCGCCACCGCTGTCCTCGGCCGTCAGCCAGCCGCTGGTCATCAGCGGCGACGTGGTGATGGCCGGCTTCTGGCGCCGCTTTGCCGCCGCCAGCATTGATGGCCTGCTGATGTCGGCACTGATGCTGGCGGTGGTACTGGTCGCCCTGCTGGTGATCGGCGGTAGCGCCGCGCTGCGGCCACAGGCGCTGGAGAGCATGAGGGCCGGGATGCTCGGAGTGTTCCTGCTGACCTTCTACGTGCTGCCGATCATCCTCCAGTTCGCCTACTTCAGCTGGATGCAGGCCGGGCCGCGGCAGGCCACCCTGGGCAAGATGGCGGTCGGCATCAAAGTCTGCCGCAGCGACGGCCAGGCGATGACCCTGGGGCGCAGCATCGGCCGCTGGAGCGCCTATTTTTTCCTCAACCTGGCCAGCTGCGGCATCACCAGCCTGGTATCGGCATTCAGTGCCGGCCTCAGCACGCGCAAGCAGGGCGTGCACGACATGATCGTCGACACCCTGGTGGTGGACAAATGGGCGTTCAGCCCGCATCCGGAACGGCAACAGCGGTCGCTGGACAAGGTCACCATCGCGATGATCGCCCTCTGCGTGCTGATGGCGCTCGGCTACATCGGCCTGATCATCGCCGCCGCCACGCTTTCATCCTTCAGATAATCAAGGAAGCCCGACATGACGCAATGGTTTTTTGCAGACGAACTACGCCAGCGGCAAGGCCCGATCGATCAATCGGTGTTGCCGCGGCATTTCCGCGACGGACGGGTAACGCTGGACACGCTGGTGTGGCGCGATGGCATGCCGCAATGGCAGCGGCTGGGTGATTTCGCCGACGAACTGGATCTGCTCGGCAGCGCCGACGCCAGCGGCTTGCCGGCCGCGGCGATCCTGACCCCGGCGCCGCCGGTGCAGCCGGCAGCACCGGCAGCCGAATCGGTGACCGCAATAGAATCCGAAGTGGAGACCGCGCTGGCGCTGGAGCCGGCGCTCACCGCGGCGGCCGAGGCAACGGCCAGCCGGTCAGGCGAACCGGCCCACGCTCCCGCTCCGGCCCCGGTCGCGGCGGCCAGCGGCCACGGTCGCGCGGTGTTCACCGCCCGCGAACCCAGCCAGCAATACGTGCCACCGACCCTGGTCGATGCCGCGGCCACACTGGATACCCCATACGCGCCGCCGCGTGCGTCGATCGCCGCCACCACGGCAGTGGTCAGCGATGGTGAAGTCGTCTATGCCGGCTTCTGGAAGCGGGTGGCGGCCTGCCTGATCGACTCGATCGTCATCACAGTCGCCGGCGGGGTTGTCGGCGCCATCATTGGTGGCCTGATCGGCGCCGGCTTCGGCTTCAATGGCGGCCTCGGCAGTACCGGCATCGGCATCATCCAGATCGTCTCCAACCTGGTATCGATCAGCATGGCGGCGCTGTACTACGCCTGGTTCCACTCCTCGGCCAACCTGGCCACCCTGGGCAAGATGGCGATCGGCATCAAGGTGGTGCGCAGCAATGGCGAACCGATCAGTTTCCTGCGTGGCATCGGTCGCTACTTCGGTTATCTGCTCAGCTGCCTGGTGTTCTACATCGGCGTGATCATGGCCGGGCTGACCGAGCGCAAGCGTGCCCTGCACGACATGCTGTGCGACACGGTGGTGGTCGATAAATGGGCCTTCACGCGCTATCCGGAGCGCCAGCGCCACGAGCTGGGCACGGTGACGGTGGTAATTCTGGTACTGGGCGCGCTGCTGGTGGTGGGCTCGATTATCCTGTTCGGCGCGGTGATTTTCGCCCTGCTCGGCGCCTACAGTTAGCCCTCGCCGCCGCCGCCGGCGCTTGACAGCGGGGCAGCGGCGTGATTCCACTATAAATAGCAAAGCTGAACGCCCGGGGCCGCGACCCTGGGCGTCGGCTTCTCTGCCATTGCCTTTTGCGTCACCCTAGCCGGCCCCCGGGCCGCGTTGTCGCCCTTTCAGAATCTGACATGCCCAAGCACCTGCTTATCGTCGAGTCGCCCGCCAAGGCCAAGACGATCAATAAATACCTCGGCAAGGATTTCCACGTCCTGGCTTCCTATGGCCATGTCCGTGATTTGATACCCAAGGAAGGCGCGGTCGACCCCGAGCAGGGTTTTGCCATGTCCTACGCGCTGATCGAGAAGAACGAAAAGCACGTCGAAGCCATCGCCAAGGCGGCCAAGGCCTCCGATGACATCTTCCTGGCCACCGACCCGGATCGCGAAGGCGAGGCGATCAGCTGGCATATTGCGGAAATCCTGCGCGAACGTGGACTGCTGAAGGACAAACCGCTGCACCGGGTGGTGTTCACCGAAATCACCCCGCGTGCGATCAAGGAGGCAATGACCCAGCCGCGGCAGATTGCCGGCGACCTGGTCGACGCCCAGCAGGCGCGACGGGCACTGGATTACCTGGTCGGCTTCAATCTGTCGCCGGTGTTGTGGCGCAAGGTCCAGCGCGGGCTGTCGGCCGGCCGCGTGCAGTCACCGGCACTGCGCATGATCGTCGAGCGCGAGGAAGAAATCGAAGCCTTCATCGCCCGCGAATACTGGTCCATCGGCGCCGCCGTGGCGCATCCCTCGCAGCCGTTCGCGGCCAAGCTCAACAAGCTGGACGGGGCCAAGTTCGAACAGTTCACCATCACCGACGGCGAGTCCGCCGAGGCCGCGCGCCTGCGCATCCAGCAGGCCGCGCAGGGCAGCCTGCATGTCACCGACGTCGCCAGCAAGGAACGCAAGCGCCGCCCCGCGCCACCGTTCACCACCTCCACGCTGCAGCAGGAAGCCTCGCGCAAGCTCGGCTTCACCACCCGCAAGACCATGCAGCTGGCGCAGAAACTGTATGAAGGCGTGGCCATCGGCGACGAAGGCACGGTCGGCCTGATCACCTACATGCGTACCGACTCGGTCAGCCTGTCGCAGGATGCGCTGGGTGAAATCCGTGACGTGATCGCCCGCGACTACGGCACCGCATCGGTGCCTGACAAGCCCAATGTCTACCAGACCAAGTCCAAGAACGCCCAGGAAGCCCACGAAGCAGTGCGCCCGACCAGTGCGCTGCGCACGCCGGCGCAGGTCGCCAGGTACCTGGAAGACGACAGCCGCAAGCTGTACGACCTGATCTGGAAGCGCGCCGTGGCCAGCCAGATGGTGCCGGCCACGCTCAACACGGTCAGCGTCGATCTGGCCGCCGGCAGCGAGCACAGCTTCCGCGCCAGCGGCACCACGGTGGTGTTCGCCGGCTTCCTGGCGGTCTACGAGGAAGGCAAGGACACCAAGACCGCCGATGACGAAGACGAAGGCCGCAAGCTGCCGGCGATGAAGGTCGGCGACCGCATCCCGCTGGACCGCGTCCACGCCGACCAGCACTTCACCCAGCCGCCACCGCGCTTTACCGAAGCGGCACTGGTCAAGGCGCTGGAAGAATATGGCATCGGCCGGCCGTCGACCTACGCCTCGATCATCCAGACCCTGCTGTTCCGCAAATACGTGGAAATGGAAGGCCGCGCATTCAAGCCCAGCGATGTCGGCCGCGCGGTGTCCAAGTTCCTGTCCAGCCACTTCACCCAGTACGTCGATTACGACTTCACCGCCCGGATGGAAGACGAGCTGGATGCGGTCAGCCGTGGCGAAGAGGAATGGGTGCCGTTGATGGAGAAGTTCTGGGGCCCGTTCAAGGAACTGGTCGAGGACAAGAAGGAATCGGTCGATCGCTCCGAAGCCACCGGCGCGCGCGAACTCGGTACCGACCCCAAGACCGGCAAGCCGGTCAGCGTGCGACTAGGCCGGTTCGGGCCCTACGCGGCCATCGGCAGCACCGCCGAGGACGCCGAGGACAAGCCCAAGTTCGCCTCGCTGCGACCGGGCCAGAGCATGCACACGATCAGCCTGGAAGACGCGCTGGAGCTGTTCCTGATGCCGCGTGCGCTGGGTCAGGACAAGGGCGAGGACGTCAGTGTCGGCATCGGCCGTTTTGGCCCGTTCGCCAAGCGTGGCAGCACCTACGCCAGCCTGAAGAAAGAAGACGACCCGTACAAGATTGATCTGGCGCGGGCGGTGTTCCTGATCGAGGAAAAGGAAGAAATCGCCCGCAACCGCATCATCAAGGAATTCGACGGCAGCGACATCCAGGTGTTGAACGGCCGCTTCGGTCCCTACATCAGCGATGGCAAGCTCAACGGCAAGATTCCCAAGGATCGCGAACCGGCCTCGCTGACCCTGGCCGAAGTGACCCAGCTGCTGGAAGAAACCGGCAAGCCGGTGCGCAAGGGCTTTGGCAAGAAGGCAGCCAAGAAAACCACTGCCAAGAGCAGCACGGTCAAGAAGGAAGCGGCGCCGAAGAAAACCGCGGCCAGGAAAGCCGCCAAGAAGACCGCGAAGAAAGCCAGCAAGAAGGTCGCCAAAAAAGCAGTCAAGAAGACCAGCACTAAAACCACGGCCACCGTCGCCGAACCCGCGCAGTCGCTGCTGACCCCCAAGCCCAATGCCCAGCTCGGCAAGAAGCGGGTGGCCAAGAAGTCGGCTGACGGTGACGACGCACCGTTCTGAGTGATCCGGACAGGGGGATGCGATGAAAACCGAACTGGACATCGCCTCCGCCGCCGCCCTGCTGCACGGCGGCGGCGTGCTGGCCTACCCGACCGAAGCGGTCTGGGGACTGGGTTGCGACCCGCTCAACCAACGCTCGGTCGAGCGTCTGCTGGCAATCAAGCAACGGCCGGTGGAAAAAGGCCTGATCCTGATTGCCGCCAGCCACAGCCAACTGCGTGAACTGGTCGATTTTGACGCCCTGCCGGCGCCGCGCCTGAGCGAAGTGCGCGCCAGCTGGCCGGGGCCGCACACCTGGGTGGTGCCGGCCAGCCGCCAGACCCCCGGCTGGATCACCGGCCAGCATGCCAGCGTCGCGGTCCGGGTCAGCGCCCATCCGACCGTGGTGGCCCTGTGCCAGGCCTTTGGCGCGCCCCTGGTTTCGACCAGCGCCAACCTCAGCGGCCAGCCGGCGGTGGCCTCGCGCGAGCTGCTGGATCCGCAACTGCAGTCATTGCTGGATGGCATCGTGCCCGGCCACACCGGCGAACTGACCCGGCCGACGCCGATCCGCGACGCGCTCAGCGGACTGCAACTGCGCGAGTAAACGTTTCGCGTGCATCGCGGCCGCCACAGGCATAGCATCGCGCTACCCCCGCCTGCCGTGGTTCGACCAACTGGAGGCATCATGAAACGCATTACGATGCGGCGCCTGCGCGCCGTCGTGCTGTATTCCCTGTTGTCTGCGGTGACCGCCAGCCTGCTGCTGGCGAAGGCCGGCCAGGCCCAGGCCCTGCCCTCACCCGCCGACCCCGCCCGCCAGGCGGCGATGGACGCCTGGCAGGCCGCGGCGACAGCGGGTGCGCAGCACCGGCAACTGGCCGAACACTTCGTCGGCCAATGGCAGGCCACCCTCAACGCCACCGGCGAGGCCATTCTCGGCGGCCGCCAGATCCGTACCGTCTACACCGGCAGCATGATGGGCGCGCCGTTCGAAGGCATCAGCCTGAGCGGCTATGACAACGTCAGCCGCCAGTACACATCCGTCTGGCAGGACAACATGTCGACCGGCAGCTACCTGACCGAGGGCGACTACGACCCGGCCAGCCGCAGCTATCAGTACCGCGGCCAGTGGCCGGACCCGCTGCAGGCCGGCACGCTGGTCCAGGTGCGCGAAACCCTGCGCGTCGTCGATGCCGACCACCACGTGTTGGACATGCATGAAACCCGCGCCGGCAAGGAGGTCCACGTCATGCGCATCGAGTTCACCCGCATCCGCTGATCGGCGCCGGCGCGGGAGCGGGCATTGTCTGCCCGGCCGATCCCGCGCATCATGCAGCCATGTCACGTTTGTCACGGCCCTGCCTGCTGTCATCCGCGCTGCTCCCATGCGCGCTGCTGGCGTGCGCAGCGCTGTCGTCATGGCCGCTGGCGGCGCAGGCGCCTGACAGTGATCAGGTCACCATCTACCGCTGCATCGGCTCCGAGGGCCGCATCAGCCTGCAGGACGCGCCCTGCGATCCCGGCCAGCGACAACAGGCGCGGGCGATGCAGCGACCGCAGGACCCACCCCCCGTCATCGCCCCCATCGAGCCAGCGGCAACCACCGCGCCGCCGGCACCGGCGCCGGCGGTGCGGGTGGTCCAGGCCACCCCGCCGCGACCGATGTACGAATGCGCCACCCCCGACGGCGAGCTGTATACCAGTGACAGCGGCGAAGGCAATCCGCGCTGGGTGCCCCTGTGGACCCTCGGCTACCCCTACGGCTGGCGCGGTGGCGGCGGCGGACGTGGCGGCGGCGGTGGCCGGCCACCCGCACCGGGCGGCGGCCACGGCGGGTACAGCGGCGGCACGGCCGGGCTGGTGGTGCCGACCGGTGGCAGCTGGGTGCGCGACGAATGCCATGCCCTGCCGCAAGCCGAAGTGTGCGCGCGGCTGGCCGACCGGCGTTACGAAATCCTGCGCCGGTACAACAGCGTGATGCCCAGCGAACGACGCCAGCTTGAGCTGGAACAACGCGGCATCGACGCCCGCATGAACAACGATTGTGGTGGACCCTGATGACGCTGGCCCGGATGTTGCTGCCCTGCCTGCTGTGCCTGTCGGCCCAGGCAGTGGCCGAAGACGTGGTGTTCTATCGCTGTACCGACGCCAGTGGCGCGCTGACCCTGCAGAACATGCCGTGCCCGAAAGGCGCGCGCGAGGAAAAGCGGGTCATGGAAGGAGTGATGACGGTACCGATGGCGAGCACCCCCAGCGCTCCCGCAGCGCCCGCCACGGTGGCCGCAGCCTCGCCTGACCCCGTGCCGCCGGCGGCGGCGGCAAGCGCGCCGACCACGCCAGCGCAACCGGCACTGCCCGCGATCGCCGATGCCGATCGCCTGCCGCCGCCGCTGCTGTACCAGTGCACCACTTACGACCGCGACAGCTACCTCAGCGAGGATGGCGAGCCGGCATCGCGCTGCGTGCCGTTGCAGACCGTCGGCCTGGATGGCAATCCGCAGGGCGGCGCCGGCCAGGCCTGCGAAGTCCGCCGCGATACCTGCGCACGGGTACCCGACGGCGCGTTGTGCGATGCCTGGAAAAAGCGCCGTGACGAGACTGAAGTGGCCTGGCGTTTCGCCCGCCCCGAGCACAAGCAGAAGAACCAGGAAGAGTTCGACCGGGTCAACCGCATCGTCACCCTGAGCACCTGCGGCATGGCCGCACCCGCTACGCCCTGAGCGACGCCTTGCGCCACGGCGCGACCGTGATCAGAAGCCGTAACGCAGGAACCCGCCGTCAACGGCGATGCATTCGCCGGTGACGTAACTGGCCGCCGGCAGGCACAGGAAAGCGACCGCGCCGGCGACTTCTTCCGGCTCGCCGATGCGGCCCATCGGCGTGCGCGCGATCACTTCATCGTAGTAGTCCGGATCCGACAACGGGCCCGAGGTGCGGCGGGTGCGGATGTACCACGGCGCCACCGAATTGACCCGGATCCCGTCCTCGGCCCATTCGGCCGCCAGGTTGCGGGTCAGCTGGTGCAGCGCCGCCTTGGTCATGCCATACGGCGCGCCACTGCGCACCGCGGTCAGCCCGGACACGCTGCCAACGTTGACCACGCTGGACGCTGCATGCCGGGTCAACAGCGGATACGCGTAGCGCGACAGTTCGAAGGCCGAAAACAGATTGGTCTCGAAAATATCGCGCCACTCGGCTTCGGCATATTCGATGGCGGCGCGGGTGATGTTGCCACCGGCGTTGTTGACCAGGATGTTGAGCCCGTCGGCATGATCCTCGGCCCAGTCGAGGATCGCGCGCCGGTCCTCGTCGCTGGCGACATCGGCAGCCAGGGTGGCGACTTCGCGATCCGGGAACTGCTCGCGCAGTTCCTCGCTGGCCTGCTCCAGCGCATCGGCGCCGCGCGCCACCAGCAGGGTATCGGCGCCCAGCCCGAGCAGCTCGCGGGCGATGGCCAGGCCGATGCCGGCACTGGCGCCGGTCACCAGCGCCACCTGTCCGTCCAGTCGCCAACGTTGGTTGCTCACGTCACTGCCTCCTTCCTGTAACGTTTAGGATAGCCGCAACCCGTGCATGAGGTGGATCCGATGAATCTGTTGCCGCGCCTGTCCCTGCCGTTGCTGTTGGCCGCCAGTGCCTGCCAGCCGAAGCCACCACCGACCGAACAGCCGCCCGAACCACAGGCCAGCGCCGCCGCCGCGCAGCCAGCCAGCACCACGCAGGCCAACACCCAGATGCGCGATGCGATCCAGGCACCGCTGGACAAGGCACGCGCGGTGCAGACCACGCTGCAGGAAAGCGCCGATCAGCAGCGCGCCGCCATCGATCAACAGGAACAGCAGCTGTAAGCCAGAGCCTTTGGTGCCGCGCGCGCCCAGCGCCGGGGGGCGAACACCCGGCATGAAAAAGCCACCTCGTCGCCGAGGTGGCTTTGCTCATCCAGCGACAGCGCGGTGACCGGCTGCCGTGTTTACCAACCGCACATGCAGTAGGCCAGGGTCTTGACCGGGGCGCCGTTGCCGGTCCTGGTCGCGTCCTCGACGAACTTCAGCTGCTGCTCGACCTGCGGCAGGCGCTGCGCGACCAGCGCCCGCGCCAGATCCGAGTCCTTCAGCATCAGGCTGCCGACGCGACTGCTGGCAAAGCCACGCATGAACTGCTCGAACGGTGACACCACCGGTTCGACATAACGCACCCGGTATTTGTCCGGGCTGCCCAGCTTGGCCCGGCGGGCCGCATCGGCCAGCGCCTCCTGCATGCCGCCCAGCTCATCGACCAGACCGCGGTCCTTGGCCTGGGCACCGCTCCAGACCCGGCCACGGGCGACTTCATCGATCGCTTCGACCGACTTGTTGCGCGCCTGCGCGACCTTGCCGGTGAAATCGGCATAGCCTTTGTTGATCACCGACTGGATGATCTGGCCCACCGCCGGATCCAGCGGCCGGGTGATGTCGAAGGCACCGGCAAAACGGGTGGTGCCGACGCCATCGGTATGCACGCCGATCTTGTCCAGGGTGCGATCGATGGTCGGAATCATGCCGAAGATGCCAATCGAACCCGTGATGGTCGACGGGTCGGCGTAGATCCGATCCGCATTCATCGAAATCCAGTAACCACCGGAGGCCGCCAGATCGCCCATCGACACCACCACCGGCTTGCCGGCCTGCTTGAGCGCGGCGACTTCGCGGCGGATCTGCTCGGACGCAAACACCGCGCCGCCGGGTGAATCCACCCGCAGCACCACGGCCTTGACGTCGTCGTCGTCGCGCGCTTCGCGCAACAGCGCCGCGGTCGACACGCCACCAATCTTGCCAGGCGGCTGTTCGCCATCGGTGATCTCGCCTTCGGCCACCACCACCGCGACCTGCGGACGGTTGTCGATCGGCAGCAACTTGCTGTCCAGGTGCAGCAGGTAGTCATCCAGCGAGATGGCGCGGAAACCGTAATCCGAATCCTCGTCCTTGACCCCGCGTTCGGCCAGCAGCTGGTCGACCTGTTCTTCGGTCTTCAGCCCGTCGACCAGCTTCTGCTGCAGGGCGTACTTGGCCAGATCGCCACCGGCGGCGGCCACGCCTTCGGGCATGGTGTCGATGCCGGCAGCCAGTTGTTCCGGGCTCAGCTTGCGGGCCTTGGCGATGTCGGCCAGGAAGCGCTGCCAGACATCACCCATCCAGTACAGGTCGGCTTCCTTGGCTTCCGGCGAGGCGGCGTCGAGCACGTATGGTTCGACCGCCGACTTGTACTCGCCGACCTTGAACACGTGCACGTCGACGCCGAGCTTGTCCTGCAGGCCTTCGCGGAAGAACTGGTGGTAACGGCCGAGGCCTTCCAGGACCAGGCTGCCCATCGGATCCAGATACACCTCGTTGGCCTGCGAGGCCATCAGGTACTGGCTCTGGTTGAGGTTTTCACCAAACGCGACCACCTGCTTGCCGGAGGCGCGCAGTTTGGCGATGGCCGCGCCGATTTCGCGCAGCGAGGCGTAGCCACTGGGTTGCAGGCGGTCCAGGCGCAGCAGCACGCGTTCGACGTGCTTGTCCTTGCCGGCCGCATCCAGCGCGCGCAGCAGGTCCCGCAATTGCAGTTCGGCGGCACTGCGGTCACCCACCGCCTTGGCCAGCGAACGCAGCGCCGGATCCGATGTGTACTGTTCGACCAGGCGCGCTTCCGGCGCGATCACCAGCGTGGTCCGATCCAGCAGCGGCTTGGTGCCGGCGCCACTGCTGCCGACCACCGCCACCAGGATCAGCAGCGCGACCAGCAACAGGCCGAAAAACAGGATATTGAGGATCAGCCTGCGCGTGAAATTCATCACGTCCCAAAGGCCGACGAAAAAAGCGGCAATCGGGCCGCGACGTACAGGTTGATTCATGGGTGACCTCCAAGTCTGCGCCCAGCTTAGCGGCCGTGGAGCACATTTTCATGCCCCTTAAGTCATTGCGCCGGGTTTTTATCGTGGGATGTCGGCCGCCAGTTCGGCGACGCGGGTGTCGTCCGGGGCGAACTGCTGCCAGCGCCGGCTGCTGCGCTGGAAGCGGATCGCCAGCAGGATCGAGGCGGTGGTCAGGCCCAGGATCAGCCCCATCCACATGCCTTTCGGTCCCCAGCCCAGGCCCAGTCCGAGACCGGCGCCCAGCGGCATGCCCAGGCCCCAGTAGGACAGCGCCGCCAGCCACATCGGCACCCGCGTGTCCTTCAGCCCGCGCAGCGCGCCGGCGGAAAGCACCTGGATGCCGTCGGGCAACTGGAACACCGCCGCGAACAACAGCAGGCTGCCGGCCAGCGTCGCCACCGCGACATCATCGGTATACAACGACACCACCGCCTCGTGGCCCAGCACCAGCGCGGTGGCCGACACCAGTTGGGTGCCGAGTACGATCAGGTAACCGGCATAGGCGGCCCGGCGGATTGCCTGGGTATCGCGCTGGCCGACCGCGCGGCCGACACGCACGGTGGTCGCTTCGGCCATCCCCATCGGCACCATGAAGCACAGCGCCGACACGTTGACCGCAATCTGGTGGGCGGCCGCCGGCACCACGCCGAGCCGCGAAATCAGCAACGCGGTGACGATGAACAGACTGCCTTCCATGAACACGGTGATGCCGATCGGCAGGCCGGTCTTCAGCAGCTGCCTGATCGGCGCCCAGCGCGGCGGCTCGAAATGCGAAAACAGGCCGAGCGCGGCAAAGCGCCTGGCCCGCCACAGATACAGCGCAAAGCTCAGCGCCTGCAGCCACATGGTGATCGCCGAGGCCACGCCCAGTCCGGCCGCGCCCATTTCCGGGAAGCCCAGCTTGCCGAAGGTCAGTACATAGCCGACCGGTGCCAGCACCAGCAGGCCGCCGAAGCCCAGCACCATCGCCGGCAGCGTCCAGTGCGTACCTTCGCTCAGGTAGCGCATGCAGAAGTACAACGTCAGCGCCGGTACGCCCCAGCGGATCGCATGCAGGAACTCGCGCGCGCCGGGAATGATGTCGGCGGCCACGCCGAAAGACGGCAACAGATACGGCGCCAGCGTCAGGAACAGGAACATCAACGCACCGATGCCCAGCGACAGCCACAGCGCCTGCCGGAACAGTGGCGCGATTTCGCTTTGGCGGCGCGCGCCATCGAGCTGCGACACCGAGGCGGTCAGCGAGATCAGGGTGCCGATCGGCACCATCATCGGCAACCACAACAACGCGGTGCCAACGGTGACCGAGGCCAGCGTCTGGGTGCTGTGGTGACCGGCGATGACATTGTCGACAAAGCCGATCAGGCCGGCCGAGACATGGCCCAGCACCAACGGCAATGCCAGCGTGCCCGTGGCGCGCACTTCGTCGACGAAGCGCGGGGGCGACGACAGGATGGAAGACATGGATTTCACGATGCGGACTACGGTCGCGCGGATTCGCGCTGGCACCGGGTCTAAGCAGGCGGGTATCTTACCCGTTCACATTGGCCCGAGCCCCAACCGCAGATGACCCGCACCCACGCCGACCATCCCGTTGCTTGCGAAAACTGCCAGACCCCATTGCAAGGCGATTACTGCTACCGCTGCGGACAATCCGCGCACAATCCGCTGCGCCACACCGGCCATGCGCTGGAAGAAGTGTTCGAATCGTTCTGGCATCTGGATGGGCGGGTATTCCGCACCCTGCGCGATCTGCTGTCGCCCGGACGTGCCGCCATCAATTACCTCGCCGGCCATCGCGTGCGTTACATCCCACCGTTGCGGATGTTCGTGATCCTCAGCCTGTTGACGTTCTTCATCGGCAAGCTGGGCGTGCACGCTGACAGCACGCTGCCGGGCAATGCGCAGAACACGTTCGGCAACATGCAGACCATCGAGCAGGTCGAGCGCGAGCGTGACCGCCTGCTGGCCGAACTGGACAAGGCCCGCGAGGACGCGCGCAGCGGTACCGCCGTGCCCGGCGTGGATCCAGCATTGATCGCGGCGCAGGTGCGGATACGCGGCGAAGCCAACAATCGCATCACCGAACTGCGCAAGGCGCGTGGTGGTGAGGCAGCTGCCGGTAGTGCGGAAAGCCATGCCACCGATCCGGTCGCCACGCGCGGGCAGCTGTTCTCCACCGATTCGCAGGTCTGGGATCCCGAGACCTCCGCGCCGAAGATTGACGGCGCACCGGGCTTCATCAACCAGTGGCTGAAGGACAAGACGCGCGTCGGCCACGAGAATCTGCAGCGCATGCAGAACGATCCGGCGATGCTGGTGAAGTGGATCATGACCTCGATCCCGACTGCGTTGTTCGTGCTGGTGCCGGTGTTCGCGCTGTTGCTGAAGCTGGCGTATGTGTTCAAGCGCCGCGGTTACCTGGAACACCTGGTCATCGCGCTGTACAGCCATTGCTACATATTGATGGTGCTGGCGCTGATATTCGCGACCGCCGGGCTGGGCTCGCTGCTGGCCGTGCATGCGCCGTGGGTCAGCACGCTGTCGACGCTCGTGATCATCGGCCTGTCGCTATGGATTCCGGTCTATCTGCTGCTGATGCAGAAGCGGGTCTACCAGCAGGGCTGGCCGATGACGCTGGTCAAATACCTCATCGTCGGCTACATCTACTGCGTGCTGCTGATGCTGGTGGTGTCGCTGGTGATGATCAACACCCTGGGCTCGCACTTCTGATCCACTGCCGGCACCGGCGACGCGGCGCCGGTTGAGCGGCGCTCGCTCAATGCGCGTTGGAATGGCGCCCGCTGATCACTGCTGGCGCCGCTGCTGCAACCAGGCGGCGCGGTTGGCCGGCGCCACCTGCAACAGTTCCGTGCGGAAAGCATCGCGTTGCTGCGGCGGAATCCGCTGCGCCAACACCGCCAGGTCATCGCGCGCTTCCGGCCCCAGTTGCCGCAACAGGGTCAAACAGGCCTCGCGTTGCGCCGCCGGCACGTAGCCGAACAGGGCATGCAGGCGCGGATAATCCGCGCCCAGCGTCGGCCCCAGCCGCCAGCCACGCTTGTGCATCTGATCCTGCATCTGGAACTGCGTTCGCAGCGCCATCTGTTCTTCCGTCGGCAGTGCCGCGACCTCATTGGCGGCTTCGGCCAACTGGCTGCGTTCGCTCGCGCTCAGTTGCTGCCAGGCGCGGTAACGCGCACGCAGGTCTTCGCGCTCGGCCAGCGGCAGCGCCGACCAGGCGCCGTCGCTCTGGGCGACGCCGGTACCGGCCGCCGGTGCCGGCGTCGATTCGTCCAGCGCCGCCGGCATCGCCGGCACGGTGCCCGACGGCGCACTGGAGGACTGCGCGCCGACCATGCTCGACAGCATCAACGCGGCGACGCTGCCGGCGATCACGCACAGCAAGGCGCCCAGACGGGCATCAACGCGCCGCATTGGCCTGCTCCTGATGGTTGGGGTCCGATGGCTGCTGCCCATGCGTGGACCGATACCAGGCCAGGAAGTCGGCCTGGCGGGCCAGTGCCGCCTGATCCGGCGGCAGCCGCCAGTCGCCGTCGTCGGCCGCGCCGGCGGCGGTCGCTGCGCGCACTGCCGGCTCGTCCGCCGGGGGCAGATCTTCGATGTCGATTGCCGGGGTCGGCGCCAGCGCGGCGGTGCCGTTTTCCCAGGCATCGGCCAGCGCCGGTGGCGGCGGCGCTGGCGGCGCCGATCGCGATGGCCAGTAAAAGGTAGCGACCAGACCGGCCGCGCACAGCAGCAACACCGCCGCCGCCCACCAGCGCCGGCGATGACCGCGAGCAGTAGCGGCGGCAGGTCGCCGGCGCTCATCGGCCCGCGCCTTCAACGCCGGGCCACGTTCGACCGGCTGGCCGGCCAGTGCGCTCTCGCGCAGCCGTGCCAGCGCCGCCAGCCGCTCGGGCGGCAGCTCGCGCAGTTGCTGTTGCAGGGTTTCGGCCAGTTGCCGCCAGCCGCTCGCATCCGGTTGCCCGTCCGGCAGACGCGGACACGCCGCGGCCAGCGCCTGCTGGTAGTCAGCGGCAGCGAGCCCCAGTGCCTGCGCCGCCTGTGCTTCGTCCAGTCCGGCCACCAGCCGCAGCAACAGCGCCAGCCGGTCGCTGGCGTGCAGCCCGGCCAGATGGGTGGCCGGTGGCTGGGTCCACAACGGGGCGGGCGGCTTGGCCGGCACCTCCTGGCGCAGGCCCGGCACCGCCGCCAGCAGCCGCCAGAAGCGCTGCGGCCAGTCGGCCAGCGGTTGCTCGCCAGCCTGGCGGCTGAAGGCACGCATGGCCGCCGACACGGCCTGGTCACCGCCAGCCTGGTTGCCCACCTGCAGCCCGGCAAGCAGGCTGGCGCGGCGTTCGACCCCGCGCAGGAACGCACTGACGGCCGGTGGCGAACCGGTGGACTTTTCAGCCATGGAATTTACTGCTCATGGCCCAAATCATAGCCTTCCCGGAGTCACCTTTAGCAGCTTGACAGCGCCGTCAAATCTGCTCTCCCAATCGCCACAAGGGTTTACGCCAAAATATGTTGTGCACAGCGGTCACCGGATCGTCATGTCTTCAGGCAACACCCCCGCCGGGGTCTCTGTTGCAATCGTGTTTCACGCTTATCTTGTTGATATTGCTGACAAATATCAGCGTGGCGTTTTTTTCGCCAACCTGACTCGGAGGCTTGTATTGGTGTGCATATGCCGTGAAGCACGACCGCCATGCACAGATTTATCCACAGCAAGTGTGGATAAACCCGAATCCCTTTGTGGCACAACCATTTGCGTGATCTTCGTCACGGCCCCCGCTAGCAACAGTGCGCAACTTGGGCGGGCGCCGACGCCGCTTGCCCGGCCCGCTAAACTGCACCCCACTTTGTCTGCCGCGATCGCCCCTTGCGCCTGAAAGTCGCCCTCCCCGTGCCGCTGCCGCAGGCCTTCGACTACGCCCCGCCGCCGGGTACGCCGACGCCGGTCGCCGCCGACGTCGGCCGCCGGCTGCGGGTGCCGTTCGGCCCGCGGGACCTGGTCGGGGTGGTGGTCGCGGTTGCCGACGCCGCGGATGCGGCCGACGCGGTCGACAGCAGCGCGCTGCGCCATGCCCACGCCTGGCTGGACCAGACGCCGCTGTTGCAGGGCGAGCTGCTGGCCTCGCTGCGCTGGCTGGCCCGCTACACCCACGCGCCGCTGGGCGAGGTCATCGCCACCGCGCTGCCGACCCTGCTGCGACAGGGCGAGCCGTTGCCATCCACCGCCAGCTGGGGCTGGCGGCTGACCGAGCTGGGCCAGCAGCAGCGCAGCCGACTGCGTGAAGGCAGCAAGCCGCGGCAGCTGGCCGATGCGCTGCAGGCCGACGCGGTTGACGAGGAGCTGCTGGACGTCCTGCATCCGGGCTGGCGGAGCGCCGCCCGCAGCCTGGCCAAGCGCGATCTGGCCGAGCGCATCGAACTGGCCGCCGACGCCAGCGTGCCGGCGCCGCAGCCGGGACCGGCATTGAACGAGGACCAGCGCCGCGCCGTCGATGCGGTGCTGGCCAGCGACGGCTTCTCCCCGTTCCTGCTCGACGGGGTAACCGGCAGCGGCAAGACCGAGGTCTACCTGCAACTGATCGCCGACTGCCTGCAACGCGGCAAACAGGCGCTGGTGCTGGTGCCGGAAATCGGCCTGACACCGCAGACGCTGGGCCGCTTCAGCGCGCGCCTGGGGGTGCCGGTGCATGCCTTGCATTCGGGCCTCAACGACGGCGAACGTGCGCGCACCTGGGCCGCATGCCTGCGCGGCGAGGCGCGGGTGGTGGTCGGCACCCGCTCGGCGATCTTCTGCCCATTGCCTGAGCCGGGTCTGATTGTCGTCGACGAAGAACATGACGGCAGCTACAAGCAGCAGGACGGCATCCGCTACCACGCCCGCGATTTCGCCCTGGTCCGCGCCAAGGCCCTGGACATCCCGGTGCTGCTGGGCAGCGCCACACCGTCGCTGGAAACCCTGCACAACGCCGACAGCGGCCGTTACCTGACCCTGCGCCTGCCGCAGCGGGCCGGCAACGCACAGCCGCCCAGCGTGCGTGTGATCGATGCGCGCAAGCGGCTGCTGGAAGGCGGCCTGCTGCCGGAAACCCTGCAGCAGATCCGCCGCACCGTCGATGCCGGCGGCCAGGTGCTGGTGTTCAAGAACCGCCGCGGCTACGCGCCGGTGCTGCTGTGCCATGACTGCGGCTGGAGCGCGCACTGCAAGCGCTGCAGCACCGAGCAGCAGCTGACCCCGATGACCGTGCATGCCGGCGGCCGACGCCTGCAATGCCACCATTGCGGCGCCCGCCAGCCGACCCCGCCGGCCTGCCCGGATTGCGGTGGCCTGGCGCTGCAACCGCAGGGCATCGGCACCGAACGGCTGGAAGAAGTGCTGGGCGAGAAATTCAGCGACATACCGATTTTCCGCATCGACCGCAGTACCACCCAGCGTCGCGATGCGTTGGCCAAACAATTGCAGGCGATCGGTGATCAGCCCGGTATTCTGATCGGTACCCAGATACTGGCCAAAGGCCACGACCTGCCACAGCTGACACTGGTGGTGGTGGTCGGTGTCGATGAAGGATTGTTTTCCGCCGATTTCCGTGCCGGCGAGAAACTCGCGCAATTATTGATCCAGGTCGCCGGTCGCGCCGGTCGCGCACTCAAACCCGGCCAGGTCTGGCTGCAGACCCACCACCCGGATCACCCGTTGCTGACAACGCTGATCAACGGTGGTTATCACGCCTTTGCACGGCAGGAAAAGCAGCAACGCGAGCTGGCGGGTTTTCCGCCGTTCGGACACCTGGCACTGATGCGCGCCGAAGCCAAACATATCGACACCGCCCGCGAATTCCTGCAGGCCGCGCGCCATGCACTGGGCCAGTCCGACACCACCCTGGAAATCCAGGGCCCCCTGCCCGCCCCCATGCCCCGCCGCGCCGGCTTCCACCGCGCCCAACTACTACTCAGCGCCCCCCAGCGCCGCGACCTGCATCGCCGCCTCGATGAAGCCCTGCCCCGGATCCCGGCACTACTGGAAGCACGCAAAGTGCGCTGGTCGCTGGATGTGGATCCGGTGGATTTGTATTGAGGGGCGCTTGGCGAGTAGGCCTGGGTTAGTTTTGGGTTGTCGGTTGGGGGCACTCAACTGCAGCGGTGCGGATGCTTGGCTTCAAGACTGCGGAGAGCGTGTT
>NZ_LDJL01000011.1 GCF_001431405.1 Pseudoxanthomonas dokdonensis
GTAGAGCGCAGCTTGCTGCGCTGGAACTGTCTGGTGACGGGTTCTGTCTGTAGCGCAGCGAGCTGCGCTCTACCAGAGGTGTTGTTGTAGAGCGCAGCTTGCTGCGCTGGAACTGTCTGGTGACGGGTTCTGTCTGTGGCGCAGCGAGCTGCGCTCTACGGGCTCACCAGCGCGGGGCCTTGGTCAGCGGCGGGGCTTCGTGCTGGCGGTCGTAACCGCGCAGTTCTTCGCGGATGTGCTGGATGCGTTGACGGCCAAGGGTGTTGCGGCTGTCATCCAGGACCACGCCGTCCAGCAGTTCGGCCATGCGTTCGACGTTGGGCAGCAGTTTTTCCCAGGCTTCCAGCGCGGTGATCGGCGCTGGCAGGGTCAGGAAGAATGCAATGGCCGGGGTTTCCAGTTCGCGGATGTTGGCCATGTCGAAACTGCCCGGCTGCAGGATGTTGGCCATGCTGAAGACCGGGCCCAGCTCCGGCTTGTTGTCGATCAATCGGTGGAACACATTCATGTGACCGAAGGTCAGCCCGGTCTTTTCCGCGGCGACCACGATGTCCTCGCCGCGCAGGGTGTTGCCGGCCTTGGCCGCCACGTACAGCGAGACGATCTTGTCGAAATCCTGGTTCGGACGCTTGCCCAGGTCCGATTCAACCGCGGCCGCCCCCAGCCCCAGCTCCGGCTGGCTGACTTCATCGCCGCTGTAATCGGCACGTTCGATTTCGTCGTCGGTGGCCAGGCTCGGCTCGACCCGGGTGTTGTCGCGTTCGCCCGGCTCCAGCCGGCGGCCCTGACTGGGCTTCTTGGGGCGGCCAAAGAAAAAGATGGTCGCCAGCAGGATGACGCCGGCAATCAGGATGCCGATTCGAAGCATTGCCATGTCGGACACGTTGGGGTTCTCCGCCAGTTCTTGTTCAGACCGTTCTTGTTCAGACCGTTCTTGTTCAGACCGCTCTCGTTCAGGCCGCGCCAGCCAGGCGCGCGGCTTCTTCCAGGTCGACCGACACCAGCCGGCTGACGCCCGGTTCCCGCATGGTAACGCCACTGAGCTGGTTGGCGGCTTCCATGGTCGCCTTGTTATGGCTGACGAACAGGAACTGTACCTTCTCGCTCATCTCCTTGACCATGTTGGCGAGGCGACCAACGTTGGCTTCGTCCAGCGGTGCGTCGACTTCGTCGAGCAGACAGAACGGCGCCGGATTGAGCTGGAAGATGGCGAATACCAGCGCCACCGCGGTCATTGCCTTCTCACCACCGGACAGCAGCGAGATGTTGGACACGCGCTTGCCCGGCGGCCGCGCCATGATCGAGACGCCGGTGTCGAGCAGATCCTCGCCAGTCAGTTCCAGATAGGCATGGCCACCGCCGAACAACCGCGGATACAGCTGCTGGACGCCGGCATTGACCCGGTCGAAGGTGTCCTTGAAGCGGCCACGGGTTTCGCGATCGATCTTGCGGATGGCTTCTTCCAGGGTTTCCAGCGCGGTGGTCAGGTCGGCGTTCTGCGCGTCCAGATATTCGGAACGCTGCGAGGCTTCGCCGTACTCATGGATGGCGGCCAGGTTGACCGGTTCCAGCCGGCGCATGCGGCCATCGATCTGGTTGACCAGTTGTTCCCAGTCGCTGACGTTGGCTACTTCCGGCAAGGTGTTGATGACATCTTCGAGGACGAAGCCGGCGGCGACCACCGCCTCGGACAACTGGTCGGCCTTCAGCACCAGCGCCTGCTGATCGAGCTTGCGCTGCGAGATGCGCTCGCGCTGGGCCAGCGATTGTTCATCGCGCTGGTGGCGGGTCTGCTCGTATTGGCGCAACTGGTTGTCGATCCCTTCCAGCACCGAGCGCGCCTCGCCCAGTGCGCGGTCGGCGGTGACCCGGTGTTCCAGCGCGGCCTGGCGCTGGGCTTCCAGATCCTGCACCGGCGTATCGCCGTCGTTGAGCTGCGAGGTCAGTTCGGCGACCCGCGAGTCCAGCTGCCCGCGCTGGCTGCCCATTCGATCCAGCGCCTGGCTCAACGAGGCAATCTGGGTGCGCTGGTTTTCCAGGGTCAGTGCCAGTGCGTGGGTAGCGTCGCGCGATGCGCGGGCGGCTTCGCGGGCCTGGTCGCGGGCATCGACCAGCTGCCGGCGTTCGGCTTCCAGTGCCTGCCGGCTGCCTTCCAGATCGCCCATGCGGGTAACCGCGTCTTCGAGTTTGGAGCGCGCTTCGCGGGCCTGTTCGCGGCTGGCGTCCAGGGTTTCAATCAGTTGCGCCAGTTCGCTGTCGACCTTGTCCATCCGCGCACGGGTCGATTCCAGCCGGCCTTGCTGGCTTTGCAGCTGGCCGGCCAGTTCGGAGACGCTGCGGTGGGCCATGTACAGCGCACGCTGGGCATCCTCGCGTTGTTGTTCGGCGGCCAGCAACTGGTCACGCAGCGTCGCCTGCCGGTGTTCAAGTTCGGCTTCACGCTGCTGCAGGGTCTGGATTTCCGTACGCAGCGCCTGGATGTCGCGCTCGCGCAGCAGTGCGCCCTGCTTGGCAGCACCCGAGCGGACGATACGCACCCAACCGGCGCCGAGACGCTCGCCGTCACGGGTGATCACCGATTCGCCCGCATCCAGAGTCGGCAACAACTGCCGCGCGGCGTTCAGATCATCGGCCACGTGCAGGCGCGCCAGCAGCCGGCGGATCGCGGTGGGGCCCTGCACCTTGGCCGCCAGCGAGGTGGCGGCGACCTGCAGCGGCGCGGTGTCACCCGATACCAGTGCGATGCGGCCTTCGCCAAGTTCACCCAATGCATCGACCAGCGCTTCCGGGGCGTCAATCAACACGCCTTCGATCAGCTGACCGAGCGCGCCTTCAACCGCGTTTTCCCAACCGGGTTCGACGCTCAGCGACTCACCGACGCGGCGGGCGTCATCCAGCCCGCGCGCCTTCAGCCATGCCACCGCCGCGCCCTGCTCCTGGCCGAGCGCGGCATGTTGCAGGGTTTCCAATGAAGACAGCCGACCACGCGCTTCCTGTGCCTGTTTGCGCAGATTCGACAGCTCAGTCTGGGTGCTGCGTTGCTGCTCCTGCACGTCGCTGGCGGCCTGCTTGCGGGCCTCGACCTGCTCGGTCAGGGTTTCCAGCGATTCCTTCTGGGTGTCGTGCTGTTCCTGCAGTTGCTCGAACGCCGCGGCCAGTGCGCTCAGATCCAGGCCGCTGCGTTCGCTGGCCAATGCCTCGCGGCGACGTTCGGCTTCCAGCGCTTGGCGGTCGAGGTAATCGACGCGGGTGCGTTCGACATCACCAGCGCGTGAGGCCTCGGCCGAGTCGCGGCTATGGGTTTCCCAGCGCTGCTGCCAGTCGGACAGGCGCGCTTCGGCCTCCTGCAGCGCGTCCTGCTTGAACAGGTCTTCTTCGCGCATCTGTTCCAGCTGCGGCTCGGCATCGGCCACCGACTCGCGCAATACATTCAATCGGGTCTGGTCGCCGCTGATGTGCTGGCCCAGTTCGGCCAGAGCGGTCGCCGCCTCTTCATGCGCCTTGCGCACGCGCTCGGTCAAATCGCGTTGATGCTGGATCTGCTGCTCGACCCGGGCCAGCGTACTGCCCACCTGATAGACCTCGCCCTGCGCCCGGCTCAATGCCTCGACCGCTTCCTCGCGGCGCACGCGATCGGTCTCGATCCGGCTTTCGGCCTCGCGCTGCTCGGCGATCAGCTGCTGCAGCTTGGTTTCTTCCTGCGCCAGCGCCTCGCGCAGACCGCGCAGTCGACCATCCAGGCCGCGGTACTCGAGCGCCTTCCATTCGGCGTCCTTGACCTTGCGTTCTTCCTGCAGCGCCTGGTACTGCTCGGCCTGCTTGGCCTGGCGCTTCAGATGCTCCAGTTGTTTGGTGATTTCCTCGCGCAGGTCACCCAGACGGTCGAGATTTTCGCGGGTATGGCGGATGCGGGTTTCGGTTTCCTTGCGGCGTTCCTTGTACTTGGAGATGCCGGCGGCTTCTTCCAGATACACGCGCAGGTCTTCCGGGCGCGCTTCGATGATCTGGCTGATCATGCCCTGCTCGATGATCGAGTAGCTGCGCGGGCCGAGGCCGGTACCGAGGAACAGATCGGTGATGTCGCGGCGCCGGCACTTGGTGCCATTGAGGTAATAGCTGCTGGTGCCGTCGCGGCTGACCAGACGCTTGACCGAGATTTCATTGAAGGCGGCGAACTCACCGGAGATGGTGTGGTCGCTGTTGTCGAAGATCAGCTCGACGGTGGCCTGCGAGACCGGCTTGCGCGCGGCCGAACCGGAAAAGATCACGTCGGTCAGCGAATCACCGCGCAGGCGGCTGGCCGAGCTCTCGCCCATCACCCAGCGCACCGCGTCGATGATGTTGGACTTGCCGCAGCCATTGGGGCCGACCACCCCGGTCATGTTGGTCGGCAGGTGCAGCGTGGTCGGATCCACGAAGGATTTGAAACCGGCTAGCTTGATGGTGGAAAGGCGCATACGGCTTGGGTTTCCTGGCTTCGCAGTCGCTCGCAGGCGACGCGCCGCCATAAATGTGATTTTGGATTAAATGTGTCCGGCAAGCTTTTGAAATCAAAGACAAATGCTTGTCAGGCAACGCCAAAGCGACCCATGAGTATAACGGCCTGTCCGGTCCCGCGGCGACCGCGCCGGCCGTGGGTCAGGCGCTTCGCCGGCAAAGCGGCAGCCCCGGCGGTGGCGACACCCGCCGCTCGCCGCGGCCCAGCTCGTCCGGCCCGCCACCTGGGGCTTCGGCGACCTCCTTTCCCGGGCATGGTTGCGGCAGTAACCGTTGCCGTGGCAGTGCCGTCCGCGGCTGGCCCTGTTACGATTGCGGGGTTTGATTCCATCTCTCCCCTCCCCACTGCACAGGCTCCGACTCGTGTCCCAATTTGCATCCGTCGAACTGGTCCCCGGCGACCCCATCCTGGGTCTGACCGACGCTTACAACGCTGACACTCGCCCCGGCAAGGTCAACCTTGGCGTTGGCATCTATTACGACGAACAGGGCCGCATCCCGCTGCTCAAATGCGTGGAACAGGTGGAAAAAGCCCTCGCCGATGCCGCCAAGCCGCGCGGCTATCTGCCAATTGACGGGCTGGCCGCCTACGATCTGGAAACCCAGAAGCTGCTGTTTGGCGCCGACTCCGAACTGCTGTCGGCCGGCCGGGTGGCGACCTCGCAGACCATCGGTGGCAGCGGAGCCTTGCGGGTTGGCGCCGACTTCCTGAAGAAGACCCTGCCCAAGGCCAGGATTGCGATCAGCAACCCGAGCTGGGAGAACCACCGGGTGGTGTTCGGCAATGCCGGTTTCGAGGTCAGTGACTACCGCTACTACGACCCGGCCAGCCATGGCCTGGATTTCGATGGCATGCTGGAAGATCTGGGCAAGCTGGAGGCCGGCACCGTGGTCCTGCTGCATGCCTGCTGCCATAACCCGACCGGCGTTGATCTGACCGCTGGCCAGTGGCAACAGGTGGTCGAACTGGTCAAGCAACGGCAGTTGCTGCCATTCATCGACATCGCCTACCAGGGCTTCGACAAGGGCACCGACGCCGACGCCACCGCCATCCGCCTGTTCGGCGCATCGGGCATACCGGCATTCGTGGTCGCCAGTTCCTACTCGAAATCTTTCTCGCTGTATGGCGAGCGCGTGGGCGCGTTGTCGATCGTCGCCGCCGACCGTGACGAAGCCAAGCGCGTGCAGTCCAACATCAAGCGCACCATCCGCGCCAACTGGTCCAGCCCGTCGACCCACGGCGCGGCGCTGGTGGCTGGCGTGCTGGGCAGCACCGAACTGCGTGCGATGTGGGAAAGCGAGCTGGGCGAAATGCGCGATCGCATCCATCGCCTGCGCGCCGGCCTGGTCAGCAAGCTGGCCACGCTGGGCGCACCGGAGTTCGCCTTCATCCAGCAGCAGGCCGGCATGTTCTCCTATTCCGGGCTGAGCAAGGAACAGGTAGACCGCCTGCGCGATCAGTACGCCATCTATGCCGTCGGCACCGGTCGCATCTGCGTGGCCGCGCTCAGTTCCAGCAGCCTGGACCGGGTGGCCGAAGCGGTGTACGCGGTCAGCCGCGGCTGAGACATCGCTTTCCTGCAATCAACAACAACGCCGGCTTGATGCCGGCGTTGTCGTCTGTGGGTCAACTCCCCCATCCACAACGACACAACGAAGCCAGGCTCGCGGACAGGCGCGGGTGCGGCTGCGCTACGGCTGAACGGCGGCTTCGAGGTCGACGATCAGAGCATCGGTCAGCTGCAGCAACCTCGTGCGCAGCTGCTCCACGGTTGCCAATGCGACGCCCTCCTGTTCGCATGCCTGTTCCAGCGCTTCGGCTGCCTGCATCAGCGACTCCGCGGCCAACATCGCCGCGCCGCCCTTGATCCGGTGCGCGACCTTGCCCATCACTTGCGGATCACCGGCCTCGGCCAGCTGCAGACGGTCGCCGCGACTGGCTTCCAGCATCTTGTCCAGCAACAGGTTTACCGACGACGGCGTGGCACCGGTGATGCGTGACAGTTGTGCCCGGTATGCATGCAGGCGCTGCTGCTGGTCGTCACCGCGACCGGCCTGGCTGACCATCGCCAGCGCGCTCTCCAGGCGGGACAATTCGATCGGTTTGAACAGGCAATCATTCATGCCGGCATTGATGCAGCGTTGCCGCACCTGTTGCTGGGCATTGGCGGTAAAGCCCAGGATCACGCAGGCAGGCCGGCTCTGCTGGCTTTCCTGTTGGCGGATCGCACGCGCCAGTTGATAACCGTCCATTTCCGGCATGCTGCAGTCGGTGATGACCACATCGAAGCGGCCTTGCGACCACACCGCCAGTGCCTCGCGGCCATCGGCGCATGCCACCACGTCCTGTCCCAGGTGTTCCAACTGGCTTTGCAGCAGCATCCGGTTGGCCGGATGGTCATCGGCGACCAGCACGCGCAGGCGAGCGGCCGACGGGATTGATTCAACGCTCTCCGGCGGCGCGATTGCCACTGGTGCTTCGCTGCTGGCGACAGCGAAGTTCAAATGCACGGTGGTGCCTCGGCCGGCTTCGCTGCACAGTTGCAGCGATCCATTCATCATCTGGCACAGGGTCTTGCTGATGAACAGACCCAGTCCGGTACCGCCACGCGCACCCTTGGCCTGATAGAAAGGCGATGCCAGTTTTTCCTGCTCTTCGACCGATATGCCGATGCCGGTGTCTTTGACCTCCACCGAAAAAGGTACCAGCCCATCTGTTGCAGGTTGCCGCTGCACGTGCACATCAATGCCACCATGATCGGTGTACTTGACCGCATTGCCGACGATGTTGAACAGCACCTGCTTGAAGCGGATCGGATCCAGCAGCAGCCAGCCATCCAGGGTCGGGTCGAAATCCAGCGACAGCCGCAGGCCTTTCTGCTCGCAGGTGCCCTGGAACAGCTGCATCACCGAGTCCAGGATCGGGCGCAGGCGGGTCGGCGCCGGTTCGATGACGATGTTGCCTGATTCGATCTTGGAGATGTCGAGGATGTCACCCAGCAGCTCCAGCAGGCTGACCGCTGAATCGTGCGCGACCCGCAGCATCTGCTTCTCGTTGGCACCCTGTTTTTTCAGCGCCAGATCCAGCATGCCGATCACGGCATTGAGCGGGGTCCGGATCTCGTGGCTCATGGTTGCCAGGAAGGTGCTCTTGCTGTGGTTGGCTTCGTCGGCAAGTTCCTTGGCCCGCTTGAGTTCATCGATGAGCTCACGGCGCTCGGTCATGTCGATCCAGCCGCCGATCACGCCGATGGCCTGGCCGGCGGCATCCTGGTAGGGGATCACCCAGTGATAGATGTCGACCGGCCGACCATGGATCAGCACACGGCGATCTTCCATGATGCGTTCCTGCAACGCCATCGCCTTGTAGTGCGCGGCGCTGAAATCACGGACGCTCTGCGGGTCCAGCATGCCCTCGCCCACTGGCCGGTCAAGGGCGAGCGCATCGGCACTGGTGCCCAGCGCTTCCAGATAGGCGGTGTTGTGCAGCACCAGTCCCCGGCGCGTGTCCCAGGCATACTTCGGGTTCGGCATGCCATTGACCATGGTCCGCAGAAAGCTGAGCTGGCCTTCCATCGCTTCTTCGGCCAGCTTGCGACGGCGGATCTGGCTGCGCAGATAGGTGTTCCAGATAATCACGCCAGCGGCGATGCACAGGAACAGGATGATCGCGCGATAGATCACGCGCCGGTAATCGACCCACGAGGCGACCACGGCCGGCGCCTTGTCACGCCAGCGATTGGCCATCACACTCAATTCGTTGGGACTGACTTCCAGCAGGAAACCGTCGAGGAACCGGGCCAGGCCTTCGTCCTCACGACGCACCGCGAACGATGACTCGGACGGTGGAAAATCGACGACATTGCGGATCTCCATCTTGCCGGGGTAGTAGCGCGAGATGAAGTAATTGGCATTGATGGCCGGTTGCAGGACCGCGTCGGCCTTGTCTTCGGCCAGCAACGAAAAAGCGTCAGACACACCGTGCGCCGCTTCGATGCGGATTTTCGGATGGGTCCTGCGCAGCAGCGGTATCAACGCATGATGACGCGGCAGCG
Source organism: Pseudoxanthomonas dokdonensis (assembly GCF_001431405.1). Lineage (GTDB taxonomy): Bacteria > Pseudomonadota > Gammaproteobacteria > Xanthomonadales > Xanthomonadaceae > Pseudoxanthomonas_A > Pseudoxanthomonas_A dokdonensis. The sequence continues at coordinate 8,553 of NZ_LDJL01000011.1, forward strand.
CCAGCGTTTTCCCTTCCAGATCCGACAATGACCGGATCCCTGAACCCGCGCGCACCGCCAGCACCCAGGGGCTGGAAAGATAACTGCGCGAGAAGCGCAGGGTACGTTCCCGCTCAGGCGTATCGCTCAGGTCAGCGACCACATCGACCTCGCCACGTTCCAGCGCCTCGATGGCATCACCGATGTCCGAATAGGGAGTCAGCTGCATCTCCAGCCCGGACTTGCCCTGCAGCGCCGACAACAGGTCGGCGGTCACGCCGTAATAGACCCCGTCCTCGCCCATGTACGACAGTGGCGCGTAGTTCCTGGGCACGCCGATCCTCAGTCGCTGATGAGCCTTCCGCCAGGCGATGGCCTCATCCGACAGCATCATGCGCTGATCGCCGGCGACGCCGCCGCCACTCCAGCGCTCGACCGCGCGTGCCAGCTCGCCGTCGGCCTTCAGCGCCAGCAGCGCCGCATCCAGAATGTCGAGCAGTGGCCGATGCCGATCGTCGACCAGGTAATGGAACGATTCGCCGGTCTGGCCGACGCTGCCGACGATACGCAATTCGTTGGAGAAGTTGCGGTTGACGAAGTAGTACGCGGAAATCGAATCACCCACGAACGCCTCGGCGTCGCCATAGGCGACCGCCGCCAATGCGTCGAAGGCGCTCGGGTAGCTCTTCACCGCGTCGCTACTGACCAGCTTGCGGGCAGCATCGGCGCCCATCCGGTGGCTGCTGTAGGTCAGCAGCGAGATCCGGGGCGCATGCTCACCCCGGAATGTGTCCCCGATCAGCCGGACCAGGACCAGTCCGTTGGTGGCTATGGGCAGCGTCGGCAGGCCGCGGTCATGCTTGTCGTCCGCGTGGGGACTGAAGATGAAGTCCACTTCGCCAACGCGCAGTGCGCGCAGCAGATCAGCGCGACTGCGGTAACGACGCAACTGGATGGGAACATGCAGGCTGGCACCGATCTGTCCCGCCACGTCGGCGGCCAATCCTTCCCAGTGCTCGCCATCGACATTCATGGCCAACGGCGGATAGTCTTCCGTTTCGATGCCCAGCACCAGTTCCGGCTTCGCCTTCAGCCAGGCCTGTTGCCGGGGATTCAATGCCACCTGTACGCCACTGCCCGCTGATCGATCCAGCAGCTTGAGTGCCGGTGCTGAAGTCTGATCCGCCGCCTGCCGCGCGGCCGCCTGCTGCGCATATGCAGGTTGGCAGGCCAGCAACACAAGCAACAACAACGCCACGGCCAGAGCAACCCGCTGCGCAGCCCATGACATCCACAGGCCATTGCCTGTGGCCGTTGTCTTCCCGCGCGTTGTGCCCCGCTCTACCGCATGGCGATTACAGGACATATCAAAGACCTGCTCTGGCAATCTCGTAAAGCTCGACGTCGTTCCTGACCGCCAGCTTCTTCATTGCGCTGTGTTTCTGCCGGCTGATGGTGGCTTTGCTGCGATGCAGCGCCTCGGCCACCTGGGTCACCGAGAGCCCGGACAGCAGCAGCCGCACGACTTCCATTTCCTTGGGCGACAGCAAGTCCAGTGAACCATGTGCAGCAGTGGCGCCGGCCTCATGCATGCCCTCCCGGCGCGCGCGGATTTCGCGACTGACGTAGGTGCTGCCGCGGTTGACCGCGTGCACGGCCGAAGGTAGTTCATCCATGTCGGCGCCTTTGCCAACCACGCCGATGTTACCCAGCACCAGCAGTCGCTCGAGGATGCCGATGTTGGCCATGCTGGTCATCAGCAGAATCGGCAACTGTGGATAGCGATGGCGCACACCGGCAATCATGCCGTAGCCATCGACCATGCCCGGCACCGGCATCGATAGATCGGCGATCAACAGATCGCATTCGTGGCTGGCCAACGCTTCGTGCAGCTCGGCCGGGGTGGTGACCTCGGCCACCACCTCACCCAGACCGGCGTTCTCGATAAGCATCCTGGCACCCAGCATCACGACCGGGTGGTCATCGGCGATGATTATCTTTTTCTTCATGATGAGGCAGTCCCCTTGATTCCAGGTCGCATTGGCATCGCTTCCTGCCTGATCATGCCGACACAATCATAATTCGTGTCACGGTTACGTGATAGCTGTTGTCCAGGCGGCTCCGCGCCTCCGGCGCGTGCCTCTCCCATACATTCCTCTGGATACCCGCCGATACAGGCCTCCCGCCTGCGGCGTGCCAGGGGTGGCCGCAGCTACTGTCCTATCGACAGCGCACTGCGACGATATGCGCTGCTTCGATTCGAAGATAGCGGTCAGAACGGCCAGAAACCGTGGCCCTGATCAAGAATCGCGGGCTCGATGCCAGCCGGTGACGCATGCAGAAGGCCACGACCCCACGGCCGTGGCCTTCTGCGGATTCAGCGCGCTCAGATCCCTTCGGCAATCACGTCCACGCGGCGATCCGGCTGCAGGCATTGCACCAGCGCAGGCGTCGCCCGCTCGCCCTGGCAGCCTTCGCTGACCGGCTCGGCCTCACCCTTGCCGACCGCGAGCACGCGATCAGCCGCCAGACCGTTGTTGATCAGGATCTGGCGGACGGTGTCAGCGCGCTGTTGCGACAGGCGCTGGTTGGCCTCGCTGGAGCCGATACGGTCGGTGTGGCCCACCACCAGCACCCGCACCACCTGTGCCTCGTTGAGCCTGGCGGCGATGTCGGCCACCTCCGCACGGCCATCCGGCAACATGTCAGCCTCACTGCCACCGCCAAAGCGGAACAATGAATCAGCGGACAGGCTGAATGCTTCCGGCGTATCGACCTCCGCTACCTCTTCAGGCTGCTGCTGCAGGCGGTCGGCGCATTCGGCCGGTGACCAGGCAAACGTCTGGCCGTGGTAGTCCTTGTCGAAGATGACCTTGTACTGGCAGGTGGTCACTTCATCGCCATCGCGGAAGTGGAACAGGTAGTCCCACTCGTGCACGCCGGCCAGCCCTTCGTTGAAATGCGGGCGGCCCAGCAACTGATACATCTGATCCTTGGTCACGCCCGGGCCGATCTGGCGCAGGGCTTCCACGGTCGGGAACGTCCCTTCCTTCAGCACCGCCTTGTCGGCCTGCGGGAACACAATCTGCTCGGCACGGCCTTCATCGTTGATGTTGCTGCTGACGTGGGTACAGGCCGCCAGCAGAGTGCTGGCGGCGACGACGGCCAGAAGGCCTTTGTTGATGCGGATGTTCATTCGTATGTCCTTGAAGTTCTTCTGGCTTACCACTGGATACCGGCGCCGACCGAGAAGCCCCAGTCGCGGTTGCTGTTGCCGCTGGCCGAAGCCTTGTACACGTAGCGGCCATTCTCGGTGATGCCCGACAGGCCGACAGCCATGCCGTACTCACCCTCGTAGCCACTCATGCCCACGCCCAGCATGCTCTTGCCCGGCAGGTACGCCTGCGGAATGCCGGTCATCGCCATGGCCGAAGCCACGCCAGCCCGGTAGCCGTCCTGGACGTTCCACACATCGCCCTGGATATCGTTGATGCGGGCGTCGGTGTAGCTGTTGGACTGGTTGATGGCGTAATTGACACCGCCATTGAGCTGGTTGACGTTGACCGCGTCGGTACCGGCAATACCCGGGGCCACACCGGTGATGGTGCGGTTACCGATGTTGACTTCGCCGGTCGAGCTGCTGGTGCCGACATAGGCGGCATCGTAGTCGGTCTGCGCGCCCACTGTGGTCGCCGAACCGGCACCCAGGGCCACGCTGTTGGCATGGCTGGCCTTGGCACCCTGGCCAATCGCGGTGCTGTCATCGGCGCTGGCTACCGCACCATTGCCCATCGCGGTGCTGTTGCTGCCGCTGGCAAGGCTGTCGTTGCCGACCGCGGTCGCCTGGTCACCACTGGCCACCGCACCGGCGCCGCCGGCCGCGGAGTTGCTACCGGTCGCCGCCGGCAGGTTGGCACTGACGTCATCGCTGGCGACGAACATCTGGTTACCGCCGCCACCAGTACCACCACCGTTGTCCGGCAGATTGTTGATGATGTTGCGGATATCGGTGATGTCACCCTGGATGTTGGTGATGTCATCGCCAAAGTTGGTGATATCGCCGCTGATGTCGGTGATGCTGTTGTCGGTGTACTCCTTCGACTTGTCGATGGCATAGCTGACACCACCATCGAGCTGGCTGACGTTGACCGCATCGGTCGGCGCCGAGCCGGCGGCCACGCCGGTGATCTTGCGACCGCCGATGTTCATCTCGCCGAGCGAATTGCTCATGCCCACGTAGGCGGCGTTGTAGCCCGTCTCGGCACCGACCGTGGTCGCCGAACCCGCGCCCAGGGCGATGCTGTTGCCATGGCTGGCGACCGCGCCGTTACCGATGGCCACGCTGTCGACGGCGCTGGCATTGCTGCCCAGGCCCATCGCAACCGCCTGGTCACCGGCGGCATTGGCATCCTTGCCCGAGGCAATCGCATCGGCACCGGTGGCGCCGTCGTTGTCGTAGTTGCCGCCATCGGTCGAATTGACGCTGTAGTAATGGGTCTTGTTGGCAGCGATCTCGTCGCTGGCCGCGTCACCCACGGCCTTCAACTGGGCGACGTTGACCGCATCGCTGTCTTCGCTACCGGCAGCCACGCCGGTGATCTGGCGGAACTTGCCGTTGGCCGCATCACCCACGCTGACCGCAGCCAGGCTACCGGTGGTCGCGGCAATCGCGGCCTGTTGCCCAGCACTTGCCGCCGTCGGCACATAACCGGCAACGCCCGCTTCACGCTCGGCGACCGCGCCGCTACCCAATGCAACGCCACCAGCGGTATGGGTCGTGGCATCGGCACCCAACGCAACCGAATCATCCTGATTGGTGGTTGCGCCATAACCCACGGCGACCGCATTGCTGACCGTCAGGCGTGCATTCTTGGTGCCGGTGTTGTTGGCGCCTGCGCCCAGCGCCACGTTGTTGCTGCCTTCCACCCAGGCACCGCTGCCGACGCCGATGGACACGTTGGCATCGCCAATCGAGTTCTGGCCGGCGTTGACACCCATCGAGTTGTTGAAGCTACCCACCGTGGCGAAACCAGCGGTGTGGCCAACCGAAGTGTTGTAGTCACCGGTGATGTTGGAGCCGGTGTTCATGCTGCCGATGGCGGTGTTGAAACCGACATCACCCTTCACGTTCTTGCCGGCGGCGTAGCCGACCGCGGTGTTGCTCGCGGTTTCGTTGAGCGAACCAGCACCTTGGCCAATCATCACGCTGCGGCTGCTGTCAACAGTGCCGTTGCCTGCGCCGCTGCCCACTGCGACACCGTCGCCGGTGCTTTCAGCTTTATTACCGATGGCCACACCATACTTGCCGGCGGCATGGCTGTCGAAGCCCATTGCAATCGCTTTTTCGCCAGCCGCGGTGGAGTTCACGCCCGCGGCAATGGCGTTAATGCCAGTTGCGCCGTCGTTGTCGTAGTTGCCACCCTGCACGCCGTTGTCGTTGACGCTGTAGTAGTGGGTCTTGGCGGCGTCGATTTCGTCGCTGGTAGCACTACCGGCTGCCTTCAGCTGGGCCACGTTGACCGCATCGCTGTCTTCGCTACCGGCGGCCACGCCGGTGATCTGGCGATAGCTGGCGCCGTCCGAACCCATACCCTGGTTCGGGTCAGCCACGCTGACCGCACCCAGGGTGCTGGTGGTAGCGGCAATCGCGGCCTGCTGGTCGGCGTCGGCGGCGGTCGGCACATAGCCGGTCGCGCCGGCTGCACGATCAGCCACCGAGCCATGACCCAGGGCAACACCGTCCTCCACGGTAACCATGGCCGAATTACCCAGCGCGGTACCGGACAGTACGTTGGCAACGGCGCCACCGCCTATCGCCGTGGTCCAGTACCCCTGGGCTTCGGACAAGTCACCCAGGGCAATGGCACTACCACCACCGGCCTTGGCCATATGACCCAGGGCCAGGGTTGCAGCGCCCTCGGTGTGGGCGCCATAGCCGATGGCGGTACCGCTATCGCTGCTGGCTGCTTCACCAATCGCAATGCCGCGGTCACGGGTGACAGTCGCTTTCGCGCCCAGCGCCACGCCGGTGCCGCCGGAGGCCGAGGCGTTCCAGCCCGCGGCAAGTGATTCGGCACCTGAAGCGCTGGCTCCACTACCAAAAGCGGCAGAATCCCTACCACTGGCATTTGCCTGCACACCTGCGGCCATGGCATTGACGCCGGTGGCACCATCGTTGTCGTAGTTGCCACCCTGCACGCCGTTGTCGTTGACGCTGTAGTAGTGGGTCTTGGCGGCGTCGATTTCGTCGCTGGTAGCACTACCGGCTGCCTTCAGCTGGGCCACGTTGACCGCATCGCTGTCTTCGCTACCGGCGGCCACGCCGGTGATCTGGCGATAGCTGGCGCCGTCCGAACCCATGCCCTGGTTCGGGTCAGCCACGCTGACCGCACCCAGGGTGCTGGTGGTAGCGGCAATGGCGGCCTGCTGGTCGGCGTCGGCGGCGGTCGGCACATAGCCGCTCGCGCCGGCTGCACGATCAGCCACCGAGCCATGACCCAGGGCAACACCGTCTTCCACGGTAACCATGGCCGAATTACCCAGCGCGGTACCGGACAGTACGTTGGCAACGGCGCCACCGCCTATTGCCGTGGTCCAGTACCCCTGGGCTTCGGACATGTCACCCAGGGCAATGGCATTACCACCGCCGGCCTTGGCCATATAACCCAAGGCCAGGGTTGCGGCGGCCTCGGTGCTGGCGCCAAAGCCGATGGCGGTACCGCTGTCGCTGCTGGCTCCGTCACCAATCGCGATGCTGCGGTCACGGGTGGCAGTCGCGTTCGAGCCCAGCGCCACGCTGGTGCTGCCGGAGGCCGCGGCATTCCAGCCTGCGGCAATTGAACTGTCGCCCGCAGCACTGGCCGAGTGGCCCAATGCGATGCTGTCCTGCCCTGCAGCGCTGGACATCGAACCGGATGCCAATGAGTTATCGCCATTGGCAGTGGAAAACAGACCCTGTGCGATCGCTCCGCTGCCACCGCTGGTGGCATAGGACCCGGTCGCCACCGAATTACTTCCTGCGGCAGTGGCAAGCGGCCCCAGCGCGGTTGCGCCTTTACCGATGGCGTCGGCCTGGTTGCCCAATGCCACGCCATTGTCACCGGCACTGGTGCCGTCGCCGATTGCTACACCCTGCTGCGCCGAAACCGTGGCTTTGTTGCCGATGGCAATCGAATTGGCGCCACTGGCTTTGGCACTTACACCCGCAGCGAGGCTCTGGGCACCACTCGCGCTCGTGTTCGCACCCGCCGCCAGCGAGGATTCGCCAGTGGCATTGGCCTTGAAGCCCAGCGAGGTGGAGTCGGTTGCCGTGGCCTTGCCGCCGTAACCTACGTTAGTCGCGTGCTCACCCGTTGCCCAGGAATTGGTACCGACTGAGGTGCTGTTTCCGCCGGTGGCATAGGCACTCTGTCCGACCGCCACTGCATGGTGACTATCTGCCGTCGCTCCCGCGCCGACCGCGGTGGAATATTCGCCTGCCGACGTCGCGGCGCCGAGCGCGGTGGAGAAATCCGATCCGGCATTGGCTTTTTCGCCCAGCGCGGTGGATCCACCAGTAGCGGCATTGGCCTGGTTGCCTACTGCGGTCGAGTGCAGACACTCAGCCAGCGGTGATGGAGCTCCATCTGGTGTTTGGCCGTTCTCCAGCGCCAGGCAGCCATCGGCGCCGCTGGCACCATCGCCGATGACGGTATTGGCAGGGTCACCCTGGTACGCCGTCTGCGCCTGCGCGGAAATCGCGAACAGACCAGTGCCCGAAAGTGCCATCACGCAACCGAGGGTGGTGACCAGACGCGAAGATTTGGACTTGGCCTTTCTTGTAGCCAGTTCGGAAGCGACCACGTGTCGCCCAAGATCACGGTCCCAGATGATGCTGAAAATACGGTTCATGCCTAACCCTCGCTCGATGATGAAAAGTGCAATGGAAAGCGAGGTTGCCGCGACATACTGCGATGCCCGGAGCACGCGTACAGACCTGCCTTCACCATTCAGGCGGGTATTGTGTGAATTGAAGAACAGGCATTCCATGCAACTAATTTGAAAGTAAGCAGCACGGCGCGCTTTGTGTGGGAACGGTTAAGCGCAGTGAACATGATCGCTGCGTCAGAACCCGAATATTCCAACTTGTTGCATATACGTGCGACGATGTTCGAGCCAATCATGTTCCGGGCAGGTATATGCCTCAATTAACACGGGAACGGACATGGCAGACCAGAAAGAACAAGAACAACAACGCGCCTCATCGAACCGCGTCTCCTTGCGGTCGACGTTGGGAGCCAGCAGGTTCGACAAGAAAATCAATCGCATCGAAGAGCAGGTGCTGGCGCCGGAGGCTACCTCGTTTCCCGGCATGGTCAGTGCCAAGCCTGGTCCGGTCGGCGCCGATTTTGGCCTGAGTCAACGCAAGTGGGAAGTGATCTACAAAGAGCTGTTCTCGCGACGCGTTCCCGGTCCCAGCAGGGGCGACAAAGCCATGCGCAAGTTCCTCGAAGCCACCCTGTGGGTCGCCTGCAGCAAGATGCGCTGGGCGGACCTGCCGGCCGACTACGGCAACTGGCACTCGATCTATGTGCGCTTTACCCGCTGGTCCAACACCGGCCGCTGGTCGCGTTTCATCCATGCGCTGCAGCGTCATGACGAACAGGCCATGGCACATCAGCTTTCGGTACTGGTTGCCGGTTACCAGTACCGGCACATGGTCAGGAACATGCGCCAGAAAATGCGTAACGGCTTGGTCGACGACAGCCCCGTCCAGCATTCGGCCGAGCTCGCCGGTGACTGGAATGACCGGCATCTCTGATCACCCCATGGCGGTTACCCATCTCCGCTCGCCGGCTGCAGCGTCGAGTCCGCTGCAGCCTGCTGGCGATGCGCACACGCAAAGCACCGCAACCCCCCAGCGGGCACCGGCACCTCCGGTGGACTATCCACCATCGCTGAAACTGGCGGCACTGTGGTTGAGCCGACAGCCGGACGGCGGGCTCGAGCGCGTGGTCGACGGTTTGCAAATCGACGAGCTGCAGCTGGCGCGCTGGCGCGCCACGCTGGCACGCCCCCGCTAGAAAGCGACTGACGCAGCGGCTGCCGGAGCATCGAGTGATGTGCCGGCGCCGGGGACTGACCCAGTCAGCATTACGATGGCTGCGCGCCCCGGCGCGCCCTCAATGCCCGGAACCGGTCTCGGTCTCGCCATTACCCGTGGTGCTGGTCGGGAACGAGTCCTTGCTGACCAGATCCACCACGTACATCACTGCCGGGTGATCCGTTTCGTTGACCGCCCAATGCTGTTTGCCATGGCCTGATTGATACACCTGCCCTTCCTGCATGGTGTAGCCCACCGTGCAATCGAGTTCGTAGATGGTCAGGCCGCCGTGCTTCATCATCACGGTCTCCGGCCGTTTGTCGTGCGAATGCAGCGGTATCACGACACCGGCGGGAATGGTCACCGTGCGAGCGCGATAACGCCAGCCGGGGCTGGCGATGGCTTCCAGGCCAAGATCCATCTCAGCCTCGACATGGACATCGACTTCGCCCTTGGCCTGGGTGGCAGGTGGCAACGGTTGCGGACCACTCTTGCCAGATGGGCAGCCACCGTTGGCGGCCGATGCCAGCATCGGCACGCACATGGCAAAGGTCAGGCAAACACCAGGGATTATCGGCAACAGGCGCATGGGTCACTCCATCATTGCAGGCTCCGCCAACTGCGGCATCCCATCAAAGGGCCATGCCGGGCCGAAAAGCAATTAACATTGCCCCGCTGCGCGCCGCGCCTGTTTCGCCAGCATCCCTGCGATCCCGCCGGAGGAATGGCCATGCAACCCGGTTCACTGCACACCATCGGCGACGCCGCCAGCCACTACACCCATATCCGCATCCTGATGGGCATGATCGTCGGTCTCGGCCTGACCCATCTGCTGCGTCAGGTGGCACGGTTGATCGAACATCCCGGGCAACGTGGCATCTACTGGGTCCATGGGGTATGGGCGGTCTTCACCTTCGTCTACCTGCTGCATTTCTGGTGGTGGCAGTATCACCTGTCCGCTGGCGTGGCCTGGACCTTCAATCTGTACCTGTTCGTCACCCTGTATGCCTTGCTGCTGTACCTGCTGTGCGCGCTGGCCCTGCCGGAGAACATGCAGGGCTACCACGATTACCGGGAGTACTTTTTTGCCCGCCGCGGCTGGTTCTTTGGCCTGCTGGCGCTGGTGTTCGCGGTCGACCTGGCCGATACCGCGCTCAAGGGCCACGACTATCTGCAGCGGTTGGGCCCGGAATATTACTGGCGCAACGGCGTATTCATCGTCGCCTGCCTGGCTGCGGCGCGGCTGCGCTCGGCGCGCGTGCACGGCGCCTTCGCGGTGCTGGCGCTGGCCTACGAAATCAGCTGGATTGCCCGCCATTACGAGCTGATGGGCAGCTGATCCGGGCAGGAAACACGGTTTTGCACGTGCCTTTGGTCACGGGGTGTTCGCTGGCGCCATCGGTTAGGCTGTCAGGCTCATGTCCACCCTGGATTACCCCGATTATGACCACCCGACTCGCTCTGGCGCTTGCCGCCACCCTGGGACTCGCCATGCCCGCCTATAGCCAGCCTGCCGCTACCCCGACCGAGGCCGCCATCGCCGGCAATCCATTCCTGGCCGAAAGCCCGCTGCCGCTGCATTACCCGCAGTTCGACAAGATCAAGGACGCCGATTTCGCGCCGGCCTTCGACTACGGCATGGCCCAGCAGCTGAAGGAAGTGGAGGCCATCGCCAACAATCCGGAGGCGCCGACCTTCGACAACACCATCATCGCGCTGGAAAAGAGCGGCCAGGTGCTGGACCGCGCGACCACGGTGTTCTTCAACCTGGTCGGCACCGATACCAACGACACCCGCAACAAGCTGCGCGCCGATTACGCCACCCGCTTTGCCGCCCATGGCGATGCCATCAACCTCAACGGCAAGTTGTTTGACCGCATCCAGACCCTGTATGCCAAGCGCGACTCGCTGGGTCTGGACCCGCAGGGCGTGCGCCTGATCGAGCGCTACCACACCAACTTCGTCCGCGCTGGCGCCAAGCTCAATGACGCCGACAAGGCCAGGCTGAAGGCGATGAATGCCGAACTGGCCGGCCTGGGCACCCGGTTCAGCGACAACGTGCTGAAGGATGTCAATGCATCGGCGGTGGTGGTTGATGATGTCAAGCAGCTCGATGGCCTGACCGAAAGCCAGATCGCCACCGCCGCCCGCATCGCCAAGGAGCGCGGCAAGGACGGCAAGTACGTCATCACCCTGCTCAACACCACCGGCCAGCCGCCGGAATCGGAACTGACCGATCGCGGCCTGCGCCAGCGCATCCACGAAGCCTCGATCGCCCGCGGCAGCCACGGCGGCGAATTCGACAACCGCGAAATCATCTCGCGGGTGATGAACCTGCGTGCCGAACGCGCCAAGCTGCTGGGTTACCCGAACTACGCCGCCTACGCGCTGGAAGACCAGACCGCCAAGACTCCGCAGGCGGTCAACGACATGCTCGGCAAGCTGGCGCCGGCCGCGGTTGCCAATGCCAAGCGCGAAGCCGCCGACCTGCAGGCGGTGATCGACAGCGAACAGGGTGCCAAGGGCGAAGCCAGCTTCCAGCTGCAACCGTGGGACTGGTCGTTCTATTCGGAAAAAGTGCGCGCGCAGAAGTACGACTTCGACGAATCGCAGCTCAAGCCCTATCTGGAAATGAAGAACGTGCTGGAAAACGGCGTGTTCTTCGCCGCGCACAAGCTGTACGGGCTGGACTTCAAGCCGCGTACCGACCTGCCCAAATACCACCCGGATACCTGGGTCTATGACGTGTTCAATGAAGACGGCAGCCAGCTGGCGATCTTCATCTTCGATCCGTATGCGCGTGATTCCAAGCGTGGCGGTGCGTGGATGAATTCGTACGTGTCGCAGTCGGCACTGACCGGCGACCAGCCGGTGGTCGCCAACCACCTCAACATCCCCAAGCCGGCCGCGGGCGAACCGACCCTGCTGACCTGGGATGAAGCCACCACCATGTTCCATGAGTTCGGCCATGCCCTGCATGGCATGTTTTCGAACGTGGAGTACCCGTACTTCAGCGGTACCAGCGTGCCGCGTGACTTCGTCGAATACCCGAGCCAGGTCAACGAGATGTGGGCCGACTGGCCGGAAGTGCTGAAGAACTACGCCAAGCACTACCAGACCGGCGCGGCGATGCCGCAGGCATTGCTGGACAAGGTCATTGCCGCGTCCAAGTTCAACCAGGGCTTTGCCACCACCGAGTACCTGGGTGCGGCCATGCTTGACCAGCGCTGGCATCAGCTGGCGGTCGGCCAGGTGCCGGACGCCGCCGGGGTGATCAAGTTCGAGGCTGACGCGCTGAGCGCCGACGGCATCAACTATCCGCCGGTGCCACCGCGCTACCGCACCCCGTACTTCAGCCACATCATGGGCGGCTACGCGGCCGGCTACTACGCCTACATCTGGTCGGAAGTGCTGGATGCCAACAGCCAGCAATGGTTCGAGCAGCACGGCGGCCTGACCCGCAAGAATGGCGACCATTTCCGCGAAACGCTGCTGTCACGCGGCGGCAGCGAGGACGCGATGAAGTTGTTCCACGACTTCGCCGGCCATGACCCGCAGATTGAACCGCTGCTGGAAAAACGCGGCCTGACCGCACCGGGCAAGTAACCGCCCGGCCGTTCAACAGCCGTGTAAAGCAGTAGGGGCAGTCATTGACTGCCCCTTTCTGTATCGGTCGCCTGCTGGTGCAACACGCCGCTTCACTGGCGCGGCAGCACCACCACGGTGGCGGTCATGCCGGCGGCCAGTTGCTGGCTGTCGGCGCGTTCGTCATCAAGGCTGACACGGACCGGGATGCGCTGCGCCAGCCGGACCCAGTTGTAGGTGGGATTGACGTTGGCCAGCAGATCGCCGCCAGTCGGGTTGTCGGTATCGGTGATGCCGTGGGCGATGCTTTCGACGTGACCCTTGAGCGGCCGCGATGAACTCATCAGCCGCACTTCCACCGGATCGCCGACCCGCAGCGATGGCATCTTGGTTTCCTCGAAATAGGCATTGACCCAGAACGAGTCGCGGTCGATCAGTGCCAGCCGCGCATTGCCGGCGTTGGCGTAATCACCGCTGCGCACATCCAGGTTGGTGATGTAACCCTCGACCGGCGCCCGCACCCGGGTGCGCTGCAGACGCAGTCGGGCGGTATCGACCGCGGCCTGTGCCTGCTGCACCTGCGCCAGCGCCTGTTGCTGGCTGGCCGATGCCTGGCGCTGGCTGGCGGCAGCCTGGCTGACGCCGGCCCGGGCCGCATTGGCGGCGGCCAGTGCGTCGGTGCGGCTCTCGTCGGAAATCAGCTGGCCCTGGATCTGCTGCCGGCGCTGGTACTGCGCCTGGTACTTGGCCAGGTTGGCACGCTGCTGCTCGGCACTGGCACCGGCGGCGACGATACTGGCGCCGGCGGCCTTGGCGCCGGCCTGTGCCACCGCCAGGCTGGCCTGTGCTTTGTCCAGCTCCAACTGGTAGTCGGCATCGTCGATGACGAACAGCACATCGCCTTTGTGGACCAGCTGGTTGTCTTTCACCTCGACCTTGCTGACCCGGCCGCTGACATCCGGGGCAATGCGGATCACTTCGGCACGGACCCGGCCATCACGTGTCCACGGCGAGTACATGTAGTGCTTCCACAGGGCATGGCCAGCCAGCGCGGCAAGTCCCACCACCACCGCGGTCAGCAGTATCCGCAATCCGGACAGGGTTCGTGCATTCATCGTCGTCATCTCAAAACAGGAGCAGGCCAAGACAGCCGAACAACAGGACAAACACCGCCGCCCGCAACAACGGTGGATGCCAGACATGGCGGTACCAGCCAAGGCGACCGGCAACCCCGTCCAGCAACGCCACCAGCACCAGCAGGCCAACAAACAACACCAGCAATCCCGGCAGCAGCATGCCGCCGATGGCGAATTCACGCGGCATGCGCGACCTCCCGGTTGAAACAGGCGATATACGGCGCCAATGGCGATTCGTCGTCGGCCAGCGCCAGCCGCATCAGGCGCAGTTGCGACAGTGCCCGGCGTTGTCCGGTCGAAGCTGCCGGCACTGCCGCCAACAGTGCAATCGCCGCGTCATGAGCGTGCGCGCAGATCCGGTAGCGCTCGGCATCGGGTTGCGCATACAGCGCCGCCAGCGTTGCCATCACCGCCTCTACCGCCTCGACGTGTTCGGCTGGCAAGCCGTCGCTGGCCATGCCCTGCCGCAGTTCGATCACGGCACGGCCGCTTTCGTGCACCGACAGCGCCCATGACAGCAACGCCCGCGAGTCATCGCTGCCCGGCGCGGTATGGCTGACCACCTGCTGGAACAGATCCCGGTGACCGCTTTCGAAGCGTTGCAGCAAGCCTGCCAGCGGTTCGCGCACGGCCATGCGGACCTGCTGCCGCAACGCGGCCATCTGACGCCGGCGCCAGTGCCCGCTGCCCAGCAGCGATGGCACCAGCACGAACGCCAGCAACACCGCGCCGACACCCACCATCTGCGCTACGCCGTCATTGACGAAGCCCAGCGGCGAAAACACCATTGGATTGTTGAGGCCGAGGATGTAGGCAAAGCCCATCGTGTAGCCCAGCCCGTGTACCGCCCAGGCTGGCCGGGTGGTCAGGTACGGGCCGATGATGAAGAACGGCAGGATGCCGGCGACCATCAACGCGAAACCATCCATCCGCGTCAGCACGAAGAACTCGCACACAAACCCCATCGACATGCCAATCAGGTAACCCACCGCGATCCGGCCCAGGATGCCGGTCGGATTGGGCGCGGTGGCGAACAGACCGGAAAAGATCGTCGCCAGCAGCATCATGCCCGCGCCCGATGGCCAGGCACTGGCAATCCAGAAGCTGGCCAGCACCCACATCGTCAACGTCGTCCGCAGCACCGCCAGGGCGGCGGCGACATGATCATGACCGCGCTGGAACCTGACCCGTTCCGGCGCCGGTCCCACGGCTATCCGCTGGCGCTGGCGCAATGCATGGTGGGCGTGGACATAGGTGGCCAGTTCGCTGGCAAAGCGCGAGACCAGCAACGCACCGGCATCGAAGTCATCCAGGCTTGCCGCGGCCGGCAGCGCTTTCCGCAGTGTGGCGGCACGTGCGTCCATCGCCGCCGCCGTGGCCTGCAGCCGCTGCTGGCAGACATCGTCATCGGCGTTGTCGGCGGACAGGCAGGCCAGGTCGTCGGACAACGGCCGGTACAGTTCGGCCAACGCACTGGCAAGTTCATGCGCCTGCCGCCGCTGCAGCCGGTTGAGCAGATGATGCAACGACTGGAAAGTGGTCGAGACCGCCATGAAATCATGATTGGCCCGCTGCATCTGCTCGCTGCGGGCACGCGCGTCGGCATCCTCGAACACCACCGAACTGCGCAGATCTTCCAGCGTCACCACGTCGCGGACAAAGCGCAGATGGGCGCGCTCCATGTCCTCGCGCGGCAGCTGCCCGGCGGTGGTGCGGCGGACGAAGTCGATGAAATGCTGGTACTGGGCACGCGCGGTCGCGCGCAGGCTGTCGCGCAAACGCACCGGGAAGATGCAGTCGCTGATGACCGCACTGACCAGCAATCCCAGCATCACTTCGGTGATGCGGGCGATGGCCGAGTCGAAGATGCCCTGCGGATGGCTGGCGACCGGCAGTGCGATGATGGCGGCGGTGTAGCCGGCCAGCACGAAAGCATAGGATTTGAAGTTGCGATGGAATACCGCGCCACCTGCGCATAGTCCGACCCACAGTCCCAGCGCGCCGAGTGACAGCACCCGCTGCTGGGCAAACAAGCCGACGATCAGCAGCGCCGCCAGTGCCCCGGCCAGGGTGCCCAGACTGCGGTAGAACGCCTTGGCCAGCACCATCCCGCTCTGCCGGTGCATGACGATGACCGTGGTCAGCATGGCAGTGCCTGGTGACGGCAGCTTCAGCCGCATCGCCAGCCAGCCGGCGATGAAGAACGCCAGCGCCGCCTTCAGCACGAACCGCCAGGCATCGCTTTCCTCGCGTGCGAAGCCGGACAGCGCCGTGCGCCACGCCGGCGCGGTCGATGGAATGGAGAGATTGCCCTGCATGGTTGAGCCGATGGACTACAGCGCGTCCATGCCCTCCAGCATCTTCTTCAGCAGGGTTTCCAGACGCTTCTGTTCGGCTTCGCCGAGGCCGCCGACCTCCAGTGCCAGCAGCTGGTTGATCTGCGGCAGCATGCGCTGGATCAGGTCCGTGCCCTGCCCGCTCAACGCCAGCACCAGCTTGCGCCGGTCGTTGGCGTCGGCACTGCGTGTAATCAGCCCTTTTTCGCACAACTGGTCGGTCAGACGGGTGATGTTGGCGGACTTCTCGCCGGTGGCTTCGGCCACTTCGCCGGGTGACAGGCTCTGCTCGGCGGTGCCATAGAGCATCATCAGGATGTCGTATTCGGCATGGTTGATGCCGTACTCGCGCAGCAGCAGGTTGGCGTTGTCGTGGATGCGCTTGTACAGATGCTTGACCAGCCGCACCAGCATCGCCGGCTCGCGCGGAAAGCTGGGCGAACGCTGGCAGGTCACCTCGATGCGTTTTTCAGTGGCGTCAAAGCTGCCCATGCCCGGCTCCGCGATGGATTCTGTTCATGGGCGGGATTTTATTACATAAATGAACTATCAACAATCATAAAACATACCGGGCAACAGCATGGTTCAGCCCGCCGACAGCTGTTTACCGCCATCCGCCCGCACGCCACGTGTCAACGCAGCCGGCTGGCGCGACTCCCCTCGTCTGGAATGCCTGCTGCTGGATCTCGCGGACGCCGCTTGCTCCGGCATCGCCGCCAGTCGCAGCGCGACATACCGGCCTCAGCGCGGGGCCAGATAGCCGCCGGGTACGCCGTTTGGTGACAGCACCAGTTGCCACAGCTGCGAACGCCGACAGCGGAACGTCGCCATCGAGCCGGACAGATAGAACCGCCACATGCGCCGGAAACGTTCGTCGTAGCGCACATCCAGCGCATCCCACGCCGCTTCCACGTTGTCGCGCCAGGCCTGCAGGGTACGGTCGTAATCGGTGCCGAAGTTGTGCCAGTCCTCGAGCACGAACAAGCCTTCCATCGCCTGGCTGATCTGCGCCGCCGACGGCAGCATCGAATTGGGGAAGATATAGCGTGCGATCCACGGATCGGTGCGGTGCACCGAGCGATTGGTGCCGATGCTGTGCAGCAGGAACAATCCGTGCCCGGGCAGCAGCCGGCGCGCGACTTCGAAGTAGGTACGGTAGTTCTTGACCCCGACGTGTTCGAACATGCCGATCGAGAACGCCGCATCGAACGGCTCGTCCAGTTCCCGGTAGTCCTGCAGCCGGATCTCGATCGGCAGGCCGGCGCACAGTTCGCGGGCGTAATCGGCCTGTTCCTGCGAGATGGTGACGCCGACGCCACTGACGCCGTATTGCTCGGCGGCGAATTTCAACGCCTCGCCCCAACCACAGCCGATGTCGAGTACGCGCATGCCCGGCCTGAGCCGCAGCTTGCGGCAGACCAGGTCCAGTTTCGCTGCCTGCGCCTGGTCGAGATCACTGGCCTCACGCCAGTAGCCGCAGCTGTAGACCAGGCGCTGGCCGAGCATGGCCTGGTACAGATCATTGCCCAGATCGTAATGGCGCAGACCGACTTCGCGGCTGCGGCTGCGGGTCTGCTGGTTGAACAGGCGTGCGCGCATCGCATCCCACAGCTCACCCGCGCCGTGCACCCGTTCGTCCAGTCGCGCCTGCAGCAGCCGCGACAGGAATTCATCCAGGCGTGCCACGTCCCACCAGCCGTCCATGTAGCTTTCGCCCAGGGCCAATGAGCCCTGTGCCAGCAGCCGCGCGTACAGATGGTCGTCGTGGACCTGGATGTCCCAGGGTCGATCGCCGCCTATCCGTACATCCGCCTCCTCGAACAAACCAGCAATCCTGCGTTCGAAACGGCGCTGCGGCATCGGGTCACCTGTCAGTGGGCAAACAACTCGAGGTAGGCGGGAGCAATGTGAGGATAAAGCAGGCCGGCGGGCACTTCCACCTGCTGCACGCCATCGGCATACGGCCCGACCTGGTACGGCGGAAACACGAACCGCAGCGCGACGATCTTGCCGCGGGCATCGAATATCGGCACGTACTGTTCGAAGTTGCTGGCGCTGGGCTGGGTGCCCTCCTCGATCATCCGCCCGGAATCCTTGAGCAGTTCGGCGCGCTCGGCCGGTTCCAGCTTGTCGGCTTCGGCGCGCATCGCCACTGCGTCCTGCAGCTGCTCGGCGACGTAGGCGCTGATGGTGCTCCAGCCGGTGGCGTCAGGGATCAACTCCTGCACCGGCAGCAGTTTCTGCTCCGCCACCAGCCACACGAAACGCACGATCAACGGTTGCCCGTGGGCACCACCGGTATAGCGGCTGCCATTGCCGGCGACCACGACCATCTGGCTGTTCTCGCTGACGATTTCGAACGCCAGCGACAATTCATACGGCGCCGACGGCACATCGTTGCCAAAGCCCTCGACCGCATCCATCAGCTCGCCGCGGGCGTCGTTGGCATAGCCGGACAGCACCGCGCCGAGGCCGGGGTAACGGTCCAGGCCCTTCGGATAGCTGATGCCGATGATGTAGCGCTCGTTGGTTTCAATGACATCCTGTAGCGCGGCATCGGCGTGGTCCGCCGGCTCGACGCTGGCCGGCAGACTCGCGGCGGCGGCCGCTGGCTGCGGCTGCGCGCCCTGCGCCGGCGCGGGCTCGCGCTGGCAGGCCGACAGCGCCAGTGCCAGGCAGCTGCCCAGCAGCAGCGTGGTTGAAACCGGATGGACAGACAACTTCACGGGTGACTCCTTGTACCGTTGAGGGCGACAGTTTATGCCGCATTGCGGCATGGCTCCACCGTCAGCCGCTCGCCAGCAGGTCCGCATACTGCGGATGGCGCTGGATATAGGCGGCGGCATAGGAACAGGCCGGGCGCACCGACCAGCCCTCGGCGCGGGCGTGCTCCAGCGCGGCCCTGACCAGATCGGCGGCGATGCCGCGGCCGCCTATGGCCGGCGGTACGCCGGTGTGGTCGATGATCATCTGCTGGCCGTGCAACTGATAGGTCAACTCGGCGGTCTGGCCATCGACCTGGGTGCTGAAACGCTGGCGCTGGCGGTCGTGCTGGATGTCGGTCATGGTGCTGCTCCGTTTGATTTCAATGCCTTCGGCCACGGCATGGGCGGCGTCGGATGGCGACTTTGGTCACCTTTCTGGTGTGCAAACTGACACTTCGCGTCACTTCTTCACCTGATACCGGCGGCGGACGGCTCCCGGCGGGTGGCAGGCAAGTTGGCACGGTATCTGCTTCCTTTCACATAAACCCACATTCACCTGTCCTTGGAGTTGTGTGCCATGAGCCTTGTCGACGCATTGCCAGACGTGTCCACCGCCAACGATTTCACCCTGCTGGAAGGCCTGTACCAGTTGGCCGTCAGTGGGCATACCAGCGACACCGAATTCGAACAGATCGACCGGGTTGTCTATGACCGGCTGATGTCCAGCTACGACAGCGCCATCGTCGGCAGCGCGCGCGCCCTGCAATCGCTGGCCGGCTGAAGCCCGGCCGTGCCGCCCGCGCGCCAGCCAGGCACGCGGGCCGGGGCCACTCAACGATTGTCGCGTTTGCCCTGGTTGTGCCGGTCCTGGGTGCCGACACTGCCCTGTATCGCACGCATCCGGCTCTCCGCGGAATGCAGTTCGGTTTCGTTGGCCGCCGAAGCGGTAGTCGCTTCACGCGCCGACGGGTCCGGATGGAATGGATGATCCAGCTTCTGCCATGGCTCGCCCTGGCGCACATGTTCCTGTTTGGCGGCCAGTAGGGCCCGGGTATTGGCCAGCGCCTGTGCCGGCGTAATCCGCTTGCGCGACGAGCGCGACGTCTTTGGGGCCTTCTTGGCCGTAGCCTTCTTGGCCGTAGCTTTCTTCGCCGTAGCTTTCTTCGCCGTAGCTTTCTTGACCGTAGCTTTCCTAGCCGTAGCCTTCTTTGCCGTAGCCTTCTTTGCCGTAGCCTTCTTTGCCGTAGCCTTCTTTGCCGTAGCCTTCTTGGCCGTAGCCTTCTTGGCCGTAGCTTTCCTGGCCGTAGCTTTCTTCGCCGTAGCCTTCTTGGCCGTAGCTTTCTTGGCCGTAGCTTTCCTGGCCGTAGCTTTCCTGGCCGTAGCTTTCCTGGCCGTAGCTTTCCTGGCCGTAGCTTTCCTGACCGTAGCCTTCTTGGCCGTAGCTTTCTTGGCCGTGGCCTTCCTGGTCGTCGCCTTCCTGGTCGTAGCTTTCTTGGCCGTGGCCTTCTTGACCGAGGTCTTCCTGGCTACTGTGTCATCCGAGGCCGACGCGCCGGCCGCTTTCTTGCTGGCCGCGGCCTTGCGCGGTTTGCTGGTGGCGGCCCTGGATTTGCTGGTGATTGCCATACTGCCCTCCCGGTGGATGGATGGCACCGGGATACCACGGCAAACCTTCAAGGAAAGTGAGCGTCCTCCGATTACCGTCGCTCAGCCGCCAAAGCTCGGGTTGCCCAGTTCCCGCAGGAAATGCGCCAGCACCGCCGGCTCCATCGCGACCATGAACATCACCCCGAACGCGGCACCAGCCAGATGCGCGCCGTGGTTGACGTTGTCGCCGCCGCGCTTGTCCATCCAGATGCTGTAACCGATGTAGACCACCGCGAACAGGATCGCCGGCGCCGGGATGAAGAACACGAAAATCCGCGCCCACGGCTGCAGCAGGATGAAAGCGAACAACACCGCCGAGACCGCGCCCGAGGCACCCAGGCTGCGGTAGTTGGGGTCATTCTGGTGCTTGAGGTAGGTCGGCAGGATCGACACCACCAGCGCGGCCAGATAGAACAGTGGATAGGTCAGCCGGCTGCCGGTGATTTCGGTCATCACCTGCTCGATCAGGCCGCCAAAGAAATACAGCGTGACCATGTTGAACAACAGATGCATGACGTCGGCATGGATGAAGCCATAAGTCAGCAGCCTGTCGTACTGCTTGTGCCGCTGGATTGCCGGCGGCCACAGGATCAGGCGCCCGGCCAGCGCCGGATTGCGGAAGGCCAGGAACGACACCAGCACGGTGATGGCGATGATGGCCAGGTTGATCGGCGATTGCATGCAATGTCCTCAGGCGGCGCGGTAGTTGTCCTGCATCGGATAGCGACGGGCGTACAGTGCGAACACCAGCGCCGCGACGAACGCGAACAGGGCAAAGAAGAACATCAGGAAGGCCGGCTCGCTGAGGCCGGTGCTGGCGATGTGCGCGGTCACCGCATCATTGCGCACCGCTGCGTTGGTCAGCAGCACCCACAGATTGCCGTACGACACCGACAGCAGCCAGAAACTCATGATGGTGCCCTTCATCTGCTTCGGCGCCTGGCTGTAGGCAAATTCCAGACCGGTCGCCGAGACCAGCACTTCGCCAAAAGTCAGCAACGCATACGGCAGGATCTGCCAGGCCAGCGACACCGGGTCGCCACCGTCGATCCACAGCTGGATGATGCCGGCGACAATCCACGCCAGCCCCGACACCGCCACCCCGAAACCCATCCGCCGCAACGCGGTCGGCTCGATGCCGAACCGGCGCAGCAGCGGGTACAGCACCACGTTGTTGAACGGAATCAGCAGCATCACCAGAATCGGGTTCAATGCCTGCATCTGCGCCGCTTCCTTGACCAGCCAGCTCGGCCACCACCAGGCATCGTGCGGCACCTGCATGGTCGCGCCCTGCAACACCCAGGTCGAGGCTTTCTGGTCGAACAGCGACCAGAACGGGGTCACCAGCGCGAACACGATCAGGATGCGCAGCACCGCGCGCACGCCTTCGATCGCTGCCGGCGGATGCAGCGAACCGACCCGGTCCAGTTGCATCGAGGCGCCGATGCTGACCAGTGCGATCAGCACCGCCAGGCCAATCAGGATCGCTTCAACCACACCCAGCAGCGGAATCAGCGCCAGCGAGGCGATCGCCAGTACCACGCCCATCGCGCCAACCACGCTGCCGGCGCCGCGCTGGCCCGGCAGGGTCAACGCGGTCCGCAGCACTGCCATGAAGCCATGCGGATCGGCCGGCGACGGCGGTACGTTGACGTACTTCCTGCGCCCCATCCAGAAGATGACGGTGGCGATGAACATCAGGATGCCGGGAATGCCGAAGGCGATGCTGGGACCATAGTTGCGCAGGAACAGCGGCATCAGCAGCGAGGCGAAGAACGAACCGAAGTTGATGGTCCAGTAGAACGCGTCGTAGACAACCTTGGCCAGGTGCTTGTTGCTCTGGTCGAACTGATCACCGACAAACGCCGACACCAGCGGCTTGATCCCGCCCGAGCCGAGGGCGATCAGGAACAGGCCGGTGTAGAAGCCTGTGCGGTTTTCCTCGAACACGGCCAGGCAGGCGTGGCCGGCGCAGTACACCAGCGACAGCCACAACACCGTGTTGTACTTGCCGAAGAAGCGATCCGACAGCCAGCCACCCAGCAGCGGGAAGAAATAAACCCCGATGACGAAGGTGTGGAAGATGTCCTTGGCATGGCCGCCGCGGTCGGCTTCCGGCAGGTAGGCCAGCAGGATGCTGCTGACCAGGAACGGCACCAGGATGTTGCGCATGCCATAGAAGCTGAAACGTTCGCAGGCTTCGTTGCCGATGATGTAGGGAATCTGGCGCGGCAGGCGCCCGTTGGCTTCAATTGTCGTGCTCATGCAGCATCCACAGGCAAATTTGTTAGAGGGTAACGTATCTGCACAGGCCGGGCGAACGGCAATGGTCATGCTGGGCAAAGCGGTCGCTGCTGGGCATCATGGCCGGTGCTTCCGGTTTCCACCTCTTTGTCCGCCCTTGATGGATGTCGCCATGCCCCGACTGATGCCAACCGCCCTGCTTTCGACCTTGCTGCTGTTCAGCCCGGTGGGCTTGCCGCCGGCCGCCGCCGCAGACCTCAGCACCCTCTCCGAACGCTCCGGCTTCATCCAGACCGGCCGCTACCCGGAAGTGCTGCAATTGTGCGACGAGTTCGTCAAGGCGTATCCCAAGGCGGTGCGCTGCATCCAATTTGGCACCACTCCCGAGGGCCGGCCGATGAAGGCGCTGGTGGTCTCCACCAGTGGCGCGCTGAGTGCCGAGCAGGCTCATCAGCGCAGGCTGCCGGTGGTGCTGATCCAGGGTGGCATCCACGCCGGCGAAATCGATGGCAAGGACGCCGGTTTCCTGGCCCTGCGCGAACTGCTGGAAGGCAAGGCCGCGCCCGGCGTGCTGGACAAGCTGGTCTGGGTGTTCGTGCCGGTGTTCAACATCGACGGCCATGAGCGCTTTGCCGCCTGGAACCGCCCCAACCAGCGCGGCCCGGCCGAGATGGGCTGGCGCACCACCGCCCAGAACTTCAACCTCAACCGCGATTACCTGAAAGCCGACAGCGCGGAAATGCAGGCGATGCTGGCGCTGGTCAACCAGTGGGATCCGCTGGCCTACGTTGATTTGCACGTCACCGATGGCGCCAAGTTCCAGCACGATATCTCGATCCAGGTCGAACCGATCCATGCCGGCGATCCGCAACTGCGTGCCAGCGGCCGCGCCCTGCGCGACAACGTGATCGCCGAGCTGGCGGCGGCCGGCTCGTTGCCACTGCCCTATTACCCGTCGTTCGTGGTCCGTGATGACCCGGCTTCCGGTTTCGAGGACAGCGTGGCACCGCCACGTTTCTCGCACGGTTATTTCCAGCTGCGCAACCGCATCGGCATGCTGGTCGAAACCCATTCGTGGAAGGAATACCCGGTGCGGGTGCGGATCACCCGCAACACCATCGTCTCGGTGCTGCAGCAGATGGCCGAGGACGGCCAGGACTGGCAGGCGGTGGCGCAGGCCGCCGACCAGCGCGCCAGATCGTTGGCTGGCAGCCCGGTGGCGTTGAGTTACAAGACCGGCCCGGCCTCGCACATCGTCGATTTCCAGGGCTATGCCTACTCGCGCACGCCATCGGAAGTGTCCGGCACGCTGATGACCCGCTATGACGAAAGCCAGCCGCAGGTATGGAAGGTGCCGCTGCGCGATGACATCCAGCCGGATGTGGTCGTCGACGCACCCGGGGCCGGCTATCTGGTCCCCGCCGCGCACGCGGCCTGGGTTGCTGAAAAACTGCGCCAGCACGGGGTCGAGTTCCGCCGTCTGGGCGCGCAGGCCGCTGTGGCCACCGACGTGTTCCGCGCTGACAGCAGCACGTTTGCCGGCGATTCGATGGAGAGCCACCAGCGCTTGAAAGTGACCGGCCAGTGGCGGCCGGAACGCCATGACATCGTCGCCGGCTCGCTGTTCGTGCCCATCGCCCAGCCCAGGGCGCGACTGGTGATGGCCTTGCTGGAACCCGATGCACCGGACTCGCTGCTGGCCTGGGGCGAGTTCAACAATGCCTTCGAGCGCAAGGAATACATGGAGGATTACGTGGCCGAGGATGTGGCGCGGGAGATGCTGCGCGACCCGGCGGTCAAGGCCGCATTCGAACAACGCCTGCGCGAGGACGCGGCGTTTGCCGCCGATCCGGCTGCGCGGCTGGACTTCTTCTACCAGCGGCACGCCTCATGGGATCAGCAGTACAACCTCTATCCGGTGATGCGACTGGATCAGGTGCCCTGAGCCATGCCCGCCGACGGCGCGCGGCCACCGGCACGCAATCAATAACCGCTCATCACCCCGGGCCGGGGACTGCCATCGCCCAGGGTGTGCTCGGTCAGGTCCACGCCGAGCTCGGTCAACACCTCGCGTTGTTGCGGTAACGGGGTGCGGGCGATGCGCTCCTCGATCCGTGCCAGTCGCTCGAATGCCGGCAACGCCCACGCCCGTTGCAGCAGCACCGCCACCCGTGGCCAGCGCTGCGCGTCCACCTGGTAACGGACAAAGGAGGCATTGCGAAAGAAGCTGGCAATGGTGATGTCGGCCATCGACAGATCACCGGTGATCCAGCCCTGCTCCGGCAGCTGTGACTGCAGATAGTCCAGCGCCTGTGGCAGTTCGCGATCACGGGCCTTGGCAAACACCGCCTCGTCGGTGCTCTGGTTGAACAGGAAGCGCTTCAGTCCTTTCTCGAAGAACATCCGCCGGATGATGACCTCGCCCAGTCGCGAATCGCAGTATTCCTCCAGCCAGCGCACCCGCGCCCGTTGCCGTGGGTCGGCCGGATACACCGGCGCCTGCGGGTGCGCGTCCTGCAGGTATTCGCAGATGACGGTGGAGTCATTCAGCACCAGCTCGCCATCGATGAGTACCGGAATCCGGCGCAGCGGACTGATCCGCGAAAACTCCTCGTTGCCAACGAACGGCGCGATCGGGTCCAGCCGGTAGGCCAGCCCTTTCAGATCCATGCAGACCAGCACCTTGCGCACGTACGGGGAAAGCGGATTGCCAATGATCGTGTACTGGCTGGTCATGTCTGTTCCTTGTGTATCGAGAGGCGGCGGCCGATCCGGCCAGGGGTCCATCCTAGAACGAGTCGGCAGGTCGCTGGCAAGTCCGCGCCAACGCTGGCACCGGGATGGCGCCTTCGTGGCTGCGTTGCGTTGCGTTAGTGCATCGTCTGGCTGGGATGGGTGGCACGTCATCGGATCCCCGGTTGCATGGCAACGCAGGTATCGCGTGGTCGGGTTCCGCACGTGGCCGCGCTTGCCGACAGTTAACACGCACATCGGTATGCTGCCCCGGTATTCCCGGAGAGGACGCCATGCTGCCGCCGCCACGCAAACGCCGTAGACACAGCCGCTCACGACACGGACGCTCGCGCAAGCCGTTTTTCTTGATCCTGTTGCTGCTGATCGTGGTCGGCGCCGGTTACTGGTACCAGCAACGTGCAGGCTGGGCAGGCGACGAATCGCCAGCGGTGGTGGCCGATGCGGCAACCCCGGCAGCGGCCAGGGTCGAGGACGGCCGCGTGGTCGCGCCGCTGGCCCTGCCCGATGTCAGCCAGACCAGTCCGGAAGCCGCGTCACTGCCGGCGTTCCTGCCGGCCGAAGCGCGGCAGACCCTGCAGCTGATTGCACGCGGAGGCCCGTTTCCGCATCGCCAGGACGGCAGCGTGTTCGCCAATCGCGAAGCACGCCTGCCGGCCAGGCCACGCGGCTATTACCACGAGTACACGGTGGACACGCCCGGGCTGGACCATCGCGGCACCCGCCGCATCGTCACCGGCGGCCAGCCGCCAGAGGTCTACTACTACACCGATGACCACTACGAGAGTTTCCGCTCGTTCCAACCGACAGGCACTCGCCCATGACTGAATCCGGCTTTGAACTGGGGCTGGATGATGCCGCCCGTGCCGGCGTGTTCTTCGTCACCCACGACGATATCCCGACGCTGGCCGCCGCCGGCCGCGATGCATCGTTGCTGGCCCCACGTATTGATCTGTCCGGCTGCATCAACAAGGCGACGATGATGTTGCGGTTTGCCACCGCGCTGGATTTCCCCTCCGGCAGCGGTCGCAACTGGGATGCCTTGTCCGATGCCCTGCGCGATCTGGGCTGGTTGCCGGCCAACCAGGGCCTGGTGCTGCTGCTGGAACATGCCGGCGACCTGCGCAGCGCCGACGAACGCAGTTTCGAGACCCTGCTCGATGTGCTCGACGAAGCCAGCCGGTTCTGGGCCGAACAGAGCACGCCGTTCTGGGCTTTCATCGCCCTGCCCGAGCAGGATTTCAGCGAGCTGTTGTAATCATGCTGTCGTAGGCGCTATCCATTTTTGCCCTCGTCCTGGTAGAGCGGAGCTTGCTCCGCTGAAGCAACCCGGCTCTGAAGCACCCAGCATTTGAAGCTCCCGGCATTCGACCAAATTCGGTCGTTGCGGCAAACGCAGCGGAGCGAGCTCCGCTCTACCGGATCCGCCCTTACGCGCAGCGGCGATTGCTGCGATCATGCCGGCATGACCATCTCCTCCCCTGATTTCAGCGCGCTGGCGCTGTCCCCCTCCCTGCTGCCGGGCATCGACGCGCTGGGCTATACCGTGATGACGCCGGTGCAGGCGCAGAGCCTGCCGGCGATTCTGGAAGGACGCGACGTCATCGCCCAGGCACCGACCGGCAGTGGCAAGACCGCCGCTTTCGGCCTGGGCCTGCTGCAACGGCTGGACCCGGGCCTGAGCCGGGCGCAGGCGCTGGTGCTGTGCCCGACCCGTGAACTGGCCGATCAGGTCGGCAAGCAGATCCGCACGCTGGCGGTCGGCATTCCCAACCTGAAGGTGTCGCTGCTGTGTGGCGGCATGCCGCTGGGGCCGCAGATCAGTTCGTTGGAAGCACACGATCCGCAGGTGGTGGTCGGCACCCCCGGCCGCATCCAGGAGCTGACCCGCAAGAAGGTGCTGCACCTGGGCGGGATACGCACGCTGGTGCTGGACGAAGCCGACCGCATGCTCGACATGGGCTTCGAGGAGCCTATCCGCGAAATCGTCGCCCGCACCCCGGGCAATCGCCTCAGCCTGCTGTTTTCAGCGACCTTTCCCGACAGTATCCGCGCGATCGCCCAGTCGATGCTGCGCAACCCGGTCGAGGTCACCGTGGCTGGCGGCGAGCGACCACTGGATATCGAGCAGGTTTTCCACGAGGTCGAGCCGGCGCGCAAGCAGACCGCGCTGGCCGGCTTGCTGTACCTGCACAAGCCCGAATCGACGGTAGTGTTCTGCAACACCCGCAAGGACGTTGATGAAGTAGCCGAATCGCTGCGCCATTTCGGCTTTTCGGCGCTGGCCCTGCATGGCGACATGGAGCAGCGTGATCGCGACGAGGTGCTGGTGCGCTTCGCCAACCGCAGTTGCAATGTACTGGTGGCCAGCGATGTGGCCGCGCGCGGGCTGGATATCGACGACCTCGCCGCGGTGGTCAACTACGAGTTGCCCAGCGATCCGGATACCTATGTGCACCGCATCGGTCGTACCGGCCGCGCCGGTCGCAAGGGGCTGGCCCTGAACCTGTGCGCGCCACGCGAAATCGGTCGCACCGCCTCGCTGGAAGAACGCAGCGGCCAGTCGCTGCAGTGGCAGCGCATGATCCCGGTGGCGCCGAAAGCACGCAGCGCACCGCAGGCGGCGATGATCACCCTGCGCATCGATGCCGGCAAGACCGACAAACTGCGCCCCGGCGATGTCCTTGGCGCACTGACCGGCGAGGCCGGGCTGGCCGCCAGCCAGATCGGCAAGATCGCCATCTTCGCCACCCGTTCGTATGTCGCCGTCGCCCGCGACCATGCCGACAGGGCGCTCGAACGTCTGAACAAGGGCAGGATCAAGGGCCGCAGCTTCCGCGTCCGCAAGCTGTAGCACCGTGCGGCGGCAGCGCGCCGGTGTGGCCGGCAACATCGTCCGCGGCGCATACTGCCGTCCATGCCCGCCCCCACCCTGGATGATCTGCGTCGCTACGCGATTGCGCGCAGCCTGTTCAAACCGACCACGCTGAGCCAGGCGATCAATCGCCTCGGCTTCGTCCAGGCCGACCCGATCCGGGCGCCGGCGCGGGCCCAGGATCTGATCCTGCACCAGCGGGTCAAGGACTATCGCGCCGGCGATCTGGAACGCCGCTACCGGCGCCTGGCGGTGGAGGAAGACTGCTTCGTCAATTACGGTTTCCTGCCGCGCCGGCACCTGCCACTGCTGCATCCGCGCAGCCCGCGCCGACGCTGGGACGCCGCGACCGAAGCCCAGGCGCGGGAGGTGCTCGACTACGCACGTACACGCCGCCTGACCCATCCGCGCGACGTGCAGCAGGCATTCGATCATGGTTCCATCCAGGGCTACTGGGGCAACCAGCTCAATGCCGGGACCCATCTGCTCGATGGCCTGCATTACCGCGGCCAGCTGCGGGTCGCCCATCGCGCCTCCGGCACCCGCGTCTACACGCCGGTGCAGCATCAGCCCGGCGATGACAGTCCCGCCACGCGTGAGCAGCGTGCGGCGCGGCTGGTTGACCTGATCGTGCAGCTGTATGCGCCGCTGCCGGCGCCGAGCCTTGGCTATCTGGTGACGCTGTTGCGCTATGGCGCGCCGGATCTGCAGGCCCAGGCACGCAGCGTGGTACGCGCTGCCCGCCAGCGCTACGCGCATGCCGACGCCGGCGGCCAGACCTGGTTCTGGCCCATCGATGAGAATCCACGCTCACGTCGCTACGCCGCGGACACCGGGCTACGCCTGCTGGCGCCGTTCGATCCGGTGGTCTGGGATCGGCGGCGCTTCGAGTTGTTCTGGGGCTGGAGCTACAGGTTCGAAGCCTACACGCCACCGGCCAGGCGACGGATGGGCCATTACGCGCTGCCCGTGTTGTGGCGCCAGCAAGTCATCGGCTGGGCCAATCTGAAAGTCGAAAACGGACAGCTGCTGCATCAGCTGGGGTTCGCCACTACCGCTCCGCGCGACGATGAGCTGCAACCGGCGCTGGCGCAGGCTTTGCAGCGGATGCGGGTGTTCCTCGGCCTCGATGAGCAGGCTTGACCGGCAACCCGGTCGGACAGCGCAGCCAGAACGCCACCCAAATAAAAACGCCGGGGGCTTTCGCTCCCGGCGTTCCAGTCACACGGTGAAGTGTGAAATTACAGCGGCTGGACTTCGTCAGCCTGCATGCCCTTCTGGCCCTGCACGGCGACAAAGCTCACGGCCTGGCCTTCCTGCAGCGACTTGAAGCCGGTGCCCTGGATCGCGCGGAAATGCACGAACAGGTCAGGACCGCTCTGCGGGGTGATGAAACCGAAGCCCTTGGCATCGTTGAACCACTTGACGGTACCGGTTTGACGTTCCGACATCTTTACTAACTCCTGAAACTATGAGGTTGAATATATCGCGGCACCGAAGGTTTTCGGACCGAGACTGAGTTGCAGGCGTTGGTAAAGCGGGAAGATGTAGCAGATGTTTCTACCCCATCAGGCTCACGATTCACGGTGACCCTAGCAAGCACAGTACGGCGAACTCTACTCGGGTTTGCCAACAAAAGCGACTTTTTTTTTGGCTGCCGTCAAAAAAATGTCCCCCGCCTGTTCAGGAATCCGGAAAAACCAGAAAAATCACCTATTTAGCGAATCTACGCCTATCATGGCGTCCCGTTTTCCACTGGAGTGGCCGGCATGGCGCCCAAGTCCACCGTTGTCAAAGCCGAGCTGCAGATCAGCGACATGGATCGCCACCACTACGGCACCCATCCGTTGACGATGGCCCAGCATCCGTCGGAAACCGACACCCGGCTGCTGGTGCGGCTGCTGGCGTTCGCGCTGCTGGCCGAGGACCGGCTGGAGTTCGGCAAGGGCCTGAGCACCGAAGAGGAGCCGGACCTCTGGCGCAGGGACTATACCGGCGACATCGAGCAGTGGGTCGACCTCGGCCAGCCCGATGAATCGCGCATTCGCAAGGCCTGCGGCCGCGCCCGCGAAGTGGTGGTGATCAACTACGGCGGTCGCGCCGCCGACCTGTGGTGGGAGAAGAATGCCGCCAGCCTCGCCCGCCACCGCAACCTGAGCGTGCTCGACATCAGCGCCCAGGACGTCGACGCACTGCTCGGCCTGTTGCCGGGTGGCCTGCGCCTGAGCGTGATGATCCAGGACGGCGAGGTTCAGCTGATGAATGATGCCAGCAGCATCACCATCATCCCCCGCTTCCGCCAGCGCGCGGTCCAGGCCGTCCACTGAGGCAACTGCGTGGTGGCACGATCGTTTGACGTGGTGGTCATCGGCGGCGGTGCCGCCGGCCTGATGTGTGCGCTGACCGCCGGCCAGCGCGGCCGTCGGGTGCTGCTGGTTGAACACGCCAACCGGGTCGGCAAGAAGATCCTGATGTCCGGCGGCGGCCGCTGCAACTTCACCAATACCGGCACCAGCCCGGCCAACTACCTGTCGGCCAATCCGCATTTCTGCAAGTCGGCGCTGGCCCGCTACACCCCGGCCGACTTCATCGCCATGGTCGAGCGCCATGGCATCGCCTATCACGAGAAGGAACTGGGCCAGCTGTTCTGTGATGAAAGCTCCAAGCTGATCGTCAGGATGCTGGTCGACGAATGCAGCGCCGCCGGCGTCGACATCCAGACCGGTTGCAGTGTCGAATCAGTCAGCCAGGGCGATGGCGGCTTCCAGCTACGCACCTCCATTGGCAGCGTCAGCAGCCCTTCGCTGGTGGTGGCCAGCGGCGGCCTGTCGATTCCCAGCATGGGCGCCACCGGCTTCGGTTACCAGCTGGCGCAGCAGTTTGGCCATCAGCTGTTGCCGACCCGCGCCGGGCTGGTGCCACTGACCCTGAGCGGCAAGCACCAGCAACGCTTTGCGGATCTATCCGGACTGTCGCTGCCGGTGCAGGCGCGCTGCGGCAAGCAGTCGTTCCGCAATTTCATGCTGGTCACCCATCGTGGCATCAGCGGTCCGGCAATCCTGCAGATTTCCTCGTACTGGCAAGCCGGCGACGATCTGCGGCTGGATCTGCTACCCGGCGAGGATGCCCTGGCATGGCTGCTGGAACAGCAGCGGCAGCGGCCGGCGGCGGAACTGAAGACGGTGCTGGCCGAGGCCTTGCCGAAGCGATTCGCCCAGCGCCTGTGCGAAGTCTGGCTGCCAAACCGGCCGATCCGCCAGTTCAACCAGCCGCAGCTGCGCGAAGTCGCCAGCCTGTTGCAGGCCTTCCCGCTGGTCGCCAGCGGCACCGAAGGCTACCGCACCGCCGAGGTGACCCTGGGTGGGGTCGACACCGACGGCATTTCATCCAGCACGTTGCAGTCGAAGAACGTGCCGGGCCTGTTTTTCATCGGCGAGGTGGTCGATGTCACCGGCTGGCTGGGCGGCTACAACTTCCAGTGGGCCTGGGCCTCCGGACACGCCGCCGGCCAGGCGGTCTGACCTCCCCCGTAGAGCGGAGCTTGCTCCGCTACCGTGACATCTGACGTAGAGCGGAGCTTGCTCCGCTGCCGTGACATCTGACGTAGAGCGGAGCTCCTCCGCTGCCGTGACATCTGACGTAGAGCGGAGCTCGCTCCGCTGCCGTGACATCTGACGTAGAGCGGAGCTTGCTCCGCTGCCGTTGACGTCTGACGTAGAGCGGAGCTTGCTCCGCTGCCGTTGCGGTACCGGTAGGCATGGTCCCGGTGCTGCATCCAGAAAAACCTGTTTGCGAAAAGCAGCGGAGCAAGCTCCGCTCTACCGGAGGTGCTACCGCATGCACTCGGCGGCAATCTCGAACGAACGCAGGCGCTTCTGGTGGTCGAAGATATTGGCAGTCAGCAACAGCTCATCCGGCCGATGGCGATCGATGAAGGCAGCGATGCCCTGGCGCACCGTATCCGGGCCACCGACCACCGCGCACGCCAAGGCGCGTTCGACCCCGGCTTTTTCATGCGGTTGCCAGAACGCCTCGATGTCATCGATCGGCGGCGGCACCAGGCCCGGCTGGCCACGGCGCAGGTTGACGAACGCCTGCTGCTGGGTGGTGAACAGGCGCCGCGCTTCCTCGTCGCTTTCTGCGGCGACCACGTTCAGCGCCAGCATCGCGTATGGCTGCGCCAGTTGCGGCGAGGGGCGGAAATCGCGGTGGTACACCAGCAATGCCTGATCCATCGCATCGGGGGCGAAATGCGAAGCAAAGGCAAAGCGCTGGCCCAGCGCCGCTGCCAGTTGCGCACTGAACAGACTGGAGCCCAGCAACCACACCGGCACATCGATGCCGGCGCCGGGCACCGCCCGTACCGGCTGTCCCGGCTCTGCTGGCTTGAAGTAATACAGCAGCTCCTGCACGTCCTGCGGAAACTGCTCGGCGCTGTCGAAATAGCGCCGCAAGGCCTTGGCGGTCGGCTGGTCGGTACCCGGCGCGCGACCCAGGCCCAGATCGATGCGATCCGGGTACAGGCTGGCGAGCGTGCCGAACTGTTCGGCCACCTGCAGCGGCGCGTGGTTGGGCAGCATCACCCCACCGGCGCCGACGCGGATGCGTGAGGTCGCACCGGCGACGTGGCCAATCAGCACTGCGGTGGCGGCGCTGGCGATGCCGGGCATGTTGTGGTGTTCGGCCAGCCAGTAGCGGTGATAGCCCTGCTGTTCGGCATGGCGGGCCAGATCGGTCATGTTGGCGAAGGCCTGGGTGGTATCGCTGCCTTCGCAGACCGGCGCCAGATCAAGGATGGAAAAGGGGATCATCGGACATCATCACGACAGGGGGATCCATGATCTGGGGCCGCCCGCCGTCCTTTCCAGCCCGTCACCGCCGGATCGGCCGGCATCGCGGCCGACGGCGATTCAGGTCAGCAGATCGTAGGGGCCGCCCTGCGCAAGGGCGCGCTGGTAGGCCGGACGTGCATGGATGCGCTGCAGGAAATCGGCCAGTCGCGGGTAATCCTGCAGGCCGGCACGGGCCTGCGCCGCCTCCAGTGGGAAGCTCATCTGGATGTCGGCGGCGCTGAAGTCATCGCCGGCAAACCAGCGGCGCTTGCCGAGTTCGCCTTCCATGTAATCCAGGTGCAGGCGCACCTGTGGCGAAACGAATCCCTTCATCGCCTTGCCGACGATGCCGCGGGCGATGGGCTTGGCGAAGAACGGCATCGGCGCCTTGGCAATCCGTGCCAGGACCAGGCTCAACAGCATGGGTGGCATCGCCGAACCTTCGGCGTAATGCAGCCAGTAGCGGTAACGCAGGCGTTCCGGGGTCCCCGGCGATGATGCCAGCCGGCGCGCGCTGTCATAGCGCTCGACCAGGGTTTCGATGATCGCGCCGGACTCGGCCAGCACCTGATCCTCGTCGACCACCACCGGTGACTTGCCCAGCGGATGGATCTTCTTCAGTGCCGCGGGCGCCAGCATGGTTGCGGAGTCGCGCTGGTAGCGCACCACCGTGTAGTCCAGTTGCAGTTCCTCCAGCAGCCACAGCACGCGCTGCGAGCGGGAATTGTTGAGGTGGTGCACGGTCAGCATGGCAACTCCAGGGGCAAGGGCCGGCGGACGCCAGGCGGGCATGCACGCAGCGGTGGGGGCCGTCGGAGCGTACGCAGAGTGTGTTAAAACTTCAATTCCATGGGTTCACTGCTTGTGTTGCATGTCGCGCATCCTCGTCTTCCAGCACGTCGCCGCCGAGCCGCTTGGCACGCTGGATCCGCTGATCCGCCTGCGTGGCCACCGCATCCGTTTCGTCAACTTTGAACGCGAGCCGGACGCACAGCCCAACGTCGACCGCTATCACGGCCTGATCGTGCTGGGCGGACCGATGAATGTCGAAGACCAGGCCAGCCGGCCGCACCTGCGCACCGAGCTGCTGGCGATCGAGCGGATGCTGCGACAGGGCAAACCGGTGCTCGGCATCTGCCTCGGCGCGCAGCTGCTGGCGCATGCGTTGGGCGCGCATATCCATCGTATCGAGACCCCGGAAATCGGCTGGTACCCGATCCACACCACCGACGCCGGCCGCGCCGACCGGGTACTGGCGCCACTGGGCGAGATGACACCGATCTTCCAGTGGCATGGTTGCCGCTTCGATATCCCTGCCGGCGCGGTCCAGCTGGCCCGTGGCGAAAGCTGCGAACAGCAGGCCTTCCGCTGGGGCGAGTCCGCGTTCGGCTTCCAGTTCCATCTGGAAATGGACACCCCGCTGATTGAACGCTGGCTGGCCAATCCGTCCTATCAGCACGATCTGCAACACGCCGGCCTGGCCCATGACGATGCCGCCATCCGCCTGCACACCGCCCGGCACATCCAGACCATGCAGGCCCAGGCGCGCGAGGTCTTCAACCATTTCCTGGATCTGATTGGCGAGCCGCAACAGCGCTATACCCTGCCCTCGCGTTAGCGGACTTCTAGATAAATCGTCATCCCGGCGAAAGCCGGGATCCAGCATTGGCACGCCATTGATTAAGGCTGGATCCCGGCTTTCGCCGGAATGACGAGGAATAGTTGACGTATTCAGAGATCTCCTAGCCGCAACGCTCTGCCCTCATTGCCGGCGCGGTAGAGTCGAACCGTTTGCCCGCTACGAACTACACGACAGCATCGAGCAGCCGGCCTTGTCGCGGGCCCAGTCGGGCCGGCGCTGGGCGAAGGCTTCGCGGCCCGGCTGTTCCTGGTAAGGATTGCGCATGACCTCAAGCAGTTCGCCGATGCCGGAAACATCTCCCTGCTCGGCGCGGTCGATGACCTGCTGGGCCAGGTAATTGCGCAGCACGTATTTCGGGTTTGCCTGGCGCATTTTCTGCTGGCGTTGTGCCGATTCCAGCGCATCATCGCGCAGGCGCTGGCGGTAGGCCTGCAGCCATTGCTGCAGATCCGACGCAATCGCATCGCGCTTGTCGGGGTCGTAGAACGCCGGCTGGAACAGCTCCAGTTCAGCAGCCAGATCCGGCGCCTCATCGGCCTGCACCTGGATCAGCGCACGAAAGAACAGGGTCATGTCCACTTCGCCGGCCTGCAGCAGATCCTGCAGGCGCTGCATCGCGGCCATGTCCCGCGGGCCTGCCATGTCGATGCCGAGCTTGCCCGCCACGTTGTCGCGCTCGGCCCTGTCCCAATGGCTGACATAGGCCTCCAGCCCCCGTTGCAACGGCGCCACGTCGGTGAACAGCAGTGACAGCGCCTGTGCCAGCCGGCCCAGATTCCAGTAGGCCACCCGCGATTGCCAGCCGAAGCGGTAGCGGCGACCACCGGCATCGGTGGTGTTGGGTGTCCACTCGGGGTCGTAATCATCAATCCAGCCGTACGGGCCGTAATCGATGGTCAGGCCGAGCACCGACATGTTGTCGGTATTCATCACCCCATGCACGAAACCGACCCGCATCCAGCCAGCGATCATCTGTGCGGTGCGGATGCAGATCTGCTCGAACCACTGGCCGTACAAGGCCTCGCCCTGGCCCTGCAGCTGCGGATAATCGCGGTCGATGCAGAACTCGACCAGCTGCCGCAGCAGGGCCAGGTCATTGCGCGACGCCGGCAGTTCGAAGTTGCCAAAGCGCAGGAACGACGGTGCCACCCTGCAAACGATCGCACCCGGTTCGGGCCTGGGATGGCCGTCATAGAACATGTCGCGCACCACCGGCTCGCCGCTGGCAACCAGGCTCAGCGCACGGGTGGTCGGAATGCCGAGATGGTGCATGGCTTCGCTGCACAGGAACTCGCGGATCGACGAGCGCAGCACCGCGCGGCCATCGGCGGTGCGCGAATAAGGCGTCGGCCCAGCCCCTTTCAGCTGTAATTCCCAGCGCTTACCGCTGGCGGCGATGACTTCGCCAAGGCTGATGGCGCGGCCATCGCCAAGCTGTCCGGCCCAGTTGCCGAACTGATGACCCCCGTAATTGGCCGCATAGGGCTGCATGTCCGGCAACAGGCGATTGCCGGCCATCAGTTCGGCAAATTCCTGGCTCGCGATCTGCGCCGGGTCGAAGCCGAGCTCGGCAGCCATCTCGTGCGACCACGCCAGCAAGCGAGGTGCGGCTACCGGCGTTGGGGTAACCGATGACCAGGCCGCGGCCTCGACCTGGCGCCGCCGCGGTCCGGTTTCCGGATCGCCCGGCAACTCATTGATGAAGCGGTTGTCGAACTGCAGTGGCATGCCGCCCAGCATGCGGTTCACGCCGCCTGGCTGGCAACATCGGCATCGACGGCCGGTGTCGGCTCATCCACCATCGGTTGCAGCTGCGGATCCAGGGCCACCCGCTGATCGAAAACGAAGCAACGGCCGTCATAGCCAAGGCCACCGACTTTCTCGAAGTAGCCAAGAATGCCGCCTTCCAGCTGCAGCACGTTGTCCATGCCGTCATCGCGCATCCAGATCGCGGCCTTTTCGCAGCGGATACCGCCGGTGCAGAAACTGACCACGGTACTGTCCTTCAGCGTATCGCGGTGTGGTTGCAGTGCCGCCGGTAGATCGGTGAACTTGTCGATCGGCAAGGTCAGCGCGCCACTGAAAGTGCCGTAGGCCACTTCCTGATCATTGCGGGTATCCAGCATCACCACCGGCTTGCCGGCGTCATCGTGTCCCTGCTGCAACCAGCGCGCCAGATCCTCCGGCTGCACCGCCGGTGCGCGGGCACCACTGGCCAGCGGCGAGGCGCCGGGGGTACGGAAGCTGATGATCTCCGGCTTGACCTTGACCTTCATCCGCGCGAACGGCTGGCGCTGGCTGTAGCTGTACTTGACCTGCATGTCGGCGAAGCGTGGATCCTCGCGCAAGCGGACGATGAAGTCGTGGATCGCCGCTTCGGCGCCGGCCAAGAACAGGTTGATGCCCTCCCCGGCCAGCAGCACGGTGCCACGCAGCTCCGCGTCCACCGCACGCGCACGCAGGACCGCGGCCAGTGACGGCGGGTCGGCAATGGTGACGAAATGGTAGGCGGCGACATTCAGGATCATCCGGCCATTTTACCCGCTGGCACTGAATCGCGCCGTGCCGCTGCCGCCCGCAGCGACCACGCCGGCGCCAAGGCCGACGTGGCGTGCCGGCAATGCGATCGCCGCTAACCCAGCAGCAGGAACGGCAGCGCCAGGGTCAACGCCACGATAAGCGCGATCGCCGCCAGCAGCACCAGCACATACAACGGCCGCGACATCAGCGCACGGGCGAAGGTTTCGGCGCTGCCATCGCGGATCGCCGCCTGGCGATCGGCGAGCGCGCGGGTCCTGCGCTGCAGCTGGTACTGATCCAGCAGTTCACGCGCACGCTGCCGCTGGTTCTCGTCCGACAGCCAGATGCCACCGGCGGAAATGCCCCACGGACTGGGCTGGGTCTCGTAATAGCCAATGCCATGCTGGTCCAGCAGCTCGCGTACATCGGCGGCTTCGTCGTCGGGCACGTTGCGCAGGTTGAAAAATAGTCTTGCCATCGGTTCCTCGGTCGAGCAGCCGCCTGCAATGCGGCGACCACGGGTCATGGCGCACATGCTACTGCAGCCCCGCTTGCCACTGACAACGCGGGTCGCCGCCGCCAGCGTCCAATGGATAGGCGCGCTCGCCGAAACCACGGCCATGCACTAGTCTGGGCGGCCCCGTCCTGCCCCCGGAATCCGAAATGCGCCTTGTCCTGACCGTGTTGCTGGCCTGTATGCTCGCCGCCTGTGCTCCGGACGGTCCACCGCCTGGCGGCGGCGTCGCCCAGCTCGAGCGCATCGATCAGAAGGTCGGCAGCGGCGACGTGGCGCGCAGCGGCCAGCAGGTCACCGTCCACTACAGCGGCTGGCTTTATGACGAAAACGCCGCTGACAAGCGCGGCCGCAAGTTCGACAGCTCGGTCGACCGCGGCGAGCCCTTCACCTTCCTGCTCGGTGCTGGCCGCGTGATCCGCGGTTGGGACGAAGGCGTGGCCGGCATGCACGTCGGTGGCAAACGGCTGCTGCTGATACCGGCCGACCTGGGCTACGGCCGCGAAGGCGCCGGCGGTGTCATCCCGCCGAACGCCTCACTGGTGTTCGAAGTGGAACTGCTGGCAATCAAGCCTGCACGCTGATGTCCGGCCGGCACAGCGCCGGAGTTTCCCCGCCACCCCGTTGCCGCAAGGCTGCAACCACCGGAGCCTGCCCACATGCGTCCAATTCTCAAGCAAAAAGCACTTCGTATCTGTCGGCAGAAGATTGAGCAGAAAGGCGGCAATGTAGGGCTGTCGTTCTATGCGTTCTTTGCCAACAGGAATGACGACCCCGAACTGTTGATGGAGGCCGCGACCTGGTGGATCCGCACGCACCAGCTCGACCATTTCGAGAAAGCGACAAAGATCATCGCTCTGCTCGAGAGCGAGTAGCCAGATCAGAGCACCCCGCTGCAGGGGGAGCTCCTAGCGGATCCGTTATTCCTCTTGGTACCGGCAGTCTTGCGTGGTCGAGTGAGCGGTCAAACCGCCGGCAGGACCAAGTTATGCAGCGGATCCCTAGCCAGCCGGCTGTTCCGGTCCGGCAGCCACCGGCACCAGCCGCAGGTCCTGGAAATCGAAACTGAAATCGGTCAGTGGCGAGATCGCTTCCATCCGCGCCTCGCGGATACTGCCGTCAGGTTCGAGGGCGAAGGTCAGAAAGGCATCGGCGTTCAACCAGCGCTCGCGCCAGCGCACGATGAAGGTGTCTTGCTGCCAATGTTCCAGATCGCCGACCAGTTGCCTGGTGTGGCTGAAGCGCAGCACCAGCTTGCCGCCTTCCTGGGCAATCACCACATCGCCATACCAGGGGTCGCGCAGGGTCGTGGCGTAATCGGCCAGCGGCAGCGATGGACCCGAGCTGGCGTCGCGCTGCGCCTGCAGTTCCTGCCATTTCTGGTCGGCCTTGTCCTTTGATTGCGCGACCGCCTGCGCGTACGCCGCCAGCCAGTCGGTGTGCGGCGCCTGCAGGTAAGCATCCAGCACCTGCATGGTGATGGCATTGAAGGCGGCGCCGACTTCCTGGCTGGTCAACACCACCACGCCCAGGTTCTGCCCCGGCACCAGGGTCACCCTCGACACCATCCCCGGCCAGCCACCGGTGTGCCAGACCAGCTTCTGGCCGCGATAGTCGGACAGGAACCAGCCCTCGCCGTAACCTTGGAAATTGGGCTTGGCCGCCTTCAGTGCCTCCACCTTGGGCTCGGACACCGGGATCGGCGTCAGCAGTGACCACATCTGCTGCTGGCTGTCGGCACTGAACAACTGCTGCTGCCTGCCCTGGGCATCGGTGTAGATGCCGCCGGCCAGTTGCATGCGCATCCACTGGCTCATGTCGTGCACGCTGGAATAGATCCCGCCGGCACCGGCGACGTTGGACCAGGTCATCCGCGGTGCCGGTTGCAGATCCTCGAAATTGGCCTTGGCATGGCCGCTGGCGACGTTGTCGCCGGGCTTCAGGTGGTCGCTGTTGTAGCGGGTATCGCGCATGCCCAGTGGCTGCAGGATGCGGGTTTGCAGGAATTGCTGGTAGCTCATCCCACTAACCTGTTCGATCACCTGCTGGGCGACCCCGAACAGGATGTTGTCGTAGGCGTAACGGGCCCGGAAACTGCCACTCAGCGGCACGTCGCGCAGGCGCCGGGCGACCTCTTCGCTGCTGTAATCGGTGGTCGGCCAGAACAACAGGTCGCCGGCACCCAGGCCCAGTCCGCTGCGATGGGCCAGCAGATCGCGGATGCGCATCTCGCGGGTGACATAGGCATCGGACATCTGGAACCACGGCAGGTGATCGATCACCCGGTCATCCATGTCCAGCTTGCCGTCCTCGGCCAGCATGTTGAGCGAGGCGGCGGTGAAGGCCTTGGTATTGGAGGCGATCGCGAACAGCGTGTCCTGATCGACCTTGGCCGGCTTGCCCAGCTCGCGCACCCCGTAACCACGCTCCAGCACTACCTGGCCATCCTTGACGATCGCCACCGCGATGCCGGGTACGTCGAACTGCTTGCGCACCGCTTCGACGTAGCCGTCCAGATCCTGCAGCGACGCTGGCAGCGCGGCGGGTGCCGCCTGCTGCGCCAGCACCTGGCCGCTGCACAGCAGCAGGCAGGCCGACAGCGCCAGGCGACATACGCGTCTGCCGTCACGACGTGGCGCAGCGTTGCGGGACAGGCTTGGGCGGACAAGGCTCATCGGCATCCTCGATTCGGTAAAACGCCGACGATACGGGATTCCAGCGGCGCCCGCCGCCTGCCAGTGGTCATTGCGTCGTGGACGCGCTGCGCCGGATGGCCACGGCTTGGCATAATGTGGCATGTCAACGTCTTCTTTCCCGCTCGCCAATGCCGCCCGCGTGGTGGTGATCGGTGGCGGCCCGGCCGGCCTGATGGCCGCCGAGATCATCCGCGCCGCCGGCCACCAGGTCCACGTCCATGAAGCCAAGGGCTCGGTCGGGCGCAAGTTCCTGATCGCCGGCAAGGGTGGCCTCAATCTGACCCATTCCGATCCGCCAACGCTGTTCGCCAGCCGCTACCGCGAGCGCGCCGCCGAAGTCGGTCGCTGGCTGCGCCGGTTTGACGCCGATGCGCTGCGCGAGTGGGCCCGCGGCCTGGGCGTCGAGACGTTCGTCGGCAGCTCGGGCCGGGTGTTCCCCAACGACATGAAGGCCGCGCCACTGCTGCGCGGCTGGGTGCGGCGGCTGCGCGAACAAGGGGTGGTCTTCCATGTCCAGCATCGCTGGCTTGGTTGGACGGACTCCAGCACGGGCAGCACCCGACAGCTGCGTTTCGAGACCGCGGACGGCGAGCAGCGCGTGGATGCCGATGCGGTGGTGCTGGCAATGGGGGGTGCCAGCTGGCCGCAGCTGGGTTCTGACGGCCATTGGCAGTCACTGTTGCAGGCACGCGGGGTTGCGGTGGCGCCATTGAAGCCTGCCAACTGCGGTTTCGACATCGACTGGAGCGAATACTTCATCCAGCGCCACGCCGGCGCGCCGCTGAAAGCTATTGCCGCGCACACCACCGACGCACAGGGTCGCGCGATCACGTTGCAGGGCGAATGCGTGGTCAGCGCCGACGGCATCGAAGGCAGTCTGGTGTATGCGCTGTCCGCCGGCCTGCGCGACACCATCGAACGCGAAGGCAGTACCGTGCTGCATCTGGACCTGTTGCCGAATCGCGATCCGGATCGCCTGCGCCGCGACCTGGCCAGGCCGCGCAACGGCCGCAGCCTCAGCGAACACCTGCGCCGGCAGGCCGGCATCAGCGGCGTCAAGGCAGCTTTGTTGTATGAGGTATTGGCCGCGGATCAACGCAACGATGTCGATCGGCTCGCCGCCACCCTCAAGCGGCTGCCACTACGCCTGCAGCGTCCACGACCGGTGGCCGAGGCCATCAGCAGTGCTGGCGGCGTCCGTTTCGAGGCACTGGATGAAGCCGGCATGATCACCGCCCTGCCCGGCGTGTTCGCCGCCGGCGAGATGCTCGACTGGGAAGCGCCGACCGGGGGTTACCTGTTGACCGCCTGTTTCGCCAGTGGTGAGTGCGCCGGCCGCGGCGTGATCGCGTGGCTGCGACAGTCGCAATAGGGATCGCTGGTGTCGACCGCCAATGCCGCGGTTCGGCCCGGAAAAAAAAGACCGCCTGCAACCGCAGGCGGCCACCAGAGCATGCAACGGACTACCAGCGACTGGTCGCCCGCAGTGGCTGCGGCGGACGGGAGAGGAGTCCGTACGCAGCGATGCGGGGCGTGCTGACAAGATAGCGCCGGCGATATGTGTTTTTGGTTAGCGCTGCAAGAAACTTTGATGACAGCGCCGGTGGCGCCGGCTCAGACCGCGGCGGTGATCACGATCTCGACCAGTTCCTCAGGCGTCGACAGCGCGGCCTGCACGGTGGCGCGGGCGGGCAGATGATCCTTGTCCATCCATTCTTCCCAGGCCTGGTTCATGCCGTCGTAATCGCGGGCGATGTCGTGCAGGAAAATCTCCGCCTTCAGGATGCCGCGCTTGTCGGTGCCCAGCGTCGCCAGCAGCGCATCGATGGACTGCAGAACCTGCCGGGTCTGCCCGAC
This sequence comes from Pseudoxanthomonas dokdonensis, assembly GCF_001431405.1. GTDB lineage: Bacteria > Pseudomonadota > Gammaproteobacteria > Xanthomonadales > Xanthomonadaceae > Pseudoxanthomonas_A > Pseudoxanthomonas_A dokdonensis. The sequence goes on from NZ_LDJL01000011.1 coordinate 50,954, forward strand.
CACGTCCTGGCTGTCATCGTCAGCGACGATCCCGGCCAGATAGGCCACGTTGCCATGGATGACGGCGGCCGAATAGCGTTGGCCGGGTTGGATGCGCTTGATCATTGGAACTCCGTGCTGGTTGCGGTCGAGCACGGAGGATAGCCGCAGTCCGGCGGCGGCGCATCAAGCGTGCGGCATGCGGAAGTTCTTGGCGCCATGGCTGCTGACCAGCCGCAGCTCGCCAAGCTCGGCACTGGCGAACACCGGCTCGGCGTCTTCGTCGTGGCTCGTGGCCGCGCCTTCGTGCACGCAGACCCGGTTGCGGCCCAGGTGCTTGGCCCGGTACAGCGCGCGATCGGCATGCGACAACAATCTCGACAGCTGGTAACCGGAAGAAGCCGTCGAAGCGACGCCGAAGCTGGCGGTAATCGGGTAGCTGTGGCCGGTTTCGCTGGTATCGATGGCGGCGATGCGTGCCCGGCAGTCTTCGGCCAGCCGCGTCGCCGACTGCAGGTCGCAGCCGCGCATCAGGAACGCGAATTCCTCGCCACCCAGCCGGCCCAGCACGTCGAAGCGGCGGCAGACGTGCTTGCCGGCGCTGGCCACGTGCTTGAGTGCCCAGTCACCCATCGCATGGCCAAAACGGTCGTTGACGTTCTTGAAGTGATCCAGGTCGAACATGATCAGTGCCGCGTCCTCGCCGGTGGCCGCGCATTGCGCCAGCATCCGCTCGGCCTGATCGGTGAAGTAATGACGGTTGCAGGTGTCGGTCATCAGATCGGTCTGCGCCATCTTCTGCAACGAGCGCTGGATGCGCCGGGTGCGATAGATCCAGACCCCCAGCCCACCCAGCAGCAATGCCATCAACACCACCAGCAGGCGGGTGTTCTGGGTCGCCTGGCGTTCCAGTTGCTGCTGCAGCCGCAGCAACTGGTTCTGGTCGTCGAGCTGCTTGATCTTCTGCGCGTTCTGCGCGGTTTCGTGCTGCACCATCTGGTAGGCCAGCTCACGGGTCTTGACCTCGTTGAGGTAGGCCTTGTCGGCATCGGCATAACGACGGAAGTACACCAGCGCCTGCTCGTCATCGCCCCGTGCCTGGGCAACGCGGTACAGGGTCTGGTAGCCATCGACCACCGAATACGACGCCGGCATCGAACTGCCCTGCGCAATGGCCTCGTTGGCCAGGGTCTCCGCGGCGGGCAGATCGCCTTTTTCCATCATCAGCCGTGCCAGCAACGCCTTGAACTCGGCGATCAGGTAGGCGTAATGGGTCGCTTCGACGTCGGCTACGTGGCTGGACAGCAGCGAAACCGCTTCGTCGCGCCGTCCCTCGTCAAACCACTTGTGGGCCAGCACCGTGCGCATGCTGTTGGCGACGATGGGTTCGTTCTCCTGCAGGCACTGGTTGATCGATCTGCGGATATCCGCCGTTGACTGCAGCAACTGCTGCGACCGGTACAGCGCGTCCATCTCCAGGTAATTGGCGTAGCAGACATCGCGCGCCAGCAATGACAGGCCGCGCATTCTCTGCACGTAGGCCAATGCCTGCCGGTACTCACCCACTTCGATATGCAGGTAGGCAGCTTCAATCAGCAAGGTCGCCTTTAGATTGATGTCCTCTATCCGATCAATGTCCGGCTGCATCAGCGCAAGCTGGCGCAGGCTGTCGGAAAACCTGCGCGCCTTGGTGTACAGATTGACCAGCAGCGAGCCGGCCCGCAGCCGGATGCGTGGATCGCGGGCGGTGGCATGCAGTGACTGCAGTTGCGGGATGGCCAGTGGATAGCTGCCACCGTAGGCGAGTTTGAACGCAGCCAGGTATCTCAGTTTTTCCCGCTGCAGATCATCCAGCTCGCCCTGCCGTCGCTGCAGTTCTTCCAGCAACTGGGCAAACCGCGGCGCGTCGGCGCTGCGCAGATCATCGGCCTGCTGCAGCAGTTGTCCGGCCGTTGACGTCGGCACCGCAAAAGAAGGCGGCGCGGCAAAGACCGCGGAACCGGCCTGGATGGCCAGCACCGCGATCATCAGACACCACCGGCGTAGCGGGACTGTCATGGCCTGCCCTGCCTCGGTGCGACGCCAGCGCCGCACCGGTTCAGCGAGCGCGCTTATTCTTCTTCGTCGTCATCCTGCCGCACCGGTGACTCCATCGGCGCGTTCTCGTCTTCTTCATTGCCACCGTGCTGGATGGCCATCATCAGCTGGCGACCGTTCAAGGCCTGGTTCAGTGCGCCGGCATCGGCGGCCAACAGCGCGCGGCGCTGGTCGTCGGCCAGTGCCATTGTCGCCATCAGCGCTTCGATCTCGTTGGCGGGCAGTGCGGCCAGGGTGGGATTCTGGCCAAGGGTTTCGAGAAAACGGATTGCGTTGGACATCAGTGCGTTACTCCAGGCGGAAGTTGGAAGTACGTTCAACTGCGACAACAACGGATAACCAGGCCAGGCAGCGGCGACGTGTGCATCGTGACGCTGGAAGTGGCAAAACCCTGCTGGGAAATTCCGTCAGGCACTAGGCCCAACGCTGCAACGGCCCTGCCCCGGCCATTGCCGCAGTGTGTCACCGCCTTGCTGGCCGGACAATGGCCGCCAGCGCCGGCTGGCACGGCTTTCGGACCGGCGGTCGGATCCATGACCGGTGCCGCGGGCACCCCGGCCTACAGGACGATCTGGCTGCGGCTCGGCGGCTCGGCCTCGATGCCGGCGTCAAAGGCCGGCAACACCTCGATGGCGCGGTCGGGATGAGCCGCCAGCGGCTCCTCGCGCAACCGTGTTCCCACCACCCGGTTGCGGCCGTCGTGCTTGGCCCGGTACAGCATGCGATCGGCCTGTGACAACAGCCGCGACAGGGTGTAGCCGGCCTCGCAGGAGGCCATAACCCCGAAGCTGGCGGTGACCCTGAAGCGCTGGCCGCTGGGCGATGTATCGATATCGGCCAGAACCCGCCGGCATTCTTCGGCGATGGCCATGGCAGCCGCTGGTTCGCAGCGACGCAACAGGAAAGCGAACTCTTCACCGCCCAGGCGTCCGAACACGTCACCGCCACGGCACAGCGGCAGACAATCGCGGCTGACCTGCTGCAGCGCCCAGTCACCGACGGCGTGACCGAACCGATCATTGATGCTCTTGAAACCATCCAGATCGAACATCACCAGCGCAACCGGTTCATTGGCGGCTGCCGCCTGTGCCAGCGCCAGCTCGGCCTGGCTGGTGAAATGATGGCGGTTGGAGATGCCGGTCAGTGCATCGGTCTGGGCCAAGCTGCGCAGCGCCGACTGCAGGCGCTGGGTGCGGAATGCCCATACCCCCAACCCGGACAGCAGGATGACCAGCAGCACCACCATCAATCGCGAATTCTGGCTGGACTGCCGGTCGAGCTTCTGTTGCAGTCGCAGCAGTTGATTCTGGCTGTCCAGCTGGCGCAACCGATCGGCGTTCTGGGCCGACTCGTGCTGGACCATCTGGAATGCCAGTTCCCGTGCCTTGACCTCGTCCAGATAGGCACGGTCGGCATCGGCATAGCGGCGGTAGTAGACCAGCGCCTGCTCGTTGTCGCGGCGCGCCAGCGCAACCTGGTACAGGCTCTGGTAGCTGTCGACCATGGCCCGCGAACTATGCAGCGCGGCGCCCTGGGCGATGGCCTCGGTGGCGTAGGTTTCGGCCTCGGTCCACTGCCCCTTCTGCACCAGCAGCATTGACAGCAGTGACTTGGCTTCGGTGATCAGGAACGCGTAGTTGGTGGCCTCGATGGCATGCAAGTGCGAGGTCAGCAGGGCAATGGCCTGATCGCGCTTTTTCTCATCCATCCATTTGCGCGCCAGCAGCGTACGGATGTAATTGGACAACACCGGTTCGCGGGCCTGTTCGCAACGCTCGATGGCGCCCTGGATGTCATCATCCTGCTCGGGCATGCGCCCGAGCTTCAACAGTGCGGCAAACTTCAGGCCGTCACTGAGGCATGCATCCCGATCACTCAGCTCGTACTGCTTGACCGCCAGTGCGTCGCTCAGGCTCTGCTCGTATTTGCCGATGGTTTCGTGCAGATAGGCGGACTCGGTCAGCACCCCAATCTCGAGATCATCATTGTCGATGCCAGCGGCTTCCAGCTTGATCTGGTTGAGCAGGCGCAACGCATCGGACACCTGCCGCTTCTTCGAATAGATATTGACCAGGGTGGTACCGGCGCGCAGGCGCAGGCCGCGGTCGTTGCCACTGTCGCGTAATGCTTTGAGCTGGGCGATGGCACCGTCGAAATCACTCAGATAGGCCATCCGGTAGCCTTTCAGATAGGCCAGCTGCTCACCCTGCTGCTCGGACAGTGGTGCCTGCCCGAGGACCCGCAGCAGGTGCTCCAGTTCTTCCGGCTGCGAGCTGCGGATCTGCCAGGCACGCTCGAGCATCGCCGGCACCTCGCTCCGGGCCACACTCGCCGCCGCGGCCGGCGCGGCAGTGCCCGTCCCCGGCGCGATGGCCAGGGCGATGGACAGGCAGACGGTGGCCAGCCAGCTACGCATGCGCGGGTTCAGTCCTCCTGCGGCTCGTCCTGGCTGTCGTCGTCCCGTTGCGGCGCATCGGCAGGCGAACGTTCTTCGCTTTCACCGGGCTCACGCAGCATCGGCATCATCATCATCCGGCCGCCGAGCAGGTGGCTGAGGCGGGCGCTGTCGCCGGCGCGCAATGCGTCGCGCTGCTGGTCTTCCAGCGCCATGTCGGCCATCAGTGTTTCCAGGTCGGCAGCGGACAGCGCGGACAAGGTCGGGTTCTGGCCCAGGGTTTCAAGCAGGCGGAGACTGTTGGACATACGTGTTTTCCGGAGTTGGATGGATGCGGCATCAGGCCGCGGCGTTGGCCACATGCTGCAACCGGGACATCGCCTGTTGCAACGCGTGATTGGGTTGCATCGGGCGCGACGGCGGCACCACCAGTGTAGTGTGCAGACTCAGATCGGTGCTCGCCAGATCGCCCAGGGCGATGTGCTGCATGCGCGGGGTCTGCAGCGCCAGCGTGACCGCCTCATAGACGATGACCTGGTGATCGAGCGGATAATCCTGGGCCAGCAGATCGACCAGCAGCTGGCGTTGTTCGCTGCTGCTGGCATAGACCTTCAGGCTGCGGTCGCCGGCCAGCCCCACCTGCCACAGGATCAGATAGGCCGACGGGTCGATACGACGCTGGTACAGCATGAACTGGCTGGCCTCGAAATGCTGGCAGCCATAGCTGCCCGGGTCGATGCCCAGGTCGGCGTACAGGCAGTCCTCGGCCGACACGCCGGGCTCCATCACCGCCTCGAAGCCTTCGGCACGCGCCTGCGCCACCGCGCGGTGCGGTGCCATCGCGAACACGCCGGGATGGCCATAGAACGCGCCGCACACATGTTTGCCGGCACGCACTTCGGCCAGCAGCAGATCGACCATCTCGCGATAGGTGTCGCGCCGCGATTTGCCCTCCGCATACAGCGGCTGCAGGCTGCGCACATCGGGGTTCATCTGCTGGATCCACAGTTCGACCAGGGGATCGGAGACCGCCACGAACACCACGTCCGCATGCTCGATGTGATGTCGGGCACGTGGGCTGATGTGTCCGCCAAGCATCATTCCTGTCCCGACGCAGGCCAGAATCCCCGGTTGTTGCATTGTCTAACTTCTCTATTCAGGCCCCAGTCATGCCGATAGTATCGGAAAGTGAGAATCCGCACATCTAAAGGCGCGACCTGGGTCACGTTGCCGGAGCCGCCCGAGCACGCCCGTCAGCCGGCTTGCAGGCGCTCGCCGCTGTCGCCATCAAAGAAATGCAGCGCCGCCGGGGTTGGCCGCAACCGCAGCGATTGGCCGACCTCGGGCAGCGCGTCCGGCGACATCCGCGCAACCAGGGTCTGCCCGGCCCCGACCAGGTGCACGAAGGCTTCATTGCCGACCGGCTCCACGCTCTCGACCAGCGCCTCGAAACCGGCCGCGCCGGCATCGACCACCCGCAGGTCTTCCGGGCGGATGCCGACGGCCACCGGTTTGCCCAGCCAGTCACTGGCCACGGCCGCCTCGCCCAGTGCCATCCGTTCGCCACTGTCCAGCAGCAGCGACAACGCCGGGTCGGCCTGCAAGCGGCCGCGCAGCACGTTCATCGCCGGACTGCCGAGGAAGCCGGCGACAAACAGATTGGCCGGCCGCCGGTACAGGGCCATCGGCGTATCGATCTGCTGGATGGCACCCTCGTTGAGCACCACGATGCGCTCGCCCAGGGTCATCGCTTCGACCTGATCATGGGTCACGTAGATCATGGTTGCGCCCAATGCCCGGTGCAGGCGGGCGATTTCGGTGCGCACCGAATGGCGCAGCTTGGCGTCCAGGTTGGACAGCGGCTCGTCGAGCAGGAACACCGCCGGCTCGCGCACCAGGGCCCGACCCAGGGCCACACGCTGGCGCTGGCCACCCGACATCTCGCGCGGCAGCTTGTCCAGCATCTGGGTCATGCCGAGGGTGGCCGCGGCCTTGGCCACGCGCGCGGCGATTTCGTCCTTGCCGTGGCCACGCAGTTTGAGACCGAAGGCCAGGTTCTGGGCCACCGTCATGTGTGGATACAGTGCGTAACTCTGGAACACCATGGCGATGTCGCGATCTTTCGGTGCGACCTCGTTGACCCGGCGCTCGCCGATGTACAGGTCGCCGGAGGAAATGGCTTCCAGCCCGGCAATCATCCGCAACAGCGTCGATTTGCCGCAGCCGGAAGGTCCGACCAGCACCAGCAGTTCGCCATCACGGATATCGAAACTGGCGCCCTGCACGCCGACCTGGCCGTTGTCGTACACCTTGCGAACGTTGTCCAGCCGAACACTTGCCATGTCTGCTCCTGTTGTCGTCGCGCCGCCCATTGGCGGCTGGCGCGGGATGCCCCGCGCCGCCCGTTTCCAGTGGCGGCGGCTTGCGGTATTCTGCCATGTAACCGTTTACATGCCACCTGTTCCCACACTCAAGACCCTGCCGGAGGGGCCATGTCGAAGTCTTATGTTTTTCCCGAGGGTTTTGTCTGGGGCGCGGCCACCGCTGCCTACCAGATCGAGGGTTCGCCGCTGGCCGACGGCGCCGGCCCCAGCATCTGGCAGCGCTTCGCGCACACCCCCGGGCGCATGCTCAACGATGACAACGGCGACATCGCCTGCGACCACTACAACCGCTTCCGCGACGACATCGCAATCATGAAGTCGCTGGGACTGCAGTCCTACCGTTTCAGCATCTCCTGGAGCCGGGTGCTGCCCGAGGGCAAGGGCCGGGTCAACCAGAAAGGCCTGGATTTCTACGAACGGCTGGTCGACACCCTGCTGGAAAACGACATCGCCCCGGTCGCCACCCTGTTCCACTGGGACCTGCCGGCGGCGCTGGATGACCGCGGCGGCTGGTTGAACCCGGACGTGGCTGACTGGTTTGGCGAATACAGCGAAGTCATGTTCAAGCGCCTGGATGGGCGCATCAAGCGCTGGGCGACCTTGAACGAGCCGTGGGTGGTGACCGATGGCGGCTACCTGCACGGCGCGCTGGCGCCGGGCCACCGCAATCGCTTCGAGGCGCCGATTGCCTCGCACCACCTGCTGCGCGCGCATGGCAAGTCGGTGCAGGCCTACCGCGCCATCGGCCAGCACGACATCGGCATCGTGGTCAACATCGAGCCCAAGTACGCCGCCAGCGACAGTGCCGAAGACCAGGCCGCGCGCGATCGCGCCGAGGCCTACATGAACCGCCAGTACCTGGACCCGGTGTTCTTCGGCAAGTACCCCGAACAGATGCGCGACATCTTCGGCGAAGCCTGGCCGGAATGGCCGCAGGCGGACATGGACTTGATCAGCCAGCCGATCGATTTCATCGGCGTCAACTATTACACCCGCAACGTCACCCGCCACGATGAGTCGAGCTGGCCGTTGAAGGCCTCACCGGTGCGGCAGCCGCAGCATACGTATACGGAGACCGGCTGGGAGGTGTATCCGCAAGGACTGACCGACACCCTGACCTGGGTCAAGCAGCGCTATGGCAACCCGCAGGTGTTCATCACAGAAAACGGCGCGGCGTTCTTCGACCCGCCCAAGGCCGAGCGCGGCCGGGTCCGGGATCCGTTGCGGGTCAGCTACTTGCGCCAGCACCTGCGCGCGGTCCATGACGCCATCGATGCCGGCTGCAACATCGGCGGCTACTTCGTCTGGTCGCTGCTGGACAACCTGGAATGGTCGCTGGGCTACTCCAAACGGTTCGGTATCGTCCATGTCGACTACCAGACCCAGACCCGCACACCCAAGGACAGTGCGCGCTATTATGCGGGGATTGTCGCCAGCCATGGCGCCCGGTTAATCGACGAGGACGATTGAAACGCATGCAGCGGAAACCTTTTTTTGATGCCCGGCTCGAGCAGCCACGCCCGTTGAAGAATCCGCTGCAGGAGAGCCGTCAGGCATGAGCGCCACGGTCCGGGTACTGCTGGCCGATATCGGCGGCACCAATGCGCGCTTCGCACTGGCCGACACTTCGCTGCCAGTGCCGCTGCTGGTCGAGACCGTGCGCGGCTTTTCGGTCGCCGACTTCCCGTCGCTGGCCGAAGCCGCCAAGCACTACCTCAAGAGCATCGACGTCGAAGCCAGCGGCACCCTGGTGCGGCACGGCGTGTTCGCGGTGGCCGGTCGTGTCGATGGCGACGAGGCCCGCATCACCAACCATCCGTGGGTGATCTCGCTGGCGCGCACGCGGGCGGCGCTGGGTTTCGATGACATCCGCCTGGTCAACGATTTCGCTGCCCAGGCCATGGCCATCCCGCTGCTCGGCCGCGATGACGTGGTCAACGTCGGCAACGTGCCATGGACACCGGATCCGCAGGCAGGCTCGCGCAATTACGCGATTCTCGGCCCCGGCACCGGTCTCGGCGTGGGTGGACTGATCCTGCGCGACGGCAAGCGCTATCCGCTGGAAAGCGAAGGTGGCCATGTCAGTTTCGCCCCCGGTACGCCGGGTGAAATCGAAGTCCTGCAACGGCTGTCCAGCCAGTTCGGTCGGGTCTCGGTCGAGCGCCTGATCTGCGGACCGGGCCTGGTCAACGTGCACCGCGCGATCAGCGAGATCTCCGGTGTCGATCCCGGCATCCTGCTGCCGCCCGATGTCACCGCCCGCGCCGCCGCCGGCGATGAAACCAGCACCCGCGCCATCGACATGTTCTGTGCGGTGTTCGGCGCGGTTGCCGGCGACCTGGTGTTGACCCTGGGCGCATGGGACGGGGTGTTCCTGACCGGCGGCATGGTGCCCAAGCTGCTGGCGGCGTTGCAGCATTCCGGTTTCCGCCAGCGCTTCGAGCACAAAGGCCGTTTCTCGGCGACGATGTCGCGGATCCCGACCCTGGCGATCATGTTTCCGCATCCGGGCCTGCTCGGTGCTTCGGCGATTGCGCTGGAGCACTACGCCAAGGCCGAGTTGCCGGCCAGGAGCGCCTGATCAGCCGCATCCGGTAGAGCGGAGCTTGCTCCGCTGCTTGTCCGTGCAACATCCGTGATTACGGCCCGTATCTGATTATCAAGCGGAGCAAGCTCCGCTCTACGGGCGGGTTTAGGACCCGTTGCATTGACTGGTCTGTCTTTGGTCACTTTAAAAAAGTGCGTAAAAACCGTAGAAAGTAGCCTGTGTTTTCAGCCTGCAGCGCGTTTACTGCGGCGCACCTTCGCTATCTTGCCCGCCACCTGCGCACATCGCGCGCGCCGGCGCATGGGTTCCAAGAACAGGTCTGTGCTTCGCCCGCGGCTGCGGAATGATGGGCACATCCCTTCAGCAGCAAAGTCGACGCCCATGAGCCTGCATCCCCGCCTACACGCCATCACCGAACGCATCCGCAAGCGCAGTGCGCCGCTGCGCAAGGCGTACCTGGACAGCATCGACGCTTCGCGCCAGCGTGGTCCCAGCCGCAGCCGCCTGAGCTGCGGCAACCTGGCCCATGCATTCGCTGCCTGCGGGCCGACCGACAAGAGTCGCCTGCGCGCCGATGTCACCCCCAACCTCGGCATCATCAACGCCTACAACGACATGCTGTCGGCGCACCAGCCGTTCGAGCATTACCCGGAAATCATCCGCCAGGCTGCGCGCGAACTCGGCGCCACCGCCCAGGTGGCCGGCGGCGTGCCGGCGATGTGCGACGGTGTCACCCAGGGCCGGCCGGGCATGGAGCTGTCGCTGTTCTCGCGCGACAACATCGCCCAGGCGACCGCGGTGTCGCTGTCGCATGACATGTTCGATGCGGTGCTGTACCTGGGCGTGTGCGACAAGATCGTCCCCGGCCTGCTGATCGGCGCGCTCGCGTTCGGCCACCTGCCGGCGGTGTTCGTACCGGCCGGACCGATGACCCCGGGCATCCCCAACAAACAGAAAGCCGAAGTGCGTGAACGCTACGCCGCCGGCAAGGCCAGCCGCGACGAACTGCTGGAAACCGAAGCCGCCAGCTACCACGGCGCCGGCACCTGCACCTTCTACGGCACCGCCAATTCCAACCAGGTATTGCTGGAAGCAATGGGCCTGCAATTGCCGGGCACTTCTTTCGTCAATCCGGAGCAACCGCTGCGCGACGTACTGACCCGCGCTTCGGCCGAGCGTGCGCTTGAGATGACCGCGCTGGGCGAGGATTACCGGCCGATTGGCCATCTGGTCGACGAACGCGCGATCGTCAACGCCATCGTCGCGTTGATGGCCACCGGCGGTTCGACCAACCACACCATCCACTGGGTCGCGGTGGCCCGCGCCGCCGGCATCATCCTGACCTGGGACGACATCGATCAGCTGTCGCAGACCGTGCCATTGCTGGCACGGGTGTATCCCAATGGCGAAGCCGACGTCAATCGCTTCGCCGCCGCCGGTGGCACTGCGTTCGTGTTCCGCGAGCTGCTCGATGCCGGCCTGATGCACGACATCACCACGATTGCCAGCGACGGCATGCGTGCATTCTGTCGTGAGCCGCGCCTGCAGGATGGACGCCTGGACTATGTGCCCGGCGTCGCCAGCAGTGCCGACCCGGCGGTAGTGCGCCCGGTCGCCGAAGCCTTCGAAGCCCAGGGCGGACTGCGCCTGCTGCGCGGCAATATCGGCCGTTCGCTGATCAAGACCTCGGCGGTGAAGCAGGAATTCCGCACCATCCTGGCGCCGGCGGTGGTGGTCGACGATCCCCGCTCGCTCAACAAACTGCATGCCGCCGGCGCGCTGCCGCATGACTTCGTGGCCGTGGTCCGTTACCAGGGCCCGCGCGCCAACGGCATGCCCGAACTGCACTCGCTGGCACCGCTGCTGGGCTTGCTGCAGAACCAGGGACGGCGAGTGGCGCTGGTCACCGATGGCCGTCTGTCCGGTGCCTCCGGCAAATTTCCCGCCGCCATTCATGTCACTCCCGAGGCCGCGCGCGGTGGCCCGATTGGCAAGATCCGCGAAGGCGACATGATGTTCATGGACGCCGAAGCTGGAGTGCTGGAAGTGCAGGTGGACGCCAGCGAATGGGCAGCCCGTGAACAGGCCGCCAATACCTCACCGGCGGGCCTGGACCTGGGCCGCAACCTGTTTGCCTTCAATCGCGAGATGGTCAAGCCCGCCGATCAGGGCGCGCTGTCGATTTCCTGCGGCCCGCCCTGCCATGACGGCACCTGGGAATACGACGCCGAGTACGAACTTGGCGACAGCGAGTGGGCCGCCGCCGCACCCCATGAAGCCAAGGACGCCTGAGCAGGCGCGGCTATCATCCCTCCTCCACGCGCCGGCAATGGCGCTTGCCACAAGAGCCAGACATGAGCATCGACGTACACCAGCGCAAGGCCCAGCAACTTCTCAGCGCCGCCGGCATCCTGCCGGTGGTCACCGTGCACACCCTGGATCAGGCGCGACAGGTGTCCGAGGCACTGCTGGCCGGTGGCCTGCCGGCAATCGAACTGACCCTGCGCACACCGGTGGCGATGCAGGCGCTGGCGATGCTGAAAAAGGAACTACCTGACGTGGTGGTCGGTGCCGGCACCGTGCTCAGCGCCGAGCAGATGCAGCAGGCGATCGACGCCGGCGCCGATTTCCTGGTCACCCCGGGTACGCCACCGGCATTGGCCGACGCATTGGCCGAAGCGCCGATTCCAGTGGTGCCGGGCGGCGCGACACCAACCGAATTCATGGCCTTGATGGCGCGCGGCTTCCGCACCTGCAAACTGTTCCCGGCCAGCGCGGTCGGCGGACTGACCATGCTCAAGGGCCTGGCCGGTCCGCTCTCGGATCTGAAAATCTGCCCGACCGGTGGCATCAGCGAAAGCAATGCCGCCGAATTCCTGTCGCAACCCAACGTGCTGTGCATCGGTGGTTCGTGGATGGTGCCGGGCAACTGGATTGAAAGCGGCGACTGGGACAAGGTCCGCGAAAGCTCGGCCAAGGCTGCAAGCATCGTGGCGTCGGTGCGCGCGGGCTGAGGCCACGTCGCGCGGTGTAGCCGTTCGAGCCTCGTGTAAGACCGGCAGCGGAGCGAGCTCCGCTCTACAAGTAGGTGATGGCTATACAGCGCAGCGAGCTGCGCTCTACGTCAGAGATTTGTACGTAGAGCGCAGCTTGCTGCGCTGGAACATACAACACGTGACAGGACACGGACGATGGACCAGGAGCAGCGGAGCGAGCTCCGCTCTACGGCCAATCAACTGAGGGCGAAATCGAGTGCCGCGCAGACCGCCGCCACCTGTGCGTCATTGCACTGCTGCGGCGTCGCCCGCGGACTGTCCGGATAGACCTCGGTGGTGGTGGTGAAGCGTGCATCGGTGACGCCCGCGCACAAGCCAAGCTGTTTGACCGGATAGTTGATCACGCCATGGCCGACCACCGCTGATCCGATGATCTCGCCACGCGCGTCGGCCGGCGCGATATGGGTGACCTTTTCGACTGCGGCGATGACCGCCTGCTGGAACGCCGGCTGCGGATTCCCGCTGTCGCCGACCAGATAGAAACCATCGGGGATTTCACCGGGCTCGTACGGCTTGCCATCGCGCGCCGCCAGCGCCGGCCGGAATTCGCTTTCGTCGCTGTCGGTGGTTTCGTGCAGATCGATGTGCAACAGCACCTGGCCGGCATACGGTGCGACCAGATCCAGCAGCGCCGCCGATTCCCCAGCCGGACTGTCGGCATGGAACGAGCGATTGGGATCAATCGCATCCGGATTCCAGCGATGGATGCGCTCGTAAGCCCACGGACTGATGCACGGCGCGACCAGCAGATTGACCCGACCAGCGTAATCCTGAGCACGTTGCTCGAGAAACTGCAGCGCGCCGTGCACGCCACTGGTTTCGTAGCCGTGCACGCCGCCAGTGACCAGTGCCACCGGCAGATCCGGCTGCCAGGGCTGGCTCTTGAATGCATACAGCGGGAATTGCTGGTCGCCGTAATCGAGCTGGCCGTACTGGATTACCTCGAATCGCGGCCGCAGGCGTTCGACCACGCTCAGCACGTCATCGGCATAGCTGCGTTGCCGGCGCTGCCGTGCCAACCATTGCGCGCGTTCCGCGGCGCCCCAGGCCACGCCGGGGGTACCCACAGGATAGGCGGTGGTGGATGCGGTCATGTCGGGGCCTCGCTTGCGGAAAGACCGCGATCTTAACAAGCGGCCTGCACGCGGTCGAAGTTCAGGGCTGCAGCTGCACGCTGACCTCGGCCGGCAGCGCGTGGATGCGCAGCTCACCTTCCTGCCACTGCGCCGGTTTGCCGTTGACCAGGGTACGGCCGTCGGCCGGAGTCCCTGCCAGCGGCCAGGGCAGCACCAGTCCGCCCGCCGGCAGTGTCATGCCCTCTTCCACCCGCAGCTGCAACTGCCGCGCGTCGGCCTGCAATGCATAGTCCAATCGGCCGTAAGGGGTGCGCAGTCCGCTGATCGCCACCCCGCCTGCGCTGCTGATCCAGTCAGCCGGCACGCCCGCGGCCAGTACGATGCTGTCGTCGACCTCGCGCACATAGGCAAACATGTCCAATGCAGCGCGGACAAAATCCGATGCCACCCAGGCGTGCGGCAGGTCGCCGAGGAAGAACGGTGTGCGCGGCGTCCGCGACACCACTTCGCCCCACTGGTTCCACGCTGCCGGCGCCCGGTCCTTGAAGAAGAAATCAACCGCCTGCCCTGCCCGCTCGCGCCAGCCCAGGCGCACGAACGCCGACACATTGCGCCATTCGTACGGGGTGTAGTCCTTCCACTCGCGCTGGCCATCGCGGCGTTGCTGGAACTGCTGCCAGTAGCGTTCGAAGGTGTTGTTGAGCAATTGCGCCGGCAGCCGGCCCTGCTCGCCACCGGGTGCCAGCGCAATCGTGGTCGAGGTGGCATCGAAATCGCCCAACTCCGCGGCGCCGGGCAGATAATCGATGCCGTGCTGGCTGGCCGCCGCCCGCAGCGATGCATCGAGGTCATCGCGGAACTGATCCCGCGAAGCCGCCATGACCTGTGCTTGCTCGGGTTTGCCCAGCCATTGCGCGATGTCGACCGCGTCCTTGTAGCCACGCAGGGCCCAGAAGTTGTCCCAGTACGAATGCATCGGCTTGGCCGAATAGCCTTCATGGCTGATCGATACCGGCATCATCCCGTAGAAAGCCGGATTGCGGGCGCGGTTCTGCTCGGTGCGTTCGCTCAGCCGCAGCGATTCCATGTAGTCGTAAGCGGCGCGCACATGCGGCCACATCCGCTGCAGGAACGCCCGGTCACCGCTGTAACGGTAGTACTCGGCGATGTTGAAGATCAACTCGCCATGGCTGTCGTTTTCCGGCACCGGGTCACTGCCACGCTGATCGACGCAGCAGGGGACCATGCCGTCGTCGAACTGATAAGGCGCATACCAGTCCAGATAATCCTTGACCACTTCGCTGCGGCCCATCCGCAGCAACCCTTCGGAAATCATCGCGCCGTCGCGTATCCAGCTGCGCGAATAGGAACGGGTACCCGGTTGCAGGCGTGGACCGACCCGCGAAATCAACATGTGCGCGGTCGCGGTGCGCACGGTATCGGCAAATGCCTGGCCCTGCGCCGGCACGCGCATCCGTACCTGATCCAGTTTGTCGCGCCACTGCCTGGCCACGCGTTCCTGCGCCGCCGCTGCATCAAACGTGGCCGGTGGCTGCCAGTCACCGGTCTGCGGCACGACCAGGGTCACCTCGCGACTCTGCCCCGGCGCCAGCGTGCCGTTGTACAGCCAGGCGGCGGAGGCCAGACCGGTGGCATCGTTGATCCCGCTCTGTCTGGGAATGTCGCCGTCGGCCAGATGCTGGACTGCCATGCCGGCGTCGAACGAACTGGCGAAACCCTGATCACTGGCCGGATAGCAGTACAGCCTGGCCTGGCCGTTGACTGTCGCGCTCTGTTCGCCCATTTGCAGTTGTTCGATGCGGCTGACACCGCCAATGGTGTTGAGGAACTGGCTGGGCGGATTGACCTGCAGCGGTCGCAGCGCCAGCGCCAGTTGCAGCTGACGCGCGGTGCTGCCGGTATTGCTCAGCCGGTAGCGCGCCACCAGTTGTGCGTTGTCGGCCGTGCCCTGCACGAAGCTGGTGACCTGCAACGCCAGATCATTTTCCAGCCACTGCACCGAGGGTATCGGCAGATAACCATCCAGCAGCGATTGGCGGGTCTTGACCCCGGCCCAGTCGATCAGGCGGCCATCACTGAGCACGAACGGTTCGATGCTGAAACCACCCTTGCCGACTTCAATTGCGCCGTCCTCGCCGATCAGCCCCTGCTCATGGCCACCATCGAGGCCGACGATGGTCCAGTACGGTTGTTCGCCGCTGAAACCGCGCGGGTACCAGCCCTTCGGCGCATCGGCGGCCACCGCCTTGATGAAATCATTGGGATGCGCGCTGAATGCCAGCGGCTGCACCTGCAGCTCGGCCAGACCCAGCGCAGGCTGCGGGCCATCGATCGCATCCAGACGGATGTAGCGCGCTTCGGATTCCGGCAGGGCGATGTAGTCCTTGCCGCCGTTGCCATCGACCACGGTCCGCACATCCAGCCAGTGCTCCCCGTCCAGCGATGTCTGCAGCAGGTAATCCGAGGCCCACTGGCCGCGCGCCCAGCTCAACACCAGCCCACCAAATTCGCGCGGCTTGCCCAGGTCCAGGGTCAGCTGCGGATTCGGGGTGGCAGCGAAATCGGCATACCAGGCCGTGTCCTGATCACCGTCGACCGCATTGGCCGCCACGAACGTCGCCAGTTGCCCGCTGGCACTGGCCACCCCGGTCAATGGGCTGTTGTCCTGCGGCGGCAACGCCGTCAGCGTCAACTGGTCGAAACAGACGCTGCCCTTGCCGCCGGTCTGGTTGTAGATGGTGAACTCGAGTTTGGCGCTGCGACGCAGGGTCCGTTCCGGATCCGGGCCCCAGGCCTTGTCGATGTGGCGCTGCTTGTAGCGCACCGGGGTCCAGCCGGGCGGGAAATCGTAGTGCGGCCGGTTGACCCACCAGACGTTGTCGCCACTGGCATCGGCCAGCTTGAACTGCAGATCGTTGCCCGCTGGCGCGCCCTGCAGCTGGAATTCGAAGGCGTAGTTGTCCGGATATTCCAGCGCAAGATCGCGTTGCAGACCGGCGTAACCGGACACTCCGTTGAAGTTGTAATCCAGGCAGATCGCGTTGCCCTTGACGCCCTCGATCTGTCGCAGCGAGCCGCTGACCTGGTTGGAGGTGACCACGCGCCACGGGCCGGTGTCTTCGAAACCATCCAGCAGCCGCACCGGCTGTGCCGCGATGGCCGCGGTGGAGGTCGCCAGCAACGGCAGGACCAGGACAACAACGATGCGTTTCAACATGCAACACCTGCAAAGTAATGGATTCGTTCAGGCCGGCAGCGGTCATGCACGATGCTGCCGCTTCACCCTTTCACGCTACCGAGCAGCAGGCCCTGGATGTAGTAACGCTGCAACAGCAGGAACAGCAGCAGTACCGGCAGCACGGTCACCACCGACCCGGCCATCATCAACTCGTAGTCCATGACGTGCTCGCGCGACAGCGATGCCAGCGCCACCGGCAGGGTCTGCAGGCTGTCGTCGCTCAGCACGATCAACGGCCACATGAAGTCGTTCCAGGCGCCGAGGAAGCTGAAGATAGCCAGCGTCACCAGAATCGGCTTCAGCCCGGGCAATACGATCTGGAAGAAGATCCGCAACTCGCCGGCTCCATCGATGCGGGCGGCCTCCAGCAGTTCGTCTGGGATCGAACGCGCGTACTGACGGACCAGGAAGATGCCGAAAATCGCCGCCATGCCCGGCACGATGGCGCCGGCATAGGTGTTGACCAGCCCCAGCTGCTTGAGCAGCAGGAACAACGGCATCATCGCCACCTGTGAGGGAATCACCAGTGCCGCCAGCAAGGCTCGGAAGGTGGCATCGCGGCCCTTGAAACGCAGCTTGGCGAATGCATAGCCGGCCATGGTGTTGAACAGCAGCGACAGCAGCATCACGCAGCTTGCGATCAGGAAGCTGTTGAACAGATACCGGCCCATCCCGGCGCGCATGAACAGCTCGCGGTAATTGTCCAGCGTCGGCGCCGATGGCAGCAGCGGTGGCGGAAAATGTCCGGCTTCACCGGTATGCATGAACGACACCGACAACATCCACAACAACGGCCCCAGGCTGAGCACCGCCAGCAGCACCAGCAGACCATTGACCACCCAGCTGGCAAGCGGAGTTTTCATTCCACCCCCTTGCGCCGCGCAAACCACAGCAGGCCACTGGTTACCGCCGTCATCAAGACGAACAGCAGGAAGGCCACCGCCGAGGCATTGCCCAGGTTCCACCACTTGAAGCCTTCTTCATACATCAGGTACAGCACGCTCTTGGTGCTCTCCAGCGGGCCACCCTGGGTCATCACGTACGGCTCGGCAAACAGCTGGAAATAGCCGGCCATGGTCAGGATGCCAACCAGCAGCAACACCGGCCCCAGCATCGGCAAGGTGATGTGGCGGAACTGCGCCCAGCGCGAGGCGCCATCGATGCGCGCGGCTTCATACAGATCTTCGGGGATACTCTGCAGCCCGGCCAGGAAGATGATCATGTTGTAGCCGAAGTTCTTCCATACCGCGAACAGGATGATGGTCGGCATCGCCCAGTGCGGGTCGCCGAGCCAGTCGATCGGATCGATGCCGACCGCCGACAGCCCCCAGTTGATCAAACCGTAGCGGGTGTGGAACAGGTAACGCCAGATCACCGCCACCGCCACCACCGTGGTCACCACCGGGGCAAAGAACGCGGTGCGGAAGAAGCCCTTGAAGCGGCCCAGCTTGGAGTTCAGCAGCAGCGCCGCACCCAGCGACAGCAGCACCGACAGCGGCACCCCGACCACGACGAAGTAAAGCGTGTTGCCGAGCGTCTTCCAGAACAGCGGATTGCCGAGCAGGTTGAGGTAATTCTGCAGACCGATGAAGCGCAGGTTGCCGATATCGGCCAGTGCATAGATGTCGAAGTCGGTGATGCTCAGGGCCAGCGCCGCCAGCACCGGCAGGCCGAAGAACAACAGGATCACGGTCAGCGCCGGTGCGGCAAACAACCAGCCGGCCAGGCCAGTACCCGCGGGCATTTTCAGCGCCCTGCTCATTGCCTGGCCCCCTCGCCAGCGGCAGCAGGTGTGGCGGTCTCATGATCCAGCATCCAGCGGCGTTTCTCCAGGATCCGGTCAGCGCGGCGGTCGAGCTCCTCGGCGGCCTGAGCCACGCTCAGCCGATCATTGGCGACCTGTTCGGCGACCAGCTTCACTTCACTGGCAATCCGCTCCCATTCCGGCACCTTGGGTGTCGGAATCGCCCGTTCCAGTTGATCCCGGAACGCCGCCGCGTAGCGATCATTGGCCAGACTGACATCGCCCCACGGCGAGCGCCGCGGCGGCAGGTTGCCAGTCAATGCATGCAGCTTGATTTCGGCTTCGGGCGAGGACAGGTAACGGATCAGCTTCCACGCCGCCTGCTTGCGTGGCGACTGGCGGAAGATGACGAAGCTGGTGCCGTTGGCCAACGACGCACCCGGTCCATCCGGGCCGGGCAACGGCATCGTCATCCAGTCGCCCTGCTGGTCGGCTGGCAGGCGCTCCTTGAACTTGCTGATGTTCCAGGGACCGGAGACGTAGTACGCATACAGGCCGTGGCCAAACTCATCCCAGACATTGGAAATCTGGTTGTTGGTCAGCACCGGTGCCCACTTGCGCTCGAACATCTCGCGGTAGAACGCCAACGCCCGCTTGAAGCTGTCGCTGCGGAAGTTGCCGTAGCGGCCGCCGTCACGCAGCATCGGCTCCGGCTGCTGCAGCGCAAGACTCAGTAGTTGTTCGTACTCGTTCAACGGCAGCAGGATCGCGTAACGATCCGGCCCGACCTGCTGCTTGACCTTGGCCATTGCCTCTCGCCATTGCTCCCAATCGACCGGCACTTTGTCGATGCCGGCCTCGGCCAGTAAATCGGTGCGATAGAACGGCAGCCGGGTTTCCACATACCACGGCACCGCATATACCTGACCGTTGACCACGCCACTGTCCCAGACCCCGGGAAAGAAATCCGGCTGGTTGAAATCAGCGGCCGAGGCGACATAATCATCCAGCGGCTGCAAGGCACCCAGCGCCTCGAACTCGGCGATCCAGGTATTGCCCAGCGGCACAACGTCGGGCAGCGCATCGCCGGCAAAGGCGGTCAGCAGCTTCTCGTGCGCGGACAACCAGGGCAGTGGCTGCAGGTCGACACTGATGTCCGGGTTCTGGCGTTCGAATTCGGGGATCAGCTGCGCCACCACCTCGGCTTCGTATCCCATCACCCAGAAGGTGACCACTTGTCGCTGGCCATTGCTGTCGCCACAGGCGGCCAGTACCGCCATCAACAGCAGTGCCATCAGTGCCAGCCGCAGCTGGCGTCCGCGCCTGGGAACAGTGGAACATGCCAGGCCGGCCAGGGTCGGCTCAGTCTTCACTTCGGCTCGTCGGCGCTGCGCATCGGCACCTTTTCATCGCTGTTGTCATTCCGGCTCTTGGTCCGTTGCTGCGCGCGCGACTCGGCCGCGCCGGTGGCGCGTGCATCGGCGGCATCGTGGTCCGGCGGCGCCGCACGCGGATTTTCGCCTTCCGGGGTCAGCCAACCGCCAGTGAAGCCGGCCTGCTCAAGCCCTTTGCGGATGTAGGGATTCTTCTTCATCACGTCCCAGACGAAATCATTGCGGTAGTTGGCAATCATCGCCAGGATCGGCCCTTGGTCGATACCGATGTAATCCCCGGATACCCAGCCTTCACCGGGCACGATGCGCCCGTTCTTGAGTGGGATGTCGTAGTCGAAGCTCGGATTGAATGCATCCAGGAAGCCATAGCTGGAATACAGGTATTCACCATAGCGCTTGTGCATGGCCTTGGTCGCCGGAATGACGATTTCCGGTGCGAAAGGCAACGAGGCGATTGCCGCGGTCGGGGCGATGGTGCCATCGTCGAAGTTCTCGCGGAAGCCAACCCCGCGCGCCGAGTAATGGCGGAACTGGCGCTGTTCGCCGCGGTATTCCTGCAGGGTCTGCTGCGGGCCATCACTGGCGGTCAGGCCCCAGATGTTCTCGCCGTAACCACGCCACTGCATCGGATTTTCCTTGGCGTAGGCCTGCTGCGCATAGGTGGCGCGGCGACTGTTCTCGAAATAATCGATGCCGCGCTCGCGCATGTAGGCATCCTGGATGCCGCGGTAATCGATCCAGACATGGCTGTACTGGTGGCCGAACTGCGGGCCGAAGGTCAGGTACTCCTGCCCCTGGTACACGCCCCAGCTTTCGCTGTAGGTCCTGGTCCAGACTTCCCAGGCGTCCGGGCTGACCGGATGGGTCGGCGAGCCCAGCGCCAGCACGTACAGCATCATCGCCTCGTTGTAGCCCATCCAGTCATGCGGGATGAAGCCGCTTTCCGGATACCAGCCCATCGAAATAAGCGGTTTGTTCTGCTGCAACCACGGCCAGTCGACGCGCTTGTACAACAGATCCGCCAGTTTGCGGATCTCGGCTTCGTTGGCATCATCGCGGTCATAGTACGACTGCGCGAACAACACCCCCATCATCAGCAGCGCGGTATCGACGCTGGACAGTTCCACCCAACTGCCATATCGCTCACCGGTACGCATGTCGAGGAAATGATAGTAGAACCCCTTGTAGGCACCCTTGCCTTCGCGGGCGGTGCCATTGGGCAGATCGCGGAAGAACTTCAGCGTGATCAGGGTCCGTTCGACCGCCTGCCGGCGACTGATCCAGCCGTTCTCGATGCCGATCGGATATGCGGTCAGCGCGAAGCCGACCGAGGCGATGCTGGCGAACGGCCGCGACGGATAGCGATCCGGGGTCAGCCCATTGACCTCGTTGCTGGTGTCCCAGAAAAACTGGAACGTGCGCTTCTCGATGTCGCGGAACAACGGCGGCAACTCCGGCTTGCCGGGTGTGCCCTCCACCTCCGGTGCGACTAGTACCACCTCCGGCTTCTTCGGCGCCACCGGTGCCTTGGCGGCCGGCTCGGGTTGCGGTTTGCAGGCAGCCAGCAGCACGGCCAGGAACCCGACCATGAATGCAGGACCAAAACGATGCGGGTGCTTCTTCAAAACATACCTCTGATACACCAAGTCATACTGCTCCACCGCGCTGCATGCGCGGTTCGCAACTCGCCGCCCGGCATCAGCCGAGCGGCTACCAACTGCTACCAGTTCAAGCCAAACGTCAACTTGAAGGTGCGGGTCTGCCCTTCGATTTCATAGCTGGTGCGGTCACGATAGTTGTTATTGGCAACAAACTGACCAAGGGCTTCGTCATAGCCACCACGATAAGTATCGAACTGACTGTAATTGCGCCAATTGAACAGATTGAAGATGTCGCCGCGCATCCGGAAGCGCATGTCCTCGCTGATCTGCCACTCTTTCTGCAACGCGACATCGAACTGCTTGTAGCCCAACGTCGTGTCCGGGGTGACCGGGTCGAAGTAGCAGTTGTTGGGCACGTCGACGTTGAGGCAGTTGATGCCTTCCAGCGGCTTCGGCGTCGCCAATGTCAGTTTGCCCGACAGCGTCATGCCGTAGAAGTCAGCGATACCGGTCATGACCAGTCGATGCTCGGGCACCTCCACCGCCTGGGTAAAGGCGACATTGTCCAGATTGGGGTAATCAAACGAGAAATTGTCGGACTTGGTCCGGTTCTCCTCGGCATCGTTATAGGTGTACGCCAGTGTCATGCCCCAGCCGGAGTCGGCGGTATACGGTTTTTCCAGCGAGACCAGCAATGAAGTTGTGCGCGTCTCGACCGCATTGTTTCCGAGGAAGAAGCGCCCCCAGCCCGGCAGTGCCTGATCCCATGGCTGGCCACCCCAGTCCAGATCATTGTTGCGGAACTCGCCGTCCGGGTAGCGATTGCCCATCGTGAACAGGATGCCGTCCTTGCTTTCGACCCGCACCACGCTGACCGAGGACAGCCATTGCTGGCCCCACAGGCCAAACGCGTTGCGCATGCCCAGCGAGAACTGATCCGAGTACGGGGTCTTCAAGTCATTGTTGATCAAGAATACTTCGCTACCATTACTGGCATTGGCGGCCGCATAGGCGGCCAGCGTGGCCGGATCCAGAAAGCTGGGATCGAATTCCACGCAGGTCGGGCTCAAGGTGCACTGGTGTCCGGGCGTGCTGAAGTTCAGCTCGTAACGCTGGAAGGCCAGGCGATATTTTTCGTAAGACAGATAGTCGAACTGGTTGCGGTTATAGGAACGACCGGCACCGCCGAAGATCACATGGCGTTCGTCACCATTGATGTCGTAGGAGAAGCCTACGCGAGGCTGCCAGCCATCCTTGAAGGTGCTGCGGTTGTTACCATTGCTGATGTAGTCCTGGTAGTTGTAGTCAACATTGGCGTTGTTGATGTTCGGCCATGCCTGCAACGCCGCCACCAGTGCGTCTGGAGTGACATGGTTTTCGTAACTGGGGTTTTCTTCGTAGTCCCAGCGCAGGCCGAGATTAAGCGTCAGGTGCTCGTTGACGTCCCAGTCGTCCTGGATATAGACACCAAACTGCTTGGCTTTCGAAACCACATCGGTCGGATAGCCGTTGCCCGACGCGGTGTACTGGACGAAGTATGGAATATCGAAGCTCTGGGTAACGTCGTAGCGGAACTGCGGCGTGTACGGACTCTGTTCGAAGGCATTGAAATCAATCGACTTGTATTTGACCCCCATCTTGATGGTGTGGCCTTCCCAGCCGAAGAACGTCAAATCGTCCTGGAAACCATAGCCCTTCTGCCCCTTGTTCTGGAAATCACCGCCACCGCCGGCGAGCAATACTTCTTCCATGGCGGGATTGTTTAAATTCTCTTCGCCGCGACGCGGCACGAACAGCTGGTAGCCGACATCGAGATTGGCCGGGCGAGGACCAAACGATGAATCTTCATAGGTGACGTGCGCGTCGTTCAACCAGGTGTCGGCACTGTACTGGTAGCGCAAGTCGATGCGGGTTTCTTCGCCGGTCTTGTTGGTGCCGTTGCTGGCAATCTTGGTACCACCGATATTGGTCAGCTCTTCTTCTTCGCGCCGCTTCATGGTCAGTTCCAGAAGGTGCGCATCACCCAGTGTCCAGTCGATCTTGCCGAAGTACAGATCTTCACTGAACGGCGAGCTGACAGTGTCGCGTACCGCTGCCTGCAGATCCGGCGGCAGATTTTCAACCGGGTACTGGCGTCCCGGAATTACCGAGCGTGGGGTGTTGTAGTCCTTGCCTTCGTAGGTGACGAAGAAATGCATGGCGTCTTCGATGATCGGGCCGCCCAAGGCGATGCCGTACTGCTCGGTCTTGGACCTCGGCTTGACGGTTTCACCCCGCTCTTCGCGCTCGGTCTTGGCGGTCCAGTCGCTGCCGGTACGGTCCCAGAAGAAATCGCCGTGGAATTCGTTGGTACCGGACTTGGTCACCGCAGTGACTGCAGCGCTGCTCAACTGGTCGTACTCGGCCTTGTAGTTGGAGGTAATGACCTTGTACTCGCCGATGCCCAACTGCGGGAAGGGATTGCCGCGGCTGGAATCCTGCCCGGTGATGCCACCCTTCAACACGTAATCCTTCTGGCCGACGCCGTCGATGAATACGTTGACCGCATTGCTGTTCTGCGAGCCACTGCGCAACGAAGTCGAGCCTTCGGTACCGGTATTGAACTGGATGCCCGGAACGATGTCGGCAAATGCCAGGAAGTTGCGCGAATTCTGCGGCAACGCATCGATCTGCTTGGGCGATACATAGGTCGCGATTTCCGAGGTCTTGGTCTCGGCCAGGATTTCGGCGGTGACCTTGACCGTATCCAGGTTGGTGGCTTCGCCGGCGGTCGCGGTTTCGGCGACGCCGCCGACCGGGACGTTCAAGGTCGCGGTCTGGCCGACCTGCAGGGTGACCACCTTGGAACTGGACTGGCCGCCAGCGCTGACGTCGATGCGATAGGTGCCTGGTGGCAGGCCGCCGACGTTATAGCTGCCGGCCGGCGCGGTGACGGTGCGCTTGAGGCCGGTATCCAGGTTGGTGGCGGTGACCGTGGCTTCCGCCGCCGGGGCCGAGTCCAGGGTGACCTGGCCGCGGACGGTGGCAGCGGTGGACTGTGCCAGCACCGCAGGCGCGGCCAGGGCCAGGCAGCTTGCCAGAGCTGCACTGAGGACTCTGCGGGTCAGTCGAACGGGGTGGTTGCTATGGCTCATCTACGATCCCTCCCAGGGGGTGAGGCAAATCAATGAAGGCTGAAATCGGTTACAGGGGACGGCAAAAAAAAGCTACCCGGCTCCGGCCGGATAAGCAGGCGGTGGTGAATGCGACTGGCTGGAACCGCGCACCACCAGGGTCGGTGACAGCATCTGGCTGCGCTGGCCAGTCGTGTCGTTGTCATCGATCTGGTCCAGCAGGCGCGTCATCGCACGTTCTCCCAACCCGGCGATGCTGACCTGCATGGTGGTCAAGGGCGGGTGAACGAAGCGCGCCAGCGGGATGTCGTCGAAGCCGGCCAACGCAACCCGTGCGGGTACCTGCAGCCCCGACTCGCCCAGCGCGAACAGGCAGCCAAGCGCCATCATGTCGTTGGCCGCGAACACCGCATCGGGCAATGCCTCCGCGTCGGCGATTGCCTTGCCGGCCCGGTAGCCGGAAGCCTCGCTGAAATCCCCGGCCAACTCCCATGCGTCGGTGTCGTCACGTTCCTGCATCGCTTGACGAAAGCCACGTTGACGCTCGTGGGCGTCAAAATTGTCTTCCGGACCGGCGATGAAGGCTATCCGGCGATGGCCGCTCTGCAGCAGGTGCCGGACCATCTCCACCGCGCCACCAAAATTGTCGATGCTCAGGGACGGATAGTCCTGATTGTCCTGGCGGGTGTTGATCAGCACCGCCGGCAACAGGGGCGGCAGGTTGTCTTGCAGGAAGCCGCCGCTTTCGTGGTAAGGCGACAGCAGTAACAGGCCATCGACACGCCCGCGCATGGCTTTCAGCGCTTCCCCCTGCTCGGCGGTGTTGCCGTGGTAGCTCGACAACAGCAGGTGCTGGCCGCGTGCGCGGGCGACGGTGTCGATGCCCCGGATCAGTTCGGAAAAGAATTCGCCGTGCAGGTCGGGCAGGACCACGCCAATGGTCTGGGTGCGGCGGCTGCTCAGACTGCGGGCGGCGGCGTGCGGCTGGTAGCGCAGGCGGCTGGCGGTGGCGATGACGTGCTGACGCACGGCCTCGGCCACGTTCTCATGGCCATTGAGCGCGCGCGAGACCGTCGCCACGGATACATCCGCTTCCCGGGCTACGTCCTTGATGGTGATTGCGCTGCGGGCCACCCGCCGACCTCCAGGTCACGAACCAAGCGTTCGGATCGACTGTAAACGGTTACATGGCGTTAAGTAAACCTTTTGGAAAAGTGACTTTTTGTGCTTTCAATTCAATTACTTACTTGACTTATTTGTGACCGTTTCCTGCTGCAGCGCAACAGCCGCGGCCAGCTCCGTTCACTGCGCCGCCGATTCACCCGGCGCGTGGGCCTTGATGATCAGGGCATGGATGTCGGTCTGCATCATCGGCCCCAGCGCGGCATACACCGCGCGTTGCCGGGCCAGCAGCGGTTTGCCAGCGAAAGCATCACTGACCAGTTCAACCGTGTAATGCCCTCGCCCATCGCGCGCGCCGGCGTGGCCGACGTGCAGATGGCTGTCATCCACCACCTCCAGCCGCTGCGGCGCGAAGGCCTGCTGCAGGCACTGACGAATGCGTTCGATGCGTCCAGCGGCGGCCTCGCTCATGGCAGCACCTTGCGGAATGGCCGCACCTGGACCCGTTCATAGGTGCCGTTCTGCATATAGGGATCGGCATCGGCCCAGGCCTGCGCGGCCTGCAACGACTCGAATTCGGCAATCACGATGCTGCCGCTGAAGCCGGCCGGGCCCGGGTCATCGGCATCGATGGCCGGGCAAGGCCCCGCCAGCAACAGCCGGCCCTGCTCGCGCAGCGCTTCCAGCCTGGCCAGATGCGCGCCGCGTACCTGCAGCCGCCTGGCCAGTACATCGGCGCCGTCATATCCCTCAATCGCGTACCACATGCCGCACTCTCCAGAACCGGGAAGCTGAATTGTACGGCGGCGCCCGCCGCGGCAGGCTGGACAGCGGCTGATGCAGCGCTTAACCTACGAATCCTGCGGGGCCGGTAGCAATGGCCCGTCCGAACAGGCACCAGCTGGACCAAGCGGTCGCCAACGTTCCGATGCCCGGTTGATTGCGCCATCCGCCCCCGCCCGACGACCTTCTGCTGTCCGCCACCGCATCCGCGGCTGGCGTTGCTTGTTGATGAAACCAGCGCGTCACGCCCCGGACGCCTGACCGATGCATGACCACCAGATCACGCCGCCCCCGCCGCGTGCCGCTTGCCAACCAGGCTATGACCCGTATTACGGCTGTTGTTGAATGATCTCCGACGTCGCCCAAGAGGCGAATCCTGCCATCCCGACGCAAAATCCACAGCAGCAGGAAATGCCGCTGGCGGTGGTGCATGGGCAGGCAGTGCTGCAGATTCCGCAGGACCTGTATATCCCGCCGGATGCGCTGGAAGTCATCCTCGACGCATTCGAAGGACCGCTGGACCTGTTGCTGTACCTGATCCGGCGCCAGAACCTGGACATCCTCGACATCCCGGTAGCGGAAATCACCCGCCAGTACGTCGATTACATCAATGTGATGCAGGAACTGCGGTTCGAACTGGCCGCCGAATACCTGGTGATGGCCGCGATCCTGGCCGAGATCAAGTCGCGGATGCTGTTGCCGCGACCGGCACTGGAAGAAGGCGAGGAAGGCGATCCGCGTGCCGAGCTGGTGCGCCGCCTGCAGGAATACGAACGCTTCAAGCAGGCCGCCGAGGATCTGGACAGCCTGCCACGGCAGGACCGCGATACCACTCCGGTGCAGGCCTTCGTACCGGACCGGGCGGCGATCAAGTCACCGCCACCGGTGGAGTTGAAGGAAATGCTGCTGGCGCTGCACGACGTGCTCAAGCGCGCCGAGTTGTTCAGCGGCCACGCGATCAAGCGCGAGGCGCTGAGTGTCCGCCAGCGCATGGGCGATGTGCTGGGCCGGCTGCAGGATGGCAAGTTCCATCGCTTCGAAACCATGTTCAGCGCCGAGGAAGGCAAGCTCGGCGTACTGGTGACCTTCCTGGCGATGCTGGAACTGGCCAAGGAACAATTGCTGGACATTGTCCAGGAAGCACCGCTGGCGCCGATTTACGTCAAGTCGCTGGCCTTGAACAACACCAACGAGCCGCTGGCGTTCTCCAGCGAGTTCGATGATGGCGACGTCGCCGCCAACGACGAAGCCTGAGCCTGTCGATTGAGTTTTCCCATTCCGTTGAGCACCCCCTGACGCATGGATCAAACGCTGATTAACCGCATCGTGGAAGCTGCCCTGCTGGCGGCGACCCAACCGCTGACGCTGGCGCAGTTGCATGGGCTGTTCCCCGAGGACGAGCCGGCACCGCCGGGCAGCGTCGAACAAGCGCTGGAATCGTTGCGCGAGGCCTGTGCCGAACGCGGCGTGGAGCTGGTCGAGATCGCCTCCGGCTACCGTTACCAGGTCAAGGCCGACGTGCATGCCTGGGTCGCGCGGCTGTGGACCGAGCGCAAGACCCGCTACACCCGCGCCACCCTGGAGACGCTGGCGCTGATCGCCTACCGGCAGCCAATCACCCGCGGCGAAATCGAGCAGGTGCGCGGGGTGGCGGTCAGCAGCAACATCATCCAGGCACTGGAAGAGCGCGAATGGATTCGCGTGGTTGGTCACCGCGACGTGCCCGGCAGGCCGGCGCTGTTCGGCACCACCAAGGTGTTCCTGGACTACTTCGGCCTCAAGCGACTGGACGAATTGCCGCCGCTGTCGGAATTGAAGGACATCGGCGAGCTGGAACCCCAGCTGCCACTGGAAAGCGCACCGGAAACGATTGCCGCCGGGGCCGCCATGGCCACTGATGCCGACTCGGATGCGGATCCGGGTGCCCAGAGTGGCACGGAGGCTGGAAGCGGCAACGACGATGGCGTCGGCGACGACGACGACAACGACCCGCCTGCCATGGACCCGGCGGCGAACGATGACGCGTCGACGGATTCGACCGCCACGGATGACAGCGACATGGCCGGCTTGGATGCGCCGGACGATCACCTGCAGACCACTGCAACAAGCGGAACCGACGACGGTTCCGATACTTCCCTTCCTTCCCAAGATGACGACGCCAGCGACTCACACCCGGATTTCCCGGCTGACACGGCACCGTCGGAGCAGAAACAATGAGCAACACCCCCCGCAACAAACTTTCCCTGAAGCGCGAAGGCGCCGAGCAGGACGCATCGACCAAGCTCGAAGAGCGCCTGCACAAGGTCCTGGCCCAGGCCGGGCTGGGTTCGCGGCGCGCGCTTGAACAGCGCATCGCCGACGGCCTGGTCAAGGTCAACGGCGTGGTCGCGCAGACTGGCATGTCGATCAAGAGCGGCGACAGAATCGAGCTCGATGGCCGCAGCTTTGTCGCCAGCGCGCTGACCGAACCGGCACGCGTGCTGATCTACAACAAGCCCGAAGGCGAAGTGACCACGCGCGAAGATCCCGAAGGCCGGCCGACGATTTTCGAAGCGCTGCCGGCACTCAAGGGCGCGCGCTGGATCGCCATCGGCCGCCTCGACATCAATACCACCGGCCTGCTGTTGCTGACCACCGATGGCGAACTTGCCAACGCGATGATGCATCCGTCCTACGAAGTGGAACGCGAATACGTGGTCCGCGTGCGAGCGCCGGAAGGCCAGGACAGCGTGCCCGACAACATCCCCGATCGCCTGCGTCGTGGCGTGGCGCTGGATGATGGCCCGGCCAAGTTCGATGAAGTCGAACGCATCGGCGGCACCGATTCGCATGACTGGTTCCGGGTCGTGGTCAAGGAAGGCCGCAACCGCGAAGTGCGCCGCCTGTGGGAATCGCAGGGTTGCCAGGTCAGCCGCCTCAAGCGCACCCGCTACGGCAAGGTCAGCCTGCCGCAGCCGCTGCTGCGCGGCCAGTCACAGGAACTGCCGGAAGCCCAGGTCGAAGCGCTGCGCCAGGAACTGGGACTGGAAGACGGCACGCCGGCCGCGCTGACCCTGCAGCCGGTCATCGGCCAGCGCAAAGCAGCCAAGGCCACCCTGCATGTCTCGCACGAAGGCCGCAGCAAGGGTTACGTCAACGGCTCCAACACCGCCGATGAAGGCCGCGAACTGCGCCGCTTCGATCACGTCCGCGAAGACCGCGGTCGTGGCCGTGGCCGCAAGCCGCACGGCGGCCTGACCGTCAGTGGCGAAGCCGCCGCCAAGCAATCGCAGAAGCCATTCAAGCAGCGTGCACCGAAAGGTCCGAAGCCGCTGCCCGACGGCAACCCGGCCGCATTCCGTAGCTGGTACGTGCCCGATGGCGTCGACACCGGTCCCAGCGGACACCGTAACGCCGGTCCCGGCGCGGCCAGGAAACCCTACGCCGGCAAGCCCGGTGGCCGTGGCCCTGCCGGCGGTGGCAATCGCAACGCCAACCCTTATGGCGATCGTGGCGCCGGCGGTTTCAATGCCGAACGCGGTCCGCGTGGTGGCCAGGGTGGCGCCGGCCAGGGCCAGCCGCGCGCGCCGCGACCTTACGGTCATCCCGGCAACGCGCCGAGCTTTCCGTCCGATCACGCCAACCCCGGTTTCAGCCCGTACGGCCAGCCGCGTCCGCAGGGGCGTCCCGGTGGCGGCAATCGTGCTCCCGGTGGCCGCGGCCCCGGTGGCAACCGCTCGGCGGCGCCGGGTGGACGCGGTCCAGGTGGCAATCGCCCGGCAGGTCCGGGTGGTCGTGGCCCCGGCGGCGGACGCCCACCGGGTGGTGGCAACCGCGGCCCGCGCGGTGGCAATCGCTAGACACGCGACTCGACGGTGGCAGTGGCCCAGCGCCCTCCCACCGTCGTCGACGCCTGCGGTTTCGCGCGCGCGACGCAGCTTTCGGCAGCGTTCGCGCCGGCATCGCTGCGCTCACCCGCAGGTCAGAGTCGATTTCAGCATCTACGTTACAATGGCGCGCTGATCCAACCCTGATAGCGATCCCATGTCTTCTGCTTTTGGCACGGAAACCGTGCTGGATGTCCGTCACTGGACGGATGACTATTTCAGTTTCACCACCACCCGTGACGATGGCTTCCGTTTCGACAACGGCCAGTTCGTCATGATTGGACTGCAGACCGAGCAGGCGCGACCGTTGTTGCGCGCCTATTCGATCGCCAGCGCCAACTGGGAAGAGCAGCTGGAATTCTTCAGCATCAAGGTGCCCAACGGTCCGCTGACCTCGCGCCTGCAGCACATCAAACCCGGCGACAGCGTGCTGATCGGGCGCAAACCCACCGGCACCCTGCTGATCAGCGATCTGCACCCGGGCCGCAACCTGTACCTGCTGGGTACTGGTACTGGGCTGGCGCCGTGGTTGTCGATCATCAAGGATCCGGAAACCTACGAACGCTTTGACCGCATCATCCTGACCCATGGCGTGCGCCATGAAGGTGATCTGGCCTACCGCGACTACTTCGAGAAAGAGTTGCCGCACCACGAATTCCTCGGTGAAGCGATCAGCCGCAAGCTGCTGTACTACCCCGCCGTCAGCCGCGGTGCGTTCCCCAACCAGGGCCGGCTGACCCAGTTGATGGCCAGCGGCCAGATGATGGAAACGCTGGGAATTGAAGCGCTGGATCCGGAACACGACCGCGCCATGATCTGTGGCAGTCCGCAGATGCTGGCTGACTTCCGTGAGCTGCTCGATGGTCGCGGCTTCAGCGCCGCTCCGCGCATCGGCACCGCCGGCCAATACGTGTTCGAGCGCGCGTTCGTCGAGAAGTAAGCGCGCATCCAGCCGACATGGCCGCGGCGCAGGACAGGACCCGCGCCAGCGGACTGAAATGTTACTTGCCGCCGCGCTGGCGTAGTGCCAGATTGGCGCACCCTTCCCTTGCGCTCGCACCATGTCCCTGCGTTTCCTGCGTTCCCGACTGCTCATCGCCGGCCTGTTGTTGCTGAACCTCCCGGTCATCGCCGGCACCAGCGGGCAGCCGCAAGCCGGCGAGATCCCACCCCAGGATCTGGGCAAGCAATGGCGGGGCGAAGCGATCAACCTGGCCGATTATCGCGGCAAGGTCGTCATCGTGACGTTCTGGGCCTCGTGGTGTGGACCCTGTCGAAAAGAGCTGCCGGTGCTTTCGCATTTCCAGAAAACAGTTGGCCGTGATGCCCTGCAGGTGTTCGCGGTCAACTTCAAGGAATCACGCGAGGACTTCATGGCCATCGCCCGCAATCGCGATCTGGATCTGGACTACGTCCATGACCGCAACGGACAGGTCAGCGATCGCTACGGCGTGCATGCCCTGCCCAATATGTTCATCATCGACCAGACAGGTGAAATAGACCACGTGCACCTGGGCTATTCGGCCGACAGCCTGCCCGACATCATTGACGAACTGCTGGCACTGTTGCCGGAAGAAGTCCGCAATCGTCCGGCCCAGGGCAGTTGAGTATCGGCCCGGAGCAGCAGCGATTTCCTGCGTCGGGTAGCTTTTAGCGGAGCAAGCTCCGCTCTACTTGGGGCTGATCGGCCTGGCCAGGGCCTGTTCGATATCGGCCGCCAGTGATTGCGGTTTGTCGGTCGGTGCGTAGCGGGCGATCACCTGGCCGTCACGGCCGATCAGGAATTTGCTGAAATTCCATTTGATTGCCGACAGGCCAAGGATGCCGCTTTTCTGCTGCTTCAACCATTTCCACAGCGGATGGGCGTTGTCACCGTTGACCTCGATCTTGGCGAACATCGGGAAATCGACCGCATAGGTCAGCGAGCAGAACTGCTGGATATCGGCCTCGCTGCCCGGCTCCTGATGGCCGAACTGATCGCAGGGAAACCCAAGCACCACCAGCCCCTGCCCGCGGTACTGCTGCCACAGGGACTGCAGGCCTTCGTACTGCGAGGTAAACCCGCATCTGGAAGCGACGTTGACGATCAGCAGCACTTGGCCGCCGTACTGCGACAAGACCTGCGGATGACCGTCAATATCGGTAGCGCTGAAGTCGAATGCACTGCTCATCGTGATGCTCCCAGTCGCGGATACGGGCCTGACGCCCGCTTGTCAGAGCTGCTCGTGTGGCAGATGCCGCAGCTTGCCCTCGTGCAGTTCCAGCACGCGGTCGAGCTTGCGTGCCAAGCGCCGATCGTGGGTCACCAGCACCAGGCTGGTCTTCTGCGCGCGGTTGAGTTCGAGCATCTGCGCGAACACATTGGCCGCGGTTTTCTCGTCGAGGTTGCCAGTCGGCTCATCACCGAGCACGCAGGCCGGCTGGTTGACCAGCGCCCGTGCCACCGCCGCCCGCTGGCGCTCGCCACCGGACAGCTCGCCCGGCTTGTGCTCGACCCGGTGGCCCAGGCCAACCGAATCCAGCAGCGCCCGCGCCCTTTGCGCGGCGGCCTTGACGTCGGCGCCGGCCAGCATCACCGGCATCATCACGTTTTCCAGCGCGGTGAATTCCGGCAGCAGATGGTGGAACTGGTAAACGAATCCCAGCGACTGGTTGCGCAGCCGGCCGCGTGCGGCGTCGGTCAACGCCGACATCTTCTGCCCGGCCACGTAGACCTCGCCGCTGGTCGGCACGTCCAGCCCACCCAACAGGTGCAGCAGCGTGCTTTTGCCGGCGCCTGAAGCACCCACGATGGCCACGGTTTCGCCCTGCTCCACGGTCAACCCCAGGCCGTCGAACACCGGCGTGCGCATCCGCCCTTCGGCATAGGTCTTGGCCAGGTTTTCGCAATGCAGGACTGCGCTGGTCGATAGGTTGTCACTCATAACGCAGGGCCTCCGCCGGTTGCGTGCGCGCCGCGCGCCAGGCCGGGTACAGCGTCGCCAGGAAGCTCATCGTCAGGGCAATGCAGGCGATGGTCACCACGTCGCTGGTACGCAGGTCGTACGGCAGGCCAGTGATGTAATAGACGTCGGACGGCAGCAGCGTCACGTTGAACACCGACTCGATCAACTCAAGAATGCTTTCCAGATTGACCGTCAGCAGGATGCCGCCGATAACCCCCATCACCGTGCCCATGATTCCGATCAGCGAGCCCTGGACCATGAACACCTGCATCACCCCGCGCGGACTCAGGCCGAGCGTGCGCAGGATGGCGATGTCGGCCTGCTTGTCGGTAACCAGCATGACCTGCGAGGACACCAGGTTGAATGCACCCATCGCGATGATCAGCGACAGCAGTACGCCCATGACCGTCTTTTCCATTTTCAGCGACTGGTAAAGATTGGCGTTGTCGGTGGTCCAGTCGCTTATCCGGTAAGGCCCCTGCAGTTTCAGGGCCAGATCCCGGGCCACGTTCCAGGACTGGTCCATGTCGTGCAGCTTCAGGCGCACCCCGGTGACACCATCGCCCATCCGCAGCACCCGCTGCAGATCCTTGATGTCGGCAATGGCCAGGTTGCGATCGATCTCATTGTGGCCGACCGCGAAGATGCCGCTGACATGGAAGCGCTTGATCCGCGGCGATGAACCGACCGCGGTGTGCTGCAGGGCGGTAGTGGTGACCAGCACGGTATCGCCAACGTCGACCCGCAACCAGGCCGCCAGCTCGGCGCCAAGCAGGATGTTGAAGCTGCCCGGTTTCAGCGAATCCAGACGGCCTTTCTCCATCTTGTCAGCGAGTACCGACACATGCGGCTCGTCCGCCGGCAGCACGCCGCGAACCATCGCACCCTGCGGATCGCCATTGCCGCTGAGCATCGCCTGCACGTCGACGTAGGGGGCGGCACCGGCGACACGCGGGTCCTGCATGGCGACTTCCACTGCGTGCGGCCAGTCCGGCATCGGTGCGCCGACACCGGCAACGGTGGCGTGGGCCTGCATCGACAACAGCCGGTCACGGATTTCGCGCTGGAACCCGCTCATCACCGACAAGGTGGTAATCAACACGGTCACCCCCAGCGCGATACCGAGGATGGATGCCAGCGAAATGAAGGAGATGAAGCCGTTACGCCGCTTGGCGCGGAGATAACGCAGGCCGATGGCCACGGGGATAGGTTTGAACATAGGGCGTCATAGTGCCACCGCCGGCGGCAAAGGCGAAGTACCGGACGCAGTGGCGGCCAGTCGTAGTTCACGCCGGGTCATGGCCGGCAGGGTATCCGGCCACCAGACCCTGCGCTGCTGGCGTCGTCGTTGCGGATCGGTCCACTGCACGATGGCCAGCGGGCCACGCCAGCTGACCCGTACCGGCACCACCGGCCGGCCGTCGATCAGCACTGGATTTTCATTGCCGGGAAACAGGAACCGCAGCGACGGCTGCCGACGATACCGCCACAGGCTGCATCCGCCCTGCGCCACCGCCAGCGCCGACAGCAACAGCCTGGCCAGGCCGCCAGCCTGCGATTGCTGGATCGCCAGCACCGCCAGTACGGTCAGACCGCCCAGCAGCCATTGCAGCTGCACCGAGGGCCGCCACTCAAGCCGGCAGTGAACGGATCCTTTCGATGGCTTGCGCGAGGTCGTCATCCGGACAGTGTTCGTAACCCATGAACCAGCGCCACAGCTTATCGTCCTCGCATTCGAGCAGGCGTAGGAAAACACCGCGCTGGAGCTCGGAGTCGGTTGCCCAGCAGGCGCCCAGATAGCGCTCGAACAGTTGATCCAGCTCACGCATGCCGCGCCGGCAACGCCAGCGCACACGCTTGAGTTCGGGGGATTCGGACGGGTTCATGGCGTGCCGCCGGCCTGCCCTCGCGGGGCCGGGCCGGCTTTGGTGATCAGGCGCGACGCGCCATCATCAACTTCTTGATTTCGGCAATCGCCAGCGCCGGGTTCAGGCCCTTCGGGCAGGTCCGCGCGCAGTTCATGATGGTATGGCAGCGATACAGCTTGAACGGA
Organism: Pseudoxanthomonas dokdonensis; assembly: GCF_001431405.1. Classification (GTDB taxonomy): domain Bacteria; phylum Pseudomonadota; class Gammaproteobacteria; order Xanthomonadales; family Xanthomonadaceae; genus Pseudoxanthomonas_A; species Pseudoxanthomonas_A dokdonensis. The sequence continues at coordinate 86,369 of NZ_LDJL01000011.1, forward strand.
TCTTCCAGGTCATCCAGTCGCGCGCCGGTGTCCTCATCGCGGGAATCGGCGATCCAGCGATAGGCCTGCAACAGGATGGCCGGGCCCAGGTAGCGCTCGCCATTCCACCAGTAACTCGGGCAGCTGGTGCTGCAGCAGGCGCACAGGATGCATTCGTACAGGCCATCGAGCTGCTTGCGGTCTTCCGGCGACTGCAGCCGTTCGCGATCCGGCGGTGCCGGCGTCTGCGTCCGCAGCCACGGCTTGATCGATGCGTACTGGGCGTAGAAATGGGTCAGGTCCGGCACCAGATCCTTGACCACGTCCATGTGCGGCAGCGGATAGATCGGCACTTCTGCCTTCTTGCAGTCACTGATGGCGCGGGTGCACGCCAGGGTGTTGGTGCCGTCGATGTTCATCGCGCAGGAACCGCAGATGCCCTCGCGGCAGGAGCGGCGGAAGGTCAGCGTCGGATCAATCTCGTTCTTGATCTTGATCAGCGCGTCCAGGACCATCGGCCCGCACGCGGCCAGATCGACCTCATAGGTGTCGGTGCGCGGATTCTCGTTGTCGTCCGGGCTCCAGCGGTACACCTTGAAGGTGCGCGGCTGCTTGGCATCCCTGGCCGGGAAATGCTTGCCCTTGCGGACCTGTGAATTCTTGGGGAGCGAAAACTCTGCCATGGCTGATCTCGTTGGCTCAGGCTGCGTGCGCAGGGGATGAAGCGCGCACCGCGCGCACGATTAGGAAAACAATGTAGGCGACCAGTGGCGCCACCGCACAGGCCAGTGCCCAGCGACGGCGCTGCGGCCATGACATGCCGGTATCCAGCAGCATGCGCAGCGGGAACAGCAGCCAGACGGCAATGCCGACCAGTTGACCTGCTGACACCATGTCGGTCATCGACCGCGCCTCAGTAAACGCGCGGCTTCGGCGGCACCACGTCCACGTCCTTGCTCAACGTGTACATGTGCACCGGTCGATAATCGAAGCTGCACTTGCCGTTCTCGTCGACGTTGACCAGCGTGTGCTTGTGCCAGTTGACGTCGTCGCGATCCGGATAGTCCTCATGCGCATGCGCGCCACGGCTTTCCTTGCGCTGTTCGGCCGAATTGATGGTCGCCACCGCGTTGAGCAGCAGGTTGTTCAACTCGTAGGTCTCGATCAGATCGGAGTTCCAGATCAGCGAACGGTCGCTGACCTTGACGTCCTGGAACGAGGCGAAGATGTCGGCCATCTTGTCGCAGCCTTCCTTCAGCGTCTTGCTGGTGCGGAACACCGCGGCGTCAGCCTGCATCGTCCGCTGCATGCGATCGCGGATCACCGCGGTCGGGGTATCGCCGTTGGCATAGCGGAGCTTGTCCAGGTTGGCCAGCGCCTTGTCACAGGCGTCAGCAGGCAATTGCTTGTGCGGCGCGTTCTTCTTGATGGTCTCGGCGCAGCGGTTGGCCACCGCGCGTCCGAACACCACCAGATCCAGCAGCGAGTTGGATCCCAGGCGGTTGGCGCCGTGCACCGACACGCAGGCTGCTTCGCCGATGGCGTACAGGCCGGGCACCACCGCATCCGGGTTGTCGCCGACCTTGCGTACCACTTCGCCGTGGTAATTGGTCGGGATGCCGCCCATGTTGTAGTGCACGGTCGGCAGCACCGGAATCGGCTGTTTGGTGACGTCGACGCCGGCAAAGATATGCGCGCTCTCGGCGATGCCGGGCAGCTTCTCGTTGATCACTTCCGGTCCCAGGTGGGTCAGGTCGAGCAGGATGTGATCCTTGTGCTCACCGACGCCACGGCCTTCGCGGATTTCAATCGTCATCGAGCGGGCGACCACGTCGCGCGAGGCCAGATCCTTGTAATGCGGTGCGTAGCGTTCCATGAAACGCTCGCCGTTGCTGTTACGCAGGATGCCACCCTCGCCTCGCACGCCTTCGGTGATCAGACAGCCGGCACCGTAGATGCCGGTCGGATGGAACTGTACGAACTCCATGTCCTGCATCGGCAGGCCGGCACGCAGTGCCAGGCCACCGCCGTCACCGGTACAGGTGTGCGCGGAGGTCGCGCTGAAGTAGGCGCGACCGTAGCCGCCGGTCGCCAGCACCACGCCATGGGCGCGGAACAGGTGCAGCGTGCCTTCGGCCATGTCCAGCGCCAGCACGCCACGGCAGACGCCTTCTTCGTCGAAGATCAGATCCAGGGCGAAGTACTCGATCATGAAGCGCGCATCGTGCGCCAGCGACTGCTGGTACAGGGTGTGCAGCATCGCGTGGCCGGTGCGGTCGGCGGCGGCGCAGGTGCGCTGGGCCGGCGGGCCTTCGCCGTACTGGGTGGTCATGCCACCGAACGGACGCTGGTAGATCTTGCCTTCTTCGGTACGGCTGAACGGCACGCCGTAGTGTTCCAGCTCGATGATCGCCGGAATCGCTTCGCGGCACATGTACTCGATGGCGTCCTGATCGCCCAGCCAGTCCGAGCCCTTGATGGTGTCGTAGAAGTGGTAGCGCCAATCGTCCTCGCCCATGTTGCCGAGCGCGGCCGAGATGCCGCCCTGCGCGGCGACCGTGTGCGAACGGGTTGGGAACACCTTGGTGATGCAGACCGTCTGCAGGCCCTTGGCGGCCAGGCCAAACGTGGCACGCAGCCCGGCGCCGCCGGCGCCGACCACGACCATGTCGTATTTATGTTCGGTAATCTTGTAAGCGGACATCTAGTAGGAATCCTGTCGAAGGGCCTGTTGACTCAGGCGATGCCCAGCGCGATGCGGACCACGGCAAAAATGCTGACGATGGCGCCCAGCACGGCGATGAACTTGACCGATGTCTGCAACGCCAGGGCCAGCAGCGAATTGTGGATGTAGTCTTCCAGCACCACCTGCAGACCCAGCTGCGCATGCCAGAACATCGCGACCAGGAAGCCGACCAGCAGGATCGCGTTCCACGGCTTGGCGACGGCGGCGGTGGCGGTGACATAGTCGGCGCCGATCAGCTGCAGCACGAACACCAGGAACCAGATGCTCAGGAACACCAGCGCGGTGGCGGTCAGCCGCTGCAGCACGAAGTGCTCGGTCCCGGTCTTGGCGGCGCCCAGACCGCGGACATTCTTCAATGGGGTACGGAACCTGCTCATGCACCTGCTCCCAGCATCACGTAGGCCCAGACCAGCACGGTGATCACCAGGCTGCCGATCACCGACAGCCAGCTGTTACGCACGAATGCGGAGATGCTGTAACCGTGGCCGAAATCCTGGATCACGTGGCGGATGCCGTTGCACAGGTGGTAGGCGAATGCCCAGGTCCAGGCGAACAGCAGCACCTGTCCGTACCAGGCCGAGGCCAGGCCAAGGAAGCAGTTCCAGGCGTCGGAACCCAGCATCAATGCCAACAGCGCGGCGGCGATGACCAGGGCACCGGCCGACAGTGCGATGCCGGTAGCGCGGTGGAGGATGGAGGTCACCATCTGGATCTGCCATCGGTAGACCTGCAGATGGGGAGAAAGCGGACGTTGTGGTGTCGCCATTCGCTGGGCTCGTTTCTCGGCTGGTGCCGCCGTCGATGACTTCATCATTTGAAGGCACCGGCGACCGCGTTGGCTAAATGCTGATCAGAAATCGATGCAGCGTCCGTTTTTTTCCCAGTCACCGTAGCGGGTCGGCTCGGGACCGTTCCTGCCACCGATTTCGGCGGGTGGCGCGTCGTCCGCTGGCACCTTCTCCCCGGGCAGTGGCTCACCCGTGGATAACGGTGTTTCAGTTTCGGACTCGGGAATGGGAGGTGTTTGGCCTATCATGCAATTCTCGCAACGCACAAATTTTAGTCCTCCCTCCTTTGGCTGACAACCTTTCCCATACCGATTCGCCGCTGCGCACGCTTCCCGGGCATGCCGTGGTCCGCCTGCATGGCCCGGAAGCGACCGTGTTTGCTCAGGCTCAGTTCGCCAATGACGTGACCGCGCTGGCGCCAGGTCACTGGCAATGGAATACCTGGCTGACGCCCAAGGGTCGGGTAATTGCGCTGTTTGCGCTGCTCAAGCTGGCCGAGGACGACATCCTGCTGCTGCTGTTGGACATGCCGGCTGATGAGTTCGTCGTCCAACTGCGGCGCTTCGTGTTCCGGCGCAAGCTGGACATCACCGTACTGCTGGACTGGCAAGTGAATGGTGACAATTCGCCCAGCCAGGCCGGGGGCGCGCGGATCCTGACCCTTGGCGAGGGCCACGAACTGGACATGGGAACCCCGGCACTGCCACGGCGGTTGCGCCTGCAACCGCTCGCCGACGCGGCCGCCGCCGAAGCCGACCATGACTGGCGACGGCAGGATCTGTCACTGGGTGTGCCGCGGCTGGGCCCGGCACAGCGGGAACGCTGGACCCCGCAACAGCTGTCGCTGGATCGCCTGCAGGCGTTCAGCGTCAAGAAGGGCTGCTATCCGGGACAGGAAATCGTCGCCCGCACCCATTTCCTCGGCAAAGCCAAGCGCGGGCTGGTGCTGTTCCAGAGCGTAGCGACCATCGACGAAGACATGCCGGTCAACGTCGGTGAAACACCGGTCGGCGACATCGTCTGCGTGGACAGCAGCGCGTCAGCGGCGCTGGCGCTGGCGGTGATGCCGCGCGAGCAGAAACTGGAAGGCTTGAATGCCGGCGGCCATGACTTGACCGCCCTGCCCTTGCTGGACGGCCTCGCCCGCTGAGCCGGCACCTGGCCGCTGCGTTGCCAGCTAGCGCCGCAGCTGCACTTGCAGCCACTGCACGTAGCTGTCGATGAACTTCTGCAATGCGGTGCGCGTGCGCTCGTCGTTGATCCGGCCTTCGTCGTCGATCAGTCCTTCACTGAACTGGACCAGCGCCTCCGGGGTCGGCATCGTCAACACCCCCATCGCCGCCAGCACGTTGCGCAGGTGCTGCTGCGACAGCGCGCTGGCGGTGCGACCGGGCGAAGCACCGGCGATGGCCGCCAGCTTGCCGCCGAAGGAACTCCTGCCGGCCGGCCGCGAGGCGAAATCAATCGCGTTCTTGAGTACGCCGGGAATCGAATGGTTGTATTCGGGCGTAACGAACAGCAACGCGTCGGCGGCTTCGATGGCCGCCTTGAAGGCGGTGGCAGGCGCCGGGAAATCGGCGTCGTACTCCTGGTTGTAGAGCGGCAGTTCGCCGATTCCGGCCCGGCTGGCCTGGATGCCATCGGGCAGCATGCGTTCGAGTGCCGTGGCCAGTTTGCGATTGATCGACGCCTTGCGCAGGCTGCCGACGATCACGACCAGTTTGATCGGTTCCATGTGCATTGTTCCTTGTGCGAATCAAACCCCAGCATGCCACGGCTGGCGCTGACAATGGCATCAAGCGACACCATTGTTCACCGCGGCACGCACCTGGCGCCAATGCTGCAGCCAAGCCTGGAACATCAGCAGGTTCCACAGGTGGGTATGCCATTTGCGCTGACCCTGCCGGAACTGTCGCAGCAGGCCGCCGACCCGGTCGGCGTCCAGGTAGCCTTGTCGTGCCAGCGTCGCCGGCTCCAGCAAATCGTCAGCCCACTCTTTCAGATCGGCTTGCAGCCAGTCGCCGACCGGCGCGCCGAAGCCCTGTTTGCTGCGGTCGACCAGATCGTCGGGGAGGTAGCGACGCAACACGTTCTTCAGCAGGTACTTGCTGGTGCCGTCACGATATTTGAAATCCATCGGCAGCGACCAGGCAAACTCGGCCACCCGCCAGTCCAGCAACGGGCAACGCGCCTCCAGGCTGACCGCCATGCTGGTGCGGTCGACCTTGCACAGCAGGTCATCGGGCAGGTAGGCCATGAAATCCGCCAGCATCATCGCCTCGTGCTCATGCCCCGGCATGGCCAGTGGCTCGGCATCGCGGTAGATCGACCACGGCTCGACCGCCCCCGGCACCGCGGCGGACGGATCCCGCCAACGTGAAATGCGATTGCGGTAGACGTCACCAATGCCACGGGCATCGACCTCGGCCAGCACCGCCGCCAGGCCACCGGCGCGTGCGGCTTCGCCGCTATAGGGCATGCGCCGGGCCAGCCATCGACGCAGATGTGTTGGCACCCGCTGCAAGCTGCTCCAGTTGCGTACCGCACGCTGGTAGCGGGTGTAGCCGTAGAACAGCTCGTCACCACCATCACCGGACAGCGCCACCGTCACCTGCTGGCGGGCCAGCCGGCACAGCAAGGCCGTCGGCACCTGCGAAGAATCGGCAAATGGCTCGTCGAACATCGACGGCAGCGTCGGCACCACCGCCAATGCATCGGCGCCGCTGACATACAGCTCGGTATGCGCGGTACCCAGATGCGTGGCCACCTGACGCGCGGTCTGCGCTTCGTCGTGATGCGAGCCCTGGAAACCGATAGTGAAACTGCGCACGGGTGGCGCACTCTGTGACTGCATCAACGCGGTGACCAGCGACGAATCGGTACCGCCGGACAGGAACACTCCGACCGGCACATCGGCCACCATGCGCGCGCCGACAGCATCCCGCAGCAGGCCATCAAGTTGTTGCTCGGCCTCGACCGCATCGCCGGCAAAGCCATTGGCGATTGCCTGCTGCATGCGACTACGCGCGCACCAGAAGCGGCGCTGATCGCGGTACGGGTCATGCGCCTGCGGGCCGCGCTGGACATCGGCTGCATCCAGCCGCAGCAATGACCCGGGCATCAGTTTGAAAGCATGCTGGTGGATGCAGTGCGGCGCCGGGATATAGTCCAACCGCAGCAACAAGGTCAGCGCGTCGCGGTTGACGTCATTATCAAATGCCGGGTGCTGCCACAGCGCCTTCAGTTCAGAGCCGAACACCAGATCGGCTCCGGCCCAGCCGTAATACAACGGCTTCTTGCCGACCCTGTCGCGGGCCAGCCACAGACATGCCTGCTGGCGATCCCACAGTGCAATCGCGAACATGCCGTTGAAACGCGTGAGTGCCGCTTCGATGCCCCACTCCACCACTGCGGCCAGCAGCACTTCGGTGTCCGAATGTCCGCGAAAGCCATGACCGAGCGCCGACAATTCCTTACGCAGACTGGCGAAATTGTAGATTTCGCCGTTATAGGCCACCACATAGCGGCTATCTGTCGACGGCATCGGCTGGTGCCCGGCCGCGGACAGGTCGAGGATGCTCAGTCGCTGGTGGGCCAGCGCGATGCCGGCGCCGGCCTCGGCCCAGACACCGGCGTCATCCGGCCCGCGCAGCCGCAGCTGACTGCCCATGCACGCCGCCAGGCCGGCCAGTTCCGCCTGCGGCCGGTCGGCCCGCGCCAGCAATACTCCCGCCAGGCCGCACACCCTAGGGGGCCAGCCGGCCGGCGGCGGCAACGATGTCTTCTTCGCCCGGCAATACCAGGAACGCAGCGCCGGCCAGCGGCGTATAAGTGTCCGCGCCGACCACGCGCGCGAACGGGCGTGCAGCGTAACCACCTTCGGCAATCGCGGTGATGATGCCTTCGCCGACGCCCGCCGAATGCCGGCCCTCGTCAACCACCACGATACGTTTTGCCGTTGCTGCCTGTTCGACAATGAACGCTTCGTTCAACGGCACCAGCCAACGCAGATCGACCACCCGTACCTGCCAACCATGTTGCTGCTGGATGCGCCGTGCCGCGCGCAGACTCATCGGTACGCCATTGCCGTAGCTGAAAATCACCAGATCCTCTGCATCGGCATCGTAGACGCGGCCCTCGCCCAGCACCATCGCCTGATCCGGTGCCGGGTACGGGAACAGCCACTGGCCATCACCGCTGTCGTACAGATCCTTGGTCATGTACAAGGCGATCGGTTCAAGGAAGATGCTGACCCGGCCGTCGACCCTGGCCAGCGCCGCCAGCGTACGCAGCATGGTCGCGGCGTCATCGCCACGCGACGGACAACCGACCACCAGGCCAGGGATGTCTCGCAGCGCGGCAATCGAATTGTCGTTGTGGAAATGGCCGCCAAAGCCACGCTGGTAACCCAGTCCAGCCATCCGCACCAGCATTGGATTGCGGTACTGGTTGTTGCTGAAGAACTGCAGGCTGGCCGCTTCGCCGCGGATCTGATCGCAGGCGTTATGGAAATAGGCCAGGTACTGGATCTCCGGCAGCGGCAGCATGCCCATGTTGGCATAGCCCTGGGCGAGCCCCAGAATCATGGTTTCATCAAGCAGGGTGTTAAACACGCGGGCTGACTTGAATGCTTTCTGCAAGCCCTTGGTAACCGTATACACCCCGCCCTTCTGGGCCACGTCCTCGCCAAACAGCAATGCTTCCGGATACTTGCAGAACAGATCGTGCAAGGCCTGGTTGATCTGGATCGCCAGATGTCGTGGCGGCAGGTTTTCCGGCAGCTTGTCGTCGCCGCCAAACACCTCAAGCCGCTTCTGCGCCGCCGGGGTGCGACAGGCCTCGGCCATCACCGCTGACGGCGTGTACGGCGCCAGTGGCGCAATCACGTCTTCCAGCCGATCCAGCTTGGGCAGCTTGTCGGCGGCCTCGGCGGCGGCGAAACAGCGCGCGCGGATCGACTCGTACAGTGCCAGCAACTGGTCCTTCGAATACAGGCCTGATTGCAGCGCGATGGCGGCCGAACGCAGCAGCGGATCGCTGGCCTCGACCGCGCACAGTTCTTCCAGCGGTCGCCATTCGATTTCAAAATCGGTACCGGCGTGACCCATGATCCGGGTCGTGCGCAGATGCAGGAAGGTCGGCCGCCGGCGCTGCCGGCAATGTTCGACCGCGGCCTGCACCTGGGCATAGCCGGTGGCCAGATCGAGGCCATCGGCGGTGAAATAATCGAGATCGGCGCGCTGCGAGAAATTGCGTTCGATCCAGCCGCCCGGCGTCTTCACCGAGATGCCAATGCCGTTGTCCTCACAGACGAACAGCACCGGCGCCGGCAGCTTCTGGTAGGCGGTCCACGCCGCCGCGTTGAACGCGGTCTGGGCGGTGGCATGATTGCTGGAGGCATCGCCGAACGAGCAGATCACGATGCTGTCGTCCGCTATCGGCAGCGGATGGCCGATACGCTTGCCCTGTTCGATGGCGACCGCGGTACCCAGTGCCTTTGGCAGATGCGAGGCGATCGTCGATGTCTGCGGCAGCACCCACAACGGTTTGCTGCCCCAGACTTTGTGGCGGCCACCAGAGGCCGGGTCGGCGGCGCTGGCGGCGAATGACATCGCCGAATCCATGACCGGATCCATGTCCAGCAACTTGCGGAAACGCTCGGCCATGAACGCACCGCTGCGGTAATGCAGGAATGCCGGATCGGTATGCCGGGTCAGCCGCGCCACCATCGCATTGCCTTCGTGGCCTGAGCTGCCGATGGTGTAGAAGACCTTGTTCTGCACCCGCAGCACCCGCGCCATCAGATCCAGATGGCGCGATATCAGCTGCGATTCCATCAATTCGGCAAAGCCCTGTCGATCCAGTGCGCTGCCAGGCAAGATCGGCGCATCCGCATCAGCGCTGCCGGCGATCGGGCCTTGCCACTGATTGACGAACTCGATGAAGTTCTGGTCGCAGATCTCGGCGCGGTTCAGGCCACGCATGCGAGCGGGAATTGGCTGAGTAATCATGTTGTGCACTTTAGCTGGATATCGGAATCAAGTGGCAGATAAATGGGCAGCGAGCCAAGCACTGCCCGCGTACGCAGGGATGAAGCCAGCGTGTGTTATGCATGCATAACAGCGCTTCTTTACTTGTTATGACCATGTCGGCTGCCTACGATATTCCTAACCACACAGCACTGATTGACATCGCGAAGCGGCGTCGGCTTCAACAAATTGTCAAGCAGCGTCCCCTCGGACAAGCGCATCCAGAAAATCAATAAAAGCCTGGTCTGTTCCCGTCAAGCGAAGAATGGGGAGCACGGCCTTCGAACCATTACTGCTATTTGTGAAAATAACGGCCCCTGAGCCTGTGTCCGGCGAAAAATACGCGAAGGTAAAGGTCCCATCGTCGGACCCGGTGTGCATGAAGTACCGGGCATCATCAATGACAAACAGCTCCCAGCCCAATGCCATACCAGCGAGTGCAGGACAGCGATCCTTTGCCATGCTCTTGCATAGATCTGCTTTTCTGTCAGTTTGAATCCTTGACCGGTCGGCAGAGAGTGGACTGATTTCGCGCTGTGCGCGGATGACACCTGAAATAAACTGCGCATAGTCGCTTGCTGACGAGAAAACATTATCGGACGCCACAGCGCTATTACTTATCTGCGGCGCAAGTTCCTTGCCCTGGGCATCGTGCGGGTACGCGATGCGACCATCCAGCCATGGCTGTTCAGTATAAGTTGTCTGGCGCATGCCGTTAGGAGAAAAGACAAGACGATCGGCCCAGTAATCAATCGGGTGCTTGGTCTTGTTTAAAATGAAGTGCGCCAGGTACTCATAACCCTCACCTGAGTAGCCAAAGGATTGGCCTGGATCGCGCTCGAAGGCAAGCCTGCCATTTCTCCAGTTGGGAAATCCCGTCTTGTGCGCCAACGCAATTCGAGGCGTGAGCAGGTTTCGTCGTGGATCGCTGGATATGTCTGGATCCGTCCAGAATTCGCTCATGTTCTCATCCAATGAGATCTTGCCGACAGCAGCAAGCTGTAGCGCAACCTCGGCAGAGATCGGCTTGCTGAGAGAGGCGATGTTGTACAGCGTTGCCGGGGTCGCCGCCACGCCTTTTTTTGCTTGTCCCCAAGCGCCTGCGAAACTCGGAATTCCGTTTTCAATAAGCGCTAACGAAACACTCGTCACATCGTTCTTATTGATGATGTCATCGATATCCGTTGAACGCATGGCATGCACATCCGATGTCTGGACAGCACTCGCACGATGACCAAAGCTCAAACTGCGTGTTATTTCCCATTTTCCATTCAAATTTCGCCACACCATGACGAAATCCGCCTCTCCATCACATCTGTTGGTACCGTTCTGACAGAAGCGATGGACTCCCGTTTCAATCGCACCGAAGTCCTTTATCGGTGAAACCTTGAAGGTTCCTTCAATCAGAACGCGCGTATACTTTCCACAAGCATACTTTTTGGTGTTTGCGAGCATCGCCTCACGACTCCAGGTGACGCCACCATTGTCGTGGTAAAACTCCACATCACTTGCAAAGTACGACGCGTGCCTTGCAAGTTCAGCGTCGTCTGCACACTTATTGAATGAGTCAAATAGCGCCTGGTCGAGATGGTGAATCGTTTCCCTCAAATGCGCGTCGTCATTCGACTCCGCCATCGCAGTGCAGGGCAAACTGAAAATAACCGATAAAATGAAGGACGCTACGACCTCTGGTTTCCGTTTCATTCAATTGCCTTGATAGCCAAAGGAAGAGCCTAACATTGAGTTCTGGTCGCAGATCCCGGCGCGGTTCGGGTCACCCATGCGGGCGGGAATGGTGGAACTCATCAATGGTCATCCTGTTGGCTGGCGGCCAGGCGTCGCGCTACCTCGGCGTCCACCGCTGGCAGGGCGACAAAACCCGGGGTCTGGCGCACCCGCAGCAGCCAATCGCGCACATGGGGAAAAGGTTGCAGATCGACGCCACCGTCGCCGGCGCAATGGCTATAGGCGAACAGCGCGATGTCGGCGATGCCGTAGTGTTTGCCGCTGAACCAGTCGGCCTGGCGCAGATGGGTTTCCATCACCGCCAGTGCCTGAGCCGATTGCGCACGCAGGCGTGGCAGTTCCGCCCGGCGAGGCGAATCCAACGGCGTCCAGCCGCTGATGAAACGCGCCACCGCGACATACGGCTCGTGGCTGTATTGCTCGAAGAACATCCAGCTCAGCATCTGCGCCCGTTGCCAGGGATCATCGGGCAGCAGTGCGCTGCCCTCGGCCAGCCAATGCAGGATGGCGTTGGATTCAACCAGGCGGCGACCGTCGCTGGTTTCCAGCATCGGCACCTTGCCGTTGGGATTGCGGGCCAGGTAATCGGCGGTGTGGGTGGCGCCATTGGCGCTGTCGACCTCATGCCATTGGTAGTCGCGTCCCAGCTGTTCCAGCAGCAAGCGGACTTTGTAGCAGTTGCCCGACGTGGACATGCCGTAAATGCTGACCTGTGCTGCTTCCATCAGTTGGTTCTCCGGCGCTGCCGCCACGTTGTCATGTCAGCCAAGTGCCTGCTTGCGCGCCAGCCACTGGGGGCGGGTCTGGCCCCAGATTTCCACCGGCTGTTCGTGGTGGGGCTCGGGTAACGCGCCCATCCGCAGGTAGTCCGAACCCAGCTTGCGCGCCACTGCCTTGGAGTTGTGGTTGTCCGGCGCGATGGTATGGATGACCTCTTCCCAGCCCAGGGCTTCGAATGCCCAGTCCATCGCCGCGCTGGCGGCTTCCGGCGCGTAGCCCTTGCCCCAATGCTGGCGGGCAACGCCCCAGCCGACTTCGGTGCCCGGCCATTCGGCTGGCTGCCAGGGACCAATCCGCCCGACCCACTGGCCGCTGGCTTTTTCGATCACCGAGAACATCGCGAAACCCTGCATCGCCCAACTGCCGATCTGGCTGGTCAATGACCGCCACGCCGGCGACCGTGCCTGCACGCCGCCAATAAAGCGGGTCGCCTCTTCGTCGGCCATGAATGCCGCCATGGCATCCAGATCCTGCGCCTGCGGGATGCGCAACAGCAGGCGTGGGGTTTCCAGTGTGATCTCGGGCAGGTTCATCGGCTGCGCTCATCCATGCGTGGCAACGGTCAGAATGCGTTGATGCCGGTCAATTCGCGGCCGATCACCAGTTGATGCACGGTTTCGGTGCCCTCGTAAGTGATCACCGATTCCAGGTTGAGGCCGTGGCGGATGGCCGCATGCTCGGTGGTGATGCCGGCCGCACCCAGCAGATCGCGGCATTCGCGGGCGATGTCGATCGCCATGCGGCAATTGTTCCACTTGGCCAGTGACACCTGCTGCGGCTGCATCTGGCCGGCGTCCTTCAGACGGCCCAGCTGCAACACCAGCAATTGCGCCAGAGTGATGCGGCGGGCCATCTCGGCCAGCTTGATCTGCGCACTCTGGGTCGCCGCCACCGGGCGATCGAACAGGATCCGTTCCTTCGAATAATTCAGTGCTTCATCCAGGCAGGCGATGGCCGCGCCAATCGGCCCCCAGGTGATGCCGTAGCGGGCCTGGGTCAGGCAGCCCAGCGGACCCTTCAGGCCTTTGACGTTGGGCAGGCGGTTGCTGTCCGGCACCCGCACGTTGTCGAAGAACAACGAGCTGGTGACCGACGCACGCAGGCTCATCTTGTGCTTGATTTCCTGGGCACTGAAGCCGGCCATGCCTTTTTCGACGATGAAGCCCTGGATGCCGTCGTCGGTCTGTGCCCAGACAATGGCGATGTCGGCCAGATTGCCGTTGGTGATCCACATCTTGGAACCGTTGATCACCCAGTCATCGCCATCGCGACGGGCGTGGGTCTTCATGTTGGCCGGATCCGAGCCGCCATGCGGTTCGGTCAGGCCGAAGCAGCCGATGACCTTGCCCGCGGCCATCTCCGGCAACCAGCGCTGGCGCTGTTCTTCGCTGCCGTAAGCGAAAATCGGGTACATGCACAGCGACGACTGCACGCTGACGAAGCTGCGGATACCGGAGTCGCCGCGTTCAAGCTCCTGGCAGATCAAGCCGTAGCTGACCGCATTGAGGCCAGCGCAACCGTACTCCTCGGGCAGGGACGAGCCCAGCAATCCCATCGAGGCGATTTCGGCGACCAGCTCGGCCGGGAAGCGCGCCTGATCGAACGCGTCGCCGATGATCGGCCGCACCCGTTCGTCGGTGAAACGGGCCACGGTGTCCTGCACCGCGCGCTCTTCTTCACTCAGCAGCGAACGGACATCAAACAGATCATACGGTTGCAGGGCCATGCAGCTTTCATCCGGTCAGGAACAACCGCTGATTGTATGCGCCGGCCGCGCTGCCGGTAACCCCTTGGCAATTGCCCCGCAACGCAACAAAAAAGCCGGCTTGCGCCGGCTTCTCTGTTTGCTTCATCGGTCGCTCAACCGTTGCTGGTCTTGCTGGCCGAAGCGGTCTGGGTGACCACCTTGCCGTCGATGACCGGCAGCCGGTCGCCCGGCTTCTCGTCCAGACGCACGGTGTTCTCCTGCCCATCGAAACGATAGGTGACGTCATAGCCGACCACGGTGTCGACATTGCCCATCGGGATGCGGCTGCCGGGCTTCTTGTCGGTACGCATGGTGCCGGTGCTGCCGTCATCGTTGCGGTAGGTGACGTTGTAGCCGGTCACTCGCGAAGACTCGGAAGTCGCGTTCTCGGTATGGCACTGGCGTTCGGTACGGCTGACCACCTGACCACCCACATGGCGCTTGTCGACCTGGTTGCCGATCAGGCCACCGGCCGCGGCGCCGGCCACCGTCGCGGCCTTGCGACCGTTGCCGCCACCGACCTGATTGCCAAGCAGGCCGCCGATCACGGCACCGGCCACGGTGCCGCCGGCGTTACCGTCGCGCTCGGGCAGGCGCTCCTGCACCACCACGTCCTCACAGACCTGGTGCGGGGTGGTGCTGGTGGTGGTTTCACGCACCGGCTCGGTGCCGATCACGGTCGCATAGCGGGTTTCGGCCTTGGTGACGGGGTCGACCTTGACCACATCGGCGTATTCAAGACCGCGCGGCTTGATCGCATCTTCGTTTGCGGCCCCGTCCAGCAGACTGCCATCCTGGGTCATGGCCGGCGTGTCAGTCAGCTGATTGGCGCTGGAATTGCCGTCCTTGAGGAATGCCGCGGTGGCCACGCCTCCGACCAGCAACGCGCCTACGGCAACCAGAATCGTCGTGGTGTTGCTTTTCATTGCAGTTCTCCCTGGGGTTTTCGAACCCATGCTTACGATCTATGTGACATTCCACCACCGCGAAGCTGAACAAGACCCCCTTTTGCCCAGACCAAGGCTGCTGTTCCGTGAACACCGTGGCGAAAACGTCCCCATGTTAGGTTTGTCCGACTCCATTGTCCCGGCTCACCGATGAGTAACCCAATCCTGCTCCCATTTCTGAACTGGGCCCGCAAACTGCGCTACCCCACCCTGTTCAAGATCACCGCCGCGCTGTTCCTGCTGGATCTGGTGATACCGGACGCGGTTCCGTTGGCCGATGAAATTCTGCTTGGACTGGGCACGCTGCTGCTGGCCAACTGGAAATCGCGCAAGGATCCGCCGGCGATCAAGTCACCGCCACGCTGACTGGCCCGGCATGCAGCTGATCGACAGCCACTGCCATCTGGATGCCAGCGAATTCGATCCTGATCGCGGCGAGGTCATCGCCCGGGCAAGGGCGGCTGGCGTGGGTCAGCAAATCGTGCCCGCCATCAATGCCCGCGGCTGGCCGGGACTGCGCGACCTCTGCACCGCCGGGGCCGGATTGCACCCGGCCTATGGGCTGCATCCGATGTTCCTGGCCGACCACCGGCCATCCGATCTGGACGATCTGAAGCAGTGGCTGCGGAGCGGGCAAGCCGTCGCGGTCGGCGAATGCGGGCTGGATTTCTACATCGAGGATCTGGACCGGCGCCAGCAGCACTACTACTTCGATGCCCAGTTGCGGCTGGCACGGGAGTTCAATCTTCCGGTCATCGTCCACGCACGGCGGGCGGTCGAGGCGGTCATCGTCGCCATCAAGCGGATCGGTGGCCTGCGCGGCGTGGTCCACAGCTTTGCCGGCAGTCCCGAACAAGCCCGGCAACTGTGGGACCTGGGCTTCATGCTCGGCCTTGGCGGTCCGGTCAGCTACCCGCGCGCGCAGCGACTGCGGCGACTGGTCGCGGACATGCCGCTGGAATACCTGTTGCTGGAAACCGACGCCCCTGACCAGCCCGACGCCGGCATTCGTGGCCAACGCAACGAGCCGGCGCGGCTGGCGACGATTGCCGCGACCATCGCCGGACTTCGCGGCGAAACGGTCGAGCACGTGGCCGCGGTCACCACCCGCAACGCTATGCGTCTGTTTGCGCTGCCGGTGCTGCCGGACGCGGCTTGAGCAGCAGTTCCAGCGCCTTGCCGACCATGGCGAAGGCAAAGGTGCCGGTGATGTGGGTGGCAGCGCCCAGACCGACGCCACAATCCAGCTTGAGCGCGGCATCGGCACCGAGCTGCGGGCGTAGTCCACAGACGCTGCCATCGGCCTGCGGATACTTGACGTTCTCCAGCGAATAGACCGCCTGCACCGAGAAATAACGGCCAGGGTTGCGCGGGAAGTTGAAATCGGAGCGCAGCTTCTTGCGCACCAGTGCCAGCAGCGCGTCGTGCTCGGTCCGCGACAGATCCCGCAACCGGATCTGGGTTGGATCGGTGCGCCCGCCGGCGGAACCGGAAACGATGATCGGCAGCTTGCGGCGGCGGCACCAGGCAATCATCTCGACTTTGACCCGGAAGCTGTCGCAGGCATCGAGGACCAGGTCAAAACCACGGTCAAGCAGGGCTTGCATGTTGGCCACGGTCAGGAATTCAGCGACCGCATCGACCTCGATCAGGGGATTGATGGCGCGGCAGCGCTCGGCCATCGCCTGGGCCTTGTTGCGTCCGTACATCCCTTCCAGGGCCGGCAGCTGGCGGTTGGTATTGGAGACACAGATGTCATCGGCGTCGATCAAGGTGAGATGGCCAACACCGGACCGCGCCAGCGCCTCGACCACCCAGGAGCCGACCCCACCCATGCCCACCACCGCCACCCTGGCCCCGGCATAGCGCGATACCGCGCCTGACCCGTACAACCGGTCGATGCCGGCAAAGCGGTCACGCAAGGCTGGCTGCAGTTCGTTACTTTTCATCACATATATTGTAGCCGTGGCAAATCCGGCGATGGGCGTCGTACCATGAAACGCTCAATTCCCGTGGAGCCAGTTCGCCGTGACCAGCCAAGCCCCGAAAAGCGACGCATCGAAAAGCAACGCCTCGCGTTATCTGTTCCTGTTCCTGATCGGACTGGTGGTCGGCGCGGTGGCGACGGTGATGATCGTGCGCACCCTGCAGGCGCGGCAGGATCACTTTCCGACCGCGGTGATGCAGGTGATGGCCAAGCACAATGGCCTGCTCGCCGAGACCGTGCAGCAGAACCGCTGCGCCGCCACCGATACCGCACCGCAGGTCCGCGCTCTGCGCACGATGGCCAACGATCTGGAGCCGGCCTTCCCCGGTTACGCCGATGACGCGCGATTCGTGCAGCATGCCAGCCAGTTCCGCGCCAAGCTGGACGCCGCCATTGCCAACCCGCCGACCGACTGCAGCGCCGCCGCGGCACTGGCCAATGACGTCAAGGAAAGCTGCAAGGCCTGCCACCAGGATTTCCGCGGCTAAGCACCCTCATCCGTAGAGCGGAGCTTGCTCCGCTGCAGCCGTACGAACAGCAGCATCCTCGATAGCCCCTTCGCAGCGGAGCAAGCTCCGCTCTACGGGGATCATTCAGGCTATTGGCTGGTCTTTTCATCACGTTCACATAGTTCTGCACAGGATGCTTTCACCAGGTCCGTGACCGGACCGTCCTGAAGTGAACACGTCGAGGAGACACGCATGAAAACCGCTCTACTGGCTTTGGGCATTACCGCCATCGCGACACTGGCCGGCTGCGCCAGCACCTCGCCCGGCTACGGCAGCAGCTATGGCAGCCAGGGCAGCTACCCCTCTTCTTCCAGCAGCAGTGCCTACTGCGCCGATTGCGGCATTGTCGAGGACATCCGCACCGTGCCCGGCAGCGGCACGCCGTCGGCGACCGGCGCCATCCTCGGCGGCATCGTCGGTGCCGTGGCCGGTCGCGAAATCTCCCAGCAGACCGGCGGCAGCGACGGCAACAAGAACATCTCGACGGTGGCCGGCGCGGCGGCCGGCGCGGTCGCAGGCAACGCGATACAGAAGCGCACCACCGGCGATACCTACGACATCACCGTGCGCATGGATGATGGCCGCCGCATCACCGTCAACCAGCATGATCTGGGCGGCATCCGCGAGAATACCTACGTGCGGGTACAGAACGGCAAGGTGGTTCTACGCTGAGTCGTTGCGCCCGGGGTAAAACAAAAGAAGCCCGGTTCTACCGGGCTTCTTGTTGTGCAGTTGAACTGGGCACATCCAGTGAACGTGCCTGGCTCGGACCATGCAGCCGTTACATCGGCTCCACAGCGTCGGCCTGCAGGCCTTTCTGGCCCTGGACGACGGTGAACGTTACCTTCTGGCCTTCCTTGAGGCTCTTGAACCCCTGGCTCTGGATGGCTCGGAAGTGGACGAATACATCTTCACCATTTTCACGACTGATAAAGCCAAACCCTTTCGCATCGTTGAACCATTTGACGGTTCCTGTTTCACGATCAGACATCGACTTGCTCCTTGGATCAGGTGGTGGATACGTCACGCAGGACGGCTGGTTGCAAGGAGGAAGCGAGGGACAAGCAGTACAGTGATGTTCAGGGATCATCGTTCTCTACCGCATCAGGCCACGATTCACGGTGACTTGACAAACACAGCGGCTGCACGTTAACCCGAGAAATGTGAAATTGCAAACAGTTCACGTCACGTTTATAAACAGCCAAGCTGTTGATTGCCTAGGAGAATTAGTTGGATACCCAGTCGCTGTACTACGTTCTAGCGGTGATTCTGATGCTGGCCGGGCTGGCCGGCGTAGTACTTCCGGCACTTCCCGGACTGCCACTGGTGTTCATTGGCATGCTGCTGGCGGCCTGGGCCGGCGACTTCCAGCAGGTCGGCTGGGTCACGCTGGTGGTGCTGGGCCTGCTGACGGTGCTCTCGGTCGCGGTCGATATCTTCGCCACGGTCGTGGGCGCACAGCGGGTCGGTGCCAGCCGCAAGGCGCTGCTGGGCGCCGCAGTCGGCACCCTGGTCGGTTTGTTCTTTGGCCCCATCGGGCTGTTCGCCGGGCCCTTCTTCGGCGCATTGCTGGGTGAGTTGTGGCACCAGCCTGCGTTGGGCAAGGCTACCCGCGTCGGAGTTGGCACCTGGCTGGGGATTGTCCTGGGCGTGGTCCTGAAGCTGGGGCTGGCCTTCGCCATGCTCGGCCTGTTTATAGTGGCGTGGTTTTTCTGAGGCTGGCGTGCCCGATCAGCTGTCCAGTGAACTCTTTTCCAACAAGGTATCCATGAAAACGACTTTCGCCCTGACGCCGCTTGCGGTCCTGATTCCCCTGCTGGCCGCTTCCGCCGCCGCGGCGCAGGAAGTGCAACCGATGCCGTCGACACCCGAGGCCTGCATGGCGGTCGAATCCAACGCCGCACGCCTGGCCTGCTACGACGCCGCAGTCGGTCGCCAGGCACACAACACCGAGCTGGCCGACGCCCAGGCCGCCGCCGCCAAGCAGGCGCTGGATGAAAGTCGCGTTGCCGACTCGACTGCAAAGGAAAGCGCCCTGCAGAAGGGTCGCCGCAAGCTGGGGGCGGTATACGGCGTCGACGACCCGATGCTGGAGGAAGCGGTCGCCAACGCCGGCAAGGGTTCGCTGCTGGACAGCCGTTGGGAGCTGGCGCGTGACTCCAAACTGGGCGTGTTCCAGATGCGCGGCTACAAGCCGGTGTACCTGCTGCCGGCATTCTGGACCAGTGACAAGAACGAGATGCCGCAGTCGCCCAACCCCAACAACACGGTCACCGAGGCGCAGCCGCTGACCAGCGTCGAGGCCAAGTTCCAGCTCAGCTTCAAGACCAAGTTCGTCGAGAACATTTTTGGCGACAATGGTGATCTGTGGGGCGCCTACACCCAGAGTTCGCGCTGGCAGGTCTACAACGGTGACATCTCGCGACCGTTCCGCGAAACCAACTACGAACCGGAAGTGATGCTGGTGTTCCGCAACAGCTACCACATCGGTGGCTGGAACGGCCGCATGACCGGCATCAGCCTGGTCCATCAGTCCAATGGCCGCAGCGACCCGCTGTCGCGCAGCTGGAACCGGGCGATCCTGAGTTTCGGCCTGGACCGCGACAACTGGGCCTTCGTCGCCCGGCCCTGGTATCGCTTCGATGAAGACAGCAGCGATGACAACAATCCCGACATCGAGGATTACGTCGGCCGTGGCGACGCGATGCTGACCTACAGCAAGGATGGCCATGAATTCACAGTCCTCGGCCGCCATTCCCTGCGTGGCGGCGATCGCTCGCATGGCGCGCTGCAGTTCGATTACGGCTTCCCGATCAGCCGCCAGTTGCGCGGCCACCTGCAGTTGTTCCATGGCTACGGCGAGAGCCTGATCGACTACAACCACAAGGCCACCTACCTCGGCCTGGGCGTGTCGCTGCTGGAATGGTACTGATGGACGAGGTGACGATTTACCACAACCCGTCCTGCAGCAAGTCGCGGCAGACCCTGCAGCTGTTGCGGGAGCATGGCATCGAACCGTGCATCATCCACTATCTGCAAGCGCCGCCGTCGGTGCCGACGCTGCGGGCCCTGCTGGCCGGCATGCAACTGCCGGCACGCGAACTGCTGCGCAGCGGCGAGGACGAATACCGGACGCTGGGGCTGGACGACCCGCAGCTGGATGACGACGACTTGCTGGACGCCATGCAACGGCATCCGCGGTTGATCAACCGCCCGATCGTGGTCACCAGCCGGGGCGCCCGCCTGTGCCGGCCACCGGAGCGGGTGCTGGAACTGCTTTGACCTACTCGCCGGCGCGACTGGCGGCGGGGCCTCAGGTCCAGTCGGTCAGGCCTTCGCGGCGATAGGTTTCCTTGAAACTGGGCATCGCTTTCATCGCGTCGGCGTGCGCCTTCAGTACCGGCCAGCTGTCAGTGGGGCGTGGCATGTTGCGCGACCAGCGCATCAACATGGTCAGCATGAAATCGGCCGCGCTCGACTTTTCGCCCAACAGGTACGGCCCATTGACCTGCAGGTGGTCGGCGACCTGCTGCCAGCCGGCTTCCAGTTTCAATCGCGCCTGTTCGCGGCTGGCCTCGCGCTGGGCCGGGCCAGCCGGCTCGTCCGGATAGAACCAGGCGCGATAGGCCGGCTGCAGGGTGTTGGCCATGAACAACATCCAGCGGTAGTACTGCGACCGTTGCAACGACCCCAATGGCGGCGCCAGCGCCGCTTCCGGGAACAGATCGGCCAGGTGCATGACGATGGCGGCAGCTTCGGTCATCACCTGCCCGTCCAGCACCAGCGTCGGCACTACCCCGGCCGGATTGAGGGCGAGGTAACCCGGGGCCTTCTGCTCGCGCTTTTCGAAATCCAGCACGGTCAAGTCATGCGGTACCTGCAGTTCGATGAGCAGCCAGTGCACCACCAGGCCGGCGGTACTGAAGGAGGTATACAGGGTCGCGCTCATGGGTCGGGTCTCGTCGGGTGGGATGTCAGCGATGCATCATCGGCTTGCGCCGCGGGCCAGCGCCAGCAGCGCGTCATGGTGGTGCACATGTATACCGTTGCCGGACTGGCGGCAGAGCTCGACCAATGCCTCGGCCACTGTCTGGGCGGGGATTGCACGGTAATCGCGCAACGGGCCGAGCAGCAGGCCGTTGTACAGCCGCGACAGGCGCTGGCCGAGCTGTTCGCCGCCGCGTGGCTGGCTGCGATGGCCGAGCAGCAGGCTCGGACGCAGGATGTCGATACGCTGGAAGCCGACCTGCCCCAGCTCCTGTTCCATGCGCCCCTTGACCCGCAGGTAGAAGCTGCGCGAACGCGGCGATGCGCCGACCGAGGACATCACCACCGCGTGCCGCGCACCATGCTGGTGGGCCAACCGCGCCAGCCGCAGGACCAGTTCCAGATCCACGGCCTCGAATGCCTGCCGCGAGCCGGCGGCCTTGAGCGTGGTACCCAGGCAGCAGGCGAACACATCCAGACGGGCCTGCCCCTGTTGCAACCATTGCTCGACATAACGTTGGCCGGCCGTGCTCGGCAGATCGCAACGGATGCCGCGCAGGCGTGGATGCCGTAGTCCGGTCTCGCGGCGGACCGGCGACCAGATATCGAATCCCGCCGATTGCGCGCGGGCCAGCAGGCCGGGCATCGCCAGCCCACCGACCAGTCCGGTGGCGCCGGCAAACAACACATCGGCCGTGGCCTGCCTTGATTCATCCATGAGATCCCGCTCCTCCGGTCAGACCGCTTCCACCACCACCGGAATCTTGCCGATGCGCGCCTGCCACTCGCGCGGCCCGGTCTTGTGCACCGACTCGCCGCTGGAATCGACCGCCACCGTCACCGGCATGTCCTGCACCGTGAATTCATAGATGGCTTCCATGCCCAGATCGGCAAAGCCGACCACCCTGGCCGCCTTGATCGCCTTGGACACCAGGTAAGCGGCGCCGCCGACGGCCATCAGGTATGCCGACTTGTGCTTCTTGATCGCCTCAATCGCCATTGGGCCGCGTTCGGCCTTGCCGACCATCCCCAGCAGCCCGGTCTGCGCCAGTACCTGTTCGGTGAACTTGTCCATGCGGGTGGCAGTGGTCGGGCCAGCCGGGCCGACCACCTCATCGCGGACCGGATCGACCGGACCGACGTAGTAAATGAACCGACCGCGCAAATCCACCGGCAACGGCTCGCCCTTGTTGAGCATGTCGACCATCCGCTTGTGGGCGGCGTCGCGCCCGGTCAGCAGCTTGCCATTGAGCAGCAGGGTCTGGCCCGGCTTCCAGCTGGCGACCTGCTCGGGGGTGATGCTGTCGAGATCGACGCGGGTACCCTTGCTGGCGTCATAGGTCAGCGTCGGCCAGTCTTCCAGCGAGGGCGGATCCAGCATCACCGCGCCACTGCCATCGAGGGTGAAATGGGCGTGGCGGGTCGCGGCGCAGTTGGGAATCATCGCCACCGGCAGGTTGGCCGCGTGGGTCGGGAAATCCTTGACCTTGATGTCGAGCACGGTGGTCAGGCCACCCAGGCCCTGGGCACCGATGCCGAGCGCGTTGACCTTGTCGTACAGTTCAAGGCGCAGTTCTTCGGCGCGGTTGCGGGGACCACGGGCCTGCAGTTCGGTGATGTCGATCGGCTCCATCAGCGATTCCTTGGCCAGCAGCATCGCCTTCTCGGCGGTGCCGCCGATACCGATGCCGAGCATGCCCGGCGGGCACCAGCCCGCGCCCATCGTCGGCACCGTCCTGAGTACCCAGTCGACGATGGAATCGGATGGGTTGAGCATGGCGAACTTGGACTTGGCTTCGGAACCGCCCCCCTTGGCAGCGACGATCACATCGACCTTGTTGCCGGGTACGATCTTGACGTTGACCACGCCCGGGGTGTTGTCGCGGGTGTTCTGGCGTTTGCCGGCCGGGTCGGCCAGCACGCTGGCCCGCAGTTTGTTGTCGGGATGGTTGTAGGCGCGGCGCACGCCTTCATTGGCCATGTCCTCCACGCTCATGCTGGCGTCGTCCCAGCGCACGTCCATGCCGATTTCCAGGAACACGGTGACGATGCCGGTGTCCTGGCAGATCGGCCGATGGCCTTCGGCACACATCCGTGAATTGATCAGGATCTGGGCGATTGCGTCCTTGGCCGCCACCGATTCCTCGCGCTCGTAAGCCGCGGCCAGGCTCTTGATGTAGTCCACCGGGTGGTAGTAGCTGATGTACTGCAGTGCATCGGCAATGGACTGGATCAGATCTTCCTGTCTGATGGAAACCGGCTGGCGGTTGGAAAAGGCATCGGTGGCATTCGAACTGGCGTGGCTCACGGCGGGCATCGGGCTGGCGGAGGGGACGCCTATTGTAATTCCAATGCCCGCCGCGCTGGTTCCAGCGCCGACGCCCGCATGCCCGGCCGGCCGGATTTGGCGATCCGCCGGGCTGCCAGCACAATGGCGCGGATGGAAACCACCATCCTGGTCCTGGACCTCGTCGGCACCTTCGTCTTCGCGCTTTCCGGCGGCACCCTCGGCGTGCGCCACCGGCTGGATCTGTTCGGCGTGCTGGTGGTTTCGTTCGCCGCCGCCAGTGTCGGCGGCATCATGCGCGACATCCTCATCCACGCCCTGCCGCCGGCCGCACTCAGCGACTGGCGCTATGCCAGCGTGTCGCTGGTCGCCGGGGTCGTGGCGTTCTACTGGAGCCCGCTGATCGAACGCCTGCAATACCCGGTGCGAATGTTCGACGCGCTCGGCTTGGCCCTGTTCGCGGTCGCTGGCACCCAGAAAGCGCTGGACGCCGGCATGCCACCGGCAGCGGCCGCCGGCCTGGGCATGCTGACCGGGATCGGCGGCGGCATTGCCCGCGACATTCTGCTGGCCCAGGTCCCGCAGGTGCTGCGCGCGGAGCTGTACGCGGTGGCGGCGCTGGCCGGCGCCAGCATGGTCGCGCTCGGCCACGTGCTGGGACTGCCGGCGCAACCGGTGGCTTACGCAGGCATGGTCGTCTGTTTCGGCCTGCGGATGATGGCCCTGCGCCATGGCTGGCACCTGCCGGTGGCATTGCAGTCGCAGGCCGGTGAAAGCGAGGATCTCGACAGCAAGGTCGGCCCCGGACCGGTGCGCAAGCCGGTCATCCGCCGGCGCCGGCGGCGCTGACAGCCTATTGCGCAGGCGGACAAGTGCGGGCCTCGTCGAAGGCAACCGCTTTGTTCCAGCTTGCTGTCGCCGCTGCCTGGCTAAGGCTCGAGTTCGCGCACGCGCAGCAGCCTTGAACTGCGCGGTGGCGAGGTTCGCGCCCGGATTGCCGCAAGCGCATCGGGCTGGACAGTTGCAGTTGCGGTGGTCGCCAGCAGCGGCCCGACTGCGACACTGCTGCCGCTCGTGCGTGGGCCGCGCGGTGGTATCAACGGCTGCGCACCGCGCACGGCAATCGGTTGCCTCGGCGAGCTGAAGTATCCGGGCTGCAGCAGGTCCACCGCATCCGGGCAGTCAAGAAACGCATATCCGCGTCCACTGACGATATCGGTTACCCGCGAATAGGACAGGCGCACGGCGTCCATCCGCTGCACGACCGTGGCTGCTGGCGCGGCCTGCTTCAATGCCAGCTGGCAGGCCGCGACCATCGGCGCTGCCTGCGAAGTCCCGCCGAACACCGAGGTGCCGCCAGCGAGGCCGACCGAGGTCACCATCGCGCCGGCGGCATACAGTGCAGTGGTGGCGCTGCGGTTGCTGAAACAGGCCGGCTGGCGCGGCGCGCGCGAGGCTTCGGTACAGCCCAGCAGAGTCGCCGGACCGGCGTTGACATCCCAGGCCGCGGCGACCCCCAGCACGTTGCTCAGGCAGGCCGGCGCCGACATCGCGTTGGCGCTGCCCTGGTTGCCAGCCGACGCGACCACCACCGCTCCCAGCTCGGTCAAGCGATCCACCGCGGACTTGAGCGCGCGCGTGGAGGAGCGGCTGTTGTCGCAACTGCCGGCATACAGATCCCAGCTGCCGAGGCTGAGGTTGACGACATCGACGTCGGGATGATGACTGGCCAGCCAGTCCAGCGCCGCGACCACGTCCGACGAACAGCAGAAGTTGTTCTGGCGGTCCAGCACCTTGACCGCGACCAGCTGCGCCGCCGGCACGGCGCCACGCGGCGCCACCCTGCCCTGGCCGACGATGATCCCGGCCACGTTGCTGCCATGGCCATTGTCGTCCTCGGCCGCGCCCTTGCCTGACTGGCTGGTCAATCCATTCGGGCAGCAGCCGCGGTCGCCGTCGGCAAGCGAGCAGAAGCACTGCTCATCCAGCAGTTGCGCGGCGATGTCCGGGTGATCACTGTCGACGCCGGTGTCGATGACCGCCACTTTCATGCCACGGCCATCCAGGCTGGCCGGCTGCAGCAGGCTGACCCCATTGACGACCGAAGATTCGTCCGGCGCGACCGAGGCGCCGGTGCCGCCACGGTCCAGGTCGACGCCGAGCACGCGGGGATTGCGCCGTAATCGTTGCAGCGCCTGAGCATCCACGTCCATCACCAGCGCGGGCACCTGCGCGAAACTGCGGCGCACGCGATAGCCACCGCGCGGCAAGGTCGAAAGCAGTGCGTCCCGGTCCTGGCTGACCCGGCGGGCCCGCTGCTTCGCCGCCAGCGCCAGTCCGCCGGCCGGCAGGGATGTCGCCGACATGGATGGCACGCGGTTGCCGGCGGTGGAATCCAGCATCACCATCACCCGCGCCCTGCCGTGCTGCTGGACCGCCATCTGCGCCTGCGGCGACACCGGGTCCGCCCATGCCGTCGCCATCGCGACCATCAGGCCCAGACCCCAGATCATCTTGATAACGCGATGCACGCATCCCCCGTGTTACATCGTTCGAACTACGTGGAATTAGTAGCGGTTCCCACCATATCTGTCATTCTGTTAATGATTGAACTGTGCAGAGAGTCACCATAAACACCAGCACTCAACGTCCCAGCCTGCGCGAGCGCTTCAATGCGATGCGCAACCTGCCGCCATTCCTGCGCCAGATCTGGCAGACCAGTCCGGGCTTGACCCTGGCCAGCCTCGGTCTGCGGTTGCTGCGTGCGTTGTTGCCGGTGCTGACCCTGTACGTCGGCAAATTGATCATCGACGAAGCCATCCGGCTGGTCGCCCTGGGCCTGCCGCACGACCTGCTCGATTACTGGCGACAAGGTGTGCTCAACCACCTGCTGCTGTTGCTGGCACTGGAATTCGGGCTGGCGATCCTGTCGGATCTGCTCGGCCGCATCGTCAGCTACGCCGACGGCCTGTTGTCGGAGCTGTTCACCAATGCCACCAGCATCCGCCTGATGGAGCACGCCGCGACCCTGGATCTGGAAGATTTCGAAGACCCGGATCTGCAGGACAAGCTCGACCGCGCGCGTCGGCAGACCATGGGCCGGGTCAACCTGATGAGCATGCTGTTCGGCCAGCTGCAGGATGCGATCACCGTGGCCAGCTTCGCCGCCGGCCTGCTGGTCTACGCGCCGTGGTTGATCGTGCTGCTGGCGCTGGCCCTGATCCCGGCCTTCATCGGCGAAGCGCACTTCAACGCGCTCGGTTACAACCTCAACTTCCAGTGGACACCGGAGCGCCGCCAGCTCGAATACGTCCGCCAGACCGGCGCCAGCGTCGAGTCGGCCAAGGAAGTGAAAATTTTCAATCTGCACACCTTCCTGGTGTCGCGCTATCGGACCCTGGCGGAAGGTTTCTATCGCGCCAACCGCGCCCTCGCCCGCCGCCGCGCGATCTGGGGCACGCTGCTGGCTGGCCTGGGCACGCTGGGCTATTACGTGGCTTACGGCTACATCGCGTTGCGCACGGTGCGCGGTGACTTCAGCATCGGCGATCTGACTTTCCTTGCCGGCAGCTTCCTGCGCCTGCGGCAATTGCTGGAAGGCCTGTTGATCGGTTTCTCGCAGGTCGCTGGACAGGCGTTGTACCTGGACGATCTGTTTTCCTTCTTCGCGATCAAGCCCGAAATCACTTCACCGCCAGACCCGCTGCCATTCCCGCAGCCGATCCGGCAGGGCTTCGTGTTCGAGAACGTCGGCTTCCGCTATCCGGACGCCGAGCGCTGGGCGGTACGCGGACTGCAGTTCGAACTGCGCGCCGGCGAGGTGCTGGCGCTGGTCGGCGAGAACGGCGCCGGCAAGACCACTCTGGTCAAGCTGCTGGCGCGGCTGTACGACCCGGACGAGGGGCGCATTCTGCTGGATGGCCATGATCTGCGTGACTACGATCTGGATCAGTTGCGCGCCAATATCGGCGTGATCTTCCAGGATTTCGTCCGCTACCACCTGACCGCCGGCGAGAACATCGGTGTCGGCCAGATCGACGCGATGCACGACCAGAGCCGGATCCGCGATGCCGCACAGCGGGCGATGGCCGATCAGGTCATCGACGCACTACCCAACGGTTACGACCAGCTGATTGGCCGCCGCTTCAAGACCGGGGTCGATCTGTCCGGCGGCCAATGGCAGAAGATCGCCATCGCCCGCGCCTACATGCGCGACGCGCAGGTGATGATCCTGGACGAACCCACCGCCGCACTGGATGCACGCTCGGAGTTCGATGTCTTCCAGCGCTTCAAGGAACTGTCCGACCAGCGCACCGCGGTGCTCATCTCGCATCGTTTTTCCAGCGTGCGGATGGCGGATCGGATCCTGGTGCTCAACGAAGGCCGGCTGGAAGCCAGCGGCACCCACGAACAGCTGCTGGCCGCGGGTGGTCGCTACGCGGAACTGTTCGAACTGCAGGCCGCAGGCTATCGTTGAGACCTGCCACCTCCGCGCCGACGACTTTCGAGGAGCTCGATCCCGATGAACACCCCGCATCTACTGGTCCGAACCGCGCTGTCGCTGCTGACCGCCACGGCACTGGCCGCGTGCCAGCCACAAGCCAACGGCACCGCGGCCGCTGGCGACCAGGCCCCGGCCAAGGCCAGCACCGCCGCGCCGGTACAGGCCAGCAGCAGCCAGGGCGACTACACCACGCTGGTAATTGCCAGTGGCCTGGAACACCCGTGGGCGCTGGCACCGCTGCCCGACGGCAGCCTGCTGGTCACCGAACGCCCCGGCCGCCTGCGCCGGATCAGCGCCGACGGTACGGTCTCGGCGCCGTTGAGCGGACTGCCGGCGGTCTATGCGCAGGGCCAGGGCGGACTGCTGGACGTGGTGCTAGCACCGGATTTCACCAGCAGCCAGCGCATCTATTTCAGTTACGCCGAACCGGGCGAAGGTGATCTGGCCGGCACCGCCGTCGCCTACGCCACGCTGACCGACAACGGTCTGGTCGATGTCACCCGCATCTACCAGCAACAGCCCAAGGTCGAAGGCAAGAACCACTTTGGTTCGCGACTGGCCTTCGATCATGACGGCCACATTTTCATCAGCCAGGGCGAGCGCCAGCAGCGGATGATGGCCCAGGATCTGGGCAAGCTCCAGGGCAAACTGGTGCGCCTGAACCTGGATGGCAGCGTGCCCGCCGACAATCCTTTCGTCGGCCAGTCCGGGGCGCGCCCCGAGATCTGGAGTTACGGCCATCGCAACATGCAGGGCCTGGCGGTCGATCCGCGCACCGGCAAACTGTGGCAATCCGAGCATGGCCCGCGCGGCGGCGACGAGATCAACCTGCCGCAGCCGGGCAGGAACTATGGCTGGCCGATCATCACCGACGGCATCAATTACTCCGGCCTGCCGATCCCGGAAGCCGAAGGCAAGGACAAGCCAGGCATGGAGCGTCCCTATCATGTCTGGGCCAAGTCGCCCGCGCTCAGCGGCATGGCGTTCTACACCGGCCATACCGGCAAGCCGTGGAACGACAGCCTGTTCCTCGGCTCGCTGGTCGAGCAGAACCTGATCCGCCTGCAGTTGAAAGGTGATCGCATCGTCGAGGAAGAGCGGCTGCTGGGTGACCTGAAGCAGCGCGTGCGCGATGTGCGGGTCGCCGACAACGGCGCAATCTACGTGCTGACCGATGAAGATGAAGGCCAACTGCTGCGGATCATGCCGCCGGAGGCACCATGAAGATCGTCGCGCCAGCTGCTGGCCTGTTGTGTCTGCTCGGCAGCTGCATGGCATTCGCAGTGCTGGCGCAAGGCCCGGCCGACAACGCTGGACCGCCAGTTGCCGGTTACGACGAAGCCAAGGCCCGTGCCGACAGCGATGAGGCGGCGATGGCCCCGGACCAGCGCGCGGCGCTGATCAGCGCCCAGAGCGCCCTGCTCGACCAGACCCTGCCGGCTTGCAAGACCCCGGCGCCGGATCTGTCGCCATTCGTGGTGGTGGTGCAGCTGGACGCCGCAGGCAGGATTGGCAGGACCTGGCGCAAGGGCAACTCGCCATTGTCGATCTGCGTGCAGAAAACCTTGCAAGGCCGGCAGTTGCCAGCGCCACCACAAACGCCGTTCCTGACCTCGTTCGAACTGAGTTTCAAGTAGAGCGCAGCTTGCTGCGCTAAAGGCTCAAACAACCCGTCCTGGTGGCCGGTGCAGCGGAGCGAGCTCCGCTCTACGGAAATGTTGGAAACCGCAGCACCCACGTAGAGCGCAGCTTGCTGCGCTGAAGCCTCAAACAACCCGTCCTGCTGGCCGGGACAGCGGAGCAAGCTCCGCTCTACGGAAATGTTGGAAACCGCACTACCCCCGTAGAGCGCAGCTTGCTGCGCTGAGAGCTCAAGCAACCCGTCATGCAGGCCGGTGCAGCGGAGCGAGCTCCGCTCTACGGAAATGTTGGAAACCGCATTACCCCCGTAGAGCGCAGCTTGCTGCGCTAAAGGCTCAAGCAAGCCGTCCTGCAGGCCGGTGCAGCGGAGCGAGCTCCGCTCTACGGTTGATGGTGGTTCAGCGCCATTCGAAGCGATCGGCGTCCAGCATCGCCGGGAAATGCGCCCGGTGATCGGCCAGCGCCTGGGCTGAAATCGTGGTGCTGAGGACGCCTTCTTCAGCACCCATTTCGATCAGCGGCATGCCGAGGAAATCGATCACCGCGCTGTCGCCGGCGTAGGCCAGCTGGTTGCCGTCGGTGCCGACCCGGTTGACGCCGACCACGTAGGCCAGGTTTTCGATGGCACGGGCGCGCAGCAGGGTTTTCCATGGATAGGCGCGCACCGCCGGCCAGTTGGCGACGAACAGCTGCAGGTCGTAATCCATCTGCCCGGGACGCTCGACATCATGGCGATTGCGGCAGAACACCGGAAAGCGCAGGTCGTAGCAGACCTGCGGATTGATCCGCCAGCCTTTCCACTCCACGGTCAGCCGCTCACGTCCGGCGGCGTAGCGTTTGTGTTCGTTGGCATAGCGGAACAGATGGCGTTTGTCGTAATGGCGCAGCTCGCCGTCGGGAGTTGCCCACAGCATCCGATTGAATACGCCTTCGGCGGTCTTGATCTGGACACTGCCGGTGACCGCCGTATCCAGCGAGCGCGCCTGCGCGCGCAGCCAGGCCACGGTCGGGCCATCCATGTCCTCGGCACGATCAATGGCATCGTTGCTGAAGCCGCTGGTAAAGGTCTCAGGCAACACCACCAGATCGGTGCTGCCCGCCAACGGCGCGATCAGATCGCCGTAGTAGTCGCGATTGGCGGCCGGGTCGTGCCAACGGGTGGCGCCCTGTACCAGCGAAATCCTCAGGTCCTGCATATCCGGTTTCCTCGTCCGTGCGCGGGCGCTTACAGTTTTTCCAGGCGTTCGATCGCCGCATCCAGGGTGGTTTCGTTCTTGGCGAAGCACAAGCGCGCCAGCCGCTGCTGCGCTGGCGGCGACTGGTAGAACGGCGACAACGGAATCGCCGCCACGCCATGTTCAACCGTCAACCAGCGCGCGAACTCGGCGTCGGGCAGATCGCTGACCGCCGAATAATCGACCAGCTGGAAATAGCCGCCGGGCACCGGCAGCGGCTGCAACCGGGTTTGCGACAACTGCTGGCGGAAACGGTCACGCTTGGCCTGGTAGAACGCGCCCAGCTGCTGGTAGTGCTGCGGTTGCTCGCGGATCATCGCCGCAAACGCGAACTGGGCCGGGCTGAACGTGGTGAAGGTGTTGTACTGGTGGACCTTGCGGAACTCGGCGCTCAATGCCGCCGGGGCAATCGCGTAGCCGACCTTCCAGCCGGTGCAGTGATAGGTCTTGCCGAAACTGGAAACGACGAAGGCACGCGCGGCAATCTCCGGGTAACGCAGCGCCGACTCGTGCTGGCGGCCATCGAAGACGATGTGTTCGTAGACCTCATCGGAAATCAGCAACAGATCATGGCGCTCCAGCAGCTCGGCCAGCGCCTGCATGTCCTGCGGCGAGAACATCGCTCCGGACGGGTTGTGCGGGCTGTTGATGATCAGCAAGCGGGTACGTGGGCTGACCGCGGCGCGCACGCGCTCCCAGTCGACCGCGAATGTCCGCGGATCCAGCGGTACATGCACCGCGCGCGCGCCGGCCAGATCAATCGCCGGCTCATAGCAGTCATAGGCCGGATCCAGCACGATGACCTCGTCACCGGCGCGTACCACCGCATGGATCGCGTTGAAGATGGCCTCGGTCGCGCCGCTGGTGACGGTGACCTCGCTGTCGGCATCGATCTGGCAGCCGTAGCAGGCCTGCGCCTTGTCGGCGATGGCCTGGCGCAGGACCGGCACACCGGTCATCGGCGCGTACTGGTTGTGGCCGGCGCGCATCGCCCTGTCCAATTCGTCGACCAGGCGTTCGGGGACCGGGAAATCGGGGAAGCCCTGGCCCAGGTTGACGGCGCCATGCTCTGCCGCCAGTTGCGACATCACGGTGAAAATGGTCGTTCCGACGTTGGGCAATTTACTTTGCAGTGACATCCTCGGTTCCGGCAGCGCATTCAGGAACGCAAAGTGTACGCAATGCGCGGCATTGGCGATGATGTCGACATGAACATCCGGCGGATCGACGGGACAGAGGCCGCACGCCTGGCGCAGGCATGGCTGTCAGCGCACTACGCGGTCGAAGCCGGCGAGGATGTCCCATTCACCGTGGATGGCCCGCTGGCGTTCCGCGTTGGCGGGACGGCGCCGGTCATCGAGCGTTGCTGGCCGGCAGCCCGGTATCTGTTCATCACCGCCTGGAATCCGGCAGCGGTGCTGGTCCCGCCACGCCACAACCAGTTGGCCGATGCGCGCCTGCAACAACAATTGCGACAGTTGCGGTTGTCCATGCATCCCGCCTCGGCCTGTGATGCCGGCGGCGGTTGCTACGAGCGCGGCTGGCTGGTACCGCAGGCGACGACGGCCCAGGCCGACCGGCTCGCACGCGCATTCGGCCAGGGCGGCGTGCTGGTCTGGGATGCCGGCCAGGCCGTGCGCCTGCGGATGATGTGGCCGCCACCACCGAAAGCCCCGGCGCACCGCTACATCGATTGGGCAGGCTGAACCGGTCGAGCCGGCAGGCTCGCAACCGTTGGCGAACGAATACAATAGCCGGCCCTGCTTCATTGCCGTTCCCGAGGAAGATCGAGTCCTGATGCTGCCGTCCGCCCCGTCACCCTCGCCACTGCTGTCCGTGCAGGGACTGTCTTTTTCGCGCAATGACGAACCGGTGTTCGGCCCGCTGGATTTTGTCGTCGATGGCGGCGAAGCCCTGCTGGTGCAGGGCGGCAATGGCGTCGGCAAGACCACCTTGTTACGGGTGCTGGCCGGACTGCTGCGCGCCGATAGCGGCCACATCCAGCTGGATGGGCGTCCGGCCCAGTCCTCGCTGCTGGCCCGGGCACTGGCCTATCTGGGCCATCTGCCGGCGCTGAAGGCGGACTTGAATGCGCTGGAGAACCTGCAGTTCCTGTGTGGACTGCATGGCCGCCGCCCCCGGCAGCTGCCGGTCAATGCGCTGGCCATGGTCGGCCTCGGCGGTTATGAGGACGCGCCGGCACGGCAGCTGTCGGCAGGCCAGAAAAAACGCCTATCGCTGGCCAGGCTGTGGTTGTCGCCGGCGCCGCTGTGGTTGCTGGACGAGCCTTACGCCAATCTGGATCTGGACGGCATCACTCTGGTCAACCGGATGATTTCCGCGCATCTGCGCGAAGGTGGCGCGGCGCTGGTCACCACCCATGGCGCCTACGCCGCGCCACCGGTGCAGACGCGGACGCTGCTGCTGGGACAGCCCGCATGAGCGCGCCCGGCCTGCTGTCCGCCGCGCGTGCACTGCTGGTCCGCGACCTGCGCCTGCTCTGGCGGCGCCGCGGTGATGCCTTCCAGCCGGCGCTGTTCGCGCTGCTGGTGGTGGTGTTGTTTGCCTTGAGCCTGGGCGGCGATCCGCGCAGCCTGTCCAAGGTCGCCGCCGGCGTGCTGTGGGTGGCGGTGCTGCTGGCCGGGCTGCTGGCGCTGGACACGCTGTTCCGCGGCGATGCCGAGGACGGCTCGCTGGAACAATGGATCCTGGCGCCGGTGCCATTGGCCTGGCTGGTCGCCATCCGCGTGTTCAGCCACTGGCTGACCACCGCCCTGCCACTGCTGCTGGCCACCCCACTGCTGGGTGAACTGCTTCACCTTCCGCGCGAACAACTGCCGGTGCTGATGCTGTCGCTGCTGCTGGGTACACCGTTGTTGAGTCTGCTCGGCGCGGTGGTCGCCGCGCTGACAGTGGGGATGCGCCGCTCTGGTATCCTTGTGGCCTTGTTGGCATTGCCGTTGTACGTGCCGGTGCTGGTGTTCGGCGCCGGCAGCGTGGCTGCAAGCAGCCAGGGTCTGGACGCCGTCGGCGCCCTGCTGTTGCTGGGCGCGGGACTGGTACTGGCCCTGGTGCTGGCACCGCTGGTTGCCGCCGCCGCCATCCGCATTGCCTTGAACTGATATCCATTCGATGAATCCAATCGTACGCTGGTTCCACCAACTCGGCTCACCACCGACTTTCGATCGCTTCGCCGCCCGCTGGACCCCGTGGTGCTACGCGGTGGCGGTGGTGCTGCTGGGCGTGGGCCTGTGGCAGGCGCTGTTCGTGGTACCGGCCGATTACCAGCAGGGCGACAGCTTCCGCATCCTCTACATCCACGTGCCCAGCGCCTGGATGAGCATGTTCGTGTTCGCGCTGATGGCGTTGTACTCGGCCATCGCCCTGATCTGGCGGATCAAGCTGTGCGAAATCCTGGCCATGGCCTGTGCGCCGATTGGCGCCGCCTTCACCATCATCACCCTGGCGACCGGCTCGATCTGGGGCAAGCCGATGTGGGGCGCCTGGTGGGACTGGGACCCGCGCCTGACCACCGAACTGATCCTGCTGTTCCTGTACCTGGGCGTGATTGGCCTGTACCAGGCCATCGAGGATCACCGCGCCGCCGCCCGCGCCGCCGGCCTGCTGTCGATCGTCGGCGTGGCATTGCTGCCGATCATCCGTTACTCGGTGGTCTGGTGGAATTCGCTGCACCAGGGCCAGACCATCAACCTGTTCGGCAAATCGAGCATGGACAGCAGCATGATCCTGCCGCTGCTGATCATGGTGCTGGCAACCAAGTTCTGGTTCCTCGGCTCGCTGCTGGCGCGCGCGCGCGCCGACAACCTGCGTCGCGAAGCCGGCAAGGACTGGGTGGCCAGGCTGGCCGGGGACTCGGCATGAGCTACCTCGGCTACGTCATCGCCGCCTATGCGGTGTTCTTCGTGGTCCTGTTGTGGGACCTGCTGGTGCCGCAGTGGCAGATCCGCCGGCAGCTGCGTGCTGTCCGGCTTCGCAAGGCGCGCCAGTCGCGCAGGCACCAATCCGTGGAATTGAATCGATGAATCCTGTTCGCCGCCGCCGCCTGTTGTGGGTGCTGCTGTTGCTGGCCGCCGCCGGCGTCGCCGCCAGCCTGATTGCGATGGCGCTGCAGCGCAACGTCGCCTATCTGTACACACCGGTCGAGGTGCTGCGTGGCGACACCGCCGAGCATTCGCGTTTCCGCCTCGGCGGCATGGTCGAAAAAGGCTCGTTCCAGCGCGAACCGGGTTCGCTGCAGGCGCGCTTCCGGGTCACCGACGGTGACGCGCAGTTGCCGGTGGTCTACGACCGGATCCTGCCGGACCTGTTCCGTGAGGGCCAGGCGGTGGTCGCCACCGGGCGCATGCAGGATGGCGTGTTTGTCGCCGAGGACGTGCTGGCCAAGCACGACGAGACCTACATGCCCAAGGAAGTGGCCGACAAGATGGGGATGGCGCACAAGAAGCACGACGTCGAGCCAGCGACATCGGCAACGCCGGCTCCGGCCGCGACGGAATCCCGATAAGTGCTGCCTGAAATCGGTCAACTCACCCTGATCCTGGCCCTGCTGGTGGCGCTGCTGCAGGCGCTGTTGCCGCTGGCCGGCGCCCAGCGCGACAAGCACAGCTGGATGGCCGTCGCGCGACCGGCGGCGTTCGTGCAACTGGCATTGTTGCTGCTGGCATTCGCGATCCTGACCTGGGCGTTCGTACGCCAGGACTTTTCCGTCGCCTACGTTGCCGAGAACTCCAACACGTTGCTGCCGATGATGTACCGCTACTCGGCGGTCTGGGGCGCGCACGAGGGTTCGTTGCTGCTGTGGGTACTGGTGCTGGCAATCTGGACCGCCGCGGTAGCCGCCTGTTCGCGTGCGCTGCCGCAGGTGGTGATGGCGCGCGTACTCGGGGTGATGGGTCTGGTCAGCATCGGCTTTCTTGCCTTCCTGATCTTCACCTCCAACCCGTTCGCGCGGTTGTTGCCGGCGCCACTGGAAGGCCGTGACCTCAACCCGCTGCTGCAGGACCCGGGGCTGATCATCCACCCGCCGATGCTGTACCTGGGTTACGTCGGTTTCGTGGTGCCGTTCGCGTTCGCCATTGCCGCACTGCTGGATGGTCATGTCGATGCCCGCTGGCTGCGCTGGACGCGGCCGTGGACCAACGTCGCCTGGGGTTTCCTGACCATCGGCATCGCCCTCGGCAGCTGGTGGGCGTACTACGAACTGGGCTGGGGCGGCTGGTGGTTCTGGGATCCGGTCGAGAACGCCAGCTTCATGCCGTGGCTGGTTGGCGCCGCGCTGATCCATTCGCAGGCCGCCACCGAAAAGCGCGGCAGCTTTGCCGGCTGGACACTGTTGCTGGCGATTGCCGCGTTCTCGCTGTCGTTGCTGGGCACCTTCCTGGTCCGCTCCGGCGTGCTGACCAGCGTGCACGCGTTTGCCGCTGACCCGACCCGCGGCCTGTTCGTGCTGATCTTCCTCGGCCTGGTGGTCGGCGGTTCCCTGCTGCTGTACATCGTGCGTGCACCGCAACTGCCCGAGGGCGCACCGTTCGCGGCCGGCTCCCGCGAAACCCTGCTGCTGGTCAACAACGTGTTGCTGACCGGCGCCTGCGCGATGGTGTTCCTCGGCACCTTGTACCCGATGCTGGCCGACTCGCTGGACATGGGCAAGATTTCGGTCGGCCCGCCCTACTTCAGCCTGTTGTTCATCGTGTTGATGGCACCGCTGGTGGCGTTGTTGCCGCTGGGACCATTGAGCAAATGGCAGCGCGAACAGATGTCCCGGCCCCTGGCGATGCTGTTGCCGTGGGCAGGGCTGGCCCTGGTGGCGGCCGCGATCGGCTTTTTCATCGCACCGCAGGGGCCATGGAAAGTCGCCGCCGGCATCGCTGGCGCGAGCTGGGTGGCGCTGGGCACGCTGCGTTTCCTCTGGACCCGGGTCAAGGCCAAAGGCCGCCTGACCCCGGAAATGACCGGCATGGTCCTGGCCCATCTGGGTATCGCCGTGTTTCTGGTCGGTGCGCTGCTGGTCGAGGGCCTCAACGTGCAGCGCGAAGTCGCGCTCAAGCCGGGGCAGACGATGGAGATCGGCCGCTACAGCTTCCGCTTCGAAGGCGTCGATGAACTGACCGGCCCCAACTACCGCGCCCATCGTGGCCATGTGCAGGTGCTGCGCAGCGGCAAACTGCTGACCCGTCTCAATCCGGAAAAACGCGCCTATGCCAGTGGTGGACAGGTCATGACCGAGGCCGGCATCCGGCCGGGGCTGTTCGGTGATCTGTATGTCGCCATCGGCGAACCACTGGGCGATGGCGCCTGGGCGGTGCGCGTGCATGTCAAACCGTTCGTGCGCTGGATCTGGCTGGGTGCCGGATTGATGGCGCTGGGCGGGTTCGTTACCGCCACCGATCGTCGTTTCCGCCGCAAACCCGAGGTACGCAGCGCATGAGCCAGGTCCCGCCCACCCCGCCACCGTCCGGTGCCCGGCACAGCAAGGGCGCCTTGACCTTTGCCGCGGTCATCATCGGTCTGTTCTTCATCGGCCTGATGGCGCTGTTGTTCTACGGGGTCAAGCAATCGGACCGGCCCGACCGCGAATCGTTGCCGTCGCCGCTGATCGGCAAGCCGGCGCCGGATTTCGATCTGCCGGTGCTGCACGACCCCAGCATCCGGGTGACCCAGAAAAAGCTGGCCGGCCAGCCCTATGTCATGAATGTCTGGGGCAGCTGGTGTCCGGAATGCCGGGTCGAGCATCCGGTGCTGAGCCGTTTTGCACTGACCAAGCGGGTCCGCTTCATCGGCTACAACCTCAAGGACCAACGCGACGATGCGCTGCGCTGGCTCGAGCAGTACGGCAATCCCTACGTGCTGGTGCTGGCCGACGAGGATGGCCGCACCGCGATCGACTGGGGCATCTACGGTGCGCCGGAAACCTTCCTGGTCGACGGCAAAGGCATCGTCCGCTGGAAGCATGTCGGTGCGGTCAGCGATGAGATCCTCGCCAACGAGCTGATCCCGATGCTGGCAAAGATCGAGGCCGAGCAATGAAAGCGGCCATCGGCTTGCTGCGGACGATCTGCGTGCTGGCGATGCTGTGGCTGCCGCTGCACGCCATGGCCCAGTCCAGCGACGCCACACCGCTGCAGTTCCGCGACGACGCCGAGGAAGCCCGCTTCCACCAGTTGACCAGCGAGTTGCGCTGCGTGATGTGCCAGAACCAGTCGCTGGCCGACAGCAATGCACAGATCGCGCATGACCTGCGCCGGGAAGTTCTGGATCTGATGCAGCAAGGCCAGTCCGATGCGCAGATCAA
The DNA here is from genome assembly GCF_001431405.1 of Pseudoxanthomonas dokdonensis. GTDB lineage: Bacteria > Pseudomonadota > Gammaproteobacteria > Xanthomonadales > Xanthomonadaceae > Pseudoxanthomonas_A > Pseudoxanthomonas_A dokdonensis. The sequence continues at coordinate 124,593 of NZ_LDJL01000011.1, forward strand.
GGAGTTCCTGGTCCAGCGCTACGGCCAGTTCGTGTTGTACCGGCCGGAAATGGAACCAGGCACCTGGCTGCTCTGGTTCGGGCCACTGCTGCTGGTGGTGGCCGGAGGCATCGTGGTGGTGCTGCTCATTCGCAAGCGCAACGGCCAGCAGGTGGTCGCGGCCGACGAGGATCAGGAATGGTGATTGGATTTGCAGTGGCCGCGGTGGTGCTGGTGTTGCTGGCCTTGCTGCCGGTGTTGTGGCCGCTGCGTCGCGATTCGCGGATGCTGTGGCTGGCCTCGACCGCAACCCTGGCGATTGCCACCTTCGCGCTGTATCACCTGGTCGGCACACCAGCGGCACTGGATCCGCAAGCGCAGCCCGCACAGATGCCGGCGACCCTGCAGCAGGCCATCAGCGAACTGGAAGCCGAGCTCAAGCAGAACCCAAACCAGGCCGAAGGCTGGCGCCTGCTGGGCCGTTCCTATGCCGCCGAACAACGCTATGCCGACGCCCAGGGCGCATTCGAACGGGCCCTGAAATTGACCCCTGACGACGCCGACGTGCTGGTCGAGACCGCCCAGGCGCGGCTCTACAACAATCCGCAGAAGCGCTTCGATGCGCAGGCGGTGGGGCTGCTGCAGCGCGCCCTGCAGCTGCAACCCGGCCACCAGCGTGCGCGCTGGTTCATCGGCATTTCGCAACGCCAGGATGGCAAGCCGGCCGAAGCGGCCAAGACCTGGGAGGGCCTGCTGCCGCTGGTGCAGCCGGCGACCGCCGCGACCCTGCTGCCTCAAATCAACGAAGCCCGCGCCGAGGCTGGCCTGGAACCGTTGTCGTTGCCATCGAACAGCGCGCCGCAACCTGCCACAGGTGACGCCGGCGGATTGCTGACGGTGACCGTGGACATCGCGCCGCAACTGCGCGCCAAACTGTCGGCCAACGACACCCTGTTCGTGTTCGCACGACAGATCGGCGGACCACCGATGCCGGTCGCCGCCAAGCGGGTGCCGGCCAACCAGTTCCCGATCAGCTTGACCCTCGGCGATGGCGACAGCCCGATGCCGACCTCGAAGTTGTCGCAGCTGGATCAGGTGCAGTTGGCGGCGCGGGTGTCGAAGGCCGGTGATGTCATGACCCGCAGCGGTGATCTGCAGGCCGCGCCGGTCACCGCCGAGGTCAGCCAAGGGGCCAGCTATACGCTGTTGATTGATCAGGTCGTCCCGTAACGCGGAGCCTGCTCCGCTACCTGCCCTGCAACGTTCGTGTGTGGCTGCATGGCGATTCCTTCCGCGCAGCCTGCAAGGGCAACGACTGACGCAATACGCGAATGGTCAGGGAACTCGCCAGCGCAGCAGGCTCCGCTCTACACTGGGGCAATGACTGAATTCATTCCGCCTGGTACCCGCTACATCGACCTGCCCTCGCCATTCCCGATGAAACGCGGCGGCGCACTGCATGGCGCGCGCATGGCCTACGAAACCTGGGGCCGCCTCAATGCCGCCGGCGACAACGCGGTGCTGATCGTCACCGGCCTGTCGCCCGACGCCCATGCCGCCGCCAACGCCGGCAATCCGCAGGATGGCTGGTGGGAGCCGATGCTGGGGCCTGGCAAACCGATTGATACCGATCGCTGGTTTGTCATCTGCGTCAATTCGCTGGGCAGCTGCAAGGGTTCGACCGGCCCGGCCTCGATCAACCCCGCCAGCGCCGCGCCCTATCGGCTGGATTTCCCGGATCTGTCGATCGAGGACGGCGCCGACGCCGCCTGGCACGTGGTCCGCCAACTGGGCATCGGACAGCTGGCATGCCTGATTGGCAACTCGATGGGCGGGATGACGGCGCTGGCGCTGCTGCTGCGGCATCCCGGCTGCGCCCGCCACCACATCAACATCTCCGGCAGTGCCCAGGCATTGCCGTTCTCGATTGCGATCCGGTCATTGCAGCGCGAAGCAATCCGCCTCGACCCGCAGTGGAACAACGGCAACTACGACGACGATTGCTATCCGGAATCGGGGATGCGCATGGCCCGCAAGCTGGGCGTCATCACCTACCGTTCGGCGCTGGAGTGGGACGGCCGTTTTGGCCGCGTACGCCTGGATCAGTCGCAGCAGGACGCACAGCGTGCCGAAGAAGATCCGTTCGGCCTGGAATTCCAGGTCGAAAGCTATCTGGAAGGCCACGCCCGCCGCTTCGTCCGCAAGTTCGACCCCAATTGCTATCTGTACCTCAGCCGGTCGATGGACTGGTTCAGCGTCGCCGAGAATGTCGGTGACGACATGCTGGCCTCGTTGGCGCGCATCCAGGTGCAGAAAGCGCTGGCGATCGGCGCGACCACCGACATCCTGTTCCCGCTCGAGCAGCAGCGGCAGATTGCCGAGGGGCTGGCCGCCGGCGGCGCACAGGCGACGTTTATGCCGATGGATTCACCACAGGGCCATGACGCCTTCCTGGTCGATTACCAGCGTTTCGGGCCGGCGGTCGGCGATTTCCTGGCCAGCCTGTGAGCGATGTTAGGATCGGGATTGTTTATCGCAGGATGAGTTGCCATGGCGCTTGAATTCCCCGGCCAGCAGACGTTGATCGCCGCACTCGATGCCGCGGTGGTGCTGGGCGATGCGCCAGCGGTGACCGATGCGTTGCGCTCCTCGCTGTGCTCGATGATCCGCCAGCAGGACGTGCGCCTGCCCGAATGCGTGTTCAACCCGATCGAAGACCACTACGCACGCCGGGAGCTGTATACCAGCGCCCAGTACGGCTACAGCGTGGTGGCAATGACCTGGGGCCCCGGCCAGGGCACCCGCATCCATGATCACTCCGGCCTGTGGTGCGTCGAAGGGGTCTGGCACGGCCGTCTGGAAATCACCCAGTACGAGCTGGCCGAGCAGCGCGACGACCACTACCGGTTCAACCCGGTCGGCACCATCGAAGCCGGCATCGGTTCGGCTGGCAGCCTGATCCCGCCGCACGAATATCACACCATCCGCAATCCCAGTGACAGCGCGGTCGCCGTCTCGCTGCACGTCTACCAGCGCACTATGGTCCGCTGCGGCGTCTACAGCCCCGATGACAGCATCGCCGGCGGCCCGTGGCAGCGTCGCGGCGAGCGGCTGCTGGGCACCGACCAGGCAGCCTGAGCGGCTACCGCCCGCGCAGCCGGCGCGGAGCCACCAGTTGCCGCGGAAAAACTTGCCCGCGCCCCTGTATGAATCCGCGCGGAGTCGGCTATACTTCCCGCCCGCGCCGAAGTGGCGGAATGGTAGACGCAGTGGATTCAAAATCCACCGCCGTTAAAAGCGTGTGGGTTCGAGTCCCACCTTCGGCACCAGATAAAACAAGGGGTTAGGCTTCGCGGCGTAGCCCTTCTGTTTTTCTGCAACACTTCTTGACCCTTAGTAGCCCCGTGAACGGCGCTACGCAGCGTCACTCATAGTGCCGGTGATTCACATTGTCGCCACACGCATAGCAGCGTCGTTAAGCGCCGCTCATGCGCGCGTAACCGAGACCCGATGCGGCTCGTGCCCTGCGGGCCGCCAGCGCCAGCAGCGGCACCCAGCGCCGGACCATCAGGAATCCAGCAAGCAGCCAACGCGAACACGGCGAGGTCGTAGCCCGAACCGCCACGCAATTCCATCGAACCATAAAGCCCTCCCAGGCGACATTGCCTTCGCCGATTCTTCTGTCCAGCGGTCGCGCCGGGTGATACTGGAATTCTACTTGCTGCGCTTCGAGAGCTTGCTGGTATCCCAGCGAATCCAGTTAGCACTTAAAGCCTTGTACCAAGGCACATGCCACATGTCAGTATCATCGTAACCCTTAGCCATCAGAAGCTCATTATGGGCCATCACATGCACCACCCTGAAAATGGTGGGTTCCTCACCTTCAATTAGGAGCCTAGCCTCACGCAGCTTTCTCAGTTCATCTCGAAACGGTTCCTCGCTAATTGTTGGCTCATCAAGCTTTTCAAGACGAATCAATAAACCTATGTAACGCTGCTTAAGCTGAGCATGCAGCGAGGCCATTGCCGAAGAACGCATCGTGATGTTGATGAGACTAAGTATCGCTACCATCGCCGAGGAGACGACCACAACCCAACTCGGCGCACTCTGAATAATCGCGAGCACCGCACCAGAGCCAACAATCAAGTTGAGTGCGTTCACTAAAGAATCGGAGCGCTCGTAGAATGCCTGCCTTCGCTCGTGATATCGAACAGAAGCATCTATGGCCCACGCCACATGACGTAGTTCTTCAGCCCTCACCTTCAAGGAGTTGGAAGCTCCGAGCGAGCTTTCTTTTAGTTGTTCGTCTTGATCTTCGCTCACTTTCCAATCTTCTTCGGCGGCACCGGTACCGACAAGGAAACGTTGTCTGACTTCCGAGCCCCATCATTGGGCCTAGCTCCACCGGTCAAACTGTCACGAAACGGTTGCGGTGGTTTTCGCGGGGCCGAACCGCCCTTGTTACCACCGCGTCCTGATCCATTTCCGCCCTTGTTGAAGTTCATCACTTTTTCCTCGTTTTCTTATCTGGTGGTGGGACACTATCCGAAACGTTCGTTTCACCTTTACCCTTTCCTGGTAACGAAATTTTCTCTTTAACTGTCGTATCAGGATGACGCTTAGCGTAGCTCTCCGAGACAAACTGGCCTGTCTTGGCGCTGCGGTGATTGGTAACTCGATCTTTTGACTTTTTCGACACAGCAGCGCTCCTCTCGAAAAGGCGAAGCCCGCACAAGGCGGGCTTCGCACGGACAGCCTTACTTCTTTGGCTTGGACGGCGGTGGATTGATTTCCCTCACCGTGGTCGCCGGGTGGCGCTTAGCATAGCTTTCAGTGACGAACTGACCCGTTTTCGCGCTGCGATAGTCGGGAGTCGCCGGAGGCTTCTTCGCTGACATCGGTCTTTCCTTATCGGTTGATGGCAATATGGCGCGTCTGAGCTGGTGTGAAGGGTGCCCCTTAAGGGGCACCCTTCCCCGTTACTTCTCGTTCTTTCCAGCGATTACTTGCTAGGTGCAGAACGGAAATGTGCGCATACGTGTTCCAGTCGTCCAAAACGACGACGCACGTAGGCTGTCACAAACACGGATTGACCGTTGCTCATGTCGCGCCTCCTAAAAAGCTGGAGGCGTGGTGGCCGGTGAGGAAGGAATTCGCGTGATGCTTTACGGGTACAGCGTTTAATTGCTATACTTGCCCGTCTAGCTAACGGCAACACGTTTCGTTCCACCCCCTAAGTGGTCAAGCAGCCTAATCAGCTTGCCCTCTTCGGTCCCGGCTAATCAGCGTTTGCGCGCTTCGTAGCCGCTACTGCGTTACATCTCTACACTTTAATTTCTAAGAATTTCCAAGGGCTCCGCAGACGCGGGGCCCTTTTTTGTGACCTACGACTCTATTGTACAGCAGTCAGCTTCCTGAATCAAGCGCGCTGCTGTGGATAAATTCCTTTGTTAATTTCTATACGGCACAATATGTGGGGGTCTTAAAGCACTTCCTGCCACTATTTATTCAATCTCAGCTGGTGAGATTCTATCCAAACGATAATTTAACAACTTCGGGTCAAACATATGGTGCCGCTGGCAATAAGCTAAAAGCACCTCGCTCGCTCCACTCGTAAGGCGTTCGCAGGGCCCAGGCACGACTGGCCGAATACAGCGAGCGCCGATGCCAGAACAAGGTCCTCATGCGCGTCCTCACAGCGTTGAACGACGCCAACGGCGCGGCGGTTGCCTTCGGTTCTCCAGAGCCGCCGGCAATGCTGGGGCCGATGTCCCCCGTCACCGGTTGCGCGATTGCCGTGCTATTTTTCGACCGACCCAGAGTCACATTCCCTCCCCTGTCACGACAAGGCATGGTCATGAATCGAAAAGCACTGAGCTCGACCCGCAATGCAGTCGCGGTATCCCTGCTGTTGCTGGCCACGGCGCCACTGGCGCAGGCCCAGCCGACCGGCTCGGACTTCGACCTGGTCTGTACCGGTACTGGCGAGAAGATGGAAAGCCACACCGATTACGACTGGGATTCCAAGCACCATGATTACCAGGAGCGCACGTCGGTGGGCAATGTGCAGGTCGCTGGCAGCGTGCAGGTAGAAATCCACGGTGGCGAAGGCCGCTTGCGCCTGCCCAAGAACCTGCTGCCACTGCTTACCGGTGGCGAGGGCGGCTGGTTCCCGATCCGGGACCTGGTGGTCAGCCCGGAGCGCATCCAGGGCTCGTTCAAAATCAATGGCCTCAACAAACCGAAACTTTCAATCGATCGCCGCACTGGCAGCCTGAAAATCGACGGTTCACAGACCTTCGAGGGCTCCTGCGAACCCTTCAATCCGGCCTCGACCAAGTTCTGATCCACGCCGCAGCCCGCGGTTTCGAGGATATGCGGCCGGCATCGCTGCAGGCGATGCCGGCAGTTAGCGACTATCCGCCCCCCTTGCGCAGGTCGCGTCGGCGTCCTCTGGCGCCGGCAAGCACACCCGGATGGCAACCGGGTTACCAGATCCAGCAAAAAGTTCCCGTACCCCTTTCCATACGCCGGCTCATTGTGCGATGGTACAGCATGCATTCAGTTTTGAAGGGGGCAAGCCATGAGCATTCTCGACGTGCGTCGGCTCGAGTTACCCAGCGAAGCCTTGACCGCGCTGCCGCTGCGGGGCCGCCGCGAGGTCGGGCTGTGCAAACGCGGACAGATGCGGGCGGCGCGCTTTCTTGATGCGGCCACCGCGATCTTTGCCGAGAAAGGTTACCAGCACGCCAAACTGAGCGACATCGTCGCCCGCGCCGGTGGTTCGCTGGCGACCCTGTACCGGGTTTTCGGCGACAAGGAAGGACTGGCCCACGCCATCCTCGAGCGCCATATCGAAACCCACGTCAACATGATGCATGACCTGGGGTTGTCCGAACTGCCGCCGGAGACCGCGTTGCGGCGGGTCGCCAGCCGGGTCGCCCGCAACATGGGCAAGACCGAATCGCTGGTCGTCTATCGCATCGTCATCGGCGAGGGCCAGTCGTTCCCGGCCCTGCGCAGCTGGTACTTCAGCCACGCCATCCCGATGCTGCGCAGCCAGCTGACCCAGTATTTCCAGCAGCAGGTCAAGGCCGGTGCGTTGCGGCTGCAGTCTCCCGAACAGGCCGCCAGCCAGTTCCACATGCTGCTGTTCGGTGATTTCCTGATCGCCCTGGCCAGCGGCTACGTCGAGACCGTCAACGCCGAGCAGCTGGAAGAACGCGCACTGGCCGCGGTGGAGGTGTTCCTGCGCGGGACCTCGCGCCACGCCTCGCCGGCAGCGCGGCAACACCCGCATATCCTCGCCACCAGCTGAGCGCGGAGCCGCGCTGCAGCCGATCAATCTTTTATTGACGCCGGCCTCATCTGCTCATTACCCCCGGCGGCCTAGCCTTCGCACATCCAGATCGCGGAGAGCCAGCCATGCCACGTGGTGAAAAAGACGCTTATACCGACAAGCAGAAACGCAAGGCCGAACACATCGAAGAAGGCTACGAAGACCGCGGCGTGTCCCACGACGAAGCCGAGCGCCGGGCCTGGGCTACCGTCAACAAACAGGATGGCGGTGGCAGGAAATCAGGGTCCGGCAGGGATTCGAAAAAATCGCATTGAACCGGACCAGCTGCGCGTCAGCGGGAACGGCCCGGCCACCAGCCTTGTCCGGTCATCGCATAGCGGTCAGCGGCACGCTCGAACGGGTTGCGGACGCTGACCCCGCCGCATAGCAGGTACAGCGGCAGGAACAACGGCCCCAGCAGCATGTACTGCAGCACGTGTGCCCGCTCGTGCGCGGCCAGCAGGATTGGCGGATGCTGCGCCCTGCCGGCACGGTGTTCGTAGGTCTGGCACGGGCAATCCAGGCTTGGGCCGGTGTGCAGGATGCAGTTGCCGAAGGTAATCGCCCCGCCCGGTCCCCACGGCCAGCGCTCGAACACCAGCGCCATCTCCTCACGACGCAGGCGCAGCCGGGCGCCCGCGGGCAATCCAACGAGGCCGGCCATCAGCCCGATCAGGGTGTTGGGGCTGGTCCAGAGGATCCCCAGCCCCAGCAGCAGGCCACCCCATCCGCGCCGCATGCGGTTAGTCTTCGCTGGGCATCAACAGCCACAGCAGCAGGTACACCAGGATGCCGGGGAACGCGGCCGAGGCGATCGAGACGATCACGAAGATCACCCGCAGCAGCGTGGAGCTCCAGCCGAATCGCCGGGCGATGCCACCCATGACGCCGGCGATCATGCGGTCACTGGAAGAACGAAAGAATGGCCGTGACGAATCCATGGCAAGCACCTGCTGAAAGTCGATGAAGCCAGTCTAGCGCGAAGCCGGCGATGGCCGCGTGTAGGCGTGCCGGTCCGCTGACGATGCCTGCCGCCTCGCTGCGCCGGGCATTGCCGCCTGGCGCCGCCAGGCGACAACCACGGCCTCAAGCCGAACGCTGCGCCAGCCAGCGGTGAATCGAGGACGGGACTTCACGCTGGGCCCGGCTGGAGACGTAGATGCCGATGTGGCCGCCGCGGAAGCTCAGCTCGCTGTAGTCTTCGCTGGAGACCAATGCCTGCAGCGCACGCGACGCGTCCGGCGGCACCAGGTGATCCTGCTCGGCATAGATGTTCAGCACCGGCATGTCGATGAAGCCCAGGTCGACCGCCTCCTCGCCGATGCGCACGCTGCCGTTGACCAGCCCGTTGGCCTGGTAGAACTGCTTGATGAACTGGCGGAAGGCTTCGCCGGCCAGGTCGGGTGAATCGAAGATCCACTTCTCCATGCGCAGGAAGTCCTCGACCGCTTTCTTGTTGTCGAGGATGTCGACCAGGCCCACGTACTTCTGCAGGTTGAGCCGGAATGGCTTCAGCATCAGGTAGCAGGCATTCATCATGTCCGCCGGTACGTTGCCCATCGTCTCCACCAGCAGATCCACGTCCAGTTCGCGGGTCCAGTGCGAGAGCATGTTGTCCGGGGTGTGGAAATCGACCGGGGTCACCATCGTGATCAGGTTCTTGACCTTTTCCGGATGCAGCGCGGCGTAGCACAGCGAGAATGCCCCGCCCTGGCAGATGCCGAGCAGGTTGATCGCGTCCAGCCCGTACGCATCGCGCAGGTGGTCGACCGCGCCGTCGATGAACCGATTGATATAGTCGTCCAGCTCCAGGAAACGATCCGAACGATCCGGATAGCCCCAGTCGATGATGTAGACATCCTCGCCCTGCGCCAGCAGGCCGCGGACCAGCGAGCGATCGTCCTGCAGATCGACCATGTACGGTCGGTTGACCAGCGCATAGGCGATCAGCAGCGGCACCCTGGCGGTGGGTGCGGTGGCGCCGATGAACCGGTACAGCACCACCTTGCCGTCGCGCCACACTTCCTGCTTGCCGGTGGCGCCGTAGTGGACATCGTCGACTTCCGGCAGCACCTGCAGGCCGGCACTGAGCTTCTGCTGGGTAACCCGGGCTTCTTCGGCCAGGCCGTCGACGCTGAAATTGAGCGGACTGTTGTTGGGCGGGCTCATCGACGCGATCCCCTGGCCGGCTTGCCGGCCTGGTTACGCGCCACCCAATCCTTCACCGATGAGGTAGCTGCCGCGGGCCTGGTCTTCGCGCTTTTGCTTTTGCCCGCGGTCGCTGCGGTGGAACGCGATCTGGTCGCCGCTGGCGCGGCGGCTTTCTTGGTCGCCGTGGCGGTGGTGTTGCGGCTGGCGCTGGCACGCTTGCCGGTGGCAGCGCGCTTGGATGGTGCTGCCGGCGCCTTCGCCGGTTTGCTCGCTGGCGCCGGTTTCGCCCGGCTGGCGGTCTTGCCGGCTTTCTTGACAGCCTTGGCCTTGCCGGCAGGCTTGGCCACCGATCTTGCCGCGGCCGGCCGACTGCGCGGCCGTGGCGCATTGGCCGCTGCCGGGCGCTGGGAAGTTTCCCCACCGGCACCGGTCCCGGCCGCACGCGCCTGGCGGCGCAACAACCGCTCCAGCTCGACAATCTTGCGGTGCGCGGCATCGACTTCGGTACGGGTCGGCACGCCCAGCAGACCGCACAGCTGTTCGGTCTCGCGCTGCACTGCCAGTCTCACCCGCATCTGCGCGTTGGTCATTGCGCCGTATACATGGCGGAATTCATCGGTCATCGCGATCTCGGCATAGCTCTGCTCGGCCGCATCAATCCACAGATCGAACAACCCGCGCGCGCTGGTGATCTGCTTGTCCGGCTCGGCGTGTTGCGCCAGCAGTGCCTCGAAATGCTTGAACGCGCCATCGGCGGTCTTCAGCATCAACGCGTTGAACTCATTGGAATGGCGCTGGTACTCCTGTTGCGCCAGCGCCAGTGCCTGCCAGCGTTCCTGATGCTCGCGGGACAGGCCAAAGGTCGGCGCATGCAGCCAGCGCGCGTTTTCACGCTCAAGCGCCTCGATATAGGGCCGCGCCTGCTGCATCCATTGCTCCATTCCCTGGCCGCCGCCCTGCCCCAGCATCGAGCGGAAATGCCCGGCAAACGCTTCCGGGCCGGCACCGCCGCCCAGCGCTTCACGCCAGGCCTGGGCGATGTCGGCCGGCGCCTGCTGCTGGCCAGCGAACTGAGCCGCGACCTGCTGCATCTGCGCATACCACTGGCCGGCCTGGTGCTGGATGCGATCGACCGCGTCCTGCAATGGGTTGGCCGGCTTGGGCATGAATTGCGACCAGAAGCCCATCGCCTGCTGCTGCCAGTCCGGCGTCATTGACGGTGCAGGCGCTGGCGCAATGCCGGCCTGGCGCAGGGCATCGCCCCACAAGGTCCAGTATTGCCTGGCGACGTTGTCCAGATCGCCCGGCCAAGATGATGCGGAATTGATCATGAGCCCTCCTGTGCTGATTGATTCTAGGCGTTCAACACAGCATCGGGGAAATAAACGGCGCCGATGTGACAGTTCAGGGTTTGGGGATGCGCAATGTACGGCTGATCATCAGCGTGCCGGACAGCGCGTACAACAGCACCAGCGGATGCAGCAGCCACGGTCCGACCTTGATGCTGCCCAGCCACAGCTGTCCACCCAGATGGCCGCCATAAGCGGCAATGGCCAGCACGATCACCAGCAGCAGGCTGGTCGGAATCGGCGTGCCTTCGAAATAGCGGACCTTGGCGTCTTCGCCGGCCAGGCTTTCGGCGGTGACGTTGTAGCGCGCCAGCCGGCTGACCCCGCAACCGACGAAGTACGACAGCACCACCCAGTCCCAGCCACCCTGCATACCGCAGGCGTAAGCCAGCGCCGCCGGGGCGACGCCAAAAGAAATCACGTCTGCCAGCGAATCCAGTTCCCGGCCCAGCACCGACTGCTGCTTGCGCCAGCGGGCAACCCGGCCGTCCAGCGCATCCAGCACGAATGCCAGCGGAATCAGGCTCATGCCGATCATCAGATCCGAGATCACGCCTTCCTGCAGGAACCGCATCGAGGCAAAGATGGCGCCGGTACCGCAGAAGGCATTGCCGAGGGTGAACCAGTCAGCCAGCTGGAAGTCGCGAATCAGGGAAAAGTGGCGAGCCATGCAGATGCACCGGAATGTGAAGCCAACAGACTGCCAAGCTCCCCGGGTTTCAGCAAGTCATTGCAACTGCGGCAGCTTCAGCTGCGCCGCCTGCAGCGTGCCCTGCCCGCGTGGCTGGCTGGCGATGACGCTGTCGCCGGCCACCCGGCCACGACCATCCAGCTGGGCGTCAATCTGATCCAGCGCCGCGTACATGTACGGCAGCAGCGGCACGTATCGGCTGCCGTAATCCGGCAGCGCCAGGAACCCATCGAAATGCTGCGCATGGCGCACCTGCCAATAACTCACTGGACGCCCGGAGGCCTGCGCCATCACCACATACGGCGCACTGCTGAACGCCGGCGGGATCAGCCCGTCATCGGTGCCATGCACGACCACCACCGGCAGTCCAGCCCGCGGCAAGCCAGCCTTCACTTCGGCGATGCCGGCCCTGACCCGGGCGGCATCGGCGCCGTCGCCGGTGCTCAGGCCGCGCAGGCATTGCAGGCCGGCCAGTGTCGGGTCGGCTCCGCCCAGCTGTGGATCGATGATGCCGACGCCGGCCCCGGGCGGGATGCCGCTGCCTTCGGCCCACCAGTTGCCGCGCTCGGCGGCGGTCGCCGGCCGGGCACTGAAATCGGGATTCTGCGCGGAAAAACCAAAACCACAGGGATGCTCGCCGACGCCATAGCGGCCGTAGCTGGACGCATAGGTCACCGCAATCGCCCGCCATACGTCGAAACCGACGTTCAACGCCCCGGCCACCAGTGCTTCATCGCTCCAGCCGGCATCGCGCAGTTGCTGGTATGCCGAAGCCGCCTGCGCGGCGATGTTGTCGCCACCGATCTGGCCTGCGGCCTTCAGGCTGGCGCAACGGGCGCTCCAGGCCGGCTCGGCCTGCGCCCGCAACGGCGGTTGTGGCAGCCGTTCGGCCGGCAGATGCAGCAGCGCGCACGGCATCAGCAGTGCGGCCTCGGTGACATAGTCATAAAGGTCGCGGCTGCCATGGCCGTCAATCTGGATGTTCGGCTCGCCGGCGACCACCGCATCCAACCAGTCACCGTCCAGCTCGGCCGCGCGCAACACCGCGCCACCGCCGTTGGAAATGCCGGTGGCAATGATCCGGGTATTGTCGAAACGGAATGGCGCTGCGTGCGGATACTGTTGATCCAGCACCGACAGGGCGAATTCGGCAGCTTGTTTGACGTGGCGGCCCCAGTCTGCCTCGGGGTTGTCCTGCGAATGCGCATGCTTGACCGCAACCCCACTGGCCGCTGTCGCTGCCTGCGGCGCGAACGCCAGCGCGGCCTCGTCGGCGCCAGCCACGGTGCCGTCCTCGCGACTGCCGACGCGCGCATCCAGATCAAAGTAATCGCTGCCGGCGCCCTTGTCGGTGTAGACCACCGCGCAGCCCTTCGGCAACGCCCACGGTGCGGCCACCGCAATCGCGCCATAGACGCCACGCGAGCCCGACGAAGCCGCCACCACCACGCAGCGCTTGCCGGTGTCGAAGGCATCCGGCAGCTGCATCAGCACGCGGTGCGGTTGCGCGGCGCCGGGCAGGCTCAACAGGCTCGAGAATTCGCGGCCGGGGATCCTGGCCACGCTGCCGTAGACCTGGCCATAGCCACCGGTCGCCGACAGGTCGGCGATACCGCGCCAGTTGCTCCAGATCGCCCGCCGCCGCAGTTCCGACGCGGTCGGATGTTCGGGATCGGCGAAGGCCGGCGCGGTCATCGCCCGCAGGCCATCCAGTCCCAGGCCGGCGCTCAGCAGATCATCGTCACCGCGGTGTTCTGTCATGCTTGGTGCTTGCACCATCGGGATTGCCGCCTTGTCGGTCATGGGGTGGGTGCCGGCGTCGGTGCTGGCGCAGCCACCCAGGCATGCGACCAGCAGCATGCTGGCGAACATCGACAGACCCGAGCGCTGCGGTAAGGATGACATCGACAAATCCCCTGCTTGGCAATACCTGCACGCTACCGGATTGGCCCGCGCCGATCATCGTACTTTGGTACCACGTAGGGTCCAAGCCAACTTGCTACGCTAGGCTCCCCACCCGCAGGAAGCCAGCATGAGCCGCCACACCATCCTGATCACCGGCGCCGCCAACCCCAGTGGCATTGGCGCCAACATCGCCAGCGAACTGGCCAAGGCCGGTCACCACGTCATCATCAGTGATCTGCAGCTGCAGGCCTGCCAGCAGGTGGCGCAGCAGATCCAGCAGGCCGGTGGCTCGGCCGAAGCGGTCGCCCTGGACGTCACTTCCGATGCCAGCGTCGAGGCCGCGCTGGCCGCGATCTCGCGCCCGGTCGATGTGCTGGTCAACAACGCCGGCTTGCAATTCGTTTCACCGTTGCAGGACTTCCCGATGCAGAAATGGGATTTCCTGGTCCAGGTGATGCTGGTCGGGGTCGCCCGGCTGACCCGCGCAGTGTTGCCCGGCATGCGCGAACGCGGCTTTGGCCGCATCATCAACATCGGCAGCATCCACGCGCTGGTCGCCAGTCCGTACAAGAGCGCCTACGTGGCAGCCAAGCATGGGCTGGTCGGATTTTCCAAGGTCATCGCGCTGGAAACCGCCGACAGCGACATCACCATCAACACGATCTGCCCGAGTTACGTCAAAACCCCGTTGGTGGAAAAGCAGATCGCCGATCAGGCGCGTACCCGCGGCATCGCCGAATCGGAAGTGATCAGCGAAATCATGCTCAAGCCGATGCCGAAAGGCGTGTTCATCGAAATGGACGAACTGGCTGGCACTACCGCCTTCCTGGCATCGCCGGCAGCGCGCAACATCACCGGCCAGACCCTGGTGCTGGACGGCGGCTGGACCGCGCAATAACCCATGCCACGCCTGCTGATTGCCGATGACCACCCGCTGTTCCGGGCCGCGCTGCGTGGAGCCGCCAGCGATGCAGTAGCACAGTTGTCGGTGCGCGAAGCCGATTCGCTGGATGGGGTGCTGGCGGCTCTTGAAGCCGATCAGGACACCGACCTCGTGTTACTGGATCTACATATGCCGGGCAATCACGGACTGGCCGGGCTGGCGGCGATCCGCGCCCAGTATCCGGCGGTGGCGGTGATCGTGGTCTCGGCCAATGACGACCCGCGGGTGGTCAGGCGCGCGCTGGATCATGGCGCGGCCGGTTATCTGCCCAAGAGCGCCGGACTGGACGAGCTGCGCGATGCCATCCGCAGTGTGCTGGCCTGTGAACAGTGGCTGCCTGCATCGCTGCGCGCGGCCGTGGCGCGGGCGCAATCCTCGCAGCACGACACCGCACTGGCCTCGCGCCTGGCCAGCCTGTCGCCGCAGCAGTTCCGGGTGCTGACCCTGGTCGCCAAAGGGCTGTTGAACAAACAGATCGCCGACCAGCTGGATGTACAGGAACGCACGGTCAAGGCGCATCTGTCGGCGATCTTCGAGCGTCTGGATGTGCGCAACCGGACCCAGGCCAGCGTGGTCCTGCGTGAGCTCGAATTGAGCGATCCGGCACGACAACTGGAAGCATGAGTCAAGTGTTTCATCGCCTGCATCCGGGCCGGTCAATTTTTGACCAATGTTCTTGACACGCTTGCGGCACAAGCGCGGCAGCCGCTTATCCACATGTTTGCCGACAACTCATCCACATCGGTTGTGGACAAACTTTTTTCTAGGTTAATCATGTTCCACGCATGTGGAACAGAACGTTCGCGCAGACAAAATCGGCTGGTCAATAATTAGCCAAACAGCTTGACACGATTGCGGCACAAGGCGCGCAGACGGTTATCCACATGCTTTGCCGAATTCCATCCACACCCACTGTGGACAACCCCGCAGGCGCCCGGCCAGACACTGCTCAAAGTCGCTGCCAGCGATAGATCCTGTGATCGGCCAAGGCCAGCATTGCCTGATCTTCGGCGGTGTCGCCGTAAGCGTGGATTGCCGCGAACTCATGTCGGTCCAACTCAGCCAGCACACGCCGCGGCTTTTCCTCCGCCACGCACTGCCGACCGGCATAGGCACCAGTCAAGCGATCACCGCGCTGTTGCAGCGACGAGCAGATCAGCTGCAGTTGATGCTGCCGGCACCAAGGGGCGAGATAGCTATCCAATGCGCCGGATACGACTATCACGGTATCGCCGCGGGCCTGGTGCCAGGCGATACGTTGCATCGCCACCGGTCTCAACAGACCCGGGATGATCTCGCGAGCGTAATCCTGGCCGCGTTGCCGCACCTGCTCCGCTGAAACACCCTGGAACGCGAAGCGTATCGCTGCTGCGCGCAGCAGCGATGGATTGACCACACCGGCACGATAGCCAAGCACCAGTGGCGCGAAGCACGGCACACCAAGCCATCGGCGCAATGGATGGGCGGAAAAGCGCAGAAAATCGGCGAAGGTTTCCCGCGTGGTGATGGTGCCATCGAAATCGAACAGGGCCAGATCCATCGGCGACGTCGTTGTTTCCCTTGGCCCTGCAGCTTAGCGCATCCTCCTGGCTGGCCAGGGCCTGGGCAACGCCTCACCTGACGTCACTGGTCCTACGCGTAACGACGGAAAATTCGCCACGCCGCTCGCTGCTACGGCTGGCCACGGCAGCTCAGGCCCAGCGCGTTCACCAGACTGCTGCTGCGCCCGGTCAGACCGTGCGCCGGTCGGTCGTGCTCGCAGCTGGCTTCCTGTTTGCGGCCGCCATGATCCCGTCCGGTCGCGCTCAACAGGCGGCCTTCACCCACAACTTCGCCGGCACCGCGCAATGGTTTGCAGACGGCCTGGATCTGATCGACGTAAACGCCACTGCCACTGGCCAGGCCGCTGACCGCTTCGCCTTCGTCGCAGCGCTGCTGGAAAACACCGCCACCAGTGCCGCCTGCCGCACCACGTGCGATCACTTCGGAGATCCAGCGACCTTCAGCATCCACTTTCACGCATAACGGGCTGACCATATCGACGTGCCAGCCGGAACGTCCTTCGATGCCGGCCATCACTTCGTCGCTATGACATGACAGATCGAACGAACCACCATCGCCACCGCCATGGACCTCAGTCGTCGATAGCTGGAAGTATGGATACTCGTTGACCGGATCGTTGCTGCGGCAGAGCAGTCCCAGCGAGTCGATCAGGCCACCAGCACGTCCATACAGGGCGCGGCCGACACCGTCGAAGGCGCAGCGGCGCGTGGGCTGCCACCCGCCACCAGCACCACCGATCGGGGCCAGCGCGGTGATCGGCCCGGTCCTGCGCGAAGCACTGGCGAAGGGCGCGCATTCGAGCTGTACCTGATCGACCAGCGCACCTGAGCGTCCGGCCATGCCGACCACCGCCTGGTTCCGGGGACAGCTGGTTTCGAAGCCGGAGCCCGCCGGCAACCCGGCGACCTGCCGGTTGCCGGGCTGGCCCTGCCAGTTGCCCGCCGCATCCACGCGCACGCAGCGCGGACCGATCTGGCTGAGCACCTGGATGCTGGTGCCATGGACACCGGCCAGTACTTCGTCATTGGCGCATTCGAGCTTGAACACGCCGCCGCCGGCACCGCCGATGGTGCTGGTCCATTCGGCACCGACTACCGCCATGTCACCGCTGGTTATCCGCACCATCCGGGCTTCGGAAGGCACGCCCTTGTCGTTGACGACAAACAACAGGTAATAGCCTGGCGGCACTACTGCGCTACTGTCCGGAATCTTGGCCGCCAGATCCGCGCCATGCTGCTCGTGCGCGAGCACGATGCGACGCTGATCGAAATTGAACGAATGAGTCACCGAACCGCTGCGGATCAGCACCACCTGTGAAACCGGCCTGCTATCGGCCATGGCAATCAACAACTCTTCGCCCGGCGTCAGTACCCTGGTTGCTGCCTTCAGCTGCGGTCGACGGGCCAGCCGGCCGCGTTCATCGAACAGATACGCCGGCAGATAGCGTTCGGCATTGACGTTGAGCAGCGGCCCGGGTGCGCCGCCACCCGCTACCAGCACCGTCGCGTCCGGCAACAACAAGGCGGTCGAATGGTACATGCGTGGCAAGGTGCCGCTGGCGCCCTGGCTCCAGCTGTCGGTCTTCGGGTCCCAGAGCTCGGCGCTGTTGTTGGCACCCGTAAGCACACTGTCACCACGGCCGCCGCCGGTCACCAGCACCTTGCCATCCGGCAGTACCGTGCCATTGCCCCAGAAACGCGGGCTGGACACCGGCGCGCTCTCGAGCACGCGTGGATTGGGCCGGTTGATCGACAAGCGCGCGACCCGCTCGCTCAGCGCGCCCACCTGCAGGATCTGGCCGGGTGCATACATCACCGCGGTGGCCCCATCGCCGGTGAATCCGGTGGCCAGATCATCCAGCCGCTGGACATGGCCCTCGCCCTGCGCATCGAGCCAGAACATCCGCCCTTCCGTGTCCAGTCCGAACAGACGGTTGTCGACCGCAAGGAAGCCGCGTGGATACCAGTAGCGGAAGCCGTAAGTGGGTGCGTTGCGCAGCAGCGAGAATTCGCCATCAACCGAACGCACTTCCGGCAGATCGACACCTCCGCTTCCGCCCATGATCAAGGTGCGGGCATCGGCCATGGTGGTTACGGTGCCGTACCAGCGTGGGCGATTCATGTTGTTGCCTGCGCACATCGAACCGCCATCGGCCGCCAGCAGCACCGAGTTGTCGTTGGGCTGGTTCAGCGATCTTACTTTTTCACCTTCTACCGTGGGCTCTGGCGTTATATCGCCGCCCGCGATGAACAGCTCACCGCTGCCCGGCAACAGCGTCTGCGCGCTGCAGAACACATCGGTGTCGGTGGTGTTGTCCAGGGTCAGGTGGCCACTGTCCAGCGAACGGGTCTTGGGATTCCAGATGTCATAGATGAACTTGCCGGTCTGGGTACCCATGCCGTCGGTACCGTAAGTGGCGACGCGTCCGTCCGGCAACAGCGCCGCGTGGATGGCGATCAATGGCCAGGGCTTGTCCTTCAACCACAGCCCATCGATATGTGGCAGCAGCTTGCCGGGCGCGGCCGGAGATGGCGCCTGCAGATCCAGCCGATCGCGCCTGTCCGCCGCCAACCAGTACGACGCGCGTTCGTGCCAGCTGGCAAGCGCAAGCGCTGGCGGTTCAATCGATGCGGCTCCCGCGCCGACGCCGTCCCCGTCATCGGCGCCCGGCCGGATGTCCCGGATTCCGTCAACCGGCCCCTCGCCGGCAGACGTCGAAAGGTCGCTGGCTTCGGCGTCTGGATCCGGATCGATGATCAGTACGGCTGCCGTCGCGGCGACCGAGATCGACAACGCCAGTGCAAGTAAAGAACGAAAGTTTTTTGATTTGTGCGGGGGACGACGCGGCGACATCGATGGTCTCTGTATCCAGGGGGTCGATGCATCGGTCCAGCGATGACCTGCTTCAGCGCAAGCCACGACAGAACCAGACCTGTCGTGATCGACAGCTGGTCGGCAGCACACAGGCGCTGGCGTTCAAAGGTCCCGGCGTTCGCCGACTGGACGCGATGCTTCTACTGGATAAAACGCATACCAGCGGTGGCGCGGACATGCAGGCACAACAAGTGACAGCCTTCACGTCACAAAGATGCCGCACTAGAGACGCGAATAACGCCACGACAGCATGCGTCCATCGCGATACGGCATGACGCCGTGGAATGCACGTGGATCATCGTCGAATACCAGTGGCAGAAAGTGACGATCACCATCCCACAATGGCAACTGCATGATGTCCTTGACCGCTTTCCATTCCAGTGTGCCTTCCGGATTGCGCTCCAGCGGCGTGCCACTGAAACCGCGGATGAGGAACACGAAGCCCAGCCAGTCCTCACCGTGTTTGCCGAATCCGGGCCAGCTGATGGTGCCGCGCAATTGCATATCGGTACATTCGATCGCCGCCTCTTCGCGGATTTCGCGACGCATGCCGCTGACCACATCCTCATCGGCCTCGATCTTGCCACCCAGACCGTTGTACTTGCCCAGATGCTGGTCATCCGGCCGCGCGTTGCGGTGGATCAGCAACACCTGTGAAGCGTCGGCGGACAATACGTAGCCGAGCGTGGCGACAATCGGGGTATACGGCATGCGGTTCTCGGTTGTAAAAAACGGCAGGCGAAGTGTAGCGGCCGCCGCAGTGGCCTGTCGCGTCGGTGCCCGCAGCTGCAACCGCTCACGGGTGGCTGGAATGACGCTGTGCGGACAGCAGCCGGTCCAGCACCGACTTCAGCGCCAAAGGCCGCACCGGCTTGGCCAACAACGACAGATCCGCCTCCTGCACCGCGCGGCGCACGCCGGCGCTGTCGTCGGCGCTGAGGATCAGGCAGGGTCGCGGTCCGAACCGATCCGCCAGCCGTCGCATCAGGACGACGCCGGTATCGCCGTTGTCCAGGTGATAGTCGAACAACCACGCATGCGCCGGGTGTCGTGCCAGTAACGCCGCCGCGCTGCCGTGGTCATGCGCGGTCAGCACCACGCAGCCCCAGCCTTCCAGCACACTTCGCAGCGCCTGCAAGGCAGTCGGATCATTGTCGACCGCGAGGATGACGCTGCCAGCCAGGCCCGCCAACGGCGTTGCATCACCCGAGCGGGCGATGCCGGCGTCGAATGGCATCGCCACCCGCGCTACGCTGACCGCGAACATCGAACCGCGCCCGCTGCTGCTGGCTACGCTCAACGGCGCATGCAGCAACTGGCTGATCCGTTCGGCAATCGAAAGCCCCAGGCCCAGGCCCTGCCCCCCCGCATGTTCGCCACGGCGGAATTCTTCGAAAATCAACCCGCGCTCGGCGTCATCGATGCCGGGGCCGGTGTCCAGTACCTGCAGCTGGATGCAATCACCCTGTCGGCGCGCGCCCAGCAATACCTCGCCGTGGCGGGTGTAGCGCACGGCGTTGGCGAGGAAATTCTGCAGGATGCGACGCAGCAGTTGCGGGTCGCTGTGCACCCAGGCCTGACTGCGCCGGTAGCGGAAGCGCAGGCCATGTTCGCGTGCCAGCACGGAAAACTCCGAAGCCAGCGGATCCAGCACTTCGGCCAATGGAAAATCACGCGGTTCCGGCACCAGTCCACCGGCTTCCAGCCGTGACATGTCCAGCAGGCCGGTCAGCAGACCGCTGGTCGAATCCAGCGCACCGCGGATCTGCGCCACCGATTCGCGTTGACGTGGCTCCTGGACCTGCTGGGCCAGGCCGTCGATGAATAGATGCGCCGCATGCAGCGGCTGCAGCAGATCGTGGCCGATGGCGGTCAGGAAGCGGCTCTTGGCATCGTTGGCGTGCTCGGCATCGCGCTTGGCGGTTTCCAGCAGCTCGGTGCGCTGGTGCACGCGCTGCTCGAGGGTTTCGTTGGCGCGCTTGAGGTCGCGTTCGGCATGCCGCGAAGCGGTGACATCGGTATAGGTGGCCACGAAGCCACCGCCCGGCATCGGGTTGCCACGTATTTCGATGATGCTGCCATCCGGAAACACCCGTTCGGTCAGATGCGGGGTGCCGGCGCGCATGTATGCCAGGCGTCGTTCCAGAGCGCGCTCGTCGTGGCCGCGATGCGGCAGGCGCTGCAGGGCCAGGCGGGTCAGATCCGCAATCGGCCGGCCAACCTGCAGGTACTCGGCGGGGAAATCGAAGATTTCCGCATAGCGCCGGTTCCAGGCCACCAGCCGTTGTTCGCGATCGACCACGCTGATGCCCTGACTCATGTTGTGCAATGCCGCTTCCAGCACCTGCTGGTTGAAGCGCAGGTCCTGCGATACCTCACCTACTATCGCTGCCACCGTTTCCAGCTCGCCGGTTTCGCGACGCGCGGCATCCAACAGCAGGCGCGCCGACGCCGCGCCCAGTACCGCCGACAGTTCGCGTTCCAGCCGCGACTCGGTCTCCGCCGGCACCGGACCACTGGCTGGCGCCGTGGCCAATAATTCGTCGACCCGTTCACGCGAGAGGAAGCGGCGTCCGGCTTGCCACAAGGTGTTGCGATCCAGATTGCGCCGCGCCGGATGCGGTGATTCGCGCCGCCACGCGGTTGCCAGCAGAGTCACCACGGTGCCGGTGAACAGGCTGGCGCCGACTGCCCGGCCGAGCGGGCTCCAGCCGGTCAAGCCGAACAGCCCCGACGGTGACAGCCATGACTGCCCCAGCGGACCCGCATCGACCCATGCCGGCGCGTGCCCTGCCGCCTGCAACAGCATCGGCAGCAGCATCACCCAGGCCCACGCCGCGAAACTGGCCAATACACCCGCCACCGCTGCCAGCGGCGGGGTGTTGGGTCGCCAGACCGCAAAGCCGAGCACCGGCACCAGCGTGGCCAGCGCCGAAAACGACACCGCGCCGACATCGGCCAGCGCGTCATTGCCACTGAGCAGGCGACTGTAGGCCCAGGCCAGCAACATGATCACGGCGATGCCGCCGCGCCGCAGTGCCAGCAGTGCACCCCGTTGATCGGCGCCGCCACTGCGTGACCAGACCCCGCGCAACAGCCCCGGCGCAAACCAGTGATTGCCGATCATCAAACTCAGAGTCAACGTGCTGACCACGACCATGCCGGTGGCCGCGCTCAGGCCACCGAGGAAGGCGAACAGCGCCAGTCCTTCATTGCCCTGCGAAAACGGCAGCGCCAGCGCGTACATGTCCGAGGGTACCGATGATCCCAGCGTCGACAGGCCGGCACGGGCCAGCGGCAAAGTCGGCAACGCGATCAATATCAGATACAGCGGAAACAGCCAGCGTGCGGTGCGCACGTGGCGCTCATCACGGCACTCGACCACGCCGACGTGGAACTGGTGCGGCAGGATGAACATCGCCAATGCACCCAGCAGCACCAGCGGTGCGAAACCGGTCGCCGGCGGCTGTGGCGCGGCGACCGCCGGCACACGCGGCAGATCGCCCAGTTGCAGCCAGACAAACACACCCAGCGCCAGCATCGCCACCAGCTTGAAGAGCGATTCGAAGGCCATTGCCAGCACCAGCCCGCGGTTGTGTTCGGCGGCACTGGCGCGACGGGTGCCGAACAGCATCGCGAACAGCGCCATCGCCAACGCCACGTACAACGCGCTGTCGCCCCAGAACGGTGGCGATTCGACCGGGTCGAACGAATGCAGGGTCAGGGTCGCGAAGCTCATCGCCACCGCTTTCAACTGCAGGGCGATATAGGGAATCAGACCCAGTGCGGCGACCAGGGTCACCGTCGCCGCCAGCCAGGCGTCGCGCCCGAGCCGGGTGGCGATCAGATCCGCCAGCGATGTGGCATTGCTCTCGCGGGCCAGGCGCACCAGCCGCATCATGAAGGCGACCGCCAGCGCGTAGAACACGATCGCGCCAAGAAACGTCGGCGGCAACGGCCAGCCGTAACGCGCGGCCTGGGTGACCGTGCCGTAGAACGTCCACGAGGTGCAGTGCACGGCCAGCGAGAGCGCATACACGTAGCGCCAGTGGCGGGCGAACACCGCCGCCTTGCGCTCGCCATACAGGGCGGTGCCGAACATCAACGCCAGCCACGCCACCCCGGCCAGGGCCACCGCCCACAAGCTCAACATGTCCGGTTGCCGTTCCCGCGTCGCTGCATCATCAGCCTCTCCCCTGCTGCGCGCAGGATAAACCAGAAGGCGGCGGCAGCGCCGCCGCCACTGGCGGGATCAGAAGCTGTAGCGTGCGGTCAGCGTGTACTGCCGCGGGGGACCGTAAAAGCCGGTCAGCACGCCGTAGCTGGCGATGTTGTAGCCAGTGGTGCGGTATTCCTCATCGGCCAGGTTGGCGCCTTCCAGCGACAACGACCAGGCATCGTTGACGGTCCAGATCACACCTGCACCCAGCAGTCCATAACCGGGCTGCTTGATCGCCGGGCTCAGATCGGTGGTTGGCCAGACCTCGGACTGGTAGGAATAACTGACCCGGGCCGACAACTGGCCGCCGTTGGCCAGCGGCGTGCGGTATTCGACGTTGACCGCACCGGAATATTCAGGCGCATTGGTGAAGTACTGGCTGTCGGCGATATCGACCCCGCCGCTGATGAACTCGTCGTACTGCGCATCCAGCCAGGCCAGGTTGCCACTGATCAGCCAGTGCTCGCTGGGCAGCCACTGGTATTCGGCTTCGATGCCCTGCACGGTGCCCTTGCCGGCATTGGTGAAATCGCCGAAGAAACTCTGGCTGCCATCGGGCAAGGTGTAGGAGGTGAATACCGACAGCTGGATGTCCTTGTACTGGTTGTAGAAATACGCCAGGTTGAGGAACATGCTCTGGTCCATGAATGCCATCTTGCTGCCGACTTCGTAGCTGTCGACCTGTTCGTCATCGAACGGCTCGCCCGAGCGCGGCACCGCGGTGGTATTGGCGCGGATGTTGTAGCCGCCGGACTTGAAGCCACGCGAGGCCGAACCGTAGACCATGATGTCCGGAGTGATCTGGTAGTCCAGCGAGGCCTTCGGCGAGGTGTTCTTGAAGTTGACCGTCTTGTCGAAATTGGCCGCTGTCGCCCATGACGTGGTGTAGTCCAGATCCGTATAGAAACGGTTCAACGCCACCGCATGCTTGTCCTCGTCGGTGTAGCGTGCGCCCACGTCGAGCTTGAGCCGATCGGTCAGATCGAAGGTCCAGTCGGCATACAAGGCGATGCTGTTGGTATTGACGTAACCCTGGGTGTCGCCATACAGGGGGTTGGTCAGGCTGGGCGGCAGCAGCGTATTGGTGAAATGGTTGAGCACCTGGCCGCCGGCGTCGCCGTTGAAGTAATACAGACCGACCACGCCGCGGGCAACGCCACCGGCATCGAAGTTGGCCTGCAACTCCTGGCTGACCTGCTGATCGTTGTAGAACGCGCGCACATCGACCAGCGGCAGCGGAGTAGTATCGAAATCGATATTGGTTTCGGTATCGGACTCGCGCTTGGCGAGGGTGTACTTGAACGACCAGTCATCGCTGGCGCGCCAGTTGATGGTCGCCGAGGCGCCCTTCATGGTGGTGTCGTTGATGTTCTTCATGCCGCTGCGGATGTCATAGCGATCATCCAGCGGCGGATAGGCCGGCGCCAGCGGATTGGGCGCCAGCATCCTGGCGCCACGCACGCCGGACTGGTCATCCATCCAGTCGAACGCGAACTGCACGTCGATATCGTCTCCGGCATAGGCGCCCAGTTGCAAGCGCGCGGCATTGATTTCCTTGTCGCTGACCTGCTGGCCGCTATACAGGTTTTCGCCATAGCCATCGCGGTTCATGCTGGCGACCGCTACCCGCGCGCGCAGGCCACTGTCTTCGCCGCCGATGGAGCCGCCGAGGCTGGCCTTGGCGTCGAGCTGGTTGTGGTTGCCGACCGCCAGCGAGACATGGCCTTCGGTATCCTTCGACAATCCCCGCGAGACGTACTTGATGGCGCCACCAATGGTGTTCTTGCCGTACAGCGTGCCCTGCGGGCCGCGCAGTACTTCGATGCGACCTACATCAAACACATCCAGCAGTGCGCCCTGCGGACGGGCGATGTAGACATCATCCAGATAGATGCCCACGCCCGGGTCGACGCCCCACAGCGGATCCGCCTGGCCGATGCCGCGGATATAGGCGGTCACGGTGCTGGTCGAGCCACGCGCGGCATAGATGGTCAGGTTGGGTACCTGAGCATCCAGATCGCCCAGATCCTGGATGTTGAGTTTGTCCAGCGTCTCCGGGGTGAACGCGGTCACCGCCACCGGCACTTCCTGCAGGGTTTCCTCGCGCTTGCGCGCGGTCACCGTAACCGTGTCCAGCGTGGTCGCCGAATGCCGTGGTGCCTGTGTATCGCTGTCGCTGTCCTGTCCCCACGCCAGCGTCGCTGGTGCCAACAACACACAGCCAATGGCCAGGCTCAAATGCTTGCGCTTCATCGGTCTCCCCTCCTCCCGGGTATGACATGGCGACACCCGCGTGCCGCCGATGCTGCACAAGCTACGTGATGCGCCGACGGCTGCGCATTGTCCGTTGGTACAGTGGGAACCACCCCGGCAGCTGCCGATACTCTGCGCATCTGTCGTGCGGCGCAAGCCGAGGAGCCATGGATGTCTTTCCTGATCGTGCTGGCCGCGCTGTGTTTCCTGATGTGGGTCGCCTATCGCGGCCACAGCGTGATCCTGTTCGCGCCAATCGCTGCATTGGGCGCGGTGCTGCTAACCGATCCGGCGCTGGTCGCACCGATGTTCACCGGCCTGTTCATGGACAAGATGGTCGGCTTCCTGAAGCTGTATTTCCCGGTATTCCTGCTCGGCGCGGTGTTCGGCAAGCTGATTGAAATCTCCGGTTTTTCCAAGTCGATCGTCGCCGCCACCATCCGTGTCGTCGGCCGCCAGCGGGCGATGCTCTCGATCGTGCTGGTCTGCGCGCTGTTGACCTACGGCGGGGTGTCGTTGTTCGTGGTGGTGTTCGCGGTCTATCCATTCGCGGCGGAACTGTTCCGCCAGAGCGACATTCCCAAGCGGCTGATGCCCGGCACGATTGCCCTGGGCGCGTTTACCTTCACCATGGATGCGCTGCCGGGCACGCCGCAGATCCAGAACATCATCCCGACCACGTTTTTCGGCACCAACTCATGGGCCGCGCCGGTGCTGGGCACGCTTGGCGGTGTATTCATCCTCAGCGTCGGCCTGCTGTACCTGGAATGGCGGCGGCGGATAGCGCTGCGCAATGGCGAGGGCTATGGCAGCGATCTGCGCAACGAACCCGAGCCTTTCCACGGCGGCGAGCTTGCCCATCCATTGATCGCGGTTTTGCCCCTGCTGCTGGTCGGAGTCGCCAATTTCCTGCTGACCCGCTGGATTCCGCACTGGTACGGCGACAGCCAGTCATTCGTGCCAGCCGTGATCGGCAACCCGGCACCGGTGGTGCAGGAAGTCGCCAAGCTGGCCGCGATCTGGGCAGTGCAAGGGGCACTGCTGGTCGGCATCGCCTGCGTGCTGGTCTTTGCCTGGAAACCGGTCATCGGCCGCTTCGCCGAGGGCAGCCGCAACGCCATCGGCGGCGCCTTGCTGGCTTCGATGAACACTGCATCCGAATACGGGTTTGGCGCGGTCATCGCCGCCCTGCCCGGTTTCCTGCTGGTCGCCAATGCGCTGCAGTCGATTCCCAATCCGCTGGTCAACGAAGCGATCTCGGTGACCGCGCTGGCCGGCATCACCGGTTCGGCCTCCGGCGGCATGAGCATCGCACTGGCAGCGATGGCCGACACCTTCATCGCCAATGCCAACGCCGCCGGGATCCCGATGGAGGTATTGCACCGGGTCGCTTCGATGGCCTCCGGTGGCATGGACACGCTGCCGCACAACGGCGCGGTGATCACCTTGCTGGCCGTTACCGGCCTCAGCCATCGCCAGGCCTACAAGGATGTATTCGCGATCACCCTGATCAAGACCACCGCGGTATTCGTGGTGATTGGCCTGTACTACGCCACCGGGCTGGTCTGACCCAGCCGGAGACCGTACGCCGCGACGACGTCGTATCCGCTGGGGTCAAGCTCAGGCGTCGCGTGCATGCCACAGCGCCAGCAACTGGGCTTCACGCTGGCGGCTGATGCCGGCGCGCAGTTCGGCCTGGCGTTCGGACGGCAGGCTGTGGAACCAGTCCATCAGATCGCGCACCGTGGTCGCGTACGGGCGATAGCTCAGTCCGGCGGCGATGGCGCGCGCATTGCTGACCTGACCATAGCCGGCATAGGGACCGCTGGCCGCGGGCACCCAGATCGGCAGCTCTACGTCGTTCTGTTCAAGAAACCCGGCGCTGACGTGGGTATAGCGCACGTCGCCGCCGGTGACAGCCTGCGCGCCGACCAGCATCTCGTCCATGGTCATCGGTTGCGCGGGTCCGACCGCATTGAAGGTGCCGATGGTGCCGGCTTCGGCCAGCCGGATCATCCATTCACCCAGATCGCGACCATCAATGAACTGCACCGGATCGCTGCCGTCACCGGGCACCAGCATTTCACCGCCTTGCGCCACCCGGTGCGGCCAGTAGGTGAAGCGGTCCGTTTCATCGCGTGGCCCGACGATGTAACCGGGCCGGACGATGGTCACCCGCTCGCCAAACTGCTTGCGTGCTTCGGCTTCGCTCAATGCCTTCAGCGGTCCGTACAGGTGTTCGATATCGGCGCGCAGGCTGTCCTGGGTTTCGGCCATCGCGTCCTTGCCCGCGTATGGCGCCAGCGCCGCCTGTTCGGTAATCCCGGGCTGGCTGCCATCGGCGTATACCGAGATGGTCGAAATGAACAGGTAATGGTCGATATTGCCTTTCAATACCTGTGCCGCATCGCGGACCCAGAACGGCAGGCTGGTCGGGTTGTCGATGCAGACGTCCCATTTGCGCCCCTTCAGCGCCTTCAGGTCGCCGCTGTTGCGATCACCCAGCAACTGCTCGACCTCGCCCGACCACTCCGGTGCCGGCCGCTTGCCGCGATTGAACAGGGTCACCCGGTGGCCGCGCTTGAGCGCGTAATCGACCTGGAACGGCCCGGTAAAGCCGGTGCCACCCAGGATCAGGATATCCAGCGGCTTGTCGGCGCGACCCACATTGTCGCCAGCCGCGCGTGCGGCCCAGGCCGGCAAGGCGGTGGTGGCGGCGGCAAGCGCGCCCAGCTTGAGCAATTGACGACGACTGGTCATGCGCGCCTCCGACAGGCTGTAGTGATGGGATCGACTTGTACTCCGCCGACCGACCGCCCGCCCCTGTCGAAAGTACCAGCTACACCGGCCGCGGCGATCAGCGGGCAAACAAAAAGCGGGCCGGAGCCCGCTTTTTGAACAACAGCTGCAGGGTGCGGCTTATTCGGCCGGCACGCCTTCGCCTTCTTCCACGGCCTTGATCGACAGGCGGATGCGGCCCTGCTTGTCGACTTCCAGCACCTTGACCTTGACCACGTCGCCTTCCTTCAGCTTGTCGCTGACCTTCTCGACGCGCTCGCTGGAAATCTGCGAGACGTGGACCAGGCCGTCCTTGCCCGGCAGGATGGTGACGAACGCACCGAAGTCCATGATCTTGGCGACCTTGCCTTCGTAGATGCGGCCCGGCTCGACGTCGCTGGTGATCTGCTCGATGCGGCTCTTGGCGGCCTGGGCAGCAGCGGCGTTGACCGAAGCGATGACGATGGTGCCGTCGTCCTGGATGTCGATCTGGGTGCCGGTTTCCTTGGTGATGCCCTGGATGGTGGCGCCGCCCTTGCCGATCACTTCGCGGATCTTGTCCGGGTGGATCTTGATGGTCAGCAGGCGCGGTGCATATTCGCTCAGCTCCGAACGCGGCGCGGTCAGGCCGTGGGCCATTTCGCCGAGGATGTGCAGGCGACCGGCCTTGGCCTGGTGCAGGGCCTGCTTCATGATTTCTTCGGTGATGCCTTCGATCTTGATGTCCATCTGCAGCGCGGACACGCCTTCGGCGGTACCGGCCACCTTGAAGTCCATGTCGCCGAGGTGATCTTCATCACCGAGGATGTCCGACAGGACGACGAAGTTGTCGCCTTCCTTGACCAGACCCATGGCGATACCGGCCACCGGTGCCTTGATCGGCACGCCGGCATCCATCAGCGCCAGCGAGCTGCCGCAGACCGAGGCCATCGACGAGGAACCGTTGGATTCGGTGATTTCCGAGACCACGCGGATGGTGTACGGGAATTCCTCGATGGTCGGCATCACTGCCAGCACGCCACGCTTAGCCAGGCGGCCATGGCCGATTTCACGGCGCTTCGGGCCCATCATGCGGCCACACTCACCCACCGAGTACGGGGGGAAGTTGTAATGGAAAAGGAAGTTTTCCTTGTACTCACCGGAGACGGCGTCGATCACCTGGCCGTCACGGGCTGTGCCCAGGGTGGTGACCACGATGGCCTGGGTCTCACCGCGGGTGAACAGCGCCGAGCCATGGGTACGCGGCAGCACGCTGGCCTTGACCGCAATCGGGCGCACGGTGTCGAGTGCACGGCCGTCGATACGGACCTTGGTCGACAGCACCGAGCCGCGCATGGTCTGGTATTCCAGTTCGCCGAACTCCTTGTTCAGTTCGCCGCTGCTCCAGCCTTCGCTTTCAGCGCGACCGGCCAGCTGTTCCATCACGTCTTTCTTGATGCTGGCGATGGCGTCGCGGCGCATCAGCTTGTCGCGGACCTGGAAGGCGTCAACCAGTTGGTTACCGACTGCTTCCTTCAGCGCCGAGATCAGCACTTCGTTCTTGGCCGGGGCGACCCAGCTCGACGGCTGGGTGCCGGCTTCGACGGTCAGCTCGTTGATCAGGTTGATGACCTTCTGCATTTCGCGGTGACCGTAGGTCACGGCGCCGAGCATCACTTCCTCGGACAGCAGCGCGGCTTCGGATTCGACCATCAGCACGGCGTTGGCGGTACCGGCGACGACCAGCTCCAGCTGCGAGTCCTTCAGCTCGGTCACGGTCGGGTTGAGGATGTACTCACCGTTCTTGTAACCGACCTTGGCGGCGCCAATCGGGCCCTTGAACGGAGTGCCGGCCAGCGACAGCGCGGCGGACGCGCCAATCAGGGCGGCAATGTCACCGTCGATGTCCGGGTTCAGCGACATTACGGTGGCGATGATCTGCACTTCGTTCTTGTAGTCTTCCGGGAACAGCGGGCGGATCGGGCGATCGATCAGGCGCGAAATCAGAGTTTCCTTCTCGGTCGCGCGGCCTTCGCGCTTGAAGAAACCACCCGGGATGCGGCCACCAGCGTAGAACTTTTCCTGGTAATCGACGGTAAGGGGGAAGAAGTCCTGGCCTTCGCGAGCCGACTTGGCGGCGACGGCGCTGACCAGCAGTACGGTGTCATCCATCTTGACGATGACCGCGCCGCCAGCCTGACGGGCGATTTCGCCGGTCTCGAGGGTCAGGGTGTGCTTGCCGTACTGGATGGTTTTGGTGATTTTTGCCACGTTGATTCCTCAGGGGATGCTGCTTGATTCGAATGGACCCCACACGACCCTTGCCGCGGAGGGCTGGCCGGAGACCCCGGCCGTAACACGATGAAACCTTGTTGCGTTGGTGCGGGCGGGAGCAATCGTCCCGGTCACGCCTTCATTAACTTCCAATCCACGACTTCATGCACTCAAGCCGATGCACATTTCAACGGCCGAAATGCAAACCGCGGTGCATCTCTGCACCGCGGTGGGGTATTGCATCAGCGACGCAGGCCAAGTTTTTCGATCAGGGCCTTGTAGCGCTCGTTGTCTTTCTTCTTGAGGTAATCAAGCAGGCTGCGGCGGCGGTTGACCAGCTGCAGCAGACCACGGCGGCTGTGGTGATCTTTCTTGTGGGTCTTGAAGTGGCCGCTCAGCTGTTCGATGCGGGCGGTGATCAGCGCGACCTGGACTTCCGGCGAACCGGTGTCGTTGGCACCACGCTTGTTGTCTTCAATGACTTTCTGGGTATCGATGGACATGTGTTTTCTCTTGAGATGCGAGGCCTGCAGAAGCGAATCGGTCACGGATGCCGCGCCGACGCACCGCCTGGTCCGCCGTTTGCTATGGGTTGAACGTGAAGTGCTTGAAAAGCGGGCGGAATTGTAACAGGACCGAACGCTCATTGCGAACCTGTGACAGTGCCGCCAGCGCCGATGGCCCAGCCGGCGCAGTCCTGTTCAGCTGGCGGCCCAGCGGAACAGCCGTTGCGGCTGCAGGCTGCCGTTGCCATCCAGCCGTCCCAGGCCCATGCACCTGCCCTGCCCGGTGAAAAGAGCGACCGTATGCTCGCCGGCCAGATCGCCGGCGGGCCGCTGCACGCTCTGGCCGAGGCCCAGCCGGCGCTGCTCGTCGGCGCTGACCTCGACCCGTGGAAAACCGCTCAATCCGGCCTCGACCGGCAGCAGCCAGTCCTCCAAATGCGCCGGATCCTGCATCGCCAGCGCCTGCAGCGCTTCCAAGGTGACCATCCGCGGCTGCATGAACGGCTCGACCCACAGCCGCCGCAAGTGGCTGACATGGGCACCGCAACCCAGCGTCTCGCCCAGGTCACGCACCAGGCTGCGGATGTAGGTGCCGGAACCGCAGGTCACCCGCAGTGACACCTGTTGCGGCGCCTGCGCCAGTATCTCGATGCGCTGGACCTCGACTTCGCGCACCGGCGCCTCGATCGCCTCGCCACGGCGGGCCTTGGCGTACAGCGGCTCACCGCCCTGCTTGAGTGCCGAGTAAATCGGCGCCCGCTGCTGGATACGTCCGGTCAGCGGTGCCAACGCCGCCTGCAGGCTGGCCGCGTCAATCGCCGGCACCGGCCGTTGCAGCAGTACGCTGCCGTCGGCGTCGTCGGTATCAGTGGTGAGGCCCAGCATGGCGGTGACCTCATAGGCCTTGGCCGACCCCAGCAACAGCCCGGCGATCTTGGTCGCCTCGCCAAAGCACAGCGGCAACAGGCCGGTGGCCAATGGGTCCAGGCTGCCGGTATGGCCGCCCTTCTCGGCACGCAACAAATGCCGCACCTGCTGCAGGGCGCGGTTGGAGCTCAGCCCCTGCGGCTTGTCCAGCAACAGGATGCCGTCGAGTGGGCGGAAGATGGTTTTAGGTCTGGAGGTCATCGCCAACAATGATAGGTACTTGCGCGAATCGGCACGCCCGCTGGGACGCAGTGGTGCCTGCATCGCTTCCCGGGACAGGGCGGCGCCACCTCGCCATCGCAATCATGCAGACAGGCCGGCCATGCCCCGCTGACGCATCAGGCCGGGATTCGCCGACGCGCTGGGCGCCGGCACATCAATCAGCTCGCGTCGTCGGGCTCGTCGCTGCGCGACAGATCGCGCAACAGGTTGTCGATGCGCTCACCGCGGTCAACCGAGTCGTCGTAATGGAAGTGCAGTTCCGGGGTGTGCCGCAGCTTGACCCGGCGGGCCAGCTCCATCCGGATCTGGTAGGCGATTTCACGCAGGCCCTTGACCGCTTCGGCCGATTTTTCCGGCATCAACGCGGTCACGAAAACCTTGGCATGGGCCATGTCGCGGGTGACTTCGACGTCGGAAACGCTGACCGACGGCAGGCCATGCTCGCGCACGGCCTCGTGCACCAGCGTGCCCAGCTCGCGACGGAGCTGGGCGGAGACGCGATCGGTGCGATGGAACGATTTGCTCGGCATCTGCTATCGATCCATTACAGCGTGCGCTGCACTTCGATACGCTCGAAGCACTCGATCTGATCGCCCGGCTTGACGTCGTTGTAAGCCTTCACGCCGATACCGCATTCGGTGCCGTTGCGTACTTCGTCGACGTTTTCCTTGAACCGGCGCAGCGATTCCAGTTCGCCTTCGTAGACCACCGTGCTGTCGCGCAGCACGCGGATCGGCTTGTTGCGCTTGACCACGCCCTCGACCACCATGCAGCCGGCGACGGCGCCGAACTTGGAGCTGCGGAAGACATCGCGCACTTCGGCGATACCGATGATCTCTTCGCGGATTTCCACGCCCAGCAGACCGGATGCCACCTGCTTCACCTGGTCGATCACGTCATAGATGATCGAGAAGTAGCGCAGATCAACGCCGTTGGCTTCGATGATGCGACGCGCCGAGGCGTCGGCACGCACGTTGAAGCCGATCACGGTGGCCTTGGACGCGACCGCCGAGTTGGCATCGGATTCGGTGATGCCACCGACGCCGGCATTGATGATGTTGATGCGGATGTCGTCGTTGGACAACGCCACCAGCGAATGGCGCAGCGCTTCGGCCGAACCCTGCACGTCAGCCTTGATGATCAGGTTCAGGCTCAACTGGCCCTCGCCCTTGCCGAGCTGGGCCATGATGTCTTCCATCCGGCTGCCTGCCGACTGCACCAGGCGCGACTCGCGACGCTTGGCATCGCGCTGCTGGGCCACGTCCTTGGCCAGACGCTCGTCGGCGACGACGACGAAGTCATCGCCGGCTTCAGGCACGCCGGACAAGCCCAGCACCTGCACCGGAATCGACGGGGTCGCCTCGGCCGGCTGCGCGCCGGTCTCGTCGAACAGTGCACGCACGCGGCCGTACTGCACGCCACAGACCAGATAGTCGCCCTTCTTCAGGGTGCCCTGCTGGACCAGTACGGTGGCCACCGGGCCACGGCCCTTGTCCAGCGAGGATTCGATGACCACGCCACTGGCGCGGCCTTCGTAGACGGCCTTCAGTTCCAGCACTTCGGCCTGCAGGGTAATCGCATCCAGCAGGGTGTCGACGCCGGTACCGACCTTGGCCGACAGTTCGACGAACTGGGTGTCGCCGCCGAATTCCTCGGCGACCACGTCCTGCGCCAGCAGCTCGTTCTTGACCCGCTGCGGATCGGCGCCGGACTTGTCGATCTTGTTGACCGCCACGATCAACGGAACACCGGCGGCCTTGGCATGCTGCACGGCTTCAATGGTCTGCGGCATCACGCCGTCATCGGCGGCCACCACCAGCACCACGATGTCGGTCAGCTTGGCACCGCGGGCACGCATCTGGGTAAACGCGGCGTGGCCGGGGGTATCCAGGAAGCTGATCACGCCCTTGTCGGTTTCGACATGGTAGGCGCCGATGTGCTGGGTGATGCCGCCGGCTTCGCCACTGGCGATCTTGGTCCGGCGGATGTAGTCCAGCAGCGAGGTCTTGCCATGGTCGACGTGGCCCATGATGGTGACCACCGGCGGACGCGACAGTTTTTCGCCCTGGTTTTCCTCAACGTGGGCCAGCAGTTCGTTCTCGACGTCATCGTCGTTGGCGCGCACGGCGTTGTGGCCGAGTTCTTCGGTGATCAATACGGCGGTGTCGTGATCGATGGACTGGGTGATGGTGGCCATCACGCCCATCTTGAACAACGCCTTGACCACGTCGCCGCCCTTCATCGCCAGCTTCTGTGCCAGATCGGCGACGGTGATGGTGTCGCCAATGGCCACGTCGCGCACGATCGGTGCGGTCGGACGTTCGAAACCATGGGCGCCGCCGCTGCCGCCACGCGACTGCTCGACCTGGCGACGCGACTTCGGCTTGCCGCGGGAGGTGCTGCGGCGGGCGCGGTCGGCGGCCGACAGATGCAGCTGGCCAGCGAAACGGCTGGTGCTGTCGTCGTCCTCGACCCCGGCGACCATGGCGTGCGAGCCACGGGTCTTGTTCTTGTTGGCGCTGGCGCGATCCTCGACGATGCGGATGCTGCCCGGATCCTTGCGCAACGGCGCCGGGGCCTTCGGCACGTGGTGTCCAGGCGTCGGCTTGGCGGCGCGGCTGCTGCTGCTGCCCTCCTCGTCGACCGGCACGGCACCAGCGGCGAGCGCGGCGGCTTCGGCTTCGGCCTGCATCCGCGATGCGTCGGCAGCGGCCTTGGCTTCCTCTTCCTGCTGGCGCTTGCGCTCGGCTTCTTCCTTGCGCTTGCGGTCTTCTTCAGCCAGGCGCTGCTGCTCTTCCAGGTTGCGCTGCTTGGATTCCTCCAGCTTGCGCAGGATTTCAGCGCGCTCGGGATCCTTCTCGGTCGCCGAGGTCGGCGGCGGCGGCAGCTCGATCTCGCCATCGGCCGGCTTGACGTAGGTACGCTTCTGCCGGACCTCGACGTTGACGGTGGTCTTGCTGCGACCGGCGGCCACGGTCACTTCCTGGACCTTGCGGCGGTTCAGGGTGATCTTCTTTGGCGCAGCATCCTCGCCTGCCTTTTCCGTCTTGCCGTGGGTACGGCGCAGGAACCCGAGCAGTTTCATCTTTTCGGTGCTGGTCACCACCTGGTCCGGACCACTGAAACTCATGCCGGCTTCGGCCAGTTGTTCCAGCAGTTTTTCGACGGGGGTGTTGACCAGTTCAGCGAGCTTGCGGATGGTTGTTTGCTGCGACATTCGTATCCTATGACCTAGTTTGCGCCCCCTACGCTCAGTGCAAGGGTAACGCGGATTCTAAACCCTGAGGGTGCCAGGGGGGCGTTCATTGCCGGCTCATTCGCCGCGCTCCAGACGGGCGATCTCCTCGGCGCGGGCCGCCAGGATCAGCGCGGCGGCGCGCGCTTCATCCAGGCCCTCGATGCCAAATTCGACCACTTCGTCGGCTGCCAGATCGGACAGGTCCTCACTGGTGCGGACGCCATGCGAGGCCAGCGCGTAGGCGGTTTCCTCGTCCATGCCATCCAGTGCCAGCAGGTCTTCCGCCGGCTGGTTTTCTTCCAGCACTTCCTCTTCAGCCAGTGCTTCGTTGAGCAGCGCGTCGCGGGCGCGGGCGCGCAGTTCCTCGACGATATCCTCGTCAAAGCCTTCCACCGCCAGCAGTTCGCCGACCGGCACGTAGGCGATTTCCTCGACCGTGCTGAAGCCTTCGGCGACCAGGATGGTCGAGATTTCCTCGTCCACTTCCAGCTTGTCCATGAACAGCTGGCGGGCGACTGCCTGTTCAGCTTCGGACTTGGCGGCGACCTGGTCCTGGGTCATCACGTTGAGCTGCCAGCCGGTCAGGCGGCTGGCCAGGCGCACGTTCTGGCCGCCCTTGCCGATGGCCTGGGCCAGGCGATCCTCGGCCACGGCCAGATCCATCGAGTGCTTTTCCTCATCGACGATGATCGACTGCACTTCGGCCGGCGCCATCGCATTGATGACGAAGGTGGCCGGATTGTCGTTCCACAACACGATGTCGACGCGCTCACCGTTGAGCTCGTTGGACACCGCCTGCACGCGCGAACCACGCATGCCGATGCAGGCGCCGATCGGATCGGTGCGGGTATCGTGGGCGAGCACCGCGATCTTGGCGCGGTCGCCCGGGTCGCGGGCGCAGGCCTTGATTTCGACCAGGCCCTGGCCGACTTCCGGCACTTCCAGCTTGAACAGCTCAATCATGAATTCCGGCGCGGCGCGGCTGATGAACAGCTGCGGGCCACGCGGCTCGGAACGCACGTCGAACAGATAGCCGCGGACACGGTCACCGGCGCGCAGGACGTCGCGCGGGATGCCCTTGTCCTTGGCGATGAAGGCTTCGGCATTACCGCCGAGGTCGACAAAGATGTTGCCGCGTTCGGCACGCTTGACCACACCGGTGACCAGCTCGCCGATGCGGTCCTTCCAGGCATCGACCACCTGCGCACGCTCGGCTTCGCGCACGCGCTGGACGATGACCTGCTTGGCGGCCTGCGCGGCGATGCGACCGAAGTCGGGGTTTTCAATCTGTTCTTCGATGTAGTCACCGACTTCGACGCCTTCGGCTTCGTCGACTGCGTCCATCAGACGGATCTGGCGGTCGGGCGACTCCATCACCACGTCGTCGGCCACCACTTCCCAGCGGCGGAAGGTTTCGTAGTTGCCATCCTTGTGGTCGATGGTCACCCGCACCTGCACGTCCTGGTCCAGGTAGCGCTTCTTGGCGGCAGACGCCAGCGCGGCTTCAATCGCGTCGAAGATCACTTCACGCGGCACGCCTTTTTCGTTGGCGACCGCATCCACCACCAGCAAAAGTTCCTTACTCATTTCTCATCTCACTCCGCTCGCGGCTTGGTGGCCGCCGGCTTGTTAGAGGGTTGCTTGCCTGTTTTCTTGGGGGCCGGCTTCTGCGCCCCTGTCTTCTTGGCCCCTGCCCCACTCGGGCCGGTGCCGGATTTCGGTTTCCTGCCGGGCTTTTCCGGGGCAAATCCCAGCGCCGCCCAGTCCGGTACCAGGCGCGCCTTGTCGATGTTGTCGAACGCCACCGGCACTTCATTGCCATCGACCGCAAACACGACCTGTTCGTCCTCGATGCGGACGATCATGCCCTGCAGGCGGCGCCGGCCGAGCTGCGGCAGCTTCAGGTTGACCTTGGCCGACTCGCCCTGGTGCCGCGCGAACTGCTGCAGCGTGAACAGCGGGCGGTCGATGCCCGGCGAGGACACTTCCAGGGTGTAGTTGCCGGTGATCGGGTCTTCCACGTCCAGCTGTGCCGAGACTTCGCGGCTGACGGTTTCGCAATCGTCGATGTTGACGATGCGGCTGTCCTGTTCGGCCGCCGGCACGTCGATGTACAAGCGCAGCGTGGCACTGCCCGGCGCGGGCAGGTATTCGGCCCCCAGCAGTTCAAGCCCGAGGGCCTGGACCGTCGGTGCCAGCAGGCTAGCGATTTGGTTTGCCTTTTCGCTCACGTGATGACCTGTCGCCTGGAAGGGATGTCGCCGCAGAGGCGATATTACAAAAACAAGAAAGGGCCCGATGGGCCCCTTGTCCGATGCGCTGGATTCCGGTGTAAAGATGGGAACATGCATCTTTACAAGCCCGAGCTTCTTAATCGGGAGAGCCTCTTTGCAAAGGCTCTCCCGAGAAGAAAAGCTTGGTAGCGGGGGCAGGATTTGAACCTGCGACCTTCGGGTTATGAGCCCGACGAGCTGCCAGACTGCTCCACCCCGCAGCAGAAGCGGAATTATGAAGAACCGGGCCGGATAATGCAAGCCCAATTCAGCAAAATAACTCTTATCCGGTGACCGTTGCGGCAAATGCCTGCTGGCACCATGCCATCAGCGGATTCCAGGCAAAGCCCAGCACCAGCAGTGCAACCGCATTGATGCCGAACACGATCGGCATGAAGCGATCCTTGCGTGGTACCGGCACCGCGCCGACCGGTTCATCGAAGTACATGACCTTGATCACGCGCAGGTAATAGAACGCGCCAATCACCGCGCACACCACCGCGACCACGGTCAGCCAGATCAGGCCACCATGGACCGCCGCGCCGAGCACCGCCAGCTTGGCCCAGAAGCCGAGGAACGGCGGGATACCGGCCAGCGAGGCCATCACGAACAACACCAGCAGCGCCTGCCAGGGATTGCGTGCATTCAGGCCCTTGAAGTCGTCGATGCGATCGGCCTCGAAGCCCTGCCGCGACAGCAGAATGATGGCGCCGAACGCGGCCGCCGACATCAGCGCGTAGCTGATCGCGTAGAACAGCGCGGCCGAATAGCCCTGCGCGCCGCCACCGGCGAAACCGACCAGCAGGAAGCCGACGTGCGAGACCGTCGAATAGGCCAGCATGCGCTTGAGGTTGGTCTGGGCGATGGCGATGACGTTGCCGATGATCAGCGAAGCGGTCGCCAATCCGGCAATCAGCCAATGCCACTGTGCGGCGGCCGGACCGACGCCGTTTTCCAGCAGGCGGAAGGCCATCGCGAACGCCGCCAGCTTGGGACCGGAGCTGATGAACAGGGTGATCGGGGTCGGCGCGCCCTGGTAAACGTCAGGCAACCACATATGGAAGGGAGCCGCGCCCAGCTTGAATGCCACGCCGGCAACCAGGAACACCACCCCGGTCAGCAGCAGCAGGCGGTTGTCGCCGCCCTGCCCGGCCAGCGCCTGCGCGGCGGCTTCGTGGATGCCTGGCAGATGCAGGGTGCCGGTGGCGCCGTAGACCAGTGACATGCCGTAAAGCAGCAGGCCCGAGGCCAGCGAGCCGAGCACGATGTATTTCATCGCCGCTTCCGCCGACAGGCCGTCATCGCGGTTCAACGCGACCAGCGCGTAGGAACACAACGCCAGCAGTTCCAGGCCGAGGTAGGCCATGACCATGCTGCCGGCCGAGACCATCATCATCATGCCGGCGGTCGCGAACAGCACCAGCACCGGTACTTCACCCGGATACAGATCACGCTCGCGCAGGTACGGCCAGGCGTAGATCAGCGACAGACCGCTGACCAGCACGATCGCCAGCTTGGTGACGTTGGCCATCACGTCGCGGACGAACATGCCATTGAACACGGTGCCCAGGCCACCGGCATTGGTGTACAGCATGAACAGCGCGGCGGCGAGCACCGCCAGCGCCAGCACGTGGGTGATCGCCCGCTGCGACTTGTCCAGGAACAGGTCAAGGATCAGCAGCACGAACGCACCGGCGATCAGGGTCACTTCCGGCAACAGCGGCAACAGGTCGGTAGCGGGGGGCAACATCGGCGTTGTCATCATTCTTCCTTACAGCTTGCTGTTGGCGAGCTGCATCGCCAGTTGGGCAATCGAGGGCTCCATCAGGTCGGTCAGCGGCTTGGGATAGACGCCCAGCGCCAGCACGCCGGCGGCGAACAGGCCCAGCACCAACGCCTCGCGGCGGTTGATGTCCTTCAGCTCGGCGACGTGGGCATTGGCGACCTCGCCATACATCACCCGGCGGACCAGCCACAACGTGTAGGCGGCGCCGATGATCAGGGTACTGGCCGCGGCCAGCGCGATCAGCGGATGCTTCTGGAAGCTGGCCAGGATGACCATGAATTCGCCGACGAAGCCGCTGGTGCCCGGCAGGCCAGCGTTGGCCATGCCGAACAGCACGAAGAACACCGCGAACCATGGCATGACATTGGCCACGCCGCCGTAGTCGCGGATCATGCGGGTGTGCATGCGGTCGTACAGCACGCCGACGCAGGAGAACATCGCACCGGAGACGAAACCGTGCGAAATCATCTGCACCATCGCGCCCTGCAGACCCAGGCGGGCCCCATCGAGATTGCCGTAATCACGGACCAGGCCAAAGGCGATGAAGATGCCGATGGTGACGAAGCCCATGTGCGAGACCGACGAATAGGCGATCAGCTTCTTCATGTCGTCCTGGACAAGCGCCACCAGACCGACGTAGATGACCGCAATCAACGACAGCGTGATCACCACCCAGGCGTATTCGTGGCCGGCGTCGGGCACGATCGGCAGGTTGAAGCGGATCAATCCGTAGCCACCGATTTTCAGCGCGATGGCGGCCAGGATCACCGAACCGGCGGTCGGCGCCTCGACGTGCGCGTCCGGCAACCAGGTGTGGACCGGGAACATCGGCACCTTGACCGCAAACGCGATCAGGAAAGCGAAGAACAGCCAGGTTTGCTCCTTCATGCTCAGCGGCAACGCGTACAAATCGGCGATCTGGAAGCTGCCACCCTTCAGGTACAGGTAGATCAGCGCCAGCAGCATGAACACCGAGCCGAGGAAGGTGTACAGGAAGAACTTGACTGCCGCGTAGATGCGACGCGGGCCGCCCCAGACGCCGATGATCAGGAACATCGGAATCAGCATCGCTTCAAAGAACACGTAGAACAGCATCGCATCGGTGGCGGCGAAGATGCCGACGGTGACGCCTTCCAGGATCAGGAACGCGGCGACGTACTGATTGACCCGCTTGTCGATCGAGGTCCAGGCACCGATCAGGGTCAACACGGTGACCAGCGTGGTCAGCAGGATCAGGGCGATGGCAATGCCATCGGCGCCCAGCGCGTACCAGATGTTGAAGCTCGGGATCCAGGCGTGCTTCTCGACGAACTGCATGCCCGGGTTGGCGGCATCGAAGCCACTCAGCAGCGGCAGGCTGAGCAGGAAGGTCAGCACCGCCACCGCCAGCGCGGTCCAGCGCGCAAGACTTGCCCTGCCGCTACCCAACGCGAGCACCGCGGCTCCGCCGAGAATCGGCAACCAGATCAAAATACTTAGCAAAGGCCAGTTCGACACGAGTGGTATCCGTTCAGTTCAGCGCCAGGGCGCTCATTGCCAGAAACGCAGGACGACGGCCAACAACACAATCAGGCCGAGGATCATTGCGAAAGCGTAGTGGTACAGGAAGCCCGACTGGGTCCGGCGCAACAGGTTGGCGGCCAGGTCCACCAGCTTGGCGCTGCCGTTGACGAAGGCGCCGTCGATGAGCCGGCTGTCGACCGTGCGCGAGGCACGCCCCAACTTCAGGCCCAGCCCGGTAAAGCCCCAGCGTCCAAGCCATAGAGCGTCCATGCCGTACTTGTTTTCCAGGATCCGCACCGGCAGCGCGAAGGTCTTGCGCGCCTGTGCGGCCCATTCCGGCTTGAGCAGGAAGAACACCGTAGCGGTGACGAAACCGGCCAGCGCCAGCCAGAACGGCCACGCGGTCAGACCGTGCAGGGCGAACGCCCACGGGCCATGGAATTCTTCCTTCAGCGCGGCCATGGTATCGGCGGCCGGATTGATGAAATCGATCGCACCAAGGAAGAACGGCAGCTGCTGGTGATGGCCGCTCCAATCGGTGGCGAACAGCATCGGGCCGATGGTGAAGTAACCGATGAAGATCGACGGGATCGCCAGCAGGATCAGCGGCAGCGTCACCACCCACGGTGATTCGTGCGGTTCATGCGCTCCGTGGTGGCCGTGCTCCTCATGCGCATGATCGTCATGCGCATGATCATCATGGCCATGATCGGCATGCACGTCGCGGAAACGTTCCTTGCCGTGGAAGGTCATGTACAGCAGGCGGAAGCTGTACAGGCTGGTGATGAACACGCCCAGCAGCACCGACCAGTAGCCGTAGCTGGCGACCAAGCTGTGCGCCTCGTGGGCATGGTGCTGGGCGGCCTCGATGATGCTGTCCTTCGAGTAGAAGCCGGAGAAGAACGGCGTGCCGACCAGCGCCAGGGTGCCGATCAGGCTGGTGATGTAGGTAATCGGCATGTACTTGCGCAGGCCGCCCATCTTGCGCATGTCCTGCTCGTGGTGCATGCCGATGATGACCGAACCGGCGGCCAGGAACAGCAGTGCCTTGAAGAAGGCATGGGTCATCAGATGGAACACCGCCGCCGAATAGGCCGACACGCCCAGCGCCACGGTCATGTAGCCCAGCTGCGACAGGGTCGAATAGGCGACCACGCGCTTGATGTCGTTCTGGACGATGCCGATCAGGCCGGTGAACAGCGCGGTGGTGGCGCCGATGAACAGCACGAAGTTGAGCGCGGTATCGGACAGTTCGAACAACGGCGACATCCGCGCGACCATGAAGATGCCGGCGGTGACCATCGTCGCCGCGTGGATCAGCGCCGAAATCGGGGTCGGACCTTCCATCGAATCCGGCAGCCAGACGTGCAGCGGCACCTGTGCCGACTTGCCCATCGCGCCGATGAACAGGCAGATGCAGATGATGGTGGCAATCGACCAGATCGCCGGCTCATCCATCAACTGCCAGCTGTGGCCGAACAGCGAAACCGCGCCCGACCAGACCGGGATGGCCTTACCGGCCAGCAGGGTCGAGTTGGCGAACACACTGGCGTAATCCAGGGTGCCGAACATCAGCAGCACGCCGGCGATACCGAGCAGGAAGCCGAAGTCGCCGACGCGATTGACCAGGAAGGCCTTCATGTTGGCGAACACCGCGCTCGGCTTCTTGAACCAGAAACCGATCAGCAGGTACGAGACCAGGCCCACTGCTTCCCAGCCGAAGAACAGCTGCAGGAAGTTGTTGCTCATCACCAGCATCAGCATGCTGAAGGTAAACAGCGAGATGTAGCTGAAGAAGCGCTGGTAGCCGGGATCCTCGGCCATGTAGCCGATGGTGTAGACGTGGACCAGCAGCGACACGAAGGTCACCACCACCATCATCATCGCGGTCAGCTTGTCGATCATGAAACCGACGTGGCCGCTCAGGTTGCCCACTTCGAACAGGGTGTAGATGTTCTGGTTGAACGGCGACGCGCCCTGCCAGACCAGCTGGTACAGCACCAGCATCGACAGCGCGCAGCTCACCGCCACGCCGAGGATGGTGACGATGTGGGCACCGGCGCGGCCGATCTGGCGGCCAAACAGGCCGGCAATGATGCTGCCCAGCAGCGGCGCCAGCACCACCGCCAGCAGGATGTTCTTGGAGATTGCGACTTCCATCAGTGCATCAGCCTTTGAGCGTATCGACTTCGGCGACGTTGATCGTGCGCCGGGTACGGAACAGGGTGACCAGGATGGCCAGGCCGATGGCCGCTTCGGCAGCCGCCACCGTCAGAATGAAGAACACGAAAATCTGCCCCGCCGGGTCGCCCAGCTGGCGCGAGAACGCGACGAAGTTGATGTTGACCGACAACAGCATCAGTTCGATCGACATCAGCAGCACGATGACGTTCTTGCGGTTGAGGAAGATGCCGGCAACGCTGATGCAGAACAGCACCGCGCCGAGCGCCAACAGATG
The DNA here is from genome assembly GCF_001431405.1 of Pseudoxanthomonas dokdonensis. Classification (GTDB taxonomy): domain Bacteria; phylum Pseudomonadota; class Gammaproteobacteria; order Xanthomonadales; family Xanthomonadaceae; genus Pseudoxanthomonas_A; species Pseudoxanthomonas_A dokdonensis. The sequence continues at coordinate 167,803 of NZ_LDJL01000011.1, forward strand.
TCCCAGGGTGATCATGGCTGCTTCTCCGACGGGCTGGCGGGGGCGTCGACGACGGTCTCCGGCACGGCCGGCCTGACCACGTCCATCTTGACCATGCGGACCCGACCGGCCGCCTTGACCCGCGACTGCTCGGACGGGTTCTGGGTCTTGATGCCGGTGCGCTTGCGCAGGGTCAGCATGACCGCGGCGACCACCGCTACGGTCAGGATCACGGCGGCGAATTCGAACGGCAGCAGGAATTCGGTGAACAGGCTGCGCGCCAGCCAGGTGGTATTGGATACATCGGCAGCGGCCGCGGCGGCATTGTCAGCCGGCAACGGGCTGGCCATGCGTGCCTTGACCCCGATGAGCACCAGCATCTGCGCCAGCATTACCACCGCCACCACCACCCCGACCGGCAGGAACTTCACCCAGCCCTCGCGGACGGCGACGATATCGATGTCCAGCATCATCACCACGAACAGGAACAGCACCATCACCGCGCCGACATATACCAGCACCAGCGCCACGCCCAGGAATTCAGCGCCGACCAACAGCCAGACGCAGGCGATCGAGAAGAATGTCAGTACCAGGAACAGTACCGAGTGCACCGGGTTGCGCACGCTGATGACCGCACCGGCCGCGGCTACGGCGATGGCGGCGAACGCGTAGAAACTGATTAATACCCAATCCATGTCTAACCTCAGCGGTATGCGGCGTCGGCGGCGCGGCGCTCGGCGATTTCGGCTTCGAGCCGATCCCCGATCGCCAGCAGCTGCGGCTTGGTGACCACGTTCTGGCCACGTTTGTCGAAGTGGTATTCCAGTACATGCGTCTCGACGATCGAATCGACCGGGCAGCTTTCTTCGCAGAAGCCGCAGTAGATGCACTTGAACAGATCGATGTCGTAGCGGGTGGTCCGGCGGCTGCCGTCTTCGCGCTTGGTCGAATCGATGGTGATTGCCAGCGCCGGGCACACTGCTTCGCACAACTTGCAGGCGATGCAGCGTTCTTCGCCGTTCGGATAGCGGCGCAGCGCATGCAGGCCACGGAAACGCGGCGACTGCGGGAACTTCTCCATCGGATACATCATGGTGTATTTCGGCTTGAAGGTGTACTTCAGGGTCAGCCAAAGGCCCTGCAGCAATTCCAGCAGCAGCAGGCTCTTGAAGTAATGGACCACTTTATTCATCACTCAGACGCCTTTCTCGAACACGTGGAAGAACACCATCAATGCGGTCACCGCGATCCAGGCAATGGTCAGCGGGATGAACACCTTCCAGCCCAGGCGCATGATCTGGTCATAGCGGTAGCGCGGGAAGCTGGCGCGGAACCAGATGTAGGCGCTCATGAAGAACACCACTTTCAGGAACAGCCACGGCCAGCCACCGGTCCAGATCCAGTTGACCCAGGGCGACACGTCGGCAGTGATCCAGCCCTGCAGCGGGCTCAGCCAGCCGCCCATGAAGAACAGCGCGACCAGGAAGCTGACCAGGATCATGTTGGCGTATTCGGCCAGGAAGAACAGCGCGAACGCGGCGCCCGAATACTCGACCATGTGGCCGGCGACGATTTCCGACTCGCCTTCGACCACGTCGAACGGGGCGCGGTTGGTTTCGGCGACGCCTGATACCCAGTAGACGATGAACAGCGGGAACAGCGGCAGCCAGAACCACTCGAAGAAGCCGTTGTTGCCGGCCTGCGCCATCACGATCTGGCTGAGGTTGAGGCTGCCAGCGGCGATCATCACCCCGACCAGGGCAAAGCCCATCGCGATTTCGTAGCTGACCACCTGCGCGGCAGAACGCATCGCGCCGAGGAAGGCGTACTTGGAGTTGGATGCCCAGCCAGCCAGGATGATGCCGTACACACCCAGCGAGGTCATCGCCAGCAGGTACAACAGGCCGGCATTGGCGTTGGACAGTACCAGCTGGGCATCGAACGGCACCACCGCCCACGCGGCGAAGGCCGGCGCCAGGGTTATCAACGGCGCGATGATGTACATCGCCTTGTGCGCGCTGCTGGGCTGGATGATTTCCTTGAACAGCAGTTTGAAGACGTCGGCGAAGGCCTGGAAGATGCCCATGCCGACGTACATCGGCCCGTGGCGCACGTGCATCCAGCCAATCAGCTTGCGTTCCCAGACCACGTAGAACGCGACGGTGATGATCACCGGCATCGCGATCAGCAGGATCTTCAGCACGATCCACAGAATCATGCCGATGTCGCCCAGCCCGAAGAACCACTCGCGCAGCGGGCCGATGGCATTGATCAACAACTCGTTCATGCGCTCACCACCGTCACCCGTCCCGCGCCCAGCGGCGCGGTCGCGCCGTAGCCGCTTTCAATCCAGACCGTTCCCGCCGCCACCCGTGCGTCCAGGTGTACCGGCAAGGTCGCGGTGCCATTGCTCGCCGACAGCTTGACCACCCTGCCCTGCGCCAGGCCAGCAGCTTCCGCGTCGGTCGGTGCCATCACCGCACGGGCGCCCACGGTCAGCGGGTGCTGCTGCAGCGCGTCGGCGCGGCGCACGGTGGCGTCGGTGCGGTAGATCGCCGCGCTGACCGCCAATTCCAGGCCGTTGCTGTCGGCCGCAGCGGCGGCGCTGCTGGCAATGCTGGCTGGCGCCTGCTGCTGCCCGGCCAGTGCCCGCGCGCCGGCGATATCGGTGAATTCAAACGATGCCAGCTTCAGCTCGCCACCCAGCGCACGCAGCACGCGCCAGCCTTCACGGGCGCCACCGGGCAGCTTGCCGCCGGCCTGGGTCAGCTGATCACGGCCATCCAGATTGGTCAGCGTGGCTTCGATTTCGGCCAGCGAACCAATCGGCAGGATGACATCGGCAACGTTGCGGGTGGACTGGCAGGCAAACTGGCTGAACGCAACGACCTTGGCCGCGTTCAGGGCTTTCTGCGCGGCGCCGGTGTCGGCGAAGTCCAGGCCCGGCTCGATGCCGTAGATGATGTAGGCGTTGCGCGGTTGCGCCAGCATGGCGGCGACGTCGCGCTGCGTCGGCAACACGCCGTGACGGGCCAGGCCAACGGCATTGGCGCCCTGCGGAATACGGCACAGCGAGGCGCCGGTCGCGGCAGCGAAGGCGCCCGCGGCGGCACGCAGCGCGGCGGCATTCGGGTGGTTTTCGACCATGCCACCGACAATCAACACGGCACGGCGAGCCGACTGCGCGGCATCGCGCAAACCGGCATCGTCAAGCGCGGCCGCCAGCTGCGACGGCGCGACAATCTGCTTGCTGGCGACGTTGAAGGTGAAATCGAAATCCACCGGGTTGACCACATGCACCTTGGCGCCGTTGCGGTTGGCCTTGCGGATGCGCTGGTGCAGCAGCGGCAGTTCGTGGCGGATGTTGCTGCCGAACACGATGATGGTGTCGGCCTGCTCGATCTCGGCCAGTGGCAGTGCGAACGGCTGGGCCACCGCGCCATCGGAGAAATCGCGGTTGTTGATGCGGTGATCCAGGTTGCCGCTGCCCAGTCCAGCAGCCAGCGCCGCCAGCAATCCGCCTTCCTCGTTGGAGGTGGCGGGATGGACCAGCACGCCGAGATCGTCGCCCTGATGGGCACGCAGGATCTCGGCGGCGGCGGCCAGGCCTTCGGCCCAGCTGACTTCACGCCATTCGCCATTGACCTTCTGCAGCGGCTTGAGCGCACGGTCGTCGCTATACAGGCCCTGGTGCGAATAACGATCACGATCCGACAGCCAGCACTCGTTGACCGCTTCGTTGTCGCGCGGCACCGCGCGCAGCACTTCGCCGCGCCGCGTGTGCAGGAACAGATTGGAACCCATCGCATCGTGGTAGCCGATCGATTCGCGCGCGATCAGTTCCCACGGACGGGCGCGGAACTGGAACACCTTGTTGGTCAGCGCGCCGACCGGGCACACGTCGATGACGTTGCCGGACAGCTCGGTAGTCAGCGGCTTGCCGTCGTAGGTGCCGATCTGCAGGTTTTCACCGCGGTACATGCCGCCCAGTTCGTAGGTACCGGCTATCTCGGCGGTGAAGCGCACGCAACGGGTGCACTGGATGCAGCGGGTCATTTCGGTGGCGACCAGCGGACCCAGATCCTCGTCGGGTACCACACGCTTGCGTTCCTGGAAGCGGCTGACCGAACGGCCATAGCCCAGCGACAGGTCCTGCAGTTCGCACTCGCCGCCCTGATCACAGATCGGGCAATCCAGTGGATGGTTGATCAGCAGGAATTCCATCACGTTGCGCTGCGCCTTGAGCGCCTTCTCGCTACGGGTGAACACCTTCATGCCGTCGGCTACCGGCGTCGCGCAGGCCGGCAGCGGCTTCGGCGAAGCACGGCCGCCCATCTCGGCGTCGACCAGGCACATGCGGCAGTTGGCGGCGATCGCCAGCTTGTCGTGATAGCAGAAACGCGGGATCGGGATGCCGGCCTTGTCGGCGGCCTGGATGATCATCGAGTTCTTCGGCACGGCCATGGACTGGCCGTCGATCTCGATGGTGACGTGATCCGGCGGAACGTTGGGATTTGCAGGTTGCGCACTCATGCGGCAGCCGCCTCCGGGTTGGCTTTGGCATCGACAATGGAGTGGCCATTGAGGATGTAGTACTCGAATTCATGCCAGAAGTGGCGCAGCATGCCCTGCACCGGCCACGCCGCGGCTTCGCCGAATGCGCAGATGGTGTGGCCTTCGATCTGGCCGGCAGCAGCCTTCAGCGTATTGAGGTCGTCGACGGTGGCCTTGCCATCGACGATGCGGGTCAGCATCCGGTACATCCAGCCAGTGCCTTCACGGCACGGGGTGCACTGGCCGCAGCTTTCGGCGTAATAGAAGCGCGCGATGCGCTGGCAGGCACGCACCATGCAGGTGGTTTCGTCCATCACGATGACCGCGCCCGACCCCAGGCCCGAACCGGCCTTCTGGATGCTGTCGTAGTCCATGGTCAGGCCCATCATGGTCTCGCCGGGCAACACCGGCATCGATGAACCACCCGGGATCACTGCCTTGATCTTGTGGCCGTTGCGGATGCCGCCGGCCATGTCCAGCAATTCGGCGAACGGCGTGCCGAGGCGGATTTCGTAATTGCCCGGATTGGCCACGTGGCCGGATACCGAAAAAATCTTCGGACCGCCATTGTTGGGCTTGCCGAGGTTGAGGAACCACTCGGCACCATTGCGGATGATCGCCGGCACCGAGGCATAGGTCTCGGTGTTGTTGATCGTGGTCGGCTTGCCGTACAGGCCAAAGTTGGCCGGGAACGGTGGCTTGAAGCGCGGCTGGCCCTTCTTGCCTTCCAGCGATTCCATCAATGCGGTTTCCTCACCGCAGATATAGGCGCCGGCGCCGAGCGCGTTGTAGATGTCGATGTCGATGCCGGAGCCGAGCACGTTCTTGCCCAGCCAGCCGTTGGCATAGGCTTCGGCGGTGGCCTCTTCCAGATGCTCGAACGGCTCGTGGTGGAATTCGCCACGCAGGTAGTTGTAGGCCACGGTGCTGCCGGTGGCGTAACAGGCGATCGCCATGCCCTCGATCACCGCATGCGGGTTGAAGCGCAGGATGTCGCGGTCCTTGGCGGTACCGGGTTCGGATTCGTCCGAGTTGCAGAGGATGTACTTCTGCATCTCGCCCTTGGGCATGAAGCTCCACTTCAGGCCGGTCGGGAAACCTGCGCCGCCGCGACCACGCAGGCCGGACGCCTTGACCATCTCGACCACGTCGGCCGGCGGGATCTTCTCTTCGATGATCCTGCGCAGGGCGCTGTAGCCACCGGTCTTGAGGTAGTTTTCGTATGACCACGGCTTGTCGAAGTGCAAGGTGGTGTAGACCACCTGGTGCTCTTTCGGCGCCGGACCGACCGGGCCGTAGCCTGCGGATGTGTGCGGATGCTGTGCCATGCGCTTATTCCAACCCGTCCAACAGCTCGTCGACCTTGGCCGGGGTGAGCTTCTCGTGATAGTGGCCGTTGATCACGACCACCGGGGCGCCGCAGCAGGCGGCCACGCATTCTTCTTCGCGCTTCAGGTACACGCGGCCATCGGCGGTCGACTGGCCCAGCTTGCAACCCAGCTTCTGCTCGGCGTGCCTGACCAGATCCTCGGCGCCGTTGAGCCAGCAGCTGATGTTGGTGCAGAAGGCGACGTTGTTGCGGCCGACCGGCGCGGTTTCGAACATCGAATAGAAGCTGGCGACTTCGTAGGCCCAGACCGGCGGCAGGTCCAGGTACTTGGCGACACCGGCGATCAGCTCGTCGGTCAGGTAGCCCTGGTTCTGTTCCTGTGCGGCATGCAGGCCCTGCAACACCGCCGAACGCTTGCGATCCGGCGGAAACTTGCTCAGCCAGTGATCGATGTGCGCGCGCGTGGCGTCGCTGAGAACGACCAGCGGGTCGACATGACGCGCTGCTTCAAAATTACCCGTGGCCCTCATCGGTCCACCTCACCAAATACCAAATCGTAAGTACCAATCATGGCCACCACGTCGGCCAGCATGTGGCCCTTGACGATCGCGTCCATGGAAGAAAGATGGGCAAACCCCGGGGCACGCAGCTTGACCCGGAACGGCTTGTTGGCGCCGTCCGATACCAGGTAGCAGCCAAACTCGCCCTTCGGTGCCTCGACCGCGGCGTAGGTTTCGCCGGCCGGCACGCAGTAGCCTTCGCTGAACAGCTTGAAGTGATGGATCAACGCTTCCATGTCGTCCTTCATCTCTTCACGGCTGGGCGGCGCGACCTTGAAGTTCTGCACCATCACCGGGCCGGGGTTGGCCTTCAGCCAGTCCACACACTGCTTGATGATGTGGTTGGACTGGCGCATTTCCGCCACCCGCACCAGATAGCGGTCGTAGCAGTCGCCGTTGACGCCGACCGGGATATCGAAATCGACCGCGTCGTACCTGGCGTAAGGCTGCTTCTTGCGCAGATCCCATTCGATGCCCGAGCCACGCAGCATCACCCCGGTCATGCCCCAGGCACGCGCTTCTTCCGGCGACACCACGCCGATGCCGACGGTGCGCTGCTTCCAGATACGGTTGTCGGTCAGCAGGGTCTCGTACTCGTCCACGCGTTCCGGGAAGGTACGGGTGAAGTCCTCGAGGAAGTCCAGCAGCGAGCCTTCGCGGGCCGCATTCAGCCGCTTCAGCGACTTGCCCTTGTGCCAGGGCGATTCCTTGTAGCGCGGCATGTGATCCGGCAGATCACGGTAGACGCCACCGGGGCGGTAATAGGTCGCATGCATGCGCGCGCCGCTGACCGCTTCATAGCAGTCCATCAGCTCTTCGCGCTCGCGGAATGCGTACAGCATCACCGCCATCGCACCCAGATCCAGACCGTTGGAACCGATCCACATCAGGTGATTGAGGATGCGGGTGATCTCATCGAACATGGTGCGGATGTACTGCGCGCGTTGCGGCGCTTCGATCCCCATCAGGGTTTCGATGGCGCGCACGTAGGCGTGCTCGTTGCACATCATCGACACGTAGTCGAGGCGATCCATGTAGCCAATCGACTGGTTGAACGGCTTGGATTCGGCCAGCTTCTCGGTGCCACGGTGCAACAAGCCGACGTGTGGGTCGGCACGGATGATGGTTTCGCCGTCCATTTCCAGGATCAGGCGCAACACGCCGTGCGCGGCCGGATGCTGCGGGCCGAAGTTCATCGTGTAGTTGCGGATTTCCTGCTTGCTTTCGGCAGGATTGCTCGCAAATGCCTCGTGGGCCTGCTCAATCTGGGTCATTTGGATGCCTCCCGCTGCACGGCTTCGTCGGCAGCGGTCTGGTAGCGCGCATCATCGCGGATCACGCGCGGCACGCCGACGCGGGGTTCGACCGAGGTTACCGGCTCGTAGATGACGCGCTGTTTTTCTTCGTCGTAACGCACTTCCACGTTACCGATCAGCGGGAAATCCTTGCGGAACGGATGGCCGACGAAACCGTAATCGGTCAGGATCCGGCGCAGGTCCGGGTGGCCTTCGAAGATGATGCCGTACAGATCGAAGGCTTCGCGTTCAAACCAGTTGGCGCCGACCCAGATGTCGGTGACCGAGGCCACCACCGGCAGGTCGTCATTGCTGGCGAAGCAGCGCACGCGCAGGCGCTGGTTGTGCTGGTAGGAAATCAGGTGGGCAACGGCGGCGAAGCGACGTTCCGGGCCGCCACCCTGCGGGCGCTGTTCCCAGTTGAAGCGGCCGGGGCCATTGCCTTCGACACCGCGGCTGAAGCCTTCATTGGACACGTCGGAGGTGTCCCACTCATCGCTGCCATAGCCCAGGTAGTCGACGCCGCACAGGTCGGACAACTGCTCGAAACCGAGTTCGTCGCGCAATGCCAGGCAGGTCTCGTGCCACTGCGACGCCGCGACTTCCAGCGTGATCTCGGCGCGTGGCCGGGCCACGAGGATCTGCGCATCGGCAAAACGCGCGCGCAGCCGGTCAATGAAGTTTGAAGCTTGCTCTGCCATGGGGCGTGGCGTGCTCTTGGAATTTGAAAGGGGGAAAGCCACCAGCGGGCGGGTCAGCGCTCGATGGTCTTGTTGGCGACCGACTGGGTCCGCCAGATCTTCTTCTGCAACTGCAGGATGCCGTACACCAGTGCTTCGGCGGTGGGCGGGCAACCCGGCACGTAGACGTCGACCGGGACGATGCGATCACAGCCACGCACCACCGAGTAGGAGTAATGGTAGTAGCCGCCGCCGTTGGCGCAGCTGCCCATCGAAATCACCCACTTCGGGTCGGGCATCTGGTCGTAGACCTTGCGCAGCGCCGGCGCCATCTTGTTGACCAGGGTGCCGGCGACGATCATCACGTCGGACTGGCGCGGCGACGGCCGGAACACCACCCCGTAGCGGTCCAGATCCAGGCGCGAGGCACCGGCGTGCATCATCTCGACCGCACAGCAGGCCAGGCCGAAGGTCATCGGCCACATCGAGCCGGTACGCGCCCAGTTGAGCAGCGCGTCCATGCTGGTGGTCACGTAGCCTTTTTCCAGCAACGGGTTGTCACCCTCGGGGCGCAGGATGTCATCCACCCGCCCTTCCGGGATCGGGTTGGTCATCAGACGGTCAATGGTCTGGATCACTCCCATTCGAGCGCTCCCTTCTTCCAAACGTAAATAAAGCCGAGGAACAGCATGCCGACGAACAGGCCCATGGTCACCAGCGCGCGTGCGCCCAGTTCCTGGAACACCTGCGTCCACGGCACGATGAAGATGATTTCCAGATCAAAGACGATGAACTGGATGGCGATCAGGTAATAGCGCACGTCGAACTTCATGCGCGCGTCTTCGAATGCTTCGAAGCCGCATTCGTACGGCGAGAGTTTCTTGGCGTCCGGACGCCGCGGCCCGAGGAAGCGGCCAACCACCATCAGCGCGATGCCGATGCCGGTGGCAACCATCAGGAACAGTAAGGTCGGAAGGTAATTGGCCAGCACTCGCGATTCTCTTCTTGTCCTAATCCGTCCCGCGCAAATTCTACATGCAACGCTGCACGCAGCTTGCGAAAGACTCGCATTTGGCTTGTGGAGCCACGCCGGGCGCGGCTTTGCGCGGGTGCGCCAGGGATTGGCGGGACGCCGGTTGGCGGCTCCCGTGGCACCCACTTCGCCGGCACCACGGTGACCGCGATGACGGCGCCTCGCCGTACCCCTTCCGCAACACGTACCGGGGCCCGACGAATCCGTCTTATTGTACCGTCTGGTTTACGAAGTAGTAAACGTTTACCGCCCTGATCACGCTGCGGTCCGGCAAAAAAAAGCCCGCATCGCTGCGGGCTGGGTGCTTCTGCAGATCGTCTTCCTCGGTGCCGTGCGGACAACCGGGAAAAGGACTGGTATTGGTGCCCTGGAGGGGACTCGAACCCCTACGACTTTCATCGCTACCACCTCAAGGTAGTGCGTCTACCAATTCCGCCACCGGGGCAAGTTCCACGCGCCGCGGCTGGGCAGCGACGCGCGGGGGACTATTGTAGCTTCCTTCAACCGCCTTGTGACGGGGCTGCCGGTGCTGGTTGTTCTGTGGCCGGCGCCGGCTGCGGCGCGGTCTGTGCCGGTACCGTCGCTTCCGGTGCGGCGGGCACGGTCGATGCCGGCGCGGTCTGGATCGGCGTGCTGGGCACGGTCGACGGTTGAGTCGATACCTCGCCCGGTGCCGGCGTTGCCGGCGCGGTGGCAACCGGCGCTTCGCTCATCACGCCCAGGTTCTGCTCGGTGGCCGGACGACCACCATGGCTGGCGTACCAGGCCATGAACAGGCTGATGCCGAAAAACGCCACTGCCAGCCACTTGGTGCTCTTGGACAGGAAGTTGGACGCGCCACGCGCGCCGAACACGGTGCCGGAGGCGCCCGCGCCAAAACCGGAACCCGCCTGGGCGCCGGAACCACGCTGCATCAGTACCAACGCGACAATCGCCACGGCGACCAACACGTAGATCACATTGAGGATCAACATCATTTCGAATTCGTCTCGATTCGGTTGTTAAGCCCGGAGGAAGCCGGACTTCCGGAGTGCCACCCGGTTTACGCGCTTTCCGCCGCCGCCGAGGCAATGGCAAGGAAGTCGCGGGCCACCAGCGAAGCACCGCCTACCAGCCCTCCATCGACATCAGGCTGCGCGAACAGTTCCGCGGCGTTGTCGGGCTTGACGCTGCCGCCGTACAGGACGGTCAGCGAATCGGCAATTCTAGCATCGTGTGCGGCGACTACGCCACGGATGAATGCGTGCACCGACTGGACCTGCGCCGGCGTGGCGGTCTTGCCGGTACCGATGGCCCAGACCGGCTCGTAGGCGACCACGGCCCTGGCGAAAGCGGTCACGCCCGCGGCCTGCAGCACCGCCTGCAGCTGGCGGCCGATGACCTGCTCGGTCTCACCGGCCTCCCGCTGCTGCAGGGTCTCGCCGACGCAGCAGATCGGCACCAGCCCGGCGTTGCCCGCGGCGATGAACTTGCGCGCCACCAGTTCGTCGCTTTCGGCATGGTACTGGCGACGCTCGGAATGCCCGACCATGCCGTACGCGGCGCCGACGTCCATCAGCATCGCCGCGGACACTTCACCGGTGTAGGCGCCCTTCTCGTTGCTGCTGACGTCCTGCGCGCCGAAACCGATTCCGCGCGGGGCGTAATCTTCAATCAACTCGCCCAGGTATGGCAGCGGCGGCAGGATCACCAAGTCCACCGGGCCTTGTGGCCGGCCGGCGGCGATTTCGTCCATGAGCCCGTAGGCGAACTGACGATCGCCGTGAAGTTTCCAGTTTCCCGCCACCAGTTTGCGACGCATAAGACCAATTCCTGTCCAATCAAGGCGCGCAGGATAGCCGATGTCCAGGCAAAGCGCCCGTGGTATCGCCGCCGCGGGCCCCCGCGGCAATCCGCCGGCGGGCGGACGAAGCGGCTACTTCAGCTTGATTTCGCGCAGCCGCTGCTCCAGGTAGCCCTGCGCGGTAATCGGCTGCGGATAGCGGTTGGGGTTGTCGGCGGTGATCGTCGAAGGCAGTACGTCGATCAGGAAATCCGGATTGGGGTGCAGGAAGAACGGCACCGAATAGCGCGGCTGGCGCGCCTGTTCGCCCGGTGGATTGGTGACCCGGTGGGTGGTGGACGGATACACGTGATTGGTCAGCCGCTGCAGCATGTCGCCGATGTTGACCACGATGGTGTCGGCGTCGGAGGTGAACGGCACCCACTCGCCCTGCTGCGAGCGCACTTCCAGGCCAGCGGCGCTGGCGCCGACCAGCAAGGTGATCAGGTTGATGTCCTCATGGGCACCGGCGCGCACATTGGGGATGTCGTCGGCGGTGATCGGCGGGTAATGAATCGGCCGCAGGATCGAATTGCCGCTGTTGGTGACGCTGACGAAATAATCTTCCGGCAGGCCGATATGCAGCGCCAGCGCCGCCAGCACCCGCGAGCCCAGCTGGTCCAGTGCCAGGTACAGGCCATAGCCATGTTCGCGGAAGCCCGGCACCTCATCGGGCCACAGGTTGGGCGGCATGAACTCGGCATATGGCGAATCCTGCGCAATCTCGCGACCGATATGCCAGAACTCCTTGAGATCGAAATGCCTGGAGTCCTTGGCCGTCTCGACCCCGAACGGGGTGTAGCCGCGGGCACCGCCACCACCAGCCACGTGGTATTTGCGCTTGACTTCGTCCGGCAGCGCAAAGAACCGCTTGAACGCGTCATAGGCCGCGTCGATGCTCTGCTGGCTGATGCCGTGGTTGCGGATGCCGGCAAATCCCCACTGCCGGTATGCAGCGCCCAGTTCGGCCACGAACGCCTCGCGGTCGCTGTCAAAACGGGTGATGTCCAGGGTGGGAATACGCGAACTCATGCCAGCTCCATTGCAGGTGACGCAGACAGGCTGCGCCACCCAGGTTGAATGATGTATTGCTCGGGGCGCTCACGCCCTGCCTGCGCCCGGTTCAGGCGACGGCCCGCACCGCATTGGCGAGGCTGTCCAGGGTGTCCTGCATCAGTGTTTCATCGTCTGCTTCCACCGTCACCCGCACCACCGGCTCGGTGCCCGATGGCCGCAGGAAAGCGCGGCCACGGCCGGCCACGGCCGTCTGCGCCTGGGCCAGAGCGGCCTGCACGCTGGCGGCTTCGACCGGACGGCTGCCAGCGGACAGGCGCACGTTGATGGTCTTCTGCGGCACTTTGCCCAGGCCTTCAAGCGCCTCGCGCAGGGACTGGCCACTGCGCTTGATCGCCTCGAGCACCTGCAACGCGGCCACGATCGCATCACCGGTGGTGGCGCGATCCAGGCACAGCAGATGGCCGGAGGCCTCGCCACCGAGCACGCCCTGCCCTTCGACCAGCGCCTGGTGCACGTAGCGGTCGCCGACCTTGGCCCGGACGAAGGCGATCTCGTGCTGCGCCAGCGCCCGCTCCAGTCCGTAATTGGTCATCAGGGTGCCGACCACCGCACCCTTCAGCCGGCCGCTGCGCTGCCAGGATTTGGCCAGCACGTACAACAGATCGTCGCCATCGACCGGACTGCCCTGGTCGTCCGCCATCAGCACACGATCGCCGTCACCGTCGAAGGCGATGCCCAGGTGCGCACCGGCTTCCCGGACCTTTCGCGACAGATTGTCGATGTGCATCGAACCGACGCCATCGTTGATGTTGACGCCGTTGGGCTCGGCGCCGATGGCGATGACCTCGGCACCCAGTTCGCGGAACAGCAATGGCGCGATGTGGTAGGTCGCGCCGTGGGCGCAGTCCAGCACCACTTTGAGCCCACGCAGATCGAACTTGCGGGCGACGCTGGCCTTGCAGAATTCGATGTAGCGGCCGACCACCTCGCGGCTGCGGATGGCCTTGCCGAGGCGATCCGAATCGACGGTGACGAAGTCCTGGTCCAGCGCTGCTTCGATCGCCAGCTCGGTCTCGTCGGCGAGCTTTTCGCCCTCGGCCGAGAAGAACTTGATGCCGTTGTCGTAATGCGGGTTGTGCGAGGCACTGATGACGATGCCTGCGTCGGCGCCTAGGGTGCGGGTCAGGAATGCCACCGCCGGGGTCGGCATCGGCCCCATCAGCTGCACGTCAGCGCCGGCGGCGACCAGCCCGGCCTCCAGCGCGGCTTCGAACATGTAGCCGGAAATGCGCGTGTCCTTGCCGATGACCACGATCGGCCGGCGTCCGCAACGCTCTCCCAGCACCCGGCCCAGCGCGTTGCCCAGGCGCATCACGAAATCGGCTGAAATCGGCGATTGGCCGACCCGGCCACGGATGCCGTCGGTACCGAAGTAGCGCCGGCTCATTCGGCGGTTACCAGATCGCTGTCCACCGGCTTGGGCTGGCGCATCATCATCGCGAAAAGATCGGCCAGCCGATCGCGCAGTTCGCGGCGGTCGCAGATCTGGTCGATGGCACCGTGCTCAAGCAGAAATTCCGAGCGCTGGAAACCTTCCGGCAGGGTTTCACGCACGGTCTGTTCAATCACCCGCGGGCCGGCAAAGCCGATCAGGGCTTCGGGTTCGGCGATGTTGATGTCGCCGAGCATCGCGAACGAAGCCGACACGCCACCGGTGGTGGGATGGGTCATCACCGAAATGAAGGGCAGGCCGGCTTCGCGCAGCTTGCCCAGCGCGGCCGAGGTCTTGGCCATCTGCATCAGCGAAAACAGGCTTTCCTGCATGCGTGCGCCGCCGCTGGCGGAGAAGCTGACGAACGGCGAACCGATTTCCAGTGCCCGTTCGGCGCCCAGCGAGAAGCGCTCACCGACCACCGAGCCCATCGAGCCGCCCATGAAGGCAAAGTCGAATGCGCTGGCGACCAATGGCTGGCCCTTCAGCAGGCCCTGCTGGGTGACCAGCGCGTCGCGTTCGCCAGTGCTTTTCTGCGCGGCCTTGATCCGCTCGGAATACTTCTTCTGATCCTTGAACTTGAGGATGTCGGTCGGTCCCAGCGCGGCACCGACCTCGCCGACGATGCTGTCGGCGTCAAACAGCGCGCGCAGGCGCGCGCGGGCGCGGATCGGCATGTGGAAGTTGCACTTCGGGCAGACTTCCAGGTTTTCTTCCAGTTCCGGGCGATACAGGACGGCGCCACAACGGTCGCACTTTTCCCACAACCCTTCCGGGACACTGCGTTTGCTCTTGGTGGCACCACCTTCGGTGCGGATGCCCGAGGGCATCAATTTGCTCAGCCAGCTCATGCGTTAGCCTACTTGTACGGACATGCCTTAACAGACAGGCCGATCAGCATACTCGACTTGACAGGGCCGATAAATGCGCCGCTCCCGGCCAGGGCGCTGCATGCCAGGGCCGGCGGTGCGATCGCCTGCCTGACAATGGACCGGGCCACCCGCCCCCGCCGGCATCTAGGGCCGAGGCTCAAGGATTCGGGTCAGGTATTCATCGCCAGCCAGCAACGCTGGCCACGGGCTGACTGGAAACCGTAGGGCGTGAACCTGCAGGCCGCGTGGATGGCGTCCTGCCGGCCATGCTTTCACATGCCACGGGAATCCTGCTTGTGGCTGATCATGTTGCAGGCCCGCCTGGCCTGGACCCGTCCGCGGGTAAGCGATGCCCTGTCCGCAAGTGGCCGGCAGGCTCCGGCAACTACGGCTTGCCGCCGGCGTCACCATCGGTGTAATACGGCACGTTGCCCTTGACTGCGAACATCCGTGCCCAGACATCCATCAACAGCGTGCACATGATGATGGTTTCCACTTCCTCATCCTTGAAATACTTACGGACCTGACTGGTGGCAGCCGGCATATTTTCATAATCGACACTGGAGATGGCCGCCGCATAATCCAGCGCGGCTTTTTCCTTGTCCGAATACAACTCGCTTTGTCGATAGGCCACGATATTGTCTATCTTGTGGATATCAATACCTGCATCACGCGCAGCCTGGGTATGGAAAATCGTGCAATAGCTGCACTTGTTCTTGATCGAGGTCCATAGCCGCACCAACTGTGCAGTCTGCCGGTCAAGCGGCAACGACTCGTAGCTGAAAGAGCCGTACTTCTTGGCAATCTGGGTGGGAAGGTCGGCGTAATTGGTGACATTGCCGCTGTAAAGCGTTTGCTTGAACGCCACCCCACCAAAATCCTGATGGACAATATCCTTCTTTTCGTCGGCTGCGACGGCACCCGTACTCAACGCCGTGGCGGCGCTGAAGACCAGCCATGATCCCATTTTCATTATGGTTGCACTCCCTCCGTTAAGTAATAACGAGGTTAGCAGCCAGCAGAGGATGCACCAAGCAATCCAGTGATTAAGTGAGATAAGTCACTACGAACGTTCGATGGCATGGCGCCATGGGAACTGATGCCCCGCTCACGTGGTGGAATCAAGCGCCTGTCGCAACGGCCGCAGGAACTCGCTGGCACTGGTACTTGCCTGGCCGGCATCGGATGCGCCAGCCAGCATGTCCACCAATGCACTGCCCACCACCACGCCGTCGGCGTCGCTGGCCATGGCACGGGCGCTGGCGGCATCGCGGATGCCGAATCCGGCCGCCACCGGCACCGGGGAAAGCTGGCGGATATGGCGCAGACGCTCGCTGGCAGCGGCCGTATCCAGTCGCTCCGACGCGCCGGTGACCCCAGCAAAACTGACGTAGTACAGATAGCCCTGGGCCTGCTCGCACAACCGTCGCAGGCGTGATTCGCTGGTGGTCGGCGAGGCCAGCGCAATCAGTGACAACCCGTGCCGGTTGAATACCACGCGGGTCTCGTCGGCCTCCTCCGGAGGCAGGTCGACCAGCAATACGCCGTCCACCCCAGCCTGCGCGGCTTCGGCGGCGAAGGCCCCGGTGCCCTTGATCTCGACCGGATTCAGATACCCCATCAACACCACCGGGGTCGCCTGGTCACGCTGGCGGAATTCGGCGACCGCGCGCAACACGTAGGACAAGCCCGCGCCCCGGCCCAGTGCCCGCTCGGAACTACGCTGGATGGTCGGGCCATCGGCACCGGGGTCGGAAAACGGCACTCCGAGTTCAATGACATCGGCGCCGGCGGCGACCAATGCATGCATCACCGGTACCGTCGCTTCCAGGCTGGGATCGCCGGCGGTGATGAACGGGATCAGCGCCTTGCGGCCGCCCGCCTTCAATCGGTCAAACGTGTGCTGGAACCGGCTCATTCGGGCTTGTCTGCGTTCGCCGCGGCGGCCTGCGCCGCCTGCAGGGCCGCGTATTCGGCGGCCAGTTCCGATTCGCCGACCGCGATGTTGCGCTCCTGGCCGAGGCCATCGAGGTGCTCGTTGAGCATGCGCCGGTACAGCGTGGTCATGTAATCCAGGAATTCGCTGCGGGCCGCGGCGGCATCGCCTTCCACCGACAGGTACACGTGGGCATTGAAGCGTGCGGCTGCGTACAAGGCGGCAATGCTGGTGCGCTTGAGGCCATGCTGCTGCGCATGCTTGTTGGTCAGTTCCAGGTACTGGTTGACGCAGTCGAAGAATGCCGGATCCAGCGGGGTGCCGACGGTGCCTGGGGCGGGAGTGTCCTGTTGGCTCATGGTGTTTTCCAAATTGGTTCAGAACT
Organism: Pseudoxanthomonas dokdonensis; assembly: GCF_001431405.1. Lineage (GTDB taxonomy): Bacteria > Pseudomonadota > Gammaproteobacteria > Xanthomonadales > Xanthomonadaceae > Pseudoxanthomonas_A > Pseudoxanthomonas_A dokdonensis. The sequence continues at coordinate 184,758 of NZ_LDJL01000011.1, forward strand.
GGATGTTTTCACGCGCGGCGATGGTATGCACGTCCTTGTCGCCACGACCGGACAGATTGCACAGCACCAATGCGTCTTTGGGCAGCTCGCGGGCCAGTTTGATCGCCTGCGCTACCGCGTGGCTGGATTCGAGCGCGGCCAGGATGCCTTCGGTCCTGGCCAGCAGATGGAACGCCGCCAGCGCTTCGTCATCGGTGACCCCGACGTAACGGGCACGACCGCTGTCACTGAGGAAGGCATGTTCCGGACCGACGCCGGGATAATCCAGGCCGGCGGAGACCGAATGGGTTTCTATGATCTGGCCATCGTCATCGCACAGCACATAGGTGCGGTTGCCGTGCAGCACACCGGGGCGCCCGGCGGCGATCGACGCGGCGTGGCGGCCGCTGGCGATACCGTCACCGGCGGCTTCGGCACCGACGATGGCGACCTCACGATCGTTGAGGAAGGCGTGGAACAGGCCGATGGCATTGCTGCCACCGCCGACGCAGGCGGTGATGACGTCAGGCAGGCGGCCGTAGTCTTCCAGCATCTGCGCGCGTGCTTCGCGGCCAACCACGGCGTTGAAATCGCGGACCATGCGTGGATATGGGTCCGGGCCGGCGACGGTACCGATGATGTAGAAGGTATCGCGCACGTTGGTCACCCAGTCGCGCATCGCCTCGTTCAGGGCGTCCTTCAGCGTGGCCGACCCGGAGGTCACCGGCACCACCGTGGCACCAAGCAACTTCATTCGATAGACATTGATCTTCTGCCGCTCGATGTCGGTGGCGCCCATGTACACCACGCACTCCAGCCCCAGCCGCGCGGCGACCGTGGCGCTGGCGACGCCGTGCTGGCCGGCGCCGGTCTCGGCGATGATGCGGGTCTTGCCCATGCGGCTGGCCAGCAGCGCCTGGCCGATGGTGTTGTTGATCTTGTGCGCGCCGGTGTGATTGAGGTCCTCGCGCTTGAGCAGGATGCGGGCGCCGCCGACGTGGGTGGACAGGCGCTGGGCTTCGTAGATGGGGCTGGGGCGACCGACGTAATGCTTGAGGTCGTGGTCGAAGGCGGCGATGAAGGCCGGATCCTGGCGCGCGGCATCGTAGGCTTCGGCAAGTTCCTGCACCGGGCCAATCAGGGTTTCGGCGACGAAGCGTCCGCCATAGCGGCCAAAGTGGCCGGCGGCGTCGGGATAGGCGTGGAAATCGGCGACGTGGCTGGGGTCTGCGGGCAGGGTCATGAGGATCGGCACTTCAGGGATTCATCTTCAGCTTAACGCACGAATCGGACCGGGCAATATCGATGAATACTGCGCCATTCGTCAGTTAAACTCACAGGTATGAGCCGTCCCCTGCCCTCCTTGAATGCCTTGCGCGCCTTCGAGGCCGCTGCCCGCCTGCAAAGTGTCAGCCTGGCGGCGGCCGAGCTGCATGTGACCCACGGTGCCATCAGCCGACAGGTCAAACTGCTGGAACAGGAACTGGGGTTGGCCTTGTTCACCCGTCACGGCCGCGGCCTGGCGCTGACCAGCGCCGGTGTCCAGCTGCGCGATGCCAGCAGCGCCGCGTTCAACCAGTTGCAGCAGGCGATTGCGGGCCTGCGACCCGCCTCAGGCAAGCGGGCGCTGGTGCTTGGCTGCCCGAGCAGTCTGCTGGCGCGCTGGTTGATCCCGCGACTTGGGCAGCTTGAGCAGGATCTGCCGGGGCTGCCCCTGCACCTGGTGGCGCTGGAGACGGATCTGAGCAGTGCCCATCAGGATCTGGATGCGGCGCTGTTTCTGGGCCAATCGCCCTATCCCGTCGGTTGGGACATCCATGAACTGGCGGTCGAAACCATTGGTCCGGTATTGGCGCCGGAACTGGCCGAGCGATTGCATCTGGACACCTCGACGCCGCAAGCACTCTGTTCGCCAGCATTGCTGCACACCACTTCGCGGCCACAGGCATGGCCGAGCTGGGCCGCCGGCAATGGCCTCGACCCAGATGACTTCAACATGGGCAACGGCTTTCCGCATCTATATCACCTGCTTGAAGCCGCCTCGGCCGGGCTCGGCATCGCCATTGCCCCGCGACAACTGGTCCAGGACGAACTGGACAACCGACGCCTGCTGGCACCGTGGGGATTTACCGACACCGACGGCAGATGGGTCTTGGCCGCCCGCGCCGCGCATCGGGACCGGCGCATACCCGCGCTGGCCACCTGGTTGAGTGGGCAATTGCAGCAGCCATTCCGGCTAGGGCCCGATCATCCCGCGTAAAGCCGCGCGTACGCCAATGCCACGGATGGGATTGCGTTGGGCCGGGCCGCTGTGGCTCAGGAAATCCTGAATCAGCCGGCTGCGACATCCGCCCGCCGCACCGCTTCGACAAAGCCGCGCATTTTTTCCGCGTCCTTGATACCCGGGGCTGATTCGATGCCGCTGGATACGTCAACGCCCCACGGGCGGGCGACGTGGATGGCAGTGGCGACATTGCCGGGCGAAAGACCGCCGGCAAGCAGGAAGGGCGTGCCGCTGCTGGCCTCGGGCATTTGTCGCCAATCGAAAACCGCACCGCTGCCGCCAGCCTCACCGGCGCCGTGGCCGTCGAACAGGAAACCGCTGGCCGAGGAAAAAACCGGCAGCAGCGCGCTGACCTCGGCGGGCTGGCGTCCGCCCATGGCGATGGCTTTCCAGTAAGGCACGTCGAACTGGCGGCAGAAGGCTTCGTCCTCGCTGCCATGGAACTGCAGCAGCTCCGGCCGCAGCTGTTCGACCATGCTCCGCACTTCATCGACGGGATTGTCCATCAGCAAGGCGACCACAGCGATTTCTTCCGGCACCAGCGCTCGCAGTGACAACGCCTGCTGCAGGGTGACGCGGCGGCGGCTGTGATGGGCGAATACCAGGCCGATGTAGTCCACCCCCAGTTCTATCGCCGAGTGCACATCCTGGGCGCGGGTCAATCCGCAGAACTTGATCCGGGTGTGGCTCACAGGGTGACCTCCGCCGGCAGTTTCCATTCGGCTGGATACAGTGGGCTGACGAAGACCAGTCCATCGGCCGGTGCAGTCGGGCCGGCCAGCGTCCGATCACGACCGGCCAGCAGTTCGGCCAGCCAGCTTTCCGGTTGCTCGCCCCGCCCCACCAACAACAACGACCCGACGATGTTGCGCACCATGTGATGCAGGAAGGCATTGGCCTGGACCTCGACGATGACTTCCTCGCCATGCCGGCTGACGTTGAGATGATGCAGGTTGCGTCGCGCGTGCGGTGCCTGGCAATGCACGGTGCGGAACGCGCTGAAGTCGTGTTCGCCCAGCAGGTGCTGGCCGGCACGGTGCATCGCCGCCGCGTCCAGCGGCAGCCGCTCCCAGCTCAGGTACTGGCGTCCGAGCGCCGGGCGTACCCCGCGATTGAGGATGCGGTAGCGATAACGGCGCGCGCGCGCGGAAAAACGGGCGTGGAAGTCATCGGCCACCGGCTGGCACCAGCGCACGCAGACCGAGGCCGGCAGCTGCGAGGTCGCGCCCAGCGACCAGGCGCGCGGCGAGCGTACCGCGTCACTGTCGAAATGCACGACCTGGCATTGGCCATGCACGCCGGAATCGGTGCGCCCGGCGCAGACGGTTTCGATAGGGCTGTTGGCGACAAAGGAAAGCGCGTTTTCCAGCACCGACTGCACGGTGCTGCTGTCGTGCACGCCCGGCTTTGCCAATCGTTGCCAGCCGAGGAAATCACCGCCGTCGTATTCGACGCCCAGTGCGTAGCGCATGCCAGCTACCCCACCCTGCGCCGGTCAATGCCGTTGCCTGCGAACATGACGGCTCAGCCGATCTCGCGCAGCAGCTGCCGGGCTTCGCCACGCGCCACGTCGTCGTCGCTGTCGAGTACTTCGTGCAGCAGGTCGCGGGCAGTGGCGACATCGCCCAGATCCAGATAGGCCATGGCCAGTTCCAGTCGATCACGACCGGCCGGCTGGGTGCTGGACGGGCTGCTGGCGACCGCAGCGTTGGCTGCCTTGGCGGCTTCCACCGCGGTCGGCCCGGAATGCCACGGCGGCTGGATGGAAGCACTGTGGCTGAAGGTGGTGACCGGCTTGCCGACCGCTGGCTCCAGCATCGGCGAACCCGCCGGCTCGGCCACTATGTCGTCCACGGGTTCCGCCGCCGTCGCCACGTCGTCACTGGCAAGTGGCTGTGCTTCGGGCTCGGTAACCGGCACCGCCGCGGCCAGCGCGGCACTGTCGAAGCGCGGCGCACGCACGGGTTTGGCCGGCGCATCAATGGCCAGCCGCCTGCGTCGATGCGAGAAGCCCCAGATCACCGCGGCCGCCAACAGCAGCAGCAAGCCGGCACCGGCCCACAGCGGCAGACCACCGCTGCCATTGCTCTGTGCCAGCTGTTGCTGCGCGGCGGCCAGATCGCTGTCTTTCATCGCGATCAGTTTTGCCTGCTGCTGCTTGAGTTTCTCCAGCTCGGCGACCTGGGCGCGCAGTTCCTGCACCTCGGTTTCGCGCGCGGCCAGGTCTTCCTGGCTTTGTTGCAATTGTTGTTCTGCCAGCATGTCGCCCTCGCCTCCGCTGCTGATGCCGGATTGTGTGCCCGCCTGGCCTGCGTTGTCGGAAACCGGGGGCGCGATTTCCAGGCGTGCGTTGTTGTTTGCCGGTGCCGCGCCGGTTGCTGTAAGGCTGCTGCTGTTGTTGGCAACCGGTTGCGGAATCGGCTGGCGGGCCTGCCGCCATTCGGCGATCTGGCTGCGCACCAGCGCGGCGGCCTCGGCCTCCTGCAGCTGGGCGATGTCGGCTGACGGTGGTACCCGCAGTACCGCACCCTGCTTGAGCAGGTTGATGTTGCCCTTGATGAAGGCCTCGGGATTGGCGCGCAGCAGCGCGACCATGGTCTGGTCGAGCGTATAGCCGGTGCCGGCGCGCAGCCGGCTGGCGATTTCGGACAGTGTCTGCCCACGCTGGACCACGGTGTCCTGCATCGGCGCGGCCATGGCAGCGGATGGCGCGGCGGCTATCGCTTGCGGTGCTGGCACTGGCGCGGGCGCAATTGCCGTGTCGGCGGTCGGTTCGGCCGGCGTTGCTTCCGGCTCGGCGGCCAGCGGCTCACTCGACGCTGGCGGGCTGCTGGCCGGCATCTGCGGCTCGCGCACGATGGTATCGCTGGGCGCGGCCTGCGGTGCCTGGATGTAAGGCTGGTCGGCAGCGGCCACGGTGCCCGGTGCCTGCACCAGCGCCGAATACTCGCGTACCAGCCTGCCCTGGCCCCAGTCCACTTCAATCAGGAAATTGACCGCCGCCACGTCCACCGGCGCCTGGCTGGTCACCCGGATGACCGGACGACCGCTGTCATCCAGCGCCACCGCGAAACTGAGATCGTTGACCAGGCCTTGCGGCCGCGGCAGGCCGACGCGCTCGAAGGTGACCGGCGACGCCAAGCGTGCCTGCAGTTGCTCCAGTTCACCCGGCTCGTTGGAGATCACCGGGATTTCGGCCACCAGCGGCTGGCCAGGCTGCGACTTGACGCGTATTTCGCCCAGCCCAAGCGCCATCGCGCTGAAGCTGGCAAGCACCAGCCACAACGCCACCACCCATCGCATCGGATGTCTTGCCACCGGCATGACCTCAATCCCCATTACGTTTTCCAACAACAATATACCGGCTAAAACTGCACAAGGACATGAGGAGTCCGGCTGCCCGCGGCCCATGCCGCGGCAACCGGGGGTTGGCGGGACGCCGCGGTGGGCGTCCCGGACCCAGGTTCAGCCTTCGCTGGCGACCAGTTCTGCCAGCTGCACCGCGTTCAGCGCGGCACCCTTGCGGATGTTATCGCTGACGATCCACAGGTTGAGACCGCGCGGGTGCGAAAGATCTTCGCGGATGCGGCCCACGTACACCGGATCGGTGCCCGAGGCATGGGTCACCGGCGTCGGGTAGCCACCGGCCTTGTGCTCGTCGACCACTTCCACGCCCGGCGCGGCAGCCAGGATCTCGCGCGCCTGCTGCGGGGTGATACGGGTTTCGGTTTCGATGTTGACCGCTTCGGAATGACCGAAGAACACCGGTACCCGCACCGCGGTCGGATTGACCATGATGCTGTCGTCGCCGAGGATCTTGCGGGTCTCCCAGACCAGCTTCATTTCTTCCTTGGTGAAACCGTTGTCCTGGAAGTCGTCGATGTGCGGGATCAGGTTGAAGGCAATCTGGACCGGGAAACGTTCCGGCTCCGGATCCTGGAAGTTGAGCAGGGCACCGGTCTGGCGGCCCAGCTCTTCCATCGCCGAACGGCCGCCACCGGACACCGACTGGTAGGTCGCCACGTTGATGCGCTGGATCGGCGAGACCTTGTGCAGCGGCGCCAGCGCGACCAGCATCTGCATGGTCGAGCAGTTGGGATTGGCGATGATGCCGCGCGGCCGGTTGCGGACCTGCTCCGGGTTGACCTCGCTGACCACCAGCGGGATATCGTCGTCATAGCGGAACGCGGACGAGTTGTCGATGACCACCGCGCCAGCGGCGGCGAATTTCGGTGCATATTCCTTCGACACGCTGCCGCCAGCGGAGAACAGCGCGATGTCGACGCCGGTCGGGTCGAAACCCGCCAGGTCCTGCACATCAATCTGGTTGCCGTTGAATTCGACCGTGCCGCCGGCCGAACGCGCCGATGCCAGCGCGACCAGTTCGGACACCGGGAAATTGCGCTCGGCCAGGATGCTCAGCATCACTTCGCCGACGGCACCGGTGGCACCGACGACGGCGACCTTGAAACTGCGATTGGGATTGCTCATGGATTCGTAATCTTCAATGGAATGTGGGAGGGACAGCAGGACTACCAGCCATGTTCGGGGAACCGTCGACAGCCGATGACGGTTCCCTATCGTTTTTTGATCGCGGTTTTGCGCTCGGCACCGGCCAGCACCCCGGCGTTGATCGGCGCGGACGGTTGGCCGGCCTGCGGGCCTTGGCCCAGTGCGGCGATCAGATTGTCCACCGCCAGCGCCACCATCGCGCGGCGGGTGGCCAGGGTGCCACTGGCGATATGCGGGGTCAGCACCACGTTGCGCAGCGCCAGCAATGCCGGCTGCACTGCCGGCTCGCCTTCGAAGACATCCAGCCCGGCCGCGGCCAGCCGGCCGTTGGCCAGGGCGTCGGCCAGCGCCAGCTCGTCGACAATGCCGCCGCGGGCGATGTTGACCAGGGTGGCAGTGGGTTTCATCCGCGCCAGTGCGGCGGCGTCAATCAGGTGATGGACCTGCGGCGAATACGGCAACACCAGCAGCAGGTGGTCGGCCTGCGCCAGCAGCTGGTCGAAACCACTGTATGTCGCGTTGCAATCGCGCTCCATGTCCAAAGGCAGGCGTTTGCGATTGTGGTACAGCACGCGCATGCCGAAACCACGCGCGCGACGGGCAATGCCCTGGCCGATGCGCCCCATGCCGACGATGCCCAGGGTGCTGCCATGGATATCGGCGCCGAGCAGGCTGGCGAACGACCATTGCCGCCAATGGCCGGCGCGCAGCCACTGCTCGGCCTCGGTGATGCGGCGAGCCGTCGCCATCATCAGCGCGAAGCCGAAATCGGCGGTTGTTTCGCTCAGCACGTCCGGGGTATTGGTCGCGACGATACCGGCCGCGGTGAGTGCATCGACATCGAGGTTGTTGTAGCCGACGCCGACATTGGCGATGGCACGCAGGCGCGAGGCACCGGCGATTTCCGCCGCGCCGATGCGGTCATTGAGCGTGGCCAGCACGCCGTCGACATCGGCCAGCTGGCGCGCCAGCGCCGTCGAATCGTGCTGGCTGACCTGTTCGGTCACCCGCACATCGAAGTAGTCATCCAGCCGGCCGACGATGTCATCGAACAGCGGTTGCGACACCCATACGCGCTGGCGAGGCGCCTCAGCCATCCACGCTGCCCGCGATCCGCGGCGGCACCTCGCCGACATCAGCGCACTGGGCGCGGTGGCGCAGGGCCTGATCCATCAACACCAGCGCCATCATCGCCTCGGCGATCGGAGTGGCACGGATACCGACGCAGGGGTCGTGGCGACCGGTGGTCACCACTTCCACCGCGCTACCGCTGGTATCGACGGTGGCACCGGGCAGGCGCAGGCTGGAGGTCGGCTTGAGCACGATCGAAGCGCTGATCTGCTGGCCGGTGGAAATCCCGCCAAGGATGCCGCCGGCATGATTGGACAGGAAGCCTTGCGGACTCATCAGGTCGCGATGCTCGCTGCCCTTCTGCGAGACCGCGGCGAAGCCATCGCCGATTTCCACGCCCTTGACCGCATTGATGCTCATCAAGGCCGCCGCCAGTTCGCCATCGAGCTTGCCATAGATCGGCTCGCCCCAGCCCGCCGGCACGCCATCGGCAACCACGTTGACGCGTGCGCCAATCGAGTCGCCGGACTTGCGCAGCGCGTCCATGTAGGCTTCCAGTTCAGGCACCTGCGCGGCATGCGGCCAGAAGAACGGATTGTCCTCCACCGCCGACCAGTCGAAGCCCTGGTGCGTGATCCCGCCAAGCTGCGACAGATAGCCGCGCACGGTCACGCCGAAACGCTGCTGCAGCCATTTCTTGGCGATCACCGCCGCGGCCACCCGCATGGTCGTCTCGCGGGCCGAAGAACGACCGCCGCCACGTGGATCGCGGATGCCGTACTTCTGCCAGTAGCTGTAGTCGGCATGGCCGGGACGGAACTGCGCGGCGATGTTGCTGTAATCCTTGCTGCGCTGGTCGGTGTTGCGGATCAACAGCGCAATCGGCGTGCCGGTGGTCTGGCCCTCGTAGACGCCGCTGAGGATCTCGACTTCATCGGTCTCGCGGCGGGCCGAGGTGTGGCGCGACTTGCCGGTCGCACGCCGCTGCAGGTCATGGCTGAACTCGTCGGCGGCCAGCGCCAGCCCGGGCGGACAGCCGTCGACCACGCAGCCGATGGCCGGGCCATGCGACTCGCCGAAGGTGGTCACCCGCAGCAGCTGGCCAAACGTGTTCATGGACGCGCGTCGGCCAGTTCGCTGATGCGGGCGCTGTGCCGGATCAGTTCACGGCATTCCACCGAGAAGATGCCCATCTGCCCGACCTTGAACTCGATCCACTCGAAGCCGACTTCCGGCAGCAGCTTGATCAGGTGCTGCTCGGACTCGCCCACTTCGCAGATCAACAGGCCGTCCTCGCTCAGGTGCAATGGCGCATCGCGCAGGATCTTCAGCACCAGGTCCAGGCCATCGTCACCGGCGCGCAGGCCGAGCTCGGGCTCGTAGGAATACTCCTTCGGCAGTGCGTCGGTCTCGTCATTGGTCACGTAGGGCGGATTGGTCACGATCAGATCGTAGTGGCGACCGCCGAGACCGCTGAACAGGTCCGACTTCAGCAGCTGCACGTTGTCGGCCAGCAGCCGCGCCTTGTTCTCGGCCGCCAGCGCCAGCGCGTCATCGCTGATGTCGACGCCATCGACCTGCCAGTCCGGCTGGTAATGGCCCATGGCGATGGCGATGCAGCCCGAACCGGTGCACAGGTCCAGCGCGCGGTGCACTTCGCGGCCACCCAGCCAGGGTTCGAAACCGGATTCGATCAGTTCGGCAATCGGCGAGCGCGGCACCAGCGCACGCGCGTCGCTCTTGAAGTTGAGGCCGGCAAACCAGGCTTCGCCGGTCAGGTAGGCAATCGGCACGCGCTCATCGATGCGGCGCTGGAACAACGCCAGGATTGCCTGTTTCTCGCTCAGCAGCAGTCGCGCCTGGCCATAGGCCGGGCCGATGTCCGGTGGCAGATGCAAGGTGTGCAGCACCAGTTGGGTCGCCTCGTCCACGGCATTGTCGTAGCTGTGGCCGAAGGTCAGGCCTGCCTGGTTGAAACGGCTGGCGCCGTAGCGGATCAGGTCGATGATGGTGTGCAGTTCTGCGGCTGCTTCGGCAGTCATGGCGGGGCTTCTGGGGCACGCGGCGGATGCGGCCTTCCAGTATATAGGCAGCGGTCGGGTGTTATCGCGGCTCGCCGGCTATCATGGCCCGTCGTGCTTATGAGTCGTGGTCATGTTCAACAAGAAAATCGGTTATATCCTGGTCATCGCGCTGGCCGCCGGGCTCGGCCTGCTGGCCGCGCAGCACTGGCTGGCACCGGCACCGTCGAAAGCCGCGCTGCCGCAGACCCGCGCGGTCACCCTGTTCCCGCAGAGCCGTGAAGTACCGGCATTTTCGCTGCGCCAGTCCGACGGCACCCAGCTCACCGCCGGCGAACTGAAAGGCCACTGGACGCTGGTGTTCCTGGGCTTCACTTCCTGCCCCGACGTCTGCCCCACCACCCTGGCCGAGCTGGCGCAGGCGCAGAAGCAGTGGACCGCGCTGCCGGAATCAATCCGCCCGCGCCTGTTGTTCGTGTCGGTCGACCCCGAGCGCGATGACCCGGCCAAGGTTGGCGAATATGCGCACGCCTTCCATCCCGACACCCTGGCCGCCACCGCCGATGTGCCGGCGCTGGAGAATTTCGCCAAATCGCTGGGCTTCGTCTTCATCAAGGTGCCGGGCAAGCATTTCGACGAGAATCCGCGGGACTACAGCATGGACCATTCCTCCGGCATTGCCGTGCTGGACCCGCAGGGCCGCCAGGCTGGTCTGATCCGTGCGCCGCTGGACCCGGTGGCAATCGCCGCCGACATGCTGGCGCTGACCGACGCCAGCAGCGAAGGCGCCAGGACCTCGCCATGAGCCTGATCACGCCGCTGACCTATGTCCTGCCGCACCGGCTGCTGTCCTCGCTGGCGCGCAGGCTGGCCTATTCGACATCGCCGGCGACCAAGCAATGGTTGATTGACACGGTGACCCGCAGGTTCGGCGTGGATCTGGATGAGGCCGCCGAACCCGACGCCACGGCCTACCCCAGCTTCAATGCGTTCTTCACCCGCGCGCTCAAGCCTGGCGCGCGGGTGGCCGATGCCGACCCGCGGGCGCTGCTGATGCCGGCCGATGGCCATATCAGCCAGTGTGGTCCGATCAAGGACGGGCGCATCTTCCAGGCCAAGGGCCAGTCATTCACCGCCGCCGAGCTGCTCGGCAGCGAGGAGGATGCCAGGCCTTTCCACGATGGCCTGTTCGCCACAGTGTACCTGTCGCCACGCGACTACCACCGCGTGCACATGCCTTGGACCGGCACCCTGCGTGAAACCGTGCACGTGCCGGGACGCTTGTTCAGCGTCGGCACCGATGCGGTGGCGCGGGTGCCGCGGTTGTTCGCACGCAACGAGCGGCTGGTCTGCCACTTCGATACCGATTTCGGGCCGATGGTATCGGTGATGGTCGGTGCGCTGCTGGTGTCCGGGGTTGAAACCGTCTGGAGTGGCGAGGAAATCCCGGCCTATGGGGATCGCATCCAGCGCAAGGATTACCGTGGCCAGGGCTTCACCCTGCAGCGGTTCGCGGAAATGGCCCGCTTCAATTACGGCAGCACCGTGATCGTGCTGCTGCCGCCGGGCGTGGCCACGCTGGAGCCGCAACTGGGCGCCGAATCACCGGTCCGGCTGGGCCAGGCATTGGCCCGGCTGCGCTAGCGGCCTGTTTGCCGAGACTGACCCGGCGGGCGGCCGCCGCTGCGGGCAATGCTGTCCCGGCGCTATTTCCTGCAGCTTTCCAGTTTGATGGTCTGCCCCGGCTGCACGTTGTAGCGTGGCGCCTTGATGCCATTGGCCCGGGCCAGGGTCTTGAGGTCGCACTGGTAACGCTGCGCGACCTTGCCGAGGGTGTCGCCACGGGCAATGCGGTAGTCACGTGCCTGCCTGGCTTTGGGTTCGACCGGTTTCGGCGCGCCGGTGGCGACCGTGGTCGGCACCCCGGGCGGTGGGGTGGTTACCACGGTGCTGACATCGCCAACCGCCACGTTGCCGTTGAACGAGGGACGAATCAACGCCGCTTCGACACTGGCGGCCACCAGCGTGCGCGCCAGATCGGCCTGCGCGCCATTGATGCAATGACGCGTATACAGGCTGGCCATGCGGGTGTTGCCCTTCAGCGTGGTCCCGGTCGGCAACAGCTGATCGGCCTTGTAGCGCGGATTGAGGTTGCGCAGCGCACGCATGAAGCCTTCGCGGGTGCCGCCATTGCCCATGCAGATGGTCAGCTCGTAGATCGATGCCGGGCGGGCCAGCCGGAACGTCGCCGGTTGGCCGTTGATCTTCGGGAACTTGAGTCCGTACTGCTTGGGATGCAGGAACAGCCAGGATGCGGCGATGACCATCGGCACGTAGTCTTCGGTTTCACTTGGGAAGGCGCGGAACACCGACTCGTTCCAGAAATTGCCGCCGCCATTCTCGTTGTAGATACGCTGGGCGCGGCCCTCGCCGCCGTTGTAGGCGGCCAAGGCGTACTCGATGCTGTTGTTCATCGCGCGCATGCGCTCGTTGAGGTATTCGGCGCTGGCCAGCCCGACCGATCTGGGATCGAAGCGGGTATCGAAGCCGGTGCCGTCCGGGCCCAGCCCGAAGCGCTGTCCGGTGGCCGGCATGAACTGCATCAACCCGGCGGCGCCAGCGCGTGAACTGACATGCACGCGGCCGGTGGATTCCTTGGCCATGATCCCGAACAGCAGCGCCTCGGGCAAGCCGTTGCGCTCCCACGACGGCCACATGTCGGCGCGCAGGTACTGGTAATTTTCGTAGGTATCCATCAGCGAACCGCGCATATCGGTCAGCCAGCGACGGATGCCGGCCTGTACCGCCGGGTTGTACTGGACCATGCGATCGAAGGCATGGCGCTGGTCATTGAGCAGCTGCGCGGTGCGGGTGGCCTCGGGCAGGTCGCCGGCCACCAGTGCGGCGTGGTCGCTGCCATCATCCAGCGGATCGGTGATTTCCCAGTCGCCATCTTCCTGGCTGGCGTCGACTTCCTGCTTCAACAACCGTTTGTAGGTCGCCAGCAGGGTATGCATCTGGCAGCCCTTCTGCTTGATGCAGGCGTCCAGCACGTCCTCCATGTCCTCCAGCGCGGCATCGCCTTCGGTACTGCCCTTGGGGTCGGCATTGGCGGTCAGCACCAGCGCATCCTGGTAGCGTTTCTCGGCGGCGGCCATGCGCGCGGCCAGTGCGTCGGCGGCGGCCTGGTCGCGGGCCGATACCCGCGCCGAGGCGGCGGGAATGGCGGTGAACAACAGGGTGGCGGCCAGCAGCGACCAGGACAGGGTATTGCGGGGACTGAAAAACATCTGCAACCACATCAAAGACAAGTCCCGCAGGGTAGCTGGCGGGCCCCCTGCGGGGCAAGGCGCTCACAAAGCCGGCAGCGGCAGGCCGGCGCCGGTCACAGCGGCTAGAATCGGCGCATCGCCACACGAGAAACATCATGGATCCGATTCTGCTGGGCAAGGGCATCACCGACAACATTGCCGTCACCCTGATTCCCCGCTTCGGCAACCGCCACGGGCTGGTTGCCGGCGCTACCGGTACCGGCAAGACCGTGACCCTGATGACCCTGGCCGAGGGCTTTTCACGGCTGGGGGTACCGGTGTTCATGGCCGATGTGAAAGGCGACGTCGCCGGACTGGCAATGGCCGGCGATGGTAGCGAACGGGTGCTGCAGCGTGCCCGCGACATCGGTATCGACGACTATCTGCCACAGCCCAGCCCGGTGCTGCTGTGGGACATGTACGGCAAGCTCGGCCACCCGGTGCGGACCACCGTCAGCGAGATGGGCCCGACCCTGCTGGCGCGCATCCTCGAGCTCAACGACACCCAGGGCGGCGTGCTCGACATCGTGTTCAAGCTCGCCGACGACCGCGGCCTGCTGTTGCTGGATCTGGACGACCTGCGCGCGTTGCTGAGCCTGGTCGCTGCCGAACGCAAGGACATTTCAACCCACTATGGACTGGTCAGCGCGCAATCGATTGGCGCCATCCAGCGCGCGCTGCTGCGCCTGCAGCAGGATGGCGGCGAGCACCTGTTCGGCGAGCCGGCGCTGGAACTGGCCGATCTGATGCGGACCCAGGTCGACGGCCGTGGTGTCATCAGCATCCTCGCCGCCAACCAGTTGATTCTCAAGCCAAGGCTGTATTCGAGCTTCCTGCTGTGGCTGCTGTCGGAACTGTTCGAGACCCTGCCGGAAGTCGGTGATCTGGAAAAACCGAAGCTGGTGTTCATCTTCGACGAGGCGCATCTGCTGTTCGACGATGCGCCAGCGGCCTTGCAGCAGCGCATCGAACAGGTCGTCAGGCTGATCCGCTCCAAGGGCGTGGGCGTGTACTTCTGTTCGCAGTTCCCGGACGACGTGCCGGACGATGTGCTTGGCCAGCTGGGCAACCGCGTGCAGCACGCCTTGCGCGCGTTCACCCCGCGCGACCAGAAGGCGGTCCGGACCGCGGCGCAGACCTTCGTGCCCAACCCGAAGCTGGACGTGGCCGACACCATTTCCCGGCTCGGCACCGGCGAAGCGCTGGTGTCGACACTGCAGGACAAGGGCGTGCCCTCCCCTGTGCAACAGACGCTGGTGTCACCACCGCGCTGCCGGATGGGTGCGATCAGCGACAGCGAACGCGCCGCGGTGCTGGCAGCCAGCCCGCTCGGCATCAAGTATGACCAGCCGGTCAATCGCGAATCAGCCGCCGAGCTGCTGGCCAAGCGGGCCGACGCCACCCTGCAAAGTGCCGGCGCGCCGAAGGCGACAAGCGAACAGGAAGACCCGGACGCGGGCGGCTTCGGCCAGGCGGTCAAGGACGCGATCTTCGGCACCAGGCGCCGCCAGGGCATGCTGGAAACCATGGGCAAGCAGGCCGCGCGCAACGTCGGCAACCAACTGGGCCGCAAGATCGTGCGCGGCATCCTCGGCGGTATCTTCGGCGGCAAGCGCTGATTGCCTGGCCACCGCTGCTGTCGATGAATCCCCCCTCCGGCAACCACTGAACCGATGTCCCGCTGGCGCCCCCCCGCAGAAAAAAGCACCGCCCTGATCACCCGCCAGGGCCATGAACGGTTGAAGCAGGAACTGGATCGACTCTGGCGCCAGCAACGGCCCGAGGTGGTGCGCGCACTCGCCGCCGCCGCCGCCGAAGGTGATCGCTCGGAAAACGCCGAGTACACCTATCGCAAGAAACAACTGGGTGAGATAGACCGGCGCGTACGCTATCTGAGCAAGCGGCTGGAAATGCTGCGGGTGGTCGACAGCGCGCCATCCAACCCGCACGCGGTGTTTTTTGGCGCCAGTGTCGAGCTGGAGAACCTGGCCAATGGTGAAGTTTCGCGCTACCGCATCGTCGGCCCGGACGAAACCGACGCGCCGCTGGGCCTGATCAGCATCGATTCGCCACTGGCGCGGGCACTGCTGAAGAAGCAGCTGGATGACGAAGTGGAAGCACAATTGCCGGCCGGTCCGGTCCGCTTCGTGATTGTCGATATCCAGTATCAGCCAGCCGGGTGATGCCGGAGTATCCATCCCGACGTGCACGTCGTCACCATCATCAGCCGGCAGCGGCGGCCGCGCTAAACTGAGGCAAATTGCCAGGGACATCGCCATGGGCCAATGGATTCAACTGCAGACACCTCACGGAACGGTCGCCGGCTGGCAGGCCGAGCCCGCCGGCAAACCACTGGGCGCGCTGGTCGTGGTCCAGGAAATTTTCGGCGTCAACGCGCACGTGCGCAGCGTCGCCGAAGAGTTCGCGATTGAAGGTTATCTGGCGCTGGCACCGGCGTATTACGATCCCATCGAAGCCGGCGTCGAGCTGGGATACGACGATGCCGGTTACGCCCACGGCAAGACATTGGCGACGCAGTTGGGACTGCAGGCCGCGCAGGACATCACCGCCGCCGCGGCCGACGTGCTGGCCGTCCACGGCCGGGTCGGAACGGTCGGCTATTGCTGGGGCGGCACAGTCGCCCTGCTGGCGGCGCTGCGGCTGGGGCTGCCGTCGGTGAGCTACTACGGCGCGCGCAATCTGCCGTTCCTGGGCGAAAAGCCGCTGGCGCCGGTCATGTTCCACTTCGGCGAGCGCGACCGCAGCATCCCGCCGGAGATGGTCCAGCAACATCGCGATCTATTGCCGCAGATGGCGGTTTACACCTATCCGGCCGGGCATGGCTTCAATCGCGACGTCGGTGACGATTACGATCCGGCCAGTGCAAGACTGGCACAGCGGCGCACGCTGGAATTCTTCGCCCGGCAGCTGGCATGAAGGAGCAGGCTAGCTTCGAGCTGGATGCACGGCTGGCCGCCGACAGCGTATGGCTGGCCGATGGCCCGCTGTCGCAGATCCGGTTGATGAACGACAGCCGGTATCCGTGGCTGCTGCTGGTACCCCGGCTGGCCGGCGCCAGTGAATGGATCGAACTGGATGGCCAGCAGCAGCGGTTGTTGCTCGCCGAGGTCAACCAGGTCGGGCGCGCGCTGAAGCGTCATCACGGCGTGGAGAAACTCAACATCGGCGCGCTTGGCAACATGGTCCGCCAGTTGCACGTCCACCTGATTGGCCGGCATGCCGGCGATCCGGCCTGGCCGGGGCCGGTGTGGGGGCATGGCAGCGCGCAGCCGTATCCGGTCAATGAGCTGCAGGCACGCATTGCCGATTGGCGGGGCTGGCTCGAATGAACAGCCAACTGCACATCATCTGGCTGCGATGAGTACAACCGCGCACCCAGTGCCCGATTTCACCGCGCCCTCGTTCACCGCGCTGGCCGATGACGCGCTGCTGCTGCAATGGGGTCAGCAGATGGACCCGATCATCAACGCGCGCGTGCACGCACTGGTCGCGCGCATCCGCCGGGATTCGCCGGCATGGTTGCGCGACTGCGTGCCGGCCTATGCCAGCCTGGCAATCTTCTTCGACATCATTGCCCTCGGTGCCGATGCACACCACCAGGTGCAGACCTATGTCGCTGGCCTGTTGCGAGATGATGCCAGCGCGGCTGCCGCGCCGACCCGCTCAGCCGTGGTCCGGATTCCGGTGTGTTACCACCCTTCCCTGGCCCCGGATCTGGAAACCAGCGCGCAGGCACTGGACATGAGCGTCGAGGAACTGATCGAACGTCACAGCCAGGCCGACTATCGCGTGGCGATGATTGGTTTCGCGCCGGGGTTTCCCTACCTGAGCGGCTTGCCCGAAAACCTGGCCCTGCCGCGGCTGGCGACACCGCGCGCCCGGGTCGAGGCCGGTTCGGTCGCCATTGGCGGCAACCAGACCGGCATCTATCCGCTGGCCGGTCCCGGTGGCTGGCGGATACTCGGCCGCACCCCACTGCGGCTGTTCGACCCACGGCGGCAACCGCCATCGCTGTTGGTCGCTGGCAACCAGGTGCGCTTCGTGGCGATAAGCCTGGCTGAATTCCAGCAGCACAAGGAGGCGCTGTGAGCCATTGGAAAGTGCTGGCACCGGGTTTCATGAGCAGCCTGCAGGACCGCGGCCGGCACGCGTACCGGCATCTGGGCATTGCCCGCAGCGGCGCCCTCGACTGGGATGCCGCATGGCTGGCCAATCGCCTGCTCAACAATGCGCGCGACGCCTGCGTGCTGGAAATCACCCTGCAGGGACCGCGCCTGCGCTTGCCGGCTGCGGCGTGGATCGCGGTTACCGGCGCCCCCATCCAGCTGTGCTGGCGCGACATCACGTTGCCCATGAACCGACCGATCCTGGTCCCGGCTGGCGAGCTGTCACTACGCGGTGTCGGCCAGGGACTGCGCAGCTATCTGGCAGTGCGCGGGGGCTTCCAGGCGACCACGACGATGGGCAGCCGCAGCACCGACCTGCGCGCCGGTTTTGGTGGTATCGACGGCCGCACGCTGCGCGCCGGTGACCAACTGCCGGTCGGTCCGCAGCCGGCGTTTCGCGGCAGGCTGCCAGCACCCACACGCTGGTGGATTGGCGACGATGTCGATTACTCACTGCATGCCAAGCAGATTCGCTACGTGCCTGCGGGCGATCCCGCGCCAACGCTGCATGGACAGCGCTGGCGCTCCAGCCAGCGTGGCAATCGGCAAGGTCTGCAACTGGATGGCGAGCCCTTGCCGGGGGCGGGCGCCAGCCAGTTGTCCGAACCGGTCGCTCCGGGCACCATCCAATTACCACCCGATGGCCTGCCAATCGTATTGCTGGCCGATGCACAGACCGTCGGCGGCTATCAACGACTGGGCCATGTGATCACCGCCGATCTGCCATTGCTGGCGCAGGCCGCGCCCGGCACCGAGCTGGTGTTCCAGCCGGTCACGCTGGCCGAAGCCTATGACGCGGCTTGCCTGATCCGGCAGCGCATGGTCAGACTCGACCTGGCCATCCAGTCCCGCCAAGGTCCACGCAATACGTCATGAATAAACCGCATATCGATTTCAACTGCGATCTCGGTGAAGGCATCGGCAACGACGCCGCCATCCTGCCGTTCGTCAGTTCCGCCAACATCGCCACTGGCGGTCATGCCGGCGACGACATCAGCATGCGTGAGACGATGCTGCTGTGCCTGCAGCATGGCGTGGCCATTGGCGCGCATCCGGCTTATCCGGACCGCGAGCATTTCGGCCGCCGCGAACTGCAGCTGGCTCCTGCAGAAATCCATGCCACGGTACTGGCGCAACTGCGGCGAATGGCCGATGTCGCTGGTGATATCGATGGCGCGCGCCTGCACCATGTCAAGCCGCACGGCGCGCTGTACAACCAGGCAGCGCGCGACCCGCTCATCGCCGAGGCCATCGCCCGTGCCGTTCGCGATCATGATCCCCGGCTGCGACTGGTCGGTTTGTCGGGCAGCGCCCTGCCCGCGGCCGGACAGGCCATCGGCTTGCAGGTCGTGCACGAAGTTTTCGCCGAGCGGCGCTACGAAGACGATGGCAGCCTGACTCCGCGCCGCCATGCCGACGCCAGCATCGACGATATCGAGCTGGCCGTGCAGCAGGTGCAACGGCTGTTGAGCGATAGCCAGGTGTTGTCGCGCCAGGGCCATCTGGTTGATGTCGTCGCCGACAGCGTCTGCCTGCACGGTGACCGCGCTGACGCGGTCAGCTTCGCGCAGCAGCTGCATGCGGCCATCGTCGGCAGCGGTTATGTCATTTCCGCCATCGGAGCAGAGCATTGAACTATTGGCCGTTGCTGGGCATCGCGGTGGTGGTGCTGGGATTCGTGTTGCGTTACAACCCGGTGCTGGTGGTGGTGGTCGCTGGACTGGTCAGCGGCACCGCTGCCGGCATTCCCTGGCCGGATCTGCTGGCCCTGCTGGGCACCAGCTTCATCGAGAACCGCACCCTGCTCCTGTTCCTGCTGACCTTGCCGGCGATCGGCCTGCTTGAACACTACGGCCTGCGTGAGCGAGCGCGCGACTGGATCATCAGCTTCCGCGGCCTGACCCTGTCGCGATTCCAGATCGCCTATCTGGCCATCCGCCAGCTCACCAGCATGATCGGGCTGACCCATGTCGCCGGGCCGGCGCAGACGGTGCGCCCCCTTGTCGCGCCGATGAGCGAAGCGGCCGCAGAACGCACGCTGGGGCCATTGACCGATGACGAAATCCAGCAGGTCCGCGCCAATGCTGCCGCGGCCGACAACGTCGGCCTGTTCTTTGGCGAGGATGTGTTTGTCGCCATCGGCGCGGTCCTGCTGATACAGGGCTTCTACGCCCGCAACGGCATCGTTCTGGAACCGCTGGCGATTGCGTTGTGGGCCTTGCCGACCGCGATTGCCGCCTTCGTCATCCATGCGCTGCGGTTGAAGTATGTGCAACGGAAACTGGAGCGCGCGCGCCGGCTGTCGCCGCCCAGGCCGGTGCAGGCGGACGTTCATGCTGAAGATTGAGTACTTCTACTGGCTGATCGGCGCGTTCCTGCTGATCACCGCTCTGTTCAACCTGCGCGAACGCCGTCATGCGGCGGGCTTGTTCTGGCTGCTGCTGGTCATGCCGTTCGCCTTTGGCAGCCATATCCTGCAGGCCAATGCCGCGGGTGTGCATTGGCCGGCACAGTGGATGGGGGCCGGCGTCATTGCGCTGGGCGTGCTGGCGGCGCTGGCCAGGCTCGGTACGCCGGCCGACCGCGAGGATGAAAAGCAACGTCGCGAAGCATCAGCGCAACGCCTGCGCAACCGCCTGTTCTGGCCGGCGCTGCTGATTCCGCTGCTGACGATGCTGCTGTTCCTGTCCGGCAAATGGTTGCCCGGCATGGACCAGATACTGGACAGCAAGGCGCTGACGCTCAGTTCGCTGGGGCTGGCGAGCCTGCTGGCGATGCTGGCGGCATGGCGGGTGACCCGCGCCGCGCCCCTGGAGCCATTGGCCCAGGGGCGACGCCTGCTGGATGCATTGGGTTGGGCCGTGTTGTTACCGATGGTGTTGGCGACACTGGGCGGGGTGTTCGCCGCCACCGGCATCGGCGACATCATCGCAGGCCTGGTCGGTCGGGTGATTCCAATCGACAGTCGCCTGGCCTGCCTGTTGGCGTTCGCCGCCGGCATGGTGCTGTTCACCGTGATCATGGGCAATGCGTTTGCCGCGTTCCCGGTGATGATGGCCGGCGTCGGCCTGCCGTTGCTGATCCAGAAGCACGGCGCCGATCCGGCCAGCCTCGGCGCGCTCGGCATGCTGACCGGTTACTGCGGAACGCTGCTGACGCCGATGGCGGCCAATTTCAATATCGTGCCAGCGGTATTGCTTGAGCTGAAAGACCAGTACGGCGTGATCCGCGCCCAGTCCTTCACCGCCTTCGCGCTGCTGGCGGTCAACCTGCTGCTGATGGCCTGGCTGTGTTTCCGCTAGTCCACGCAACGTTCGCCCAGCCGCTATCCTTATCTGGTCTGAACCCGGGGGATCGCCATGAACCGTAGCGTCAAGACCGTGCTGCTGACCGGCTTCGAACCATTTGGCGGCGACAGCGACAATCCCAGCTGGCAAGCGGTGCAGGCCCTGCATGGACACCAGATCGCCGGCCACAGAGTGGTCACGCGCCTGCTGCCAGTGGCATTTTCCAAGTCACTGCGGGCGCTGCGGGCGGCGCTCAACGACAGCAGTCCAGCCGTGGTCATCTGTGTTGGCCAGGCCGGCGGACGCGCGCAGATTTCGCTGGAGCGGGTGGCCATCAACGTCGATGATGCACGCATCCCCGACAATGCCGGCAAGCAGCCGGTGGACGTGCCGGTCATCGACAATGGCCCGGCCGCTTATTTCAGCACCCTGCCGATCAAAAACCAGCTGCTGGCCCTGCGCGAAGCCGGTATTCCGGCAGAAATCTCGCAGAGTGCCGGCACCTATGTCTGCAACCACGTCTTCTATGGCCTGATGCACACGCTGCGCAACAAGAAGCTGCGCGCCGGCTTCATCCATATCCCCTATTCGCCGGCACAGGCCAGCCTGCATCCGGGCGCTGCCAGCATGAGCATCGAACAAGTCAGCCAGGCCCTGCGCATCTGCGTGCGGGTGGCGCTTGATCAGCGCCAGGATCAGGCGATCGCGGCAGGCGCCGAATGCTGAACTGAAGGGCTGCACGCCCATTCGTCAGTTCGGCGCGGACGACTTGTGTATCTGCACCTGATGGCAGCGCCAAGCCGGCTCCAGCGTTCTGCCAATGCTGGCAATGCCCGGAATCAGGTGCGCGGCAGCGTCACCCCGGTCTGGCCCTGGTACTTGCCGCCGCGATCCCGGTAGCTGGTTTCGCAGACCTCGTCGGATTCGAAGAACAGCATCTGCGCCACCCCCTCGTTGGCGTAGATGCGCGCCGGCAACGGCGTGGTGTTGCTGAATTCCAGGGTCACGTGGCCTTCCCACTCCGGCTCCAGCGGGGTCACGTTGACGATGATCCCACAACGCGCGTAGGTGCTCTTGCCCAGGCACACCACCAGCGTGCTGCGCGGGATGCGGAAGTACTCCACCGTCCGCGCCAGGGCAAAGCTGTTGGGCGGGATGATGCACACGTCCGACTCGATATCGACAAAACTGCCGCTGTCGAAATGCTTGGGGTCGACAATCGTCGAGTTGATGTTGGTGAACACCTTGAACTCACGCGAGCAGCGCACATCATAGCCGTAGCTGGAGGTGCCATAGCTGACGATGCGTTCGCCGTTGACCTGTTTCACCTGGCCCGGCTCGTACGGCTCGATCATGCCGTGCTGCTCGGACATGCGGCGAATCCAACGGTCACTCTTGATGCTCATGCAATGGTTCCTGGGCCAGCTCTGCGAAGGTGACCATTCTAGTGGCTGTCACCCGCTTTGGGGTGCCGCTGGAACCGCGCCGGCCGTCGCGCTCGCCGGCAGAGCGCAGCCAACCCGGTGATTTCGACCGCCGCCGGGGTTCCAGCCCGCTGCCTTGCACAGCGCGCCGCGCCCTGTCCGAGCAGCCGGTCCGCGCTTACAGCAGCGAAGCGGCGATCGGCATTGCCGCGCGCGGGCGCTTGTCCAGCTCGGCCGCCAGATTGCCGGCGGCCTGCAGATAGGCCTGGGCCACCGCCGAATCCGGCTGCGCCACCATCACCGGCTGGCCGGCATCACCCTGCTCGCGGATGCGGATGTCCAGCGGCAGCGAACCCAACAACGGCACCCCATAGCTGTCGGCCATCTTCTGGCCGCCACCATCGCCGAACAGGTGTTCGCTGTGGCCACAGTTGGAGCACACGTGGACCGACATGTTCTCGACGATGCCAAGCACCGGCACGTTGACTTTTTCAAACATTTTCAATGCCTTGCGTGCATCCAGCGTGGCGATGTCCTGCGGCGTGGTGACGATGACCGCGCCGGCGACCGGGATCTTCTGGGCCAGGGTCAGCTGGATGTCGCCGGTACCGGGTGGCAGATCAATCAACAGATAGTCCAGATCCCCCCACAAGGTGTCGGTGAACAGCTGGGTCAGCGCCGAGGTCGCCATCGGCCCGCGCCAGATCATCGGCGTGTCCTGATCGACCAGCAGACCAATCGACATCGCCTCGACCCCGAATGCCCGCAGCGGCTCGATCGACTTGTTGTCCGGGCTGTCGGGCTTGCCGCTCAGCCCCAGCATCGCCGGCACGCTCGGTCCATACACGTCCGCATCCAGCACCCCGACCCGCGCCCCCAGCGCATGCAACGCCAGCGCCAGATTGACCGCCGTCGTCGACTTGCCAACCCCGCCTTTGCCGGACCCCACCGCGATGACGTTGCGGACCCGGGGGATGGGAGACAGGCCGGGTTGGACGGCATGGGCGGCGATGCGCGCGGTCGGGACTTGGTTCACGAGGGAATTCCTGGGCAGATAACCTGCCCATTGTCCGGGGTTTGGCGACGCCAGCCTAGTGCATGATCTTCGCGTGCACCATCGGTGTCGGCCCCCGTTCTGTGGGCCATGCAGACCCCGCTCCGGCGGGTTTGTTTTTTTCTGCTTCCCTAAGCGCTTGCGCCCGGTTCGCTGCCGCGTGTCCGCGTTGACCCCTGTCAGCCGGTGCTCCCAGCATCTGTCGACACAGTCCCGATCCGCCTCACGCCGCTGGGCGTGCTCAACCGCTCGCACGGAACACAGATTGTCGAACCCCGATTCTTCTTCACATATTTAAATATGAACAGGGGTTCCAATTAGCTCTGGTTCACACATATTGACAGAATTGTGATGAATGTCACTAATTTATGAACATTTCGCGATTTCAAATGCAACAATTTTTGTTAACCACATGTTAGTTTCCTGAAGGAAGGCTAAAGGAAGTAGTCGCCGTTACGGCATGGAATGTCGGCTCAATCACACGTCCGAGGATCGTCCCAACATGTCAAACAGTTCCATTCGCAAGCCAAAGCGCAGCCGGCTGACCGCTGCCCTGCTGACCGTCCTGGTCATTCCCGCCGCTGGCGCTGCCTTCGCGCAGGATGCCGATACCGCCTCAAACGACCAAGCACGTGCGACCAATCTTGACAAGGTCACGGTAACGGGTTCTTTGATTCCACAAACGGAAGTCGAGACCTTCACGCCGGTGATGACCATCACCGCTGAAGATATCCAGGCGCGCGGTTTCACCTCGGTTGCGGATGTCCTCAAGCAAAGCGCGATGTCCACCGGCGGTGTGCAGGGTGCCCAGTCCTCGGCATCGTTCACCCAGGGTGCGGAAACAATTGGCCTGTTCGGCCTGGATCCGGGCTACACCAAATACCTGATCGACGGTCGCCCGATGGGCAACTATCCGGCGCTGTACAACGGCAGCTCGACCTTCAACAACATTAGCAACATCCCGGTCGACCTGGTCGAGCGCATCGAGATCCTGCCGGGTGGCCAATCGTCGCTGTACGGCTCCGATGCCATCGCTGGCGTCATCAACATCATCCTCAAGAAGAGCATGGATGGTGCCGCGCTGAACATCCGCGGCGGCTGGTATTCCGACGGCGGCGGCAGCAGCGTGCGTGTCGGCCTCGCCGACGGTTTCAGCGCCGCCGACGGCCGCTTGAATGGTCTGGTCGGCGTGCAGTACGAAGAGCGCGACCCGATCTGGGGTTACCAGCGTGACCTGACCAAGCAGTACAACACCCGCGGCACCAGTGCCCCGATCGCCAGCCGCGATTACCTGGTCTTCGGCTACAAGAACATTGGCACCTTGGGCTTTGATGATTACGGCTATGTAGATTTGCCGGCCGCCGCCGAGAATTGCGCCAACGTCACTGGACAGTTCGGCGGCACCGAAGGTCCGCAGAACCGTCCTGGTTTCGGCACCTACTGTGGCTCGTTCTACACTCCAGGTTACCGCACCCTGCAGAACGGCAAGGAAGCGGGCCAGTTCATGGGCCACGTGACCTTCGACTTCAGCGACAACGTGCAGGGCTATGCCGACCTTCTGTACAGCCACGAAGAAGTCGAGAGCCACGTGGGATCCAACTACACCTGGTGGGGCACCGGTACCAAGTGGGGCTATTACTACGATCCAGCTGTCGATGGCTTGATCAACCTGCAGCGCGCTTTCGCCCCCGAGGACATGGGCGTCGGTGGTTACCGCAACTCCATGAGCAAGGACAAGAGCGACGCCTACCAGGCGGCATTGGGCGTCAAGGGCTTCTTTGGCTCTGACTGGGACTACGACGTCGGTGTGAACTACACCCGCTACGAGCTGGATGAAGGCAGCTTCGTGCGCTGGGCTGATCCGATCAACGACTATTTCGAACAGAACGTGCTGGGACCGCAACAGGGTTGGGATCCCTACTACGGCGCCTACCCGGTATTCACGCCGAACTACGCAGCCTTCTACCAGCCCATCAGCCCGCAGGATTTCAACAGCTTCACCGGCTATGCGCACAGCAAGAGCCAGACGTCTGACGGCATGTTGCGCGCGCAGGTGACCAACAGTTCGCTGTTCTCGCTGCCCGGTGGCGACGCCGGCCTGGCCATTGCCGCCGAGTGGGGCAAGCAGAAGTGGGACTACACGCCGGATCCGGGTTTCCTGGACGGTTCCATCTGGGGCCAGACGGCGGTAGCCGGTGGTGGTGAGCGTGATCGCTATGCGGTGACCACCGAGCTGCGCCTGCCGATCGTCGACATGCTGACGGTGACCGCGTCAGGCCGTTATGACGCATTCAAGCCCGATGGCGGCGACACGATCGACAAGCCGACCTACAGCCTGGGCCTGGAATTCCGTCCCATCGACAGCTTGCTGCTGCGCGGCAAATACGGCACTGCCTTCCGCGCCCCGACCTTGTCCGATCAGTTCCAGGGTCTCAGCGGTTCTTACGTGCGCGTGACCGACTACTATGGCTGTGCCGAGGCAGGTTACTCGCCGGAAGATCCAGTCGCCATCGACAAATGCCCAGCTTCACTTTCCAATCGGCAGATTTTCAGCACGACCTCGGGTAATGTCGACCTGGAGCCCATCAATGCTGATGTCTGGAACGCCGGTTTCGTGTGGGCGCCGACTGCGGCGCTGTCGTTCAACGCTGACTACTACAACTGGGATATCAGCAACGAAGTGCGTCGCCAGAGCGTGGACGGCATTCTGTTCCAGGAATATCGCTGCCGTGAAGGACTGGATGACATCACCTCACCGACCTGCGTGCAGGCGTTCAGCCAGATCACCCGCAATGCGGCTTCCGGCAATGTCGAGGATGTCTACGCGCCCAAGGTCAACGTCGCCAATCAGACGCTGGAAGCGGTCACCGCAGGCTTCAACTATGCCGTCAGCGCAGGGGCATTCGGTGATCTTTCGTTCAACGGCAACTACACGCAGATCCTGAACCACGATGTGGTCGAACTGCCGGGCGATCCGTCCAACGACTATCTCAACGACCCGTACTACAGCACCGATCCGGAAAAGCGTGGCAACCTGTCCGCCACCTGGACCAAGAATCGCTGGAGCTCCACCGTATACGCCAACTGGATCGGGGAAACTCCGAACTACGCGGCTTCGATCAGCTCTCGCGGATACGACGCCACCAATGGCGGCAAGCTCGACTCGTGGACGACCTACAACGCCAGCGTTACCTACCAGGCGTTTGAAGGTTTGGATCTTTCGTTCCTGGTCAACAACCTGACCAACGAAATGCCTCCCTTCGATGACAGCTACCCGGGCAGTTCGGGTGCGCCGTACAACGAGTACAACTACAACGTCTACGGTCGTTCGATGTACATCGAGCTGCGCTACGCGTTTGGTGCCGGCAAGTAATCACCCCGCTTCATCAAGGTGACGGAAAAGCCCCGCTTCGGCGGGGCTTTTTTGTGCTCTGCACGCTTCCATACGGCGGCGGATGCGGTATAACAGCAGGCATGCCAGCACGGTGCTGGCGCCGTTCAATACCCTGGGAGGGGATTCATGCGCAACAAACTGCTGACCATGCTGGTGGCGCTGCCCATGCTGGCCTGGAGCATGACCGCCGCGGCGGCCAATCCGGCGGTGGGCCGCTGGAAGACCATCGACGACAAGACCGGCGAGGTGAAGTCGATCGTCGAAATCTACTCCACCACTGATGGCTCGCTGGCCGGCAAGGTGGTCGAGATCCTGAAGTCGGACAAAGGCCCCAACCCGGTCTGCAGCGACTGTTCCGGCGATCGCAAGAACAAGCCGATCAAGGGCATGGTGATCCTGTGGGGGCTCAAGCCCGACGGCGACAATGAGTGGGCCGGCGGCATCATCCTGGACCCGGCCAACGGCAAGACCTACAAGTCCAAGATGGAACTGCATCCGGACGGTCGCAAGCTGGACGTGTCCGGCTGCATCGCCTTCATCTGCCGCGCGCAGACCTGGGTCAAGGAATAGGCGGACCGTCACCGCGGCTGCCACCACCCGCAACTCCGAACAGCCCGGTCCGCCGGGCTGTTTGCATTCCTGCATGCGATAATGGGCAATTCCCCGCACGTCGAACGCCATGAGCCGCAACGCCCTCGTCACTACCGCCCTGCCCTATGCCAACGGTCCGCTGCACCTGGGCCACCTGGTGGGCTACATCCAGGCTGATATCTGGGTGCGCGCACGGCGGATGCGCGGCGACACGACCTGGTTCGTATGCGCCGACGACACCCACGGCACCCCGATCATGCTGGCCGCCGAGAAGGCCGGGGTGACGCCGGAAGCCTTCATCGCCAATATCCAGGCCAGCCATGAGCGCGATTTCGCCGGCTTCGGCGTGGCATTCGATCATTACGACTCGACCAACTCGGCCCACAACAAGGCGCTGACCGAGTCGTTCTACCAGCGCCTGCAAGCCGGCGGCCATATCGCCCGCCGCAGCGTGGCGCAGTTCTATGACACGGCCAAGGGCATGTTCCTGCCTGACCGCTACATCAAGGGCATCTGTCCCAATTGTGGTTCGGCCGACCAGTACGGCGACAACTGCGAAGTCTGCGGTGCCACCTACGCGCCAACCGAGCTCAAGGATCCACGTTCGGTGCTGTCCGGGGCGACGCCCGAGCTGCGCGATTCCGACCATTATTTCTTCGAAGTCGGCCGCTTCCAGGACTTCCTGCGCCAGTGGCTGGCCGGCGATGTCGCCCTGCCCGGGGTCAAAGCCAAACTACGCGAATGGCTGGATGCCGAAGGTGGCCTGCGGGCCTGGGACATTTCCCGCGACGCGCCTTATTTCGGCTTCGAGATACCCGGCGCGCCAGGCAAGTATTTCTACGTCTGGCTGGACGCACCGATCGGCTATCTGAGCAGCTTCCAGGCATTGTGCCGCCAGCAGGGAATCGATTTCGACGCCCACCTGCAGGCCGGCACCAGCACTGAGCTGCATCACTTCATCGGCAAGGACATCGTCAATTTCCACGGCCTGTTCTGGCCGGCGGTGCTCAATGGCGTCGGCTTCCGGGCACCCACCCGCTTGCATGTCAACGGCTATCTGACCGTCGACGGCGCCAAGATGTCGAAGTCGCGCGGCACGTTCATCATGGCCCGCACCTATCTGGATGTCGGCCTGCAGCCGGAAGCACTGCGTTATTACTACGCGGCCAAATCGTCAGGGGGGGTCGATGATCTGGATTTGAACCTCGGCGATTTCACCGCCCGGGTCAATGCCGATCTGGTCGGCAAGTTCGTCAACCTGGCCAGCCGCTGCGCCGGGTTCATCGAGAAACGCTTCGGTGGCAAGTTGGCCGCGGCCCTGCCCGACCCGGCCATGTACCAGCGCTTTGTCGACGCCACCGACGCCATCGCCGCTGCCTACGAACGCAACGATGCCGCCGCCGCGATCCGCCAGACCATGGCACTGGCCGACGAGGCCAACCGCTATATCGACGAACACAAGCCGTGGGTGATCGCCAAGCAGGAAGGCGCCGACGAGCAGTTGCAGGCGGTATGTACGCAGGGCCTCAACCTGTTCCGGGTACTGGTCACCGCGCTGAAGCCGGTGTTGCCAGCCACCAGCGCACAGGCCGAAGCCTTCCTGGCGGCGCCGACGGGGGCCTGGCAGGACCTGCAACAGCCGCTGCTGGCCCACGCGGTACAGCCTTACCAGCCACTGTTCACCCGTATTGATCCGAAACTGATTGCCGCCATGACCGACGCATCCAAAGACACCCTGGCACCGGCTGCCGCAGCTGTTGCCAGCCCACAGGCCAAGCCCGCCGCGAAGCCCCAGGCCGCACCTGTCGCCGACCAGGATACAGGCAAGCTCATCGGCATCGATGACTTTGCCAAACTCGACCTGCGTATCGGCAAGGTCGTGCAATGCGAGTTTGTCGAAGGTTCCGACAAGCTGCTGCGCTTCGAACTGGATGCGGGCGAGCTGGGCAGCCGCCAGATCTTTTCCGGCATCCGCGCCAGCTATGCCGAACCGGACAAGCTGATTGGCCGCAACGTCGTGTTCATCGCCAATCTGGCGCCGCGCAAGATGCGTTTCGGCCTCAGCGAGGGCATGATTCTGTCCGCCGGCTTCGATGCCAACGAACTGGCGCTGCTGGACGCCGATGACACCGCCAAACCGGGCATGCCGGTCCGCTGAGACGGACCCGGCGATGTTGACTCTTGCCGACCGCCTGGACCGCGTATTGCCGCAGACCCAATGCCGGCAATGCGGTTTCAACGGTTGTCGGCCCTATGCAGAAGCGATGGCTGCCGGCAGCGCCGGCCCGGATCATTGCCCGCCCGGCGGTGACAGCGGCGCCCGTGCGCTGGCGGCACTGCTGCGGGTCGATCCCCTGCCGTACGACCGCAGCCGCGGCCTGCACAAGCCTGCACTGCCAGTGGTCATTGTCGAAGCCGACTGCATCGGCTGCACCAAATGCATCCAGGCCTGTCCGGTCGACGCCATCATCGGCGCCGCCAAACAGATGCACGTGGTGATCGAGCCCCTGTGCACCGGTTGCGAGCTGTGCATTCCGGCCTGCCCTGTTGATTGCATCGAAATCGTGGCGAGCCGCTAGATCGCCACTCCGGCTGATTCCAGCAAGGTCCGCAACGGTTGCAGCTGCGATTCGTATTTCTTCCAGCGTTGCAGGGCATCGCGATAGATCGGCGAACGCACCTGGATGGCGCTGGCGGTGGCGACCGGCGCGTCATTGCGGTGGAATTCAAGGCAGGCATCGTCCCAGGGCAATCCGCAGAATTCCAGCAGTTCACGCGATTTCCGTTCCTGTGCTTCGACGATGTCCTCGTACTGGATCTGCAGGATGCGACCCGGCAACTGCTGCTGCCAGAACGCCATCAGATCCCGATACATCAAGTAATACCGTCCGGCATCCATCAGATCAAACGAATAGTCGTAGTACCGCGAGCTGAGCGCGAACAACTGCTTGAAATTGCCCAGGCAGGTGTCCATGGGGTTGCGTTGCAGGCAGATGATTTTCGCGTTCGGCAGCGCCCGCGCAATGAACCCCGCGTACAGGAAATTGTGCGGCAGCTTGTCGATGAAACGCGGATGCCTTCCGGTACCGGGACGGGTGCTCTGCACGTAGCCATCCCCCAGTGCTTTCCAGTCGATGCCGGCCAACCGCTGCAGCGTATCCACGTCCAGCATCTCCGCGCTGCGACTGCCACTGGCCCGTTTCAGCAGGACACTGAAATTCTGCAGTTCGCCGGCACTGTGGACATCCGGATGGCTGGAAATGATCCGCTCGACCAGGGTGGTACCCGAGCGCGGCATGCCGAGGATGAATATCGGCTCGGCACTGTCGCTGGCTGGCGTGGAGGCCGTGGGCAGTGACAGCCATGCGCTGCGAATGGCATCGAATATCCGTTGGTCACGCTGGCTCGACGATCCACGCACCTCGTGCATGGCGGATTTGCCGGCAGTCAAGGCATCGAACGCCTGAGGATACTGGCGCAGGTCCTCGTATTCCTTGGCCAACGCGAGTTGCAGGTACAGACGCGCCTCGCGGTCATGGCCATATTCGGCCAGCCGCGCCTGCCAAGCCTGCACATGGTTGTCGTCTGGCTGTTGGCGGCGTAGCTGCGACAACGCCAGATAGGCCTTCCAGTAGTCCGGGGCCCGCTGCAGACAGGCCAGGTACTGCTGTTCGGCCTGCTGCAGATCACCACTGAAGGTCAATGAGGTCGCCAGATTGAAACGAAAGCCAGCCTCATCCGGCATGCAGTCGACCGCCTGCCGGAAGGCGGCAATAGCCTTGTGGTGTTCGTTGGCCTGCGTGTAGACCACGCCCAGCGTATCCAGGGTCATCGGATCGGTCGGCGCCAATGCCATCGCCTTGTCGGCGATCTCGCAGGACTCACGGGTGAAGCGGCCACTGGCCAACGCGCGCGCGTACTGGGCGGCATAATCGGCGCGTGATGGATTGAGCAGGTGTGCACGTTTCAGCAGCTCAGCGGCCAACGGCATCTGCCCGAGCTGCATCGACGCCACCCCGGCCACGAATGGAATCCCGGCGTGTTCCGGGTGCTGGCGCAGGATGCTCATCGCCAGACGCTGGGCGTTGAGCCAGTCGTTGCGGTTCAGTGCATGCACCGCGTCTTCATAAATGTTTTTGACGTCCATCATATGGATCCAGATAAGGGTTTGCAGCGGCTCGCCGCATCAGTGCGAATGGCGGTGGGACACCTTGTCACCCAGCAGCTCGCGAAGCGGCTCCAGTTCCGTTTCGTAGCGTTTCCAACGCTGCAAAGAGGAACGATAGATGGGTGAGCGAACCTGTACCGCGCTTGCCGTTGTCACTGCATGCGGATTGCGCTCGAATTCCAGGCAGGCTTGCTGCCACTCCAGACCGCAGTGTTCCAGCAGCATCCGAGTGGTTTCTTCCTGTCGCTGGACCAGATCTTCATAGCTGACTTCAAGTATCCGCCCAGGAAAGCTGCGCTGCCAGTGCGCCATCAAAGCATCAAACATCAAGTAGTAACTTCCGGTATCGAGAATGTCGAAGCTGTAGTCGTAGTTCGGCGACTCAAGGCTGAACACCTGGCTGAAATTTGCTAGACAGGTGTCCATGGGATCCCGGCGAAGACAGATCATTCTTGCGTTCGGGAACGCCTTGGCAATGAATCCGGCATACATGAAATTGTGCGGTAGTTTATCCAGGAACCGCATCGTTCCTTGGGCCGGCCTTGTCTCCTCCAGATAATGCTGGCCCAATGCGCGCCAGTCCAGCGGATTGCTTGCCAGACTGTCCAGCAACGTAGACAGTGAACCCGGCGGCATCGCCAGCTGGCGGGACATGGCGACCAGGAAGCTGTTGCGCTCCCCCACCGGGGTGACGTGCCCGTGGCTGCTGATGATTCTTTCTACCAGTGTCGTGCCCGTGCGCGGCATCCCAAAGACGAAAACAGGTTCGGCGCTTTCGCATCCTGACGTAGCATGACGGTCAAACGGGAAGCTCTGCAGCTTGTTGAAAATAGCTTGATCCTGCTCGCTACGATAGCCGAGGCGTGTCTTCCATGCGCGCTTTCCAGCTGACAGATGCCAGAACGCCCTGCTGAACTGGCCAAGATCTTCCAACTCTTTGTACAGCGCTGTGTTCAGATATAGCGCAGCCAGTTGGTCGCCCTCTGCCTGCCGCAGACGCAACATCATTTCAGCCAGGTGGTTGCGATCCAGGCTTTGCTTTCGCAGCCGTGAACGGGCCAGGTACGCTGGCCAATGTGAGGGTTGAAGCCGCAGGCAATGGCCGTATTCCCGCTCGGCCTTGTCATTATCGCCCAGATACGTCCATCCCTCCGCCAGATGGAACCGCAATCCCGCATCGCCCGGAAACAGTTCGACGGCACGCTGGAAGATAGCCACTGACTGTTCTATGGCATTGGCCTGGTTATAGATGTGGCCCAGCAACTCCAGCGAACGCCTGTCAGCGGCCCCCAGGGAAACCGCACGATCTGCCTCGCGCAGAGCGTCTGGCAATCGATGGTCTGCCGCCAAGGCCGCCGCCAAGTGCGCCACGTAGTCCGCGCGCGCTGGCTGCAGCTGCGCGGCATGTGACAGATGCAGGCAAGCCCGTTCGCTGTCGCCCAGATGGCGGCTGGCAACGCCGGCCACAAAATGGAGCCCATCGTGATCGGGAAAGTCAGTCAGTGCCAATGATGAAATCCGCCAGGCCTCGGACCACTGCCCACCATTCAATGCAGTCGCCGCGGCAAGGAAACGCGACTGGCTGCTAGTCATCGCTGTTGCTGCATGCCGAACAAATGCGCTCTACCCGATAACCTTCGGCCTTCAGCTTCTGCACCACGCCATCGGCACCCAGCAGATGCAGGGCACCGACCACCACCAGGGTGTCGTCGCTGCCGGGGCGCGACAGCTGCTGTTCGATGCGCGGCACCCATTTGTCATTGCGTTCGACATTGATGCGCTGGTACAGGCGCGGGTATTCGCGCTTCATCTCGGCGGCCATTTCATTGCCTAGCGTGGCGGCATCACCGGCGCGCCAGGCAGCGTGGAGCTTCTCGGTTTCGGCGGCACCGGCGTCGGCTTCGTCAAGTACTTCGCGCACGAACTGGATCTGCTCTTGCTTGTCCATGCCGTCGAGCAGGTCAATCTGCTCCTGCGCCTGCTCCAGTCCCACGGTTGGCTTGCCATCGGCGGCAGCGGCCTGCATGAAATGATTGTCCAGGCCCAGGCCGGGGTCCAGACCCTGTTTGCCCATCTCGATCAGGCTGATGGTCAGGGCGACAAACCAGGGTTCGAAGGTAGACAGATTGACCAGCGGCAGCCCGTTGCGACTGGCGTAGTCATCCAGCTTCTGCCAGGTAGCCTCGTCCAGGTCTTCGCGCAACACGTTGCCGTCGGTGCGAATGGCGGCCCGGGTCATCCGCGAGGACAGATCGGCCGATTGCATTTCGTCCGGTGACAGCTCGAACATCAACGACTCAGCGTCGGCGTATGCCGCGTCGACATCGGCCGACAGCGGATAATCATCCGGCCGCAGCAGGTGGAAGGAACCGAGCAGGTACACCGCGTTGTCGTCGTCGGATACCTTCCACAACAACGGCACCGGTGGCGTTTGCCGGGCAATCAGGCCTGGTTCGTCGCCCGCAGGTGGTGAAAGATCCTGCGCTGGGCTGGCGGAACAGGCCCATGCAGCCGTCATCAGAAGGCCAGTAACCAGGCTCCGGCGAATCGTGGGTGCCATCTTCATCCTTTGTCAGTGAGTTTCCGTGCCGTGCCTGTACGCTTTCTCGCCGGCCTCGATGGCCACGTCCAGGCGGTTGTCCGCCGGCGGCAGGGGACAGGTGGCGAACGGAGTGAACGCGCACGGCGGGTTGTACGATTGATTGAAATCCAGGGTCAGCTTGCCGTTCAGCGGTGCCACCGTGTCGAGGAAGCGCCCTGCCGGATAACTGCCGTGGCCGCTGGTGCGATCAGCAAAGACCAGAAACAGACCACCGTTCTCACCGGCCAGTGCCTGTAGACGATACGTCTGGCCAGCGTGCTGGAATTCGACGACACCGGGACTGGGCGCGTCAGTGGTTGTACCGATGATGTCGACCATGGGCAGCGTGCTGTCCGGCGGATTGGCGATGAAGCGCGCCTGCACCTTCCAGCCCGGATCCAGCGGCCAGTACTGAAGGCCGGAAAATTGAGTGCGGCTGGCCGCATCGGCGTGTTTCACCCGCAACGCATGTCGACCGCCGCGCTGGATCAGCGTCATCTTGCCTTTGCCATCGTCAAACCCGATGACACCCGGTGTCGCCTGGTGGTCATCCATGAATTCCACCCTGCCGGTCAATGGCTCGCCGTTATAGGTCAACGCCAGGCCGGGCTCGGGAGTGAAATACACCGCATCCCCTTGCTGCGACACCATGCCCAGTTTTGCCGGGCCGACCGCCAGACGAATACCGCTGGCGGCGCCGCTGCCGATGTAGTGCGCCTTCAGTTCCAGCCAATGCAGACCCACCAGGCTGGTCCAGCCATCGGGCTGCAGCAGATCCTGTTGCCGTTGCGTTCGCCACGCGGTGTTTCCGGCAACGAAAGCCGGATCCATCGCTGCCGCTTTCGCCGGCTTGTGGGCACCACCGGAGCCATCGCCACACCCGCACAACAACAGCAGCACGAAGATGGCGGTCAGGCCGCGGCTCATGTATCTGGACATGTCATTTCCCCCTGTCGAACCATTGTTCAATCTCGGCCAGTGACCGATGCACGGCAACACCGCGCGCCAATGCCCCGTTGCCACCGCTGGCGGCTTCGATACTGCGCATCAGCGCGTTCATTTCGGTCAGGCTCAGACGCCGCTGCATGGCCTGGCCGGCATAAGCCGACAGGGCATCGACCCACACCTGCACTGAAGCCGGCTGCATCGATAACAGCGTCCGCACCAATCCAACCACCTCCAGATGTGCCAGCAGCATTGGCACGCCACGGATCTCGATGGCATCGGCCTTGACCAGCAGATCGAAGCCCAGCTGCTTCCAGACATCGAGGCACGATTGCACTGACGCGCAGGCGTCGTCGTCAACGGCAAATGTCTCCGGTAACAACAGTGCCTGGGTCGCCAGCGGTCCCTTGCGCAGGGCAGCTTCCAGCAATGCCTTGGCCTGCCGGGTCTGCGCGTCACTCGGATCGACAATCACCAGTCCCTGTGCGTTCTCGGCCAGGATGTAGCGGCCATGCAGTTGTGCGATGGCATAGCCCAGCGCGGGCACTCCGGTTGCTGCCGCTTCGGTGGTGTTACCAGCGTGATTCTTCGCTACCGGGGCGGCCGGTGCCGCGTACAGTTGTTGATAGGCTGCGCGCGTGTCAGCGATCGAGCGCGCCGACGGCGTGCCCGTACCGCCTGCCCACCATGAGGTGGTCGCCGCATGTTGATAGGCAGGTACATCCGACTGCGACTGCCAGGACTGGTTGGATTGGGCGCGGGTGTCGGCCAAGGCTTCATGCAGCGTACGCTGGATGAAGTCATGGACCATGCGTGCGTCACGAAACCGCACTTCGTGCTTGGCAGGATGGACGTTGACGTCGACCCGTCGCGGGTCCAGTTCCAGGAACAGCACGCAGGCCGGATAACGGCCATGGAAGACCACGTCCTGGTAGCCGCTCTTGATGGCGTGGGCCATGTTGCGATCGCGCACCGGGCGGCCGTTGACATACAGGTACTGCTGTTGCGCACTGGCTCGGGTATGGCCGGGCAAGGCAATCCAGCCATGCACACGCATGTCGGCGGCAGCGTGTTCGATCTGCAGCGCGTGTTCGGCAAATTCCGCGGACAAGGTGTCACGCAGCCGCTGCATCGGATCACTCCGGCTGGCCGGGTAGCGGCGCGTCGACTTGTCGTTGTGGCTGATCCGCAGTTCTATGTCCGGCCGCGCCAGCAACAACGAACGCAGCCATTCCTCGACATGGCCGAACTCGGTGCGCTCGGCGCGCAGGAACTTCTTTCGCGCCGGCACGTTGTAGAACAAATCGCGCACTTCCACCGTGGTGCCCGGTGGATGCGGTTTGGGCGACACCTGGCCGGCCTTGCCGCCATCCACCAGCAAGCCGTGGCCATGTTCGCTGCCCGCCGGCCGCGAGGTCAGCGAAAAACGGCTGACCGACGCAATCGACGGCAGCGCTTCGCCACGAAATCCCAGCGTCGACACGGCTTCCAGGTCATCCAGTGAGGCAATCTTGCTGGTGGCGTGCCGGCAGACCGCCAGCGGCAATTCGTCGGCGGCAATACCGATGCCGTTGTCGCGAATCCGGATAAGTCTGGCACCGCCCTCTTCGAGGGTGATGTCAACCCGGGTGGCGCCTGCGTCCAGCGCGTTCTCAACCAGTTCCTTGACGACCGAGGACGGTCGTTCCACCACCTCGCCGGCGGCAATCTGGTTGATCAGGGTTTCGGGCAGCTGGCGTATCGGCACAGGGGGGCGACGCAGTCGCGTCGTCAACGGAAATCAGCGTCGATGATAGCCCAGTGCCTGCATCGGCGGGCCAACGCCAAGGCACGCCCTCTTCAACGTGGCGAGTCGCCGGCGACTCAGGGCGATCCGGCGCTGCCGTTGCTGGCGACTTCACGGGCCTGCGCTTCGGCACGCGCACGCGCGGCATACAGCGTGCCCGGAGGCGGCTGGCGCAGGAAGTAGGTGTTGACCCCATCCAGCACCGCCCCGGCAACCTTGCGCTGGTAGGCGGGGTCTTTCAGCCGGCGCTCTTCTTCAGCGTTGGAGATGAACGCCGTCTCCACCAGCATCGCCGGCATGTCAGAGGTGCGCAGGACCGCGAAGTTGGCGCGTTCGATATGCGGCTTGTGGTTGTTGCCAACGCGCTTGAGGCCATCGAGCACGTGATTGGCCGCGTCCTCGGAAGCTTTCATGTGGCCGCTCTGGGCCAGGTCCAGCAACACCGCTGACAGCGTGTCCTTCTGCAACGGTACGCCGCCAATCAGATCCGAGGCGTTTTCCTTGTCGGCTAGCCAGCGTGCGCGTTGCGACGAGGCACCTTTCAGCGACAGCACATAGACCGACGAGCCCTGGGCGCTGCGGTTTTCCGCTGCGTCGGCGTGAATCGAGACAAACATGTCGGCGCCGGCTGCACGCGCCTTGCGTGCGCGCATCGGCAGCGGGATGAAAACATCGCTGTCACGCGTCATGTAAGCCTTCATGCCGGGGGTGGCATTGATCTGCCGCGCAAGCTCGCGACCGATCGCCAGCACCACGTTCTTTTCGTAAGTGCCGTTCTTGCCGACGGCACCGGAATCCTGGCCACCATGGCCGGGGTCGATGGCGATCACCAGCGAGCGACTGCCAGCGGCGATTTCACGCAACGGCGGCGCACTGGTCACGGCTTTTTCCGGCGTGTTCTGT
Source organism: Pseudoxanthomonas dokdonensis (assembly GCF_001431405.1). GTDB lineage: Bacteria > Pseudomonadota > Gammaproteobacteria > Xanthomonadales > Xanthomonadaceae > Pseudoxanthomonas_A > Pseudoxanthomonas_A dokdonensis. Next base: position 222,256 of record NZ_LDJL01000011.1, read on the forward strand.
ACCGGCGCCGGCTTGCCGGTGGCAATGGTGTAGTTGCCGGCGCTGGCCGCTGGCGGTGCGGTGCTGGTGGCCACCGGGCTCGCCGCCACGGAACTGGTCACCGCCGCGGTCGTGGCCTGGCCATTGAGAATGGCCTGCGGCGACGGCGCGCTGCCGCGGGTTGCCGATGCAGCACTGGCAACCGGGGTCGGTACGACGGCGCTGGGCGATGACGTTGCTGAAGCCGTGGTGGTGCTGGAAGCCAATACCACTTGCGAAGTCAGCGCAGCCGTCGCACGCGCGGCATCGGCCGGATTGCCGGCCGGCGCGGCGGTTTCAACACTGGCCGTTGACGATACCGGTGGCTTCGCTGCGCCCGCAGCGACGGTGGCCGCAGTTGTCGCAGGTGCGCTGCCGTCACCCGGCCATTCAATGATCAGGCGGGCTCCGGAGGCGGAGGGCTCGACCCGCGGCTTCAGCGCGACCACTTGCTCGGCCAGGTCGAAAACGATGCGCAAGGTACCCGGCTGCGGCTGGCCGGTGCGGACCGACCGCACGATGCCGGCACCGGCTGGCAGCTTGAGATTGCGGGTGGCGCTGGAGGCGGGCAGATCGACGACCAGCCGCTCCGGATTGCTCAATGTCAGGGTCTTGAATTCGCCCTGGCCACGCAGCTCGACTTCGGCGCGAGTGCCTGCGGCGCCGTTGGCAACCAGCACCTGCTGCACTTCGCCGGCCGATACGGGTGCGGCGATCGCCAAGGCAAGTGCGGTCATCGCCGTCAGGCGATGCCAGGTACTGGAAAGGAGGTCGCCGCTGCGCATGAACCGGATTCAACCATCATCCGATCGTGATTGCAAGAACTTTTCCCTTAATAATCCGTAACCTGCCGGATCTTCCTGAGCAGACTAGCCAGCTGATCGCGGCAAGTGCATGTTATTGGCCAACCGCTGCAACCATTCGGTCCCCTGAGCACTGTCGGCGCACAGCTCGACCTGCCGGCCCTGATCCTGCATCTGCAGATGGATCCGCAGGTCGGCGGCCGGCAGCGCACCACTCCCGCGCTCGGGCCATTCCACCAGCCAGAGCGTGGCCACGGCCTCGTCCAGGCCCAGGAATTCCAGCTCGCCGGCGTCGCCAATCCGATACAGATCGAGATGCCAGGCCTGGCCGCCATCGTCTAGCGGATAACGCTCGATCAGGGTATAGGTGGGGCTGCGGATCGGCCCGCTGACGCCCAGGGCGCGTAACAAGGCACGGGCCAGCGTCGATTTGCCGGCACCCAGATCGCCCTGCAGATGCAGCACCGCCTGCGAAGGCCGGCTGGCGGCGAGCATCTGGCCCAATCGGTCGGTGGCATCGCTGTCGGACAGGAATATCTGCATGGGCGTTAGTTTAGAGCGTGTCGGCGGCTTTTTGAGCTGATGCATCGCGCCCCGCGCTGTACCGGCCACGGTCGATTGGCTGCACGATTGGCCGCGAGCCGGCGAAGCGCTCCGCTGTTGTTTGCGACCGTCACCTGCCGCTAGTGATTGACCCAGTACCGCAGCCAGGGCAGCAGGTCACTGGGCAGCAGGCCACGCTCGCCTTCCTTGGCGGCTGCTTCGTCGGCGGCCAGCGAATGGATCAAGGCACCTGCGCTGGCGGCCTCGAATGCGGCCAGCCCCTGCCCGCGCAACGCTGCGATCACCCCCGTCAACAGATCGCCCATGCCGCCGACGGCCATGCCCGGATTGCCGGCATTGATCACCCGCGGCAGTTGCCCTGGCGCGGCAATGATGGTGCCGGCGCCCTTCAACACAATCACGCTTTGAAAGCGTTCGACCAGCGCCTGCGCGGCGGCAAACCGATCGCGCTGGATGCTGGACGTATCACTGTCGAGCAAGCGCGCGGCTTCGCCCGGATGCGGGGTCAGGATGGCGTCGACCAGCGGCGCAGGACGCTTGGCCAACAGGTTGAGAGCGTCAGCATCCAATACCAGCGGTTTGCCGCTGGCCATCGTCAATGCATGCAGGCCGCTCGCCCATTCGCCCTGCCCCAGGCCAGGCCCCAAGGCGATGCAGTCGGCGGTCGCCAGCAATGGTGGCAGGTCATCACCGGACTCGATGCCGTGGGCCATGATCTCCGGGCGACGGGCGAGGATCGCCGGCAGATGCCGCTCGCGGGTGGCAACGGCGACCAGCCCCGCCCCACTGCGCAGTGCGGCTTCGGCAGCGAGAACCACGGCTCCGGCGGTGCCATGACCACCGCCGACACAGACCACCCGCCCCGACTCGCCTTTGTGGGTATTGCGTCTTCGCGCCAGCAGGCAGCGTGAAATGAATTCCGGCTCCAGCAGCGTCGCCTGCGCAGCGACCTGCGCGAACACCTGCACCGGCACGTCCAGATCATCGAATGCCAACGCGCCGCCGTATTCCAGCGCCGCGCCGGTGCGCAGGCCGATGTGCTGGCCTATGAACTGAAGCGTGCAACTGGCCACGACCGCGACCGTGGCGACGCTGCCCCGCTGCGCATCCACGCCACTGGGCACGTCCAGCGCCAAAACCGGTGCCGGCTGGCTGTTGATGGCGTCGATCAATCGCGACGAAGCCGCATCCGGCGCACGATCCAGGCCGATGCCGAACAGCGCGTCGACAACGACATCCGCGTCGGGCAGTTCGTGTTGGAACCACTCAACCTGGCCGCCGACGCCCAGATAGTCGGTACATGCGCGCTGCGCCAGCCCGGAGCGCGGCGAATGCGCTTGCAGATGGACCACCGTGACCTGGCGTCCGGCACGGCGCGCCAACCGCGCCAGTACATAGCCGTCGCCGCCGTTGTTGCCGGGGCCGCAGACCACGACCAGCCGTCGCGCCTGCGGCCAATGCTGCAGCAGGCACTGCCATGCGGCCTGCCCGGCGCGTTGCATCAGCAGATAGCCATCCCCGCCCAATGCAGTGGTGGCGTGCTGGTCCAGCGCTTTGCCGGCGGCATTGTCGAACAGCGGATAGGTGGCGGACATGCGCCGGATTCTATACTGCACGCATGTCCGAGATGGTCGCCGCCACCCGCCCTTTGCCACCGCCGCAGCTGCAGGCGCTGGCGCAGCGCGTGCGCGGACTGGCGCGGGAATTCGGCTTCCAGCGCTGCGGCATCAGCGACATCAACCTGTCCCAGGACGAAGCGCATCTGCAGGACTGGCTGGCCAACGGGCTGTACGGCAGCATGCACTGGATGGCCCAGCACGGCAGCAAGCGTTCGCGACCGGCCGAGTTGATCCCGGGCACGCTGCGGGTGATCTCGGTCGGCCTGGATTATGGCCGCAATGATGGCGACGAAGCCTGGCAGACCCTGGCCGATGGCCAGCGCGCCTACGTCGCCCGCTACGCGCTGGGCCGCGACTACCACAAGCTGATGCGCAACCGTTTGCAGCAGCTGGCGTCGCGCATCCAGCAGGAAGTCGGCAGCTTCGGCCACCGGGTGTTCGTCGACTCGGCACCGGTGCTGGAACGCGCTCTGGCCCGCAACGCGGGACTGGGCTGGATTGGCAAGCACACCTGCCTGATCGACAAGGATGGCGGCTCGTGGTTTTTCCTCGGCGAAATCTACGTCGACCTGCCGTTGCCGGTGGATGCACCGGCCAGCGCCCATTGCGGCAGCTGCGTGCGCTGCATCGATATCTGCCCGACCGCGGCGATCATCGCCCCGCATCGGCTGGACGCGCGCCGCTGCATTTCCTATCTGACCATCGAACACGACGGCAGCATCCCGGAAGCATTGCGCAAGCCGATTGGCAACCGCATCTTCGGTTGCGACGACTGCCAACTGGTCTGTCCGTGGAACAAGTTCGCCAAACGCAACGACGAGCCGGACTTCCGCGCCCGCAATGATCTGGACGTGGCCACGCTGCCGCAGTTGTTTGCCTGGGAAGAAGACGAATTCCTGCGCCGCACCGAAGGCTCGGCGATCCGCCGCAGCGGCCACGAGCGCTGGCTGCGCAACATCGCCGTGGCGCTGGGCAACGCGCCTGGCCGCCCGGACATCCTGCAGGCATTGGCCTCACGCCGCGATCATCCGTCGCCGCTGGTGCGTGAACACGTCGCGTGGGCGTTACGCCAGCACGGCGTCAGCTAGCGACGCCGCCGGCTTGGTTCAAGCGCGAGCCTGTAGCTCCGCCAGCAAGGTACGGGTGACCGCGTCATCGGCCTGGACCTGTCCACGCAAAGCCGGCAGCAAACCACTGGCCAGTTGCTTGCCCAGCTCCACCCCGAACTGATCAAAGGCGTTGATGCCCCAGATCACCGACTGCGCATAGACGCTGTGTTCGTACATTGCAATCAGGCCACCGAGGGATTGCGGGGTCAGCGCATCCAGCAGGATCATCGTGCTGGGACGACTGCCCGGATAGCTGCGGTGCGGATCATCGCTGCGCTGGCCATTGGCCAGTGCCTCGCTTTGCGCCAGCAGGTTGGACATCAATGCCAGGTGGTTTTCGGCATAGGGATCGTCGTTGCGCACAGTGCCGACAAAATCCAGCGGCACCACGGTCGTGCCCTGGTGCAGCGCCTGGAAGAAGCTGTGTTGCACATCGGTACCGGCACCGCCCCACCATACCGGCACGGTATCGACATTGACCGGGAGGCCATCGACCTGGACCGATTTACCCAGGCTTTCCATTACCAGTTGCTGCAGATACGCCGGCAGCAGCGCCAAGCGCTGGTCGTAGGTCATTACCCCATGCGCGGCATGGCCCAGCGCGTTGCGATTCCAGACCGCGGTCAACGCATGGCGCACGGCGATGTTGTCGGCCAGCGGCGTGTTGATGACATGCGCATCGAAATCGCTGGCCCCGGCCAGCAACGCCTCGAAGCGCTCGAAGCCAATCGCCAATGCAATCGGAAAGCCAACCGCCGACCACAGTGAATAACGGCCCCCGACCCAGTCCCACATCGGCAGCACCCGCTGCGGAGCGATGTCGAATGCGGCCGCGGCGCGCTCGGGATTAGCGCTGACCGCGTAAAGGCGTTCGCTGCCGCCCAGCCAGTCATGCAGGATGCGACCGTTGAGCAGGGTTTCCTGGGTGCTGAAGGTCTTGGAAATCAGCACCGCGGCGGTGCGTTGCGGATCCAGCGGTGCCAACACCCGTTGCGCGGCAGCGCCATCGACATTGGACAGGAAATGCACGCGCAGGCGGTTGCCGGCCGGATCGCGCAGCGCATCAGCCACCAGCCGCGGGCCGAGATCCGAGCCACCGATGCCGACGCTGACGATATCGGTGATCCCGCTTTGTTCCAGTCCAGCGACCAGCGCACCCATCTGCTGGCGCACCGCGCTGGCGGTATTGAACGCTTCACGTGCGAGCGCCGCGTGGCTGTGGTTGCCGCGCAACGCGGTGTGCAGCGCTGCCCGGCCCTCGGTGACGTTGACCTGCTCGCCATCGAACAGGCGCCGGAATGCCTGCGTCAACTCGCGCTGGCTGGCCAGCTGCAGCAACGCATCCAGCGCCTGGCGGTCAAGGCATTGGCGGGCGAAGTTGAAATACAACGGTCCGCTGCGCATCGCCCAGTCCTGCGATCGCTGCGGATCCTGCTGCAGCAATTGCGTCAACTCGACGCCACGCAGGCGGGCTGCGTGGGGCTGGAGGGCGTCACCGACCGTTGTGGAAATCATGCTGCCTGCTTGGGTATCGAATGATTGGTGTGGGTGATGGCATTGGCGCCATCGACGTAGACCAGGTTGGGCTGGAACGCATCGGCCTCGGCCTGGCTCATGCTGGCGAATGCGGCAATGATGATGAGGTCGCCGACCTGGACATGGCGGGCTGCACCGCCGTTGAGCGAAATCACCCCGCTGCCTTCATCGGCGCGGATCGCATAGGTCGAAAAGCGCGCGCCGTTGGTCACGTCCCAGATGTGTACCTGTTCGAATTCGCGGATGCCGGTGGCTTCCAGCAGCAGGCCATCGATGGCGATCGAGCCTTCGTAATTCAGTTCGGAATGGGTGACGGTGGCGCGGTGGATCTTGGCTTTCAGGAGACTCAGTTGCATGGTCGTGGACTACGGCTGGCGAAAGCGGCAATTCTATCAGCCGCACCGTATCACCCGCAGTGGTCTGCTTCAACGCGACGAGTTCAAGACCAATTGGCGTGCAACTGGTTTCAGCGGTGGCCGTAGCCGGCGCAAGACACGTTGAGCCAGCGGCTCCCCGTGCGCTACCCCTCAGCTGAATTCGAGATTGTCGATGAGCCGGGTCTTGCCCAGTTTGGCCGCCACCAGGGCGACCTTGTCGCCGCGTTCGCCCTGGTCCGGCTCGCTCAGATCCGGGCGGCGGATGACGCTGTAATCGACCTCGAAGCCGGCGGCAGTCAGTTGCGCGCGCGCGGCCTCTTCGACCTGTGTGCGCTGCTGCCCGGACAGCAGCGCATCACGCATCGCAATCAGTGCGCGACGGATTTCCGCGGCCTTGGGCCGATCACTGGCGGACAGGTACTGGTTGCGCGAGCTCATCGCCAGGCCATCGCTTTCGCGGACGATGCCACCGCCGAGGATTTCAATTGGAAACGCCAGATCCCGGACCATCTGCCGGATCACCGCCAGTTGCTGGAAATCCTTCTTGCCGAACGCAGCGATATCGGGCTGGACCTGGTTGAACAGACGGGTGACCACCGTGCAGACGCCATCGAAATGCCCCGGCCGATGGGCACCTTCGAGCAGACTGCTGACGCCGGGGACATGGACTTTGGCCGCCAGTTCGACCCCGAACGGATACATCGACTCGACCGTCGGCAACCACAACACATCGCAGCCGGCACCTTCCAGTCCACTGGTATCGGCTTCCGGGGTACGCGGATAACGGGTGAAATCCTCGTTGGGGCCGAACTGGGTCGGATTGACGAACACACTGGAGACGACCCGGTCGGCATACTGGCGGGCCAGCATCACCAGCGAATAGTGGCCGGCGTGCAGGTTGCCCATGGTCGGTACGAAACCCACCCGCAGACCTTCGCGCTTCCAGCCGCTGACGCGGGCGCGCAGGGCGTCCAGTTGGGTGATGGTTTCAATCATGGGTCAATCAGTCCTGGGGCGGCTGGCAGACGATGCCTGGGTGACAAACGGGGTGATTTCAATCGGGATTCAATACGAATGCGCGGCATCGGGGAACGAACCATCGCGCACCGCCTGCGCATAGGCCTGCACCGCGCCACTGACCGAGCCGCCTTCGGCAAGGAAATCCTTGACGAACTTCGGCCGGCGGTGGCCGGTATCCAGGCCAAGGAAATCATGCAGCACCAGCACCTGGCCATCGCAGTCGGGACCGGCGCCAATGCCAATCGTCGGCGCGGCGACGGCCGCGGTGATCTGGCCCGCCAACTGGGTCGGTACGCATTCCAGCACCAGCAGCGAGGCGCCAGCGTCGACCACTGCCCTGGCGTCGGCCAGCAGCTTGTCGGCGGCGGCCTGATCGCGGCCCTGCACCTTGTAGCCGCCGAACTTCAACACCGATTGCGGGGTCAGGCCCAGGTGCGCGCAGACCGGGATATCGCGCTCGCTCAGGTAGCGGATGACCTCCAGCTTGTGGCCGGCGCCTTCCAGCTTGACCATTTCGGCGCCCGCCTGCAGCAGCGCGATGGATGCCTGCAATGCCCGCTCGGCAGTGGCATCGGACTGGAACGGCAGATCCGCCACCAGCAACGCACGCTGCAGGCCGCGGGCGACGGCGCGGGTGTGGTAGACGATGTCGTCGACGGTGACCGGCAAGGTCGAATCATGGCCCTGCACCACCATGCCCAGCGAGTCGCCAATCAGCACCAGGTCGACCCCGGCCCGATCCAGCACCCGCGCGAAACTGTTGTCGTAAGCGGTCAGCATGACCAGCTTGCGGCCCTCCTGCTTGGCCTGCGCCAATGCCGGGACGGTCCAGGGCTTGCTGTCGGTCTGTGTGCTCATCGGCTCATTATCCCCTCATAGGGCGTGGATATTCGACACATCGAGCACGGACACTGCGTTGCGTGCGCTGCCTTGCCCCGGAATCAGCAGATCCGGTGCGATTTCCAGCAACGGCAGCAGTGCGAATGCGCGTTCGTGCAGGCGCGGATGCGGCACGCTCAGGCCGGGAACCTCGATCACCTGCTCGCCGTACAGCAACAGGTCGAGATCGAGGGTGCGCGGGCCCCAGCGCAATTCCTGCCCGCGGTCGCGGCCGAAATCGCGCTCGATGCCCAACAACGCCTGCAACAGATCGACCGCTGCCAGGCTGGTCCGCACCGACGCGGCGGCATTGATGAAGTCCGGTTGCTGCTGGTTGCCCCACGCCGGCGTGCTGTATTGCCGTGACAGCGCCAGCAAGCGCGTGCCCGGCAACTGGTCGATGCGTTCGGCGGCCTGCGCCAGGGTATCCCGCACCGCTCCCAGGTTGCCGCCGAGCCCAATGTAGGCGGTGACTGCCGGCAAGCAGCCGGATGTCGCGCTCATCCGCGCGGGATCATTCAGTGCCGGCGCCGGCACCGCGCCGGCGCCGACGACGGCGGCGGCGTGGCGCACCGTCGCTACCCTCTTCCTCACTGCCCTCCTCACCAGCGGCGGGGGCGCTGGCCAGGTGCCCTGCCAACTCGTCAGCCGACTGCAGCTGTGCCTCGCGCCAGAAAGCGACGTCATCGGCATGTTCGCTGGAGGCGGTCAGCCGCAATACCAGGAAATCGAACGCGGCACGGAAGCGCGGATGGCCAAGCAGGCGCAGCACGCGTTTGCGCTGGCGATTGCCGAAGCGCGACTGCATCAGCCAGATTTCCTGCATCGGCAGCGAGAATCGCCGCGGCAGCGCCACGGTGTCCAACTGGTGCAGGGTGACCCGATCCGCGGCGCGGCGCTGGGCTTCCTCGACGTGCACGCCCTGGTTCTGCAACGCCATCAGCGCGCGGCAATAGGCCGGCCACAGCAGCAGCGCAAACAGGAATGAAGGCGACACCGGCTCATCGTTGGCGACCCGCTGGTCGGTACCGCGCAGGCCTTCGAGCAGCATCCGCCGCAATGCGCCGCTGCGGTTGGCGGCCAGCGCGGTGGCGGTTTCCGGCAGCAACGCCTGCAACAGCCCGAATCGCTCCAGCCCTTCGAAACTGGCCACCGCGTGGCCGGACAGGAACAACTTGAGGATTTCCTCGAACAGGCGCGCGGGTGCGGCGTCGGCCAGCAGATCGGCCAGTCGCGCAATCGGTTCGGCAGTGGCCGCTTCGATCTCGAAATCCAGCTTGGCCGCCAGCCGCACCGCACGCAGCATGCGTACCGGATCTTCGCGGTAGCGCTGTTCGGGGTCGCCAATCAGCTTCAGCGTGCGGGCGATGACGTCTTCGAAGCCACCGGTGTAGTCGCGGATCGAAAAATCCTCGATCGCGTAATACAGCGCGTTGGCGGTGAAGTCGCGGCGCACCGCATCGTCTTCGATGCTGCCATAGACGTTGTCGCGCACCAGCCGGCCATTGTCCATCTCGCGATCGCCGCTGCCGTCGTCGACATTGGCGCGGAAGGTCGCGACCTCGATGATTTCGCGCCCGAACACCACGTGCGCCAAGCGGAAGCGACGGCCGATCAGGCGGCAGTTGCGGAACAGCTGCTTGACCTGTTCGGGGGTGGCATCGGTGGCCACGTCGAAATCCTTGGGATGGCCGCCGACCAGCAGGTCACGCACGGCACCGCCGACCAGGTAACCCTGGAAGCCGGCGTCACGCAGGCGGTATAGCACCCGCAGCGCATTGGGACTCATGTCCTTGCGGGACAGGTTGTGCTGGTCGCGGGGGATGGTTCGCAAAGTGGCGGGCAAGCTGATGGCTGCGGTTCCGTGGGAAAGTTGGGGGCGCTGGCGGCCCGGCAGACATTGCCGGACGTCCAGGCCGCCGCATATACTAATCCGTCAGCTCCGCATCACCCAAACGCTCCCTTCGTCTAGTGGTTAGGACGTGGCCCTCTCAAGGCTAAAACAGGGGTTCGAGCCCCCTAGGGAGCGCCAAGTGACTGCATGATGCCGGTGGCGGCCTGCCACCGGCATTGCCTTGATCCAGGCCGCACCAGCGCTACATGCGCGGCAGGTCGAAGACCAGTACTTCCGCGCCAATCCCGCTTTCAATGCTGATCAGCGGTTCGTCCTGGTACAGCAGCGCATCGCCAGCCGATAGCGCCCGGCCATTGACGCTGACATCGCCCCGCGCCACGTGCACATAGCCCAGCCGGCCCTCGGCCAGCGGCAGTTCGGCACGTTCGCTGCCGTCAAACAGGCCGGCGTACATCCGCGCATTCTGGTGGATGCTGACCGAGCCGTCGGCCCCGTCCGGGCTGACCACCAGCCGCAGCCGGCCCTGCTTGTCCTGCGGGTCGAAGCGCTTCTCCTGGTAGGAAGGCACTACCCCCTGCTGGTTGGGAATGATCCAGATCTGCAGGAAGTGGGTGGTGCCGGTCTCGCTGTGGTTGTACTCGGAGTGCTGCACGCCGGTGCCGGCACTCATGCGCTGGACATCACCGGGGACGATGCTGGCGGCGTTGCCCATCGAGTCCTTGTGGCCCAGTGCCCCTTCCAGCACATAGCTGATGATTTCCATGTCGCGATGGCCGTGTTCGCCAAAGCCCTGACCGGCGGCGACCCGGTCTTCATTGATGACCCGCAGCGGTCCCCAGTGGATATGGCGTTCGTCGTGGTAGTTGGCAAACGAGAAGCTGTGCCAGGAGTCCAGCCAGCCGTGGTTGGCATGGCCGCGGTCCTTGCCTGCGCGAAGAGTAATCATGATGGGCTCCGGTGTTGGTTGGACACAAGCTTGGACTAGGCCATGGCGGTTGATAAGACGGGTCCGGCTCAACTGGCTGTTCCGTATTTGGAACTATGCTGCAAAATAAATGTAATTAACAAGATATCCGCAACAACACTGGCGCGGTGACCCGGTCTGGAGCTGGCCGTCCGGTGCCGGCTCACCGTGCTCGGCAGGGGCCAGCAGGCTTGCGACGAGAATCTTTCTCAACCGCCGACGCGACGTGATTTAAACTTGCCCGGTTTTCCGCAGGATTAATCGATCAGCCATGCCCTTTGTCGTCACCGAAAACTGCATCAAGTGCAAATACACCGATTGCGTGGAGGTCTGCCCGGTGGATTGCTTCCACGAGGGCCCCAACTTCCTGGTGATTGACCCGGACGAATGCATCGACTGCACCCTGTGCGAGCCGGAGTGCCCGATCAATGCGATCTATCCGGAAGACGATGTGCCCGCTGGGCAAGAGCAGTTTGTCGCCCTGAATGCCGAACTCTCCCGGCAATGGCCGGTGATCACCGTGCGCAAGGAACCCTTGGCCGATGCCAAGGACTGGGAAGGCAAGCCCGACAAACTGCCACTGCTGGAAAAATAGGCCGCCCGTAGAGCGTAGCTTGCTGCGCTAGTCCGCCAGCTGACCCGCATCATCGGCAAAGCAGCGGAGCGAGCTCCGCTCTACAACAAATCGCCAGCAAGCTGCGCTCTACCCGGGGATTGGATACGGCGACAAAAAAAGGGCGTCTTGAAGACGCCCTTTTCGTCGGTCTGGCCAGTGACGGGCCAATAAGCGCTTACTTGTTCAAGCGGGTCTTAAGGTCGGCCATCAGCGCCACCGCGGCTTCGGAGGTAGCTGGCAGGCCACGCGGATCGACCGCCGAGATGTAGCTGCCATCCTGCAGGCCGACCACCCGGACCAGGAAATCGCTGCCCTGGTAATTGACGTCATAGGTGCCCAGCAGCTGGGCCCGGCTGGCGATGGTCACGCCGTCGATTGCACCCAGGGCATCGCCGAGCTGGCTGAAGGCGTCATCACGGGCGGCGCGCACGTTGAAGCCATTGCCGGCGGTGGCGGGCCGGGCGGCCTGGCTGGACGCCTGCGAGGCGGTGTTGGGTACCTGCATGGCACCGTTGTTGCTGGGCATGGTCAGGTCCGGCGGCACTTCCAGCGGGCGTTGCTCGGCCGGCAGCGCATAGTCGCCTTTCGGGCCTTTTTTGAACCAGCTGCAGCCAGTCAGCCCGACGAGCGAGACGGCCAACAGACCGAATGCCAACGGACGCAGATGGGAAGACGCAAAACGCATGGTGTTCTCCTGGTTCAAGCCGCGAGTTGGTCGCGGTGGGATTGTGCTTCTAGAGTCTGCACCAGCAACGCCAGCCGATCGGCATCAGCGTGATGGGCGGAAGAAAGTGTGGTCAGCGGCAGTCGCAGGCCGTGACCGAAGCCGGCCCGCTGCAGCAGCGCCTTGACCGGAATCGGATTGGATTCAACGCCAAAGAACGCATACAGCTCGGCCAGTCCGGCATCCAGCCGCGCGACTTCGCTGGCGTCACCGGCCCGGGCCCTGTCGCAGAGCCGACGGAAGGTGCGCGGCAAGGCATTGGAACCGACTGAAATCAGTCCGTCGGCGCCGGCCAGCATCGCCCGCCCGGCAGTGCCGTCATCGCCGCTGAGGATGGCAAAGCCGTCTTCGCGCAACGCCAGCAGGGCGGCCATGCGTTCAGCTTCGCTGCGCGCTTCCTTGATCCCGACGATGTTCGGATGTCCCACCAGCTGCGCCACGGTCTGTGGCAGCAGGTCGCAGCCGGTGCGGCCGGGCACGTTGTACAGCACCACCGGCAGGCCACCTTGATCGGCCACTGCGCGGTAATGGGCAATCAAGCCGTCCTGGGTGGCGCGCACGTACGGCGGCGTCACTACCAGCGCGTATTCGGCGCCATGGGCCTTGGCCAGCCGGGTCTGGGCAATGGTCCTGGCGGTGTTCATCTGGCCAACGCCAGCCAGCACCGGGATGCGACCACCCAGTTCGGCCACCGCCAGTTGCAGGATCTGTACGAATTCATCATCGCTCAAGGCTGCAGCTTCGCCGGTCGAACCCGCCACCACCACGCCCTGGGTGCCGCCATCGAGCTGTTGTTTCAACAGTCGGCGCCAGCCATCCAGATCCAGTTCGCCAGCGTCCGTGAACGGCGTGGCCAGTGCGGTAATGCTGCCAGAGAGGGACAAACGACGAACCTTTGCAGTGGGGCCTGGGCGAGCAGGCGGGTGAGCGGGAAACCGGTGCAGGCACCAGCGGCCGGCCGGAGCCAGCCTGCGATATTAAGGGCGGCGAGAAAGCAGCGGCAAGTATAGGGCCCCGGGCGCGTTCCGGAGCCAGACAGGCGGCGACCGGCCGACCACGAGCCAGCCGCGGCCCGCGAGCGCGCCCGGAAGCGGTGGTCAGGCCAGCGCCTCGCCCAACCGGCGCACCGGTGCGTGGCGATCACAATCGACGGTGTGGTCGTTGACCATGCCGCAGGCCTGCATGTGCGCATAGACAATGGTCGAGCCGACGAACTTGAAGCCGGCCTTCTTCAGGCTTTTCGACAACTGGTCCGAGACCGGCGTGGTAGCCAGCACGTCAGCGCGCGAGCGCAAGCGGTTCTGCACGGGCTTGCCGTCGACATGCTTCCAGTAGAAATCCGAGAGCGCCAGTTGCGGCCGTGGCGCGCTGTCGCGCAGGCGCAGCAAGGCCTGGGCATTGTTGATGGTGGCGCGGATCTTGAGCTGGTTGCGGACGATGCCGGCGTCGAGCATCAGCTCCTGGACCTTCTTCTCGTCGTAGCGGGCAATCCTGTCCGGATCGAAATTGTCGAATGCGCGGCGGTAGTTGTCGCGCTTGGCGAGGATGGTCTGCCATGACAGTCCGGCCTGCGCGCCTTCCAGGATCTGCATCTCGAACATGTGCCGTTCGTCGAACTCCGGCACGCCCCACTCGACATCGTGATAGTGCTGGTAAAAGTCGGGCACGTTGGCCGCCCAGAAACAGCGTGACATCCTGCAACTCCTTGTTTGTCATCCGATTGTGTCCATGTTGCACGTCCGGCTCGCGCGCGTGCAGCAGTCCGGGACAGGCTAGCACGCGCATCGAACGCCGCCGTGTGCCCGCGGCGGCGGCTGCCGGCCCTGGACACCGGCGGCAATCGCTTGCGGGCGCGAAGCACGGCCAAGTATGCTGGCACCCAGCCGGCGGCATTTCCGCTGGCGCCACCAGACCTGAGTAGTGATGCCGGAAGACCTTTCAAACGACTCCAGCGCCCGGCCTTCGCCGAACGAGAACCATCTCCTGATCAACGCCTATACGACGCATCCGGAGTCGCCGCTGCTGGCGGTGACGCGGCGGATTGCCGACAGCGGCTGCAACCTGGTCGATTCACGCCTGTCCACGGTCGGCCGCGACGTCTCGGTCACCGCGCTGGCCACCGGCTCCTGGGATTCGGTCGCCAAACTCGAGGCCATGCTCTCGCGGCTGGAACGCGAGGAAGGCTTCAAGCTCAACTGGTATCGCACCGGTCCCAAGGTGGTCCAGTCCAACCTGTTGCCGTACATCGTCGAAGTGGTCGCCGCCGACAAGCCGGGCATCCTGTTCCAGCTGGCCGACTTCTTCGATCGCCAGGGCATCACCATCGAGAACCTGCAGAGCACGCGCTACCGCGCCATGCAGACCGGTGCCGAAATGTTTTCGGCACAGGTGACCATCGGGGTGCCGTCCAATATGCACATCGCCGCGCTGCGCGATGATTTCCTTGAATTCTGCGACCACCTCAACCTGGACGCGATCATGGACCCGATGAAGTTCTGAGCATGAGCCAAGCCCGTCCCAAGCCGCTGCCCAAAACCACCTTGAACCTGCCGCTGGCGCTGTCAGGCGGGCAGACCGCCAGGCTTGCCGACTATGCCGGGCAATGGCTGGTGCTGTACTTCTATCCCAAGGACAGCACGCCCGGCTGCACCACCGAGGGCCTGGACTTCAATGCACTGCTGCCGAAGTTCAAGAAATTGAATGCCAGCGTGCTCGGCGTGTCCCGTGACTCGGTCAAGTCGCACGACAATTTCTGCGCCAAACAGGGATTCAGGTTTGCCCTGGTCAGTGATGCCGAAGAAAAGCTGTGCAAGGCGTTTGATGTCATCCACGAAAAAAACATGTACGGCAAGACCGTGCTTGGCGTCGTCCGCAGCAGCTTCCTGATAGCGCCCGATGGGCACGTCGCGCAGGAGTGGCGCAAAGTCAAAGTGGCCGGGCACGCGCAAGCCGTGCTGGACGCCCTGAAGGAAGCGCAAACGCAGTGACCCATCGTGTTCTCCCCGCCTTCACTACCTCATCGTGTATGAGTCGTGGTGGTTCGCTGCTGCCTGCGACAAATGTTTTCGTTGTTGTCCCCGTGTTCCCACACACCCACCCGAGGTTGCCTGAATGACCCGAAGCAAGCGCATCTATGTGTTGGACACCAACGTGCTGATGCACGACCCCACTGCTCTGTTCAAGTTCGAGGAGCATGATGTCTTCCTGCCGATGCAGGTGATCGAGGAGCTGGACAATGCCAAGAAAGGCACCACCGAAGTCAGTCGCAATGCACGCCAGGTCAGCCGCTTCCTCAATGAACTGATTGAAGGCGCCGGCGCCGAGCATATCCAGCAAGGCATCGTGCTCAATCATCCGCAGGGCCTGCAGCTGGGCAACCGTAGCCAGATCGGTCGCCTGTATTTCCAGACCACGCCAGTCGATCCCGGTCGCACGTTCGGCGCCATCGCGCCTGACAACAAGATCCTGGCCTCGGTGCTGGCGCTGCGCGAGGATCAGCCCGAAGTGCCGGTCATCCTGGTGTCGAAGGACATCAACCTGCGGATCAAGGCCTCGATCAGCGGACTGGTCGCCGAGGATTACGAAAACGACCGCGCGCTGGACGATTTCAGCCTGTTGTTCACCGGTGCGATGGAATTGCCGGAAGACTTCTGGAGCCGGCACAACGCCGACCTCAAGTCGTGGAGCGACAAGAGCGGTCGTACCAGCTACGAAGTGACGATGACCGCCGACGAGGACTGGTATCCCAACCAGTACCTGTACCTGCCGGGTGAGGACGAGGTCGAGCTGCGGGTCGCCAAGGTCGGCGGTGATCGCAAGGCGACGCTGACGCTGGTCGATGACTTCCGCAGCGGCCAGCATGCGGTGTGGGGCATCACCGCGCGCAATCGCGAACAGAACTTCGCCCTCAACGCCTTGATGGACCCGGAGATTGACTTCGTCAGCCTGCTTGGCACCGCCGGTACCGGCAAGACCCTGCTGGCGCTGGCCGCCGGCCTGGCCCAGACCATGGACCAGCAACGCTATCGCGAAATCATCATGACCCGTGCCACCGTCAGCGTCGGCGAGGATATCGGTTTCCTGCCCGGCACCGAAGAGGAAAAGATGACCCCGTGGATGGGCGCGCTGACCGACAACCTGGAAGTGCTGACCCATAACCAGGAAGGCGGCTCGTGGGGGCGCGCGGCAACCAACGACCTGCTGGCCAGCCGGATCAAGATCCGCTCGATGAACTTCATGCGCGGGCGTACCTTCCTCAGTCGTTACCTGATTCTCGACGAGGCGCAGAACCTGACCCCGAAACAGATGAAGACGCTGATCACCCGCGCCGGTCCGGGCACCAAGATCGTCTGCCTGGGCAACGTCGAGCAGATCGATACGCCGTATCTGACCGAAACCACCTCGGGCCTGACCTTCGCCGTCGATCGCTTCAAGAACTGGGCGCACAGCGCGCATATCACCCTGCGTCGCGGCGAGCGTTCGCGCCTGGCCGACTACGCCAGCGAGGTAATGTAAGCGTGGCAGCAGCCTCGGTTGTCTCCGCCCTGACCATCGCCGGATCCGATTCCGGCGGTGGTGCCGGTATCCAGGCGGATCTGAAGACCTTTGCCGCCCACGGCGTGCACGGACTGTCGGCGCTGGCCGCGCTGACCGCGCAGCACACCCGCGGGGTGACGGCGGTGGAGGTGCCACCGCTGGCATTCCTGCGTGCCCAGGTGGATGCCTGTTTCGAGGATTTCGATATCGGCGCGGTCAAGCTCGGCATGCTGGCCAATGCCGAGGTCATCGACACCGTCGCCGGACTGCTGCGCCAGTATCGCCCACGCTGGCTGGTGCTGGACCCGGTGATGGTCGCCACCAGCGGCGCCAGGCTGCTGCAGAGCGATGCCTTGCAGGCGTTGCGCACGCAACTGCTGCCACTGGCCAGCGTGATCACCCCCAACCTGCCGGAAGCCGAACTGCTGCTGGGCCGATCGATAGAAAGCCATGCGCAGATGCGCGAAGCCGCCGGCGCACTGTTGGATGCGGGGGCCGCGGCGGTGTACCTGAAAGGTGGTCACCTGGCCGTCGGCGACGAGGTCGTCGACCTGCTGGCCGATGCCGATGGCGTGCACGAAACGCGCCGGCCGCGGCTGCCACTGGACGCCCACGGCACCGGCTGCACCCTGGCCTCGGCCATTGCCGCCAATCTGGGTCGAGGGCTGGGGCTGCGCGAGGCCTGCGTGGCTGCCTCCGATTACGTGCATGAAGCGTTGAAACGCGGTTATCGACCTGGACGTAGCGAGGTGGTGGTGCTGGACCATTTTGGCGCCGGGCACGCCACTGGCGCGGGCTGAAGCCGATGCCAGCCAACGCCAGCGAGTTCGCGCTGCAAACCAGTGACGGGCATCGCTACACCTTGCTGGCGCGACTGCCGGCGCAGCCATCACGCTGCCTGCTGTGGATACCCGCGCTGGGGGTGGCGGCGCGTCATTACCTGCCGCTGGCCGAACAGCTGGCCGACCGCGGCGTGGCGGTCTTCCTGCATGAGTGGCGCGGCAACGGCAGCAGTAACCTGCGCGCCGGTGCCGGCCAGGACTGGGGCTATCGGCAACTGTTGCTGCAGGACATCGCCTGCAGCCATGCGACATTGCGGCAGCACTCGGCCGGG
The DNA here is from genome assembly GCF_001431405.1 of Pseudoxanthomonas dokdonensis. Taxonomy (GTDB): domain Bacteria; phylum Pseudomonadota; class Gammaproteobacteria; order Xanthomonadales; family Xanthomonadaceae; genus Pseudoxanthomonas_A; species Pseudoxanthomonas_A dokdonensis. The sequence goes on from NZ_LDJL01000011.1 coordinate 239,990, forward strand.
GTGCCAGGCATCATCGGCGGCCACAGCCTGGGCGGGCAACTGGCCGCCTGTTACCTCGGCCTGCAGCCGCAGGCGTTCGCGCAGCTGTGGCTGGTGGCCAGCGGCAGTCCCTACTGGCGGGGTTTCCCCGGCCTGCGCGGGCATTTGTTGCCATTGTTCTATCAGTTCGCGATCTGGATTGCGCGGCGCCGAGGCAGTTTCCCTGGTCGCCGTCTCGGCTTTGGCGGCGAGGAAGCGCAAACCCTGATCCGGGACTGGGCCAGCGTCGGCCTGAGCGGCCGTTACGCGGCCGCCGGCGTGGCCGCGGATCTGGAACAGGCATTGGCAGGCGTCACCGCCGAACATCGGGCGGTGGTGCTGGCCGATGACTGGCTGGGGCCGCTGTCGTCGCTGCGCAATCTGCTGGGCAAGATGCCGCAATCTGCCGGGACGGTCGCTTGCCTGTCATCACAGCAGCCTGACTTCCGCGCCGATCATTTCCAGTGGATGAAACAGCCCGGAGGCGTAATCGACCTGCTGCTGTAACAGCATCCGCCTGCCGGTCTGTCGTTCAGGGCGCTGCCCAGACCGTTTTATGGAGATTGGCCGTGGAAGTTGTCGCGCCGGGCGCGCTCGGTGCTGCATCCAACGGTGACTAGTCGTCGGCATAGCCGCGCGGGTTGGCCGACTGCCAGCGCCAGGCATCGCGGCACATCGCATCCACATCCAGCTGTGCCTGCCAGCCGAGCAACCGGTGCGCCAGCGCCGGGTCGGCGTAGACCTCGGCGACGTCACCCGCACGTCGAGCGACGATCTCATAGGCCACCTCGCGGCCGCTGGCGCGAGCGAACGCATCGACCAGCTGCAGCACGCTGACACCGCTGCCGGTGCCGAGGTTGACGGTGAAGCCCTGCCCGTCCCGCACCAGGCAATCCAGGGCATCGGCATGGGCGCGCGCCAGATCCATCACATGGATGTAATCGCGCACGCCGGTGCCGTCGACGGTCGGATAATCACCACCAAACACCTGCAGGCGCTCGCGCCGGCCGACCGCGACCTGGCAGATGTAAGGCATCAGATTGTTGGGAATACCTGCCGGATCCTCGCCGATCAGCCCTGATGGATGGGCACCAACCGGATTGAAGTAGCGCAGGTTGGCCGCCAGGAAGCCGGGATCGGAGCGGCAAAGATCGCCTATCAACTCTTCCATCACCAGCTTGGTCCGGCCGTACGGATTGGTGACACTGAGCGGCGCGTCCTCGCTCACCGGCACCTGCCGGGGGTCGCCATAGACGGTGGCGGACGAACTGAACACCAGCCGTTTGACGCCTGCATCGCGCATCGCCTGCAGCAACACGATGGTCCCGCTGATGTTGTTGTCGAAATAGCGCAGCGGCTGCTCGCAGGATTCGCCGACCGCCTTGAGTGCGGCAAAGTGGACCACGGCATCGAAATCTCCGTCGGCGAACAGATCGGCGAGTGCATCACGGTCACGGACGTCGAGTTCGCGGCAGTCAACCGACTGGCCGGTAATGCGCTGCAGTCGCGCCAGCACCTTGCGCGAGCTGTTGCAGAAGTTGTCCGCGATCACCACCTGGTGGCCCCGCTGCACCAGTTCGACATAGGTATGGCAACCGATATAGCCGGCACCTCCACATAACAGAATCCGCATCGCCACTTCCCTGGTTCGTCCGTTCCACAATACGTCAAACCCGCCGTTTGCAGGCCAGCTTGTGCGGTTGCCGCTATCGTCTGTCCTGCGGACAGCCGATTGCGCGTTATCACTAGCCACCAACCGCTAGACTTGGCGGGCCGATTCCACCAACCGGACCATCACTTGATGAATGCCACTTTGCCGACCCTCGACCAGACCCGCATCGCCGTCATTGGTCTGGGCTACGTCGGGTTGCCCCTGGCCGTCGCCTTCGGCCGCAAGTTCCCCACCGTCGGTTTCGACATCAATACCCAGCGCGTCGGTGAACTGCGCAACGGCCACGACCACACGCTGGAAGTGGCCAGCGACGAACTGCAACAGGCTTCGCAGTTGAGTTTTGCCGATGACCTGGAGGCGCTGAAGCAGTGCAACGTCTTCATCGTCACCGTGCCCACGCCGATCGATGACTACAAGCGCCCGGACCTGCGCCCGCTGGAATCGGCCAGCCGCACGGTCGGCCAGGTCATCAGCCGTGGCGGTGTGGCCATCTATGAATCAACGGTGTACCCGGGTGCCACCGAGGAAACCTGCGTGCCGATCATCGAGCGCGAATCAGGGCTGGTCTTCAACCAGGATTTCTACGCCGGCTACAGCCCCGAACGGATCAATCCGGGTGACAAGCAGCATCGCCTCGAGACCATCCTCAAGGTCACCTCCGGTTCCACCGCCGAGGTCGCCGACTTCGTCGACAGCCTGTACGCCTCGATCATCAGCGCCGGCACCCACAAGGCATCCAGCATCCGCGTCGCCGAGGCCGCCAAGGTCATCGAGAACACCCAGCGCGACGTCAATATCGCGCTGATCAACGAACTGGCGTTGATTTTCCACCGCATGGGCATCGATACCCACGAAGTCCTGGAGGCGGCCGGCACCAAGTGGAACTTCCTGCCGTTCCGGCCGGGCCTGGTCGGCGGCCACTGCATCGGGGTGGACCCGTACTACCTCACCCACAAGGCCCAGCAGATGGGCTACCACCCGGAAGTCATTCTTGCCGGTCGCCGCATCAACGACGGCATGGGCGGCCATGTCGCCCAGCGCGTGGCCAAGCTGATGGCCCAGCGCGGCCTGCAGACCACCCGCTCCAAAATCCTGGTGATGGGGCTGGCGTTCAAGGAAAACTGCCCGGACCTGCGCAATACCCGGGTGGTCGACATCGTCGCCGAGCTGCGCAGCTACAACGCCCAGGTCGACGTCTACGATCCCTGGGTCAATGCCGAAGAAGCTCGCCATGAATATGGCCTGGATCTGGTGCAGTCGCCGCAGCCCGGCCATTACGACGCCATCGTGCTGGCGGTCGCCCATCACCAGTTCGTCGCGCTCGGTGCCGACGGCATCCGTGCGTTCGGCAAACCCGACGCGGTGCTGTTCGACGTCAAGCGGCTGCTGCCGCGGAACCTCAGCGACGACTGCCTGTAATCCATGACTGCCGCCGGAACCGCCGTCGGCAGCCGAGGCTTTTCAAACCTACTGGCCCGAGGCGATAAAATCGTCATTCCAGCCACACCCAGAGATTGCTCATGCGTGTACTTGTCACCGGCGCCGCCGGCTTCATCGGTTCCCACCTCAGCCAGCGCCTGCTTGACCGCGGCGACGAAGTGCTGGGCTACGACAATCTCAACGACTATTACGACCCGACCCTGAAGCAGGCACGGCTGGACAGGTTGTTGCCGCAGCCCGGTTTCCGCTTCGTCAAAGCCTCGCTGGAAGACCGCCCGGCGCTTGAGGCGGCCTTCAACGAGTTCAGGCCACAACGGGTGGTCAACCTGGCCGCGCAGGCCGGCGTGCGTTATTCGCTGGAAAATCCGCACGCCTACATCGACAGCAACATCGTCGGCTTCCTCAACATCCTCGAAGCCTGCCGCCACCGCGGCGTCGAGCATCTGGTCTACGCCTCATCCAGCTCGGTCTACGGGGCCAACCGCAAGCTGCCGTTCTCGGTGGAAGACAGCGTCGACCACCCGGTCAGCCTGTACGCGGCCAGCAAGAAGGCCAACGAGCTGATGGCCCATACCTACAGCCAACTGTTCAACCTGCCGACCACCGGCCTGCGCTTCTTCACCGTCTATGGGCCGTGGGGACGGCCGGACATGGCGCTGTTCCTGTTTACCCGCAAGATGCTGGCCGGCGAACCGATCGATGTGTTCAACAATGGCCACCACACCCGCGACTTCACCTACGTCGACGATATCGTCGAAGGCATCCTGCGGACCCTGGACAACGTGCCGGCCGCCAACCCGGACTATGATGCGCTGCATCCCACCCCGGCCAGCTCCAGCGCGCCGTACCGCGTCTACAACATCGGCAACAACCAGCCGGTCGAGCTGCTGCGCTACATCGAGGTGCTGGAGGACTGCCTGGGCACCAAGGCCCGCCGCAACCTGCTGCCGCTGCAACCTGGCGACGTGCCCGACACCTATGCCGACGTCGACGCCCTGATCCGCGATACCGGCTACAAGCCGGAGACCTCCATCGAGACCGGGGTCAAGCGCTTCGTCGACTGGTACCGCGCCTTCTATTCGGTCTGATGGCAGCGGCCGCCGCACGCTGGCGGCGTGTCCTTGTCCGGGTTCGACTGCCCATCGCGTTAATGCGGTCATAGTCCACCTACAGGGGCACTTCATGAAACTCGACTTCGCAGGCTGGCTGGCCTTCGGATTGGCACTGGCCCTGGCCGGCTGCGCCAGCACGGCAACGGACAGTGGCGCCACGCCGCCAGCGGTGGCACCAACGCTGACCAGTGATTACCACATTGGCGTGGACGACATCGTCCAGGTCTCCGTATGGCGCAATCCCGAGCTTGGCATCACCGTACCGGTACGCCCGGACGGGATGATCTCGGTGCCGTTGATTGGCGATGTCGCTGCCGGCGGCCATACCCCGGAAGAAGTGGCCAAGGACATCCAGGAAAAACTGGCAACCTACGTACGCGATCCGCAGGTGGCAGTGATCCTGACCGACCTGCGCAGCCATGAGTACCTGTCGCGGGTCCGCGTGACCGGTGCGGTACGGCAACCGGTCTCCATCCCCTACCGTCCCGGCATGACCGTGCTTGATGCGGTGCTGGCGGCCGGCGGCATCACCGAGTTCGCCGCGCCTGATCGCTCCAACCTGTATCGCAAGTCGCAGGACCAGACCCAGAGCTATGAGGTCCGCCTGGATCGCATCCTCAACAAGGGTGACCTGGATACCAACTTCACCGTGGCGCCAGGCGACGTCATCACCGTGCCCGAGCGGGTGCTGTAACCATGACAGGCCTGCTGATGAAAAGCGCGGACGAGTTGCCCGCCGCCTACTCCATCGTCCCGGTGGCGATGCATGAATTCCGGCGCCGGGCGGTGGCGCTGACCGCGCTGTTCGCGGGCATCGCGCTGCTGGGGCTGTTCATCGGCCTGCTGCTGCCGAAGAAGTACACCTCCTCGACCACCATCCTGGTCGAGGAGCGCAACATCATCGCGCCACTGATGGAAGGCAGGGCGGTCGCCACCAGCGTGGTCGACCGCGCCAGCATCCTGCGCGAGGTCGCTTTCAGCCGCAAGGTCATGGATGAAATCCTCAAGACCGGCGGCTGGATGCAGGACAACCCGAGCCCGCTGGAGCAGGACAAGCTGATCGAGAAGATCGTCGGGCGGACCAAGGTCAACAACCCGCGCCCCAACCTGATCGAAATTTCCTACACCGATACCGATGCCGAGCGCGCCTACCTGGTCACCAAACGCTTTGCCGAGCTGGTCATCCAGGAAAGCCTGTCGACCAAGGAACGCGAAAGCAGCGAGGCCTATGAATTCATCGACTCGCAGGTCAAGCAGTACCACGACAAGCTGACCCAGGCCGAAAGCGAGCTGGAAGCCTTCCGCAACGGCAATCCGGATGCACGTCCCGGCACCGATGCCGATGTCAACGCACGGATCGGTGAACTACGCCGGATTGCCGAAGGCGGTCGCATGGAGTTGATCGATCTGCGCTCGCAGGACCAGGCCCTGCAGTCCCAGTTGTCGGGGGAGTCGGAAGTGTCGATGGTGCAGACCCGTGCCGGCCAGTTCCGCGCCCGCCTGGCCGAGTTGCAGTCGCAGCGCGACCAGTTGCTGCTGACTTTCACCGAACAGCATCCGGACGTGGTCCGCGTGCAGCACCAGATCCGCGACCTTGAAGAGGATCTGCGCCGCGAGCAGAACAAACCGGCCAGTGCTGGCAAGCCCAGCGCGCTGGACGGCAACGCGACCTTCAATCCGTTATATGCCGAGTTGAAAAGCAAGCAGGCCGAAGTCCGTCGCCAGAGTGCCGCCGCCGCCGCCCGCATCGCCTCTGCCGAAGGCATGCTGGCCGACGAAATGAAGCGCAGTGGCCGCATCGCCGCCTCTGAAAGCACGCTGGCCGAGCTGACCCGCGACTACGAGGTCAATCGCGACCTTTACCAGGATCTGTTGAAGCGGCGCGAGAACGCCCGCGTATCAATGAACCTGGATGCCGAACAGCGTGGCCTGAGTTTCCGTATCCAGGAGCCGGCGGCGATGCCGCTGCGCGCCAGCGGCCTGCGGGTCATGCACGTGGCCCTGGGTGGGCTGGTACTGGCCCTGCTGCTGCCACTGGGCCTGCTGTTCGGCGTGATCAAGCTGGACCCGCGGGTGCGTTCGCCGCAGCAGATTGAACGCGATGCCGGCCTGCCGGTGCTGGCGGCGATGCCGGCCTATGTCACCGAGCGCCAGCGCCGGGTCCGCCTGCGCCGCTATTCGCTGGCCAGCCTGCTGTTCATGACCGTGCCGCTGGTGTACGGGCTTACTTATCTGTTGAAGTGGATCGACGTCCTATGAGCAACGCAATGACTTCCCGCCAGGACGGCCAAGGCCAGCGTGGCAGCCGCGCCCTGGACTCGCATGAGGCCGGCACCGCTTTGAGCCCGGCACAGCTGGAAGATCGCGCCATCATCTACCGCAGCGAGACCGCGCGCCGCGAAGTCGATGCATTCCGCCATCTGCGCACCCAGTTGCTGTCGGTCACCGAGGGCAATTTCATCACTCTGGTGGCGCCGGTCAGCCGCGGCAGCGGTGGCAGTTTCGTGGCCCGCAACCTGGCCGCCGCAGTCGCCTTTGACGAAACCAAGAGCGCGCTGCTGGTGGATTGCGACCTGCGCCACCCGTCACAGGCGCAGACCATGAAGCTGGCCGCCAATGATGGCGGCCTGATCGACTATCTGGAAGATCATGAAAGCAATGCCGACAGCGTGCTGTACGACACCGGGGTGCCGCGCCTGCGCCTGATACCGGCCGGCAAGTCGCGTGAAACCGGCGCCGAGTATTTTTCATCGTTCCGGATGCGCCTGCTGCTGGATTCGTTGCGCAGCCGCTATCCCAACTGCCACATCTTCCTGGATGCACCGCCGGTGCGCGGCGCGCCGGATGCACGCATCCTGGCCGACCTCGCCGACGTCGTGGTACTGGTCGCCGGTTACGGCCGAGACACCGCTGCCGCCATCGCCCAGGCCGGTGCCAACTTCGACCCGGCCAAGTTCGCCGGCGTGGTTTTCAACGAAGGCGTCTGAGGCATGCCGGTATTCACCGAACAATGCCGGTGGCCGCTGTCCCCAGCGGCCACCGCCTGTGTCCCAACCACCGCCAAACCCGCAGGAGTGCCGCAATGAGACAGAGGCTGGCCAACCAGATGCTGCACAGGATTCTGCACACCGGCATCCATGTCGCGGTATTGATGGCGCTGCCCGGCGCGGCCAAGGCGGCGCGGCTGAATTACGATATCGGCGCCAGCGTGATGCACAGCGACAACATCAATCTGTCGCAGGACGATCCCATCGACGAGACGGTGCTGGCGCCGCGCCTGCGCTTCACCTTCGATCACAGCAGTTCGGTGCTGGAAACCGCCCTGCGCGGCGATTTCCAGTACCTGGATTACACCGGCGGCAGTTACGACAACGATCTCCGCGGCGAGTTTGCCGGCGCGCTGGACTGGACCATGCTGCCGGAGCGGCTGCACTTCTTCGCCCGCGACTCGCTCAGCCGGCAGTCGGTCGACAGCCTGGTCGCGTTCACCCCTGGCAACCAGCAACAGATCAACGTCTTCGAAGCCGGTCCCAGCCTGTACCTGCGTTTCGGCGAGGCGATGCGCAGCCAGATCGACCTGCGCTACACCAACAGCTACGCCGAGGAGACCGAGACCCTCAACAACGACCGCTACAACCTGGCGGCGCGGCTGATCCGGGATCTGTCGCCGACCGACCAGCTGTCTTTCAACCTCGAAGCGACCCAGACCGACTACGACAGCATCAGCGAGTTCTACGACTACAAGCGCTACGACGGCTATTTCACTTACAACACCGCACTCAGCAGCGTGACGATGAACATCGACGCCGGCTACTCCGAACTGGAACCGCGCAGTGGCGAAAGCGCCTCCAGTCCGCTGCTGCGGGCACAGATCGAGTGGCAGCTGATGCCGCGCAGCAAGCTGCTCGCCAACCTCAGTTATGAGTTCGCCGACGCCACCCAGGACTTGATCCTGCGGGCGGACCAGCCGGTGCCGCCAGTCAATCCGGGCAACCCGGGCATCGGCAACCCGGATAATCCGGATCTGCAGATCGTGCCGGACATCTTCAAACAGAAGCGCGGGATGCTCGGTTACGAGTACGAAGGCGACCGCCTCAACGTGCTGGTCCAGCCTTATTACGAACAGCTGCGCTACATCCGCGACGATTCGTTCGATCAGAACAGCTACGGTGGCCAGGCCTCCGCGCGCTACCAGCTCAGGCAGACCTGGTACCTCAACCTGCTGCTGGCTCGCCAGCAGCGCGAGTTCATCGACGCCAGCCGCGACGATCGCGACACCACCATTGGCGCGGGCCTGGAGGCCAGGTTCAGCCGCCACTGGGGTGCGCAGTTCGATTACCAGTACCGCAAGCGCGACAGCAATGTCGGCGGCCAGAACTACACCGAGAACGTCGTCGCGCTGGCGTTTACCTATTTCCGCTGAACCCATGTCCCCCTCGCCTTCCCCGATTGGCGGCAACGCCGCTGCAGCCAACATGCCGGGTACACGCCCGCGTCGGGTGCGCGCCGGCGTGGCGCTGATGTACCACGCCCTGGCCAACGGCGGCCAGGTGCCGGCCGGACAGGATCCGGTCTACACGTTGCCCTTGCAGCGCTTCGAACAACAGCTGGACCATCTGCGCGCCGATGGTGGCGGCGGCTCGGCGATTGACTGGCTGGCCGGCCGCAATGATGCGCGCACCCTGCTTAGTTTCGACGACGGCCATCTCAGCAACTACACGCTGGCGTTTCCCGCGCTGGTTTCGCGTGGGATGACCGCGGACTTTTTCGTCAATCCGGTCATGGTGGGCAAGCCGGGGTTTGCCGACTGGTCGCAGCTGCGTGAGATGGCCGATGCAGGCATGTCGATCCAGTCGCATGGCCATGATCATGTGTACTTCACCGGCATGTCGCGACAGCAACTGCGTGCCAGTCTGGTCGATTCGCGCCAGGCCATTTCGCAACGGATCGGTCAGCCGGTGACGTTGCTGGCTCCCCCGGGGGGACGGATGCCTCGCGGCCTGCTGGCATTGGCGCGCGAATGCGGCTACGCGCATGTATTTTCGTCACGGCCGGGCCTTGTCGGTGATCCGGGCAACGGCGCCCGCATCTTCCCGCGACTGGCGATGACCCAGGCGGTCGGGATGGACGGGTTCGTCCACTGGGTCAAGGCCGATGCCAGCAGCCTGCGGCGCGAACAACTCCGCTATGGCGGCCTGGCGCTGGCCAAGCGATTGCTGGGCGACCAGCACTACGAACGCCTGCGCGGCAGGCTCATCGCGACCTTGCGGGGGACCTCGTGAGCGTGGTGTTCTGGCTGTCGCTGGCGGCGATCGGCTTTACCTATGCCGGCTATCCCGTGCTGATGGCGGCGCTGGCGCGCTGGCGGCCGCTGCCACTGCATTGGCAGGCGCAGACGCCAGCGATGGACGTGGTGCTGGTCGTCCACGGCGGCGCCGATGCGCTCGCGGCGAAACTGGAAAACCTGCTGGCGCTGGACTATCCCGCCGACGCACTGACCATCCACGTATTCTGTGACGGCTGCCCGGCCTCGGCGGCGGTCGCGCAGCGCCATGCCAGTGCACGGATCAAGGTCACCGTTTTCCCACAGCGGCGCGGCAAGTCGGCCTGCCTGGGCGATGCTCTGCCAACCCTGAGCGCACCACTGGTGATGTTCAACGATGTACGCCAGCGCACCGATGCCGGTGCCGCCAAAGCGTTGGCCGCCGCCCTCGCCGACCCCACAGTGGGCGCCGCCAGCGGTGAGCTGGTGCTGCAGGCCGACAGCGGCTTCGGCCAGGGCGTCGACGCCTACTGGCGCTACGAAAAATTCATCCGTCGCATGGAAAGCCGCAGTGGCTCGATCGTCGGTGTCACAGGAGCGATTTACGCCGCGCGCCGCGAACTGATCCCGACCGTGCCTGCCGGCCTGATTCTCGACGACATGTGGATTCCGCTGGCGATCGCCCAGCGCGGCGCGCGGGTGGTCTTTGTCAGCGACGCACTGGCCTTTGATCGCGCCAGCGCCGACGCCGCAGCCGAACAGCGACGCAAGCGGCGGACGCTGGCCGGCAACTTCCAGTTGATCCATCGGCAACCGGCGCTGGCCATTCCCGGCGCACACCCGTTGGCGTGGCGGTTGTGGGGCCACAAATGGTCGCGGCTGCTGGCGCCGTGGCTGCTGCTGCTGGCGCTGCTCGGCAACCTGTGGCTGGCGATTGCCGGCAGCGCGTTCTACCAGGCCTTGCTGGCGCTGCAGCTGGTGGCCTATCTGGCCGCCTGGCTGGGCCTGCGCAGACCGGCACTAGCCTCACGCCATGCAGCAGTCCGCCTGGCCAGTGCCTTCGTCAGTCTCAACGCCAGCGCCATGTGGGCGCTGCTGGACTATCTGAGGAATCCACAGGGTTTCCTGTGGCAGACCACCCCGATCAAGGACGTGCCGTCCAGGGACATGCCGCAATGAGTGCCTCGCCGCTGAAGCGCGTCGTCTACGTGGTATCGCTGTTTCCCTGCTGGTCGGAGACCTTCATCGTCCGCGAGATCAATGCACTGCTGGAAAACGGCGTCGATGTGCGCATCGTGTCATTGAAGGCGCCGAGCGAGGCGCTGGTGCAAAGCGATGCCCAGGCGCTGCTGCCGCGGGTACGCCATCCTCGTTCGCTGCTGCATGCGCTGTCCGGCGCCTGCCAGGCGCTGCTGCACGCGCCCGCCGCGACACTGTCGACCCTGGGCCAGGTGATCGCTGGCCACTGGCGCAGTCCGGCGGTACTCGGCAAGTCACTGGGCGCATGGCTGCGCGGGCTCGAGCACTATCCGTGGCTGAAGCGCTTCTCGCCACAGATCATCCATGCCCACTGGGCGACCTACCCGTCGACCGCGGCATGGGCCCTGGGCAAGGTGCTGGACCTGCCCTTCAGCTTCACCTGCCACGCCCATGACATTTTCACCGAACGCCAGCTGATTGCCCGCAAAATCCACGACGCCGCATTGGCGGTGACCATTTCCCGCTTCAACGTCGACTGGTTGAGCGAGCGTGAAACCGGCGCCGCACGCGACAAGCTCAAAGTCATCCATTGCGGCGTTGATCTGGATGCCAACACCTGGCAGTCCGAAGACCGCGCCAGCAACACCATCCTGGCGGTGGGCCGGCTGGATCCCATCAAGGGCTTCGCCACCCTGATCCGGGCGCTGGGCCTGCTCAAGCAGGCCGGCCAGCCGTTCCATTGCCGGTTGCTGGGTTCCGGACCGCTGGAAAACGAATTGCGCCAGTTGTCGTCTTCGCTCGGCCTGGATCAGCAGATCGAATTCAGCGGTGCACAGCCGCAGGCGGTGGTCCGCCAGTGGATGAACGAAGCGGCGCTGTTCGTGCTGCCATCGGAGGTCGCCGCCGATGGCAACCGTGACGGCATTCCGGTGGCGCTGATGGAAGCAATGGCGACCGGCTGTCCGGTGATCAGCACCCGGGTTTCCGGCATCCCTGAATTGATTGACGACCAGCACGACGGCCTGCTGGTCGAACCCGCGCAGCCGCAGGCCCTGGCCGACGCCATGCAACGGCTGCTGACTGACACGACGTTGCGCGCCCGCGTTACCCGCGGTGCGCGCGACAGGATTGAACGCGACTTTGATGCACGCAGGGAAGCACGCAAGTTGCAGGACAACATGGAGGCGATACTGGATGAGTGCTAGACGACTACTGGTGGTGACCGACGAGATGGAGGTCGGCGGCAGCCAGCGCCAGATCAGCTATCTGCTGGAGGCATTGGATCGCAGCCAATGGCAGCCGGAGCTGCTGTACTTCCGCCATGACTCTTTCCTGGTCCACCAGCTGCGGGCCAATGGCATCACCGTGCACCACATCGCCAAGCGCGGCCGTCTTGATCCGCGCTTCCTGCTGGCCTATGCCCGGTTGCTGCGGCAACGGCGGTTCGACGTCGTCCATGCGTTCTCGCTGACCGCCGAGCTGTGGACCCTGCTGGCCAGCTATCTTTACCTGACCCCGCTGGTACTGGTGGCGTCGATGCGCGGCATGTACCTGGATCATCCCGACTGGTTCTGGCGCATCAAGCGTTTCGTCCTGCAACGCAGCGACGCGATCATCTCCAACTCGCGCGCGGGTGCCGAAGCGGCCGCGCAGCGGGCGCGCATTCCGTTGCGCAAGTTCGACGTGATTCCCAACGGCATCCCGCCAAGCGCGCCCCTGCCACCCGGCGAGGCCGACATCATCCGGCGCGCGATGGGAGCGCCGGCCAATCGCTGCATCGCCCTGTTTGTCGGACGCCTGGTCAAGGCCAAGAACCTGGCTTGCCTGCTACGCGCCATGGCCGAGCTGCCAGTCGGGCAGCGGCCCTGGGTGGCGCTGGCCGGCAACGGACCGTTGCGCGATGAGATCGAGCAACTACGCGAACAGCTGGGGCTGGTCGATGACATCCGTTTCCTCGGCGAACGCGATGATGCCGGACGGTTGATGAAAACTGCCGACTTCCTGGTGTTGCCCTCCTCCAACGAAGGCATGTCCAACGTGGTGATGGAAGCGATGGAATGCGGCTGCCCGGTGATTGCCTCGCGGGTGGGCGGCAATCCGGAACTGATCGAGGACCACGCAAGTGGCCTGCTGTTCGACGATGATGATCACCGGCAACTGTCGGCATTGCTGCATCAGTACTGCAGCCAGCCGCAGCTGCGTGCGCGGATGGCAAGCGGCGCCCAGGCGCAAGTCAAGGCGCGCTACAGTGTGGTGCGGATGGCCACTGACACCGCCGCCGTCTACCAGCGTTGTCTGTCAGCGGATGCGCCGGGACTGGCGGTCGCCGATGCCTGTGTCGCGGAAAAGGAGCCACGCTCGTGAACCCGGCTGACAGCATTCGAGGCGATTTCATCGTCGCGGCCGGACCGCGCGCATATGAATGGTTGAGCCAGCTCGGCGGTTTCGACGTCCACAAGGCCGGTCCGTCGCTGTGGCTTGCCACCCGCGGTGCGGTACTCCGCGGCAACAACGCGCAAGGCATGACGTGGGCAGCACTGGCGGATCTGATAGAGGGCGACGTCGGTGCGGTCGAACTGGATGACGACAGCTTCCCGCAGCGGCACTGGCGTGGTCGCTTCGCGCATGCCATGTGGTCCGCGGACAGCAACCGCATCCAACTGTTAACCGACCACTTCAGCTCAGTGCCGCTGTACTGGTACCAGCGCGACGGCCACCACGCTGTCGCCAGCGACCTGCGCCTGTTGCTGGATGCACCGGGCGTGCGCCGCGAGCCCGACCTGCGAGCGGTCTACCACTACCTCAACTTCACCTGCATACCGGCGCCGCTGACGATCTGCAGCGACATCCAGAAGGTCGAACCGGGCACCCGCCTGAGCCTGGATGGCAGCCGCCATTCCAGCGTTCGCTACTACCTGCCCGAGTATCCGGAGGATCTGCAAGGCAGCGACGAGGCATTGGCCGACGAGTTGCGCCAGCGGATCGTCGCCAGCGTGCAGGCTTTCCGGCCGCACAGCGATGCTGGCTGGGGCTGCTTCCTGAGTGGCGGTACCGACAGCAGCAGCATTGTCAGCATTCTTGCGCGGCAGCAGCTGTCACCGGTACACAGCTGTTCGATCGGCTTCCGTGAAGCCGGCTATGACGAACTGGATTTCGCCCGGCTTGCCGGCGAAGCCTGCGGCGCCCGTACCCATCTGGCCCAGGTCGACCAGACCCGTGCGCTGGCGCTGCTGGATACCGTGGTCGAGGCCTACGATCAACCGTTCGGCAACGCCTCGGCGGTGCCGACGCTGGCCTGCGCCGAGCTGGGCCATGCGCAGGGTTTCTCGTTGATGCTGGGCGGTGATGGCGGCGACGAGGTGTTTGGCGGCAACCAGCGTTACGCCAAGGATCGGGTGATGCAGGGCTTCCATGATCTGCCATCACCACTCAAGAAGGCTGCCAGCGCGGTCGGCGAATGGGTGGGCGGTGGCAACAACCACCTGCTCAACCGGGTCCGCAACTTCACCCGTCGCGGTTCATTGCCCAACCCGGATCGGTTCTACACCGACGACTCGTTCGCATCGGATTACTACACCGAACTGCTGACCCCGCAATTGCGCCAGCAGGTGCCGCAGGAAGCGTCGCTGGAAGCGATGCGCCAGATCTACAACCTGGGAGCTCCAGCGGCGCCGCTGCACCGGATCATGCGGCTGGACCTGCTGATGGCCATCGCCCAGAACGATCTGGTCAAGGTTCACCGCGCCTGCAGGCAGCACGGCGTATCAGCGCGTTTTCCGTTGCTGGATACCCAGCTGGTGGACTTCTGCGGCCGGCTGGCAGCACGCTACAAGGTCCGCGGACTGAAGAAGCGCTATCTGTTCAAGCAGGCGATGGCCAGCATCCTGCCGGCCGAAATCCTCAGCAAGCGCAAGCAGGGCTTCGGCCTGCCGATCGCGATCTGGATGAAGGACGACCCGGCACTGCAGGCCCGGGTCCGCGACGTCCTGCTGGACGAAAGGACCCGCGAGCGCGGCTGGATCAACCCGGAGTTCGTCAGCGCGCTGGTCAGGATGCACATGGATGGTGGCTGGGATCACTCCAATGCGATCTGGCAGCTGCTGATTCTTGAACTATGGATGCGGAGATACATGGATGCAAAGTAAGACACGCCCGCTGCACGTACTGATGGTGCTGGAAGCCGCTTACCCGGCCTGGAAAGGAGGCGGCGCCGAAGCCCAGGTGCGCACGTTGAGTCGGGGCCTGCGCCGGCGCGGACATCGGGTCACCGTTGTCGTGCCGCGGTTGCGCTGGGGCCCGCAGGAGACTTTGTCACGGCTGGATGGCGTGCCGGTCTACCGGCTCAGCTATCCGCGGGTGCCGATGCTGTCCGGTCCGTTGATGTGGCTGGCGCTGGCACTGTTCCTGTGGCGGCGGCGCGACAAGTACGACGCCTGGCATGTGCATATCGCCCATCACATGGCGGCCGTCTGCGCGGTACTGGGCAAGGCCCTGGACCAGCGCGTGCTGACCAAGGTATCGGGTTGGTGGGAACTTGAAAAAGGCACGCTGGCACCGCGCCCGAAACCGCTCAACCGACTGGCGCGCCTGCTGCTCGGCAGTACCGCGCAATGGCAGGCGATCAGCCAGCGCATCGCCGCTACGCTGGTCGAACGTGGCATCGCCGCCGATCGCATCGTGCTGCTGCCCAACGCGGTCAACAGCGAACGCTTCGCCCATATCCAGCACCCGCCGGAGGCGGCCACGCGTTTCGTCTTCATCGGCAGGCTGGAGCCGGAGAAAGACCTGATGATGCTGATGGAAGCGTTCGCCGAGACAGCCAGGGCGCATCCGGACGCACAGTTGCTGCTGGTTGGCAGCGGCAGCCTGGATGGCCCCCTGCGTGAGCGCGCACGTGCTTTCGGCATCGAAGCCCAGGTGGTGTTTGCCGGCCATCGCGACGACATCGAGGCAATGCTGGCGCAGGCCAACGTCGGCGTGCTGTGCTCACGCATCGAAGGCCTGTCAAACACCCTGCTGGAATCAATGGCGGCCGGCCTGCCAATGGTCGCCAGCCGCATCAGCGGCAACGAGGATTTCATCCGCGACGGCGAGAACGGCTGGCTGTTCGATGCCGGCAATTGCGCCCAGTTGGCGCAGTGCCTGCGGCGGGCGGCCGACACCGATGGCCGGCAACGGCAGCAGATGGGTGAGAACGCGCGCCGCAGCGTGCACCAGCGCGCCGGGCTGGATACCATCCTGACCCGCCTGCTGGCGCTTTACGCAGGCAAGCCGGTCGCGCTGACGCCCTCCCCTGTCCCCAAGCAGAGCTACTGACGATGTGTGGAATCGCCGGCCTGGTCATGGCCCCCGGACAACCCGCACCATCGGCCGAGCTGGGCCAGCGGATGAACGATGTCATCGTCCACCGTGGCCCCGATGATGGCGGCCTGCATGTCGATGAACGGGCGCTGCTGGGCATGCGCCGGCTGTCGATCATCGATGTCGCCGGCGGCCATCAGCCGCTGTATGCGGCCGATGACAAGGTCGTGCTGGTCTTCAACGGCGAGATCTACAACTTCCGCGAGCTGCGCGCCGGGCTTGAAAAGGACGGCTATCGGTTCCGCACCCACAGCGACACCGAGGTCATCCTGCAGGCGTACCTGCGCGATGGCGTCGACGCCTTCGCGCAGCTCGACGGTATGTTCGCCGTCGCCATCTGGGACCGCCGCAGCGAGGAGCTGATCCTGGCTCGGGATCGCTTCGGCGAGAAACCGCTGTACTACACCGCCAACGGGCAACGGCTGCTGTTCGGGTCCGAGTTGAAGTCATTGCTGCAATCGGCCGATTGCCCGCGCGAGGTCGACAGCGAAGCGCTGCGGGCGTACCTGGCCTTCGGCTATATCCCGACCCCGATGAGTGCCTTCCAGGGCGTGCACAAACTGCCGCCCGCGCATTACCTGCGCTATCGCGGCCAGGCACCCAGCCTGCACCGCTACTGGCAACCCGCACTGACCCCGAAAACCCGTTTGAACGAAGCCGATGCCGCGCAGCGACTGCAGCAGCTGCTGGATGAAGCGGTCGCCAGCCGCCTGGTTTCCGACGTCCCGTTTGGTGCCTTCCTCAGCGGCGGCCTCGATTCCAGCACTGTCGTGGCACTGATGGCGCGGCATCTGTCGCAGCCGGTCAAGACCTTCACGATAGGCTTCAAGGAAGCCGCCTACAGCGAGCTGGACGACGCACGCCGGGTAGCCCGGCATCTGGGTACCGAGCACCACGAGCTGATTGTCGAACCCGACGCGGTCGCCCTGCTGCAGAAACTGGTCTGGCATTTCGACGAGCCGTTCGCCGACTCCTCGGCGGTGCCGACGTTCCTGGTTTCCGAACTGGCCAGCCAGCACGTCAAGATGGTGTTGACCGGCGATGGTGGCGACGAACTGTTCGCCGGCTATGACCGCTATCTGCGCCTGCTCAAGCTGGAAAGCCTGGGCGCGCTGCGTGCACCGGCAGCCAGCATGATGCGACTGGCCGGTGGTGCCCTGCCCAACCCGCTGGGCGAGCGCCTGGCCCGGGTCGGCGAACGCCTGCGGATGCCGTTCGAATCCCGCTACCTCAGCGGGGTCGCGGTCATGCGCGCCGACACCGCCCATCGGCTGCGGGCGCAGGCCGGTGGTGCCGGACATTTCGACCTGCCGGCATTGCGGGCCACCGGCAGTGATCTGGGCGCCGGTGATTCGGCACTGGATCGCGCGGTGGCGATCGATCTGCAGAGCTATCTGCCCGATGACATCCTGGTCAAGCTGGATCGGATGGCAATGGCGGCGTCGCTCGAGGGTCGCTCGCCGTTCCTGCACAAGGGCCTGGCCGAGTTCGCATTGAGCCTGCCGGAGTCATACCGGGTCCGCGATGGCCGCGGCAAGCACCTGTTGCGCGAGGTCGCCGGGCAATGGCTGCCACCGCGTGCGGTCAGCAAGCCCAAACAGGGCTTCGCGATTCCGCTGGCCGACTGGTTGCGTGGACCGCTACGGCAGATGGCGGCCGATACCTTCGCCAGCCGCGCATTCCGCGAGCGGGGGCTGGTCGATGCGCAGGCCGCCGCGACGCTGCTTGATGAGCATCTGCACGCGGGCATCGACCGCAGTGAGGCGCTGTGGCAACTGCTGTGCCTGGAACTATGGGCCAATCGCTTCCTCACGCCACTGGCACGGGCGGCCTGACCATGTGGATGCGTTTGCTGCTGGCGGTGCCGATCCTGTTCATGACCAATGCGGTGCATTTGTCATTCGAGACCGGCCTGCCCGGCCTCAACATCGCCAACATCCTGTTCGGGCTGGTGCTGGTCTGCGTGCTGGCTGGCGGCAAGAAGTACAAGCCACTCGAGGGTCGCGGCGCCATCACCATCGCCTTGCTGCTGTTGTTCGCGGCGCTGACGTTCGGCTTCCTGGTGGCGCAGCTGTCGATGCCGATCGATTTGATGGACGACATCACCTACCTGAAGAACCTGATCTTCTACCCACTGCTGTATTTCCTCTATCGCCGCTGCGGCCAGGACCTTAAAGGCACCCGCCAGTTGATTATCTTCGTCATGATCGTGGCCGCGGTTGCCGGCATCGAAGCAGTCCGCGAAGGCCTGGATTACGGTTTTGGCGCTTATAGCGAGACCCGCCGTGCAGCCGGTCCGTTCGGCGTCGATTACAGCTCAGCCAATCGCGCCGGCGTTTTCTATGCGATGTTCCTGCCGATGTTCGCGGCGATGGCGCTGTTCTTCCGCAAACAGCCAATGTGGCGGCTAGGCGCATTGGCCGGCTGTGCGATCCTGGCGGTGGCGATCATGGCCACTTACTCGCGGCAGTCCTACCTGATTGCGCTGGTGGGCGTGGCGTTGCTGCTGGTGCGTCGCAACGTGGTGCTGGCGATGATCATCGGGCTGTTGATGATTCCGGCGATTGGCCTGTTGCCGGAAAGCGTGACCGAGCGCGTGGCCGAAACCGAGCAGCAGGATGCGGTCGGTGGTGAAAAGCTGGACGTCAGTACCGCCAGCCGCTTCGAGATATGGGGCGGCGCGGTGCAGATGTGGCAGGAGCATCCACTGGGCGTCGGGCTCAACCGGTTCAAGCGCCATATCGGTGACTATGTGCCGGCCTACGCCGGTTACGACGCACACAGCATCTATTTCCTGCTGCTGGCCGAAACCAGTCTGTTCGGCATCGGCGCATTGCTGTACCTGTTCTGGCGATGTCTGCGCATGGGTGTTGGCTTCGTGCGCGCGGTGCCGGCCGATGACCACGAAGCCAAGGCGCTGTCGCTGGGATTCGTGCTGATGGTGATCGCCACCGGTCTGGGCAACGTCTACGGCAGCCCGTTCTTCGAAGGCAACGTGATGTCCAACTTCTGGATTCTGTGCGGACTGATGGAGCATTACATCGCGCTCAAGAAGCGCGGTGCGCAGGCTGTCGAACCGGTGCCGGCCATGGCTCATGCACAGCGTATCGCGCAGCGATTCCCGCTGGCGGCCAGAATCGCACCGGGGCGCTACACCCGCCCTGATTGAAGACCGGTGCCACCCATGCCCGGGTCATGGCGCCAAAGATGGGAAAACACGCGCAGGCCCTCCGCGCCGCTGTCCGCTCAGGACGGCCAGCCCAGCAACGCACGCAGCCGGTAGTACAGCATGCCGACCAGCTCGTGGATCGATGCCTCGCTTTTTGCCAGCGCGCTGGCCTGCGGTATCAGGTAGCCAGGCAGCTCGAAGGGCTGCTGGCGGTAATCAGCCTGCAGTGGACACACCTGGAAGCCGGCGTGGCGCATCGCGAATACCGCGCGCGGCATGTGCATTGCCGAGGTCACCAGTACGACGTTCCGCGGCGGCGGTGCCTGCATCGCTGCCAGGTTGCGCGCGTTGCCCCAGGTGCTGCGCGAGCGCGGTTCCTCGCTGATCGCCGATTCCGGCACGCCCATCCCTTGCAGGTACAACGAAATCAAGCGGCTTTCCGGCGCATAGCCCGCCACCGGAGTACCTCCAGCCACCCACAGGCGTCGGCCCGGCACCTGCCGCCACCACTGCGCCGCGCGTTCGGCCCGGCGTCGGCTGGCAATGCTGAGTGCGGCAACGTCGGTAGCGTCGACCGGCAACTGATCGGTGCCGCCGCCCAGCAGCACGCCATCACGCATCTGGTCCGGATGGCAATCGGGCGCCGAGTACTGGTTTTCCAGCATGGCCAGCAAGGTGTTGGCCAGCAACGGTGTCATCGCCAGCACCGAGGTCATCAGCAGGGCCACGGCCGAGCGCACCAGCCAGGGCCGTTGTTGCCTCTGCCGGCGCTGCCAGCTCCAGCCCAGCAACAACAGGCAGCACAGCATCCAGCTCAATGGCGACAACAACCACATGTCAGTTGCCCCTGTTGCCGGTCGCGAAACGATTGAGCAAAGGCACCATCCCGCGCACCCGCGGGTCCAGCAGCAACACCGGCAACACGTACAGCAGCAGCCACAGGCCACCGGCCACGAACAGGCGCGCCCAATGGTTGTGCAATCCGAACAGGCCGCTGCCGGCCACCACCAGCACGAACGCGCCCGCCGAGACCAACGCCAGCGTCAACGCCCGGCGGTCCAGCCAGGCCCGCAGATCCCGTGGACACAGCAGGTATGCAGTCACCGCCAGTGCCGCATAGCTGGCCACCGTGGCATACACCGCGCCCATCATGCCCACGGTCGGAATCAGCCACAGGTTGAGCAGGATGTTGGATGCCGCCGCCGCCAGGGTGATGGCCAGCACCGTCATCGAGCGTTTGTGCAGCAGCAGGCCATAGCCGGCGATATCCAGCAGTGGATACAGCGCGTACATGCAGCCGATCCACGCAAACACCGGGCCAGAGGCGGCCTTGTCGGCACCACTGATCGCCTGCAGTGCATCGCTGCCGACACAGGCAATGGCCGCACCGATGCCGATCGAAGCGTAGGTCATCGGCAGCAGCACCTTGGCCTTGAGCTGGCGCACGCCCGGGGCGCCGTCAGACTCGTACTTGCCGTTGGCCACCGGCACGAACGATTCCGACAATGCGGCATGCATCAGCATGCTGACCTGCAGCGCCAGCGAGTAGCCGATGGTGTAGATGCCGACCACCGCGAAATCGTCGAGCATGCCTTTCAGCATCAGCCGGTCGATCGAGATCAGCAACACCGTGGCTATCTCGTTGATCACCAGCGGCATGCCGTAGCGCACCGCGGCGCTGAACTGCGAAACATCCAGCGATTCGCGGTTGAACACCAGGTGCTTGCGGATCCAGTACACATAGAAGCTGATGACCAGCAGCGCGGCGACGATTTTGCCGCCATAGGCGGCCAGCGCGCTGCGTTCCAGCAGCAGCACCGCGCCGAGCATGGTCACCAGCTCCAGCCAGCGCCAGGACACGCGGGTAATGGTCAGCACGCCGGAATGCTCGCCCGCGCGCAGCACCATCTGCACCAGGCTGACGAACACCAGCAGCGGGATCGATGCCAGCGCCAGCCACAGCACCGGCGAGAACCGGGCACCGCCGAAGTAGTCCACGCATACCAGCACCAGCATCGCCGCCGACCACAATGCGACGGAGACCAGCAGCGGCAACAGGAACAGGTTGGTGGCGAAGCGCGCCATCCGATCGGAATCGGCGCCCGCATAGGGATAGAAGCGGATGATGGCGTGTTGCGCGCCGAGCTTGGCGACCGCCACCGCGATCATCAGCCAGGTCTCGTAGTAACCGAGGATGCCGTACTGGGTGTTGTCCAGCAGCCGGGTCAGCGCCGGGAACGAGATCAGCCCGGCCAGCATCACCAGGATGCTGCCGCCCGAATAGCGCAGGAAATGGGTGCCTATCCCCGCCTTGCTGGCTGGCAATGGCGCATTGGCCCCGGCGCCAGGCTTGTCCGCGGACGGATCCATCGTCACCTCAGCGCTGTCGTTCATGGGCTGGCCAATAGCAGGGCTGATGCAGCGGGGCAAGGCGACGGGCATCGCGGGAGTGAGCGGCAAAATCTTCGCATTGCCAATTCAACGGCAATTGCGCCTGGCTCAGGTCAACGCGGGTCCGCCCCCTGTGCAACCGACAGGCTTTGCTCCAGCTGCGCGGCCAACGCGACGGCCAGCGCTGGCTGGTCGATGAAGTCGTCGTGCTTGCCGGGCAATTCGATGATCCGCAGTGACGGCCCCAGCCATCGCTGCCAGCCCATGCTCGGTTCTTCGTCCTTGCCGATGCGGGTCCGGAACAGGATGGCGGGCACCTGCAACGGCGCCGCCACGTAGCCGGCCAGGGCATCGAAGTTGCCGCGCTCGACCAGCCGGATCCGCGCCGCCTGCGGCATCGGCCCCGGGGCCGACACCAAGGCCTGGCGCAGGCGCCAGGCCGGCAATGTCCAGAAGCGCACGCGCAGGCGCTGCCACAGGGTCCGCGATTGCCGGGCATCGAGCTGGCGCAACCAGTGCCAGCTCCGCCGCAGGCGCACCCGCAACAACGGCTGGCGGCCGTCGGCGCGTGGCCCATAGGTATCCAGCATCGCCAGCAGGGCGACCTGGCGTCCATGTCGCTGCAGCATCCGCGCCACTTCCAGCGCCAGCACCCCGCCCATCGATCCGCCGCCGAGCAGGAAGGGACCATGCGGCCAGGCCTGCAACAACTCCTGTCCATAGGTCCAGGCCATCGCATCGATGCTCCGCAATGGCTCGCGGCTGCCATCCAGACCGCACGACTGCACGCCGTACACGGTCTGGGTTGGCGGCAACGCCTGCAGCAGCGGCAGATAGTTCAATACATTGCCACCTACCGCATGGAACAGGAACAGCGGTGGCCGGCTGTCATCGCCCTGCCGCAACACCACCAGCGAGCGCCAGCCATCAACCGCGGCCTGTGACGTCCCCGCCCGTTCGGCATCGGTCAGCATGCCATCGATGACCGCGCCGAGACTGGCGATCGTCGGATGCTCGATCAGGATCGCCAGCGGCAGATCAACGCCGAGTTGCTGCTGCAATTCGGTGAACATCCGCACCGCCAGCAACGAGTGGCCGCCCAGCTCGAAGAAATCGTGGGTGATGCCGACTTCCGGACGTTGCAGCAGTCGGCTCCACTGTTGCTGCAGCAGGGCTTCGGTCGGCGAACGCGGCACCAGCCGGCGAGCGGGCAACAGCTCCTCGTCCAGCGTTGGCGCGGGCAGCGAGCGGCGGTCGATCTTGCCGTTCGGGGTCTTGGGCAGGCTGTGCGAAACCATCACGTAGTGGGGTCGCATGTAGGCTGGCAGCGCAATCCGCAAGCGCTCACGCAGCGATGCGGTCAGCTCGGCCGGCGCCGCGCTGCTGGCCACGTGCAGCACCAGCACCTGATCACCGCCGGGCAGTGACTGGCACACGGCCACGCATTCGCTGACCTCAGGCTCGGCCGCGGCCACGGCTTCGATGTCGCCCGGCTCGATGCGATACCCGCGCAACTTGATCTGCTGATCGGCGCGACCGTGGAAATGGAGTTGCCCGGCCTGGATGCGGCCGAGATCGCCGGTGCGGTACATGCGGCTGCCATCGTCGGCGAACGGATCGGGGACGAAGCGCTCGGCGCTCAGGTCGGGCTGGTGCAGGTAGCCATCGGCAACGCCGTCACCGCCGATCCAGATTTCGCCGAGGGCGTGTGGAAACGCGGGTTGCCGCTGCTCGTCCAGCAGATAGAAAGCGGTGCGCGCGATCGGCTGCCCCAGCGGTACCGACGGCATCGCCGCAGTCATCCGCTGCACACTCGACCAGACCGTGGTTTCGGTTGGTCCATACATGTTCCACAGCTCGCGGCAGTGTGGCAGCAAGCCCATCGCCAACGGCAGCGGCAGCGCTTCGCCGCCCAGCAGCAGGCGCAGCGGCTGCAGCACCTCGACGCGCCCGACTTCCTGCAGCAGCGCGATCAATGAGGGCGTGGTCTGCAACAGCGTGCACCGCTGCTCTTCAATCAGGGTGCACAGCGCCTGCGGATCACGATGCTGATCGTCATCGGCAATCACCACGCAACCGCCACACAACAGCGGCAGATACAGCTCCAGCGCGGCGATGTCGAACGACAGCGTGGTCGCCGCGCAGATGATGTCATCCGCGCCGAAGCCTGGACGCTCACGCATCGCACAGAGGAAATTGACCAGGTTGCGCTGCAGTATGCACACGCCCTTGGGATCGCCGGTGGAGCCGGAGGTGTACAACACGTACGCCAGTTGCTCCGGTCCCACCGCCGGCAGCGCTGTCGCCGGCGCGGGCGCGGTCAATTCGGAAAGCTGCAGGATCCGGCGGTCCTGCAGCAACGATGCCGGCAGTTGCCCGGGGTGCTCGACCACGACATGCCCGGTGCCGGAGTGCTCGGCCATCCGCTGCAGGCGTTGTTCGGGAAACGACAGATCCAGCGGCAGGTAAGCCATGCCGGCACGCATGATGCCCAGCGTGACCGCCAGCATGTCGACACTGCGCGGCAAGGCCACCGCGACCAGGGCGCCCGGCCCCAGGCCGGCGGCCAGCAGGTTGTGCGCGATGGCGCTGCTGCGCTGCTCGAGTTGCTGATAGCTCAACGATTGCCCACGGCAATGGACCGCCCGTCGTGAGCCATTCGCGGCGAATACAGGCTCCAGCAATGCCGGCAATGAAGGTGCCTCGGCGCCAGCAGCGGCGGCCGGGTTGACCAGGCTGAAGCTGCGGGCGTCGTCCTGCGCCGGAATCCGCAGTGAACCCACTGCATCCTGGCCACCGGTCGCCAGCAGCGCGATGATGTCCAGGTAAGCCTGGGCCCAGTCGGCGATGCTGTCTGCATCGAACAGGGCGGTCTGGTACTGCACGTCCAGCAGCACTTCGCCGGGCATTTCCCGCCAGTAGAAACCCAGCTCCCAGGCCGAGGCCGGTCTTGGCGGTACATCGGCGTGCACTTTGATGCCATCCAGCGCCACCCGTTGTGCCGACGGAGCCAGCGTCACCACATGCTCCACCAGCAGCATCCGCCCGGGCTCGCGTGGCAGCTGCAACGACTCGACGATACGGCCGAGCGAAACATCCTGGTGCTCGCCCGCCTCGGCCATTGCCTGTTGCACCTGGCGGGCCAGCGACAACAACGACTGTTCCGGCTCGACCCGCACCCGGATCGGCAGGGTGTTGCCGGTATCGCCGACCATGCGCGCCCCGCCGCCCTGTACCGCGCCGACGAACGGCACGCCGCAGACCAGATCGGTCTGTCCGGTCAGGCGATGCATCAGCGCGAAATAACCCGCCATCAACATGCAGATCCGCGACACGCCGTGTTCGCGGCCAGCGTGACGCAGCGAGCGCCACATGTCAGCGCTCAGCCGATGGATAGAGCGCTGCGAGGCAAATGCAATCCTCGGCCCGCGCGGGTGATCGGTCGGCAGCCGCAGCGGCTCGGGCAGCTCGCGGTACTGGCCCAGCCAGTACTCCAGGCTGCGCTGTCCTTCGGCGCCGCGTCGGCGCTGGTTTTCACGATGGACGTAGGCGGCCCACGAGTCGGCGGGCGGCAGTCTGGCCGGTACCCCGCGACGATGCGCGTTGTAGAGCGCGGCCGCCTCCTGGACGATGACCCGCACCGACCAGCCATCGACGACGAGATGGTGCATGACCCCGTACAGGCAGTGATGGTCAGGACCCAACCTGCACAGCGACAGCCGGATCAACGGCGGCACGGTGGGATCAAACGGCACCGCCGCCAGCTCGAAGCAGGCCTGCCGGTACTCATGCCAGGGATCGGCGAGCTGACTGAAATCCAGATGCCGCAACGGCAGGCGTCCGGGCGGCGAATGAATCTGGGTGCTGCCGTCGGCATCGAAATGCACCGCAAGCGCCTCGTGACGCAGCGCAACCGCATCCAATGCTTCCTGCAGCGCGGCGACGTCCAGATCACCGCGCAGTTCCAGTTCAAACGTCTCGGTGAACGCCAGCGCCGCTTCGCGACTGAAGCGGGCGCCCAGCCATTTTTCCGCCTGGGCATCGGTCAAAGGCCATCGCTGTCCAGCTTGCTGCTCCCTGCGGTCAGCGGCCATCGCTGACATATCCGAGTGCTTGGCCAAATGACAGTCCCCTGAATTGCGCCTTGTGTCACATTTTATAACAAATGATGGACCGCATTGATGGGATCGGGCGGCAAGACGCCTTAACTTCTCGCAGACTGAGGTGAATTGCCAATGAATTCAACCGTGAAAAGCGTGTGAATACTGCCCAACAGGGATTCTGCCGGCTGCAACGTCATATAGACTGCAGACCGGACAGGGGGTCCCGAACTTTTTTACCAACGGCCAACAGGAGCCGTTTGCATGCCCATTGACGCCAATTTTTTCCCCCGTTCGCTGGCCACGGCCATCGCAGGCCTGATGTGCGCCGCCGGCATGTCGCTGGCCTTCCCCGCCAACGCCCAGTCCCTCGGCGTCTGCAACAGCTTCTATCCCGCCAATTTCGCCCTCACTCAGGGCAAAGTCAATCCGGCCACCTCCACCCCGGCCAAGCCCGCCAAAGGTGTGCTGATGAAGGAGCCGAGTTTCGGCACCTGCCTGGTCCGGGCGACCGCCCATGGCAGCGAGCCGCCGACCACCTTTGCCCGCAACGACTATTCGCGGCGCCAGGCGTTCAACGCCAACAGCACGTATTTCATCGTCTACTCCGCCGATGGCTGGTGGCATCTGTACGACGCAAACACCCTGAAGTACCTGCGCAAACTGTCGCCCAAGGTCGCCAACGAGTCGGTCCCGGCCGAGTTCCACATGGCTGGCGACGCCGAGCCGCAATGGGATACGACCAATCCCAACATCCTGTACTACGTGCCCAACAATGGCGGCACCAAACTGCTGAAGCTGGACGTGCGCACCAACAGCTATTCGATTGCCGCTGATTTCAAGGGCAAGTTGCCGGCCTGGGGCAACAGCGCCGCCCACATCTGGACCAAGTCCGAAGGCTCGCCTTCGGCGGATTCACGCTACTGGGGCTTCCAGGTCGAGAACAGCAGTTTCGGCCTGCTCGGCTACATGGTCTGGGACCTGCAGAACAACCGCCTGGTCGGCAGCCGCCAGGACAGCCAGCGTCCGGACCACTCAAGCATGTCAGCCGCTGGTCGCTGGTTCGTGACCTCGTCCGATGACACCGGCACCTGGGCCTGGTCGCCGGACTTCAGCAAGAAGAAGAAGCTGCACAACAAGAGCGAGCATTCGGACCTGGCGCTGGGCCCGAACGGCGAGGATTATTACGTCTCGGTGGATTATCAAAGCCAGAATGGCGATGTCTTCTACACCAATATCGACACCTGCCCCGCGGTCGCCGCAAGCGCAACGACCGCACCGGTTTGCCCGCGCACGGTATTGTTTCCCAGCTACGACAATGGTGCCGCCACGGCGATGCATTTCTCCGGCAAGGGTTTCAACAAACCCGGCTGGATGGTGTGGAGCACCTATGGCACGACTGCCAATCGGTCCGGCGTGTGGCCGTGGTTCACCAACAAGATCTACGTGGTAGAGCTGAAGGCCAACCCACGGGTTTACGCGTTGGCCTACACCCGGCGCAACGAATCCGCCGGTGGCTACTGGTCGGAACCGCATGCATCGGTCAATCGTGATTTCACCCGGATTGCCTTCAACAGCAACTGGGGCGTCAACGATGCCGAGGACATCGACACGTACCAGATACAGATACCGGTCAGTGCGCTGCCCGGTGGACTGGTGACCGTGCCCGAGGGTCCCAGGCATATCACCGGCGGCAATCTGCCACCGGTGCTTGGCAGCAACAACAATAATGTGGTCAGCGCCGGCAGCCCTGCGCTGCCGCTGGTGACGCCGCCGCCAGCCACATCGGTGCCTACTGCAACTGCGGACAGTAATCAACTGCCAACCACCCCGGCATCGACGGCCATCACTTCGCAACGCCTGCCATGGTTATCGCGCACGTGGCTGCGCGGTCGCGCAGTGGCTCGTCTGTGGATTATGTCGATATTGGAACCCAGGCCATTGGCGATGAACTCACCGTCACGCGTCGCTGCATTTTCCCTGCCTGGCCTGGGTTGGATTTACCAACAACGCGCGCACCTCGACAGCAATGTCCGCGAATACGAACTCTGAACTGCATCCCGACTGCCAGGAAAAAAGCCGCCACCAGGCGGCTTTTTTTATTGCAGCGAAAAACAATTACATCACAAACACTTGTCATTCACGCCCCCAGAACAAAAGCAGGAAAGTTTTCGGGTAATTTACCCACCTGCTTGAATTCCCTGCAGCCAAGACACACCCCTGTGATTATGTTCGAGCAGATGGCCGCCGCAGCGACGCCATCTCCATAATCAGAAATCCTTTCGACCACCCTGCCGGCCCACCGGAGCCGTATTCCCGATGAAAACCCGATCCCGCATTATTGCTGGAACATGGATGTTCTCCCTCGCCGCGCTGGCGTCCTTCTCCCTGCCCGTTTCATCCGCCAGTGCCCAAGCGCTTGGCGTGTGTAATTCCTTCTATCCCGCGGGATACCTGGCAAGCGAAGGAAAATCCACCGCCGGAATGCCTGCATTGGCGAAACCGGCCAAAGGCAGGATTCTGAAAGAACCCAGCTTCGGCACCTGTCTGGTCAGGGCCACCGCGCATGACAGCGAACCGCCCACGACGTTTGCCCGCAACGACTACTCGCGACGGCAGGCGTTCAATGCCGACAACAGCTATTTCATCGTCTATGCCTACGACGGCTGGTGGCATCTGTACGACGCCAATACCTTGAAGTACCTGCGCAAACTGTCGCCCAAGGTCGCTGATCCGTCGGTATCGTCGGAATTCCACCTGGCTGCCGATGCGGAGCCGCAATGGGACGCAACCAATCCCAACATCCTGTACTACGTGCCGACCAACGGTGGCACCAAACTGCTGAAGCTGGACGTGCGCAACAACAGCTATTCGATTGCCGCCGATTTCAGGGGCAAGCTGCCGGCCTGGGGCAACAGCGCTGCGCACATCTGGACCAAGTCCGAAGGCTCGCCATCGGCGGATTCGCGTTACTGGGGCTTCCAGGTCGAGAACAGCAGTTTCGGCCTGCTCGGCTACATGGTCTGGGACCTGCAGAACAACCGCCTGGTCGGCAGTCGCCAGGACAACCGACGTCCGGATCACTCCAGCATGTCAGCCGCCGGTCGCTGGTTCGTGACCTCGTCCGATGACACCGGCACCTGGGCCTGGTCGCCGGACTTCAGCAAGAAGAAGAAGCTGCACAACAAGAGCGAGCATTCGGATCTGGCCTTGGGCCCGAACGGCGAGGATTACTACGTCTCGGTGGACTACCAGAGCAATGCCGGCGATGTGTTCTTTGTCGATATCGACGCCTGCCCAGCGGTCGCCGCCAGTGCCACCGATGCGCCATTGTGCCCGCGCACGGTGTTGTTCCCGAGCTACGACAATGGCTCCGCCACCGCGATGCATTTTTCCGGCAAGGGTTTCAACAAGCCCGGCTGGATGGTGTGGAGCACCTATGGCACCAGCCAGACCCGCTCGGGTACCTGGCCGTGGTTCACCAACAAGATCTACGCGGTGGAGCTGAAGGCCAATCCGCGCGTCTATCCGCTGGCCTATACCCGTCGCAACGAATCCGCGGGCGGTTACTGGGCCGAACCGCATGCGTCGGTCTCCCGCGACTTCACCCGGATTGCCTTCAACAGCAACTGGGGCGTCAACAACACCGATGATATCGACACCTACCTGCTGCATTTGCCGGCCAGTGCCTTGCCTGGTGGTAGTGGCAGCACACCGCCGCCGACCGACCCGGTCGATCCGCCGGTGGACCCGACCCCGCCGCCGCCGCTGGATCCGGATCCGGTCGACCCCGAGCCACCGGTGCAGCCGCCACCGCCGGTCACAGAGTGCGGCCGCTGGGACTTCTTCTGCATCATCCGTCGCGGCGGTTGGTGGCCCTGAGCGGGGCCACGCCGTGATTCACCGCAAGCAGCAGTCGTGGTCCCCTTACCGAGGACCACGGCTTTTTTCTGCACGCGTCAGTGCGCTGGTGGAACCCCATGCGCGTCAACCACTTCGAAATCACCGTCGACGTTATAGGTGTGGCAGCCATCCAGATCCGGCAACATGTCCGCCGCCAGCGTGCCGACCGGATGCTCGGCATATTCAGTCGGGGTCAGCGTGGTGATCTGATTGAACACCACCGCGCTGCCGTAAATCGGACAACAGCACTGCGCAGGCCGGAACCAGCGCCCATCACGCTCGATGATGCCGCCGGCTGAGCGTGCGCGACGTGCATCGGCGACGATCGGATTGCACGGATGCGGCAGATACGGGCCGGCCAGATCACGGGACACGAACAGGAACAGCTCATCGGACGGGTTGGCACCGGTTTCGGACACGTTGCCGAACAGGTACCAGTAACCGTCCCGGTAATGCAGCGTAGGGTCGACGCACTCGCGGTTCTCGAGCAGATTGGCGGTCCAGCTCCAACGCAACGGGAAATCAACGCAGCGGTACAGTCTGACCTGCAGGCCTTCCGCCGATTCCACCGTCATGTACCACTCGTCCTGCCAGCGGAACACCCGCGGATAGGAAAGGTGGAACGGCTCGTCGAGAATGATGCCCAGGTGTTGCGGCCGGTTGCCTTCATCCAGTTGCAGGCAACTGATCACGCCGCGCTGAGCCGCGTCCAGGTATTGCTCGACGAACAGCAGACGTTTGCCATGATGCTGCAGTGGAAACGGATCGGCCCAGTAGTCTTTGCCTGGCGCGACCAGGGCAGCGAATCTCTGCAGGCGCGGGCGCTCCGGATCCACCGGTCGTTCGCCATCGGCGACCAGAACGAACCAAGGTTGCCGCGCACGCCGCCGTCGCCGTGGCGACTGCAGCAGCAGGACCGCGCTGCGTGCGAGCGCCCTCACTCCCTGGCCCCATCGCGGCGCGTCGACCGTCGCCGTGGGCGCAAGCCGGATGCGGGCATCCTGCGGTGTGCTGCCCCGCTGCGCTGGCGGGACCGCCAACCACTGGCGGATGCCACGCATCAACAGTGCGGGCAACTTCAGCAGTGCCGCGTCGCGATGCTGCAGCAGCGACAACGGGCGACTGGCGCCCCAGCTCTCGCTCATCAAGGTCACCTGCCCATCGGCATCTTCGCGTTGCAGCGCGATGCGGACGCTGCTGTCACCACGTAGCGAGGCAGCTAGCAGGCTTGCGCCAGCCGTCGCCGGCCGCAGCAGTTCGGCCGCCAGCGACCAGCAGCCGGCCCCCACTGCCTGGCAGTATCCCGTCTTCGCCAGCCTGCCGGTGGCGTCCAGCACCAGTTGCGGCCGGAACTCCTGCAGCATCCGTTGCAACGTCGCCATATCGGCGCACCGCTCGATATCCTGCACCTGGTCGGTCTTCAGCATCTGCATCGGTTGCCACGGCGGCATTGCCAGCAGTGGTGACAGCAACGGCATTGCAAGGCGTTCCAAAGCCAGTACCGCGCGCACATCCGACGGCAACGCAGGTTCGGGATCGATGTCCGCATCGGCGATGGCAGCGAGCGGCAACTGCACGGTCATGACCCGCAGGCGCACGCTGCCATTGGCCAGCGCGATGAACCGCAACAGCCATTGCGGAGTGGGTGATGCCAGCACCACCATCAAGGTCAACCGCGCCGCGTCGCCGATCGGCAGCGGATACAACAGCGAAGGCGCCAGCAGCGCGTGCACGGCTCAGAGCTCCGTCATCCAGGCGCGGATGCGCTGGATGACGCGTTCGCGTTGCACCGTCGAAAACAGGATGTGATCGACGTCGGGACGGAACAGCAAGGTCAGCCCGGGATGCCGCCGCGAGCGGCCGAAGGTGGCGTCCAGTTGCCGGCGATGCAGCAGGTAGTAGGAAACACCCCCGGTATAGAAGCCCAGTATTTTGACGCCGCGCTGCAACAGCAGCGCCGCTTCCTCACGGAACTGCGCCGGCTCCGACCAGTCCCGGAAATCCATGACGCCCGGTGCATCGACGTCACGTGCGGCCAGGAAACGTTTCAGCATGCCCGGCCATCGCCTGATGCCGCGGCCAAGCATCAGTCGCAACTGGCCAACGCGGAACCAGATGTTCTGCACCGCCATGCCATCAATCAGCACCAGGCTGGTGACCCGCTGATCGGCCAGCGCCAGCCGCCAGGCCTGATCGGCGGCGCTGCAGATCCCGCCGATGGCAAACTGCGTGTCAGCGGTCGCTGTCTGCAACGTATCGAGCACCTGCTTGAACAACGCACCGGCGGTCGCGTGACTGCCACTGCCGGCATCGCCCACCCGCGGTTGATCGAAACGGAAGACATTGAAGCCTTCCTCGGCCAGTGCGCGAGCCAGGTGAACATGGAAACGGAACGGCCCCGGCCGATGAATCAAACCGGCGTTGAGCAGCACCAGGGTCACTCCTTTGGCTGGTCCGCTGGCGCGGGTCAGGATGCCGTAGGCAAGTCCGTCATCGAGGCTCAGGATTTCATCCATGCCGGCCTCCAGGTACGCATTCGCTGGTCAGCCTAGACAACGCGCCGGTAGCGGCCCGGATCGGAATCAGTCCAGTCAGGTCGATTTCGTCACTCCAGGCGGTAATCGACAACGGCAGATCAATACGAGCGCCGGCAGGCCAATCCTCGTTGTTGCCTGGTGCATCCAGCAGTGTCACCGGCACGGAAGTGTCGGCCAGGACCAGCCCGCCAAGTTGGCTGGAGAATTCCGCGGACAGCGCAAAGCCCATCAGGTCATGCGGATTGGCCGGTGCTTGCTGGCGCAGCAGCGGATAGCGATAGCGCGACTGGCGCTCGGCACGATCACGCTCGCGCAGCTTCTGCAGATAATGCTCGCCGTGGGTCACCGGTTGCCACAACCAGATCGCATCGGCCTGCAACTGGTGCGCCAGTGGCGTGGCCAGCAGCGCCGAACCGCGGATGGTCAACAGCAGCAGTGGCACGCCGGCGGCGCGGGCACGCAGCTCGCTGGCCGCCAGGAGGATGTCTTTCGCTGCCTGCTGCGGCGTATGGCATGCATCGTCGCCCGCCGAATCGCCGGTGCCGAGATAATCAAACCGCAGGCAGGCCAAGCCGCTGCCGGCCAGTTGTTCGGCCATCTGGTGGAAAAAGCGATAACTGCGCATGTGCTCATGCAGCAGCGGCGGACACATCAGGACCGCGGCGCGCAGCGGCGCCCCCGGCGAGTGGAAAACGCCAAACAGCGGCGATGCAGGTGGACCAAAATAAACAGGTGTCAGGCGCGATTCCATCAACGAGAAAATTCCCTTTCCGTCCAGAATATTTGTTGCTGAATTACACCGTCAGAGTGGCTGCGAGCTCCAGCAACAAAGCATCCTCTTGCCACCGTACTTCAACCCCAGGCGCCCGACATCCTGCGCATGTGAATCCTATCACGTAGCAGACACGGTCTGCGGCGACGGCATCGCTGCAGGCCGCATGACCTGTCAGCGCCACAACAAGCGTTTGACGTTGCTCATCCAGCGTCCGATCAAGCCGGGTGGCTCACTGGCCCTGCCATCGGCTGCCAGCTGCTTTTCCGGCAACATCGCTGCCGCCTGACGCAGATCCGACGTCGCCAGGCTCAGCAGCCTCAGGCGCACGCCGGTGTCGCGTGCTACCCGGTTGGCCATCTGCACCGCCAGCATCGAATGTCCGCCCAGCTCGAAGAAGTTGTCTTCCGGCCGCGCCTGCACGCCCAGCATCTCGGTCCACACCTGGGCCAGATAGTGCACGCGTGGATCGGCAAACACCATCGGCCCCACCGCGCTGGCCACCGCGGCAGCAGCCATGGGCGCCGCCTGCGGCGCCGGCAACCGGTTGCGATCCAGCTTGCCATTTGGCAACAACGGCAACTCATCCAGTGCCAGCAGATGTTGCGGCACCATGTAGCCAGGTAGTTGCCGGCGCAGCGAGGCCATGGTGGCATCCAGATCGATGGCGTCGCGCTGTGGTCCGGCCAGATAGGCGACCAGACGCACGTCGCCGGCGACATCCTCGCGGACGATTACCGCCGCCCGATTGATTGCCTCGTGCTGCAACAACAATGTTTCTATTTCACCCAGCTCGATGCGATAACCACGCACCTTGACCTGGTGATCGAGGCGGCCGCCATGTTCCAGCTGTCCATCCATCCGCCAGCGGCCACGATCACCGGTGCGATACAGACGCGCCGGCAGACCGGTCTGCACGGCCGGTCGTACCTGCGCGAACGGGTCCGGCAGGAAGCGCTGCGCGGTCAGTTCCGGTCGCTGCCAGTAGCCGATGGCCACGCCATCGCCGCCGATATGCAGCTCGCCACCGACACCGGGCGGACACGGCTTGCCGTGCGGATCCAGCACCCACACCGAGGTCCGCGCGATCGGCGTACCGATGTGGATATCCAGCGTGCTGCCCTCACCGGTGGATGCAACGACCGGCGCACAGGTTGACCAGACCGTGGTCTCGGTCGGGCCGTACATGTTCCATAACTGAGCGCAACGCGGCAGTAACTGGCTGGCCAGGTCGGCCGGCAATGGTTCGCCACCGCAGAGTGCCTTGAACCCAGGCTGGCCTTTCCATCCAGCATCGAGCAACAGTCGCCAGGTGCTGGGGGTCGCCTGCATCACATTGGCGGCGGAACTGGCCAGCAATGCGCGCAGCAGTTCGCCGTCCATCGCGCTTTCGCGATCCGCCAGCACTACGCTCGCACCGACCATCAACGGCAGGAACAGTTCGAGCACCGAGATATCGAACGACGTCGTGGTCACCGCCAGCAGTCGATCTCCCGCGGCCAGTCCCGGTCGCGCCTGCATCGAACGCAGGAAGTTCACCACCGCCTGCTGTGGAATCGCAACGCCCTTGGGTTTGCCGGTCGAACCGGAGGTGTAGATCATGTACGCCGGGTCTTCGCCGCCGAGTTCGGCGACCATGCCCACCCAGCGCGCAGGCACCTGGTGCAGTTCGGCGCGATCATGGTCGGTCAGGAACAGTTGCTCGCGATCACAACCCAGCGCGGGCGACCAGCGACTCTCGCTGATGATCAGCCGCAGTCGCGCGTCTTGGACCATGAATTGCAGGCGATCGGCGGGATAGGCAGGATCCAGCGGTACGTAGGCGGCACCGAGGTTGAGCACCGCGATCAGGCTGGCCAGCATGTCGGCATTGCGGTCCAGGCAGACACCGACCCGGTCACCGCGGTTGACACCACGTCCCCGCAGCGCCGCTGCAATCTGGTCGGCACGCTGGTGCAGCTGCCGATAGCTGTACTCGACACCCGCCACCCGCAACGCCGTCGCATCCGGCGTAGCCTGCCGCTGCGCCTGCAGCAATGCCGGCAGCGAAACGAAGTCGCCCGCTGGCGCCGCATCGAACTGATTCCACTGCCGCAACTGCTCGATGTCGGCCTGGCAGCAGATGTCGAGTTCGGCCAGACTGGCCTGCGGCGTGGCGACGATGCCCTTGAGCAGGTGCACGAAACGGTGGTGGAAGCGCTGCGCCGATGCCTCATCGATGATGTCCGTGTTGTAGCCCATTGCACCGGACAGGCCATCGGCATGCTCCAGGAACCACAGCCCCAGGTCCTGGCTCATCCCTTTCTGGAACATCAGCAGGTGTTCGTGTTCCAGGTGGCCCCAGTGGGTACGCCGATCACGCACATCCTGGAACGAGAACAGCGCCTGGTAGATCGGCGAGCGTGCCGGGTCGCGGGGTACGCGAAGTGCCTGGATGAGCTCATCGATCGGCACATCGGGATAGCCGAATGCCTCCACCACCGCGTCGCGAATCCGCGCTACCAGATCGAAGAACGGCAGGCTCGTATCCAGTCGCATGCGCAATGGCAGCACGTTGACGAAGAAGCCCATGATCTTTTCCAGCGCTTCGTTGCCGCGGTTACGGTACGGCAACCCAACCACCAGATCCGTTTGCCCGCTCAGCTTGTGCAGCAGCACGTAGTAAGCCGACAGCAGGGTCATGAACAAGGTGCCGCCATGCTGCGAACTCAGTGCATGCAGCTGGTCGGTGGTAGTCCGATCCACATGCACCCACTCGGTGCTGCCATGTCCCGACTGGCGTGCCGGCCGCGGCCGGTCCTCGGGAAGATGCAACGGTTCCGGCGCACTCTGGTCCTGCCCCTGAAGGTGGCGCACCCAGTAGTCGAGCTGCGCCGAGCGTTCGCTGGCCGGTCGATGTTGTTGCCAGCAGGCATAGTCGACATAGCTGGTTTCCAGCTCCGGCAAGGGCGATGGTTCGCCGGCGGCGAACGCCTGGTACAGCTGCGACATCTCGCTGTAGAAGATATCGAACGACCAGCCGTCCCAGATGATGTGATGGGTCATGAAGTACAGCACGTGGTCATCATCAGCCAGTCGGTACAGGCGCACGCGCAGCAGTGGCCCGGCCTGCAGATCGAACGGCTGCGCGGTCAGCGATTCCAGCTCCTGCATGACCGCATCCAGCCGCCGCTCCTGCGGCAGAGCCGACATGTCAGTCAGCGGCAGCAATGATGCGCCGGTATCTTCGTCGACGATCTGACGGGCGTCGTCGTCGCTGTTGGCAATCCGCGTGCGCAACACCGCCTGCCGTCGCAGCATTTCCTGGAACGCGAGCTCGAACGCCTGCACGTCCATCGGTCCGCGCAGCCGGTGCGCCGAAGGCGTGTTGTAGGTGACGGTGCCCGGGTCCATCTGTTCGAACAGCCACAGGCGCCGTTGCATC
The DNA here is from genome assembly GCF_001431405.1 of Pseudoxanthomonas dokdonensis. Lineage (GTDB taxonomy): Bacteria > Pseudomonadota > Gammaproteobacteria > Xanthomonadales > Xanthomonadaceae > Pseudoxanthomonas_A > Pseudoxanthomonas_A dokdonensis. The sequence continues at coordinate 276,352 of NZ_LDJL01000011.1, forward strand.
GGCGTCATCGGCGCCTGCGACTGATCCTGCTGGTGGCTGATTGCCAGCTCGGCGTCGGCATCGGCGCGCCCGCCCAGGCGGCTGCGCAGCGCCGCCGCCAGTTCGGCCACGCTGGGGGTTTCGAACAGCTGTTTCAGCGCCACCGGGATGTCCAGCTCACGAGTCAGCCGCGCGCACAAGCGCGCCGCCAGCAGCGAATGGCCGCCAAGCTGGAAGAAGCTGGCCGTGGTGTCGATGGCGGGCCTGCCCAGCACGGCGGCCATGGCTTCGGCAATGCGCTGTTCCAGCGCATCCGTCGGCGTGTGCACCGGCATTGCCGCTTCCACCAACATGCCGGTCACCGACGGCAGTGCGTGGCGGTCGGTCTTGCCATTGGGCAGCAGCGGGATGGCATCCAGCGCAACGAAATGCTGCGGCACCATGTAGTCAGGCAGGCCGCGGCGCAGATGATCGGCCAGGCCCGATACCGTGCCAGCGGCATCCATCACCACATACGCGACCAGTCGTGCATCGCCTGGGATGTCCTCGCGGACGATGACCACCGCACGGCTGACATGCGGGTGTGCCAGCAATTGGGTTTCGATTTCCCCCGGTTCAATCCGGTAACCGCGGATCTTGACCTGGAAATCCAGCCGACCCATGTGTTCCAGGTTGCCATCGCTACGCCAGCGGCCGCGGTCTCCGGTCCGATACATCAACGATGCCGGCGCAGTGGACGCAGGCATGGGGCTGCCGGCAACTTCGGAGACAGGCTCGGCGATGAAGCGATCAGCGGTCAGTTGCGGTCGATTGAGGTATCCCAGCGTGACTCCGTCGCCGGCAATGCATATTTCACCGGGCACGCCTTGTGGACACAGCCTGCCCTGCGCATCGCAGATCCAGACCCGGGTATTGGCAATCGGCCTGCCAATATGGATGTCCGGCAGGCCACCATCGGCCGCGGCGCGAACCTGGGTAGCGGTCGACCAGACCGTGGTTTCGGTTGGGCCGTACAGGTTCCACAGCGCGCCGCAGCGGTCAAGCAGTTGCCGGGCCAGATCCGCTGGCAAAGGTTCGCCGCCACACAGGGCGGTGAACTGCGGATGGCCGCGCCAGCCGGCCTCGATCAGCAGGCGCCATGTCGAAGGCGTGGCCTGCATGTGGCTGACATGGGTGGTCTGCAGGCATTGCGCCAGTGCCACGCCGTCGATGGCGACGTCGCGGGTGGCGATGATCACCTCGGCGCCAGCGCGCAGCGGCAACATCAGTTCCAGCACGGCGATGTCGAACGACAGGGTAGTCACTGCCAGCAACCGGTCGTCGGGCTGCATGCCCGGTGCCAGCTGCATGCTGGCCAGGAAATTGGCGACTGCCGCATGCGGCACCTGCACTCCCTTTGGGCGACCGGTCGAGCCGGAGGTGTAGATGACATACGCAACCGAGTGCGGCTGCGCGGCATCGCCATCACGCCCCAACCGCCCTTCCGGCAGCGCCGCCAGTTCTGCCTGCAGCGTATCCAGCGCCAGTACCGGGCGCCCACGCAGGTCGAAGCGGCCGGCGTGCCGCTGCTGGGTCAGCAACGTGGCCAGGCCGGCGTCACCGGCCATGTAGGCGAGCCGGTCCTGCGGGAATTCCGGATCCAGCGGGACATAGCCGGCACCGGCCTTGAGGATGCCCAGCAAGGCGGCGACCATCTCGACGCCACGATCAACCGCCAGCCCCACCAGCGCGCCTTCGCGGATGCCATGCAAACGCAGCAGGCGCGCGATCTGGTTGGCACGTGCCTCAAGTTGTCGATAGCTCAGCAGTTGGCGACCGCAACGCACCGCCGGCCGATCCGGCGCGCGGTCGCATTGCCATTCGAAATGTTCATGCATGCGGCAATCGCGGTCGTAGTCGCTGGACGCCGGCTGCAGCGCGATCAGCTGCCGCGCGGCCTGCGCATCCAGCAGCGGCAGCGTCGTCATGTCGGTGTCGGGCTGGGCGACCGCGGCGACCAGCAACTGCCTGAATGCGGACAGCCAGCCGACAACCGTCGACTGGTCGAACAGATCGCTGTTGTACTGGCACTCCAGGCGCAAGCCGCCAGCGACCTGCACCGCGTTGACCGACAGTTCGAAGTTCTCGTGGCTACGCGGGTTGGTGCTGAAATCCAGCGCCAGACCGGGGAATCCACTTTTCTCCTGATCCAGTGCCTGGTCGATGTTGAACATCACGCTGACCAGCGGCAGCCGCGCCGGGTCGCGTGGCACCTGCAGCTTCTTCAGCAGGGTGCCGAAGGTGTAACGCTGGTGTTCGATCGCATCCAGCAGGATCGCGTGCGCTTCGTCCACCCGCGCCGAGAAGCCCGCGGCCGTACCCAGGTCGAAACGCAGCGGCAGCAGATTGACGCAGTGACCGACCAGGCGATCGTGGCCCTCGATCGACTGCCCCGCCGCCGGGATGCCGATGACGACATCGTCCTGGCCGCTGATCCGCGACAGGGTACCGGCAAATGCGGCGAGCAGAGTGGCAAACAGACTGGCACCCTGGCGCGCACCGAGCCTGCGTACATTGCTGACCAGTTCCAGTGGCAGCCAATAATCCTCGCGCCGTGAAGCGAACGTTCGATGCTTGGGCCGCGGCCGGTCAAGCGGCAGTTCCAGCACCGGTGTGCTGCCCTGGAAACGCGACAGCCAGTAAGCCTCATCCTGCCGGAACTGCGGATCCTGCGGATGCAGGGCCTCGGACAATGCGTAGTCGGCAAAGCTGTCGATCGGTTCATCGGTCAGTGTGCTCTCGACAGCGTAAAGCTGGCCGAGCTCACGCACCAGCACCCACCACGACCAGCCATCGCAGACAATATGGTGGGCGTGCATCAGCAGCACATGTTCGTCATCGGACAGGCGCAGCAACTGGGCCCGGAACAGGGGACCATCCAGAAGATTGAAGGCGGTGTCGACGCCCTCGCTCCGCTGCTGTTGCAGCGCGGCTGCCTGTTCCGCCGGGTCGCATTCGCCGAGGTCGACCAGGGTCAAGGACAGCACGCGCTCGCGCAGCACACAGAAGGTTTCACCATCCGGACCGAACACCGCACGCAGCGCATCATGGCGTTCGATCACGCGGTGCAGCGCGGCCTGCAGGCGGGTCACGTCCAACCGCCCACGCAGTACCAGCGACACTGACTCGTTGTAGGCCAGCGATGCGTCTTCGCCCAGTTGCGAAGCCAGCCACAGTTCGCGCTGTGGTTCAGTGGTCGGTACTACCCGGGCCAGTTCGCCGGCGGCGAAAGGATCATGCACCGCCGATTGCCCGCCCGACGCATCGCCAACCACCGAGCTGCTCATGCGCCGACCTGCAGGTATTGTCCATCACGTTGCGGATCCGGCACGTACCAGGCCGGCCGCCCCTGTGGGTCACGTCCCAGGCGTGCGCCATCAACCGGCGGCTGCGCGGCGTCCATCAGCGTGCGCGGGGTGACCGCGTGACGTGGCAGGAAATTGGCTTCCTGCAATTCCAGCACCGACTCCTTGTAGGCGTCGGTGATGGCCCGGAAATCGGCCTCGCTGTGCGCGGTGGTGAAGAAGCAGGGGAAATTGTCGAGGATGTGGATGCCACGGCTGCGCATCATCGCGAACAGCAGATCCTGCAACGGATGGTCTTCCTCGAAATGAGTGCGCCACAACGAGGCGAAGTGTTTGATCCGCAACGGCGCACCGACATCGGCGCAGAAACGGTTGATCTCTTCGGCCATCTGCGCGGTGCGCTGGTTGAGACGCTCCTGCAGCGCAGGGCCATGTTGCTGCATCTGCTGCAACGAGGCCTTGGCCGCCGCCAGCGTCATCGGGTGGCGGACGAAGGTGCCGGCGAAGTAGGTCACGCCTACTTCCGGGATCGAGTCGTCACCATATTGCCAATGGCCACCGTCCAGTGCATCCATGAAAGCGCGTTTTCCGGCCATGACCCCGATCGGGTAGCCGCCGCCGACGACCTTGCCGTAGGTAGCCAGATCCGCCTTGATCCCGAACAACGCCTGGGCGCCACCCGGATGCGAGCGGAAACCGGTGATCACTTCGTCGAAGATAAGCGCGGCGCCTGATGCCTCGGTGATGGCACGTACCTCGCGCAGGAATTCGATCGGTTGGAAATCCGGACGTCGGCTCTGCACCGGCTCGACCAGTACCGCGGCCAGTTCGTGGGCGCGTTCGCGGATGATCCGCAACGTTTCAGGGGTGCCGTAGTCCAGCACCAGCACGTTCTCCGCGGCATTGCGCAGGATGCCCGGCGCCGCCGGCATCGCCCGCAGGTTGCGCCCGGCGCGCACGATCACTTCATCGTTGATGCCGTGGTACGAGCCGGAAAACAGCACGATGGTGTCGCGACCGGTGACGGTTCGGGCGATACGCATCGCCCCCAGCACCGCTTCGGAACCGGTATTGCACAGCGCGGCGCGGTCGTGGCCGGTCAGCTCGCAGACCAGTTGCGCGACTTCACCGGCCAGTGGATGCTGCGGTCCGATTTCGTAGCCGCTGTCCAGTTGCCGGCGCACGGCATCGATGACGAAGTCGGGCTGCCAGCCAAACAGACTGGTGCCGAAGCCATTGAGGGCATCGACATATTCGTGGCCATCGATGTCCCACAGATGCGAACCGCGCGAACGGTCGATGACGATCTGGTAGACGATTTCCTTGGTCAGCGGGCGGAAGCCAGTGACCACGCGCGGGTCCGCCATGTGTCCGCGATGCTGCTGGGTAAATGCCTTCGACTTCGGCGTGCGCGCGGTGTAGCGGGCAATGAACTGGTCAAGCCGACCGCGCTGATGGGCATCCAGCTCGGTTGACGCCGACGCATCGATGCGGGCAATGGCACCGAAGGCCTTCTTGACGTCATAACGTGCGTGCACCGGCTCGGCATCGCCCTCGGCAGTGTCTGCGGCCGGACCCTGCGCATTCAACACAGTGCTTGCCTGCGCTGGCTGTGTTGGCGTGGCGGCGGGTGCAGCCGGCGCATGCGCATCGCTGGCCGGCAGGGCCTGCATGCCGGCCAGCAACGCCAGCTGCTGCGACATCAACTGCATCTGCTGGTCGATCACCCTGCGCATGTGTTCCGCGTTGCCGGCGGCAGCGGGGCTGGCAGCCATCGTCGTCAGTACTGGCATTGGCATTGGTGGCACGGGTGATGCGCTGGCATGCGATTGCGGCGACAGCGCTGGTGCCACGGGTTGCCCTGCCGCGGGCGCATCATCGACCGGGTCGGATGGCAGCTGCGCGTCGAGGCCGGCCACCAGCCGGCCAAGGCTGGCGTATTCGCTCATCAACTGGCGGAAGGTTAGTTTCAGCGAGAATGCTTTCTGCAGCTGCAGTGCCACCTGGGTCAGCATCAGGCTGTCCAGCCCCAGTTCGATGAAGTTGGCGTCTTCGTCGGCCCCTTCCAGGTCAAAGCCGGCGACATCCTCGAACACCTCCTTGACCTGCTGCAACAAGCGCACGCGCCTGCTGGTCGAAGCGGTCGCCGACGAGGTCGGCGCGGAGGGCGCGGGTTCTGATGCGACGGACATGGGTGTCTCCAGGGCGGTAAGTGCAGCCGTTGCCGGATGTACAACGACATTGGCGGGCAACGCCGGCAAGGCGTCGACCCAGTGGCGATGCTTTTCGAAGGGATACGTCGGCAGGCGCAGCCGCTGGCGACGTTGGCGGTGGTCGAAACCGGCCGGCTCGACATTGCCGCCTGCCGCCCACAGTTGGCCGGCGGCATCCAGCAGGCAGCGGGATTCGTGCTCAGGAGCATCCGCCAGCGACGCAATCACCACCGCATGATGTTGCTTGAGGCCGGGTTGCTGGCGGCTCAACAGGCTGAGCGTGCTGCGCGGCCCGACCTCCAGCAAGGCACGCCCGGGCAGGTCAAGCACCCGTGCGACCGCGCTGGAAAAACGTACCGGCTCGCGCAGGTGGCGTGCCCAGTAGTCCGCCGAAACGGCGCTGTCCCGGTCCAGCCAGTCGGCAAGCGCGGTCGAGACAATCGGCACGCTGGGCGCTTGCCTGGCGACGGCTTCGACCTCGGCACGGAATGCCGGCACCACCGGCTCCATCATGCTGGAATGGAACGCATGCGAGGTCCGCAACAAGCGACAAGCGATGCTGTCGCTTTCCAGTTGCTGCTGGAACCCGGCAATGGCCTGATGTTCGCCGGCGACCACGCAGGCACCCGGTGCGTTCTCCGCGGCCAGCGACAACGATGCCGGCAGCCGTGGCAGCAGCGAGGCCAGCGGCAGGCGTACCGACAACATCGCACCACCCGGCATCGACTGCATCAGCCGACCGCGACGGGCGACCAGGCGCAAGGCATCAGGTAACTCGAACACCCCGGCCAGCGTCGCGGCGACGAACTCACCGACGCTATGGCCGATCATCGCCACCGGCTGCACGCCCTGCGCCAGCCACCACTGGGCCAGCGCGTATTCGATGGCGAACAGCGACGGCTGCATGACCGCGGTAGGCAGCAGCGCCTGTTCGTCGTTGCCGAACACCAGCGCGCGCAGATCCTGGTTCATTTCCGGCTGCAACAGTTCGGCGCAGCGGTCGAATGCCTCCCGGAACACCGGTTCGCGCTCATGCAACTGCCGGCCCATGCCGAGGTACTGGCTGCCCTGCCCCGGGAACATGAACACGACCTCGCGCGCCTGCGCGGCCCGATTGCGATTGACCACCGCGGCCAGCTCGGGACTGCGCAGACGGGCCACCGCATCATCGATGTTGTCGGCGGCAAGCGCCAGCCGGTGCGGAAAACGTTTGCGCCCGGTGGCCAGTGTCCACGCCACATCGGCCAGCGAAAGCGCCGGCTGCGCCTGCAGGTGTGCAGCCAGTTGTTCACCCATGTTCGCCAGTACCGCTGGCGTGCGTGCCGACAGCACCAGCAGCTGTGGGCCGTCAGCGCTGTCCGAGGGCGGCAACACGGGCGCTTCTTCCAGCACCACGTGCGCGTTGGTGCCACCGACGCCGAACGAACTTACGCCGGCACGCCGCGGCACCTGTGGATCGCGCGGCCACGGGTGGTTGTCGGCAGTGACCCGGAACGGCGTGGCAGCGAAATCGATAGCCGGATTGGGCGTGTTGAAATGCGCGGTACCGGGAATCAGCTCCTGCGCCAGCGCCAGCGCCGCCTTGATGGTACCGGTGGCGCCGGCAGCGGTGATGGTGTGGCCCAGATTGCTCTTGACCGAACCCAGCAGGCAGAAGCCGCTGTCGTCGGTATTCTGGCGGAAGGCACGGGTCAGCCCTTCGACTTCGATAGGATCTCCGACCGGGGTTGCCGTGCCATGGCTTTCCACATAGCCGATGCTGCGTGCCGGGACGCCGGCGTTGCGCTGCGCCAGTGCCACCACCGCCGCCTGCCCGGCGCTGCTGGGTGCGGTGAAGCTGGCTTTGTTGCCGCCATCATTGTTGACTGCACCGCCGCGGATCAACGCATGGATCGGGTTGCCGTCGGCAATCGCATCCGACAGACGCTTGAGCAGCAGCACCGCGCCGCCGTCGCTGAAAATCGTGCCGCGGGCGTCAGCATCGAAGCTGCGGGTGCGGCCATCGGGCGACAGCATCGCCCCTTCCTGGTACAGGTGCCCGCTGCGGACCGGACAGGCCACCGCGATGCCACCGGCCAAGGCCATGTCGCACTGGCCACCGCGCAGACTGTCGATCGCCTGGCAGATCGCCACCAGCGAGGTCGAACAGGCGGTGTGCACGCTGATGGCCGGGCCGGTCAGGTTGAGCTTGTGGGCGACACGGGTGGCGATGTAGTCCTTTTCGTTGTCCAGCATCACCTGGAAAGCGCCGAGCTTTTCCACCAGCTGCGGGTGCGCCAGCACGTTTTTCTGGTAATAGCTGGCGTTGTACATGCCGGCAAACACGCCGACCGGCACCCGCCCATCGTCGGGCACCTCGCCGGCACGCTCCATGCATTCCCAGCACAGTTCCAGGAAGATCCGCTGCTGCGGATCCATCAACTCGGCTTCCTTCGGTGAAATGCCGAAGAACGCGGCGTCGAACTTGTCGACATCATCGAGGATCCCGCGCGCCGGCACATAATCCGGATCCCGCCGCAGCGATTCGGGAATCGAGGGATCCAGCTCGTCCATGCCGAAGTGGCGGATGCCATCGTTGCCCGCGCACAGGTTCTGCCAGAGCGCCTCGACGCTGGCAGCGCCGGGGAAGCGCCCTGCCATCGCGATGATCGCGATCGGCTCGGCCGCATCGCCTGGCTGTACCCTGGCAGCTGGCAGACGGGCGGCATCGACGCCCTGCTCTTCACTCGTCCCCAGCGCGTTGGCCAATGCCGCGGCGGTCGGTTCGCGGAACAGTGCCAGCGCGGTGATCTCGCCGAGGCCACGCAGGCGGATCTGCTCCAGCACGCGTACCGCCAGCAATGAGGTGCCGCCCAGTTCGAAGAAATTGTCGTCGCGGCCCAGCGCATCGATATCCAGCGCATCGCCCAGAATCCCGCACAATGTGGTTTCGAGTGCGTTGCGTGGTGCCTGGTAGCTGCCTATCCAGTCCGGCCGCGCACGCCCCGGCGCGGGCAACGCCAAGCGATCCAGCTTGCCATTGGCTGACAGCGGCAGCGTCGGCATTGCCACGAACGCAACCGGCACCATGTAGTCCGGCAATGTCGCCATCAAGTAGCCACGCAGTGCCTCCACATCGACGGCTGCCGCATCCGGATGGCTGGAGAAATACGCCACCAGGCGCTTCAGCCCGGGTCGATCCTCACGCGCCAGCACGCCGGCCTGGCGGATGCCGGCAAAGGCCATCATCCGTGCCTCGATCTCGCCCAGTTCGACCCGGAAACCGCGAATCTTGACCTGGAAATCCTTGCGCCCCATGTAATCCAGGGTGCCATCCGGCAGCCAGCGCCCCAGATCGCCGGTGCGATACATCCGCGCCTGTGCATCGTCGGCGAAGGGATCCGGCAGGAACCGCGCGGCGGTCATCGCCGGCTGATGCAGGTAACCGCGGGCCAGCACCGGACCGGCCAAGTACAACTCGCCGGCCACCCCGTGCGGAACCGGCTGCTGGCGATCGTCCAGCACGTACACGCGCGCATTGGCGATCGGCCGGCCAATCGAAGGCAGGCGCGGCCAGCTCGCGGCGTCGGCTGGCAGGCTCAGCGCGGTGACCACATGCGATTCCGTCGGACCGTAATGATTGTGCAGCCGGCACTGCGGCAACTGGCGGAAGAACGCTTCGATGCCGGGATCGATGCGCAGCTGCTCGCCGGCGGTGATGACTTCGCGCAGCTTGCAGGCAGGGCCATCCGCATCGGCAGACAGGCGCTGCGGCATCGCCTCGGCCAGCATCTGCAAGGCGAAGTACGGCAGGAACACCCGCTCGATCGCGTGTTCAACGATGAAATCAAACAACGCACTGGCGCTGAGCCGGGTGTCATGGTCCAACAGGTGCAGCGTGCCACCGTTGCACAGCGTGGCGAATGTTTCCTGGAAGGCGACATCGAAGCCCAGCGCGGCGAACTGCAACGTCGCCTGCGGGTGTTCGGAACCGGGTTGCCGCAGCTGCCACTGGATCAGATTCACCAGCGGCGCATGCGGCATCGCCACGCCCTTCGGCTGGCCGGTGGAGCCGGAGGTGTAAAGCACGTAGGCAAGATGATCCGACCGCAGGCCGATGTCGGCTGGCGACGGATTGTCCGTTGCCGCCTGCCGCCACAGATCCGCGTCGGCAGCGATGTCGACGACGGTGGCAATGCTGCCATCCTCGCCTGCCAGCTCGCGCCAGTCCGGCGTCATCACCGATTGGCTCAGCAGTATTTTCGGCTCGCTGTCGCGCAAGGTGTAGGCGAGCCGTTCAACCGGATACATCGGGTCCAGCGGCACATAGGCGGCGCCCACCTTCAGCACCGCCATGATCGCCACGATCAGATCCAGGCCACGCGGCAGGTAGACCGCCACCCGGTCGTCGGCACCCACCCCATAGCCACGCAGGTGATGCGCCAGCTGGTTGGCACGCTGGTTGAGCTGGCGATACGTCAAGACCGCGCCCGCATATGCCAGCGCAATCGCATCAGGCGTGCGTTCAACCTGTTGTTCGAACAACTCATGCACCAGCACCGCGCCGTACCAGCGAATGGCGTTGTCGTTTCCGAACGCCAGGACGTCGCGCGCCTGCTGCGGTTCAAGCAGCGGCAAAGCCTGCACCGCGCTGTCGGGCTCGGCGCTCAGTCCACGCAGCAGCCGCAGCCAGCAGTCGCCCCAGACTCCGACCTCGCTGGCCAGATAGCGACTGGCATCGAATTCGATCGCCGCGCTGACCGTGTCCGCGGCCAGATCCAGATGCAACACCAGTGGACCACTGGCCAGTGAAGCCCCGCCATCGGCGTTGACATCCAGCCGGACCTGACAGGGCAGCTGGCTGTCCCCCGCCAGCTGCAACCAGTCAGCCAGCGCCGCTGCCGCGGCCTGTGGCTGTCCAGCCGCCTGTTGCAGTTGCCGCCGCACCGCCTGCAGCAATCCGCTGCCGGTCAGTGCGTCATCGAGTGACTGCCGGACCGGTTGCGCCGAGCCATCCGCTGCCAGATGGACGATGGCGACATCGTTCTGTCCGGCCAAGCGTCCCAGCAGCAATACCCAAGCGGCCACCGCAGGCACTGCATCCGCGAACAGCGCCGGCTGCGATTCGGCCAGTGCGGCGATCCCGGTTATCCCGATACGCTGCCGTCTGGTTTCCGCAACGGCCGCCGAGGCATCGACCACGCGCGCCCATTCGGGCAATGCCAGCGCCACCTGCGCCCCGCCCAGAATGGAATCCCAATAGTCGCCTGCTGGATGTTGGTCCGCCACGATGACGCTCCCTCTGGCCTTCAATGGCCCCCGTTATCTGTTAATAACGGCACTGCCAGCACAAGCAGGCCAGCCGTGGCACCTTTGTGCGGCATTTGTCGTTGACATAGGCGACTATCACACCCAATCCGCGATGGAACCTGACTTCTCCCTGCTTTATCGACAACTTGGCGTCCCTCCGGACTGCGGCCTGGAGCAGTTCAAGCAGGCCTACCGGCGCCAGATTGCCGAGCTGCATCCGGACCGCCACGCCAGCGCTGATGCTTCGACCCAGGCGCAGGCGCTGCTGCCGGAGCTGATTGCCAGCTACGCCGCCGCCATCCGTTTCCACAAGGAGCATGGCCGTTTGCCGGGTGCCAGCGTCAATGGCAGCGGTGGCTGGAAGCAGCAGCGGAGCCGCCGCCTCGGCGATCGTCCAGCGCAGACGCAGGCGCACCCAGCCACCTGGCATCGCCATGTCGCCATCGTCGGCGTGTTGTTGCTGGCGGGTGTCTATATCGTCCTCAGCGCTCCGCGCGACGCCTCGCCCGGCCGCAGCCCCGGTGGGCAGCCGATGCCGGCACATGCCGCTGCTTCGCCTGCTCCGGCATTGATCAGGATGGGCATGGACAAGCAATCGGTGCGCGACATCCAGGGCCCTCCCAGCTACCAGCGTGAACAGGTCTGGGAATACGGCCCATCCTGGGTTCGCTTCGAGGACGACGCGGTGGTCGAATGGTACGACTCGCCGCTGTACCCGCTGCGGGTGGCGCGGACCGCTACACCAGTCCAACTGCAGCCGCACTGAGCCAGCGCGACTGCGGACGTGACAGGGTCAGCGTGCGCCGCGCCCGAACAGCACCACCTCGACGGTCTGCAACAGGATCATGATGTCGAACACCAGGCCATGGTTCTTGACGTAGAACAGGTCGAACTTGAGTTTCTCCTCGGCATCGCTGACCGAAGCGCCATAGGGGTAGCGCAACTGCGCCCAGCCGGTGACGCCCGGTTTCACGCAATGACGCACGTCGTAGTAGCGGATCTCCTGGTTGAGCATGTCGACGAATTGCGGGCGCTCGGGGCGTGGACCGACAAAGCTCATGTCGCCGCGCAATACCGCCCACAGCTGCGGCAACTCGTCCAGCCGGGTCTTGCGGATGAAGCGGCCGACCCGCGTGCTGCGATCGTCGTCCTTGGTCGCCCAGCGCGCCACGCCGTCTTTTTCGGCATCCACGCGCATGCTGCGGAATTTTGTCAGCTTGAAATGCTCGCCGCGCTCACCCACCCGTACCTGGCTGTAGAACACCGGGCCACCGGACTCAAGCCAGACCGCCAGTGCGGTCAACGCCATCACCGGCCAGGCCACCAGCAACAACATCCCGGCGGCCGCCAGATCGAAAAACCGTTTGCTCAACCGCCGCGGCGTCGAGTAATCGAAGCCACCGGAAAACACCAGCCATGATGGGTCGACCACGTTCAACTGGACCATACCGGCTTCGCGTTCGAAAAACGTCGACAGATCCACCACTGAAACGCCGCGCTGCACGCAGCGCAGCATCTCTTCCATCGGCAGCCCGCCGCGGCGTTCATCCGGGGCGATCACCACTTCGTCGATCTGCAGCCGTTCGGCCAGGTCGGCCAACCCGCTCTGCGGCTGGATCTGCTTGGCCTCGTCAACCAGGCAGGACTGGCCCGGCACGGGCACGAAACCGACGATCGAAAAGGTCCGGCGGTCCGATTGCCGGCGCAGGCGGGTGTTGATCAATTCGGCATTCTGGCCCGCGCCCAGCACCAGCACGCGTTGTTTCATGATGTTGGTGCTGAACAGATGCTGCGACAGCGAGCGCGCGCCACTGATCGCCAGCACTGACAGCAGCAGGCCCAGCAGCAGCACGCCGCGGCCGATATAGGTTTGCGGCAACAGGTAGTAAAGCACCAGCAGAGCGACGAAACCAAAGGCGAATGACAGCAGCAGGCGCAGCGCGAAATCCATGCGGGTATGCCGCACATGCACCTGGTACAAGCCAAAGGCCGCCATCGCCCCGGTGATCGCCAGTGCGACCAGCAGCGCCCGTCCGGTCGCATGTTCGGCGAACTCCATGCCGGTCTCGGGATCGTTGTGGAAGCGCAACCAGGCCGCGCCGAGCACGCAGGCGACCACGATGATCACTTCCAACAACCATTGGAACCGCAAGGCCTTGGTCTTGCGGCTGGTGTAGGCCGTCCTCACGAGCCGGTCCGGCGGCGCGACGCGGCATGGCACATGCGCCTGCCTGATTGACGGTGCTGGTGGTTTGTTCTTGCCTGGTTCACTGCGCCCCCCTGCCCGCCCCTGCAGACCCGCGTGGGAGGCATGGGCGCAAAGCGTCGATATCGATCATTGGATGGTGCTGCTCTTGTCTTCCATAACGGGCACCAGGCAGCAAACCGGCCAGTGGCCGGCAGCGCATCAATCCGGCCGCAACCGCACCAGCCGCAGGTCGGCTTGTGGCCGCAGCGCGACCGCGGCCAGATAGTCGGCTGCCGGGCCCAGCATATCGACGCGGATCTGGCTGCTGCGGTCACCCGGCAGGGTCAACAGCGCACCTTCCCCGGCGGTAAAACCGCACATCTCCAGGCCCAGGCCGACGCCCGCGGCCTTGAGCATGGCTTCCTTGCGGACCCACAGCGACAGCAGGTGTCGCTCACGCTGCGCCGGCGCCAGGCCGGTCAGCTCACCGGCTTCGGCAGGGTGGCAGATGCGGCTGGCGATTTCGGCCAGATTGCCGCAGCGTGACAAGGGCTCGATATCGACACCGACGCGCTGGCCCACGTCCACGGCAATGGCCAGAAGATGTTCGGCATGACTGAGGCTGGTCGCCGCCACGCAGCCTTCCAGCACCGGCGCACCAGTCGCGGTGCGGCCGAGTTCGACATCCATTGGCGCACGGCCGAGCACATGACCCAGCACCAATCGGTGCAACGCATAGGCCAGCACCCGCACGTCACGATCCTGCTGCCGGTGCTGGCGCAACACCCGGCCACGCTGTGCGTCGTCGAGCCAGTACCAGGCCGGTTGCAACGACGATTGCCACTGGCGCGCGTCGGCAATGACCACCACGGCCTGACCACCGAGGGCGGCGATGCCAGCACGGTACAACTGACTCGCTATCTGCTGCTGCAGAACCGCCGCTCCGGCGGCATCGGCAATGCCATGACCGTCATTGGCAAGCGGGTCCGCTGGTGGATTATGCAAAGTGGTGTCCGCACAGTGAGTCGTTGATTATCAACGTCGACCGTGCAGGCAAGCGGCCGTCTGGCAATAGGCGCAGAAGGCACAGCGCTAGAAGACAGGCAACAAAAAAGCCAGCAAGCGATGCCTGCTGGCTTTTTTGCCTTAGATGGTGCGCCCGGAGAGATTCGAACTCCCGACCGCCTGGTTCGTAGCCAGGTACTCTATCCAACTGAGCTACGGGCGCCTAAATAAGAAGCGGAATTATGCAGACGTTGTTACATTCCGTCAAGACAAAATTCCTCGCAACATTGAATTTTCCGGACCGGAAAAACCTCGCTGCGCATAACCTTCCATGCTCACCGCGAACACCGCTGGCGGTGGTCCGTGGCCATCATGGAAACCCCTGTTTCAAGGGGCGCCAGAAGTGGCGGAGTGAGAGGGATTCGAACCCTCGATAAGGCTTTTGACCCTATACTCCCTTAGCAGGGGAGCCCCTTCAGCCGCTCGGGCATCACTCCGGGAACTTCTATACCGTCGCAGCACTGCGGCGGCCGCATAGGATAGCGGCTGAATGCAGTGCCGGCAATCCCAATTTTCGCAATATCAGTCGGAAGACGCCTGATCATTGGCAGACGATGACACCATCTCATCGCCACGCTGGATGCGCTGGTAGATTTCCTCGCGATGCACGGCGACGTCCTTGGGTGCGGTGATACCGATGCGCACCTGGTTGCCCTTGACGCCGAGGACCGTCACTGTGACCGAGTCGCCGATCATCAGGGTTTCGCCGACACGGCGGGTCAGAATCAACATGTTTCTTCTCCATAGTCCGGGAGCGACGCTACCGGGGCCGCGCCTTTGGTGATGGAACACACAAAGACGCTTCCAAGAAAGGGTTGTTAACGGGTAATGGTAGCGGGGCCATGCAGCGGCCCGCAAGACCAATTTGAGCGAAGTTGCCGGTTAGTTTAAGCGTTCTTGCACCCAAGTGGTTACATTCTGGAGCGCGGAAGCAAGGGCGGGCCCATCCTCGCCACCACCCTGGGCGAGATCCGGGCGACCGCCGCCCTTGCCGCCAATCTGACCAGCGACATGCGCAATCAGTTCCCCGGCCTTGATCCTGCCTGTTGCACTACCGTTTACCCCGGCCACCAGGGCGGCCTTGCCGTCCTGGACGCCGGCCAGCACGATGACCGCATCACCCAGTTGCTGCTTGAGCCTGTCGACCGCATCGCGCAGAGCCTTGGCATCCAGCCCTTCGATGCGCTGGGCCAGCACGCGGATGCCACCAAGGTCGACGGCAGCGGCTGCCAGATCGGCGGTGGCACCGGATGCGGCCTTGGTTTTCAGGGCCTCGAGCTCGCGTTCAAGCCGCTTCTGGCGATCATTGAGGGCGCGGACTTTCTCGACCAGTTCCAGCGGATTACCACCGACGATCTGCGCGGCCTGCTGCAGCTGCTGTTCCTCGCGGTCCACCCAGTCCAGCGCTCCCTGCCCGGTGACCGCCTCGATGCGGCGGACGCCGGCGGAAACACCGCCTTCGCTGACAATCTTGAACAGGCCGATATCGCCGGTACGGGCGACATGGGTGCCGCCACACAACTCGGTCGAATAACCGCCCATCTTCAGCACCCGCACCCGCTCGCCGTATTTTTCACCGAACAGGGCCATCGCACCGAAGTCGAGTGCCTCCTGCATGCCCATGTGATGGACTTCGGCGGCGTGGTTGGCGCGGATCTGGGCATTTACCTGGCGTTCTACTTCGGCCAGCTCCGCAGCGCTCATCGGCTGGAAATGCGAGAAATCGAAGCGCAGTTTGTCCGGCGCCACCAGCGAGCCCTTCTGCTGGACATGGCTACCGAGCAATTCGCGCAGTGCCGCGTGCAACAGGTGGGTGGCGGAATGATTGAGGATGGTTGATGCGCGACGCTGGCCATCAACCTCGGCACTGACGACATCGCCGAGCGCAAGCCGACCCTTGCCGACCGTGCCGAGATGCCCGTGGAACTGGCCGGCGAACTTGAGGGTGTCATCGACCTGCAGCTGCATCGCGCCGTTGTGCAGGGTACCGGCATCGCCGACCTGGCCACCGGACTCGGCATAGAACGGACTGCGATCGAGGAACACGACGACTTCCTCGCCAGCATCGGCATGTTCCACCGGTCGCCCATCCCTCAGCAGCGCCACCACCTTCAGCTCGTCCGCTTGCAGGCCGTCATAGCCAAGGAAATCGGTCGGCGACATCTTTGCGACCAGATCGGCAGGCAAGCCGGCACTGGACGCGAACTTGCCGGCGGCGCGCGCGGTTTCGCGCTGCTGCTGCATGGCCGCATCGAAGCCGTCCATGTCGACCGACAGTCCACGCTCGCGGGCGATATCGGCGGTCAGGTCAACCGGGAATCCATAGGTGTCATACAAGCGGAAGGCATCGGCGCCAGGAATCACCGACTGCGATCGCGCCGCCACTTCGTCGAAAATGCGCATGCCCGAGTCCAGCGTTTCGGCGAAGCGTTCTTCCTCGGCCTTCAACGCGCGCTCGACCAGTTCCTGGGCAGCAGTGAGTTCAGCATAGGCACCGCCCATCAACTGCACCAGCACCGGCACCATCTTGTGGAAAAACGGCTGGCGCACGCCAAGCATCCAGCCATGACGCAGGGCGCGGCGGATGATCCGGCGCAACACATAGCCACGGCCTTCGTTGGAGGGCAGCACGCCATCGACAATCAGGAACGAGCAGGCGCGGATGTGATCGGCAATCACCCGCAGCGACTTGTTCTCCAGATCAGCGGTGCCGGTCAGCTCGGCCGCATGCTTGATCAGGGTCTGGAACAGATCGATTTCATAATTGGTGTGCACGTTCTGCAGGATCGCCGCCAGCCGCTCCAGGCCCATGCCGGTATCGACGCAGGGCGCCGGCAACGGCTGCAGGCTGCCATCGGGCTGGCGATCAAACTGCATGAACACCAGATTCCAGATCTCGATGAAGCGATCACCGTCTTCATCAGGCGAACCCGGCGGACCGCCGGCGATATGGTCACCGTGGTCGTAGAAAATCTCGGTGCAGGGACCGCAGGGGCCGGTGTCGGCCATCTGCCAGAAGTTATCCGATGCGAACGGTGCGCCTTTGTTGTCGCCGATACGGACGATGCGCTCGGCTGGCACGCCAATCATCTTGTGCCACAGGTCATAGGCTTCGTCATCGGTGTGATAGATGGTGACCAGCAACCGTTCGGCGGGCAGCTTCCAGACCTGGGTCAGCAGTTCCCAGGCCCAGGCGATGGCTTCCTTCTTGAAATAGTCGCCGAACGACCAGTTGCCGAGCATCTCGAAAAAGGTGTGGTGGCGTGCGGTATAGCCGACTGAATCCAGATCGTTGTGCTTGCCGCCCGCCCGCAGGCAGCGCTGCACGTCGGCTGCTCTCACATAGCTGCGCTTTTCCGCGCCAAGGAACACGTCCTTGAATTGCACCATGCCCGAGTTGGTGAACAGCAGGGTCGGGTCGTTGCCTGGGACCAGCGAGGCTGACGGCACCACCGTGTGGCCCTTGCCGCGGAAGAACTCGAGGAAGTCGTTACGAATCTGCTGGGTGCTGAGGGGTGTGGCGCGGGGGCTGGTCATAACTCTGGCATGGGCTGGAGGGGGCGCAGCCGACGACTGCGTACCCACCACATGCGGACACAGCACCGGACTGACAACCAATGCTCTAGATTAACAGGCCGGAGCCGTTCAGTCCTCCGCCCCAAGCCGGGTCGCCCGCTGGATGGCATCGCCTTCGAATCCGCGCCGGAACAGCAGGTCGGCGGCTTTGCGCCGCTGCGCCAGGCTTTGCAAGCCGGCCGGACCGAAACGGCGGCGGACGAGGTCGCACGCCGTTTCGGTCCAGTCGCCATCAAACCCATCCATTGCTTCGCTGATCAGGTCGGCCTCGAGCCCCTGTTGCGACAGCTCGGCGCGGATCCGCCGTGGTCCGTAGCCGCCGCTGACCCGGCTGCGGACAACCAGCTCGGCGTAGCGGCGGTCGTCCTGCCAGCCCTCCCCGGCCAGACGCTCGACCACGGCCTCGGCTTCGGCCGCTTCGACGCCTCGTTCGACCAGTTTGCGGGCCAACTCGCGGCGCGAATGCTCGCGCCGGGTCAACAGCGCCAATGCCCGTTGCAGCGGTGTCAGCGGCTGGCGGCCACGTTTGCCTTCAGCCGCGGGTGATGACGGTGACGACCCATCCTCGCCATCTTCATGGGCATCCTGCCCCACCGTATTCCGCCGCTTATGGCCCCAGCCGCTCATTGCCCTACGCCAACGACTTACTCGTCGTCGGCTTCGTCACCAGCCGAATCATCGGCGACGACGACCGGTTGCAGGCGTTCGCGCAGTTCGGCCTCCAGACGCGCGGCAATCTGCGGGTTCTCACGCAGGAAGGTACGGGCGTTGTCCTTGCCCTGACCGATGCGTTCCTCACCGTAGCTGTACCAGGCACCGGCCTTGTCGACCAGCTTGGCTTCCACGCCCAGCTCGATCAGTTCACCTTCGCGGCTGATGCCTTCGCCGTACAGGATTTCGGTGACGATCTGCTTGAACGGAGGCGCCAGCTTGTTCTTGACCACCTTGATCTTGGTCTGGTTGCCGATGATCTCGTCGCCCTTCTTGATCGCACCGATGCGGCGGATGTCCAGGCGTACCGAGGCATAGAACTTGAGTGCATTGCCGCCGGTGGTCACTTCCGGGCTCTGGCCCGGCATCATCGCGCCGATCTTCATGCGCAGCTGGTTGATGAAAATCACCGTAGTGTTGGAGCGCTTGATGTTACCGGTCAGCTTGCGCAGCGCCTGGCTCATCAGGCGTGCCTGCAGGCCCGGCAACTGGTCGCCCATCTCGCCTTCGATTTCCGCCTTGGGGGTCAGTGCCGCGACCGAATCGACCACCACGATGTCGACCGAGCCCGAGCGCACCAGCATGTCGGAGATCTCCAGCGCCTGTTCGCCGGTGTCCGGCTGCGACAGCAGCAGGTCGTCGACGTTGACGCCCAGACGGGCGGCATAGATCGGGTCGAGCGCATGCTCGGCGTCGATGAAGGCAGCGGTGCCGCCCTGCTTCTGGCACTGGGCAATCGCCTGCAGGGTCAGGGTGGTCTTGCCGGATGACTCCGGCCCGTAGATTTCCACCACTCGTCCGCGCGGCAGGCCGCCTATGCCCAGGGCGTTGTCCAGCATCAGCGAACCGGTGGGAATGATCTCGATCGGTTCGATGACCCGGTCACCCATGCGCATGACCGAGCCTTTGCCGAACTGGCGCTCAATCTGGGTCAGGGCCACGGAAAGGGCGCGCTTCTTGTTCTCGTCCATCGTCAGTTCCTCAAAGGTTCGAATCGGTTGATGCAAAGACTAATCAGGGTCAATCGCACGGGCTGCGACAACACGGCCCGGAGATGAATCATGCAAGCGTCGGGGCGCGGCGACCATCGGAGATCATCCCGGTGCGGCTCGGATAAAACCACCTTGTGCGTGGGCAATTCCGCAGTTGGTTCATCGGTTCGGCCTCACCAGCCCGCAATACAGTCCTTCGATTGCGAAGTCCTGGTCAGGCAGCACTTCAATCGGCGAATAGTCGGGATTGCGCGGCAGCAGGCGGATCCGGTCCTTGCCGATCTTCAGCAGCTTGACGGTGATTTCCTCATCGATGCGGGCGACCACGATCTGGCCCGAGCGGGCGTCGCGGGTGCGGTGTACGCCAATCAGGTCGCCGTCGAAGATGCCCTCGTCGCGCATCGAATCACCCATCACCCGCAGCAGGTAGTCTGGCGATGGTGCAAAGAAAGTGCGGTCCAGCATCACGTAATCATCGACACCAGCATCGGCACCAATCGGCGCACCGGCCGCGACTCGGCCCAGAATCGGCAGACGCAAGGCGTCATCCTGGTGCGACTGCAGGTCCAGCGCGTGCTGGCTGGGAGCCGGTGCCTGCAGCAGGCGGATGCCGCGGGCACGGCCGGGAACGCGTTCAATCGCGCCGGCAGCTTCCAGCGCTTCCAAGTGGTACTGCGCGGCGCGGACGCCCTTGAAGCCCAGCGCGCGCGCGATTTCTGTCTGCGACGGCGGCATGCCTTCGGACTCGAGGCGCTCGGCGATCAGGGCAAGGATGGCTTGCTGGGTATCGGTCAGGTCCATGCTTAGTAGTATTACTACTAACGGATACCGGCCGCAAGCTTTTTCTTCAGTTGATCAGCTCATCCAGCCCGCGCAGCGCGCTGGCCACGGTCTGGCGCCGCACCGCGTCGCGGTCGCCATCGAAATGGAACACCTGCGCACGTGCATAGCCGCCGCGGCGCTTCCAGCCAATCCAGACCGTGCCGACTGGCTTGTCTTCGCTGCCGCCCCCCGGTCCGGCGATGCCGGTGACCGCCACCGCCACGGTCGCGCCGGAATTGACCAGCGCACCCGACACCATCTCGATCACGGTTTCACGGCTGACCGCGCCGTGGGTTTCCAGCGTCTGTGGCTGTACCCCCAGCAGCGCCTGCTTGGCCTCATAACTGTAAGCGGCCATGCCGCAGTCGAACCACTCCGAGGATCCGGCGATGTCGGTCAGCGACTTGGCGATCCAGCCACCGGTGCAGCTTTCGGCGGTCACCACGTAGTCGCGGTTGTCTTTCAAACGCTGGCCCAGGGCCTGGGCCAGTTCGCGCAATTGCTTGTCGTCGGGAATTGCCATTTGCTTTCAACGTGAGGACTCAGCCGTTTGTAGCTCAAATTGGCGGTGCTGTCTTGTCCGAGCTGCCGCGCGACGGCGGTTGCCTGCGCGCCGGCCCAACGATCCGGCCTTTCCACTAGAATCCAAACCCCTGGCCCAGCCGTCAGCGGCCACCATCACGATCGCCAAGCGCAAGGATTTATGAGCGGCAGCAAAGCAGACCACACTCCGTTGATGAAGCAGTTTTTCGCCGCCAAGGCCGAATATCCGGATCTGCTGCTGTTCTTCCGCATGGGTGATTTCTACGAGTTGTTCTATGACGACGCGCGCAAGGCGGCGCGGTTGCTGGATATCACCCTGACCCAGCGCGGCAACTCGGCCGGGGCGCCGATTCCGATGGCCGGTGTTCCGCACCATGCCTACGAAAGTTACCTGGCGCGGCTGGTGGCGCTGGGCGAATCGGTGGCGATCTGCGAGCAGATTGGCGACCCGGCGCAGGCCAAGGGGCTGGTCGAGCGCAAGGTAGTGCGGGTCATCACCCCCGGTACGGTCACCGATGAAGCACTGCTCAGCGAGCGACGCGACACGCTGCTGATGGCGGTTTCGCGCAATCGAGGCGGTTATGGGCTGGCCTGGGCGGATCTGGCCGGTGGCCGTTTCCTGGTCAACCAGGTCGAAGGCGACGACGCGCTGGAGGCGGAACTGGCGCGACTGGAACCGGCCGAACTGCTGCTGCCGGATGAAGATGGCTGGCCGGGGTTTCTGCAGCAGCGGCATGGGGTTCGCCTGCGCGCACCGTGGTTGTTCGATGCCGACAGCGGCCGCCGCCAATTGCTGCAGTTTTTCGGCCTGCACGACCTCAACGGCTTTGGCCTGGAGCAGCAGCCACTGGCGATCGCCGCTGCTGGCGCATTGCTGGGCTACGTCGAGGAAACCCAGCGCCAGCGGCTGCCGCATCTGACCGCGATAACCTTCGAATCGGCCGACGACGCCATCGCCATGAATGCGGCCACCCGTCGCCATCTGGAACTGGACAGCCGGGTTGATGGTGATCATCGGCACACCCTGCTCGGCGTGCTCGATTCGACCGTCAGCCCGATGGGTGGGCGGTTGTTGCGGCGTTGGCTGCACCGTCCGCTGCGTGATCAGCAGGTGCTAGGTGAACGTCATCTGGCGGTGTCGACGTTGATCGACAGCGCCGCGGCTGACAGCTTGCGGGAATCGTTCCGCGCGCTCGGCGACATCGAGCGCATCCTGACCCGGATCGCGCTGCGCTCGGCGCGCCCACGGGATCTGTCGACCCTGCGCGATGGACTGGCACTGCTGCCGCAGATCCGCCAGCAACTGCAACCGTTATCCTCCCCACGCCTGCTGCAATTACATGATGCACTGGGCCAGCACGACGATTGCACCGCCCTGCTGCAGCGCGCGGTCGCGACCCAGCCGCCGCTCAAGCTCAGCGATGGCGGGGTGCTGGCCGACGGCTTTGATGGCGAACTCGACGAGCTGCGCCAGCTCAGTACCCACGCCGACCAGTTCCTGCTGGATCTGGAACAGCGCGAACGCGCCAGCAGCGGCATCGCCACCCTCAAGGTCGGCTACAACCGCGTCCACGGCTATTACATCGAAATCAGCAAGGGCCAGTCGGACAAGGCGCCGGTGCATTACACCCGCCGGCAGACACTGACCAATGCCGAGCGCTACATCACCGAAGAGCTGAAGGGATTCGAAGACAAGGTACTGTCGGCGCGCGAGCGCTCACTGGGCCGCGAAAAGCAGCTGTACGAACAATTGCTGGATACATTGCAGGCGCATCTGCCCGGCCTCAAGCAATGCGCGCATGCCTTGAGCGAGCTGGACGTGCTGGCCGCTTTCGGCGAACGCGCGCAGGCGCTGGACTGGGTTCGCCCGGTCCTGCAGGCAACGCCCGGACTGCGCATTGAACGTGGCCGCCATCCTGTGGTCGAGGCGGTACGCGACGAACCGTTTGAACCCAACGACATCGCGCTCGACGAGCAGCGCCGCATGCTGATCATCACCGGCCCCAATATGGGCGGCAAGAGTACCTACATGCGGCAGGTGGCGTTGATCGTGTTGTTGGCGCATATCGGCAGTTTCGTGCCGGCCGACGCGGCGGTGCTGGGGCCGGTTGACCGCATCCTGACCCGCATCGGCGCCGGTGATGATCTGGCCAAGGGCCAGTCAACGTTCATGGTCGAAATGGCCGAAACCAGCTATATCCTGCACAACGCCAGCGGCCAGTCGCTGGTGTTGATGGATGAAATCGGCCGCGGCACCTCGACCTACGATGGCTTGGCGCTGGCCGATGCAGTAGCCCGGCACCTGGCCGACCACAATCGTTGTTACACCTTGTTCGCGACGCACTATTTCGAACTGACCGCGTTGGCGAGCGCTGACAGTGGCATTGCCAACGTGCATCTGGATGCGGTCGAGCACCAGGACCCGCAACGCGGCGACACGCTGGTCTTCATGCATGCGGTCAAGGACGGGCCGGCGGATCGCAGCTTTGGCCTGCAAGTGGCGGCCTTGGCGGGCCTGCCCCGCAGCGCCGTGCAGCAAGCACGGCGACGGTTGGCGGAGCTTGAGCAGCGTGGCAATCAAAGCCAGGCGCGGCAGATGTCGCCGGAAGCGCTGGATGCGCCACAACAGCTTGGCCTGTTGCAGGCGCCGAGCGCCGCCCTGGATGCACTGGCGGCGCTCGAACCCGACGATCTCACGCCGAAGCAGGCGCTGGAAGCGCTGTACCGGCTGAAAGCGCTGCAGTAATCGACAGCATTAACGCAAAGAGCAGTCCGCCAGTCAGGCTTTCATGCTCGGATGGGGATGCGCTGGAACCAGTGCATCGTCGCGTTGGCGCGCGGCCAGCGCCGCCGGACGTTGCGCGTGCCTGGCCACGAACGCTTCAAACGCGGGCCGCCGCGGCAGATGTCCGAATGCCATGTAGTATTCGAGAAAGGCGGTCATGTACAGGTCGGCGGTAGTGAACTGATCACCAGCCAGATGGGTCTTGCCCTGCACTGCCTGTTCCAGCGTCAGCAACACGTCTTCCTCGTTGCCGTAGCCGGCACCGGGCACCAGCGTACCGCCCTGCTTGGCGGTCATCAGCGCCTCCACCGGACCGGCCAGGAACAGCAGCCAGCGATAGTAGGCGCCGCGCTCCACTGATCCGATGGCCGGTGCCAGTTTCTTTTCCGGTGCCAGTTCGGCCAGGTACATGCAGACGGCGGCGTTCTCGGTTACCACCATATCGCCATGGCGAATGGCCGGCACCTTGCCCATCGGGTTGATCGCCAGGTACTCAGGCGACTTCATGTCCGCGCCGTAATCAAGGATGACTTCATCGTAGTCCAGGCCGGTTTCCTCCAGCATCCAGCGGGTGATGCGGGCGCGGGAAAACGGATGGGTATAGAACGTCAGTGCGTGGCTCATGGCGTCATGCCTGGTTGCTGAGGAGATCCCAGTGTGCGCAGTGACTGCTGACAACCCGTGTCAGCAGTGTCCAGCCGCAACCGGCAGGGGCCGTTCCGCTCAGCGCGCGGGCAGACGCACCAGCTGCTGCCGCCAGCGCTGCAGCAACTGGTGGCGCGGCTCGGGGTAAGGGCGGCCGGTGTCCTCCAGGTTCACGACCCGATCGGCACGGAAATGACGGAAATCGTTGCGCTTCTCGCACCACGCCGCCAACAGCCGCACATCGGCGAGGAAGGCCATCGCGAACGGCCATATCACCCGCTCGCTGGCACGACCCGCAGCGTCCTGATACTGCATCCGCAGCGCATGGCCTTCGCGAATCGCCCGCCGCAGCGTCGGCAGCCACGGTTCGGGTTCGACCGGACTCCAGTCCGGGGCGAACAATCCGCTGGTCTCCACCTGCAGTCGCAACTGCTCGGGCAACACGCTGGTGATCCGCTCCAGCGCGTTGCCGGCTGCCGCCGCCAACCCGGGGTCCGCGTGCGATGCCACCCAGCGCGTTCCCAGTACCATGGCTTCCAGTTCCTCGACCGAAAACATCATCGGTGGCAGCATGAAACCCGGGCGCAGCTGGTAGCCCACCCCGGGGTCGCCGATGATGTCCGCGCCCTGCCCGCGCAAGGCGTCGATGTCGCGATACAGCGTGCGCAGGCTGATGCCCAGTTTTTCGGCCAGTTGCGCCCCGCGCACGGCACGGCGTCGACCGCGCAGGTCATCCAGCAGGCGCAACAGGCGGGTGGCGCGAATGGTCATTGCTCGCAGGTCCGGGCAATGACTGCGGCAGTGCAATGGACAAGCATGGAGTGCAAACAGGCAGCGGGAATTCTTTCCATCATAGCGATACTCAATCGCAGCCAATGCAATAAACGATTTCCCCCTATCGACAACCAGGACTAAGCTCGTCGGACAAGCCCGTCACCCACCAGAAGGAACCTGTCATGTCCAACGCCGGCAAATGCCCCTTCAACCACGGAAGCAACGGCACCAGCAATCGCGACTGGTGGCCCAACCAGTTGCGGCTGGACCTGCTGCACCAGCACTCCCGTAAATCCAATCCACTGGCCGCGGACTTCGATTACCCGCAGGCGTTCAAGAGCCTGGATCTGGAGGCGCTGAAACGCGATCTGCATGCGTTGATGACCGATTCGCAGGACTGGTGGCCAGCCGATTTCGGCCACTACGGCCCGTTGTTCATACGCATGGCGTGGCACAGCGCCGGCACCTATCGCATCGGCGATGGACGTGGCGGCGGTGGCCGTGGCCAGCAACGATTCGCCCCGCTCAACAGTTGGCCCGACAACGTCAGCCTGGACAAGGCGCGGCGGTTGTTGTGGCCGATCAAGCAGAAGTACGGGCAGAAGATTTCCTGGGCGGATCTGTTCATCCTGACCGGCAACGTCGCGCTGGAATCGATGGGCTTCAAGACGTTCGGCTTCGCCGGTGGCCGTGAGGACGTCTGGGAGCCTGACCTGGATGTCTACTGGGGCCGCGAGACCACCTGGCTCGGCGGCGACCTGCGCTATGCCCACGGCTCAGAAGGCGTGGACAAGGCCGGCGGCGTGCTGGTGTCGGATGACGATGCCGATGGCGACGAACATTCGCGGCGACTGGAAAACCCGCTGGCGGCGGTACAGATGGGCTTGATCTACGTCAATCCGGAAGGCCCGGACGGCAATCCCGATCCGCTGGCCGCGGCCCAGGACATCCGCGACACCTTTGCCCGCATGGCCATGGACGACGAGGAAACCGTGGCCTTGATTGCAGGCGGGCATACCTTCGGCAAGACCCATGGCGCGGCACCGGCCGACAACGTCGGGGTCGAGCCCGAAGCCGCGGACCTGGAAGCGCAAGGCTTTGGCTGGGCCAACCGGCATGGAAGCGGCGTCGGCGCCGATACCATCACCAGCGGCCTGGAGGTCACCTGGACCACTACCCCGACGCAATGGAGCAAAAATTTTTTCTGGAACCTGTTCGGTTACGAATGGGAATTGAGCAAGAGCCCGGCCGGTGCCCACCAGTGGATCGCCAAGGGCGCGGGGGCGACTATTCCGCACGCCCACGATCCCGATGTGCGACTGCTGCCAACCATGCTGACCACCGACCTGGCACTGCGCTTCGATCCGGCCTACGAAAAAATCTCGCGCCGGTTCATGGAAAACCCGAACGCGTTTGCCGACGCGTTCGCCCGGGCCTGGTTCAAGCTGACCCACCGTGACATGGGCCCGCGTGCCCGCTACCTGGGCCCGGACGTGCCGGCCGAGGAATTGATCTGGCAGGACCCGGTGCCGGCGGTTGATCATCCATTGATCAACGGCCAGGACATTGCCGCACTGAAACAGGCCGTCCTCGGCTCGGGTCTGACCATTCCGCAACTGGTATCGACGGCATGGGCGTCGGCATCGACCTTCCGCGGCTCAGACAAGCGTGGTGGTGCCAATGGTGCTCGGATCCGGCTGGCACCGCAGAAAGACTGGCCGGTCAACCAGCCCGCGCAACTGCAGCAGGTACTGGCGAAACTGGAAACCATCCAGCGCGAGTTCAACGCCAGCCAATCCGATGGCAAACGCGTGTCGCTGGCGGATCTGATCGTGCTCGCCGGTTGCGCCGCGGTCGAACAGGCCGCGCAGGCCGGTGGTCATACGGTGGCGGTGCCGTTCAGTCCCGGCCGCAGCGATGCCAGCGCCGAGCAGACCGACGTGGCGTCGTTCGAACCGCTGGAGCCAATTGCCGATGGCTTCCGCAATTACCTGAAGGATCATTACAGCGTGCCGGCCGAAGCGCTGCTGATCGACAAGGCGCAGCTGTTGACCCTGACCGCGCCCGAGATGACCGCACTGATAGGCGGCATGCGGGTACTGGGCGGCAACGCCGACGGATCCATGCATGGCGTGTTCACCGAACGCCCGGGCACCTTGAGCAACGATTTCTTCGTCAACCTGCTGGACATGCGCACGCGCTGGCAACCGGCGTCCGAGGCACGCCAGGCATTCGAGGGGCGCCAACGCGACAACGGTGAGCTGAAATGGACCGCCAGTCGGGTGGATCTGGTATTTGGTTCCAACTCGCAATTGCGTGCACTGGCCGAAGTCTATGCGGCCAGCGACGGCGAGGAAAAACTGGTCGCCGATTTCGTCGCCGCCTGGGCCAAGGTGATGGATCTGGATCGCTTCGACCTGGGCTGATTTTTCCCGGGGCAGCGGCGCTTGTGCCGCTGCTCCTGCAACTGGAAGGTAATCATCAGCCAACATCGCGAAGGTTGTGGAAACGTGCCCGCTCGGCTGCGCCTGTATGCCTGATGGCCGAAGTCGGACGCCGCCGGGCGAGCCCGGCTCCAACCAACCCCATGCGCCCGGTTAACGATAAGTGCGGGTTTGCCCGGCTACCATGCGCGCACGCATTCCGCGCTTTGCCAAGGATCCGAGCATGAACAACAACGCCTCGATGGTGGACGACCTGATGCAGCAACTGCAGGGCGCGCCACTGCAGCAATTGTCCCGGCAGCTGGGTATCGATCCCGCCCAGGCCAGCCAGGCAGTGGGCGCCGCCTTGCCAATGATGATGGGCGCGCTGGGCCGCAATGCAGCGCAACCACAAGGCGCCGACTCGTTGTTTGCTGCCCTGCAGAACAACCACAGTGGCCTGGATATCGGCAGCGTGCTGGGTGCGGTGATGGGCACCGGCACGTCGCCGCAGACCGATGGCGCCGGCATTCTTGGCCATATCTTTGGCGGCGCCCAGCCGCGTGCCGAGGCCGGTCTCGGCCAGGCCACCGGCATCGGCAACCAGACCGCCAGCCAACTGATGAAGATGCTGGCCCCGATCGTGATGGCTTATCTGGCCAAGCGGATGTTTTCGGGTGGCCAGGCCGACCCGGCGCAACTGGGACAGGCGCTGGGACAAGAACAACAGCAGATTACCCAGCAGGCCGGTATCGGCGGCAATCTGCTGGGCGCGGTGTTCGATCAGGATGGCGACGGCCAGCTCGGCATGAGCGACCTGATGAGTCTGGGTAGCAAGTTCCTCGGCGGCGGTCGCTGAGCGCAGCGCAGGATGTTGCCGCGCGGCCAATCCGTCGCGTGGCAACCGCAGCCGGTCAGGTCGCCGGCAGCTGGTTGGGCTTGGGGTCGGCCAGCTCCTTGCCCGCCTCGGCACGACCGGCCATTTCCGCGCCGGCATCACCCGGCAGCCGCCACATCATCCATGCCGAACTGGCGGAAATAAATCCGACCACGACGAATGCGATATAGAAATTGTGCACATCGGTTTCCGGCCGGTGGTTGATCCAGCCGACGATTTCCAGGATATAGCCGCCGATGGCCACGCCCAGGCTGAGCGACAACTGCTGCATCATCCCGGCCAGACTGCTGGCCTGGCTCATGCGAGGCGCGTCGACATCGGCGTAGCTGATGGCGTTGAGGCTGGTGAACTGCAGTGAGCGGAAGCAGCCACTGACGAACAGAGTGGCCAGGATGAATACATGCGGCGTGGTCGGGCGGAACAGACCGAAGCCGCACAGCATGGCCGAGGCGATCAGCGCATTGGCAATCAACACGCGGCGGAAACCGAACCGCTTGAGCACGCGGGCGGCAATCGTCTTCATGAACATCGCGCCCGCCGCCGACACGAACGTCAGTAGACCCGACTGCACCGGACTCAGGCCGAAGCCCAGTTGCAGCATCAGCGGCAGCAGGAACGGCGTGGCACCAATGCCGATGCGGAACAACATGCCGCCGAGTACACCGGCTCGATAGGTCGGCACGCGGAACAGGCGCAGGTCCAGCAGTGGACGCGGATGCCGTCTCGCGTGCCACACGTAGCCAAGCAACAGACCGATGCCAAGCGCCAGCATCGCCAGTGCCCAGCCAGTCGGAACCTGATGCCGGCCGAGCGTGGAAAAGCCGAACATCGCCGCAGCCAGGCCAATCCCCGACAGCAGGAAGCCCATCGCATCCAGCGGTACCGGCTCTTCTTTCAGGTCGGGAATGAAACGCCGCGCCATGACCATGCCCAGCAGTCCCATCGGGATGTTGATCAGGAAGATCCAGCGCCAGTCGAAATAGGTGGTGATGAAGCCGCCCAGTGGCGGCCCGACCATCGGTCCGACCAGCGCCGGGATGGTGACCCAGCTCAGCGCATTCACCAGCTGCGCCTTGGGCACCGAACGCAGCAGGATCAAGCGCCCTACCGGCACCATCATCGCCCCGCCCATGCCTTGCAGGAAGCGCGCCACGACCATGGTCTCCAGCGACACGCTGGCCGCGCAGCACACCGAGCCGAGCAGGAAAACCGCAATCGCGGTGATGAAGGTACGGCGCCCGCCAAAACGATCAGCGACCCAGCCGCTGATGGGAATGAACACCGCCAACGCCAGCAGATAGGCGGTCAACGCCAGTTTCAGCGCAATCGGCTCGGTGCCCAGGTCGTTGGCGATCGCTGGCAGCGAGGTCGAGATCACGGTCGAATCCATGTTCTCGATGAACAGCGCGCAGGCGATGATCAGCGGCAGCAGGCGTTGCTGGCGCAGGCTCATAACGCGTCGATGTCGCCCAGCGCCTGGATCAACCGGCGCGCGCGTTTGTCGGGTTTGGACAGCGGCGCCTGATAGCCGGTGCGTTCGGCACGGCGCAGCGCCGCGGCGGCCTCGCGTTGCTGGCGCGATGCCTCGCTCTCGCGGTACAGCGCCTGCGCGACGCTGGCCGGACCACGCTGATCACTGAGCCCGAGCACGGTGATGTCGTAGCGTTCCTGCGCCCGGCTGAGCCTGACCTCGTCACCGATGCGTAACATCCGCGATGGCTTGGCGCGCTGCCCCGCCACTTCCACCTTGCCGGTGGCGATGGCCTGCTTGGCCAGGCTGCGGGTCTTGTAGAAGCGCGCCGCCCACAGCCAGACATCCAGCCTCAAACCGCCTGCATCGGCGCCGCCGTCGGCGGGTTTTTCCTGTCCCGTGATCATGCCGGAAGTTTACCCGTCCACTCATGATGAAGATGACATCTGGCAAACTGCCGGCATGGCCAATTCCCAAACCCGCAACCTCACCGAAGGTCCAATCGGCAAAACTCTGTTTGTGTTCGCGCTGCCGATCCTGGCGGGCAACGTGCTGCAGTCGCTCAACGGCTCGGTCAACGCGGTCTGGGTCGGGCGCTTCCTTGGCGAGCAGGCGCTGACCGCGACGGCGAACGCCAATAACATCATGTTTTTCCTGATCGGCGCGGTGTTCGGCGTCGGCATGGCCGCCACCATCCTGGTCGCCCAAGCGATGGGCGCGAAGGACATGGCCCAGGCCAAGCGTGTGATCGGCACCAGCGCCACCTTCTTTTTCAGCGTGTCGGTGGTGATTGCGCTGATCGGGCTGCCATTGTCGCGGCATATCCTGGTCTGGATGAGCACCCCGGCCGAAGCGCTGCCACTGGCCGAGGCCTATCTGCGCATCATCTTCATGGCAGTGCCGTTCCTGTACATGTTCGCCTTTCTGTCGGCGATCCTGCGCGGCTCCGGCGACACCCGCACCCCGTTCTTCTTCCTGCTGCTGGTGGTGGTGCTGGACATCGGCTTCAATCCGCTGCTGATCTTCGGCCTCGGCCCGTTCCCGGAAATGGGCATCGCCGGCTCGGCCACCGCCACCCTGATCGCCAATATCATCAGCCTGGCCGCGATGATCCTGTGGCTGCGCCATCGCCGCCATCCATTGTGGATCAGCCGCCACGAGAACGCGGTCTACAAGCCGAACCCGCTGATCCTGAAGTCGCTGATCATCAAGGGCGTGCCGATGGGGCTGCAGATGATTCTGATCTCGCTGGCGATGATCCTGATGATCAGCATGGTCAACGCCTATGGCGTGGACACCACTTCGGCCTACGGCGCCGCGCTGCAACTGTGGACCTATGTGCAGATGCCGGCGATGGCCATTGGCGCGGCGTGCTCGTCGATGGCGGCGCAGAATGTCGGCGCCCATCGCTGGGATCGGGTCGAAGCCACCGCCAAGGTCGGCACGCTGTTCAACTTCCTGATGACCGGTGCGCTGATCCTGCCGATCATCGTGTTCGATCACAGCACCTTGTCGTTGTTCCTGCCCGATGGCAGCCCGGCGTTGGCGCATGCCAGCCATCTCAACCACATCGCAGTGTGGTCGTTCCTGTTCTTCGGGGTGACGTTCGTGGTCTCCGGTGTGGTCCGTTCGACCGGCGCGGTGATACCACCGCTGGTGATCCTGGGCATTGCCCTCTGGGGCATCCGCATTCCGTTTGCAAAACTGCTGCAACCGACCCTCGGCGCCGACGCGATCTGGTGGAGTTTCCCGGTCAGCGCGGTCTGCGCGATGTTGATGTCGCTGGCCTACTACAAGTGGGGCCGCTGGCGCAGCGCCAGCATGCTGGTCGGTGCCCATGAGACCGGCGCCACCCCGGCCGAAGTGCCGGCGCAGCCGCCCTCGCCGGTGGCCGATCCGGCGCCGGTGCCGACGAGCACAGCAAACGCCCGTCCGGAACCGGATGCCTCGTAGCGACCCATCGCATCGCAGCGCACAAACCCTGGCAGATTATCGCGCGGTGCATTTGCCGGATCTGGTCTGCTTCGAGGCTGGATGATCCAACATTCGTTGCTTGAAAGCCCGGCCCTCCCCGCGATGACGAGGTTGAGTTTGAGGTGCCAGAGGCTGCGCGGCAATGACGATTGTTTGTTCGCGGTGCAAACGAAAACGGCCACCCGAAGGTGGCCGTTCCTGCAACGCGGTGAGGCGTCGACTTATTCGGCGGCAGCGTTGCTGGCGGCGGCAGCGGCCAGGCGTGCCTTCTTGGCAGCGGCGTTGGCAGCCAGGTCTTCCTTGATGCGTGCAGCCTTGCCTTCCAGTTCGCGCAGGTAGTACAACTTGCCGGCACGGACCTTGCCGCGACGCTTCACTTCGACCGAGTCGATGGTGGCGCTGTGGCTCTGGAACACGCGCTCGACGCCATAACCATGCGAAATCTTGCGCACGGTGAAAGCGGAGTTCAGGCCGGCGTTCTTCTTGGCGATGACCACGCCTTCGTACGCCTGCACGCGCTCACGGTTGCCTTCCTTGACCTTGACGTTGACGACCACGGTGTCACCCGGGCTGAAGACAGGCAGTTCGCGGGCGACCTGGGCGGCTTCGAATTCCGCGATGATGGATTTGTTCAATTTGCTCATTGGCTTGTACCGATTCAGTCCGACTTTTCAGTTCGGGTGGTTGTGTCATCTCGACAACTAAAACTGATGCAGTCACCGGATTGTGCTGCACGATATTGTTATGGGTGAGGCGTGTTGCGTGGTGTTGCGCGAACCCCGGCATGGATGCCCGGATTCAGGAACCCGGCATTATACCGGCCCTGGCGAGCAAAAAACCAGCGTTATCAGGCGTCTGCGTCGTGTTCCCGGCGAAATTGCGCCAGCAGCTGGGCGTCGGCCTTGGACAGGGCCGCTTCGTCCAGCAAATCCGGGCGCCGCAGCCAGGTCCGGCCGAGCGCCTGCATCCGCCGCCAGCGGGCGATGGCGGCGTGGTCACCTGAACGAAGTACCGCCGGCACCTCGCCGAGGGGATGGCTTGCCGGGTGGGTGTAATGCGGGCAATCGAGCAGACCATCTCCTTCGAAACTGTCCTGCACCGCCGACTCGGCGTCATTCAACGCTCCGTCCTGCAGGCGGGCCACCGCATCGATCACCACCGCCGCGGCCAGTTCGCCACCGGACAGCACGTAGTCGCCAATTGAAATCTCGGCATCCACTTCCGCCGCCAGCACCCGTTCGTCGACCCCTTCGTAGCGGCCACACAACAGGATGAAACGTGGCATTGCCGCCAGTTGCCGGACCCTGGTCTGGGTCAACGGCGCGCCCTGCGGGCTGAGGTAGAACACCGGTGCCGGCCTTGCATCGGCCTCGCGTGCGGCACGCAGGCAGGCCTGCAACGGCTCGATCATCATCACCATGCCGGGGCCACCGCCAAACGGACGGTCATCCACCCGCCGGTAGCCACCCTGGGCGTAGTCGCGGGGATTCCAGCCATGCACGTCCAGCAGATCGCGCTGCTGGGCACGCCCGACCACACCAACCGCCGCACTTTGGGCGATGAATTCCGGGAACAGGCTGACCACGTCGATACGCATCGGCATCGAACTAGAAATCCGGATCCCAGTCCACCGTGATCACGCCGCTGTCGAAATCCACCGAGGTGACGTAATCGGGCTCGACGAAGGGCACCAGGCGGTTCCTGTCGCCCTGCACCGACATCACGTCATTGGCACCGGTCGAGAACAGGTGCGAGACAGTGCCGAAATCCACGCCTTGCAGGTTGACCACCCGCAGGCCTTCCAGATCGACCCAGTAGAACTCGCCCGGCTGCGGCGCTGGCAAGGCCGAGCGCGGTACCAGGATCTCGGTGCCGCGCATGGCTTCGACCGCGTCACGATCTTCGATACCGGGCAGGCTGGCGACCAGATGCTTGCCCGAAGGCTTGCCGCGGGCACCCTTGAATTCGCGCTGGCGACCCTGCGGATCGCGCAGGATCCACGGCTGGTAGCCGAAGATGGCTTCGCGCGGCTCGGTCCAGGATTCAATCTTGATCTGGCCGCGCACGCCAAAAGCGCCCAACATGCGTCCCAGCAGGATCATTTTCTGGTCGGGTGAAGCTGTGGCTTCCACCGCGGTGCCGGAATCCGAATCCGTCGGGAGCGTTGAGCGCTCGATGTTCATGGCAATGGCCGCACGTCAGTGCGGCCAGACCTCATCAGGCAGCCGAGGCTTGGGCCTTGGTCGCTTCCTTGTACAGGTTGCGGACCTTGTCGGTCAGCTGGGCGCCGTTGCCAACCCAGTGGTCGACGCGCTCGATGTTCAGTTCGATGCGCTTTTCGTTGCCGGCGGCAACCGGGTTGTAATAACCCACGCGTTCGATGTTGCGGCCATCACGGGCGCTGCGGACGTCGGTGACGATGATGTGGTAGAACGGACGCTTCTTGGCGCCGCCACGGGTAAGGCGAATCTTGACCATTTGCTTTTTTCCAGTGTTGCCCAGTCGCCAGGATGGCGAGGTAAGCCGCGTATTGTAAGCCATTGAAAGGGTGATGGAAACCTGCCTTGGCGCCGGTTTAGCGCTACAGCGGTTGCCACGGCTGGTCCTGCAGTGCTTGCCGCAGCTGCGCCAACAAAGTCTCGCCGGCACCGAAATTGACCTCATCGATGGCATCAATCTGCTGGATGCCGCTGGCATTGGTGGCAAAAGCAGCAGCAAACCGAGGCAGATCCTGGCGACGGACCACGGCATGGCGTTGGCCGATGCCCAACCCGGCCAGACCTTGCTGAACCAGATATTCAGCACTGCCGCGCAGCGCCGGGCCGATTGGCCAGACCCACTCCCGCCCGTCCCACAGCACCAGGTTCCAGACCGACCCTTCGCTGATGGCACCGTCACCGGCCACGAACAAGGCATCGTCGAAACCCGCGGCGAGAGCCTCGCGGCGGAACTGGAACAACGGAAACGTCGCCACATGCTTGAGCTCGGCGAACGGACGGGTGTAGTCGAATGATTTGACCCGCATCGGCGGCTTGTGTGCCGGCGCCGGTGGACCCTGGCTGACCAGTACATCGGGGCAGCCCGGGTGCTGCGGCTGGCGATGATCGAACGTGCTCGAGAATACCGTGATCCGCAAGCTGCCATCGGCCTGCTGTTGGCTGGCCTGGCGTAATTGCCGGCGCAACGCCGCCTCGTCGAGTTCGACATCAAACAAACGGCGGGTGGCGTACTGCAGGCGCCGCAGGTGGAAGTCCAACCCCTGGGCAGCGCGGTTGCGTACCTGCATGACGGTGAAATGACCAAAATTGGCCAGCGCCAAGGGACGCAATGCGGTCTCGTCCAGGCGCTGGCCATTCAACAACAACAGTGGGGTGCGGACGTCAGGCATGCGGCCATTGCAGCACACCCTTCGACCGGTCCACCAGCGGCCACCATCCGTGGCAGCCGCTGGCGATGCTGCTGGCTTACTCGACCTGCAAGCGGACCGGCAGCGCCGTGACTGGCAGAGTCGGGTCGTTGCTGGAAACGCAGACCTGGCCCAGGTAGTGACCCGCGGCCAAATCAGCGCTGTTGACGTCGATGCTCGCGGCACTCTGCTCGCCGGCGACGATGCTGCCACTGGCTGGCGTCATCGCCCCCAGCCACGACGCGCCACACTGGGTGGTTCCGGCCACTTCAAAGGTCATGCCCGGGAAGTTGCCAACCGCCCGCCAACGATTGCTGGCGCTCGGCGAGGTCACCGATTGCGCTGGATGACCACTGACCTGGTTGGAGTAGAACCAGGCCCAGCGATCGGCAAACAGCGTATCCATGTAGGCGACCAGCCAGTAGGTGCCTGCCGGCAGGTTCACCGTCTGCCCTGCCTGCAGAGGGTTGAACTCCAGCCGGCTGTCATCGATGACCCGCATGCCAGGGCCGGTGGCTGTGGTGGTGTAACTCCAGACGGCAGCATCCGGGGAGGTAATCGGATCGCCGGCGGGCACGCCACCGGCATCCGGATAGATCGACCAGGTGATGCGATCAGTGATGGTGCCGACTTCCTTGCCCGAGACCACGAAGCCGGTCACCGACAGATGGTTGAGCTGGACCGGGCCGACCACGGTGAAGTCGTCGCTGGCGAAGGTACCGGTATTGCGGTCAGTGAAGAAGGTGCTGCGATTGCCCGAGGTCACCTCGTCGTTGGTGCCGACATACACCGGCAGCGACACCACCCCATCGACCTGGTTCTGCCATTGCAGCACGCCGCCACCGACGTTGAGGATGCCCAGATTGGCTTTGCCGCGCTGGCCGGCCGCCAGGCTCATGTCGACACCGGCTTCCGGCAGCAAGGCAATCGCAGGCGGTGGCACGAACACCGATATCGGCAAGCGATGGGTATTGTTCAACGCCTTGCCGCGCAACTGCGGCTCCAGCACCAGTTGGCCATGGCTCCAGGCATCGACGCTGTCGATGTCGCGCGCATCGATGGTCACCGTCACGCTGACTTCGGCCCCGCGCTTGACGATGAACGATGACGGCGACACGCTGCCCGGCACCCCTTCGACCCGTGCCTTCCACTGGATGTCGCGGTTCAGCGGATTGCGGAACGTGCGGGTAAAGCTGCACTCGCGGCTGCATTCGTCGTTGGCCATCGACGGCGTGTTGAGCTGGCTGATATCGCCGCCATCTGCAGGATTCGCGTCCAGATAGTCAGCCGCGCTTTCGTCCATCAGCAACCATGCATCGTTGGCCTGCACGGCCTGCACGCGACCGGCACCCATCGCGAACGGATCCGCTGGCGTTTCTTCATCTTCCAGCAAGACCAGCGGCGTTGAGGTCATCATGATCGCCGACTTGATTTCACTGGGAGTCCAGTCCGGATGCAGCTGGCTCAACAGTGCAGCCACGCCGGCCACATGCGGCGACGCCATCGAAGTGCCGTTCTTCAGGCCCACCAGTTCTTCCAGACCCTCGATTTCAGGGCCTGCTTCGGCGGCCAGGATGGCGAAACCAGGGGCTGTGATATCGGGCTTGATCAGGTCATAGAACGCAGGACCACGCGAGCTGAAACCAGCCAGCGAGTCCACCACGTTGCTGGTACTCACCGCTGGATAGGTAACGCCGGCGGTGGCGGCGCGACCGTTGGCGAACTCGAACAAGGCATCGCCGGCCTTCAGCGACAAGGCGAACGTCGGTATCAGGGTATCCGGCACCGATGGTGTCAGGTCATCATCCTTAATATTGTTGGCAATCACCACCGCGCGCGCGCCGGCGCTGTCGGCATGGTTGACCTTGGTGGTGAACGAACAGCCGCCACGGCGAATCACCGCGATGCCATCGCTGAAGGTCTGCGCGGCATAGGGTTCGCAGCCATCGGCACCGCTGCTGAAAGTGGGCGATATCCGCAGCGGTGTATTGCCGGGGATGGCAGCCGTATGAGGGACGCCATTGACGCCCTGGGCCAGGGTGATATTGCGCAGTGCCTCCGGTGGCGTACCGGGGCCGGTGACCTGCAAGGTGACCGCGAACGGACCACGACCGTGCTTGGCGGCCGCGGTGGTGATGGTCCATGGTTCCTGATGG
Organism: Pseudoxanthomonas dokdonensis; assembly: GCF_001431405.1. Taxonomy (GTDB): domain Bacteria; phylum Pseudomonadota; class Gammaproteobacteria; order Xanthomonadales; family Xanthomonadaceae; genus Pseudoxanthomonas_A; species Pseudoxanthomonas_A dokdonensis. The sequence continues at coordinate 313,606 of NZ_LDJL01000011.1, forward strand.
CCGACGGTGGCGGGATCCGGACCGGAATTGCCGGCCGAGGCCACCACGGTGACGCCGGCGTCCACCGCACCGAGGAAGGCCAACGAGGGAGCGCTGGTCCATGGCGATGCACCGCCACCAATCGAGAAATTGATGACGTCCACGCCATCCTGGACCGCCTGGTCAACCGCCGCTGCGGTCGCCGTATTCGGGCAACCGCCCGTTTCACTTTCGTAACAGACGTCGTAGGCAATGATGTTGGCGCGCGGGGCGACACCGGAAATATCGAACGTTTCGCCGGAAAGTTCGACGGTGCGTGGATTGCCGGCGACGGTCGAGGCCACGTGGCTGCCATGGCCGCTGTTATCGAGGAAGCCGGGCTCGTCCCTGACCACGGTCGACTCACAGGCATTGACCGGTTCGCCGCAGACAAAGTCGTAACCGCCGATCAACTTGTCGTTGCAGCGCCCTTCGTCGACGCCACCGGGTGCGCAGGTACCCAGGTAAACCCCGCTGCCTTTCGGATTGATGTGCCGATAACCGTCGCGGGCGACACTGCTGAAGGACGGACTGCCAGCATTGATGCCGGTGTCCAGGATGCCGACGACAATGCCCTCGCCGCGGGCACCATCGCGTGGTGCGGTGATCCGGTCACGCGATGCCGGTGCGCTTTCCCACAGCTCGGTGGCGCCAATCAGTTTCGGGCCACGATCGGTGTCCAGTTCGTATTCGCGGTAGGACTCGACCAGCATCACGTCCGGCATCTGCTGGATGCGCTGGGCTTCGGCGTCGGTCAATTCCATCACCGCACCGTTGACCGCGTGGTACATGCGCTGCTTGACCAACGGGCTGCGGCCGATGGTCTGGCTCAAAACGGTTTCGTGTTGGCGCTGCATGCTGCGCAGGTGCTGCGCGTAGGCGCTCTTGGTGGCGGCGCGCGGGCCGCTGACGGTCAATGCGCCGCGCTGGTCGCGGGCGGGCATCGGAATTCCGTTGATACCGCCCTTGTAGCTGGCGATGGCAGGCTCGCGATAGATGATGATGTAAGGACCGACCGGCTGTTGTTTCTGCTCCTGGGCGCCGCCCGGATTTTCTGTTTGCGCGTGCGTCGGTGGCAATGCCATCACCCCGCCGCCCATCAACAATAATGTCGCCAGACTTGTTTTCTTCATGCGTAACGCTCCTTGCAATAACGGATGGACCCGATCGCCAGGCCGGGCGCTTCTCACTCCCTCCACTGCTCCCCCTGTGACAGCACACCGCTCATTCCGCATGGCGGAATCGATACGCGCATTGCGCCGCAGTCGTGCAGTGCGCGCACGCTAGAACAAAAGAAAATCACCAGCAACGCCGGTTCGCGGAGCATCACGCGAAAGCCGTGTTTTGCAGGGAAAACAGCGTTGAAAGCAGTGACCGGCACTGCTGAATGTGACCAATACGGCCATCCCGTGCCGCGAACATCACATTATCAATGTGAATCTTTGCGGTGACCCACGCCATGCAGCGCGGCGTATCAAACGGCAGCGTATGGCTTCAGGCAAGCAGTCGATGCCAGGTAGAACAACGCCGGCAAAGCGGCTCCTCCGGGCCATGCCCAGTGGTCAGCACATCAAGCGAAACGAAAATGGCCGCGACAATCGACGCCGCTTCTTCGGCGCCAGGCAACCCGGATGCAGGCCACCGGCAAACATGCAGCGACGGCGGGCCCGACGCGGGGGCGCGCATGCGACTGGCAGTCGCCAGCCGCGCCTGATGGTCGCGGCAAGCGGTTGGCGTGGCCCGGAAAAAAAATCAGCGGAACGGCATGCCGCCGCGACCACCCATCATGCCCTTCATGCTGCGCATCATGCCCTTCATGCCGCCGCCGGCCAGCTTGCCCATCATCTTTTCCATCTGCTGGTACTGCTTCATCAGCTTGTTGACGTCGGCCGGGGTGACCCCGGCACCACTGGCGATGCGCTTGCGCCGCGAGCCATTGAGCAGGTCCGGATGCCGGCGTTCCTTCTTGGTCATCGAGTTGATGATCGCGACCATCCGCGGTACTTCCTTGCCCTGCTGGACCTGCTGTTTGACGTGGTCAGGGATCTGGCCCATGCCCGGCAGTTTGTCGATCAGGTTGCCGATGCCGCCCATGTTCTGCATCTGCTCCAGCTGATCCTTCATGTCGTTGAGGTCGAACTTCTTGCCCTTGGCGACCTTGGCCGCCAGCTTGGCCGCCTTTTCCTGATCCACGCCCTGCTCGACCTGCTCGACCAGCGACAGCACGTCGCCCATGTCAAGGATGCGGGCGGCGACGCGTTCGGGATGGAACACATCCAGGCCGTCAGGCTTCTCGCCGACACCGATGAACTTGATCGGCTTGCCGGTGACGTAGCGCACCGACAACGCCGCGCCGCCACGGGCATCACCATCGGTCTTGGTCAGCACCACGCCGGTCAGCGGCAGCGCCTCGGAGAACACCTTGGCGGTATTGGCCGCGTCCTGGCCGGTCATCGAATCGACCACGAACAGGGTTTCGACCGGTTTGACCGCAGCATGCAGTGCCTTGATCTCGGTCATCATCGCTTCGTCGATCGCCAGCCGGCCGGCGGTATCGACAATCAGCACGTCGACAAACGACTTGCGCGCGTCGTCGATGGCGGCGCGGACGATGGCTTCGGGCTTCTGCCCGGCATCGGACGGGAAGAAGATCACATCGACCTGCTGGGCCAGTGACTTGAGCTGTTCGATCGCCGCCGGACGGTAGACGTCGGCGCTGACCACCATGACCTTCTTCTTGCGCTTTTCCTTGAGGAACTTGGCCAGCTTGCCGACCGTGGTGGTCTTGCCGGCGCCCTGCAGGCCGGCCATCAGGATCACCGCCGGTGCCGGCACGTTGAGGTTGAGTTCGGTCGCGGCCGAACCCATCACCGCCGCCAGTTCATCGCGGACGATCTTGATCAACGCCTGGCCAGGGGTCAGCGACTTCAGTACTTCCTGGCCGACCGCGCGCACCTTGATGCGTTCGATCAGCGCCTGCACCACCGGCAGGGCGACATCGGCCTCGAGCAGTGCGATGCGCACCTCGCGGGTGGCCTCGCGGATGTTTTCCTCACTCAGCCGGCCACGGCCGCGCAGGCGTTCGATGGTGCCGGAAAGTCGCTGGGTCAGGGATTCAAACATGGGCCGGTCGTCAGGTTGCAAAAGGCGGGCGACGATTATAGCCGGGCCGGCCACGACGCTGCGGACGGCTGACGGCGCGGCGCGGGGATATGCGACACTTTGTCGATGACAATCGTTCTCATCGCCATCGCGCTGTACCTGCTGGCCGCCGGCCTGTTGATCCGGGACCTGGCCAGCGACGCGCCGGCGCGGCCGAACCACTGGCTGCTGCCCGCCTGCATCGGCATCGTCATGCACGGCGGCTATCACCTGTGGGTCGCCTCGCGGATGAGCGGCGGCATGGATCTGCATTTCTATTCGGCGCTGTCACTGGTCAGCCTGGGGATGGCGGCGATGACCACACTGGCCGGCGCGCGCGGGCGGATGGCGGCGCTGGGCGTGGTTGCCTTCCCGTTGGCGGCGTTGCTGCTGTGGCTGTATCACCAGCATGGCCACCGTCCCAGCGAAGATCTGGACTGGCGGCTGCAACTGCATGCCTGGATGGCGCTGCTGGCATATGCGGTGTTGGCGATTGCGGCGTTGCTGGCGCTGATGCTGGCGGCGCAGGAGCGGGCCCTGCGCCGGCGTGAATTCCACCGCTGGCTGCGCGCCCTGCCGCCACTGACCGAACTGGAAGAGGTGCTGTTCCGGACCATCGCCATCGGTTTCGGGTTGCTGACCGCCACCCTGCTGACCGGGGTGATGTTCGTCGAGAACCTGTTCGCCCAGCACCTGGTCCACAAGACCGTGCTCAGCGTGCTGTCCTGGCTGGTGTTTGGCGGCCTGCTGCTGGGGCGCTGGCGTTACGGCTGGCGTGGCGGCAAGGCGGTACGCTGGACGCTGGTGGCGATGGTCCTGCTGCTGCTGGCGTTCTTCGGCAGCAAGTTCGTGCTGGAACTGGTGCTGCAACGGCGCTGACCCGCGATGACGGCAGCAGCCTTCGATCCGTTGTCGTGATTTGCCTGACTGGATGTTAACCATGTCGCCCGTACTGGGCGATAAGGCAGACGATTTTTCCTTATAAATCAGCAACTTGAATCGGAACAAAAGTTCTTTTGGCTATTATATCCAAAGCAATATTTGCCTTGACAACTATTGCCGGCGATATGAAAATGGCGGCCCATGAACACACGGCCCGACCCCAACTGCAGCGGTTCCTCGTTCGGTCTGCTGATCCGGCAAGTCCGCGATGCCCTGTGGGCGCGGATCGAGCATGAGCTCCAGCGGTCCGGCCATGGCCTGACCTTCAGCCAGTACATCACCCTGAAAAAGCTCGCCGCCGGCGTTGCCAGCGCAACCGATCTGGCACGCGCCGCGGAGATGAGTCCGGGCGCGATGACCCGGGTGCTGGACAAGCTGGAAAGCGCCGGGCTGATTGCCCGGGTCGCCGACCCCGAAGACCGCCGCGCCCTGCATATCCATATGACCGATGCCGGCCACGCCATCTGGGGTGACGTGCAGCAATGCGGCATGCGGGTCCTCGAGCGGGCATTCGACGGCATGGACGAAAACGAGCAGCAGCTGCTGACGCGCCTGCTGGAGAAAGCCCGCACCAACCTTGCTCTGACGGACGAATGATGATGTCCACACAATATTCCCTGCTCCGCTCTCCCCTGGCCGCGGCGATGACCGTTGTCATGCTGCTGTCCGGCTGTGTCAGCACTGGCGGCCTGGCCCCGGCCGGACAACCAAGCGACGCCGACAGCCTGACCGCCAGCCAGAGTCTGTCGGCGCACGCCCTCAGCGATGCCGCATTCCCACGGCAGGACTGGTGGAATGCGCTGGGCGATCCGCAACTGGATGCGCTGATCAACGAAGCCCTGCAAGGCACCCCGTCGCTGGACGCGGCCGACGCGCGGCTGCGCAAGGCGCGTGCCCAGGCCGGACTGGCCAATGCCGCGCGTAAACCGACGCTGGCCGGCAGTGCCCAGTACGCCGGTGCCATCCTGCCCGAAACCCTGGCCGAACCGCCGTTGGGTGGCGAGTACCTGCCAGCCGACGTGCTTGCGCTGGATTTCAAGTGGAATCTGGATCTGTGGGGCGGCAAACGCGCGCAATGGGAAGCCGCGGTAGGCCAGGCCAAGGCCGCCGAGGTCGAGGCACAGGCCGCACGGGTAACGCTGGCGGCCAACATCGCCCGCGCCTACATCAACCTGGCCCAGGCCTACGATGCGCGCGACGTGGCCAATCACGAACACCAGCGCGCCACCGATCTGCTGTCGCTGGCGCAGCAACGCGTCGACGCCGGCCTCGACAACAACCTGCAACTGCGCCAGGCCGAAAGCACCCTGGCCAGCAGCGAACAGCAGGCCCAGGCCGCGCAGCAGCAGATCGATGCGCTGGGCAACGCGATTGCCGCGTTGCTGGGCAAGGGCCCGGACCGCAGCCTGTCGATCGCCCGCCCGCAGGTGCTGCAGGCCACCACGCCGGCGATTCCGTCGGTCCTGCCCAGCGAACTGCTCGGCCACCGCGCCGACGTGGTCGCCGCACGCTGGCAGGTCGAAGCCGCCAACCGCGGCATCGACGCACGCAAGGCCAGCTTCAAGCCCAGCGTCAACCTCAACCTGTTTGTCGGCCTGGCCTCCGATGGCCTGTCGGATCTGTTCAGCAGCGATGCGTTGCTGGGCTTCGGCGGTCCGGCGCTGAGCCTGCCGATCTTCGAAGGCGGCGCGTTGCGCAACCAGCTGGATGCCGCCGATGCCGATTACGATCTGGCGGTGGCGTCCTATAACCAGACCCTGGTCGGCGCGCTCAACGAAGTCACCGATGCATTGCAGGCGGCGCAGTCGCTGGATCAGCAGATCGCATCGGCGCAACGCGCGCGGCAGGCCGCGCAGGCCGCCTGGGATCTGGCCAGGACGCGCTATTCGGCCGGACTTGGCACCCAGATCGACGTGCTGGCCGCACAACGGCCGCTGCTGCAGATCGAACAGCAACTGACCAGCCTGCAGGCGCAGCGCCTGATGAGCATGGTCGATCTGGACACCGCCCTGGGCGGTGGCCTGGTGCTTGAAGACGCTCCCCTCCCCATTGCCGACACTTCGTCCAAATCTCCGGTGGACACGCCATGAATTCCAACACTGCTTCGCAAACCCCGACGCCGGCGCCCGCCGCACCCAAACCCAGCAAGCGCCGCCGGGCGTTGCTGATCCTGGCCGCCGTGGTCATCGTCGTCGGCGTGGCCTGGGCCGCGTTCTATCTGTTGTATGCACGCTGGCACCAGGACACCGATGACGCATACGTGCAGGGCAACGTGGTCAGCATCGTGCCGCAGACCGCCGGCACCGTGGTCAGCATCGACGCCGACGATGGCATGAAGGTCAGTGCCGGCCAGGCGCTGGTGCACCTGGATCCGAATGACGCCCAGGTCGCCTATGACCAGGCGGTGGCCAATCTTGCCGGCAGCGTCCGCCAGGTCCGTGGCCTGTACAGCAACGTCAGCGCCGGCCAGGCCGACGTCCGCGCCCGCCAGGTCGCGGTCGATCAGGCACGCGCCGACGTCAAGCGTCGCGAGGGTCTGGTCGCCAGCGGCGCGGTCTCGCGTGAAGAGCTGTCGCATGCCCGTGACGTGCTGGCCGCGGCCGAAGCCGCGCTGAGCGCTTCCGGTGGCCAGTTGTCGCGCAGCCGCGCCCTGGTCGATGCCACCACCCTGCAGGAAACCCCGCAGGTGCAGTTGGCCGCCTCGCAGTTGCGCCAGGCCTATCTCAACCTGCAGCGCAACGCGATCGTTGCGCCGGTGTCCGGTTATGTCGCCAAGCGCCAGGTACAACTGGGCCAGCGCGTGCAGCCGGGTACCACGCTGATGACCATCGTGCCGCTGGAACAGGTCTGGGTCGAAGCCAACTTCAAGGAAACCCAGCTGCATGACATGCGCATCGGCCAGCCGGTGGAAGTGCAGTCCGATGTCTACGGCGGCGACGTCACCTACCAGGGCAAGGTCAGCAGCCTGGGCCTGGGCACGGGCAGCGCGTTCTCGCTGTTGCCGGCGCAGAATGCCAGCGGCAACTGGATCAAGATCGTCCAGCGCGTGCCGGTCCGCATCGACCTGGATCCCAAGCAGCTGGCCGATCATCCGCTGCGGCTGGGCCTGAGCATGAGCGTGGATGTCGATATCCACGACCAGAGTGGGCCGATGCTGGCTGCTGCCCGCAATAACGAAAAGCCGCTGCTCTCGACCACCGCGTATGAAAAGCAGCTGGCCGATGCCAATGCGCTGATCACCCGCATCATCGAGCAGAACCTGCCCGCCTCCGCGCGCGAGTAAGCCATGTCCACGATTGCCGAACAGGAAGAAAGCTTTGGCTTGCCGGTCACCCCGGAACCAGCCAAGGCCTTCGCCCCACCCAACCTGGCACTGACGACGATAGGCCTGGCGCTTGCATCCTTCATGCAGGTGCTGGACACCACCATCGCCAACGTCTCGCTGCCGACGATTTCCGGCAATCTGGGCGCCAGCGCCAACCAGGCGACCTGGGTCATCACTTCGTTCGCGGTCAGCAACGCCATCGCGCTGCCGTTGACCGGCTTCATGACCCGCCGCTTTGGTGAACGCAAATTGTTCATGTGGGCGACACTGGCCTTCGTGATCGCCTCGTTCCTGTGTGGCATTGCCAACAGCATGGGCCTGCTGGTCACCGCCCGCGCCCTGCAGGGTTTTGTCGCCGGGCCGATGTATCCGGTCACCCAGGCGCTGCTGATTTCGATCTATCCACCGGCCAAACGCGGGCAGGCCATTGCCTTGCTGGCGATGGTCACCGTGGTCGCGCCGATTGCCGGACCGATCCTCGGTGGCTGGATCACCGACAACTACAGCTGGGAATGGATTTTCTTCATCAACATCCCAATCGGCATTTTCTCCAGCATCGTCGTCGGTCGCCAGTTGAAGGGCCGGCCGGAGAAACTGGAAACGCCGAAGATGGATTACATGGGCCTGGCGATGCTGGTGCTGGGCGTCGGTGCCCTGCAGATCGTGCTGGATCTGGGCAACGACGAAGACTGGTTCAACTCGACCAAGATCGTTGCCCTGAGCATCATCGCCGCGGTCGCCCTGATCGTCTTCGTGATCTGGGAAATGACCGACAAGGATCCCATCGTCAACCTGCGGCTGTTCCGCCATCGCAACTTCACCAGCGGCACGATTGCGATGGTGCTGGCCTACTCGGCGTTCTTCAGCGTCGGCCTGCTTGTGCCGTTGTGGCTGCAACGCAACCTGGGCTACACCGCCATCTGGGCCGGCTTCGCCAGTGCGCCACTGGGTATCCTGCCAGTGCTGCTGACGCCGTTCGTAGGCAAGTACGCGACCCGCATGGATCTGCGCTGGCTGGCCACCGTCGCCTTCATCGCGATGGCCGCAACCAGCTTCCTGCGCGCCGGCTTCAACCTCGACGTCAACTTCGAACGGGTGGCGTTGGTGCAGTTGTTCCAGGGTTTTGGCGTGGCCTTGTTCTTCATGCCGGTGCTGACCATCCTGCTGTCGGATCTGGAGCCGCATGAGATCGCCGCCGGCTCCGGCCTGGCCACCTTCGTGCGCACCCTGGGCGGCAGTTTCGCCGCCTCACTGACCACCTGGGGCTGGAACCAGCGCACCACCATCCACCACGCGCAATTGACCGAACACATCAGCGCCCACGACAGCAACATGCTGCAGCAAGTGACGGCACTGGGGCACGGTGACCTGCAGACCGGCGCGGTGGCGTTGAACCGGATGATCTCGCAGCAGGCAACCCAGATTGGTTTCAACGAAATCTTCCACCTGCTCGGCATTCTGTTCCTGGTGGTGATCGTGTTCGTCTGGTTCGCCAAGCCACCGTTCGACGCCAAGGCCGGCGGTGCCGCGGCGGGCGGCCACTGACCTGCAAGCTCGTAATGGAAGCATGAAAAAGGGCCTCGATGAGGCCCTTTTCATTTCGCGGCAGTTGACATTCGAATCCAAGAACGGCTTACCGGTCAACGACTCATGCGTGGACGGGTTGGGTCGGTTGCATCCGCCCGGATCAAACCGCTTGTTGCGAGCCCTTGGGATCCGGCCCGAACCGATTCGGGCCGCGGGTGCCTTCCATGCACATGAAAACCAGGACCATGATTCCGCCAATGAACGGAATCATTGCACACAGCACCATCCAGCCGGATTTGTCCTGGTCATGGAAGCGACGCACCTGCAGTGCCAGCATCGGGACCGCCATGGCCAACGCGAACAGCATGACCAATCCCAGCGCCAGGTTTCCCAGCAGGCCCGGGGGCTTGTCCGAGACGACCGCGCCTATCGCGATCATCATGCCCAGCACGATCAACACCAGCAGGTAGAACAGCTGGAACATCCAGAACTCACTGCGTCGCGAGCGCCCACTGAAATCCGCGTAGCGCCTGAGCGGCAACACCATCCATTCCATCCGGCAACCTCATTCATGGCAGAAATACAGCTCGCCATGATGCGCGCGGTGGAAACGGGAAAATATCTGATTTGTTTGAAAACGCGGCCGCGGAGCCTAGTCGGCAGCCGCTTCCAGCGCCTGCGACAGGCGTTCCACCGCGATGATTTCCAGACCCTTGTAGCTGCCGGACTTGGGCGCATTGCCCTTCGGCACGATGGCGCGCTTGAAACCGTGGGTGGCCGCTTCGCGCAACCGTTCTTCGCCATTGGGGACCGGCCGGATTTCACCGGACAGCCCGACCTCACCGAAGGCCACCGTCTTGTCCGCCAGCGGCTTGTCGCGCAACGACGACAACACCGCCAGCAACACCGGCAGATCGGCAGCGGTTTCCTGTACCCGGATGCCACCGACGACATTGACGAACACGTCCTGATCACCGACCACGATGCCGCCGTGCCGGTGCAGGACCGCCAGCAGCATCGCCAACCGGTTCTGTTCCAGACCGACCGCGACCCGGCGTGGATTGGACAGCGGTGATGAATCGACCAGCGCCTGCACTTCCACCATCAGCGGCCGGGTGCCTTCGCGGGTGACCAGCACGCAGCTGCCCGGTTGCTGGCTGTTGCTGCCCGACAGGAAAATCGCCGACGGATTCGGTACTTCCTTCAGGCCCTTGTCGCCCATCGCGAAGACGCCGAGTTCGTTGACCGCGCCAAAGCGGTTCTTGAAGGCGCGCAACAGGCGGAAGCGGCTGCCGCTCTCACCCTCGAAATACAGCACCGCGTCGACCATGTGCTCGAGCACGCGCGGACCGGCGATGCCGCCTTCCTTGGTCACGTGGCCGACTAGGAATACCGCGGTACCGGTTTCCTTGGCGTAACGCACCAGTCGCGCCGCGCTTTCGCGGACCTGGCTGACCGAACCCGGTGCGGCGGTCAGTGATTCAGTCCACAAGGTCTGCACCGAGTCGGCAACGATCATCCGCGGTCGCGCCTCGACCGCGTGTTGCAGGATCCGCTCGATGCCGGTTTCGGCCAGTGCCTGCAGGTTGTCCAGCGGCAGGCCCAGCCGCACCGCGCGACCGGCGACCTGGGCCAGCGATTCTTCGCCGGTGACGTACAAGGCCGACAGGTTGCCGGACATCTGCGCCAGCGCCTGCAGCAACAACGTCGATTTGCCGATACCGGGATCACCACCAATCAGCACCACCGCGCCTTCGACCAGGCCGCCGCCGAGGACCCGGTCGAACTCACCGATGCCGGTGCTGACCCGGGCTTCCTCGCTGTGGCGGACGTCCTTCAGCGCGGTGATGCGCGGTACTTCAGCCTTGCCGGCCCAGCCCGAACGACGGGCGGCGGCGGGCGCGGCGGTGGCACTTTCCAGCACGATTTCAGACAGCGAATTCCAGGCATCGCATTCGCCGCACTGGCCTTGCCATTTGTTGAAATCGGCACCGCATTCGTTGCAGACGAAGGCGGTGCGGGTCTTGCTGGACGACTTGGCCACGATCAAATTCCCTTGGGCAGACGCTTACTCTAGCCTGCCCCGGTCTCGCCGGGCGAGACCGGGCCTGCCTGGCTCAGCGCGCCTTCAACAGCTTGCCGAGATTGTCGGGCTTGCCTTCGATGCGCTCCAGCTCCGGATACTTGAGCCCTTCGTAATAGGCAATCGACACCGGCTCGATGCGGTCGAAATTCTTGACCAGCAATTCGATCGGCTGCTTGCTGGTCTTGGCCGCGGTCACCGCATCGGTCATCACGTCCGCCGAGTATTCACGACCATTGACGGCCAGCACGCTCATGCCGCTGCCGATGCGGGCGTTGAATGCAGGGCCATCCCACAGCACATCGTTGACCGCGCCCTTTTCGTTCAGGCTCAAACCCAGCGAATAGGTCAGGTCCAGGCCCTTGCGCCGCGCGGCAGCCGATTTGGCCGCTTCCGACGGCTCGTCCTTGTACACCAGCCGCCAGCCGCTGGCTTCGATGCCGGCGGTCAACGGACCGTGACCATCAATGCGCGAACGCAGCAGCGTGGCCCAGTCATACGGGGCAATCCGGTCCAAAGTGCTGACGATGTCCTCGAAGGTGTAGGTGTTCACTTCCCAGACGCCGTTGTCCATGCCGAAGAAGGCCTTGGCGAAATCATCGATCGAGCGCTTGCCGCCGCTCAGTTCGCGCAGCTTGTTGTCGACTTCCAGCCACACCATCAGGCCACCGGAATAGTAGTCCTCGCTCATCTGGTAATTGCGGTAGGGCAGCGGCCGGCGCGAGGCAATCGTCGGATCGTTGGTGGTGTCCTGGATGTTGCGCCAGCTCAGGCCGGGCCGGCCACGGTCATACACGGCCGCGGTTGCCGCCAGCATCGCCCGGGTCTGTTCCTGGCTCCACATGCCGGAACGCGCGGCCAGCACCTGGCCGAAGAACTGGGTCTGGCCCTCGTACAGCCACAACAGGCTGTCGCCCATCGGCACGTTGAAGTTGGGCGTGGTCAGATCGGCACCGCGGCGGTATTTGCCATTCCATGAGTGGTTGTACTCGTGGGGCAGCAGGCCGCGCCCGGTCCAGGTTTTTTCCCATTCGGTGAAGTAACCACGGGCACCGGAATTCTCGCTGGAGCGGTGATGTTCCAGGCCAATCCCGCCGAGTTTGTCGGTCAGCGCCAGCAGGAAATCGTAGTGATCGAAATGGCGCGCCCCATAGAGTTTGTCGGCCTGGGTCACCAGTGCCTTGTGCCGCTCGATCTGCTCCGGCTTGGCTTCCAGATCCTTGGCCTCGTCGGCAAAAACATTGAGGTGCACCGGCTGTTTGGCACCGGGGTCCAGATCAATCCGCTTGTAGTGCTGGCCGGCGAACATCGGCGAATCGACCAGATCGTCGAACCGGATCGGCTTGAAAGTCACCGTGTCGCCCTGCTTGCTGGCGGTTTCCAGCGCGGTCGCATAGGACCAGCCGGGCGGCAGCTTGACGCTGGCCTGGGCCGGGATGTTGCGGCTGTAGTAGCCGGCCGGGTACAGCACGGCGGCATCCCACTGCAGGTTGAGCATGTCAGGGGTCATCACCACCCGACCCTGGTCGTCATCCTGTGGCGACAGATACTCGAACCGGGCGACGATCTCGCTGACGCCTTCGGGCACGTCGAGGTGAAAGGCATACACGTTGTACTGGTCGCGCTTCCATTCCAGCCGCTGGCCGTTGGCGGTGATGACCAGTCCGGCCAGCTTGTCGATCGGGCCACGCGGCGAGTGCTTGCCCGGCAGCCATTGCGGATACAGCAGGGTCAGCGGGCCCGGATGCGCGGGAATCGTCTCGCTGACCCGGAAGATGCGTCGCTGCAGGTCGGTGGCATCCACCTGCAGGCGCAGCGTGCCTTCGAACGGCACATCGCGCGGTGGCGGTATTTCGGTTTGCTGCTGCGCCGACACCATCGGCGAAAAGGCCGCCAGGCAAACGGCCAAGACCACGTGCTTCATCCAGACTCCCATGCGTACAGCGATTCGGTAATCCCCCGATTCTAAAGGCACAACCGCCGCCGCCCATGTGACAAAGGGCCTGATCTGGATGATTGCAGGCGGCATGGACTGCCGCGGGACTACTGACAGACAGCATCGATATGTTGGGCCATGGACTCATCCTGAGTACCGCGATCTCCCGGCCAAGCAAGGAAAACGCGCAATGAGCAATCCACCCCTGAGCAGGGCCACTGCCTAGTGCAATGCCCCTGCGAGGTCCACATCGGTCATGGGTTGATCTGGCGGAATGCGACGACGCCATTGATGCTAATCAAAGCAGCTTGGCCGTTGGCTTGATGGCTACAGGAGAATGGTTATCCAAACGCTGGCTTGTACATCGTCTACATCGTCTTTATGGACAGACTTGCGAAATACGCCCCAATAGAGACTTTATTAACATTTCGTATCGGAGAAGAGATCCGTTAACGTAGACGAGAAAGTAATTCGATCTCTAGATTTCCAATTCCACTTGATACAGCCCGCTGGAATTGGATACGAGAACAGGGTTAGATCCCGGATGTAATACAGGATTCACCAACACGGTAGATGCTTCAGGGATTAATAGTCATGGATGTACGAATCAAAATATTTGCGTCGTTGACCCCATGCCTGGACAAGGAGAAACGCAATGAGGCCCGTTGATAGGAATCGTCGAAATCTGCTTGGAATCATACCGATAAGCGCAGCATCACTACTGCTTGGCACTGCAATCACCGCGAGGAGTGCAGCAGCCGTCGGCGGAACTGATAGGAAAATGGAAGTTGCGCCTCATGCAAAGAACTTCCTGGTGAGAGTCGACTCTCTCGACCCCAAGACCAAACCGGCTAATAGTTCCGTCATGCTCGAAGTTGAAGCGAGCCAGCCATACAGCTTACTCGCAACGCCTCTGGCCTTGCCGATGCAAGTGCTGATTACCCATGACAGTGCTCATAGCACATCATCAGTTGAGATTTATACGGTCAGCATCCTCGATGCAGCCGGTAATGAAATCGCAACCAACAATATGGATGAGTCGTCGTCGGTCAGCTTCATCAAGCAGCAGATAGCTGTTTCTTTCAGAGTGCTGTCGTAGTATCGCGCGGTGATCGCGGTGTCCAGGCCGGCAATGGATGTTGCCAGTATGGATGCCGTTAGCACCCGGAATGGCGACAGCTGCAGTCCACAACCGCAAGCTTCGGTCTCAAGCTCAGTCAAGGGTGCGATACGCAAGCAACCACAGCGAAGGCAGCTGCAGATACCCAGGCTGGTCACGGCGCAATGCTCGCCATGCGGGCATGGCTTATTGGGAAACCGTGGGGAATTGATACTGGCAGTTGGACGGATAACCGCACGAAACCCGGAAATGAAAACGCCCGGAACCTATACAGGCCGGGCGTTTGGGGCCGATTGGGGCAAAAACCGCAATCCGGCAAGTCATATCGGTGGTGCCGGAAATAGGAATCGAACCTACGACCTACGCATTACGAATGCGCCGCTCTACCAACTGAGCTATTCCGGCGGGACCGTGAATTTTAGGGGCTGGCCGGGGTCCGGTCAATTGACCAGTTGCAGGCGCAGTTCCTTGGGCAGAGCGAAGACCATGTTTTCCGGATGCCCGTCCAGTTCGCCGACCGAGCCGGCACCCAGTTCGCGCAGGCGCTCGATGACGCCTTCGATCAGTACGTCCGGGGCCGAGGCGCCGGCGGTCACCCCGACCTTGCGCTTGCCGGTGATCCAGGATGGCTGGATTTCCTCGGCGCCGTCGATCAGGTACGACTCCACTCCTTCACGCTCGGCCAGCTCGCGCAGGCGGTTGGAATTGGAGCTGTTGGGCGAACCCACCACCAGGATCAGGTCGCACTGCGCGGACAGGTCGCGCACCGCGTCCTGGCGGTTCTGGGTGGCGTAGCAGATGTCGTCGTTCTTCGGCCCCTGCATCGCCGGGAAGCGCTTCTGCAGCGCTTCGATGATGCCGATGGTGTCATCCACCGACAGCGTGGTCTGGGTGGTATGGAACAGATTGTCCGGCTGCTCGACTTCCAGGTTCAGGGCGTCGTCCAGATCCTCGACCAGGTAGATCCGGCCACTGCCCTGCTGGGCATCCCACTGGCCCATGGTGCCTTCGACTTCCGGGTGGCCGGCATGGCCGATCAGGACCACGTCGCGGCCGGCCCGGCAGTGGCGAGCGACTTCGAAGTGGACCTTGGTCACCAGCGGACAGGTGGCATCGAAAATCTTGAGACCACGCTGTTCGGCTTCGTTGCGCACTGCCTGCGACACGCCATGGGCGCTGAAGATGACGGTGGCGCCATCCGGCACCTCGTCCAGCTCCTCGACGAAGATTGCGCCACGCTGGCGCAGGTCGTCGACGACGAAGCGGTTGTGCACTACTTCATGGCGTACGTAGATCGGGGCGCCCAGGGTTTCGATGGCGCGTTTGACGATTTCGATGGCGCGGTCGACACCGGCGCAGAAACCACGGGGATTGGCGAGCAGGACGTCCATGCGGGGATTATCGCGCCTTCCTGGCTGACTTGCCGTCGAACAGGCCGAACAGGGCGATGCCAATCGCACCGGCGACGATCGCGGAGTCGGCGATGTTGAACGAGGGCCAGTAATGGTCGCGCCAGTACCACTGGATGAAGTCGATGACGTGGCCGTGGATCAGGCGGTCGATGACATTGCCCAGCGCACCGCCGATGACCAGCGCATACGGCAGCGCCTGACGCCAGTCGCCGCGCGCGGTGCGCGACAGCCAGAATGCCAGCAGGCCACTGATCGCCACCGCCAGCAGGCTGAAGAACCACAGTTGCCAGCCGCCGGCGTCGCTGAGGAAGCTGAAGGCCGCACCGGTGTTGTAGGTGCGGTACCAGTTCCAGAATCCATCGATGACCGGGATCGCCTTGTACTCGGGCAGATCGCTCAGCACCCAGGCCTTGCTCCACTGGTCCAGGGCCACGATCAATACCGACACGATCAACCAGGGCAAGGCGTTGCGGACGGGGCGTTGCTTCATGGTCGTCTCCATCAGAACCAGGTCCTGGTTTCGCCGGGGCCATCGACATTGCTGACGCAGCGTCCGCACAATTCCGGGTGTTCGGCATGGGCGCCGACGTCGGCGCGATGGTGCCAGCAGCGCACGCACTTGGCCTTGCTGGTCGGCTTTGCCAGCACGAAGACCTCATCGGCATCGACCGCGCTGACGGTGACGTCGCCGCTGATCAGCAGGAAGCGCAGTTCCTCGGCCAGCGGCTGCCATTTGGCGGCGGTGGCCGGGTTGACCGAGACCGTGATCTCGGCTTCCAGCGCCGCGCCGATCTGGCTGTTGGCGCGCATCGGCTCCAGCACCTTGGACACCTGCTCGCGCAGCGCCAGCAATCTGTCGAAGTCGGTGGCGTTGAGGGCGGCATCGGCCGGCAGCGGTTGCAGGCCGTCGTACCAGGTCGCGAACAGCACGTTGCCGGCGTGTTCGCCCGGCAGGTACTGCCACATCTCATCGGCGGTGAAGCTGAGCACTGGTGCGATCCAGCGCACGAACGCTTCGGCGATGTGATGCATCGCGGTCTGCGCCGAACGCCGGCCCAATGAATCCTCGCCCATCGTGTACAGGCGGTCCTTGGTCACGTCCAGGTACAGCGAACCCAGATCGACGCTGCAGAAGTTCAGCAGCGCCTGGATGATCTCGGCGAAGTCGTAGCGGGTGTAGGCGGCGATGATTTTCTGCTGCAGTTCATGCGCGCGATGCACGATCCAGCGATCCAGCGCGACCATCTCCGCCACCGGCACCGCATGCGTCGCCGGGTCGAAACCATGCAGGTTGCCAAGCAGGAAACGCGCGGTGTTGCGCAGGCGGCGGTAGGCATCGGCATTGCGCTTGAGGATTTCCTGCGACAGCGACATTTCGTTGCTGTAATCCGCCGAGGCAATCCACAGGCGCAGGATGTCGGCGCCCAGGGTCTTCATGATGTCCTGCGGCTCGATGCCATTGCCCAGCGACTTGGACATCTTGCGGCCGTGCTCATCGACGGTGAAACCGTGGGTCAGGCATTGCCGGTACGGCGCACGGCCATCGATGGCGACGCCGGTCAGCAGTGAGGTCTGGAACCAGCCGCGATGCTGATCGGAGCCTTCCAGATACAGATCCGCCGGCTTCGGCAAGCCACGATCCGGCAGCACCGCCTCGTGGGTGACGCCGGAATCGAACCAGACATCGAGGATATCGGTGATCTTGTCGTACTGCGCGGCCTCTTCGCCCAGCAGTTCGGCCGCTTCCAGGGTGTACCAGACATCGACACCGCCCTGCTCGACCCGGTCGGCCACCGCCTGCATCAACTCGACGCTGCGCGGATGTGGCTCGCCACTTTCGCGATGGACAAACAAGGCGATCGGCACACCCCAGGTGCGCTGCCGCGAGATGGTCCAGTCCGGCCGGCCATCGACCATGCCGCTGATCCGCGCCTTGCCCCATTGCGGGAACCACTGCACCTGCTCGATCGCCGCCAGTGCGTCGCGTCGCAGATGGTTCTGCTGCATCGAAATGAACCACTGCGGCGTGGCCCGGAACGCAATCGGGGTCTTGTGCCGCCAGCAATGCGGATAGCTGTGTTCCAGCTTGCTGAAAGCCAGCAGCGTGCCATTGCCACGCAGCGCGTCGACGATGACGTCGTTGGCTTTCCAGATGTGCAGGCCGGCCAGCACCACATCGCCGGCGGGTGGCGTTGACGGCAGGTAGACACCGCGACCATCGACCGGATTCAGTTGCGCGGCGCTGTACTTGTCCAGCAGCCCGTAGCGTTTGCCGACCACGTAGTCTTCCTGGCCGTGGCCGGGCGCGGTGTGGACGGCACCGGTGCCGTCGTCGGCGGACACGTGTTCGCCGAGGATCACCGGGATTTCGCGATCGGCATAGAACGGATGCGACAGCAGCAGGCCTTCCAGTGCGGCGCCGGCAACCCGCGCATGCACGCGCACGTCGGTGACGCCATACCGCTGCAGTACCCGTTCGACCAGCGCGTCGGCGACCACCAGCCAACGCGGCGTGCCGTTACGCGCCGGCCCTTCGACCAGCGCGTACTCGAGCTCGGCGCCCAGCGATACCGCCAGCGAGGCCGGCAGCGTCCACGGCGTGGTGGTCCAGATCGGCACCGCCACTTCGACCCCCGCCGGAATCCCGACGTCGAACGCCGCCGCCAATGCCTTGCTGTCACGCACCACGTAGGCGACATCGATCGCTGGCGAGATTTTGTCCTGGTATTCGATTTCCGCTTCGGCCAGGGCCGAACCACAATCGAAACACCAGTGCACCGGCTTGACCCCGCGGGTCAGGTGGCCGTTCTCGACGACCTTGGCCAGCGCGCGGATTTCGTTGGCTTCGAAACGGAAATCCAGCGACTTGTACGGATTGTCCCAGTCGCCGATCACGCCCAGGCGCTTGAAGTCGCGGCGCTGGATGTCGATCTGCTGGTTGGCGTATTCGCGGCATTTCTGCCGGAATTCGACCGCATCCAGCTTGGTCCCGACCTTGCCGTACTTCTTTTCGATGGCGATTTCGATCGGCAGGCCGTGGCAATCCCAACCCGGGATGTAAGGCGCGTCGAAACCATCCAGATACCTGGACTTGACGATGATGTCCTTGAGGATCTTGTTGACCGCGTGGCCCAGGTGGATGGCGCCATTGGCATACGGCGGGCCATCGTGGAGCAGGAACAGCGGCCGGCCCTTGGCGTTCTCGCGCAACTGCGCGTACAGGTCATCGGCGTACCAGCGTTCCAGTGTCTGCGGCTCGCGCTTGGGCAGATCACCGCGCATCGGGAAATCCGTCGCGGGCAGATTGAGGGTTGCTTTGTAATCCTGGGTCACGCCGTTACTCGTCGTTTTTCGTCGGAAAGAAGATGCCGGGCTTGCGCCGCATCCAGCTGCATCTGCCGGGTCAGGCTGGGCAGATCGGGGAATTTCAGTTCGTCGCGTAGTTTGGCGACAAATTCGACTTCGATGTGGCGACCGTACAGATCACCGGAGAAATCAAACAGGTGGGCTTCCAGCAGCGGCTCGACACCGTCGACGGTCGGCCGGGTGCCGAAGCTGGACACCGAGGCCATCGGCCGGTCGCCGACGCCATGCACCCAGGTCGCGTAGATGCCTGACAGTGCCGGCTTTTTCGGGAAGCGCAAATTGGCGGTGGCAAAGCCCAGCGTGCGTCCCAGCTGCCTGCCGCGCACCACCCGCCCGCCAATCGCATACGGCCGGCCGAGCAGATCCGCGGCCTGCTCGAAGGCGCCCAGCCGCAGGTATTCGCGGATACGGGTACTGGAGACGCGCTCGCCATGCGCGTGCACCGGCGCAATTTCGTGCGCGCTGAAGCCCTGTCGCGCGCCCAGTGCCTGCAGCAGCCCCAGATCACCGCCGCGGCGATGACCGAAGCGGAAGTCCGGACCAATCCACACCTCGCGCGCGGCCAGGCGCTGCACCAGCACCCGCTGCACGAAGTCCTCGGCGCTGACCGCGGCCAGCCGCTGGTTGAACCGCAGCAGGCCGATCGCCTCCACGCCCAGGTCCTGCAGTCCCTCGATCTTGGCCCGCGCCAGGGTCAACCGTGGCAGCGGCTCGGCCGTGGCGAAGAATTCGCGCGGCAATGGCTCGAAACTCAACGCCGCCGGCTGCACGCCCAATGCCCGCGCACGCGAAACCGCATGGCGCACCAACGCCCGATGACCCAAATGGAGACCATCGAAGGCGCCGATGCAGACCACGCTACCCTGCGGACACACCGGTCCGCCATCGACGTCACGAAACAGCCTGCTCATTACCTTGAAGTATAGCCGGGACGCACGTTCTCAATGGCCCCGAAGATCACGCGGACGGATGCCCTGCAGCCACAGCAGCGCGGCATACACCGCGCCACCGGCGACCACCATCGCGGTCAGTCGCCATCCGCGCTGCCACCACAGCCACGGCGTCCAGTCCTGCCACTGCCAGCGCAGCGCCCCGACCACCAGACCCATCGCCAATGTCGCCAGCAGTAGCTGGCGCAGGAAACGGCCCCAGCCCGGCTGCCGGCGATAGACCCTGGCCTGGCGCAGATACCAGGTCAGCTGCAGGGTGTTGACCCAGCCGGCAATGGCGATCGACAGCGCCAGCAACGCATGCATGCCCGGGATCTGCGCGGCGGCCAGCCGATAGTCGCCGCCGCTGCTGGCCAGCGCCGCCTGCCCGGCCGGGCTCCAGGCCACTACCCCACCGATCAGCGCGAGCACGCAGGCTACGTTGACCACCACCGCGACCACCGCCGCCTTGACCGGGGTCCGGGTGTCCTGCCGCGAATAGAACGCCGGCGCCAATACCTTGACCAGCAGGAAGGCCGGAATCGCGGTGGCCTGGGCCATCAGGCTGAGGCTGCTCATCCAGCTGTCATGGGCAGTGAAGCGACGATACTGGAACAAGGTCGCCATCAGCGGTTCGGCGCACAGGATCAGGCCGACGCAGGCAGGCAAGCCCAGCAGCAGGCAGAGCCGGAAGCCCCAGTCCAGCCCCTTCGAATAGCCATCCTTGTCGGCCGCGGCGTGGCGACTGGACAGGTGCGGCAGGATCACCGTGCCGATGGCGACACCAAACATGCCCAGCGGAAATTCCAGCAGGCGGTCGCTGTAATACAACCAGCTGACACTGCCGCCAATCAGGGCGAAGGCCACCCAGGAGTTGAACAACAGATTGAACTGCACCACCGAGGAACCGAACAGGGTCGGTACCATCAGCCGCAACACCTTGCGCACGCCGGCATGGGCCAGATCCCAGCGCGGCCGCGGCAGCAGGCCGATTTTCGCCAGCGCCGGCAACTGGAACAGCAACTGCACCAGACCGGCGGCAAACACGCCCCAGGCCAGCGCGGTGACCGAGTAGTTCATCAGTGGTGCCAACCCCAGCGCGGCGGCAATCATGGTGATGTTCATCAACACCGGCGACAGCGCCGGGATGGCGAACCTGCCATAGCTGTTGAGAATGCTGCCGGCCAGCGATGCCAGCGAAATGAACAGTGCGTACGGGAAGGTTATCCGCAGCATCTCCGCCAGCAGGTCGGCCTCGGCGCCGGACATGTTGCTGTCGAACAGCGGCGCCAACTGGTTGGCGAAAATCAGCACCAGTGCGGTCAGCGCCAGCAGGAAGCCGGCCAGGGTGCCGGTGATGCGGTCGATCAGCGCCTTGACCTCGGCCTGGCTGTGGGTTTCCTTGTATTCAGCCAGCACCGGCACGAAGGCCATCGAAAACGAGCCTTCGGCCGACAGCCGGCGCATGAAATTGGGAATGCGGAAGGCAATCAGGAAGATGTCCATCGCCGCATTGGCGCCGAAAACAAAGGCATAAACCTGGTCCCGGACCAGGCCGAACACCCGTGACAGCAGGGTCATCGCACTGAAAACGGCGCTGGAGCGCAGCAGACGGTTGCCGCTCATGCACGGGCCCCCGGTCTGGCGCCCGCCAACTTGACCCAAGTCGCTGAATAGTCCATACTTTCCTGTCTCATTTCCCGTTTCATCATTTTCCCAGATTTCAGGAACCCACTGTGGCCAATATCAAGTCCGCCAAGAAGCGCGCCAAGCAGACCGTCGTGCGCAATGCGCGCAATGCAGGTCAGCGTTCGATGCTGCGCACCTCCGTCAAGAAAGTGTTGAAGGCCATCGAAGCCGGCGACGCCGCTGGCGCCCAGGCGGCTTTCGCCATCGCCCAGCCGATCCTGGACCGGTTCAGCGCCCGCGGCCTGATCCACAAGAACAAGGCCGCCCGTCACAAGGCTCGCCTGAACACCCGCATCAAGGCGCTGGCCGCTTAAGCGCCAGGCACTGACGGGAAGATACGAAAACCCGGCTTCGGCCGGGTTTTTTGTTGCCTCGGAGATGGCGCCAGCGAGCCACGGTCGCGCCGGCGCCGAGCGGCCAGCCGCACTGACTGGCGGGCGGCCGCAAGCCGGCCGGCACTCCGCCATCAGCGGTTGCCGCAGGCCCGCATCAGCCCGCATCGCGGGCTTCCTGCTCCTCTTCCTTCTGGCGGTCGAAGAACGCCATGATGTCCTTCATGATCGGCCAGGTGCCCTCGCGTGAAATCGCCGAGGTCATGTACCAGGGCTGCTCCCAGCCCAGTTCGGCGACGATGCCGGCGGCGCGCTCGGCGGCCTCATCCTCGAACATCAGGTCGGCCTTGTTGAGCACCAGCCAGCGCGGCTTGTTCATCAGCTCCGGGTCGTGCTTGAGCAGTTCGCGCTCGATCGCCCGCACCTGCTCCACCGGCGAGGCGACCACGCCGCTGTCGGCGTATTCCTCGGCCACCGGCGCCATGTCGACCAGGTGCAGCAGGATGCTGGTCCGCTGCAGGTGGCGCAGGAACTGCGCGCCCAGCCCGGCCCCATCGGCGGCGCCTTCAATCAGGCCCGGGATGTCGGCGATCACGAAGCTGCGGTGCGGCTCGACACTGACCACGCCCAGGTTGGGATACAAAGTGGTGAACGGATAGTCGGCCACTTTCGGGGTCGCCGCCGAGACCGCCCGGATCAGCGTGCTCTTGCCGGCGTTGGGAAAGCCCAGCAGGCCGACATCGGCCAGCAGCTTGAGCTCGAACTTGAGCAGCCGCTGTTCGCCCTCTTCGCCCGGCGTGGCCTTGCGCGGTGCGCGGGTCACCGAACTCTTGAAGTGCATGTTGCCCAGGCCGCCCTTGCCGCCCTTGGCCACCAGCAGCAGATCGCCATGGCTGGTCAGGTCGCCGATGATTTCATCGGTGTCGACGTTGATGACCACCGTGCCGACCGGCACCGTGATGGTCAGGTCCTCGCCGGCCTTGCCGTACATCTGCCGGCCCATGCCATTCTCGCCGCGCTGGGCGCTGAAGTGCTTCTGGTGGCGGAAATCGACCAGCGTGTTGAGGTTCTCGTCGGCACGCACCCAGACGCTGCCGCCGTTGCCACCGTCGCCGCCATCCGGACCACCCAGCGGGATGAACTTCTCGCGCCGGAAGCCAATGCAACCGTTGCCGCCATTGCCGGCGGTGACCTGGATTTCTGCTTCGTCTACGAGTTTCATGAGTGGGTCATCAACAATCGGAATTGGAAAGGTGGCGCGCGCCCGCCCCGGCTAGTTTAGCCCGGGCACGCTATCGCCGGTGGCGGCCGCACTAGGCGCGGCTGCAATGAAAAACCCCGCCGAAGCGGGGTTCTTCGAACGTCCGGCGGTCAGGCCGGACAAGTGCGGTGCGATCGCGATGGCCGTATCAGGCCACCACGCTCACGGTGCGGCGCTTCTTGGCGCCCTTCACCGAGAACTCGACCTTGCCATCGACCAGCGCGAACAGCGTGTGGTCGCGGCCCAGGCCGACGCCGGTACCCGGATGGAACTGGGTGCCGCGCTGGCGGACGATGATGTTGCCGGCGTCGATGGCCTGGCCACCGTACACCTTCACGCCCAGCATCTTCGGGTTGGAGTCGCGGCCGTTGCGCGATGAGCCTACGCCCTTTTTATGTGCCATGACTGCTTCTCCTTACTTGTTGTCACCACCGGCGATGCCGGTGATTTCGATTTCGGTGTAGTACTGCCGATGGCCCATCTGCTTCTTGTGGTGCTTACGGCGACGGAACTTGATGATGCGAACCTTGTCGGCACGGCCTTGCGACTTGACGGTAGCGGTGACCGAAGCGCCCTTCAGCGCATCGCCCAGCTTGACGCCTTCGCCATCGCCCAACATCAGGATGTTGTCGAAGGTGATATCCTGGCCGGCCTCGGCATCGAGCTTTTCGACGCGCAGGGTTTCGCCCTTCATCACGCGGTATTGCTTACCGCCTGTGACTAGAACTGCGTACATGGGTGTTTCCTCTTCTGTAGTTATTTTATGCCTGCACGCCATCGGGGGCGGACAGAAGCGGAATTGTAAGGGTTTCAGGCGCTTGCAGTCAAACCCCGTCTCAGCCGGTGAGACCGCCCGGGCCAATCATGAATCCCGGCCTGCGAGCCGCTGGACGGGCACCGGTTGCGCACTTTTGTAAGCTGCATTTGCCCCCAAATCAGGGACTCGCTACGCTGGGCGATTCACCGTGGCCGGACCGGCCGGCGGTGGAGCTGGAGCCCCAAACCCTCCCTTTCCTGAACAGGCCACCCTCACGGCATGGACAGTATCCGCATCCGCGGTGCGCGCACGCACAACCTGAAGAACATCGACCTGGATCTGCCGCGTGACAAGTTGATTGTCATCACCGGCCTGTCCGGCTCCGGCAAGTCCTCGCTGGCCTTCGACACCATCTATGCCGAAGGCCAGCGGCGCTATGTCGAATCGCTGTCGGCCTACGCCCGGCAATTCCTGTCGGTGATGGAAAAGCCCGACGTCGACCATATCGAGGGGCTGTCGCCGGCGATCTCGATCGAACAGAAATCGACCTCGCACAATCCGCGCTCGACGGTCGGCACCATTACCGAGATCTACGACTACCTGCGCCTGCTGTACGCACGCGTGGGGCTGCCGCGCTGCCCCGACCACGGCTATCCACTGGAGGCACAGACGGTCAGCCAGATGGTCGACCAGGTACTGGCGCTGGGCAACGACGAAGCCAGCCGCGAGCAGCGCTACATGCTGCTGGCGCCGGTGATCCGCGAGCGCAAGGGCGAGCACGCGCAGGTGTTCGATCAACTGCGCGCGCAGGGTTTCGTCCGGGTCCGGGTCGACGGCCAGCTGCATGAAATCGATGCCGTGCCGCCGTTGGCGCTGCGCCAGAAACACACCATCGAGGCGGTGATCGATCGCTTCCGCCCGCGCGAGGACATCAAGCAACGGCTGAGCGAAAGCTTCGAGACCGCGCTGAAGCTGGGTGACGGCATGGCCTCGGTGATGTCGCTGGACCAGAGCGACGCCTCGCCGATGCTGTTTTCGTCCAAGTACAGCTGCCCGGTCTGCGACTACTCGCTGCCGGAGCTGGAACCGCGGCTGTTTTCGTTCAACTCACCGGTCGGTGCCTGCCCCAAATGCGATGGCCTGGGCGTGGCCCAGTTCTTCGATCCGGATCGGGTGGTCGTGCATCCGGAGCTGTCGCTGTCGGCCGGCGCGGTGCGCGGCTGGGATCGCCGCAATGCCTACTATTTCCAGCTGATTGCCTCGCTGGCCAAGCACTACCGCTTCGACGTCGATGCGGCCTGGCAGAGCCTGCCCGACAAGGTCCGGCAGGCGGTGCTGTACGGCAGCGGCAACGAGCAGGTGACCTTTACCTACTTCACCGAATCCGGTGGCCGCACCCAGCGCAAGCACAAGTTCGAAGGCATCGTGCCGAACCTGGAGCGTCGCTATCGCGAGACCGAGTCGTCGGCGGTGCGCGAGGAGTTGTCCAAGTACATCAGTGAGCAACCCTGCCCCGAATGCGATGGCGCCCGCCTCAATCGCGCCGCCCGCAACGTGTTCGTCGCCGACCGCCCACTGCCGGAACTGGTGGTGCTGCCGGTCGATGAAGCACTGCGCTTCTTCCGCGAGCTGACCCTGCCCGGCTGGCGCGGTGAAATCGCCACCAAGATCGTCAAGGAGATCGGCGAGCGGCTGGGCTTCCTGGTCGATGTCGGCCTTGATTACCTGACCCTGGAACGCAAGGCCGACACCCTGTCCGGTGGCGAAGCCCAGCGCATCCGCCTGGCCAGCCAGATCGGCGCCGGCCTGGTCGGGGTGATGTACGTACTGGACGAGCCGTCGATCGGCCTGCATCAGCGCGACAACGAACGTCTGCTGGGTACCCTGACCCGACTGCGTGATCTCGGCAACACCGTGATCGTGGTCGAACACGACGAAGACGCGATCCGCGCCGCCGACTACATCCTCGACATCGGCCCGGGCGCTGGTGTGCATGGCGGTGAAATCGTCGGCGAAGGCCAGCTGGAGGACATCCTGAAGGCGCCCCGGTCATTGACCGGGCAGTACCTGTCGGGCAAGCGCGCGATCGAAATCCCGAAGGCGCGGCATCAGCCGAATCCGAAGATGAGCATGCAGCTGCGCGGCGCCAGCGGCAACAATCTGAAGGATGTGGACCTGACCATTTCCTCCGGCCTGTTCACCTGCGTCACCGGTGTCTCCGGTTCCGGCAAGTCGACGCTGATCAATGACACCCTGTATGCGCTGGCGGCCAACGAGATCAACGGCGCCTCGCATAAACCAGCGGCCTATCGCGAGGTCGAGGGGCTGGATCTGTTCGACAAGGTGGTCGATATCGATCAGTCGCCGATCGGACGCACCCCGCGCTCGAATCCGGCGACCTACACCGGCCTGTTCACACCGTTGCGTGAGTTGTATGCGCAGGTGCCGGAATCACGTGCGCGTGGTTACGCCGCCGGGCGTTTCAGTTTCAACGTGCGTGGCGGTCGTTGCGAGGCGTGCCAGGGCGATGGCCTGATCAAGGTCGAGATGCACTTCCTGCCGGACGTGTATGTGCCCTGCGATGTCTGCCATGGCAAACGCTACAACCGCGAAACCCTGGAGATCCTTTACAAGGGCTACAACATCAACGACGTGCTGGAAATGACCGTCGAAGATGCGCTGACCCTGTTCGAACCGGTGCCCAGCATCGCCCGCAAGCTGGAAACGCTGATGGACGTCGGCCTGAGCTACATCAAGCTTGGCCAGAGCGCGACCACCTTGTCCGGTGGCGAGGCACAGCGGGTCAAGTTGTCCAAGGAGCTGTCACGGCGCGACACCGGCCGGACCTTGTACATCCTCGACGAGCCGACCACCGGCCTGCACTTCCACGACATCGAGCACCTGCTGGCGGTGCTGCACAAGCTGCGCGATGACGGCAACACCATCGTCGTCATCGAACACAATCTGGATGTGATCAAGACCGCCGACTGGGTGGTGGATCTTGGCCCGGAAGGTGGTCACCGTGGCGGTCAGATCATCGCCACCGGCACCCCGGAAGACATCGCCGCCAATCCGGCCTCGCATACTGGCCGGTTCCTGGCGCCACTGCTGCCGAAGGTCGCTGGCAGGAAGGCCAGCAAGCCAGCCGCCGTGGCCAAACCGGACGCGTTGCCACCGCGCAAGGCAGCCAAGGCAGCCAAGGCAGCCAAGGCGACAAGCAAAGCAGCGCCCAAGAAGAAGGCCAAGAGCAAATGAGTGAGACCCCGAACAACCCGACCGACGCTCGCAAAGTGCTGGCCCGCATCCCGATCAGCGTGCGCTGGCGCGACATGGACAGCATGGGTCATGTCAACAATGCCAAGTACATTTCCTACCTGGAAGAAGCGCGCGTGCGCTGGATGCTGACCGTGCCCGGCGTGTCGATGACCGACCGCATCGCGCCGGTCGTGGCCGCCAACAACATCAACTACAAGCGGCCATTGACCTGGCCCAACGACGTGGTGGTGGAATTGTATGTGGATCGGCTGGGCACCAGCAGCGTGACCATCGGTCACCGCATCGTCTCCAGCGAGGACGCATCGGTGCTGTATTCGGATGGCAACGTGGTGGTGGTGTGGATGGACACCCGTACCGGCCACAGCGCGCCCTTACCCGAGGCGATCCGCAACGCCTCGCTCTGATTCACTCGAGCGCCAGCCTGCAGCAGCTGGCGGTCAGTTCTTGCACGCCAGCGACGCGCGATGCACAGGCATCGCGTGCACGCGCGTGCAACTCAACTGGCGTTGGGGTTGGCGCGCACCTGGAAGCTGGCCGGCAGCTCGCGTCCATCCTGCAGCTTGAGCACGATCGACACCTTGTCGCCCGCCTTGGGCGCGGTCTTCGGTTGCATCAGCATCAGGTGGTAACTGCCGGGCTTGAGTTCGACGCTGCCACCAGCGGGAATCTCCAGCACGTCCACTTCGCGCATCCGGTTGATGCCATCGACCACGGTGCTCTGGTGGATGCTGACATCGGCAAACGCCGGACTCGAGGCCGACACCACCTGCAACGGCGTTTCGCACGGATTGGACAGGGTGGCGAATCCGGCCATCATCGGCATCGCCACCGGCGGCAGGCGGACCCAGGCCGATTCGACCCTGGGCAGGCATTCTGCGGCGTGAACGGAGGTGCCGGCCAGGGCCAGCGTGGCGGCAAGCAGCCAGCGGGAAGCAATCAGCATGGGAATACACCGTTGAAGCGTGGCCCTATGATAATGGCCTGACTTCCGGGAGAACATGAATGAGCGATCTGGTGCAGTGCATCGACCACGGCGACATCCGCGAAATCCGTATGGCGCGGGCACCGGTGAATGCGTTGGATACCGCGCTGTGCCGGGCCTTGATCCACGATCTCGACACCGCCATCGGTGACGGCGTGCGTGGCATCGTGCTGTCCGGCGGCGAACGGATTTTTTCCGCCGGCATGGATGTGCCGCACCTGTTGTCGCATGGCGACAATCGGGCTGCGTTGCTGGACAGCTGGCAGGCGTTCTTCGGCGTCGCCCGCACCCTGGCCGGATCGCGGGTGCCGGTGGTCGCCGCGATCAGCGGCCACGCGCCCGCCGGCGGCTGCGTGCTGGCGCTGTGCTGCGATTACCGGGTAATGGCGCGCAGCGTGGATCCGGCGCGCCCCTTCGCGATCGGTCTCAATGAAACCCAGGTCGGTCTGGTGGTGCCCGAAGGCATCCAGCGTCTGATGCGCCGCGTGGTCGGCAATTACCGCGCCGAGCGCCTGCTGGTGGCCGGCGAGATGGTCGCCGCCGAGCGTGCACTGGAACTGGGACTGGTCGATGAACTGACCGAACAATCGAATGTCCGCGCCCGCGCATTGCAATGGTTGCAGCAGCTGCTGGCATTGCCGCAACAGCCAATGCTGCGTACCCGCGCCATTGCCCGCGAGGATCTGGTGGAAGCATTGTCGCCGCAGTTCATTGAACTGGAACGTTTCGTCGATGCCTGGCAGGAACCCGATACGCAAGCGGCATTGCAGGCATTGGTGGCAAAGCTGCGCAAGTAGGATCCTGCTACTGCAGCCACAGCTCCACCCGTTCGTTGCGGACCCGGCCCGCCTCGGTGGCCGACGACGCCAGCGGCCGGCTACCGCCCAGGCCCAGCGCCCGCACTACCGGAATGCCCTCGCGGATCAGGTGTCCGGCGACGATGTCGGCGCGCTCGTTGCTGACCATGGTCGGCACCAGCCGGTTGCCCGGGTCGTCGTTGGTGAAGGCGGCGACCACCAGTTTGCGGCCACGGTTGGCCGGTTCACGCATGAACGCCACCACCCGTTCCATGTCGCCGGCACTGCGGCTTTCGAAGTAGGTGGTCAGTGATCCGAGGTTGAAGCGCAGGCTCAATGGCAAGCGGGTCGCGCCGGCCACCGCTTCGCCATACGGCGTGCGCGGGTCCGGCGTGCCGGTGCCGTCGACCTGGCGCAGGCGCAGTGATCGATAGCCGGCCTGTTGCACCGCACGTTGACCCGCGGAACCGACCGCGTACAGCGCCAGGCTGCGCCCCAGGGCCGACATCAGGGGACCGCCGCGCAGCACGTAGCGGCGAGTGAGCGGATAGTCCTCGCTGCCCACGCCTACCGGGTCCGGGGCAACGGCAATGCCGGTGTCGGAAACCGGCAACGCCCGCACATTGGCAGGCAGTGGCGTGTCCAGGCCCACCAGCGCCAACGCCGACGGGTCCTTGCTGACCGCCTGCGCCGCCTGCGCCAGTTCTGCATGGCCGATGATCGGCCGTCGCACCTGGGCACCGGCCAGCAGACGTTGGCGGATGAAATCACGGGTACCGCTGCTGGCGCCATCGCTGTGTACATCCAGTGGCAGGTCGGCCCCGCCCAGTTGCGACCAGCGCGTAATCCGGCCATCGAGGATCGCGGCCAGTTGCTGGGTGCTGAGTGCGCGCAACGGACTGGCCTCGTTGACCACGACCGCCAGTCCATCCAGCGCCAGAACGAACTCCTGCTCCGGCGAGTGCAGATCACCCAGCTGCCAGCCGTCCTCGAGTTGTCGTGCAGTCAACGGCTGCGCCATCATCGCCAGTTCCGCCTGACCTTCCACCAGATCCGCGAAGCCGAGGCCGGACCCTTTCTTCTCTATCTCGACGATCAATGGCAGCCCATCGCGGGTCGCGTGCAGTTCGGTCAGCGCTGCATTGATGTCACGTCGCTGGATCTGGATGAAACCCAGTGAGCGCAGCCAGGCATCGACCAGCGCCGGCATCAGATCGCGACCGATGGTATTGGAGCCGTGGATGCGCAGGCGCTCGGCGTCCTGGTCCTGTGCACTCGCGCAGGCGCTGGCCAACAACAGGCAAAGCAGCGCGCATCGGCGCCACTGATTGGTGAACATGCTGGAATCCCCCGTCAATCAAGCGCGGGAGAATGCCGTGGCGGGATGACACTGTCGTGACGACAACGCGTCGTACGCGCCCGGATCAGCCGCCGTTGCTGACCGGATGCGAGGGATCGCTGATCCAGCCACTCCATGAGGGCGGGAAAATCCGCGCGCCGGACAAGCCGGCGTGTTCCATCGCCAGCAGCAGGTGGCATGCAGTCACCCCGGAACCGCACATCAGCACCACCTGGTCGGCTGGATGACCGCGCAGGCTGGCCTGCAGTTGCGAACGCAGCACGTCGACGGGTTTGAAATGGCCATCAACCAGGTTGCTGGAGAACGGATGGTTGACCGCACCCGGCACGTGCCCTGCCCGCGCGTCGATCGGTTCGACATCGCCACGGAAACGCTCGCCCGCGCGCGCATCCAGCAGCCAGCCGGGCGCTTGCTGCAGGCGCGCCTCGACCTGGGCCGCATCGATCTGCTGATCGAGGGCGAAACGGCCGGGATAGTCCGGTGTTGACGGGTACTGCGGACGGTCGGTGCTTTCCGCCAATCCCGCTGCCCGCCACGCCGCCAGTCCACCGTCCAGCACTGCAACCCGCTGATGGCCGAGCAGGCGCAGCATCCACCACAGCCGTGCGGCGGCCATGCTGCCATCGTTGGCGTCGTAGACCACCACCTGATCGCGCGGGGTGATGCCCCATTGACCAAGGCGATGGCGGAACACGTCGCTGTCCGGTAACGGATGGCGGCCTTGCCCGGTCTTGGACAGGTCCGACAGATCCCGATTCAAATCCGCATATACCGCGCCGGGCAGGTGCGATTGTTGATAGGCGTCGCGCCCGGCCTCGGCATCGGCCAGTGAAAAGCGCGCGTCTACCAGTCGAATCCTGCCGCCCTGCTCCGCATCCGCATGTCCGGAGGTCGTCAATGCCTGCTGCAGGGTCGATACGTCGACCAGCGTGGTCCAATGCGGCGTTGGCGTGTTCATCGGCTAGTCTCCAGTTTCTGGCGAAGATTGAGCAGGACCGACGCGGTCGCGCCCCAGATGCGCTGGCCCGGCCAGGCGAACTCGAGCACCTGGCGGCTGCGGCCGCGATAATCCATCTGCTGCCGACGCAGGTTTTCCGGCGCCATCAGATAGCTCAGCGGGACTTCGAATACCTCGGCAACTTCGTCCGGCGAAGGTGTCGCGACAAAATCCGGCGATATCACCGCCACCACCGGGATCACACGGAAACCGCTGATGGTCAGGAACGGATCCAGGTAACCCAATGGCAGCGCATCGCCTGCCTGCAATGCAATTTCCTCACGGCTTTCACGCAGCGCCGCGGCGACCACGCTGATATCCGATGGTTCAACCCGGCCGCCGGGAAAACTGACCTGGCCGCCGTGATGGCGAAGGGTATCGGTGCGCCGGGTCAGGATGACCTGGGTGCCCTGCGGCCGCGGCACCAGTCCCAGCAGCACGGCGGCTTCGGCCAAGGGTCCGGGCGGCAGCAGATCGCTGAGCTCATCGATGTTCCAACCGGGCGATTCCGGCACCGTGTCCAGCGGGTGCAGGATGGATTGCAGGCGCGTGTGCTCGGGCAGCTGCTGGAACCAGCCGGCGCGTTCGGTCTCCCGCCCGGGCAACACCACGTCCATCAGATGCAATCGCTGTTCGTCATTCATCTGCGACCAACCGGCAATTTCGGCAACCGTCCGCATGCAACCTTCGCACACTCCGTCGCTGGATAGATTGCAGACACCAATACAGGGGCTGAGCACGGCGCGGTAGGCTGAATTCATTATCTCGGATGCTTGTTCTACAGGATGTCAGGTGCATCGGCGCAGGCTGCCGCGCAAACACAAACGCCGGCACGAAGCCGGCGTTTGCTGGATACCACTGGCAGCGGGATTACTTGACGCTGACCAGCTTGATTTCAAACTGCACGGCCACGTTCGGCGGGAAGCCGGTACGCGGGTCGGCGCCATACGCCTTGTCCGGCGGCAGGGTCACTTCCCACTTGGTGCCGGCCGGCATCTGGGTCAGCACTTCACGCATGGTCGGCATTTCGACTTCGCTGACCTTGATGCTGGGGATGCTGGTGGCCGGACGGGCTTCGGCCGGACGCTGGCCGTACGGGAACGGACCGGCGACTTCCAGCTGCACGGTGCTGGCCATGGTCGGCTTGGCACCCTTGCCGCTTTCAATCACGCGGTACTGCACACCGCTGGGCAGGGTCTGCACGCCGGCCTTGGCCTTGTTGCTGGCCAGGAACTGGTTGCTCTTGGTCAGATTGTCGGCGGCAGCCTTGTCATAATCGGCCTTGGCTTTGGCAGCGCGTGATTTTTCGCGGGTCTGGAAAGCTTCCAGTGCCGGCTTCAGCTGTTCGGCGGTCAATGCCGGCTTCTGCTTGCCATAGGCATCCTGCAGGCCCTTGACGACCGTGTTGATGTCGATCTGTTCGCCACGGGCGGTCAGTTCTGCCAGGTTGTTGCCGTAGTCATAGCCAAAGTAATAGCTCAACTTGCCTTTCTCGGACGAGGTGTCCTGAGCCAAGGCGTTACCAGCCAAGGCGAATGCCGCTACTGCGACCGCTAACGAACGAAACTTCATCAAACATTCTCCGGGGGTGGTGACAAGGCGGGCTTCGCCTTGGGTGGACGCGTTAGGATAGCCGTCGGAGCGGCTTATCGCTACTCACTTGGGCAGCCTTATGACAAGCGGGCGACAGGCAAGTTCCCTTTACCAAAATTTCACAAAAGGTCATCACGCATCATGAATTCGCCCATCAGCACCCGCCAGCAGGACGCTGTCCTGGTCATCGAAGTCAACCGGCCGGACAAGCTCAACGCCCTCAACGCGCAGACCCTGGATGCGCTGAAAGCCGCGTTCGAGCAGGCCGCTGGCGACGACACGGTACGGGTCGTGGTGCTGACCGGTGCTGGCCCCAAGGCATTCGTGGCCGGCGCTGACATCAGCGAGATGGCCGATCTGAGCCCGGCCCAGGCGCGGGATTTTTCCCTGCGTGGGCAAAAGATGATGCGGGCGATGGAAACCATGCCCAAGCCGGTGATCGGCATGATTAATGGTTTTGCACTCGGCGGCGGGCTGGAACTGGCCATGGCATGTCACATTCGGGTGGCTGCCGACACCGCCAAACTGGGACAACCGGAGATAAACCTCGGCCTGATTCCCGGCTTTGGCGGCACCCAGCGCCTGCTGCGGCTGGCCGGACGGGCGGCAACGCTTGAACTCTGCCTGCTCGGCGCACCGATCAGCGCCGCACGTGCATTGGAACTGGGCATCGTCAACCGGGTCGTCGCCGCGGACCAGCTGGAAAGTGAGACGTTTGCCATTGCCGCGCAACTGGCGGCCTCGGCGCCGCTGGCCCTGCGCGGCATGCTGGATGCGATCAATATCGGTGGCGAATGTGCGATCGAGGAAGGCCTGCAGTTCGAATCCAGTCAGTTCGGGCTGATGTTCTCCACCGAAGACATGCGCGAAGGTACCCAGGCCTTCCTGCAACGCCGCAAGCCTACCTTCAGCGGCAAATAATCATGGGCGAAGGCCAACATCCGGTGGAATCCCGCTGCACCTGTGCCAGCCAGGCCGATGCATTGCAACGGTTGTTGCTGCGGGACGATGTCGATACCGCCATCGACGCCGGCCTGATGGCGTTCATGCCCTGCCCTGACTGCGCTTCAATAACGCCGGCGCCGACCCGCATGGTCCTGATCGCGGACGCCCAGCAGCGATTACGGCGCGCCTGGGACGCACGCGACCGCTACCTGGCCCGACAGCAACGACTGCAGCGTCGAGCCGCCGAGCGCGAAGCCAAGCGTCGCCAGCCTCCGGTAGCGGCCACGAACGTCGGCGATGCCGCGGGCAACCCGGCAGCCTCTGCGCTGCCTGCCGCCGCCGCGGCACTGCTGGCGCGGGCCAAGGCCAAGGCCGCGCAACGCAATTCCAGATCCTGATCCGCTCATGACCCAGACCACCGTCCCGACGCGCGCACCGCGCCGCAGCCGCGCCCTCAAGCGCGACGAAATCATCGAAATGTTCTCGCGCCTGCGCGAACTCAACCCGCATCCGAAAACCGAGCTTGAGTACAGCACGCCGTTTGAGCTGCTGATCGCGGTGCTGCTGTCGGCGCAGGCGACCGATGTCGGCGTCAACAAATCGACCCGGCGCCTGTATCCGGTTGCCAACACGCCGGCGGCAATACTGGAACTGGGCGAAGAAAAGCTGAAGTCGTATATTTCGACGATTGGCTTGTTCAACGCCAAGGCCGGCAACGTGATCAAGACCTGCCAGATCCTGGTTGACCAGTACGGCGGTGAAGTGCCGGCCAGCCGTGAGGCACTGGAAGCGTTGCCGGGGGTCGGCCGCAAGACCGCCAACGTGGTCCTCAACACCGCGTTCGGACAGCCGACGATGGCGGTGGACACGCATATCTTCCGTGTCTCCAACCGCACCGGGCTGGCACCAGGCAAGGACGTGCGCGCGGTCGAGGACAAGCTGGTGAAGGTGATCCCGGACGAGTTCATCCATGACGCGCATCATTGGTTGATTCTGCACGGTCGCTATGTCTGCAAGGCGCGCAAACCGGATTGTCCGCAGTGCTTGATCCGCGACCTGTGCCGGTACCCAGACAAAACCGCCACCTGAGGCGGCATGACCACTTGCCGTGGGCAAGGCCTTACCCAGGCGGCGCCGGCTGGCTATCGGGGGCCGGTTGATCCTGCACGGTCGTTATGTGTGCAAGGCACGCAAACCGGATTGTCCGCAGTGCGTGTTCCTTGACCTGTGCCGGTACCCATACAAAACCACCACCTGAGGCGGCATGACCACTTGCCGTGGGCACGGCCTTACCCAGGCGGCGCCGGCTGGCTATCGGGGGCCGGTTGATTCTGCACGGTCGTTATGTGTGCAAGGCACGCAAACCGGATTGTCCGCAGTGCGTTATCCGCGATCTGTGCCGGTACCCAGACAAAACCGCCACCTGAGGCGGCATGATCACTTGCCGTGGGCACGGCCTTGCCCAGGCGGCGCCGGCTGGCTATCGGGGGCCGGTTGATCCTGCACGGTCGCTATGTGTGCAAGGCGCGCAAACCGGATTGTCCGTAGTGCGTGATCCGCGACATCTGCCGCTATCCGGACAAGACCGCCGGTTAGCTGGCCACGCTTCTGCCGGCAAGTCGCGGTTACCCTGCTACGCACCGGGACGAACGGCCGGGACGTCTTTTTTCTGTCATCGCAACGAAATAAGACAGTTTTGTCACAATAACGCAATCTTCACGCCCTAGTCTGCGCAACATCTTCCCGCTGCGCCCAAAGGGCTACCCATGAAACTCCTGCACTGCACGCTCGCTCTCGCCGTCGCCACCATCATCGCCGCCCCCGCCGCCAAGGCGGAAGTGGCCATAGACGTGGTCGGCGGTTCCGAGGTCAGCTTCGAAGGCCTCGTCCAGGCCGACGGCTACTGGTACGACAACGACCAGTTGAACCTGGATGCCGATCCCGGTGACGGCGACGACACCGATTTCGGCCTGCGCCGCGCCGAACTGGTGCTCAAGGGCAAGGGCCCGGGCAACATCGAATGGGTGCTGGGTTACGATGCATCGACCAGCGGCAACAAGTTCCTCGACACCAACATCAAGTACAAGTTCGGTGGCGACAAGAACAACTACCTGGTGCTGGGCCAGTTCAAGCAGCCTAACAGCATGGAAGAGCTGTCGTCGACCAAGAACAACGACTTCATCTCCAAGGCGCTGATCACCAACCTGTACGGCACCGGTCGCCGCCTGGGCGCCAGCTACAACTATGGCAGCGACGATTGGCAGGTGACCGCCAGCTACTTCGGCCGCGAACTGACCCGCGATCTCAATCACGGCAGCGGCTACGGCCTGCGCGGTGGCTGGGCGCCGTTGAACGAGTCTGGAAAAATCTTCTACATGGGCCTGTCCTACGTCAATCGTGACGTCGACGGCGACACCATCCGCCTGCGCAGCCGTCCGGCATCGGACCTGTCGCAGCGCCTGATCGACACCAACATCCGCAATGCCGATCGCTTGTGGACCACCGGCCTGGAAAGCTTCTTCGTCAGCGGCCCGTTCAAGCTGCAGGCAGAGTACATGACCACCACCGTCGATCGCTACGAAACCGGCTTCGCCGATGAGCCGGGCGGTGACTACACCACCGACGGTTACTACGTCAGCGCGCTGTGGAACGTCACCGGCGAGACCTGGAGCAACAAGGCCGGCACCCCCGGCACCGCAGGCGCCGAAAATCCGGCCGGCGGCATGTGGCAGCTGGGCCTGCGCTACGACAGCGTCGATCTGAACGACGGTGTCGAGCAACCGGGCAAGATGGATATCGTCACCGCTGGCGTCAATTACTACTGGCGCCAGAACTTCAAGCTGATGCTCGACTATTCGATGATCAGCGGCACCCGCAACGGCGTCAACGATGACCCCAACGTCATCGGTGCACGCGCGCAGTTCTACTGGTAAGCCTACCGGGCGTGGCCACGGCCACGCCCTTGCTCCGCATCACTGCACCCGGCGCATGCGCCGGCTGTCGCGACGCTGTAACCGTACTGACATCGCAGGGTCATCAACGTGTCCTGCAATGACCGCATGGCGCCGTCCGGCTGCTTTCCCATCCATCCCGCTGCCACCCAGACTTCACGGAGACTCACGTGTCCCAACATCGCATGCCCCAGAACAGCACGCACCAGAACCGCCTGTTCAAATCCGTTCCGCGCCTGGCCGTCCTGGCCCTGGGCGTGGCCCTGTCGGTCAACGCCTTTGCCGCCGACGTCACCGGCGCCGGTGCGTCGTTCGTCTACCCGGTCATGACCAAGTGGTCGGCCGATTACGCCAAGGCCACCGGCAAGAAGGTCAACTACCAGTCGATCGGCTCCGGCGGCGGTATCGCCCAGATCAAGGCCGGCACGGTCGACTTCGGCTCTTCCGACGCACCGCTCAAGCCGGACGAGCTGGCCAAGTTCAACCTGGCCCAGTTCCCGTCGGTGATCGGCGGCGTGGTGCCGGTGATCAACGTCCCGGGCGTGGCTTCCGGCGCGCTGAAGCTGGATGGTGAAACCCTGGCCAACATCTTCCTCGGCAAGATCAAGAAGTGGAACGACCCGGCCATCGCCGCCAGCAACGGCGGGGTGACCCTGCCTGACATGAAGATCACCGTGGTCCACCGTTCGGATGGTTCCGGTACCACCTTCAACTTCGTCAACTACCTGTCCAAGGTCAGCGGCGAGTGGAAGAGCAGCGTTGGCGAAGGCACCAGCGTGCAGTGGCCGGTCGGCATCGGCGGCAAGGGCAACGAGGGCGTGGCCGCCTATGTCAAGCAGATCAAGGGTGGCATCGGCTACGTCGAACTGTCCTACGCGCTGCAGAACAAGATGGCCTATTCGCGGGTGAAGAACGCCGCCGGCAACTACGTGCTGCCCAGCGACCAGACCTTCTCCAACGCCGCCGCCAGCGCCGACTGGGCCAACGCCAAGGATTTCTACCTGGTGATGACCAACGCACCGGGCGCGGAGTCGTGGCCGATTACCGCCACCAACTTCATCCTGGTCAGCAAAGCGCCGAAGAACCCCACCAGCGCCAAGCAGGCGCGCGAGTTCTTCAAATGGGTTTACGCCAACGGTGACGAGCAGGCCAAGGCACTGGACTACGTGCCCCTGCCAGACTCGTTGGTGCAGAGCATCGAAAGCTACTGGAGCAGCCAGCTGAAGTGACCAAGATGGCCTGTGCGCCCTCCCCCGCGCAGGCCATCCGGCCCACCCTGCACTCCGGATACGGGCCCTCGGGCCCGTATTTTTTTTGTTTTATGACAATTGCAGGTCGCCACTGTCATCACCGTGTAACAAAAACATCATTTCATAGCCGGACCAAGAATCCATCTTCCCTGGAGCTTTCCATGCGTGTGTCCCAGCCGGTCCGTATCGCCGCCCTCGCCCTGTCCGCCGCGTTGTTCGTGGCCGCCTGCAAACCCTCCAGCGACGCACCGGCGGCCGCCACCGGCAACCAGCCGGCTGCCGCCAGTGCGGAAAGTGGCAGCCGCCAGGATGTGCAGATCACCGGCGCCGGCGCCTCGTTCATCTACCCGCTGATGACCCGCTGGTCCGGCGACTACAACGCCAGCACCGGGGCCAAGATCAACTACCAGTCGATCGGCTCCGGCGGCGGCATTGCCCAGATCAAGGCCGCCACTGTCGATTTCGGTTCCTCCGACAAGCCGCTGGCACCCGAAGAACTGGCCCAGGCCGGCCTGGGCCAGTTCCCGTCGGTGATTGGCGGCGTGGTCCCGGTCATCAACGTCGAGGGCCTGGAGCCGGGCCAGCTCAAGCTCAACGGCGCGCTGCTGGCGGACATCTTCCTCGGCAAGATCAAGAAATGGAACGACCCGGCGATTGCCGCGCTCAACGCCGGTGTGACCCTGCCGGATGATGAAATCCACACCGTGCACCGCTCCGATGGCTCGGGCACGACCTTCAACTTCGTCAACTACCTGTCCAAGGTCAGCCCGGAGTGGAAGGAAAAGATTGGCGAAGGCACTTCGGTGAACTGGGTCGGTGGCGTCGGTGGCAAGGGCAATGAAGGCGTCGCCGCCTACGTGCGCCAGCTGAAGAACTCCATCGGTTACGTCGAGCTGGCCTACGCCGAACAGAACCACATGAGCTACGCCTCGATGCAGAATGCCGCCGGCAATTTCGTCAAGCCGACCGCCGAGGCGTTCGCCGCCGCCGCCGCCAGCGCCGACTGGGCCAGCGCCAAGGACTTCGATCTGGTCATCACCAACGCACCGGGTGACCAGGCCTGGCCGATCACCGCCACCAATTTCATCCTGGTCTACAAGCAGCCCAAGGACGCGGCCAAGGCGCAGAACACCCTGGACTTCTTCAAGTGGGCCTACGAGCAGGGCCAGGCGCAGGCCAAGGAACTGGACTACGTGCCGCTGCCGCCTGAACTGGTGACCCAGATCGAAGCCTACTGGGCCAGCGAGATCAAACGCTGATTGCCGCATTGACCGCAACGGACGCCCGCGCTGACGCGGGCGTCCTCCGAGTTACCGCCAGCATGATCCGGAAGCCCTAAGCCGATGAATACCGTTGTCATTCCCGCATCGCTGGTCGATCCGCGCAGCCAGCGCGACGCGCGCGCGGACCGGATGTTCCGCTGGTTGCTGACCGGCGCCGGGCTGTTCGTGCTGCTGTCGCTGATTGCCGCGGCGGTATCGATGTTGTGGGGCGGCCGCGAAGCCCTGCAGACCTTCGGCCTGGGCTTCTTCACCAGCACCGAGTGGAACGTCAGCACGCTGGAGTTCGGCGCGCTGGTGCCGATCTACGGCACCCTGGTCAGCGCCACCATCGCCATGTTGATCGCGGTGCCGGTGAGTTTCGGCATTGCGGTGTTCCTGACCGAGGTCGCGCCGCCCTGGCTGCGTGGACCGGTCGGCATGTCGATTGAACTGCTGGCCGGCATTCCGTCGATCATCTACGGCATGTGGGGTCTGTTCGTGCTGGCACCGCAGCTCAGCGAGCATGTGTATCCGTGGATCAACGACACCTTTGCCGACATCCCGCTGGTCGGTGCGCTGCTGTCCGGCCCGCCGCTCGGCATCGGCATGCTGACCGCCGGACTGGTACTGGCGATCATGGTCATCCCGTTCGTCTCCTCGGTGATGCGCGAGGTATTCCTGACCGTCCCCGGACGACTGAAGGAGTCGGCCTACGCGCTGGGCTCCACCAAGTGGGAAGTGGTCTGGGACATCGTCCTGCCGTACACCCGCTCGGCGGTGATTGGCGGCGTGTTCCTCGGCCTCGGCCGTGCCCTGGGTGAAACCATGGCGGTGACCTTCGTCATCGGCAACGCCTATGCGATCAAGGCCGCGCTGCTGGAACCGGGCACCTCGATTGCCGCCACCATCGCCAACGAGTTCGCCGAAGCCACCGACCCGCTGCATCGTGGTTCGCTGCTGCTGCTCGGCTTCACCCTGTTCGTCCTGACCTTCATCGTGCTGGCCGCCGCCCGCCTGATGCTGCGTCAACTGGCCAAGCGCGAGGGCAACTGATGGCTGGCACCGCACCGCTGTACACCTGGCGCCGGATCAAGAACGCGATCGCACTGACCTTGTCGGTGGCCGCGGCGATATTCGGCCTGCTGTGGCTGGTCTGGATCCTGTGGACGACGATCAGCAAGGGCATGGGCAGCCTGAATGCCGATCTGTTCACCATGATGACCCCGCCACCGAATGAACGCGGTGGCCTGCTCAACGCCATCTTCGGCAGCGCTGTGATCAGCCTGCTGGCGATCGTCATGGGCACGCCGATCGGCATCGCCGCGGGCACTTATCTGGCCGAGTACGCCAACAAGCACTGGCTGGGCGAGACCATCCGCTTCGTCAACGACATTCTGCTGTCGGCACCGTCCATCGTGCTCGGACTTTTCATCTACACGGTGATGGTGGCGCAGATGGGCCACTATTCGGCCTGGGCCGGTGCGGTGGCACTGGCCTTCATCGCCCTGCCGGTCATCGTCCGCACCACCGACGAGATGCTGCGGCTGGTACCGCAGCAGATGCGCGAGGCGGCATTGTCGCTGGGCGTGCCGCAGTGGAAGGTCACCACCCAGATCCTGATGCGCTCGGCGCTGCCGGGCGTGGTCACCGGCGTGCTGCTGGCGCTGGCGCGGATCAGCGGTGAAACCGCACCGCTGCTGTTCACCGCGTTCAACAACCAGTTCTGGAGCACCGACCTCAACCAGTCGATGGCCAACCTGCCGATGGTGATCTTCCAGTACGCGATGAGTCCCTACGATTCCTGGAACTCGCTGGCCTGGGCCGGTGCGTTGCTGGTGACTGTCATGGTGCTGCTGCTGAGCCTGATCGCACGCACCGTCCTTTTGCGAAACAAGGTGAATCATGAATGACGTGGCCCGCATCAACGTGGCAATGAACGATCGTGGCGCGGACACGCGCGCGCCCGCCGAAGTCAAACTCGCCGCCCGCGAGCTGAACTTCCACTACGGTGATTTCCATGCGTTGAAGAACATCAACCTGGATATCCCGGAGAAGCGCGTGACCGCGCTGATCGGACCGTCGGGCTGCGGCAAGTCGACCCTGCTGCGCATCTTCAACCGCATCTATTCGCTGTACCCCAAGCAGGTGGCCAGTGGTCAGATCCTGCTGGATGGCAACAACATCCTGGACCCGCGCTATCCGATGAACAGCCTGCGCAGCAAGGTCGGCATGGTGTTCCAGAAGCCTGTTCCATTTCCGATGACCATCTACGAAAACGTGGCCTACGGCATCCGCCACCACGAACGCCTCGGCAAGGCCGACATGGACGAGCGCGTCGAACAGGCCCTGCGCCAGGCGGCGTTGTGGGACGAAGCCAAGGACAAGCTGAAGAAGAGCGCGCTGGGTTTGTCCGGTGGCCAGCAGCAGCGCCTGTGCATCGCCCGCGCTATCGCGCTGCGGCCTGACGTGCTGTTGCTGGATGAGCCGACCTCGGCACTGGATCCGATTTCGACCAGCAAGATCGAGCAGCTGATTGAGGAACTGAAGGACCATTACACCATCGCCATCGTCACCCACAACATGCAGCAGGCCGCGCGCGTGTCCGACTACACCGCCTTCATGTACCTGGGCGAACTGATCGAACACGATGCGACCAGCACCATTTTCTCCAACCCCGGCAAGCAGCAGACCGAGGACTACATCACCGGTCGGTTCGGCTGATCCAGCCGTGCCGAAGCCGGCATTGCCGCGCCGGCGAGCAGCATAGTCAAAGAACGCATTGATCATCCGCAGAGACCACCCATGAACACCCATGAGCACATCGTGAAAAGCTACGACGAAGAGCAACGCCATCTGTCCGGCGAGATCGTTCGCATGTGCGACATGGCCATCGCCCAGCTGGAGGCCGCGCTGGACGTGGTCGAGCGCCGCGACGACCGTGCCGCCGAACGCATCATCGCCAATGACGAGGCCATCGACGCGCTCGAGAACAGCCTCAGCCACGACGTGATGCAGCTGGCCCTGCGCGGGCCGATGGCGCGTGACCTGCGTGAGATCCTGGCCGCACTGCGGATTCCGTCGGACATCGAGCGCATTGGCGACTATGCCGCCAACGTCGCCAAGCGCTCGATCGCCCTCAACCTGTCGCCGCCGATGCCGCACATCACCGGCCTGCGGGCACTGGGCAAGCTGGCGGTGCGGCAGCTGCGCGAGGTCATCATCGCCTACCGCGACAACGATGCGGTGCTGGCGCTGAAGGTCCGCGAGAACGATGCCGAGCTGGACGAGCAGTACACCGCCCTGTTCCGCGAACTGCTGACCTACATGATGGAAGACCCGCGCAACATCACCCCGTGCACCCATCTGCTGTTCATGGCCAAGAACCTGGAGCGGATTGGCGACCACGCCACCAACATCGCCGAGAACGTTTGGTTCCTGGTTCACGGCGAACAGCCGCTACCGCCCCGCGACAAACGTGACAGCACCAGCAGCGCGCTGCCGCTGTAAGCTCCCCGCGGCAATCAGCTGAACGATTTCTGACCCGGCGCGGCGGCGGTCCGACCCCGTTGC
Source organism: Pseudoxanthomonas dokdonensis (assembly GCF_001431405.1). Taxonomy (GTDB): domain Bacteria; phylum Pseudomonadota; class Gammaproteobacteria; order Xanthomonadales; family Xanthomonadaceae; genus Pseudoxanthomonas_A; species Pseudoxanthomonas_A dokdonensis. Next base: position 356,427 of record NZ_LDJL01000011.1, read on the forward strand.
CCCGGCGACCTGCTCTTTAAGCGAAATTGAACGCCTGTCGGTCCATTGTGGCTGGCAGGGATTCGTCGCCCAGGGAGACAGGCCAATGAGCATCGCCGACGCGCAGGACATTCTTGCAGCCCGTGACGGGGACGTTGTTGCATTGCAACGCGTGCTCAGCGATTCGCGCCAGAACCTGCGCCGGTACGCCGAATATCACTGCGTGGTCAATGACGCCGAGGACGCCCTGCAGGAAAGCCTGCTGCAGGCCTCGCGGCATATCGGCAGCCTGCGTGCGGTCGAGGCCTTCGCCTCGTGGATGTTCCGCATCGTCAAACGTGAGTGCAACCGGCTCAAACGCGGCCTGCGTACCCTCAGCGGCGACGTTATTACCGACGATATCCTGCCGCCGGTTCAGTTCGAACCGGTCGAGATCGGCATGGATGTGGCTTGTGCGCTATCTTCGCTACCAAGCCACTATCGACAGATCATCCTGCTGCGCGACCTGCAGGGCATGACCATCCAGGAGATTGCCGACCAGCTCGGGGTGACCCGCGAGGCCACCAAGTCGCGCTTGCATCGCGCCCGCGCATTGGCCCGCGAATACCTGCTGGACTGAACATCATCGTTTGAACTTGCCGTTTGACCGGCAACCACCCGTGCATCAATGCACACATTGAAGGAGTAATACCCATGTCGAAGTCCAACAAGAAGCCCGTCACCATCGCCGCAGGCGCCGTCCTGGCGGGCGGTCTCGCCCTGGCCGGTTCGGCATTTGCCATGCAGCCGCTGCAGCAGGGCTACCTGCTGGCCGCCAGTGGCCAGGACCATGCCGCCGCCGACAAGAAAGCCGAAGGCAGCTGCGGTGCTGACAAGAAGGCCGAGGGCAGCTGCGGCGCCGACAAGAAAGCCGGTGCCGAAGGCAAGTGCGGTGAAGGCAAGTGTGGCGCCGACAAGAAGGCTGGCGAAGGCAAGTGCGGTGAAGGCAAATGCGGCGCCGACAAGAAGGCCGAACATGCTGACGCCGCCGACAAGGCCGGCAAGGAAGGCGTGTGCGGCGAAGGCAAGTGCGGCGGCAGCCTGTAAGCGGGCCGACTCGGACGGAGTACACGCATGAGCGAACGTCCCACCCGATACAGCGCCGGCCTGGGTCTGCGACGCGGCCTGATGGACGCATTGTTGCAGGCCCCGGAGGGCGCATTCGATTTCCTTGAATGCGCACCGGACAACTGGATCGGCGTGGGCGGACGCTACGGGGACGCGCTGGCACGACTGTCAGCGCGCCACCCCCTGACCTGCCACGGTCTGTCACTGTCGCTGGGCGGAGTGGAACCACTGGATGAAACCTTCCTGGTCCGCACCCGGCGCTTCCTCGATCAGCACCAGGTCGCACTTTACAGCGAGCACCTGAGTTACTGCACCGACGACGGTCATCTGTACGACCTGATGCCGATCCCGTTCACCGAAGAAGCCGTCGGCCACGTCGCCGCCCGCATCGGCCAGGTCCAGGACATTCTCGGCCGGCGCATCGCGGTGGAGAACGTTTCCTATTACGCCGCGCCGTTCCAGGCCATGGACGAAGTCGATTTCGTCAACGCGGTACTGCAGGAGGCCGACTGCGACCTGCTGCTGGACGTCAACAACATCTACGTCAATGCCATCAACCACGGCTATGACGCGCACCAGTTCCTGCAACGGATGCCGTCATCGCGCATCGTTTCGTACCACATCGCCGGCCACTACGACGAGGCCGGGGATCTGAAGGTCGATACCCATGGCGCCGCGGTCAAGGACGATGTCTGGTCGTTGCTGCAGGCAGCCTACGCACAACACGGCGTGCAGCCGACGCTGCTGGAGCGCGATTTCAATTTCCCGCCGTTGGCCGAGCTGCTGGTGGAAGTACAGCGCATCCGTCAGCTGCAAGCCGATGCATCACAGGCCAACCACGCCGGCCAGCAGGTGAGTCATGCCGCACGCGCCTGAGCAGTTGCGCCAGCAGCAGCTGCAACTGGCCAGCCACCTGCGCGACCCGGCCCGCCATGCAGCGCCGGCGGGACTGGAAGATCGCCGGCTGGCGATTTACCGCAGCCTGTTTTTCAACAATATCGAAGCATTGCTGGCCGGCAACTTTCCGGTCATCCGCAAGACCCTGGGCGAGGCCGGCTGGCAGCAGTTGGTGCGTGCGTTCTATGCCGATTACCGCTGCCACACGCCACTGTTCACCGAAATCGGTCGCGAGTTCATCCAGTTCCTGCAGCAACGCGGCGAACAGCAGCCGGCACCGGACCCGGAATGGCTGGCCGAACTGGCGCATTACGAGTGGGTAGAGCTGGCGCTGCAGATTTCCGATGAGCCGACACCGGCACATGACCCCGATGGCGATTTGCTTGCCGGCACGCCACTGTTGTCACCGACGGCCTGGGCGCTGGCCTACCGCTGGCCGGTGCAGCAGATTGGTCCGGACTTCCAGCCCACGCAGGCGCCTGCCGCGCCGACGCTGCTGCTGGTGCGGCGCGACGCCGATTACCGCATCCATTTCGCCGCCATATCAGCACTGGTGTACCGGTTGCTGGAGCTGCTGGGCGAAGACCAGCGCAGCGGTCGCGAGCTACTCGAGCAACTGGCTACGGAGGCTGCCAGCGAGGATCTGGCCAGCTTCGTCCGCGATGGCGGCGCCATGCTCGAACAACTGCGCCAGCAAGGCACCTTGCTGGGCACTGACGACCGGAGCAGCGCCTGAAGCGCGCACACCGCGGTGCCGATGCTCCTGAGCAAGCGCGCAAGCCGTTGATCCGGCAGGTCCTGCCGGGCTCCCCCGGGCCGCTCTGCTAACCTTCCGCCATGACCGATGCCGCCCAACTCCCCACGATCACCCCGATGGCCCGCCGTTTCCGCGGCTACCTGCCGGTGGTGGTGGACGTGGAAACCGGCGGCTTCGACTGGAACCGCCATGCGCTGCTGGAAATCGCGGTGGTGCCGATTGATCTGGACGAGGCCGGCGAGCTAATCCTGGGCGACACCGCCAGCGCCCACCTGATTCCCGCGCCGGGCACCGAAATCGACCCCAAGTCGCTGGAAATCACCGGCATCGTCCTCGATCATCCGTTCCGCTTCGCCAAGGCCGAGCGCGACGCACTGGATCATGTGTTCGCACCGGTCCGCGCCGCGCTCAAGAAACACGGCTGCCAGCGCGCGATCCTGGTCGGCCACAACGCCCATTTCGACCTCAATTTCCTCAATGCCGCGGTGGCCCGGACCGGCCACAAGCGCAATCCGTTCCATCCCTTCAGCGTGTTCGACACGGTCAGCCTGGCCGGTGTCGCCTACGGCCAGACCGTGCTGGCCCGTGCGGTCCAGGCCGCCGGCATGGAATGGAATGCCGAAGACGCGCATTCGGCGGTCTACGACACCGAGCAGACCGCGCGGCTGTTCTGCAAGATTGTCAACGCCTGGCCGCGGCCGGCCGGCTGATTGCCCGCGCCGGCGATCCGGCGTCGCTGTCATCGCCGTGTCATGCAAGGATCATCGCGCTGCCACCAGCTGGCGCCATCCTGAGCCGTGTGCCATCGCGGAGATCCGGTGATGCTGTCCCCTGCCCTGCAAGATTCCACCCTGCCCGAGCCCCTGCCGGCGATGCGTTCGCGCTGGCGCGAACATGCCATTCATATCGGTGCGGTCGCCGATGTCGAGGCGCTGGATGAGCTGGCCCGGCGCGTGTCGGCCGCCTGCGCGCATGACGGTCATTCCGCCCATCTGGTGGTAATCGCCGATGCCCAGGCCTGCCAGCGCCCGGCGCATTCGGCAATCGACTGGACCGACTGGTCAATCGGTGGTCGCTGGCTGCGCTACCAGCACCAGGCCGGTCGCCTGTTCGAGCCGGGCCATCACGAGGTATTCGGCAACGTGGTGTTGTTCGCGCTGGCCACTGGCGTGCCGCTGTCGGCGCTGAACCTGCGCGCCTGCGACCCGCAACGACCGCTGCCCGCGGCGTGGACCAGCCATGCACGGCCACAGGTCTACCTGCACCTGCGTCACTGACATTCAAGCAATCGGCGGCTTTGCCGCTCGACAGACAGCGCGTCCAGTTTGCGACCGGCCACACTGCGGCAATGACAGCCAATCAGTGCTTCGGCGGTGCGATGCCGTAGCGCTGCAGGACCTCGCGTACGCGGTCGAGCGGGATCGCCTCGACGGTCTTGCCGTTACCGCTGACCGTGGTCGCCATGAAAATCGAGTTGTAGATCGCTTCTTCCACCGCCTCCACGCTGGCCTGGAAAACGCCACTCATCTGTTCGTTCGCCAGTTCCGAGGTCTCCAGGCGGGTGGCATCGAAAGCACGCCGCACGGATGCTGCAGTGGAAAAAGCCAGCACATAGTCGCCGCTGCCGTTGGATGCGGAGCTGCCGGTGCGACCCAGCCCCATCATGCCGCGTGATGCCAAGCGGCGCAGGTTACGGTCACCGAGAGGCGCATCGGTGGCGATGATGATGATGATGGAACCATCGCCGCGATCATCAGCCGCGCCTGGCTGGCCATTGCCCTGCAAGGCAACAGCATTCTGGAAGGCATAGCGCTCCAGTTCACGCCCGACGGGTGCTCCGGACACCTGCAACACGCCACCAAAATTGCTCTGCACCAGGACACCGACCGTCCAGCCGCCCAGTGACGCAGGCAGTACCCGTGAGGAGGTACCGATGCCACCCTTCCAGCCAAAAGCCACCGTGCCGGTGCCAGCACCCACGCTTCCTTCCTGCACGGCACCGCTGGCAGCGGATTCCAGCGCAGTGCGTACCGCAGCGGCGGTGACCGGACGTGCGCGGATGTCATTGAGTCCACCGTCGTTGGTTTCGCCAACCACCACGTTGAGCGAGCGCACCTGATGCATGTCTGGCTGGTCCAGCATCCAGGCGGCCATTGCATCGGCCGCCTTCCACACGCAGAGCGTGCAGGTCAGCAGGATGGGCGTCTCCAACTCGCCCAGCTCATTGACCTGCGTGCTGCCAATGAACTTGCCGAATCCATTGCCCACATGCACCGCCGCGGGTACACGTGACCGGTAGGCATTGCCGGAGTGCGGAAAGATCGCGGTAACACCGGTACGCACGGTATCCCCTTCCTTCAGAGTCACCTGGCCGACGCGCACGTCGGCCACGTCGGTAATGGCGTTGTGCTTGCCGGGCGCGAAGATACCGGGCGCGACACCGAGGTCACGAGCACGCAGGCGCGTGTCATCGCGTGCCGTGGCCGGCAACGAACAGGACAGTAGAAGGAGCGGACCCAGGACGTGACGGGCCCAGGAGAATATCCGGCGGCATCCAGTGCTCATACAAGATCCCTGTTAGCGCATTAGCGGCGCTGGCGGACCGCTTCGAACAGGGTCACGCCGGTGGCGACCGACACGTTCAGGCTTTCGATATCGCCGGGCATCGGAATTTTGACCAGGCCATCGCAATGTTCGCGGGTCAGACGGCGCATGCCGTCACCTTCGCCGCCCAGCACCAGCGCGATGTTGCCGCGCAGGTCGGTGGCGTACAGGCTGGCGTCGGCTTCGCCGGCCAGTCCGTAGATCCAGACCCCAAGTTTCTGCAGGTCTTTCAGGCAACGGGCCAGATTGGTCACCGCGACCACCGGGATGCGGTCGGCGGCGCCGGCCGACGTCTTGCGCACGGTGGCATTGATGCCAACCGACTTGTCCTTCGGAATGATCACCGCGGTCACCCCGGCGGCAGCGGCGCTGCGCAGGCAGGCGCCCAGGTTGTGCGGATCCTGGACACCGTCGAGCACCAGTACCAGCGCCTTGCCTTCGGCGGCTTCGACCAGCCCCTGCAGTTCGCTCTCGTCCCAGGTACGGGCAGCGGCATAGCGCGCGGCCACGCCCTGGTGGCGGACCGAACCGCCGACACCATCCAGCGCCTGGCCATTGACCCGGCGCACCTCGATACCCTTGCGGCGGGCGTTCTCCTCGATTTCGGTCAGGCGGGTGTTCTTGCTGCCGCCTTCGACCAGCACCTCGCGCACGTTGTCGGCATCGTTCTCGATCGCCGAGGCCACGGCGTTGACGCCGACAATCCACTGGTTCTGCTTGCTCATGGGCACTTCATTGTTGGATGCGGCAGCGTGCCCACCCGTGCCCCGCCGACAGGCGGCCGGGGCGCGGCGGACCACTCCCGCAGGGAGGGATCAGTATTTCTGCTTCTTGCGCTTGGCCGGCTGTCCACGCGGCGGCGGCGCAGCGGCCGTCTCCTGCGCATCCTCCACCAGCTTGAAGTCGATCTTGCGCTCTTCCAGGCTCGCCTTCATCACGATCACCCGGACCGGATCGCCCAGCCGGAACTCGCGCCCGCGGCGTTCGCCGGACAGGGTTTTGCGGATGGGGTCGAAATGATAGTAGTCATTCGGCAGCTGGGTCACATGGACCAGGCCGTTGACCTTGGATTCGTTCAGCTCGACGAACAGGCCAAAGCTGGTGACCCCGCTGATGACGCCGTCGAACTGGCCACCGACGTGTTTTTCCATCCACGCCGCGCGATAGCGATCGTCGACCTCGCGCTCGGCCTCGTCGGCACGACGCTCGCGTTCGGAGCATTGCAGCGCCAGCGCGGTCATCTGGTGCGGCGTGTACTGGAAGTTCTCCAGCTTGCCGCCACTGAGCCCGTACTTGATCGCCCGGTGCACCAGCAGGTCGGGATAGCGCCGGATCGGCGAGGTGAAGTGCGCGTACGCCTCCAGTGCCAGGCCGAAGTGGCCGGCATTATCCGGTGAATACACGGCCATTGACTGGCTGCGCAGCAATACCGATTCCAGCAGCGTGGCGTCGACCCGGTCGCGCACCTTCTTCAGCAACTGGGTGAAATCCTTCGGCTGCACCTTGCTCCAGGCCGGCATGCTGAGCTTGAATTCCTTGAGGAATTCCAGCAGGTCGGCGTACTTGGATTCCGGCGGCTTGTCGTGCACGCGGTACGGGGCCGGGATATGCCGTGCCAGCAGATAGCGCGCCGCCTCGACATTGGCGGCGATCATGCATTCCTCGATCAGCTTGTGGGCGTCGTTCCGCTGCAGCATGCCGGCCTGGGTCACTTCGCCGGTGTTGTCGAGCACGAAGCGCACTTCCGAGGATTCGAACTCGATGGCACCGCGCTTGGCCCGCGCCTTGGCCAGCACCTGGTACAGCTGGTGCAGGCGTTCGACCTGCGGTTGCTGCTCACCCAGGGTCACTCGCTCCTCGCCTTCCAGCCCGACCGCATTCCAGACCTGGGTATAGGTCAGCCGCGCGTGCGAGTTCATCACCGCCTCGTAGAAACGCGAGCGGGTCACCTGGCCATCGCGGTCCACCTGCATGTCGCAGACAAAGCACATGCGGTTGACCCTGGGATTGAGCGAACAGATGCCGTTGGACAATGTCTCCGGCAGCATCGGCACCACGAAACCGGGAAAGTACACCGAGGTCGCGCGCTTCTGCGCTTCGTCGTCCAGTGGCGTGCCCGGACGCACGTAATGCGAGACATCGGCAATCGCCACCACCAGCCGGAAACCTTCCGCATTGGTTTCGCAATAGACCGCGTCATCGAAGTCCTTGGCGTCCTCACCGTCGATGGTCACCAGCGGCATGCTGCGCAGGTCGACGCGGTCGCCGAACATCGACTCGTCCACCTGCAACGGCACCGCGGTCGCCTCGCCCAGCACTTCCGGCGGGAACTCATGCGGCAGGTCGTGGCCATGGATGGCCGCTTCCACCACCAGCGACGGGGTCAGCTTGTCACCCAGCACGGTCAGGATGCGGCCAATCGGCGGGCGCCGCGAGTCCGGTGCCTGGGTCAGCTCGCAGACCACCAGTTGGCCGTCGCGCGCGCCCATGGTGGCGTCCGGCGGTATCTGGATGTTGCGCTGGATCCGCTTGTCGTCGGGCTCGACGTAGGCAATGCCACCCTCGAAGCCGAAGCGGCCGATCAGGCGGTTGAGGCGCCGTTCCAGCACCCGCACGATGCGGCCTTCGCCGCGGCCGCGGTTGTCGACGCCATTCAAGTTGGCCAGCACCCGGTCGCCGTGCATGACCTTGCGCATTTCATAGGGCGGCAGGAACAGGTCGTCGCCGCCGGCCTCCGGGCGCAGGAAGCCGAAGCCGTCCGGGTTGGCGATCACCACGCCGGGGACCAGGTTCATCTGTTGCGACGGCGCATACGCACCGCGGCGGTTCTGCACCAGCTGGCCGTCACGCAGCATCGCCGACAGCCGCTTGCTCAGCGCCTCGAAACGATCCTCGGCGACCAGCTGCAGCGCGCCGGCCAGTTCTTCCGCGGTCTGCGGACCATCGCAGGACTCCAGCAGCTCGAGGATGGCCTCGCGGCTGGCAATCGGATTCTCATAGCGCGCCGCCTCGCGGTTGGCATGCGGGTCGCGGAACTCACCGGCCGGCTTGCGTGGGGGCGCCGGCTTGCCGCCGCGACCGGGCAACGGCGGCAATACTTCCGGCATCCACGGCGGCCGCGCCGACTTGCCCGCCGGCTTGGCGCCCCTGGCGGGCGGCTTGCCACCGGATTTGGCGGCGGCGCCCTTGCCGGACGCGCTCTTGCGCGGCTTGGCGGTGGCGGACTTGCTGGCGCTTTTCTTGGTTTTTTTTGTCATGCCGGCATGGTACACCCCGACTGAATCCACAACGCGTGAGCAAAAGTGTTTGACATTTTTTTTTCGCCCCCCCAAAATGCGCGCCTCACCTGCCCAGGTGGCGGAATTGGTAGACGCACTAGCTTCAGGTGCTAGCGGGGGCAACTTCGTGGAGGTTCGAGTCCTCTTCTGGGCACCATCTTGAAAATGCGACGGTCTTCGGGCCTTCGAAAGATGACATCAAACCCCGCTCTGGCGGGGTTTTTTGTTGCCTGTCGCATGCGCCGAGACCGGCGCGGGTAGAATTACGGTCAGGTTTTTACCAGCGAATGACTGCCCTGATGAGCGATACCCCCGACACCGTACGCGGCACCTTCCACGGCTTCGAACAGATTCCGCTGCGCGAGTACGCCGAACGCGCCTACCTGGACTACTCGATGTACGTGGTGCTGGACCGCGCACTGCCCTTCATCGGCGACGGGCTCAAGCCGGTGCAACGGCGCATCATCTATTCGATGAGCGAGCTGGGCCTGAACGCCAGCGCCAAGCCGAAGAAATCGGCGCGTACCGTCGGCGACGTCATCGGTAAATTCCATCCGCATGGCGACAGCGCGTGCTACGAGGCGCTGGTGCTGATGGCGCAGCCGTTTTCCTATCGCTATCCGCTGATCGAAGGCCAGGGCAACTTCGGTTCCACCGACGACCCCAAGTCGTTCGCGGCGATGCGCTACACCGAGTCCAAGTTGACCCCGATTGCCGAGGTCCTGCTCGGCGAACTCGGCCACGGCACGGTCGACTGGACCGCCAATTTCGATGGCACCCTGCAGGAGCCGACCTGGATGCCGGCACGGCTGCCGCACCTGCTGCTCAACGGCACCACCGGCATCGCGGTCGGCATGGCCACCGACGTTCCGCCGCACAATCTCAATGAAGTGGTCAGCGCCTGCATCCGCCTGCTCGACGATCCCGACTGCACGGTAGCCGACCTGTGCGAGCACGTGCGCGGTCCGGACTACCCCAGCCAGGCCGAGATCATCACCCCGGCCGATGACCTGCGCGCCATCTACGAAACCGGCCACGGCAGCGTCCGCGCCCGCGCCACCTTCGTTCGCGAAGCCGCCAACATCGTCATCCATGCGCTGCCCTACCAGGTCTCGCCATCCAAGGTCATCGAACAGATCGCCGCGCAGATGCGGGCCAAGAAGCTGCCGTGGCTGGAAGACATCCGCGACGAGTCCGACCACCGCAATCCGGTGCGGGTGGTGTTGATCCCGCGCTCCAACCGGGTCGACGCCGAGCAGCTGATGGGCCATTTGTTCGCCACCACCGACCTGGAAAAGAGCTACCGGGTCAACATGAACATCATCGGCCTGGACGGGCGACCGCAGGTCAAGAACCTGAAAGTCCTGCTCGACGAATGGCTGACCTTCCGCCACGACACCGTGGTGCGCAGGCTCAAGCATCGCCTGGACAAGGTCGAACGTCGCCTGCACCTGTTGGAAGGCCTGCTGGTCGCGTTCCTCAACCTGGACGAAGTGATCCGCATCATCCGCAGCGAAGACGAGCCCAAGCCGGTGCTGATGGCCCGCTTCAAGCTCAGCGAGGACCAGACCGACTACATCCTCGACACCAAGCTGCGCCAGCTGGCACGGCTGGAAGAAATGAAGATCCGCGGCGAACAGGATGAACTGGATGCCGAACGCGACCGCCTGATCAGCACCCTCGGTTCGAAAGCCAAGCTGAAGAAGCTGATCAAGGACGAGTTGATCGCCGACGCCAAGAAATTTGGCGACGCACGGATGTCGCCGCTGGTGCAACGCGAAGCCGCCCAGGCGCTGGATGAAACCGAACTGCTGTCCAGCGAGCCGATGACCGTGGTGGTGTCGGAGAAAGGCTGGGTACGCGCGGCCAAGGGTCATGATGTCGATGCGTCCAGCCTGTCCTACCGCGAGGGCGATGGATTGCTGGCCGCGGTTCGCAGCCGCAGCACCCAGCAGGTCGCCTTCATCGATTCCAATGGCCGCAGCTATTCCACTGCCGTACACACCCTGCCTTCGGCCCGCGGCAACGGCGAGCCGCTGACCGGCCGCTTCTCGCCAGCCGCTGGCGCCGGCTTCCAGGCCCTGGCCAGCGGCGGCAACGATGACCGCTTCGTGCTGGCGTCCTCGCATGGCTATGGCTTCGTCACCCGCTTCGAGAACCTCACCGGGCGCCAGAAAGCCGGCAAGGCGATGCTCAACCTGACCACCAATGCCAAGGTGCTGCAGCCGGCCGCGGTCGCCAATCTGGAAACCGATCGCATCGTCGCCGTCACCAGCGCCGGCCACCTGCTGGCGTTCGCGATCAGCGAGCTGCCGGAACTGGACAAAGGCAAGGGCAACAAGATCATCGAGATTCCCAAGGCCAAGCTGGGCACCGAACGGGTGGTCGCGGTGGCGGCGGTGGCGCCCGGTTCAACCCTGCTGGTGCGCAGCGGCCAGCGGACGATGTCGCTGTCGTTCAAGGATCTGGACACCTATCTGGGCGCGCGAGCCTCGCGCGGTGGCTTATTGCCGCGAGGGTGGCAGAAAGTCGACGGTCTGGACGTGGAGTAAACACCGATCGTTGCACCAGGCTTTTCATTATCCGGGCGCGTGGCGACGCGTTCGTCAATGTCGCCACGTCCTGTTAGCCGGGGCGCGGCCTGGACGTGGAGTAAGCACCGCTCGTTGCACCAGGCTTTTCATTATCCGGACGCGTGGCGACGCGTTCATCGATATCGCCACGTCCTGTTGGCCGGGGCGCGGCCTGGACGTAAAGTAAGCAACGCTATCCCCGCATCAGGTTTTTCACTATCCGGGCGCGTGGCGACGCGTTCGTCGATGTCGCCACGTCCTGTTGGCCGGGGCGCGGCTTGGACGTGGAGTAAGCAACGCTATCCCCGCATCAGGTTTTTCACTATCCGGGCGCGTGGCGACGCGTTCGTCGATACCGGAGCGTCTATTCACCGCGGCGCGCCTCGATGCCGCACGCTGTGTGCACGGCGGCGGCACCCAACAACGCCGAATCAGGTATTTGTCACCTGGTTAACGTAGCTATCCTGCTGCGGTGCATGCAAGATGCTGGACCTCGACTTCGCTGTACACCAAGCCGTCTTCAAGCTCAGGTAAGGGCTTCAACGGATTGCTTGCGTGTGCATTACCCAGCCATTAGTCGTACCTTGGCCGGAAGGCGCGGCCAACGCGGCACCCATCATTGCCACCATGCCCCATATCAGAAAGCTGAAAAACAAAGTTCTATCGCTGTTCAAGCCCGCATGGAGCCTGGCGGCGCTGGTCGCCGTCAGTGGTTATTTCTTCCTGTCTCCGGTCCTGCCGCAGCTGTGGCGGATGCTTCCGGAGATGATGCAGTCCAGCCACAGCTGGGGCCAGATTTTCACCGATCTGGGCTTGCTGAAGCTGCCACGGGTGATCATCGGCAGCGGGATGATGCTGATTGCCGTCGGACTGCTGCTGCGCGCAAGAATTGCCTGGGCATTCTCGCTGCTGCTGCTGGCTTCGATGGCCTTTCTGAGCCTGGTGGAACCGCACCAGACCCTGCTTCCCTTCGTTTCCTCGATACCGCTGCTGTTGGCGCTGGTGTACTACTGGCGGGTCTTCGACCGGGCCAGCCTGGCCGCAAGCACTCTGTTTGCGGTCATCAGCCTTGTTTCACTGCTGCTGTACTCGGTGTTTGGTGCGTTGTTCCTGGGCCAGGAGTTCTCCCAGCCGATTACCGACTTGTCCACCGCTTTCTATTTTTCGATTGTCAGCATGTCCACGGTCGGCTACGGCGACATCACTCCGGTGAGTGATTCGGCAAGGCTGTTCACTGCCTCGATCATCATCATGGGCATTACCGTGTTCGCAACCTCGGCCAGCGCAATCATCGGCCCGATGATCGGGGGCAATCTCAAACAGATCATTACCGGCAGGATTTCTCACGTGATGCACAAGAACCATTTCATCATCGTTGGCGCCACTCCGCTGGCTGTCAGCGTCTTCCGCGGGCTCAAGGAACGGGGCGAGACAGTCACCTGTATTGTTCCGCATGGGGTTGACCACCGCTATCCCGCGGAAACCGACGTGATCATCGGCGACCCCACCAACACCGAGACGTTGCTGCAGGCCGGCGCCAACAAGGCCAAGTACGTCATGGCCCTGCGTGATGACGACGCCGAGAACGCCTTCATCATCCTGGCCGCCAAGGAGGTCATTGGCCCGGATACCAAGACGGTGTCCGTGGTCAATGCCAGCCAGCACCTGCAGAAGATCAAGCGGGTCCAGCCGGACATGGTGTTTTCGCTACAGTTGCTCGGCAGCGAATTGCTGGTGAGGACCCTCAGCGGCGAAGCCATCGACAACCAGTTGATCACCTCCCTGTTCTTCGGCGACAGGCAGGACCTGGAAACCACCCAGGCCGGACCGGAAACTACCTGAGGCATGCCTTGAAGATCGATTGCTGATCGTTGCCTTCCAGCGCTTCGCCCGCTCGAACAGCGGCGTTAGCCTGCCGATGGAACGGCGACGGGATCCTGGAGATGATCCAGCCGATACAGCGTGGTGGACAGGTCGGTAACGCCATCGGCAATGAAAGCAGGTTCTCTGGACAGAATGTCCTGATGCTCCTGCCGCTCGACACGCCATTGTGGCTGGAACAGTTGGTCAACCGCATCCGCTGTCACCGAGAACGGCGGCCCGGACTTTTCATGCTGCGGATATTCCAGAGTAATCAGCAGTCCGCGGCAATCCCGTGGCAACTGTCCGTAGACGTGTCGCACGTAACGCTGACGCAGGTCCTCGGGCAAAGCAATCAATGCCGCGCGATCATAGACACCACGGCAATCCGCCAGCATCTGCATGTCCAGATCAAACACGTCGCCGCAGATCAGTTCGATATTGCCTGCGTGGTGGTGCACGCCGTAACGGGACCGGCTGATGCGAGGAACAAGATCGTTCTCGGCAAAGAACTGCGCCACCGCCAACGCCGAAAGTTCCACGCCCAGCACCTGGTGGCCGCACGCGGCCAGCCATATCATGTCCAGCGATTTGCCGGCCAGCGGTACCAGCACGCGACTGCCGTCCGGCATCCGTAGGGCTGGCCAATGGCGCTGCAGCAATGGCATCACCCTGTCCTGGTGAAACCCAGTCTTCCCTTGCTGCCAACGTTGCAGCCAGAACTCCGCTTCCATAGTCCGCTCACCGCTGAATGACCAGCCTGCACGATAGCGCGCTTTGCCACCGCAGGCGTGGCTGCTGTTTCCACCTGCGGCCGCCGGGATGGGCCGCGGGCGGCTGGCTGACGCTGGAAAAACAAAGGGCCCGACGGGCCCTTTGCTGGATCCGGCGATGCAGGCGGGTCAATCGGCCGATACGCCCTCGCCTTTCATCTTTGACAGCTGGTAGCGCTCGATGCCGATGCGCTTGATCAGCGACAGCTGCTGTTCCAGCCACCAGGCGTGATCTTCTTCGGTGTCTTTCAGCTGTGCCAGCAGGATGTCGCGACTGACGTAATCCTGGTGGCTTTCGCACAGCTTCATGCCGGCAGCCAGATTGGCGCGCACTTCGTATTCGACTTCCAGATCCCGGGCCAGCATCTCCTCGACGCTACGTCCCTGTGTGAACGCGGTCGGCGTCATCTCAGGATCGGCTTCCAGGAACAGCAGGCGACGCAGGATGGCGTCGGCGTGTTCGGTTTCTTCCTGCATCTCGTGATTGATGCGCTCGTACAGGGCATGCAGGCCCAGATCCTCGTAGCGACGGGAATGGATGAAGTACTGGTCGCGGGCCGCCAGCTCGCCACGCAGCAGTTGCTTCAGGCAATCGATGACTTCGGGGTGGCCTTTCATGGCGGATACTCGTTGGGGATGGACGCATGATGCACGATCCGGCGTATCGCCGATGAAATCGGAATCAGTATCAGTTGCGGTCCAGATCCGGCGCCTGACGGTGTCCTAGGAAGCCCCTTCGGTCATGTCCGCATGGAATAATCGGCCAAGGGGACTCTCCGGGAACATCCATGCTGAAGTGGCTCAAACGCATCATTCTGGGATCGCTGTTGTTGCTGGCGGTGTTGTTGCTCACCGCGACCTGGCTGCTGCGTGGCAGCCTGCCGCAGCTGCAAGGCGAGCATGCGCTGACCGGCCTGGATGCGGGCGTCAGCGTGCAACGCGATGCGCTGGGCGTGGTCACTATCGATGCCGCCAGTCGCGACGACGCGATGCGGGCCCTGGGCTATGTACACGCACAGGAACGCTACTTCGAAATGGACCTGATGCGGCGGACCGCGGCCGGCGAGCTGTCCGAACTTTTCGGTCCGGCGGCGCTGGATCTTGATCGCAGCCACCGCGTGCACAGGCTGCGTGCCCGGCTGAGCGGCCATCTGGATGCCTTCATGGGCCAGCAGGCACCGCAGCTGCAGGCGTACACCGACGGCGTCAACCAGGGACTGGCCGGCCTGCGGGTGCGGCCTTGGCCCTATCTGCTGCTGCGACAGGCACCGCGGCCATGGCAGCGGATCGATTCGGCATTGGCCGGCTATGCGATGTACTTCGATCTACAGGACGCCTCCAACCAGCGCGAGCTGGCCCTGCAGCAGCTGCGCGAAAACCTGCCGCCAGCGTTGTACGCCCTGCTCAGCCAGGCGGGCAGCGAATGGGATGCTCCATTGCTCGGCCCGGCCATCGGCAATGCCGTGCTTCCCGATGCCACGCAGGTGGACCTGCGCAGGTTGCCCACGGCCGACGGCCATGCCGGGATACCCGCGACCGATGCCGCGCCGGGCAGCAACAACTGGGCAGTCGGCGGGGCGCTGACCGCTGACGGCCGCGCGATCATTGCCGATGACATGCACCTGGGCCTGCGCGCGCCCAATATCTGGTTCCGCGTGCGCCTGCGTTTCCCTGATCCGCTGGCACCGGGCGGCAAGGTCGATGTATCCGGTTTCAGCCTGCCCGGCCTGCCTGCGATCATCGTCGGCAGCAATGGTCACATCGCCTGGGGTTTCACCAACGCCTACGCCGATACCGCCGACTTCTACCGGGTGCGCCCATGTCCCGACGGGCAGCCGGCGGACACCTGCGAGCCGGTGCGGCGTCACCGCGAAATCCTCCGGATAAAGGACGCGCCGGCGCAGACGCTGGTGGTGGAAGACACCCGCTTCGGGCCGATTACCGCGCATGCCGGCAACGGCGACGCGTTGGCGTTGCGCTGGGTCGCGCAGTTGCCCGGATCGCTGAATCTGGAGCTGGGCAGGTTCGACCGCGTCGCCGACCTGACGCAGGCCATCGAGATCGCCGATGGTACCGCCACGCCCGCGCAGAACCTGGTGCTGGGAGACGCCAGCGGCAGCATCGGCTGGCGCATCCTCGGTCCGCTGCCACAGCGCGCCCCCGGTTGCGCGGGCGCTGACCACATCCAGGACATGCCACGCTACGCCGATGCATCGACCAGCCAGCCGTCGTGTCCGCCCTGGCCGATCCGCAGTGACAGTTCGCCGTGGTTCAGCGCTGATGCCAATCACCGTATCTGGACCGCCAATGCGCGCACCGTCGATGGCCAGACGCTGGCACGGATCGGCGATGCCGGCTACGCACTGGGTGCGCGCGCCGCGCAGATTCGCGATGGCCTGTTTCGCCAGGACCAGTTCGACGAACAGAAAATGCTGGCGCTGCAACTCGATGACCGGGCAGTTTTCCTGCAGCGCTGGTGGGCGCTGTTGAATGCTTCGGCAAAGGCGCCGGGTGCCGGGCCGGCCATCAAGCAACTGGCCGCGGCAGCCGGCCACTGGGACGGGCGCGCCAGTACCGATTCGGTCAGCTACCGCATCGTGCGCGGCTGGCGGCTGGCGGTCCACCAGCGCATCGAAGCCGGCCTTGTCGGGCCGGCGCGACGTGCATTGGGCGATGAACTGATCATGCCCAGGCTGCCGCAACTGGAAGCGATTGCCTGGCCGTTGCTGCAGCAGCGGCCGCTGCATCTGCTGTCACCGGATTACGCCGACTGGGATGAGCTGCTGGAAAGCGCGGCCCGCGAGGTCGGCGATGAGCTGGTTGCGGCCGGGCCGCTCGCGCAACGCAGCTGGGGCGAACGCAATACCGCCAACATCTGTCATCCGTTGGCGCGTGCGCTGCCGGACGTCCTGCACCGGTATCTGTGCATGCCGGCCGAGCCACTGGCGGGCGACACCGACATGCCGCGGGTGCAGGGCCCGGCATTCGGGGCGTCAGAACGCATGGTGGTTTCGCCCGGCCATGAAGCCGACGGCATCATCCATATGCCGGGCGGACAAAGCGGGCATCCATTGTCGCCATTCTGGGGCGCCGGCCACGACGACTGGGTCCATGGACGTGCCACGCCATTCCTTCCAGGCGAGCCGGTTTACCGCATGCAGTTGCAGCCCGGGCATTGAATGCCTGCTGCAGCGCGTCTGCCCTTTCAAGACGGCATCGAAGCGATGTTCGTCTGATGTCCGCTTGATTGTGAGACAACTCTTTATTAACTCGATTGTCCGGAAACAAAACCGCGCTGCGGTATCCTGACCCGGGCTGACAGCCTCGGCGCCTGCGCCGCGTGCTGCAGAAAACGCATACAGGGAGGCCGCATGGCGACGCGTGGATTCAGTGGACGGGGGCGTAACAAAGAGCAACGGGAGCGATTGCCACCCGGCCAGTCATTGGTCAGCGGATTTCCCGTGCTCAGCGCCGGGCCGACGCCGGTCGTCGATCTCAACCACTGGAAGCTGGAACTCAAACATGGTCCGCGCCTGCTCGCCAGCTGGGACTGGCAGCAGTTCAATGCCTTGCCGCAGACCCGCCAGACGGTGGATATCCATTGCGTCACCACCTGGTCCAAGTTCGACACGGTCTGGCAGGGCGTACTGATCGAGGACCTGCTGTCTGCCGCCGGCATTGAAGCTCCCAGCAAGCATCTGCTGGCGCATTGCTTCGATGATTACAGCACCAACGTGCGGCTGGCCGATCTGCAGACCGGCAAGGCGATGGTGGCCACACATTACGACGACCAACCGCTGACCGCCGAACACGGTGGCCCGGCGCGCCTGCTGGTCCCGCACCTGTATTTCTGGAAGTCCGCCAAATGGCTCAACAAGCTGCAGTTCGTGCAGATCGAAACCGCCGGTTTCTGGGAGCTGCGCGGTTACCACCTGCGTGGTGATCCGTTCGAGGAACAGCGCTACGGCGGCCCCTGATTTCCATTCCCCATCATCCAACAAGGTAATACATGAAGACTTTCGACAAGCACCAGATCCGCGCCCGCATGCTTGAACTGGAACAGCTTTCCATTGATGAAGCAGAGAGCGAAACCGAAAAGCTGGTCAGCGGCGCGATGATTGATCGCAGCATGCCCCACGATGCGGACGGGCGTGCGCAGTCGGTGATCAGCGCCAACCTGGCGCAGCAGATCATCGGCCAGGTGCACGCACACGAACAGCACCTGCAACTCCTGGAAAGCATCGACTTTGCCGCCACCGACAGTGTCGACCGCGGTGCGCTGGTCAAGCTCAACGACCGCTGGCTGGTGGTGGCGGTGCCGACCCCGCGCTTCGAGGTCGATGGCGAATCCATGCTTGGCATCTCCTGCGAAGCACCGCTGGTCAAGGCGATGGTCGGCAAGCGTGCTGGCGAGAAGTTCTGCTTCAACGGCCGCGAGTTCAACATCCAGCAGGTGCTGTGAGCCATGGCGGTGTCGGCCGGCCAGACCGACCGCTGGCAATCGGCGCGCATCCTGCAGCTGCAGCCGCTGACCGGCAACATCCTGCGGGTGAGGCTGCAGTTGCAGCAGCCACGGCAGGCCCGAGCCGGCCAACACGTCGACATTCGCCTGACCGCCGACGACGGTTATCAGGCACAACGCAGTTACTCGCTACTATCGCCACCTGGCGACGATGACGTGATCGAGCTGGGGGTGGAGCGGATCACCGATGGCGAAGTGTCCGGCTGGCTGCATGACATTGCCGAAGTCGGCGATGAAGTTGAATTGCTGGGTCCAATTGGTGGTCATTTTGTCTGGGATGCGCAACATCCGACTCCGGCCCTGCTGATCGGTGGCGGATCCGGAGTAGTGCCGCTGCTGTCTATCGCAGCGCATCACCACGCCCAACACGGCAACACCGCGATGACCCTGGTCGCTGCAAGTCGTCTGCGCAGCGAGGTCGTGCTGGCCCCATCGCTGCAGACCTGGGCCCAGGCCAACCCGCAATTCCGTTATCAACTGGCACTGTCACGGGAAACCGTGGTCAGCGAACCTCACCAGCAGGCCGGGCATATCGACCTTGCCTTGCTGGCCGGCGCGATCGAGGCCATGGCGGTGGCAAAAGATCAGCTCATTTGCTACCTCTGCGGCAGCAACCGCTTCGTCGAAGCGATGGTACCGCTGCTGCGACAACTGGGCATCAACGACAGCGCGATCCGCACCGAGCGTTTTGGCGATGCGGTGTCGTAGCGCCGAGCTTGCCCGGCTGCGGTTGGTTTGAGGGCCGCTTGGCCAGGTATTGCTTGCACTTGGGTAAAAGCAGCGGAGCAAGCTCCGCTCTACCAGTAGGAGCAGCGGAGCGAGCTCCGCTCTATGGGCAGCGGTTAGCGGTTAGCGGTTAGCCGTCAGGATGGGCTGGTCTGGTAGGCGGTGTTATGGACGCCTGCAATAGCGCGGCCTGAAGGGTCGGCGGCAGCGGCGAAACTGGCATCCCAGGCAATCGCGACTGGTGACGAGCAGGCGATCGACTTGCCGCCCGGCACGGTTTCGGCCGCACCCGGGGTCGGGAAAAACTGCTCGAACAGGCTGCGGTAGTAATACGCTTCCTTGCTCTGTGGCGGATTGACCGGAAATCGCTTGGCTGCGGCCGCCAGTTCGCGATCACTGACGTGCTGGTCGGCGTGTGCCTTCAGCCCGTCAATCCAGCCATAGCCGACACCATCGCTGAACTGCTCTTTCTGCCGCCACAGGATCGATTCGGGCAGATAACCGGCAAAAGCCTCGCGCAATACCGCTTTCTCGATGCGTCCGTTGGCCTTGTCGACCATCTTGGCCTGCGCATCCATCTTCATCGCCACGTCCATGAATTCCACATCGAGGAAAGGCACCCGCGGCTCCACACCCCAGGCCATCATCGACTTGTTGGCACGCAGGCAATCATAGTTGTGCAGGGCATCCAGCTTGCGCACCAGTTCTTCATGGAATTCGCGTGGGTTCGGCGCCTTGTGGAAATACAGATAGCCACCGAATATCTCGTCGCTGCCCTCGCCCGACAGCACCATCTTCACCCCCATCGCCTTGATCCGGCGGGCCAGCAGGTACATCGGCGTCGAGGCGCGGATGGTGGTGACGTCGTAAGTCTCGATATGGCGGATGACTTCGGGCAAGGCATCCAGGCCTTCCTCGAAGGTGTATTCGAATCCGTGATGGACGGTCCCCAGCGCTTCGGCGGCGATCGCGGCAGCGGCGAGATCCGGCGAACCTTTCAAGCCGATCGCGAATGAATGCAAGCGCGGCCACCAGGCTTCCACTTCGTCATTCTCTTCCACCCGCTTGCGCGCGAACCGGGCCGCGACCGCGGCGACCAGCGAGGAATCCAGTCCGCCCGACAGCAGCACGCCGTAGGGCACATCGGTCATCAATTGCCGGTGCACCGCCTGCTCGAACGCCTCGCGCAATTCGCTGGCACCGACCTGCACGCCTTCGACCGCGGCGTATTCGCGCCATGGCTTGTGGTAATACCGGCTGAGCTGGCTGGTCGAGCTGTCGTAATAATGACCCGGTGGAAACTGGGCGACGTCGGCACAGGTGTCGACCAGCGATTTCATTTCCGAGGCCACGCACAGACGACCTTCGCGGTCGTGGCCCCAGTACAGCGGACACACCCCCATCGGGTCACGCGCGATCAGCACCCGCTTGCGCCGCGCATCCCATAGCGCAAAGGCGAAAATACCGTTGAGCCGGTTCAAAAGTTCGTCGATGCCGACTTCGGCATACAACGCGTTGATTACTTCGCAGTCGGAGCCGGTCTGGAATTCATACGGCTGGCTCAACGACTGCTTCAGTTCGCGGTGATTGTAGATTTCGCCGTTGACCGCCAGTGCCAGCCCGCCATCGGCCGAACGCAAGGGCTGCGAACCACCGGCCGGATCGACGATCGCCAGGCGCTCGTGCACCAGGATGGCGCCATCATCGACGTACACGCCGCTCCAGTCCGGGCCGCGGTGCCGCTGGCGCTGGGAAAGCTCGAGTGCCTGCCGGCGCAGCAGCGAAAGATCATCACCGGTCTGCAAGCCAAAAATGCCGAAAATGGAACACATGCGGAAAGCTCCTGGATGGGGTGCTGCAAATGAATCGGTGGGTGGACAGTCGGATAACAAAAAACCCGCACCTTGCGATGCGGGTTTCTGGTTTTCGGCTGGTGTTGCTTTTGCCTAGTCGCAGTCCCGCAAGTGACGCGCACGATTATTGGCCCGGGTATTGATACCCAGGTTGCGAATAATCACGGCGGCGGCGGAATGCGACGGCATGCAGGGAAGCTAACCGGTTTTGGCCGGGGCTGGCAAGGGGGTCAGGCCAGCAATTCGTGGATCAGCGCGTGATACAGGCCAGGCAGGCGTTCCAGATCCGCCAGCCGGATGTGCTCGTTGACCTGATGGATGCTGGCGTTGACCGGGCCTACTTCAATGCACTGCGCTCCCAGCGGCGCGATGAAACGCGCATCCGAGGTGCCGCCACCGGTGCTTTCTTCCGGTGCCGCGCCCGCAAACTCGGCCAGCACCCGGCGGGCGGTGGTACGCAAATGGCCTTCCGGGGTGTAGAACGGTTCGCCACTGCGATGCCAGCGCAGTTCGTATTGCAGCCCGTGCCGGTCCAGCAGCGCACTGATCTCCGCTTCCAGTTGTGGCGCGCTCCAGCTCGGGTTGTAGCGCAGGTTGAACAGCACCTCCAGCGAGCCGGGGATGACGTTGCTGGCACCGGTACCGGCATGGATGTTGGAGATCTGCAGGCTGGTCGGCGGGAAGCTCTCGTAACCGTCGTCCCAGTGGCGCGCGCTCAACTCGTGCAGGGCCGCCATGGCCTGATGGATGGGGTTGCGTGCCTTGTCCGGATAGGCGACGTGGCCTTGCACGCCGTGCACCTGCAAGGTGCCGGTCAGGCTGCCGCGCCGGCCGACCCGCAGCAGGTCGCCCAGCGCCGCGGTCGATGACGGTTCACCGGTGATGCACCAGTCGATTGCCTGCCCGCGTGCGCGCAGCAGCTCGGCGACGCGGCGCACGCCATGCAGGGCATCGCCCTCCTCGTCCGAGGTCAACAGCAACGCCAGCGTGCCTTGGTGGTGCGGATGCGCGGCGACATAGTGTTCCAACGCCAGCACGCAGGCGGCCACGCTGCATTTCAT
Organism: Pseudoxanthomonas dokdonensis; assembly: GCF_001431405.1. Classification (GTDB taxonomy): domain Bacteria; phylum Pseudomonadota; class Gammaproteobacteria; order Xanthomonadales; family Xanthomonadaceae; genus Pseudoxanthomonas_A; species Pseudoxanthomonas_A dokdonensis. Next base: position 378,417 of record NZ_LDJL01000011.1, read on the forward strand.
GTCCGCGCTGCCACGTCCGTACAGATTGCCGTCGCGGATGGCCGGTTCGAACGGATCGCTGTCCCATGCGTCGCGCGGCCCGGCCGGCACCACGTCGGTATGGCCGAGCAACAACAGCACCGGCGATCCGCTGCCATGGGTCGCCCACAGATTGTCGACGCCCTCGAAATGCAGGTGTTCGCAGGCGAAACCGGCGTGTTGCAGGCGCTCGGCCAGCAGCGCCTGGCAACCTGCGTCGTCCGGCGTCACCGATGCGCGGCGGATGAGTTCACTCGACAGCGCCAGGATCTCACTCATCCGGCCACACCAAAGCGCTTCTTGAATCCGTTGTCGCTGAATCCCTGCGAGAAATCCCCGCGTTCGTCGATGACCAGCGGCCGCCGCACCAGTTGCGGATGCTCGCGCAGCAACAGCTTCCATTCCGCATCCGAGCCCGGCGTCTTGCGGTTGTCAGGCAGTTGCCGCCAGGTTGTCGATGACTTGTTGACCAGGGAATCCCAGCCGCCAGCCAGCCCCGCCCATTCGACAAACGTATCCGGGCTCGGCAACTGTTCGCGGTAATCGATGAATTGATGTTCCAGCTCGAATCGATCCAGCCACTTGCGGGCTTTCCTGCAGGTGTCGCAGTTCTTCAATCCGTACAACGTGATCATGCTCGGTCAGGCTCCTTGTGCGCGCGATAATGATGGTCCAGACGACGGACAGCCGCCATTGCCATCAGTCCGCCAGGCCGCGCAGCAATTCGTTGACGCTGGTCTTGCTGCGGGTTTTTTCGTCGACCTGCTTGACGATGACCGCGCAGTAAAGCGAATAGCTGCCGTCGGCCGATGGCAGCGAACCGGACACCACCACGCTGCCCGGCGGCACGTAACCGTAGCTGATCTCGCCGGTGGCGCGGTTGTAGATGCGGGTCGACTGGCCGATGAACACACCCATGCCGATCACGCTGTGATGGCCGATGACCACGCCTTCGACCACTTCCGAACGCGCACCGATGAAGCAATGGTCTTCGATGATCGTCGGCGATGCCTGCAGCGGTTCCAGCACGCCGCCGATGCCGGCGCCACCGGACAGATGGCAATGCTTGCCAATCTGCGCGCACGAGCCGACTGTGGCCCAGGTGTCGACCATGGTGCCTTCGCCGACGTGGGCACCGATGTTGGTGAAGCTGGGCATCAGCACCACGTCACGGCCGAAGTGGCTGCCACGCCGGGCAATCGCGCCGGGCACCACTCGCACCCCGAGCGAGCGGAACGAAAATTCATCGAAGCCCTCGAAGCGCGCCGGGATCTTGTCCCAGAACGGCGCCGGGTCGGCCTCGACCACTTCCATCTCATTGACCCGGAAGTACAGCAGCACCGCCTTCTTCAGCCATTCGTTGACCTTCCAGCCACCATTGCCATCGGGCTCGGCCACGCGCAACTCGCCTGATTCCAGGCCCTCGATGACCTTCTCGACCACCGGCCGGGTCGAGCCTTCGACTTCGGTGGCGGTCAGTTCAGTGCGGCGTTCGAAGGCGCTTTCAATGGCGGACTTGAGTTCTTCCAGCGGTGAGGCAAGTGGCGTCATGGGGGTGTGGATCCGGTTGCGGTTGTATTGGATGTTGCTGATCAGATGTTTTTTTCGAAGCAGGCGCGCATCGCCTCTCGCAGCGATTGCTGGCTGGCTTCGGTCAACGGCTGGTCGCCTTCGTCACTGAGCTCGAACACGTCTTCGGCGCGTTCGCCGAACGTGGCGATGCGCGCGTCATGCACGCGCAGGTGCTGCCCGCGCAGCACCTGGGCCACGTCCGACAGCAGCCCGGGACGGTCCGGGGCGACGAAATTGAACAGCGTGTGGCGGCCGTCGGCACTGCATTCGAATTCCATGCGCGGGGCGAACTTGAAGTGCTTCAACTGGCGTGGCGTGGCCCGACGCGAAGTGCGTATCTGATCCAGCGGTTGCGCCAGCACTTCGCGCAGCTTGCGCTCGACCTCAAGTGGGTTGCGCGAGGCCCAGCTGTCAGTCGGCAGCAGTTCGAAAGTATCGAAGATGGTACCGCCCGGGCCATCCAGCACGCGTGCCTGGTGGATGCCGTAGCCCATCCGGTCCAGGGTCGCGACGATGGCGGCGAACAGACCATCGCGATCCGGTGAATGCACGAATACCTCGAGCGCGTCGGCATCGTCGCTGATGAGCCGGGCGCGGACCCGGGTTTCGCCCGCGCCTGCGCCATCGATGGCTTCAATCTGCCAGGCCAGCTGTTCGGGACGGAACCGCAGGAAGCTGTCCTCCGGCATCGCCTCGCACAGTGCCTCGGCGGTCTGCGCATCGTAACCATGCAGATCCAGCAACAGCCGTACCGACTCGCGCGCCTCGGCCTGGCGCTCTTCGGCCAGCACCGGGTGCGACAAGCCTTCGCGCAGGACCCGGCGGGCGGCGAAGTAAAGATCGGCCAGCAGCCGGTCTTTCCAGGCATTCCACAGTTTCGGGCTGGTGCCGGCGATGTCGGCACAGGTCAGCAGGTACAGATAATCCAGGTGCTCGCGGTCCTCGACCAGGGTGGCGAAGGCGTGGATGACTTCCGGGTCGGCGATGTCCTGTTTCTGCGCGGTCACCGACATCCGCAGGTGCTGCTCGACCAGCCAGGCCACCAGCCGGGTATCGGCATCGCTGAGCGCATGGGCGGCGCAGAATTCGCGTGCATCGACCGCGCCGAGTTCGGAATGATCGCCACCGCGGCCCTTGGCGATGTCATGGAACAGGCCCGCCAGCAACAGCAGCTCCGGCTTGCGCAGCCGCGGCCAGACTTCGTGGGCGATGGAGAAGCGCTCGTCGGCACGTCCGGAGGCGAAGGCAGCGATATTGCGCAACACCATCAAGGTGTGTTGATCGACGGTATAGACATGGAACAGATCGAACTGCATCCGCCCGGACACCCGCGCGAACGCCGGAATCCACTGTCCCAGCACCCCGAGCCGGGCCATCCGGGTCAGTGATTCGACCGCGCGCGGACCGCGCAGCAGGGCCATGAAGGCGCCGCGTTGCTGTGGCGTCGACGCGTTGTAGGCAGGCAACGTGGCCAGCGCTTCGGCCAACGCCCGCGCAGTGCGCGAATGCAGGCCGCGGATCTGCGGGTTGCCAGCCCAGGTTTCGAACAGGGCGAATACCTGGCTGATGTCGCCATTGGGCCATTGGCGGTCGCGCGCGGCCAGATAACCGCGGCGCGAGGCAAACGCGTCGTTGAGCGGAGTCGGTAGCGCTTCGCCGTCGAACTGTTCCTCGAAGCGCTGCAGCAGCCTATCGCTGATCCGGCGTACCACCGCCGCGCTGCGGTAGAAGCCCTGCATCATTTTCTCGACCGCCAGGCTTTCGGCGTCGTCGACGAAACCCAGGCGCTGGGCCAGGGTCTTCTGGTAATCGAAACTCAGCCGTTCCTCGGGCCGGCCAGCGACCCGGTGCAGTCCATAGCGCAGGCGTCCCAGCGCCTTGCGTTCACGCGCCAGCGCGGCTGCCTCGTCCTGGCCCAGTTGTTCCATCCCGACCAGGGGTTCCAGATCGCGCACGCCAAAGGTACGCAGCGCCATCCAGCCGAGCGTGTGCAGGTCGCGCAGGCCGCCCGGACCGTCCTTGATGTTGGGTTCGAGATTGTCGGAGGTATCGCCGAAGCGGGCATGCCGGATTCGCAATTCTTCGCGCTTGGCAACGAAGAAATCACGCGGCGGCCATACCCGGGCCGGTGAGATCGCATCGATCAGTACGGCTTCGTCATGCTCGTCGGCGACCAGCGGCCGTGCCTCGATCAAAGCGGTCAGCACGGTCTGTTCGGCGCTGGCGGCTTCGCTGCATTGGCGCGGCGAACGCACCGCGTGGCTGATCGGCAGGCCGACATCCCACAGCACCGCGAAGAATCGCGCCAACGCGTCATGGTGTTCACGCTGCTGCTCGATCTCGGCCATCACCAGCAGGTCGACGTCCGAGGCCGGGAACAGTTCGCCGCGTCCATAGCCGCCAACCGCGAACAGCGCCATGTTGCTGGCCTCTGGCACGCAGCGCAGCCAGGCTTCCTTCAGCAACTGGTCCACGGCGCGGGCGCGCAGGGCCAGCACCCGGTCCATGTCGAAACCATGGTCGAAGCGCTTGTCCAGGCGCGCGTCGGTATGCGCCAGCAGGGTCCGCGCCGCCGCCGCCCAGGCGACATCATCAGCCGCCTCCGGGCCGATATCCGGCCACCGCGCAAGCGTCTCGTGGGCGGCGGTGGCGGCTTCACTCACGCGGGGTGGCTCACAGGTCGTTGTCGTCGCCGGGGACGCGGGTCAGGATTTCCACGCCGTCAGCGGTCACCGCGACCGTGTGCTCCCACTGCGCGGACAACTTGCGGTCCTTGGTCACCACGGTCCAAGCATCGGGCAGCAGCCGGGTATGGCGGGTGCCTTCGTTGATCATCGGCTCGATGGTGAAGGTCATCCCTTCCTTCAGCACCAGGCCGTCGCCGGCGCGGCCGTAATGCAGCACCTGCGGCTCATCGTGATAGACCTTGCCGATGCCGTGGCCGCAGTATTCGCGGACCACCGAGAAGCGCTCGCCTTCGGCATACGACTGGATGGCGTGGCCGATGTCGCCCAGGGTGGCGCCGGGCTTGACCGCGCGGATACCGCGGAACATCGCTTCGCGGGTGGTTTCCACCAGCCGCTTGGCCATCACCGAGGGCGTGCCGACGTAATACATGCGGCTGGTATCGCCATGCCAGCCATCCTTGATCACGGTGACATCGATATTGAGGATGTCGCCATCCTTCAGCACCTTGCCCTCGCTGGGCATGCCGTGGCAGATGACGTTGTTGACCGAGGTGCAGACAGTGAACGGGAACGGGATACGCCCGTGGCCGCCGCCATAGCCGACGTTGGCGGGAATGGCCTGCTGCACGTTGACGATATGATCGTGGCAGATGCGGTCCAGTTCAGCGGTGGTCACGCCGGGTTTGACGTACGGCGCCACCACTTGCAGCACCTCGGCCGCCAGCCGGCCGGCGACGCGCATCTTCTCCAGTTCTTGCGGGGTCTTGAGATTGATAGGCATGCCGCATTATCGCTCATTCCGGGGCCGGCATCCCAGCACCGGCGGCGCCCGTGCCGGTGCGCCGGGTCCGGCCAGTGCTGCGCTGGCGGCGCCCGCCCCCGGCAACCCGCAGCCACTGGCAACTTGCCGGGGCCGGCCGAAACCGCTATGATCCGCGGGCTTTGTCGGGCCTTGGCCTGTCAAGCGCGCCCACGCCGGGCGACACCGGCGAATCCACACTCGCAGCATCATCCCGTGCCGGGGTGCCCAGGAAAGGCCGCAATCGCGGCCGTTCACCGGGTTCGGTCACGGAAGCTGCGGGGAGGCCCAACCCCGGAACCTTGTCCATTCGGCGGCTTACGCCGGCTGGCATCGCCTGCAACCTCAGACCGCGGCGACCGGTTCCCCATCAGGAGTTTTGCAATGCCCCAAGTCACCATGCGTCAGATGCTGGAAGCCGGCGTCCACTTCGGCCACCAGACCCGCTACTGGAACCCCAAGATGGGCCCGTACATCTTCGGCGCCCGCGGCAAGATCCACATCATCAACCTGGAAAAGACCGTTCCGCTGTTCAACGACGCGATGAACTTCATTTCCGGTGTGGCCCAGAAGCGCGGCACCATCCTGTTCGTCGGCACCAAGCGCAGCGCGCGCGAGGCGATCAAGGAAGAAGCCATCCGTTGCGGCCAGCCGTACATGACCCAGCGCTGGCTGGGCGGCACCCTGACCAACTTCGCCACCGTGAAGAAGTCGGTTGCCCGCCTGAAGGAACTGGAAGCCGCTGAAACCGACGGCACCTTCGAAAAGCTGGTCAAGCACGAAGTGCTGGGCCTGCGCCGCGAACGCGACAAGCTGGAAGCCAGCCTCGGCGGCATCAAGGACATGAACCGTCTGCCCGACGCCCTGTTCGTGATCGACATCGGCCACGAAGACATCGCCATCAAGGAAGCCAAGAAGCTCGGCATTCCGGTGATCGCGGTCGTCGACTCCAACTACGACCCGGCCCTGGTCGATTACGCCATCCCGGGTAACGACGACGCCATCCGCGCCGTGCAGCTGTATGCCCGCGCCGCCGCCGACGCCGTGCTGGAAGGCAAGGCTGCTTCGCCGAACGCCGCCACCGTGCGCGAGGAAGAGTTTGCCGACGCCGCTGGCGAAGACGACAAGCCGCGCCGCGCACCGGCCAAGAAGGCCGCTGCCAAGAAGACCGACGAAGCCGCTGCTGCCGAATAAGCACGCGTCATCGGCTTGCAACACCGCCACGCCATGGTGCGTGGCGGTGCTTCAGCACCGCGTTGGCTGAAACCATCGGCGGTGTGTCATTGGTGGGCCGAAGCCCGCCGCAAACGAATTCAACGAGGTATTTACCGTGGAAATTACTGCTTCCCTGGTCAAGGAACTGCGCGAGCGCACCGGCGCCGGCATGATGGAGTGCAAGAAGGCGCTCAGCGAAACCAACGGCGACATCGACGCGGCTGCTGAAGCGCTGCGCAAGTCGGGCCTGGCCAAGGCCGACAAGAAAGCCGACCGCGTTGCCGCCGAAGGCCGCATCGCCGTGGCCCAGGACGGCGGCAAGGCCGTGCTGGTCGAAATCAACTCCGAGACCGACTTCGTCGCCAAGGACGAGAACTTCCTGGCCTTCACCGACGCCGTGGCCAAGGCTGCGCTGGCCTCCGGCGTGAGCGATGTCGAAGCCCTGAAGGCGGCCAAGCTGCCCAGCGGCCAGACCGTCGAGGAAGCCCGTGCCGCGGTCATCGCCAAAGTCGGTGAGAACGTGCAGGTCCGTCGCATGGTCGCCATCAACAGCGACAACAACGTGGCGGCCTACGTCCACGGTGGCCGCATTGGCGTGCTGGTCGAAGTCAAGGGTGGCGACAGCGACCTGGCCCGTGGCCTGGCCATGCACGTGGCAGCAATGAACCCGCCGCACATCAAGGCGTCCGACGTGCCGGCCGACTTCGTCGCCAAGGAAAAGGAAATCGAACTGGCCAAGATGTCCGACAAGGACAAGAACAAGCCGGCCGACATCCTCGAGAAGATCATCAGCGGCAAGATCGCCAAGATCGTCAACGAAGTCACCCTGTACGGCCAGCCGTACGTGCTGGACACCGACAAGAACGTCGAAGCGGTGCTCAAGGCCGCCGGCGCCGACGTCATCAGCAGCCAGCGTCTGGCCGTTGGCGAAGGCATCGAGAAGGTGGTCGAGGACTACGCCGCCGAAGTGATGAAGCAGGCCGGCCTGGCCTGATCCCCGCTTCAACCTGCGTCACTGGAAAGCCGCGCTTGTCGCGGCTTTCTTTTTGCCTGGCCGGCATCGGATGACGCCAGCAGCCATCCCCTGCGCACATCAAACAACTGGACAATTGTGACGATAGGCTTAATTCTAGTTGGCTGACATTCATTTTCAGTCATTCGATGCGCGCCGATATCCAAGCCCAGCTACAGCTTCCACGCAACCTGCCTTCACCACCGGGCGTGGCGCTGCGCATCCTGCAACTGGCCCAGGATCCGGACGTACAGATGGCCGCAGCGGCCGACGTCATCGCCATGGACGCGGCCCTGAGCGCACGCATGCTGCGCATCGCCAACTCACCGCTTTACGCCAGCCGGCGGCGGGTCGACAACCTGAGCCAGGCGCTGACCCTGCTCGGCCTCAACGCCACCTTGACGCTGGCGCTGGGCTTTTCCATCGCCCAGGGCATGCGCGAGGACAGCGCGCAGCAGCAGCAACGGCTGTGGCGTGGCAACGTCATCGCCGCGCTGGCCGCGCGCCTGCTCGGCGAGCACATGAAACTGCCACGGCTGGAAGAACTGATGCTGGCCGGCCTGCTGCAGGACATCGGCATGCTGTTGCTGCTGCGGCTGCTGCCCGAGGAATATCCGACGCTGCTGGCACAGGCACGTGATCAGGCCCACTTGCAGGCGCTGGAGCGCGAACAGCTGCAGTGCAGCCATGCCGAGCTCGGCGCGTGGCTGGCACGGGACTGGCAGTTGCCGGCGCTGCTGCAGTCGGCCATCGCCCACAGTGAGCCCGCCAGCGCCAGCACTCCGTTCGAGGCCTGTGTCGCCACCGCCGCCTGTTTTGCCCCGTTGTGGCTGGACGACGACGGCCCACGGGCGCACGAACAGCTGCTTGAAGTCGCGCGCGATCTGCTGCAACTGGACAGCAGCGCGGTCGATGCGCTGATTACCCAGGTCGATGCGCTTCTGCCAGACATCAGCCAGATGTTCGACGTCAGCATCCCGCAGCCGCAGGCGATCGAGGCGATCATCGAACAGGCCCGCGAGCTGCTGGTGGTCCGCAACCTGATTGAAATCCAGGGCGCTGCCCGGGCCCGCCAGGATGCCGACGAGCTGGCGCTGAAAGCCCAGCAACTGGACGAGGCCGCGCGCCGGGATCCGTTGACCGGGGTATTCAATCGCAGCCAGCTGGACAAGGTGCTGTCGCAGGAGTTCGAGGCGGCGCAGCGGCATGGCCGCCCACTCAGTGTGGCGTTCGTCGATCTGGACGACTTCAAGCTGATCAACGACCGTTGGGGTCATCTGGTCGGCGATCAGGTGCTGCAGAACTTCGCCCAGCTGCTGCAGAAGAACCTACGCGGCAGCGACGTGGTCGCACGCTATGGTGGCGAGGAATTCCTGGTGGTCCTGCCCGGTACCGACGACCAGTTGGCACTCAAGGTATTGCAACGGGTCCTGCGCCAGATCGCAGGCGAACCGATGGTGAAGGTGCAGCAGCAGCCGATCCACGTGACCTTTTCGGCCGGCCTGGCGACGCAGGGCACGGTGGAGCGCTTCGCCGACGCGCAGGCGCTGCTGAAGGCGGCAGACGAAGCGTTGTACGGCGCAAAGCGCGAGGGCCGCAACCGAGTGCGCGCGGTCACCAGCGACGGACAATGACCACAGCGCAGCGCAGGTCGGCGCCACCCGCGCGCAGGCGGGACTGACGTCCATGGCGCCGCTCGGCTAGAATTGCGCCAGTCCAGCCGCCCAAGAGTCCCCCATGACCGCTCCCCTCGCTTTCCGCCGCGTCCTGCTCAAACTGTCCGGCGAAGCGCTGATGGGGGACGAGGACTACGGCATCGACCCCAAGGTCATCAATCGGCTGGCCCATGAAGTCATCGAAGCCCAGCACGCCGGTGCCGAGGTGGCACTGGTGATCGGTGGCGGCAACATCTTCCGTGGCGCCGGGCTGGCCGCCGGCGGCATGGACCGGGTTACCGGCGACCAGATGGGCATGCTGGCCACCGTCATCAATGCGCTGGCGATGCAGGATGCGCTGGAAAAACTCGGCGCCAAGGCGCGGGTGATGAGCGCCATCAAGATCAATGACGTCTGCGAGGACTACATCCGTCGCCGCGCCATCCGCCATCTGGAAAAAGGCCGGCTGGTGATCTTCGCCGCCGGTGTCGGCAGTCCGTTCTTCACCACCGATTCGGGCGCTGCCCTGCGGGCGATCGAGATCGGCGCTGATCTGCTGTTGAAGGCGACCAAGGTCGACGGTGTCTACGACAAGGACCCGAAGAAGCACGACGACGCGGTCCGCTACGAGAGCCTGAGCTACGACGAAGTCATCGCCCGCAACCTGCAGGTCATGGACACCGCGGCGTTTGCACTGGCCCGCGACAGCGAACTGCCGCTGCGCATTTTCGACATGGACCAGCCGGGCATCCTGCTGCGCATCCTGCGTGGCGAGAAGATCGGCACCCTGGTGCAGGGCCGCGGCAACTGACCGTCGGCGCCGGCGACGCATTCGCAAAGGCGAATCCACGCGGTTCGCCTTTTTTGTACGCCGTGTGCAGCCGGTGATCGGCTCGCGCCGGATGTAATTGTGTTCGCCAAGCGCTTCTTGCAAGCTGCCGCGCATGGCCCATTCCCACGCTCATCCACCCACTGGCGCCGCCGCTTCGGCGACCCGCGTCTTCGCCATCACCACCCTGCTCAACCTGGCCTACACGGTGCTGGAGGCAGGCTACGGTTTCCATACCAATTCGCTGGCGCTGCTGTCCGATGCCCTGCACAACCTGGGTGACGTCCTCGGCCTGGGCCTGGCCTGGGGTGCGGCGGCGCTGGCACGCCGGCACCCGACCGGGCAGCACACCTATGGCTGGCGACGCGCCACCCTGCTTTCGCCACTGGCCAACGCGGTACTGCTGATGGTGTTTTCTGGCGCGCTGGGCTGGGAAGCCGTGCGCCGTTTCAGTGCCCCGCCCGGGATCCCGGCCGTACCGGTGATGGTGGTCGCGGCGATCGGCATCGCGGTCAATCTGTTCGGCGCCTGGCTGTGCCGCGACGGCCACTCGCACGATCTCAACAAGCGCGGTGCCTTCCTGCATCTGCTGGCCGATGCGGCAGTCTCGCTGGCCGCGGTGCTGGCCGGGCTGGGCATGTGGGCATTCGGCTGGTCCTGGCTGGACCCGGCCACCGCGTTGCTGGTCGGGGTGGTGATCGCGGTCGGCACTCTCGGCCTGCTGCGCGAGAGTTTCAACGCGGCCATGGATGCGGTCCCGGCCGGTATCGATCAGGCCGAAGTCAACGCTTTCCTGGCGGCGCTGCCAGGGGTACAGGCCGTGCATCACCTGCACGTCTGGTCACTGGGTGCCGGCGAGATTGCCCTGACCGCGCATCTGGTCCGGCCTCGCGAACAGAACGATGACGCCTTCCTCGACAGCACGGTCGAGGCGCTGGAACAGCGCTTCGGCATCAACCACCCGACCCTGCAGATCGAACGTGGCTCGGATTGCAGCCATGATCGCCACGATGCTGCGCCGCACCATGACTGATCGCCATCTTCCTGTTGGCTGCAGGTAGCGCGCATACCGCCCTCCCTTCCGACGCAGGTCCCCCTGCCGACGTACTGGCTTACGGCGCTTTGTGGCCGGCCCCTTCAATGCTCGATAGCGCGTTGGAGCGCCGCCGCCGCGGCCCGCAAGGGCAAGCCGGTTGGTGCTGTCCGGCAGCGCAACCATCACCTGGCCGGCCGCAAACAGGCCTGAGCCGCTCAAGATCGCCCGCTTGCCCCTATAATCGGGGATCTACGATTTGCCATGGAACCCGTGATGCTCAACGAGATCAAGAAAGACGCGCAGATGCGCATGAACAAGAGCATTGAGGCCTTGCGCCAGGACCTGACCAAGGTCCGCACCGGCCGCGCCAGCACTGCGCTGGTCGAACACCTGAAGGTCAATTACTACGGTTCGGACATGCCGTTGTCGCAGGTCGCCAGCGTGGTGGTCAGCGACGCCCGTTCGTTGACCATCACTCCCTGGGAAAAGCCGATGGTCGCCGCAGTGGAGAAGGCCATCATCTCCTCCGACCTGGGCCTGACCCCGAATACCGCCGGCACCACCATCCGCATCAACATCCCCGCCCTGACCGAGGAACGTCGCAAGGAACTTTCCAAGCACGTCCATGGCGAAGGCGAGAATGCGAAGGTCGCGATCCGCAACATCCGCCGCGACGCCAACCAGCAGGTCAAGGATCTGCTGAAGGAAAAGCAGATCACCGAAGACGACGAGCGCCAGGCGGCCGACGAGATCCAGAAGCTGACCGACAAGTCGATCAAGGACGTCGATGAAGTGGTCAAGGCCAAGGAACAGGAATTGATGGCGGTCTGAGGACTGCCATGTCCGCCGACACCACGCCTGCCGTTCCCCGCCACCTGGCCGTCATCATGGACGGCAATGGACGCTGGGCGCAGCGCCGCAAACGACCCCGCGCCATCGGCCACCGTGCCGGTGCACGGGCGGTCAACGTGTGCATCGACTTCTGCCTCGAAAAAGGCATTGGCGCGCTGACCTTGTTCGCCTTCTCCAGCGAGAACTGGGGACGGCCGCAGGACGAGGTCGGCGCGTTGATGAAGTTGTTCCTCAACGCACTGGACCGTGAAGTCGACGAACTGCACCGACGCGGCGTGCGGATCCGTTTCATCGGCCAGCGCGAGCGCTTTTCCGAAAGCCTGCGCGCACGCATGGCCCATGCCGAACAGCTCACCGCCGGCAACCGCAGGCTGCAACTGGTCATCGCGGCCAGCTACGGCGGCCGCCAGGACATCGCCGATGCCGCTCGTTCGCTGGCGACCGATGTCGCCAACGGCAAGCTGCAGCCGGAGGCCATCGACGAGCACGCGCTGGCGGCACGCATGTCGCTGGCCGACCTGCCGGCGCCGGATCTGTTCATCCGCACTGGCGGTGACCACCGCATCAGCAACTTCCTGCTGTGGCAACTGGCCTATACCGAACTCTGGTTCACCGAACTGCTATGGCCTGATCTGGACGTTGACGCGTTGCAGAAGGCCATTGACGATTACGCCGGGCGCGAACGCCGCTTCGGCCTGACCAGCGCCCAGGTCAATCCGGGCGCCGTGGAGAATTCACCCGCATGAGCAAGCCAGGCGGCACCCAAGTCCGCGTCATCGCCGCACTGATCATGGCGCCGGCCGCCATTGCGGCCATCCTGTTGTTGCCGACCCCTTGGCTGGCGGCACTGGCCGCGGTCGTGTTCCTGACCGGGCTGTGGGAATGGCTGAAGCTGGCCGAAATCGACGACACCCTGCCGCGCACCGTGTTGCTGACCAGCAACCTGTTGCTGATGGTCCTGCTGGTATGGGCATCGGCCGGATCGATGGTGCTGTTCCAGATCGTTACCCTGATCGGTGTCGTCTGGTGGCTGCTGGCGCTGCTGTGGCTGCGTTACTTCCATTTCGGCTCCGACCACCAGACCTACGCACGGGTCTTCAAGTTGATGGCCGGCACATTGGCCATCGTCCCGGCCTGGGCGGCGCTGTGCCTGATCCATGCCAGCCCCGACAACGGCCACCGCTGGCTGTTCGTCGCACTGGCGATCGTCTGGGCCGCCGACAGTGGCGCCTATTTCGCTGGCCGTACCTTCGGCCGCCATAAACTGGCGCCGCGGATCAGCCCCAACAAGACCATCGAAGGCCTGCTCGGTGGACTGCTGGCCGGTTTGCTGGTCGCGGTGGCAGGCACCTATTTCGCCGGCAGTGGAACGGCGCAGTTGCCCGGCGTATTGCTGGTCGCGGCGTTCACCGTGCTGGCCTCGGTGGTCGGCGATCTGTTCGAAAGCCTGATCAAGCGGCATGTCGGCGCCAAGGATTCGGGCAACCTGATCCCCGGCCATGGCGGCATCCTGGACCGCATCGACGGGGTCCTGGCGGCGCTGCCGATCTTTGCCCTGGGCAAGGAAATCTTCGGCTTCTGACATGTCCGTTGTGCATCCCCATGAATCTCGACGGCAGGTGGCCGTGTTGGGCGCTACCGGCTCCATCGGTGCTTCGGCACTGGATGTCATCGCCCGCCACCGGCAACGGCTGCGCGCCAGCGTGCTGGCCGCCGGCAGTAATGTCGACGCGCTGATCGCGCTGTGCCGCACCCATCAGCCGGATCACGCGGTCATTGCCGACCCCGGCAGCCACGCGCGTCTGCGTGACGGTCTGCACCAGGCCGGGCTGAAAACCCAGGCCCACGCCGGTGGCCATGCACTCGACGCACTGGTCGCCAGCGATGCCTGCGACACCGTGGTGGCCGCGATTGTCGGCGCCGCCGGGCTGCCATCGACGCTGGCAGCGGCCCGCGCCGGCAAGCGTTTGTTGCTGGCCAACAAGGAATCACTGGTGTTGGCCGGCGACCTGCTGATGGCAGCGGCCAACCGGTCGAATGCGGAAATAATCCCTATCGACAGCGAACACAACGCCATCTTCCAGTGCCTGCGTTCACGCCAGACTCAGGGCGATGTCCGCCGCGTGCTGTTGACCGCCTCCGGCGGTCCGTTCCGTGGGCGCAGCCGCGCGCAACTGGCCGATGTCACCGTGCAGCAGGCGGTCGCCCATCCCAAGTGGTCGATGGGCCCCAAGATTTCGGTCGACTCGGCGACCCTGATGAACAAGGGACTGGAGCTGATCGAAGCCCACCATCTGTTCGACCTGCCGCGTGCAAAGCTGGACGTGCTGGTGCATCCGCAGAGCCTGGTGCACTCGCTGGTCGAGTTCGTCGACGGCTCGACCCTGGCCCAGATGGGGTTGCCGGACATGCGCACCTCGCTGGCGGTCGGCCTGGGCTGGCCACAGCGCATCGACTCCGGGGTTGCCGGGCTGGATCTGCTGCAACATGGCCGGCTTGAATTCGAGGCGCCGGATACCGATGCCTTCCCCTGCCTGCGGCTGGCATGGTCGGCGCTGGAGAGCGGCGGCACCGCGCCAGCAGTCCTCAACGCCGCCAACGAGATTGCCGTTTCAGCCTTTCTTCAGGGCAAAATCGGTTTCCTATCGATTCCTGCGCTGGTGGAAAGCACACTCTCCGCGCTGCCTGCCGCGCCTGCCGACTCACTGGAGGCGTTGCTGGAGGTGGATGCGCAGGCCCGTTCCCTCACCCGCAATGCCATCGCAGGCCACGCCATCCGTGCATGAACGCTTTCACCGCCAATCACGCCATTGACGCGCACGCCGGGCCCGGCCCGGCGATGGTGGCGCGCGCATGACCGAGATACTCGGCTCCATCTGGTGGATGATCGTGGCGTTGGGCGTGCTGGTCACCTTCCACGAATTCGGTCATTTCTGGGTCGCACGCCGGTGCGGGGTCAAGGTACTGCGCTTCTCGGTCGGTTTCGGCAAGCCGCTATGGTCGCGTCGCGATCGCCACGGTACCGAGTTCGCGATAGCCGCGATTCCGCTGGGCGGCTACGTCAAGATGCTGGACGAGGCCGAGGGCAACGTGCCCGCTGGGCAGTTGGATCAGGCGTTCAATCGCAAGTCCGTGCTCCAGCGCATCGCCATCGTCGCTGCCGGCCCGATTGCCAACCTGCTGCTGTGTGTCGCGCTGCTGTGGGCGATGTTCGTGATTGGCCGGCCGGATTATTCGGCGACCCTGGGCCAGGTCAGCGGACTGGCCGCGCAGGCCGGCTTCCAGACCGGGGATCGCATCGACCGTATCGACGAACGTGAGATCCGGACCTGGATGGAAGCCATCCAGATGCTGACCACCGCGGCCATGGACGGTCATGACGCCAGCGTCGAGGTCAGCACCGCACGCGGCAGCCATGTCAGTCGAACCTTGCCATTGTCACAATTGCCCGCCGGCTTCAATCAGGAAAATGTCGGTGGCCAGGCCGGTCTGAGCTGGTTGCACCAGATGCTGCCAGCCAAGGTCGGGGCGGTGCCGGCCGGTTCGGCGGCCGATGGCCAGATCCTGCCGGGCGATGTCATCACCGCAATCGACGGCAAGCCGGTGGCATTTTTCAACGAAATTGGTCCCGAGGTGCAGGCGCTGGGCAAGCGCGGCGGCGCGGCCATGGTCGAGGTCGACCGCCAGGGCGCCCGCCTGGCGCTGGAAATCACCCCGCGCCTGACACGGCCTCCGGCTGGCGGCGCGGCTTACTACGCACTCGGCGTCGCACCGCCCACGGAGATCAGCGCGGCGCCCTACGATGCGCTGCAGCGCTATGGTCCGGTGGCAGCGGTGCCGATGGCGTTGCGCGAGACCGCACGCATGACCGCCGATTCGCTGGGCATGATCCGGCGCATGTTCACCGGCCATGCCTCGGTCAAGAACGTCTCCGGCCCGATCACCATCGCCCAGGTCGCCAATGCCACCGCCAAGCGTGGCGTGGCCTGGTTCCTGTTTTTCCTCGCCCTGGTGTCGCTGAGCCTGGCGATCATCAACCTGCTGCCGATTCCCGTCTTGGACGGCGGACACTTGCTGTATTACCTTATAGAGTTGGTCAAAGGGAGTCCGCTGAGCGAACGCAGCATGGCCGCCGGGCAATACGTAGGCTTGGCGATGCTGGCGGGATTGATGGGATTGGCGTTTTACAACGACATCCTGCGCTTGGTGACTTGATGACCCTGAACTTTTTTTCGCTGGTCTGCTCAAAGCCTGCCAGGTGCCCGACAGCCCCAACCCGGTCCCAGCCCCCAATCAGGGCAGGCCAACAATCGGATGTAAAGATGACGCGACTGCCCTCCCGCCGCCTGCTTGCCCTCGCCATGGCCTCGGCCCTTTCGGCCCCCGCCTGGTCGCAGACGACGGAGCCCGGGACCATCCCCGGCTTCAATGCACCCGCCCCGCAGAGCCCCGAGCGGGCCTCGACTCCGCTGAGCACCGACAGCTTTGTCGCCAGCGACATCCGTATCGATGGCCTGCAGCGCATCTCGGTCGGTACCGTGCTGACCTACCTGCCGATCGAGCGCGGCGACACGGTCACTCATACCAACACCAGTGAAGCGCTGCGCGCCCTGTACAAGACCGGCTTCTTCCAGGACGTACGCCTGGATCGCCAGGGCGACATCCTGGTGGTGACGGTGGCCGAGCGACCGGCCATCAACAAGCTGACCGTGACCGGCAACAAGGACATCAAGAGCGAACAGCTGCTGCAGGGCCTGAAGGACATCGGCTTGTCCGAAGGCGAGACCTTCGACCGCCTCAGCCTCGACCGCGTCACCCAGGAGCTGACCCGCCAGTACAACAACCGCGGCAAGTACAACGTCGACATCAAGCCGACGGTCAGCCAGCTGGACCGCAACCGGGTCGACGTGACCATCGCGATCAAGGAAGGCAAGGCCGCCAAGATCCGCCACGTCAACCTGATTGGCGCGGAGAAGTTCGACAACGAAGACATCATGGCCGGCTGGGAATCGCGCGAGCACAACTGGCTGTCCTGGTATCGCCGCGACGACCAGTACTCCAAGGAAAAGCTCTCCGGCGACATGGAAAAGCTCAACTCCTGGTACCTGGACCGCGGTTACGTCGACTTCAACATGGACTCGACCCAGGTCGCGATCAGCGGTGACAAGCAGGACATGTTCATCACCGCCGGCATCAGCGAAGGCGAGCAGTACAAGATTTCCGACGTCAAGGTCAGCGGCGATACCGTGCTGCCGCTGGAAAACGTCGAGAAGCTGGTCATCGTCAAGCCGGACCAGATTTTCTCGCGTCGCCTGCTGGAGATTTCCTCGGACTCGATCACCGCTACCCTCAGCAACATCGGCTACGCATTCGCGCAGGTCAATCCGATCCCGACCATCGACCGCGAAAAGCGTACCGTCGGCATCAATTTCCAGGTGGTGCCGGGGCCGCGCGTCAACGTCCGCCGGATCATCTTCAAGGGCAATACCCGCACCTCCGACGAAGTGCTGCGCCGTGAAATGCGCCAGTTCGAAAGCGCCTGGTATTCGCAGGCGGCGATCGACCGTTCCAAGATCCGCCTGCAGCGCCTGGGCTACTTCGAAACCGTGGATGTCGAAACCCCGGCGGTACCCGGCAGCAGTGACCAGGTCGACGTGGTCTACAACGTCAAGGAAACCACCTCCGGCAGCTTCGTGTTCGGCCTGGGCTATTCGCAGCTGTCGGGCCTGACCACCAGCGTGCAGCTGTCGCAGAACAACTTCCTCGGCGGCGGCAACCGGGTCTCGGTCGAAGCCCAGCGCAGCGATTATCTGCAGCGCTATTCGTTCTCGTTCCTGAATCCGTTCTTCACCGACGAAGGCATGTCGCTGGGCTACAACCTGTGGTGGCGTGAATTCGATTATTCCGACTTCAACACCGCGTCCTACTCCACCACCAACGCTGCGGCGCAGGCGGTACTGGGCCTGCCGATCAGCGAAACCGACAGCGTCTCGCTGCTGTTCGGCATCGACTCCAACCAGATCCAGCCGTATCCAAGCACACCGCAGTCGATCATCGACTACCTCAACGCGGTCGGCTCATACACCTTCCATGCCTGGCGCACCGAACTGGGCTGGGCACGCGACACCCGCAACGATTACTTCATGCCGACCGCCGGTACCTACCAGCGCGTGTCGGCGGAACTGGCGCTGCCGGGTTCGACCGTCGAGTACTACAAGCTCAATTACGAATTCTCCAAGTACTGGCCGCTGAGCCCGTGGTTCGTGCTCAATACCCGTGCCGAGATCGGCTATGGTGACAGTTACGGCGACGATGTCAGCCGCAACATCTGCTATACCGCGCCAACACTGGTCGATGATGACAACGATCCAAAAACGCCCGGCGTGATCGTACAGCCGGATCCGAGCATGCCGTGCCTGGTCGACTCGCCCGATTACGACAAGACCGTTACCGCAAGTGGCCTGCCGTTCTTCGAGAACTTCTACGCCGGTGGTACCCGCTCGGTGCGTGGTTTCCGCGACAACACCCTCGGCCCGCGTTCGGACGACTTCGACTTCAACTATCGCGGCCAGCCGCTGGGTGGTTCGCTGAAGACCACCGGTTCGCTGGAAATGTATTTCCCGCGCCTGTTCGATTCCAATGCCGCGCGCATCTCGACCTTCGTCGACTTCGGCAACGTGTTCGACGGCATCGACAATTTCGAAACTTCCGAGCTGCGTGCCTCGGCCGGTGTCGCCCTGCTCTGGCGTGCCCCGGTGGGTCCGATTTCGATCAGCTATGCCCTGCCCCTGCGCAAGGAAGATGGCGATGAAATCGAGCGTCTGCAGTTCACCTTCGGCGGTGCCTTCTAAGCCGTATCCGTTACTGCGGAACAACCGCCGGCAGACCCGCCGAACCATAACCTGGCGTATGGTTCGGCGTTCTGTTTGAAGCACGGGCCCGCCGCTGCCGGCGGGTCAGGATCACGCCATCTGGGGTTACACTTACGCCCCATGACTTCCCCTTCGTTTACCGCTGCCACGCTGGCAGAACAGTTCGGCCTGTCCGTGCACGGTGATGCCGATGCCCGCGTCAGCGGCGTGGCCACGCTGGCACGCGCGGGCAGCGAGCAACTGGCATTCCTGGCCAACTCCCGCTACCGCAACCAGCTCGCCTCCAGTGGTGCCGGCATCGTGGTGCTGCGTGAGGAGGATGCCGATGCCGCGCCGGCCACGGCACTGATCGCCAAGGATCCCTACACCGCCTTCGCCAGGATTGCGGCATTGTTCGACCCCGCCGTACAGGCGAGCCCCGGCGTGCATCCCAGCGCGGTCATCGATCCGAGTGCACGCATTGCAACCTCGGCCAGCATCGGTCCATTCGTCAGCATCGGTGCCGGTTCCAGCATTGGCGAGGGCTGCGTGATCGGCCCCGGTTGCGTCATTGGCCAGGACTGCGAGGTTGGCGATGGCAGCGAGCTGATTGCGCGGGTCACCCTGGTCACCCGGGTCCGGCTTGGCAAGCGCGTGCGCATCCATCCGGGTGCGGTGCTGGGCGCGGACGGATTTGGCCTGGCGATGGATGCCGGCCGCTGGATCAAGGTCCCGCAACTGGGTGGCGTCAACATCGGCGACGACTGCGAAATCGGCGCCAACACCTGCATCGACCGTGGCGCCCTGGACGACACCGTGCTGGAAGAAGACGTGCGCCTGGACAACCAGATCCAGATTGGCCACAACGTGCATATCGGCGCGCATACCGCGATGGCAGGCTGCAGCGCCGCCGCCGGCAGCGCGCGGATTGGCCGCTACTGCCTGATTGGGGGCGCCGCCGGCGTACTTGGCCATCTGGAAATCTGCGACAAGGTGATGATCACCGCGATGTCACTGGTCACCAGCAGCATCCACGAGCCCGGCGAATACTCGTCGGGCACGCCGCTCACCGACAACAAGACCTGGCGCAAAAATGCCGCCCGGTTCAAGCAACTCGACGTACTCGCGCGCCGCATCAAGGCGGCCGACAAGGAATCATGATGACCTGTGAAGTAAAACTGCCGTTGGAAATCGCTGAAATCCAGAAGCTGCTGCCACACCGCTATCCGTTCCTGCTGGTGGATCGGGTGGTCGAACTGGAACCGCACAAGCGCATCCTGGCCTACAAGAACGTCAGCATCAACGAACACTTCTTCCTCGGCCATTTCCCCGACAAGCCGGTGATGCCGGGCGTGCTGGTGGTCGAGGCGATGGCACAGGCCGGTGGCATCCTGACCCAGGTATCGCGCGGGCTGTGCGGTGGCGATCGCCTGTTCTATCTGGTCAAGGTCGACAACGTGCGCTTCTCGCGCATGGTCGTGCCCGGTGACCGGCTGGAACTGCATTCTGAAATCAAGCGGGTGATCCGCAACATGACCCTGTACGCCTGCCGCGCCACGGTCGATGGCAAGGAAGTGGCCTCGGCCGACGTGCTGTGCGCCGAAACCGTCAAGGACACGCCGTGAACAGCGCCGCGCTCGTTCATCCCAGCGCGGTCGTCGACCCTGGCGCAAAGCTGGCCGAGGGTGTGCAGGTAGGTCCGTTCGTGGTCATCGGCGCCGATGTGGAAATCGGCGCGCGCACGATTGTCGGCGCCCATTGCAGCATCACCGGGCCGACCCGCATTGGCGAGGACAACCACTTCATCGGCCACGTCGCGGTCGGTGGCGACCCGCAGGACAAGAAGTTCAAGGGCGAGCGCACCGAGCTGATCATCGGCGATCGCAACGTGTTCCGTGAGTTCGTCACCCTCAACCGTGGCACCGGTGACGGCGGCGGCGTGACCCGGATCGGCAACGACAACCTGATGCTGGCCTATACCCACGTCGCTCATGACTGCATCGTTGGCAATCACTGCGTGTTTTCCAACAACACCACCCTGGCCGGCCACGTGCTGGTCGATGACTGGGTGATCATCAGCGGCTTTGCCGGTTCCCACCAGTTCTGCCGGATCGGTGCGCATGCCTTCATCGGCATGGGCGCATTGTGCGGTGGCGACGTGCCGCCCTACACCATGGTCGGCGGCAACTCGCAGGGGCGTCCGCGTGGCATCAACAGCGAAGGCCTCAAGCGGCGTGGTTTTGATGCCGACCGCATCGCCGCGATCAAACGTGCCTACCGCACCCTGTACGTGGCCGGCCTGCCGCTGGAAGAAGCCAAGCAGCAACTGGCCGAACAGGCGCAATCCAGCGATGACGTGCGCGCCCTGCTGGACTTCCTCGAAGGCGGACAGCGGCCGTTGCTGCGATGACCACTGCGCTGGCGTCCGGCGCGGTCAGCCAGCGCCTCGATAGCGAAGCCACGCATGTGCTGGCACCGCGTATCGCGCTGGTGGCCGGTGAAGCATCCGGCGATGCGTTGGGTGCCGGCCTGATCGAACAACTGCGGACGCTGTTCCCCGCTGCCGAATTCGCCGGTATCGGCGGTCCGTCGATGCGCGCGGCCGGCTTCGACGCCTGGTTCGACAGCAGCGAACTGGCGGTCATGGGCCTGACCGAGGTACTGCGCCACCTGCCGCGATTGCTCAAGCTGCGCAAGGCGTTCCGCCAGCAGGTGCTGGACTGGAAACCGGATGTATTCGTCGGCATCGATGCCCCTGACTTCAACCTGGGGGTCGAACGCTGGCTGAAGCAGCGCGACGTGCGCACCGTGCATTACGTCAGTCCGTCGGTCTGGGCCTGGCGCGAGAAACGTGCGGAAAAAATCGGTGCCAGCGCCGATTGCGTGTTGTGCCTGTTCCCGATGGAGCCGGCGATCTATGCGCGGCACGGTGTCGATGCGCGATTCGTCGGCCATCCGATGGCCGATGCGATGCCGATGCAGGTTGACCGCGCTGCCGCGCGGACCGCGTTGCGACTGCCGGCCGATGCGCCGGTGCTGGCGGTGCTGCCCGGTTCACGGATGGGTGAGGTATCGCGGCTGGCCGAGCCGTTCCTGCAGGCAGCCGCCCAGGTTGCGGATAGAATCCCGGCGCTGCAGGTGGTGATCCCGGCGGCCAATCCGGCATGTCACGAGGCATTGCAAGCGCTGCTGTCCAGCGGGCGTTTTCCGATCCGTCATTGCCATTTGCTGCATGGCCAGGCACGCGAGGCACTCAATGCCAGCGACGTGGTACTGCTCGCCTCCGGCACCGCCACCCTGGAGACCGCATTGGCCAAGCGACCGATGGTGGTTGGCTATCGGGTGGCGCCATTGACCTACCGCATCGTCAAGGCACTGGGATTGCTCAAGGTCGACCGTTACGCCCTGCCCAACGTGCTGGCTGGCGAAGATCTGGCCCCGGAGCTGATGCAGGACGACTGCAGCGCCGACAACCTGGCCGCCGAGATCCTGCGCTGGCTGCAGCACCCTGAAGCGGTACAGGCGCTGCAGCCCAAGTACCTGCAGATGCACGAAAGCCTGCGCAAGGATGCCTCGGCCAGCGCCGCCCGGGTCATCGCCAGTCTGGTCGACCCGGCCAGGTTCCGCTGACATGCTCGACGGATTGTTCCCGCCCCCGCGTTATTCGCGCATCGCCGGCGTTGATGAAGCCGGCCGTGGACCATTGGCCGGGCCGGTATCGGTGGCCGCGGTGATCCTGGACCCGGCACGGCCGATCGATGGCCTGGACGATTCCAAGAAGCTGACCGAGAAAAAGCGCGAAGCGCTGTTCCCGCTGATCATCGAACGGGCGATTGCCTGGCATGTCGAGTTCGTCGACGTCGACGAGATTGATCGGCTCAACATCCTGCACGCGACGATGGAGGGCATGCGGCGGGCGGTCCTGGCCCTGCGGCCGCTGGCGGACCTGGCCCGCATCGACGGCAACCGCATACCACCGCGGATGCCGTGCTCGGCGGAGGCGCTGATCGGCGGCGACGCATTGGAGCCGGCGATCATGGCGGCCTCGATCCTGGCCAAGGTCTCGCGCGACCGTGCCATGGTACGCCTGCATGAAACATTTCCGCATTACGGCTTTGCCGTGCACAAGGGCTATGCCACCGCCGCGCATATCGATGCGCTGCGCCAGCATGGCCCGTGCCTGCATCACCGGCGCAGTTTCGCACCGGTGCGCGAGGCCATGCTGGCGCCGCTTTGAGCAACCGCGTCACTCATCGTCGAGCGACATCCGCGGTGGCTTGACGATGATGATGGCCTGCGACGTGCCACCACCTGGCGGCAAGGGATCCTCGCCCTTTGGCCATACCCCGCGCATCATGTAGGTCTGGTTCGTCTGCGCCATCTCCAGGCCGAGTTGCAGGATCGCAGTCTGCCGCGGACGCGACAACATCGGTGCCGCCGCCGAGGTGGCATCTGCCATCGAAGAACGTTCCCTGCCGAGCACGTTCTTCGTCGCCGGGTCGGCGGCCCCGGCATCGTCGAGCAACTGGATGCTGAATTCTTCATTGCAGTCTGGATCAGTGAACCAGACGATGGTGTCACCGGCATGGACGATGGCGACGCGTGGATGGGCATGCGGTACACCATCGACGAATTCGATATGAATCAACGAGGCTACCGGTGGCGCCTGCGCGGAGTCCGGATCATCGCTGGTTGGGGTCGGGTCGGGGGTGTCGGGCGAGTCATTCATGTCATAGCTCCTGATGGGTGCTCGTTCCGTTGAGCCAGGGGTCCTGGGCATTGCCGCCGGCGACGCCGGCAAAACGATAGGGCGTGCGCACATCGAGCAACGGATTGGCGCGCAGGCGTTTGCCGCTCAGGCCCGCACGTTGCGCATCGGCGATGCGCTGCCTGGCCGCCTGGACCTGGCCCAGGGCCAGATAGGCCTGGGCGTTGAACACCGCGACATCGACGTTGGCCTGGCCGGTCCGGGCCGAGCGTCGGGTCAGCTCCAGCGCCAACCGCTGATCACCCAGCATGGCCCGATACCAGCCAAGTGCCGCTTGCGCGATCACGTCGGCGTCATCCTTCTGCAGATAGGCGGCGGCTCGCCGCGAGGCTTCGGCGTAGGCAAGCAGGGCGGCGTCGCGCTGCGCAGGCTGCACCAGCAAGGCATCGGCCAGGTTGCCCCAGACCAGGAAATCACCGCTCTCCAGCTGGATCGCCTGCTGGTACAACTGCACCGCGCCGGGATAGTTACCGGCATCGAACTCCATCACCCCCAGATTGGTCAGCACGGTGAAAGTGGGCTTGATCTTCAACGACTGGCCGTAGGCATTCATCGCCAGGGTGTCGTCGCCATTCTGCTGGTACATGCCGCCGAGGTTGGCCCAGCTGTCGGCGTCGCCGGCGTCCAGCCGTATCGACTTGCGCTGCGCGTCTATCGCGCCATCCAGATCGCCGAGCATGTATTTCATGTAACTGACATGGGCATAGATCCGGGCATCGCCCGGACGCAGTTCCAGTGCCTGTTCGAAGTAGTCCAACGCCTGCGTGTTGCGCTCCTGCTTCAGCGCCACCAACGCCTGGCCAATCAAGGCATCCGCGCGCCGCGCAGGGTCGCGGGCGGCCTTGCGATAGGAGGCGATGGCGCGCTGCCAGGATTGGTTGATGCGATGCAGGTCGCCCATCGCCAGTTCGATATCAGCCCGCCCCGGTGCCATCCGCCCGGCCTGCTGGCATGCCTGTTGTGCACGGTCGTGGGCCGCCGCTTCGCGCAGGCGATCGAAGCGTGAAATCTCCGAGCGGCAGATGCCCAGCTGTGCCAGTACGAAGCCCTTGTCGCTGGCCAGCGCCTGGTTGAAGAAACTGATTGCCAGTTCCGGATGCGCCTGGCCGGCCAGGGGATCCAGTTGCTGCACGCCCCTCAGGTAGGCGTCGTAGGCCCGCACGTCGCGCGTCGGCGTCAACCGCTGGTGCAGGCCGGCACCCGCGTCGGGCAACACCCCCATCAGCTGCGTGGCCACGTCGCTGGCGATCCGCGACTGGGTCGCGAAGACGTCGGCCATCGACTGGTCATATGCCTGGTTCCAGACCGTATAACCGGTCCGGCTGTTGATCAGCCGCGCATTGATGCGGATGCGGGAGCCGTCACGACGGACCGTGGCTTCCAGCACGTTGGCCACCCCCAGGGTCTGGCCCAATGTGCGCGCATCCAGATCATGCAGGCCCGCATCGCCGGCGGTCATCCGCGCCGCGACCTTCAGCCCTTCGACACTGGCCAGTGCGTCATGCATCTCGACCGCAAGCCCCTCGGCAAAATAGTTGTCGTCGGCATTGCTGCTCAGGTTGACGAACGGCATGACCGCAATCGAAGCGCCCGCCGGCGGCTGACGCCATGGCGCGCGTGTCCAGATCAGCAGCCCCAGCGCCAGCAGCATGGCGACGGCAGCACCCGCCAGCACGCGGCGCCAGCGGCGCTTTCCGCTCGCCGCCGGGGCCACGGCAACATCGCCCGCTGCCGCCGCGCTACCAATGCTGGTCGTTGCCGTCACCACGGCCGGAAGCGCGGCCGGCGGCGGCACTGCGACGGCGTCGACAAGCCCGGGCGGTGGTTGCAACTGGCCGATGAAGCGATAACCCAGGCCGTGCTGGGTCTGGATATAGCGCGGCTGGTGCGAATCGTCGTCCAGGGCCGCCCGCAGTTGCGCGATGGCCCTGGTCAGCACTCCGGGGGTGACATGCCGGTGTCCCCAGACGCGATCCAGCAGATCATCGCGCTCCAGCAACTCCCCCGGATGCTGCAGCAGGGCCAGCAACACCGCGAACGCCTTGGGCTCCAGGGCCACGGCCTGGCCGTCACGAACCAGGGTATGCGCCACCGCGTCCACCTCCACCCGGTCGAAGTGGAAATGCCGCCGCATCGCGGCCGCCGGGGCCGGCGGGGAGCTGCTGCGGTCGCTGTCGGTGGGCTGCATCGGCAATCCCTCATGAAAACATCACAAACCGCCGCGTTTGGTCGGCAAACGCGGTGCGGCTCCTCATGACCGGCAGTTGGCCTGAAGTCAATCTGTCGCTGCGCCGACCCCCTTGTCCGGCGCTCCCATTCCCTGGAGGCCCGTCATGTATGCACTCAACCCATCGCAATCGCCGTTGCCCGGCATCCTGCAGCAGATGCCCGTCGATGGCTTCCACCGCCGCCGCCGCATCGGCCCGTACCTGTTGGCCAATGCGCGGATGGATCATTTCAACGATCTGCTGGCCCGCCTCGGCCGCACCCAGGCCCCGCTGGACTGCGACCAGCTGGTCACCGCCGCCCGTCAGTTGCTGGACGCCACCGACAGCAATGAGACACCCGCCTGCATCGTGCAACGTATTCGCCAGGTGGAAACGGTCGCCCGAATGATCAATGACGACGAATGGCAACCCGAGCCGGCCGCGGTCCCGGTGGCCAGCCAGCTGCTGGAGTACCTGCGCAGCCGCGAACAGCTGCTGCCGGCCTGGTTGCCGCAGGTAGGCCGGCTGGACGATGCCATCGCCATCGACACCGCCTGGTCGTTGCTGGGACGGGAGGCGGAAAGCTACCGCGACTACCTGCGCCTGCGGCGCCAGCAGGCCCTTAGCCGGGGCTGTGACGAGCACGCGTTGCATTTCGACCGCCACGACTGGCTGGCGGCCCGCCGGATCGAGGCCGAATGGCTGGCACGACAGCGGCAGGTCCGCGATTCAAGCTACGCACCGGCCAGTGCCGCGATGTTCCGCGTCCATTGATCCGGTGGCTGGCTGGCCCAACCGCTGGTCGGATGAACAGACCCCCTGTCCAAGGTCATGGCGACTTCAGGCAGGCGAACCGCATCCCACCCTGGGTGAGGATGCTCATACAAGCAATGGCGGGCGCGCCAGCGCCTGCTTCCCCCGGAGAGGTGTGTCATGGCAAGCAATGCATCAAGACATCATTCGACTCAAACCACAGCGGTCGCGCCGCCGCCATCACTGGATGCCAACCCGGCTCCGGTCTCGTCCATCAATGCCGATCGCCGGCAATGGCTGCAGATGATGGCCGCTGACGAGCAATGGCAATGCAACGAGCAGGTAGGCCAATGCGTGCAGGCATTGCTGCGCGGGGCATCGGCCGGCGGTAGCCAGCGCGGGATACAGGCCGAAACACTGGCCGCGGTGGCGCACGAACTGGACTGCTATCGCGATTTCCGCCGCCTGCGTGCGCTGGAAGCCGGCCTGCGCCACTGCAGCGAACAGGATTTCCCCTTCGACCGCCAGCACTGGCAGCGCGCGCGCCAGGCCGAGCAGGCGCTGCGGGAGTACCACCGGCATGTCCGCGACGAAAGCTTCGTGCTGGCGCCGCCGGATCAGTTCCGGATCCACTGACCCGCATAACTCCAAGGACCGGTCGATGTCACCGGGCTGCCAACACCCTCTCTCGCCGCCTGCCAGGGCGGCGTATTTTTATCTGCCGCGGCGGCCCATCCGCGGCGCTGTCAAGCCTTGTCCGGCCCCGGCCTGGCCGGTACTCTGGCGGGGATTATTTCCGGATTGGCATGTCCCCGCGCTTCGTTCACCTGCACCTGCACACCGAGTTCTCGCTGGCGGATTCCATCATCCGCGTGCCCGAGAAACCGGATCAGGCCGATCCCAGGAAAGCCAAGCAGCCCAACCTGCTCAGCCGCGCGGTCGAGCTGCAGCAGCCGGCGCTGGCGGTCACTGATCGCAACAACCTGTTTGCGCTGGTCAAGTTCTACAAGGCCGCCGAAACCGTCGGCATCAAGCCGATTGCCGGCGCCGACCTGTTTGTTGCCCAGGGCGATGAATCGCCATGGCCGATCACCCTGCTGTGCCGCGATCATGAAGGCTACCTGTCACTGTCACGGCTGCTGACCCGCGCCTGGATGGAAGGCCACCGCACCGACGGTGTCGCCATCCAGCCCGAATGGCTGCAGCAGGATCATGCCGGTCTGTTCGCACTGATGGGCCGCAACAGCCATGCCGGCCGGCTGGCCGGCAGCGGCCGCCATGACCTGGCCGAGCAACACCTGGCCGATTGGCAACGGGTGTTCGACGATGGCCTGCACCTGGAGCTGACCCGCACCCGGCGCGATGGCGAGGAAGCCTTCAACGCGTTCGCGCTGCATGCCTCGGTCAAGCGTGGATTGCCGGTGATTGCCAGCAATGACGTGCGCTTCCTGGCGCCGACCGATTTTGATGCGCATGAAGCACGCGTGTGCATTTCCTCGGGACGGGTGCTGGAAGATCCCAAGCGTCCGCGCGACTACAGCGCCGAACAGTACATGAAGTCATCCGAACAGATGGCCGAACTGTTCGCCGACATTCCCGATGCCATCGACAACACAGTGGCACTGGCGCAGCGCTGCAACATCGAGATGCGGCTGGGGACTTACTTCCTGCCCGCTTATCCGGTGCCGGACAAGGAAACCCTCGACACCTGGATCCGCAGCCAGGCCCATGCTGGTCTGCAGGCACGGCTTGAAAAGAATCCGCTGGCGCCGGGCAAGACCCGCGAGGACTACCTCCAGCGCCTGGATTTCGAACTCGACACCATCATCAAGATGGGCTTCCCCGGCTACTTCCTGATCGTGGCCGACTTCATCCAGTGGGGCAAGGACAACGGCATTCCGGTCGGCCCCGGCCGTGGTTCCGGTGCCGGCTCGCTGGTGGCATGGTCGCTCAACATCACCGATCTGGACCCGCTGCCGTACAACCTGCTGTTCGAGCGCTTCCTCAATCCCGAGCGCGTGTCGATGCCCGACTTCGACATCGACTTCTGCATGGATCGGCGCGACGAAGTGATCGACTACGTCGCCCGTAAATACGGTCGCGACCGGGTCAGCCAGATCATCACCTACGGCACCATGGCGGCCAAGGCGGTGGTTCGCGACAGCGGCCGCGTGCTCGGCTATCCGTATGGCCTGGTCGATGGCGTCGCCAAGCTGATCCCCAACATCCTCGGCGTGTCACTGAAGGACGCGATGGGTGAAGGCAACAGCGAAGCCGCCTCGCAGGAATTGATCGAGCGTTACCATGGCGAAGACGATGTCCGCGACCTGATTGATCTGGCCCGGCAGCTGGAAGACCTGACCCGCAACGCCGGCAAGCACGCTGGCGGCGTGGTCATCGCACCGTCGCCGCTGTCCGACTTCTGCCCGCTGTACGCCGAACATGACGAGGGTGGCCGCGGCAAATCGCCGGTGACCCAGTTCGACAAGGACGACGTCGAAGCGGTGGGCCTGGTCAAGTTCGACTTCCTTGGCCTGCGTACGCTGACGATCATCGACTGGGCGGTTAAGGCGATCAACGTGCGCCGGGCGGAGTCTGGCGAAGCCGCGCTGGATATCGCAACCCTGCCACTGGACGACAAGGCCACCTATGACAAGGTGTTTGCCAACGGCGAAACCGGTGCGGTGTTCCAGTTCGAATCCTCGGGCATGCGCCGGCTGTTGAAGGACGCCAAACCGGACCGGTTCGAAGACCTGATCGCGCTGGTGTCGTTGTACCGTCCCGGACCGATGGACCTGATTCCCTCGTTCGTCGATCGCAAGCATGGCCGCGAGGACGTCGAATACCCCGACCCGCGCGTCGAGCCGGTGCTGCGCGATACCTACGGCATCATGGTGTATCAGGAACAGGTGATGCAGATGGCGCAGATCGTCGGCGGCTACTCGCTCGGCGGCGCGGATCTGTTGCGTCGCGCGATGGGCAAGAAGGTGCCGGCGGAAATGGCCAAGCACCGCGAGATCTTCCGAGAAGGCGCCGGCAAGGACGGCGTCGATGAACGCAAGGCCGATGCGATCTTCGATTTGATGGAGAAGTTCGCCGGCTACGGTTTCAACAAGTCGCACGCCGCCGCCTATGCCCTGGTCAGTTACCAGACCGCGTGGCTCAAATGCCACTATCCGGCCGAATTCATGGCCGCGGTGCTGTCCTCGGACATGGACAACACCGACAAGGTGGTCGGTTTCCTGGATGAGGCACGTGGGCTCGGCCTGGAGGTACTGCGACCGGAAGTGGATCATTCCGGCTACATGTTCGAGGCCACCGACCCGCGCACCATCCGCTACGGCCTGGGTGCGATCAAGGGCGTCGGCCAGGGCGCCTGCGAGGCGATTGCCGCCGAGCGCGCCAGCAACGGGCCGTTCCGGGATTTCCTCGACTTCTGCAAGCGGGTGGACTCGTCCAAGCTCAACCGGCGCGCACTGGAAGCCCTGATCAACGCTGGCGCGCTGGATGCACTGGGCAACAATCGGGCATCGCTGATGCTGCAGTTGCCGGAAGTGATGAAAGCCACCGACCAGCTGGCCAAGGAACGCGCCGCCGGCCAGAGCTCGTTGTTCGGCGGCGCCAACAACGCGCCGGCGCTGGAAGTGGTGCTGCCGCAGGTCGACGAATGGCCGCTGGCGCAGGTCCTGGCCGGCGAACGCGAGACGCTCGGGCACTACCTCAGCGGCCATCCGATGGATCCCTATCGCGACGACCTGCGCGCGCTGGTCGGCAGTGATTTGGGGGACCTGGAGAAGATCTGGAGTTCGCAGCCGGCCGGCGAGAAGAAAGGCTGGCGACCGGAAGTCAACGCGGTGGTGGCCGGCCAGGTGGTCGGCGTGCGCCGCAAGGGTGACAGCCAGGTGTTCGTACAGCTGGAGGATGGCCGCGGTCGCATCGAATGCAGTGCCTTCTCCGATGCGATGGCCGAATTCGGCCCGCTGCTGACCCGCGACCGCATCCTGGTGGTCAAGGGCGGGCTGCGCGAGGACGAATTCAATGGCGGATTCAGCCTGCGCATCCGCCAATGCTGGGACTACGCACAAATCTGCGCCCAGCACACCCAGCGCCTGGCGGTACGTGCCGACCTGCGCGAGCGCGGCCTGTGGCAGCGCGTGCAGGCCTTGCTGGAGCAGCATCGGCCCGGCGCCACCCCGCTGCGGCTGGACCTGCTGATGGCCGGCGAAGACGATGCCACCATTGCCGGCATGCTGGACCTGAACGGCAGCGAGGCGATCCGGGTCGACACCCAGCTGCTGGATGCCCTGCGCGCCCTGCCCGGCATCCGCATGGTCAAGCCGGCGTTCTACCGGCCGTGGACCAACTGAGCGGCCACCACCACCGGCGCTTCCATCGGGCTCGGTATGGTGGAGCCTGCTAAGTTAAACTGGTTCCTTTCCGGCCCACAGCCCACTGATGAATCCGAACTACCTCGATTTCGAACAGCCCATCGCTGATCTGGAAGCCAAGATCCAGGAACTGCGCACTGCCAGCACCGGCCCGGCGGTCAACGTGGACGCCGAAGTGCACGCCCTGCGCGACAAGCTGCGCATCCGCACCGCGCAGATTTTCCGTGACCTCAGCCCTTGGCAGGTCTCGCAGCTGGCCCGCCATCCGGCGCGGCCGTACACGCTGGACTACATCCGCGTGTTCTGCGACGAGTTCCAGGAACTGGCCGGCGACCGCGCCTATGCCGATGACAAGGCCATCGTCGGCGGCCTCGGCCGCATCGCCGGGCGCAGCGTGGTCATCATCGGCCATCAGAAAGGCCGCGACACCAAGAGCAAGATTGCCCGCAACTTCGGCATGCCGCGCCCGGAGGGTTACCGCAAGGCGCTGCGGCTGATGAAACTGGCCGAGCGCTTCAAGCTGCCGCTGCTGACTTTCATCGACACCCCCGGTGCCTACCCCGGTATCGGCGCCGAAGAACGCGGCCAGTCCGAAGCCATCGCCCGCAACCTGCTGGAAATGGCCGAGCTGAAGATCCCGGTGATCTGCACGGTGATCGGTGAAGGTGGCTCCGGCGGCGCCCTGGCAATCGGGGTCGGCGACCGCACCCTGATGCTGGAATACGGCACCTACTCGGTGATTTCACCGGAAGGCTGCGCCTCGATCCTGTGGAAAGACGCCGGCAAGGCCAAGGAAGCCGCAGAGCAGCTGGGCCTGACCGCCAAGCGCCTGCATGGCCTGGGACTGGTCGACAAGGTCGTGCGCGAACCCACCGGCGGCGCCCATCGCAATCCACGGCAGATGGCGACCCGGCTCAAGGCGGTGCTGCTCAATGAGCTGGATGCGCTGGACAAACTGCCGATCGACCAGCTGTTGGCCAAGCGCTACGAGCGCCTGCGTGGCTACGGCGCGTACGAGGCGGCGTAAACCGAGGGAAGCAATCCATCCTCGTCATCGAGGATGGATTGCCCGGCGTTTACTCCGCGCCGTGCGGTTCCAGTTTGAAAATGACCTTGGCGATCATTGCCTGCTGCGGAACGGCGCCGAATATACGACTGTCTTCGCTGCGATCACGGTTGTCTCCCAGCAGGAAGTAGCTCCCATCGGCGACAACATGGCGGGCGAATTCTGTTGAATAGTCTGTCTGCGTGTTCGCCGGCAGCAAGTATGGCTCGGCGACCCTTGTGCCATCGATCAACAGTTGTCCCTGATGGATTTCCAGTTGCTCTCCCGGTAATCCCACCACACGCTTTATCCAGGCGTAGCCGGACCGTGATTCACGAAAGACCACAATATCGCCGCGTTGCGGCCCATGCCTGTCGTTGTAGGCAGTACGCACCACCACGACCTGGTTGGCAACAAATTCCGGCATCATGTCACCTGCAGGTATCCGGTAAACGCTGATACCAAGGATGCGAAGACGCGGATCCAGACTTGGAACATTGCGCGGATTGATCAGATAAATCGCAATCAACCCAACCGGGATCGCCATCAAACCGAGCAGCGCGGCCCGACTCAAGCGTTGTTTCCATTGCTGCATGCAGTCTTCCCCTGCCGTCAACAAAAAGACTAGCCCGGCAAGCGCGGCGAAACCAGCAACATTGGCTACACTGCCCGGATGTTCACCCTGCCTCCCCTCCCCTTGACGTCGGTCACCGACGCGAGCATCTGGCTGGGCTTCAGCGGCGGTCTGGATTCCAGCGTGCTGCTGCATCTGCTGGCCGCCGATCCGCGCTACCGCGCAAGGCTGCGTGCGATCCATGTCCATCACGGCCTCAACCCGGCGGCCGACGACTGGGCGCGGCATTGCCAGGACGCTTGCGCCGCACTCGGTATTCCCCTGGTCACCTGCACCGTGAGCGTGCGCAGAGATGCCGGCCAGGGCCTGGAAGCGGCCGCCCGCCAGGCACGCTATGACGCCTTCAGCGCGTCCATGCGCGCTGGCGACGTGCTGGTGACCGCGCATCATCTGGACGATCAGGCCGAGACCTTCCTGCTGCGCGCATTGCGTGCTTCCGGACCGGATGGCCTGGCCGCCATGCGCGACTGGCGCCCGTGGCAGGCCGGTTGGCACTGGCGACCGCTGCTGGCCGTGGCCCGCGCCGAGCTGCTGGCATATGCCGGTCAGCAGCGACTGCAATGGATCGAAGATGCCAGCAACCTCGACCAGCACCACGACCGCAACTTCCTCCGTCGCCAGGTCATGCCGCTGCTGCAGCAACGCTGGCCGCATGCGCCCGAGGCGTTCGCCCGCGCGGCGCAGCTGACGGCGCAGTCGGTGGAACTGCTGGCGGAGGCGGACAGCCAGGCCGCCGCAAGTGCCGCGACCAGCGACCCACGGCAGCTGCAAGTGCCCGCCCTGCTGGCCTGGCCGGCGGCACGACGGGCGCGGGTGCTGCGGCAGTGGATTGAACGGCTGGGCCTGCCAGCGTTGCCGGCGCACGGCGTCACCCAGGTCGAACGCGATCTGCTTGGCGATTCGCATGACACCCAGGCCTGCTTCCGCTGGCAGGATGCCAGCCTGCACCGCTGGCGTGACCGGCTGTGGGCCGGTCGCGAGCCATCGCCACTGCCACCCGACTGGCAGGCCGACTGGGACGGCGCGTCACCACTGCCGTTGCCGGGTGGCGGGGTCTTGCAACTGCTCGGTGCAGCGGCGCTGCCGTGGGTCGCGCGGGTCAGCGGACGTCGCGGCGGCGAGCGTATCCAGCGGGCTGGCCACCGCCATCGGCATGCGCTGAAGAAGTTGCTGCAGCAGTCGGCGATCCCGCCGTGGCAGCGGGCGACACTGCCTTTGCTGTACGCGCCTGATGGCGCCTTGATGGCCGTCGCCGACCACTGGCTGGCGGACAGCCTGGAAAAGTGGCTGCTGGCTACCGGCGCACGCCTGCAATGGCGACCGCCGTCTGAATCCGCCTCGCCCGCGCGTTGACCTGACGGGCGCAGCTGCCCACACTTGTCACATGGCCAAGAACACTCCCCCCGCACCCTCGCCGGTCGCGCATTTCGAAACCTCGCTGGATGAACTTGAAGCGCTGGTCGAGAAAATGGAACACGGCGACATGAGCCTGGAAGAATCGCTCGCCGCCTACGAACGCGGCGTCGGTCTGTACCGCAGCTGCCAGATCGCGCTGGAACAGGCCGAGCTGCGCGTGCGCCTGCTCAGCGATCCCGAACAACCGGAAAAATCGCAGCCCTTCGCCGCGCTCGGCGATGACGACTGAGGCGCTGTTTGCCGCGTGGGCGGCACGTACCGAACACAGCCTGCAGCAGGCATTGCCAAGCGCCGATCAAGCGCCGCGACGCCTGCACGCGGCGATGCGCCACGCGGTACTGGGCGGCGGCAAGCGCATGCGCCCGCTGCTGGTCTACGCCAGTGGCCACCTGTTGGGAGTGGAAGAATCAGGCGTGGATGCCGCCGCCGCCGCGGTGGAACTGATCCACGCCTATTCGCTGGTCCATGACGATTTGCCGGCGATGGACGACGACGATATGCGTCGTGGCCGTCCGACCGTGCACGTGGCCTTCGACGAGGCCACCGCCATTCTCGCCGGTGACGCTTTGCAGACACGGGCGTTCGAGCTGATCGCGCAGGCCGGGGCCAGCGCCGAACTGCGCCTGCAGTGGTTGCAGCAGCTCGCCAGCGCCAGCGGCGTCGCCGGTATGTGTGGTGGGCAGGCACTGGACATCGATGCCACCGGACAACGGCAAACCCTGGCGCAGTTGCAGCACATGCATGCGCTGAAGACCGGCGCCTTGATCCTGGCGGCGGTACGCATGGGTGTGGCCGCCGGAGCAGCTGATGATGCCCTGCGCGCGAAGCTGGATGAATTCGCCCGCGCACTGGGTCTGGCGTTCCAGATCCGCGACGACATCCTCGATGTCGAGGCCAGTTCCGAGCAGTTGGGCAAGACCGCGGGCAAGGATGTGGCCCAGGCCAAGTCGACCTACCCGGCGCTGCTGGGCATGGACGGGGCCAAGGCGCGCCTGCTCGAACTCGGCCAGCAGATGCAGGATTGCCTCGGCGAGTTCGATGGCGGGCGCAGGCAACCGCTGGCCGAGCTGGCACGGCTGACCGTCAACCGCGGCTCCTGATCACGCTCGCAGTCGTCATTCGCCGCCCGCAAAAAAAATCCCGGCGACATGCCGGGATTTTTTCGTGCTCGTGGCCGATGCCTGCTATTTGATCAGACGCAGCGCGAACGGGTAACGATAGGCCACGCCGTCGTTGGCCTTGACCGCGGCAATGATCGACAGCACCAGGCATGCCAGCCAGGCCAGCATGTTGATCAGCGCACCGATCAGGATGACCGACAGGATGATGCCGATGACGTAGATGATCAGCAGCGTGATCTGGAAGTTCAACGCCTCCTTTGCCTGATCAGTGGCGAAGCTGCTGTTCGGCTTGTCCTTGCTGATCAGCCAGATGATCAGCGGGCCGAGAAAGGACGTGGCGATGCCCAGCAGGTGCGCGACCAGTGCCAGGGTACGGTCTTCCTGCGGCGGATTGCCGCTGGCCGGCGGCGGCGGTGGTGCGGTGACGTTGTCGAATTCGCTCATGTGTTTCCCCTTTTGCAAGCCGATGATTGGATAACCCGCAGAAGCGAACACTGTCGTGATGTATTGCCCCTGTCAAGGACGCAGTCACTCGGCGCCGGCCACCGTCATCCTGCCAACCAGGATCGAGCCGGTGCGTACGTGTGACCGCGGGTCGACATCGCTGCCCACGGCCTGGATGTCGGTGAAGACATTCTTCAGGTTGCCGGCGACGGTGATGCCGTCGACCGGATAGGCGATCTCGCCGTTCTCGATCCAGAAACCACCGGCACCACGCGAATAGTCGCCGGTCACGCCGTTGACGCCCTGGCCCATCAGCTCGGTAACCAGCAGGCCACGGCCCATGCCTGACAGCAGCGAGTCGAGATCGCCGGCATTGGCCTTCACCTGCAGGTTGTGCACGCCACCGGCATTGGCGGTGGTCTGCAGGCCCAGCTTGCGCGCTGAGTAACTGCCCAGCAGATAGCGTTGCAGGACGCCGTTTTCGACCAGGCTGGACCGCCGCGTCGCCACCCCTTCGGCATCGAATGCCGCCGAGCG
This sequence comes from Pseudoxanthomonas dokdonensis, assembly GCF_001431405.1. GTDB lineage: Bacteria > Pseudomonadota > Gammaproteobacteria > Xanthomonadales > Xanthomonadaceae > Pseudoxanthomonas_A > Pseudoxanthomonas_A dokdonensis. The sequence goes on from NZ_LDJL01000011.1 coordinate 414,256, forward strand.
CAGGCCGCGGCGCAGGTGTGGGAGTTCTTCAATCGAAAACCAGTCCGGAAAAATCTGCTTGCCGGCCTGATCGAGCAGGAAGCTGGCGCGCCGGTACAGCGCCCCGCCGGACACCGCGCCCAGCAGGTGGCCGATCAGCGAGCGCGCCATCTCGGCGGAAAACAGCACCGGATATTCGCCGGTGGCGACGTTGCGCGGCTGCAGGCGGGCAATCGTCCGCTCGGCGCCACGACGGCCTACCGCGGCGGGGTCCTCCAGCTCATCGCGGGACAGGCCTATGGTGTACCAGCCGTCGCGCTGCATGCCATCGCCCTGGCCGGCGATGAAGGCACAGCCCAGTGAGTGCTGGGTTTCGCGCTCGCGGCCGATGAAGCCGTGCGAATTGGCATACACCGAGAGGCTTTCACCACTGCCGACCGAAGCACCGTCGGAATTGGCGATGCGCGCGTCGGCGCGGCCGGCGGCTTCACAGGCCATCGCCATGTCGATCGCTTCGTCGGCCTCCAGCGGCCACGGGTGCCAGGTGTCCAGATCCGGGAACTCGGTCGCCATCAGCCCGGCATCGGCCAAGCCGGAGGCGTCATCGTCCTCGGTATAGCGGGCAATCGCGCAGGCCTGGGCGACGGTCGCCTCCAGGCTTTCCTCGCGCAGGTCGGCGGTGCTGGCGCTGCCTTTGCGCTTGCCGAAGTAGACGGTGACGCCGATTCCGCGATCACGGGTGGATTCAACCGTCTCCACCTCGCCCATGCGGACGTTGACGTTGAGGCCGGTTTCCTCGCTGCAGCTGACCTCGGCCTGGCTGGCGCCCTGCGCCCTGGCCTTGGCCAACAGGTGCCGGGAAAGCTCGGCCAACTTCTCCAGGCGGGCCTGGCTGTCGTCGATACGGGGGGCGGTGATGGCGTTCAATGGCTTATCCTAGTGTCCTGTATGCGAATCCCTTCGCCGGTTTCCCGCCAATCGTGGCCGGATTTCCTGAAGTTGCGATGGTGAAAGCGAGAGTGGAAGTCAATGCGCGGACGCGACCCCGAAACCGATGAATTCCTTGGCCCCAGCCGCACCCAGCAACGCCGGGAGGCGCTGGAAGTGCGCAGTCTTGCCGAACAGCTGGTGGCGCTGACGCCGACCCAGCTGGCCAAGTTGCCGATTCCGGAGGATCTGCTGGCGCACGTGCATGACACCCGCCGGATCACCTCGCACATCGCGCATAAACGGCAGTTGCAGTTCCTGGCCAAGCAGATGCGTCGCGAGGACGACCAGACGCTGGAAGCCATCCGCGACGCGATGGACGACAGTGGCGAGGCCGCGCGCCGCGAAACCGCGTTGCAGCACCGCGTCGAGCAATGGCGCGAGCGCCTGCTGGAAAACGGTGATGCCGCGCTGGCCGAACTGCTGGAGGAATTCCCATCCGCCGAGCGCCAGCGTCTGCGCCAGCTGTTGCGCAACGTCGAACAGGAACGTGCGCGCAACAAGCCGCCGCATGCGTTCCGCGAGTTGTTCCGCGAACTGCGTGAGCTGATGGCCAACGCCAGCGACGAACACGCTGATCAGGTCGACGACGAGGCCGATTGACGCCTGCGCGGCACGCGGCCTGCGCAGGTGACGGAGCGATCCCGGCGAGTGCACGCCTGCCGTCATCCGGCCTGGGTTCCACCCACGGTCAGACCGTCGATCAACAATGACGGCTGGCCAACCCCGACCGGCACGCTCTGGCCATCCTTGCCGCAGACGCCAACGCCCTGATCCAGGGCCAGATCGTGACCGACCATGCGCACCTTCTGCATGGTTTCCGGGCCATTGCCAATCAGGGTCGCGCCCTTCACCGGCGCGGTCACCCTGCCGTCTTCGATCAGGTATGCCTCGGTCGCCGAAAACACGTATTTGCCACTGGTGATATCGACCTGGCCGCCGCCGAAATTGACCGCGTACAGGCCCTTCTTGATCGAACGGATCATCTCTTCCGGATCATGCTGGCCGGCCAGCATGTAGGTATTGGTCATCCGCGGCATCGGCAGGTGGGCGAACGATTCGCGGCGACCGTTGCCGGTCGGCGCCATGCCCATCAGGCGCGCATTCAGGCTGTCCTGCATGTACCCGACCAGCACCCCATCCTCGATCAGCGTGGTGCAATGGGTGGGCGTGCCTTCGTCATCGATATTGAGCGAACCGCGCCGACCCGGCAGGGTACCGTCATCGACAATTGTCACCCCCGGCGAGGCCACCCGCTGGCCGATACGACCGGCATAGACGCTGGTGCCCTTGCGGTTGAAGTCGCCTTCCAGACCGTGGCCCACTGCTTCGTGCAGCAGGACCCCGGGCCAGCCCGGTCCCAGCACCACCGGCATGACCCCGGCCGGCGCATCGATGGCCTCGAGATTGACCAGGGCCTGGCGCAGCGATTCACGGGCCAGTTCTTCCGGCTTGCCGTCGGCAAACAGTTCGGCATAGCTGTAGCGGCCACCCATCCCTGCATAGCCGGATTCACGGCGACCATTCTGTTCCACGATGACCTGTACGTTCAGGCGCACCAGCGGGCGCACGTCGGCAGCCAGCACACCGTCGCTGCGCGCAACCATGATCGTGTCCAGTGCGCCGGACAAGGTCACCGTCACCTGCTGCACGCGCGGGTCGGCGGCGCGGATGAAGCGGTCGACCGCGCGCAGCGCGGCGACCTTGGCGTCGTTGTCCATCGCATCAATCGGATCATCGCCGCGGTACAGCGCGTGGCCGTTGCCGCGGACCAGCGCCCGCGGCGTGTGCGCGGCGCCGTCGCGGGCAATCGCCCGCGCCGAGCCGGCGGCACTCAGCAACGCAGCACTGTTGATGTCGTCGGAGTAAGCGAATCCGGTTTTCTCGCCGGAAATGGCCCGCACGCCGACGCCCTGTTCAATCGAGTGGGCGCCATCCTTGACGATGCCGTCCTCCACGGTCCAGCTCTCTCGGCGGGCATGCTGGAAATACAGATCGCCAAAATCGATACCCGGGCCCAGCAGCGTGGCAAAGGTACGGTCCAGGCCGTGCTGGTCCAGGCCAGCGGGCAACAGCAGGCGGGTTTCGGCGACGGTCAGTGATGTGGAGGTCATGGCACCTTCAGTGGGGGCTTGGCGCGCCTTATACAAGGCGCAGGGGACTGGCGGAACGCCGGCGGACGGGAAAAACCGCGGCGCTCAAGCTCATCGTGCCGGCACGATGCCCGGCTGGGCAATGGTCGAGGATGGCGACGACGCCGATGGCGGTTCCTGCTTCGAGCGCTCGCGACCCATCGTCTCGACCTGCGGATTCTTCCACGGACCGGTGACCCGATAGGTCTTGGCGCCGATTTCGCTCAATGGCTTGCGCAGCACCGCATTGGCCACCGCGCCAACCGCCGCCCCGATCGGGCCGGCGGCGACCGCTCCGACCGCGGTCAGCACGTTGCCGGACTTGGGCAGCACCTCGATGGTCTGATCAAAGCGTTCATTGCGCAGGTCGGTGACCCCGCCAATGCGGATCTCGGCAGCCGGGCCATCGACCACCAGATGATCGCTGCGCGCATTGCCATCGCCCAGCTGCACGCTGCCATCGACCTTGTTGAAGGCAAACCCCTTGGAGAAGAAATCACTGAAATCCAGGGTCAGCCGGCGCCGCACTTCAGCCACGCTCAACAGCCCGAGCACGCGCCCCGCGCCAGGCTCCAGCTCCAGCAGATGACCGTCACGCAGGGCGATGTTGGCCGTGCCATCCAGCGCCGCAAGCTGGAACGCGGCCGGTGAGCCGGGCCAGTGCAGGTCGAGCTTCACGATGCCTTCGCCGCCGCCCAGCTGGCCGGGATAACCGATGCCGGCAAACAGCGCGCCATAGTCGCGGCTGTCGATATGCGCCTGCAGCCGGGTATCGGCATTGGCACCGATGCCGCGCCAACTGCCGCTCAGATCGATGTCCTGCCCTGGCGCACGCATCTGCAGTTGTTCCAGCTGCATGCCGTCGGCCAGCGCACGCGAACGCAGATGGGTCTGACCCAGCGCCAGATCGTTGAATTTCAACTCCTGGATATCCAACGCCAACGGCGGGACGTCGGCCGGGTTGAACGGCGTGGCGTCTGTGTCTGCGTCTGCATCAGCAACGGTTTCGCCATCCGCGCTGCTGCCGGTGGCGGCCTTGCGCCAATGCACCCGCGCCAGCCGGCCACTGATGGCCTCGCCCGATGCCTTGGGAATCAACAGTCCGCCAGCCAGCGCCGGTCCCTCCAGGCTGACCGCCAGCGCCGCTGGCGCCGGTGCCAGTTGCAGGCGTGTCTGCGGAAACGCCGAGCCCAGCAAGAGCAGGCGGTCCGCGAGCACGTCGATATGCTGCAGCGCCAGGCTGCCCTGACCGCCGCCCCGGGTCAGCGCCACCCACTCCATCGCGTCCAGATCGCCGGTATGGCCGGTCACCACCAGGCCTTCCGGCGGCGGCAACTCCTGCACGCTGGCGCTGCCCAGTTCCACCCGTACGCCGGTCTTGCCCGCCTGGCTGCGCGCGCGCAATGCCAGGCGCTCACCAAAAGCAACCTCGGTCACCCCCTGCCCCAGCGGCAGCGCGCTGCTGACCCGGGTCGCCAGCGCCACGGCCTGCGGTTTGTCCAGCGGCGCAGGCAAGGTCAACGCGGTGCCGCGCAGATCCGACTGCAGGGTCAGTTGCACCGGCACCGCGGCGGCTTGGCCGACAACGGCCTCCCGGCCCACTGCAACGGCGACATCCCAGCGCGAGGTGCCATGCGCGTAAGGCCGCAGCCAGGCCATCTCCGGCGCGTGATCCAGCAGTCTGTCGACCGCCACCGGTGCCTGCAACTGGGCTTCGAACGCATGCCGCTGATCATGGGTGTCGTCGCCGGCGCGTAGCGACAACGTACCCGGCAAGCCATCGTGGCTGACTTTCAGTCCCTCGGCATGGAAGCCGTGATCGGAGTACTCGGCATGGCCGCTGACGCCGCTGAAATCCAGGTCCCAGCGTTTTTCACTCAGTCGCGCAGCGCTCAGGTCAAGGTCGCCATACAGCTTTCTGGCGGCCGCCTCATCGGCATGCATTGGCTGCAGCAGGTGGAAACTGGCGCGCACATTGCCGCGCGCCTGCAGGTTGTCCAGCGTGTCGGCGTAGCTTTTCCGCAACGGGCTGTGCTGCAGCAGCGCCAGCAGCGGTGCCGCATCCGAGCGGGTATCGGCATCCACCCGCAGGTGCGCCTGCGAGAACCGCTCGATGCCGGCCTGCAGATGATCGACGTTGACCGCCGCCAGCTTGCCGCTGCCTTCGACGTCGAAACCGGCGCCGATGAAGCGCAACCTGGCATTGAGTTGCTCCATCGCCGGCCAGTCCGGCTGGAACTTGACCTTGCCGCCGTCAATCCGCGCGGTAGCCTCGAAACGGCCGTTGCCGGCAACGAACGGCCAGTCATCCAGATCGCCGCTGACCAGGGCGCGGCCATCACGCACCTGGCCACCCTGCAGCGCGGCATTGAGCCAGTCGACCGCGGCCTTGGGCATGCTGTGGTGGATCCAGAACCCTTTGGCCGCGACCACCGGCGCGTCGTCGACGCGGGCCGCCAGATCCAGCCATGGCCGGCTGCCGTCGCCCTGGAACCACAGGCTGCCACGCGCCTGCAGGCCAACGTCTTCACCCTTGGCCTGCAATTGCGAAGTCGCAATCTGCCAACCCTGCTCGCGGCGCCAACCATTCAGGCGTCCCTGCAAGGCGAACTCGTGGCTCACGCCGAAACCGCTCGGCCAATCAATCCGCACTTTCGATTGCGGATCCAGCTGCAGCTGAAACCCTTCCGAATCACCCTCGAAAGCGCCGGCCAAGCCACTCACACCCGGCGCGTGGCCTACTGGCTGGAAATCCAGTTGCTGCAGGCGACCGCTGCCGCGCATCGCCCCGCCACGCTCGGCGGCCAGGCTCAGGCCGCTCAGGCGCAGACCGGGCCTGGCCTGCAGCAGCCAGCCGCGCAGGCCCGGCGTGAGCCGATCACTCAGGCCCAGCACCGCCAGCAGCGGCGCCGCATCCAACTGCTGCGCGTACAGCGCGTTATGCTGGCCCATCGCCAACAGCAGGCCGTCGAGCTTCTGTGCGCGTTGGCTGTCCTCGACCCGCAGGTACGGTGCATCCAGGCGCCAGCCGCCAGCGATCAAATGCCAGCGCGCACGCGCGGATAACTGCTTGAACTGCACGGTCGGGGTGAAGCTGCGCCCGGCCAACGCCAGCGGCGCGCCGCGCAGGTTGAGATCACGCAGTTGCACGTCGCTGGTCAGCATCACCACCCGATGGCGGTACAAGCGCGCCCAGCCACGCAGGCGGCCACCACCGCGGTCGACCTCGACGCCCCCAAAGCGCAGCAGCGGCGCCCATGCGCCGACATCATCGGCGTCCAGCTCGGCATAGGCGCGACCACCGCCCTGCTGGCGATCAAAATCGACATTGACCCGCAGCGGTGGCGCATCCTTGCGAATCCGGGCCAGGGTCGCCGCACGTACCCGTTGACCATCGACCCGCAGGCGCAGATCGATATCGGGCAGTTGCAGCTTCCAGTCCAGACTCGGGGCCAGGATCGACAGGCTGCCGTCGATCACCTGCAACTCGCCCAGTCCTTCCAGGGTGCGCAACGGATCGCCTCCACGCTGGCCCGGCAGACCCTGCACCGACCAGCTGCCGTCGGCGGCGCGGACCAGGGTCAGCGCCAGCTGCCGCAGGCGCAACTCGGTGAACGAACGTCGCGGCAGCAGACCGCCATACATCGATACCAGCATCTCCGCCTGGCCGATGCGTACCGCCTGCGCACCGCTGCCGATGCGCAGCCCCTGCATCTGCAGCAGCGGACCCCGACGCGTCCATTCGGTGGTCAGGGAATCAAATGCAATCGGCCGCCCGGCACGCTGGCTCAACCAAGCGGCCACCTGCTCCGGATGGCGTTCAACCGCTGGCAGCAGCTGGCTGGCGATGCCCAGCACCAACGCCATGCAGACCAGGGTCAGGGCCACGCCGTAGGCAATGCCACGACGAGCCAAACGCAAGCGTCGGCGCAACGGGGTCGGCATCAGCGGCGAGCGCGGAACTGGACGGACAGGCCGGCCGGACCGTAGCGGTCGTCCAGCTCTGCAGTATCCGCAGGCAGTGCGCGCGGGTTACAGCAGGACCACATCAAACTGCTCCTGCAGGTATTGCTCGTCGGCTTGGAACCGAATCGATTTGCCGAGGAACTCTTCCAGCTCGGCCACCGCCGCGGACTCCTCGTCAGTGATCCGCGTCACCACCTGCGGCGATGCGATCACCAGCAGCCGTGCGGCCTCGAACTGGCGCACCGCGCGGGTGATTTCGCGGAAGATTTCGTAGGTTACGGTTTCGGCGGTCTTGATGGTGCCGCGGCCGCTGCATTCCGGGCACGGCTCGGACAGCTGCCGTTCCAGACTCTCGACGGTGCGCTTGCGGGTCATCTCGACCAGTCCCAGCGGCGAGAAATCATAGACCGTGGTCTTGGCGTGATCCCGGGCCAGGGCTTTTTCCAGCGTCCGCAGCACCTGTCGCTTGTGCTCGGTATCGGTCATGTCGATGAAGTCGATGATGATGATGCCGCCGAGATTGCGCAGCCGCAGCTGCCTGGCCACCGCCTGCGCGGCTTCCAGGTTGGTGCGGTAAACGGTTTCTTCGAGGTTGCGCTGGCCGAGGAACGAGCCGGTATTGACGTCGATGGTGGTCATCGCCTCGGTCTGGTCGATGACCAGATAACCGCCCGACTTCAGCGGCACGTCCTTGACCAGCGCACGGCCGATTTCATCCTCGACCCCGTACAGATCGAAGATCGGCCGCTCACCGGAATAGTGCTCGATGCGCTCGGCCAGCACCGGCATGTACTTGGCCGCGAATGCCTGCAGGCGCTCGCTGGTTTCGCGCGAATCGACCTTGACCTTCTCGACGTCGCGGCGCATCAGGTCGCGCACCGCACGCAGCGGCAAGGTCAGGTCTTCATAGATGCAGGCACCGACGGCGGACTCGCGGCTGCGTTGTTCGATCAAGGCCCAGACCCGGGCCAGATAGGCGACATCCTCGGCCAGTGCTTCGGCCGGTTGGCCTTCGGCATTGGTGCGGATGATGTAGCCATGGCCGCCATGCTGGGTCGACAGCTCGGTGACCAGCGACTTCAGCCGCTGGCGTTCGCCCTCGTCCTCGATCCGGGCCGACACTCCGACCACCCTGGACTGCGGCAGCAGCACCAGATAGCGCGAAGGAATACTGATCTGGGTGGTCAGCCGCGCGCCCTTGCTGCCAATCGGATCCTTGACCACCTGGACCACGACATCCTGGCCGTCGCGCAGCAGATCCATGATCGGCACCGACGGCGGTGATGGTGCCGGCAACAGCGGTGCCTCTTCGCTTTCGCCACTGACCACCGGGGTCGGCCGGACAATGTCGTTGGCGTGCAGGAAGGCGGCGCGATCCAGGCCGACTTCGATGAAAGCCGCCTGCATCCCCGGCATCACCCGCTGCACCTTGCCCTTGTAGATGTTGCCGACCACGCCGCGACGCCAGCCGCGTTCGATGTGCAGTTCCTGCAGCATCCCGTTTTCGATCACCGCCACCCGGGTTTCGCGCGGGGTCACGTTGACCAGGATTTCCTCGGACATCAATGCACCCCGAACTGCCGCAGCAGCTGCATGGTCTGGTAGAGAGGCAGGCCCATCACCCCGGAATAACTGCCGGACAGATGCACGACAAAACGTTCCGCACCGCCCTGGATCGCGTAGCCGCCAGCCTTGCCCATCGGCTCGCCGCTGGCCACGTATTCGTCGATGTCAGCCGCGTCGATCTCGGCAAAGCGCACTTCCGACATCGATACCGCCTGCGCTTCGCGACCGGCATCGACCAGCGACACCGCCGAGATGACCCGGTGGGTGCGCCCGGACAGGCGTCGCAGCATCGCCGCCGCATCGGCCTGATCGACCGGCTTGCCGAACACTTCGTCGTCCAGCACCACCTCGGTATCGGCCCCAAGCACGCAGGCGCTGGCATTGCCCTGCACCGCCAACAGCCCGGCCCCGGCTTTTTCGCGCGCGACCCGGCGCACGTAATCCTCCGGCGCTTCGCCGGGCTGGCGCACTTCCGGGATGTCGATGTCCAGCAAGCCGAACGGCTGGCCGAGGCGGGTCAGCAGTTCAGCGCGGCGGGGGGATTTGGAAGCCAGATAAATCATCTGTTAAAGAATAACCCGCCACGCCTGACTGAATGCTTCTTGAGCCGGCACTTTGCCCCGGCAACCCCGCCCGGCCTCACAGCGCGTTCATCGTTTACTGAACAGGCTGGGCCATCATCGCCCGGCTTGAACGCCCCTACCGGCCACAAGGAGCCACCATGCATTCCACGTTGCGTCCCATCCTGCTCGCCCTGTCCCTTGCTCTAGGAGTCGCCCACATGCCTGCCCAGGCCCAGACCATGCCCAGCTACGCGGTATCCGCCGACGGCACGCTGTTGAATGTATCGGCGCAGGCCGAAGCCTCACGGGTGCCGGATGTGGCCACGCTGTCGGCCGGCGTGGTCACCCAGGCCGCCGACGGCAACGCCGCGATGCGCCAGAACGCCGAACAGATGAGCCAGGTCACCGCCGCCATCAAGAAGGCCGGCATCCCCGACCGCGACGTGCAGACCAGTGGCGTCAACCTCAACCCGCAATACCGCTACGCCGACAACGAGGCACCGAAAATCACCGGCTACCAGGCCAGCAATACGGTCAACCTGAAAGTCCGCGACGTGACCAGGCTGGGCGAAGTACTGGATGCACTGGCGGCGGTCGGCGCCAACCAGATCAACGGCCCCAGCTTTGAAATCGACAAGCCGGAGCCGGTCTATGACGAAGCGCGGCTGGCCGCGCTGGAGAAAGCACAGGCACGCGCGCAGACCTATGCCAGGGCGCTTGGCCTGCGGGTGCGCCGCATCGTCAGCATTTCCGAAGGTGGCGGCGGTGGCTTCCAGCCGCGTCCGATGATGATGGCCAAGGCCATGGACCGCGCCGAATCGACGCCGGTGGCGCCGGGCGAAACCACCTTGTCGGTCAACCTCGACGTGGTTTTCGAACTGGGCAAGTAAGCCGGTCCTGCGTGTTTCACTTCACAACGGCACCTGCGGGTGCCGTTGTTGTCTATGCTGTCGGCCGGGCCGCTACCAGCGGTCTGACTTGTACAGGCGCCGGCACAGGCGCAATCTGGGCTGGCGGCGGCTGCGCCCAACCCCATTGGTCGCACTGGCGCGTTGGCAAGACCATGAGCGTGATGCGCACGCTCTATCTACAACGGAGGTGGACCATGGTTCGTGCATTGCCTTTCGATTCCGAGACCCGCGTCAATCCCGGCCGCGTAATGGCCATCTTCACCGCCATCGCGGTGCATGTCGCCGCACTGCTGATGTTGCTGGTGCCGCTGGCATCGGTGCCGCCGGACATTACGCCGCGACCTGACAAACCAACCATTCGTTTCTACACCCGCCCGCTGCCACCACCGGTGGTCCCGGTGGCGCCGGCGACACCCAGACCAGTGCAGCCGGTCACCGTCGAACGCACGCAGGCCGCCACGCCGAAGCCGCCGGCGATAACGGTCAACCCAGCGGTTTCACCTGTTTTCGATGCCCGCGCGATTGATCTGCCGGCGCAGGACCCGGTCGCCGATGCCGGCCCCGAAGCGCCGGTAAGCAGTGGGCCGATAGCCGCGGGCCAACTGCAATACGTCAGCGCACCGGCGCCGGGCTATCCCCGCGATGCCCTCCGCGATCACGCGCAGGGCACGGTGATGCTGAGGGTGCTGGTGGACAGTGACGGCACGCCGCTGGAAGTCAGCATCGAAACCAGCAGTGGCAACCGCTCACTGGATCGCAAGGCACAGCAGCAGGTGCTGAAGCACTGGCGGTTCAAGCCAGCCTTCAGCAATGGACAGGCCGTGCAGTCCTACGGACTGGTGCCGATCCAGTTCAGCCTGCAATAGCCGCAATGACTGCAGGAAAAAACAAAACCCGCCGCTGGCGGGTTTTGTCCTGTATGGCTGGTAGCGAAGACACGCGCCGCGGGTGCGGGCTACGCGCGATGGTAGGGGTGGTTGGCCAGCATCGCCGCGGCCCGGTAGACCTGCTCCACTACCACCAGCCGCGCCAGCATGTGCGGCAACGTCAACGGCCCCAGCGACCAGGTTTCATGCGCGCTGGCGAGCACATCCGTGGCATGGCCTTCTGGCCCGCCAATCAGGAACGCCAGGTCACTGCCCAGACTGCGCCAGTGTTCGAGACGCTGCGAGAGTTGTTCGGACGAGTGTTGCTTGCCGGTGACTTCCAAAGCGATGACGTGTGCGTTCTTGGGCAATGCCGCCAGCACCCGCTTGCCTTCCTCATCGATGGCGCGCTGGCCATCGCGGCCTTTGCCACGCAAGCCGGGCTGCACTTCCACCAGCTCGAACGGCAACCAGTGCGAGAGGCGCTTCTGGTAGTCGGCAAATCCCTGAGCGACCCAGGCCGGGGCGCGTTCGCCAGTGGCAATCAGGCGCGCTTTCATCGTCGGCCTGCGTTCACCCCGGCGACTTACAACCGGGATTCGTCGGCGGTTTCCAGATCGTCCGGATCCTGATCACCGACCGTCCACAGACGCTCCAGCGCGTAGAACTCGCGCACCCGTGGCAGCATGATGTGGACCAGCACGTCGCCCAGATCGACCAGTACCCATTCGGCTTCGCGTTCACCTTCCACGCCCAGCGGCATGACGTCCAGCTTCTTGGCGAACTTGACCACCTCGTTGGCAATCGACTTGACGTGGCGGGTCGAGGTACCGGAGGCAATCACCATGTAATCGGCGACGCTGGACTTGCCGCGCACATCGATTTCAATCACGTCCTTGGCCTTGAGCTCGTTGACGGCGGCATGCACCGTGGCCAGCAGTTCGGGCAGCGCTGGCGGAGGACTGGGAAGACGGGTCTTGATGACGTGGGCTTGGCTGGACAAAGGCTTATCGGCTCTGGGAATGCGCGTCGATTATAACGGACTAGGATTGCGCCGACGTGAGGTAGAGCCGGTGCTGGCGGATGTAGGCGGCCACCGCTGCCGGCAGCAGCTGCTCCCAGCCTTGCCCGGCGGCGATCCGCCGGCGCACCTCGCTGGCCGATTCCGGCTGCAGCGGCTGGTGCAGGCGGTACACCCCGCCGGCCGCGGATGCCAGCAGCGCCGTCGGCGAGCCAAGCCATCTACCGTCCAGCTGCTGTTGCAGCGGCGGCCGCAGCTCACCGTCCAGCGGCGAGCCCGGCCGTGGCGCGACCACGAAATGGGTCAGGTCGAACAAGGCCCGCCACTCACGCCAGTCGGGCAGGCCGATCAGGCTGTCGGCGCCAATCAACAGTGCAATCGGTACCCGCGGTCCGACTTCGTGGCGAATCTGCCGCAGCGTGTCGATGCTGTACGAAGGCATCTGCGGCTGCGCATCGGCGCGTTGCAGCTCGCGTCGATCCAGCACCAGCCCATCGATGCCCGCGATCGCCAGCGCCACCATTTCGGCGCGCTGGCCGGCGTCGGCGCCCGGCGCTGGACGATGCGGCGGATCGGCGGCCGGCATCAGCCGGATATCGGCGCCCAGCTCGTCGCGGGCGGCGCAGGCAATCGCCAGGTGACCGTCATGGATCGGATCAAAGGTACCGCCGTAGAAGATCTGCAACGGCGATGGCCCGCGCATCGCTCAGGCCACCAGCAGGCGCAGGGCCTTGGCATCGGCCACCGCCAGCAGCAGCCGCTCCATCGCCACCCAGGGGTCTCCTGCGGCGCGGCCCTTGGCCATCCGATCCACCCGCGAGGCCTCGGCGACGAAGCGGTCCCAGCGCAGCGGGTTGGCATGTCGTTGCAGCGCGCGCTTGAACGGTGCCTGGCGGCTTTCCCAGATGCCCTGCGCCTTCATTTCCGCGCCGAGATTGCCACCGCTGGCCTGGCAGCGCGCCAGGGCGGCGGTGCGCAGCAATTCCTTGCTGATCATCGGCATCAGGCCGGCGACCATGTCGCCTTCGGCACGCAGGCCCTGGATGATGCGTGACACCTGGCCGCCCTGCCCGGCCAGCATCGCGTCGGTCAACCGGAACACGTCGTAGCGCGCGGCATCGGCGACCAGCGATTGCATCGCCTCGGCATCCAGGGTCTGTTCGCCGGCCAGCAGCGCCAGCTTGTCGATTTCCTGGGCAGCGGCCAGCAGGTTGCCTTCGACCCGTTCGGTCAGCACCAGCGCCGCCTCACGGTCGGCACGCACGCCGCGGCTGCGCAACCGGCTCTCGACCCAACCCTGCAATTCGTGTGGTTTGATCGCCCATGCCACTGCAATCACGCCGATGCGGGCGATGGCGTCGGCCCATTTGCCGTGATGGGCCTTGCTCCATTCGCCGGCGGTAATCAGCAGGATCACATCGGGTGGCGGATTGGCGCAGAAACGGCTGATGACATCGGCACCGTCCTTGCCCGGCTTGCCGGTCGGCAGGCGGATTTCGACCAGCCGCTGGCTGCTGAAAAGACTCGGTGCGTTGAAGGCCTGGTCGAGCTGGTTCCAGTCGAAATCGCGTCCCGAGGCGTCAAACACCTCGCGCTCGCTGATGCCCTGGGCACGCGCCAGGTTGCGCACGCCGTCGGCGGCTTCCAGCACCCGCAAGGTCTCCGGGCCTGCGATCAGGTAGACCGGATGCAGTGCTTCGGTTGCCGCGCGAGCTGCCAGTTGCTCGGGTTTGAGTTCCACTCAGGTCGGGTCGTCGCTGTGGGCCGGTTCAACCGCGGGGCTGGCTTCCACCGGCGCCGGCATGGCCTCGCTGGCCGCCGGCGGCTGCGCTTCCAGCTGCAGTGAGGCCGGGGCGTCGCCATCCTGCGCCGGTGCCGGCATCGTCATCTCTTCGCTGTCGCTGGTGCTGGTGCTGGTGGGAGCCGCCGGATCCTGGACCGGATTCTGCAGGCGCGCACGCACCACGCTGTCGACCCGGCGCAGGATAGAGGCGGCCATTTCGCGGCGCAGCTCTTCGGCCAGGATTTCGCGCTCGGTATCGGTACCGGTCGCGTTCTGCGGCGGCGACACGTAGTCACGCGACAGTTCAATCACCTGCTGTGGCACCAGCACGCTGCCATCGGCACGGGTCAGCATGAAGATGGCGGCGAAGCGCAGACTGTATTCCTGGGCACGGCCATTGGCGTCGATGGCAATCGCGCGATTGCCCCAGCGTTCGGAAATGATGCTCAGCGCGGCCACGTCGGTGGCGTCTTCCGGGGCGATGCTGGCACCGGAGGCGCGCAGGCCGTTGGCGACCTGTTCGGCCAGGGTGCTGTATGACGTGCGCGAGGTCACCTGCACCGGGCCGACGTCGGCCGGCAACATGATGCGGCTGCGCAGATGGAAGCCGCAACCGCTGACGATGGCGATCAGCGCGGCGAGCAGGGAAATTCGGAATAGGGTCATGGGCGAAGTCTGGACGAGCCCGGCGTGGGCGGCAAGGGCGGGAGATGTGACGGCACTGCCAGCCTGCCCGAAAGTGCGTGAACGTGGCTTGAGAGTCGCGTTCCGCACCGTCTGGCCGCCCGGCATCATGCTCACCCGGCGGCGACGATATTGACGATCTTGCCCGGCACCACAATCACCTTGCGCACGGTCAGTCCTTCCAGGAACTTGGCCGTGTTCGGTTCGTTGCGGGCCAGCGATTCGACGGTTTCGCGCGAGGCGTCGGCGGCGACCTCGATGGTACCGCGCAACTTGCCGTTGACCTGCACCGCCAGGGTCAGCGAGTCACGCACCATCGCCGCCGGGTCGGCCTGCGGGAACGGCACGTCTTCGAGCAGGGTTTCGGGGTGGCCCAGGCACTGCCACAAGTGGTGGCTGGCGTGCGGGGTGATCGGGTTCAACAGCAACACCGCCGCTTCCAGTGCTTCCTGGCGCACCGCGCGTGCCTGCTCGCTGTCGTCCTCGAACTTGGCCAGCGCATTGGACAGTTCCATCACCGCGGCGATGGCGGTATTGAAGCTGTGGCGCTTGCCGTAGTCGTTGCCGACCTTGTCGATGGTCTCGTGGGTCTTGCGCCGCAGCGCTTTCTGATCGGCATTCAGCGCGCCGATGTCCAGCGTGACCACGCTGCCCTCTGCCACATGCTTGTTGACCTGCACCCACAGCCGGCGCAGGAACCGGGCCATGCCTTCGACCCCGGCCTCGTTCCATTCCAGCGACTGCTCCGGCGGCGCGGCGAACATCGAGAACAGGCGCACGGTGTCGGCGCCGAACTTGTCGACCATCGCCTGCGGGTCGACGCCATTGTTCTTCGACTTCGACATCTTCTCGCTGCCGCCAACCAGCACCGGCTGGCCGTCGCTGCGCAGGGTCGCGCCGATGACGCGGCCCTTGTCATCGCGCTGGACGTCGACATCGGCCGGGTTGAACCACTCCTTGCCGCCAGCGCTGCCGTCTTCGTTATGCACTTCGCGGTAATAGGTATCGGCGATCACCATGCCCTGGCACAGCAGGTTGAGCGCCGGCTCATTGCTGTCGACCATGCGCGCGTCGCGCAACAGCTTGTGATAGAAGCGGAAATACATCAGGTGCAGGATGGCGTGCTCGATGCCGCCGATGTACTGATCAACCGGTAACCAGTGATTGCCGCGCTTGTCGACCATGTCGCGGGCGCCGGGCGAGGTATAGCGGGCGTAGTACCAGCTCGATTCCATGAAGGTATCGAAGGTATCGGTCTCGCGTTCGGCGGCGCCGCCACATTCCGGACAGGTGGTCTTGCGCCATTCCGGATCCGCCTTGATCGGCGATTTGACCCCGTCCAAAACTACGTTTTCCGGCAATACCACCGGCAGTTGCTCTTCCGGCACTGGCACCGCGCCACAGCTTTCGCAATAGATCACCGGGATCGGACAACCCCAGTAACGCTGGCGGCTGACACCCCAGTCACGCAGGCGGTAATTGACCCGGCGCTGGCCGCGGCCCTGGCGCTCGAAACGCTCGGCGAAGGCTTCAAATGCGCCCTGGTAATCGAGGCCATCAAACTCGCCGGAATTGACCAGCTGCAGATCCTTGCGGGTCTTGTCGGCGTACCAGTCGTGCCACTGGTCGGGGTCGTAGTTCCGCTCTTCCTCGTTCTGTGGCGAGGTCAATGCAATCACCTGCCGGATCGGCAGCTGGTATTTGTGTGCGAATTCGAAATCGCGCTGGTCATGGCCCGGCACCGCCATCACCGCGCCGGTGCCATAGCCCATCAGCACGAAGTTGGCGACCCACACCGGGACCTTGTCGCCGGTAACCGGATGGATGGCTTTCAGGCCGGTGTCCATGCCGCGCTTTTCCTGGGTTTCCAGCTCGGCCTCGGAGACCCCGCCCTGCTTCAGCTCGGCCAGGAAGCTGGCCAGTTGCGGATTATTGGCGGCGGCCTTGTGCGCCAGCGGATGTTCGCCGGCAATCGAGACGAAGGTGACCCCCATCAGCGTGTCAGGACGGGTGGTGAATACGTTCAGCACGTCGCTGCCGCCTTCCACCGCGAAGCTGATTTCCAGGCCTTCGGAACGACCAATCCAGTTGCGCTGCATGGTCTTGACCGAGTCCGGCCAGCCGTGCAGTTCGTCCAGGCCGTCCAGCAATTCCTGCGCATAATCGGTGATGCGCAGGAACCACTGCGGGATCTCGCGCTTTTCCACCAGCGCGCCACTGCGCCAGCCACGTCCGTCGATGACCTGCTCGTTGGCCAGCACGGTTTGATCCACCGGGTCCCAGTTGACCACCGAATTCTTGCGATAAGCCAGGCCCTTGCGCATCAGCCGGGTGAACATGCGCTGCTCGTGCACATAGTATTCCGGGGTGCAGGTGGCGAATTCGCGCGACCAGTCGATGGCGTAACCCAGCGACTTGAGCTGGCTGCGCATGTGTTCGATGTTGGCGTAGGTCCACTTGGCCGGCGCGGTCTTGTTCTTGATCGCGGCATTTTCGGCCGGCAGGCCGAAGGCGTCCCAGCCCATCGGCTGCAGCACGTTCTTGCCGGTCATCCGCTGGTAGCGGCTGATCACATCGCCAATGGTGTAGTTGCGCACATGGCCCATGTGCAGCGCGCCGGATGGATACGGCAGCATCGACAGGCAATAGAACGTCGGCTTGGCCGATGTTTCGTCCACCTCGAACGCCTTGCGCCCGTCCCAGAAGGACTGGGCAGCGGATTCAATGGCTTGCGGGTCGTAGGCGGGGATTTCGGCGGCAGCGGACATGGGGGCGGGCAACGTTACGGCAGCAAAGCCTGCAAGGTTACCGCAGCGCACCACGCGCCGCCATGGATAGGCAGTACGATGGCCCGCATGTCAATCGGGGAATCGCATGTCAGCACGCCTTGTCGCCCTTGCCCTGGCCTGTCTGGCCCCGCTGCCGGTGATGGCCGCCGAAACGGCCGCGCCGGCCACCGTGGCCCTCCATTGCGAGAGGCTGTTCGATGCCCGCAGCGGCCGCATTCTCGGCGAACACACCGTGCTGGTGCGTGATGGCCGCATCGCCGAGGTGCTGCCGGGCCGGGCCAAACTGGCCGCTGCCGAGTCGGTGGTCCTGGCCGGCCACACCTGCCTGCCCGGCTGGACCGACCTGCACGTGCACCTGGATGGCGAATCCAGCCCGCAGAGTTACTCGGAGGGTTTCCGGCTGGATCCGGTGGATTTTGCCTATCGCTCGGTCGGCTACGCCGAAAAGACCCTGCTGGCCGGGTTCACCAGCGTGCGCGACCTCGGTGGCGAGGTGACCCTGCATCTGCGTGACGCGATCAACCAGGATCTGGTGACCGGTCCGCGCATTTTTGCCGCCGGTACCGCGATCGCCACCACCGGCGGCCACGCCGACCCGACCAATGGCTACAACACCCACCTGTCGCACCTGATTGGACCGCCCGGCCCGACCGATGGCGTGATCAACTCGGTCGACGAGGCCCGGCAGGCCGTGCGCCAGCGCTACAAGGACGGCAGCGACGTCATCAAGATCACCGCGACCGGCGGCGTATTGAGCTATGCCAAATCCGGCGATGCGCCGCAGTTCACCCTCGATGAAATCAAGGCCATCGTAGATACCGCCAACGATTACGGTTTCCGGGTCGCCGCGCATGCGCACGGCAGCGAAGGCATGAAGCGCGCGGTACTGGGCGGGGTGACCAGCATCGAGCACGGCACCTACATGAGCGATGAGGTCATGCGGCTGATGAAGCAGCACGGCACCTGGTACGTGCCGACGCTGTATGCCGGACGCTTTGTCGCCGACAAGGCCAAAGTGGATGGCTACTTTCCGGCCGTGGTCCGGCCCAAGGCCGCGCGTATCGGCGCGCAGATACAGGACACCGCCGCCAAGGCCTACCACAACGGGGTCAAGATCGGCTTCGGCACCGATATGGGGGTTGGCCCGCATGGCCAGAACGCACACGAATTCCTGTACATGGTTGAAGCAGGCATCCCTGCCGCCTATGCGTTGCAGTCAGCCACCGTGCACGCGGCCGAGGTACTCGGGGTGGATGATCAGGGCGCGCTGGAAGCCGGCATGCGCGCTGACATCATCGCCATGCCCGGCGACCCGGTGGCCGATATCAATGCGGTGCTCGGCGTCGATTTCGTGATGAAGGACGGCAAGGTCTATCGCCGCCCCGAGGCCAGTCCTGGGGCCGAATAAGCCGCCAGTCGCCATGCCGCGACGGCTTCGTGTGTCGGTGTCAACGCGCCGCCCGCGCTGCCACGCAAAGCCATAGCAGCCATAGCCCGTAGGCCAGCCGTTGGGCGATGCCACCGGGCAGGAACGAAACCCCGAACAGCACCATCACCAGTACGCCCAGCGCGGCAACCCGGCTGATCGCCGCCAGCAAGGTCCATTGCGGTTGCCCGCGCAGGCCCCAGGCCAGCAATCCAGCGCCGGCGACGAACGCGACCCACCACAACATCCAGGCGGTGGCATGCAGGCGGCTGGCGTGGTTGTTGAGATCTTCGATGTCCAGCGGCAACAGGCCCAGGGCAATGAAGCCCAGCGCCGACAGGAACAGCAGCTGCGCGCCAATCTTCACCGTCCACGGCGCCGTGTGTGGCAGGCGCCGGCGCAGATCCATCGCCACCACCCCGGCCAGCACGCCCGGCAGCACCAGTCCCAGCAGGTTGAATGCCAAGCCGTGCGGCAGGCCGATGCCACCAAGCAGATCAACCGGGTGCAGGACGTGCGAGTAGCCCTTCAACGCGGCGCCGAAGCCCACCGCGCTGGCAATGAACACCACGGTGGCGGCCAGGCCGAGATGTTTGAGTGCGTGATTGATCCTTGGGTCCACCGTGTCCGCCGTTGCCTGGATGAAGAGAGTTGCGTCGCCTTGCGGCGATTCGCCAGCCGCCATGATAGTGGCTGCGCGGCGTCCGCCGCTGAGCGATCAACACCCGGCGGAGGCGGAGCGATGCCCGCGGGCCACCGGCAACTTGACTCTGGCCCCTGCCGCCACCATGTATGCCGGCAACCACCGACAGGTAAATTCCATGAGCGAACTTCCCCACGTTTTCGACGCCACCACCGAAACCTTTGAGGCCGACGTCCTGCAGAAGTCGTTGCAGGTGCCGGTGCTGGTGGATTTCTGGGCTACCTGGTGCGGGCCGTGCAAGACGCTGGGGCCGATCCTGGAAAAACTGGCGGGTGAATACCACGGTGCGTTCGAGCTGGCCAAGGTCGACGTCGACAAGGAGCAGCAGATCGCCGCCGCGTTCCAGATCCGCTCGGTGCCGACCGTGTTCCTGGTCAAGGATGGACAGATCGTCGACGGCTTCCCCGGCGCCCTGCCGGAAGGCCAGCTGCGCGAATTCCTGTCCAAGCACGGCGTGCTGCCAGCCGCCGCAGCCAATGACGAGGCGCCGGTCGAAGCGGCACCGCTGGACCCGCATGCCGAAGTCCTGCGGCTGCGCGCGGCGGTCGAGGCCGAGCCGGACAAGGACGACCTGAAACTGGATCTGGCGCTGGCGCTGCTGAAGACCGGCGCCATCAGCGAGGCCGACAAACTGCTGCAGGCCCTGCCAGCCAACCTGGCCACCGACGAACGCGCGGTACGCGCCCATGCCCGGCTGGCGTTTGCCAACGCGGTCAAGGATGCGCCGCCGGTGGAAGTGCTGGAAGCGGCCATCGCCGCCGATCCGAAAGATCTGCGCGCGCGCCATCTGCTTGGCGTACAGCACCTGGTTGCCGGCCGTTCGCAGGCCGCACTGGATCAGTTCCTGGAGATGCTGCGGCTGGATCGCGGCTTCGAGGAAGGCTTGCCGCGCAAGGCACTGGTCGATGCGTTCCTGGTCATCGAAGACGACGCACTGGTCAGCAACTACCGGCGCAAGATGTCCTCGCTACTGTTCTAAGGTAGAGCGGAGCTTGCTCCGCTGCCTCCTACGCTCCGCTGTCCGCACGCTCCGCTATCCGCTGGAGGCTCCGCTGCCTCTCCGCTGACTCCGTTGTTTGCGACGACATCCGCGTCCTTACCGCATGACCGATGCGCCAGCGGAGCAAGCTCCGCTCTACGGGAGGGGAGCCACATACGGGTGCGTAGGGTATCCTGCGCATCCGCTTCATCCCTCCGCCGCCAGCCATGAAACCCTCCCGCCTGCGCCATCTGTTCAATTTCTGGCCACCGTTCCTGTTCACCGGCATCCATGTCACCGAACTGGCCGACGACTGGCGCCAGGCGCGGGTCGAGCTGCGGATACGGCCGTGGAACCGGAACTATGTCGGCACCCATTTCGGCGGCAGTCTGTTCGCGATGACCGACCCGTTCTGGATGATCATGGTCAAGGAGTGCCTGGGCCGGGACTATTACGTCTGGGACAAGGCCGCCGAGATTGAATTCGTCAGCCCCGGCCGCGGCACCCTGCATGCGCAGTTCCGCGTCGACGCCGAACTGCTCGAATCCTTGTGTGATGCCGCTGCCGCCGGCGACAAGGTCCTGCGCTGGTTGCCGGTCGACGTGCTCAACGAGCGCAGTGAAATCGTCGCCCGCATCCGCAAGCAGATCTATGTGCGGCTGAAACCGGAAAAACGTCCCTCGCCCAGCGCTTGAGGCAGCGTTGGACAAGTCCGGCAAGCCTTACAATGGCGGCATGTCCAATCCCTCCCCCGCCCCCCGTACGTCCCTGCAGAAGCTGTTCCTGACAGGCCTGTTGACCCTGCTGCCCATCTGGCTGACCTGGGTCGTGGTCAAGTTCGTGTTCGTGCTGCTGTCCGATGCCAGCAAGCCCATCGTCGGTCCGCTGTCACAGGAAATCGCCGCCTCGTTCCCACAGTCGCTGGGCTGGATCAGCGCGTTGTGGGTGCAGAACACCATCGCGATGGTGGCCACGGTCGGGGTGATCCTGCTGGTCGGCTTCCTCGCCCGCCGGGTCATCGGCCAGCGCATCCTCGGCTGGTTCGAACTGCTGATCTTGCGGGTGCCGCTGGCCAGCACCATCTACACCAGCGCGCGCAAACTGCTGGACATCCTGCAGACCAAGCCGGGCAGCACCCAGCGCGTGGTGCTGGTCGACTTTCCGCATCGCGAAATGAAGTCGGTGGGCCTGGTCACCCGGGTCATGCGCGAGGAAGGCAGCGGTCGCGAGTTGGCCGCAGTCTATGTGCCGACCACGCCCAACCCGACCTCCGGCTACCTGGAAATCGTGCCGGTGGAACTGCTGACGCCGACCGACTGGAGCGTCGACCAGGCGATGAGTTTCATCATCTCCGGTGGCGCGGTGGCGCCGGAAAGCATGCCATTCACCCGCGCCGGCGAACGCTGACACGATGGCGGCCGTGCGTCCGTTGAATGATCGCGCGACCCGCCTGTTCATCGCGCTGGCGGCGTTCTTCTGCGTCAACGCGGTGCTGGCCGAATTCATAGGCGTCAAGATTTTCGCGCTCGAGGACACCCTTGGCATCGCGCCGCTGGAATGGAACCTGTTCGGGCGCAGCGGTTCGCTCAATTTCACCGTCGGCACCCTGCTGTGGCCGTTCGTGTTCGTGCTGACCGATACCGTCAACGAATTCTTCGGTCGCCGTGGGGTGCGCTACGTCTCGTGGCTGGCGGTGGCGCTGATCATCTATGGCTTCCTGTTCGCTTTCCTGGCCATCGCCGCGGCACCGGCCGGCTGGTGGGTGGAAGCCGCCCGTGAGCAGGGCGTGCCGGATTACCAGGCCGCCTTCGCCGCGATTTTTGGCCAGGGCATGTGGTCGATTGGCGGTTCGATCGTGGCGTTCCTGGCGGGCCAGCTGATCGACGTGTCGGTATTCCACCGCATCCGCGCGGCCACCGGCGAACGCTGGGTATGGCTGCGCGCGACCGGCTCGACCGCGGTCTCGCAACTGGTCGACAGCTTCGTGGTCATCTATGTGGCGTTCGTGCTCGGCCCGCAGCACTGGCCGACGGATCTGTTCCTGGCGGTCAGCAGCGTCAACTACATCTACAAGATGCTGGCGGCGCTGGCGATGATTCCGCTGCTGTATTTGATGCGTCACGGCATCCGCCGTTACCTGGGCGACGAACGTGAACGGCAGCTGCGACTCGACGCCGCAAGCGATTGAATTTGATGGTTAAATCCTGATCTGTTCACGTTTCCAGCAGGCCGCTGCCTTAGCATTGCGTGATGAAATATTTCCTCGTCTCCCTGTTGCTGGCCCTGACCGGCGCCAGCAGCGTGGCCGCGCACGCGCCAGAGCGCGCGGCCAGGCGCCTGGCCAGCAATGCCTCGCCAGCCGCCCCCACCCAGGCCAATACCGCGCCAGAAGCTGCGCCGCCAGCGGTTTCATCGCCGCTGTCTTCGCTGGCGCCGGCCGCCGATCCGCAGGTGCTGGCGCTGGGTCTGTCGGCGATGCAGTGCGCGCAGGCACACGGCACCGGCGTCAATGCCACCCGCCTGGCGATCATCGATTACAGCCGCTCGTCACTGACGCCGCGGCTGTGGGTGTTCGATCTGGCCCGGCAGAAGCTGCTGTACCACGAACTGGTCGCGCACGGACAAGGCTCAGGCGGCGACATCCCGACCCGCTTCTCCAATGACGAAGGCACCCACGCCTCCAGCCTCGGGCTGTTCTATACCCAGGGCACTTACCAGGGCCGCAACGGCTATTCACTGCGCATGCAGGGGCTGGACCCCGGCTTCAACGATGCCGCGCTGGCGCGGGCCATCGTGATCCACGGCGCCGACTACGTGAATGCCGACAACGGCAAGCGGATGGGCCGGCTGGGCCGCAGCTGGGGCTGCCCGGCGCTGCGCAAGGCGGTGGCCAAACCGATCATCGATGTATTGAAAGACGGCCAGTTTGTGTTTTCCTATTACCCGCAGCAGGCCTGGCTGACGCGCTCGTCGCTGGCCCAGTGCGCGATGGCACGTGCACAGCTGGCGCCGGTTGCCGGAAGGCTCTCAAGCCTGCACTGATCCCTCTTTCAAAAAAGGAAGCCCGCGTATGCGACGTTTGGCCCGTTTATCGAGTGTATTGCTGGGCGTGTTGCTGGGCGTGGGAATGGCGGGCAATGCCGCCGCGGTTCCGTTCTGGGGTGCCAAACAGTCCAGCCCGGTCGATACCCATGCCAGCGAGCTGAAGCCCGGCGAGTGGTTCTGGGCTGGCGACGACAAACAGGCCGGGCCGATGGCGGTGGTGGTCAGCCTGACCGAACAGCGCGCCTACGTGTATCGCAACGGCATCCTGATCGCGGTGTCGACGGTCAGCACCGGCAAACCGGGTCATGAGACGCCGACCGGTGTGTTCACCATCCTGCAGAAGGACAAGGACCACCACTCCAGCATCTACAACTCGGCACCGATGCCCTACCAGCAGCGGCTGACCTGGGGTGGCGTGGCACTGCATGCGGGTGGCCTGCCCGGCTATCCGGAATCACACGGCTGCGTGCACCTGCCGACCGCGTTCGCGCAGCATCTGTTCGAAGCCTCCAACATGGGCATGACCGTGGTCGTCGCCGAGGAAGGTTCGGCGCCGGTCAACGTCGTCCACCCGGGACTGGTCAGCCCGATCAATCCCGACACCGGCGCCGATGTGGTGATACCGCTGCTGGAAGACGGCACTGCCTGGCGTTGGGACGGCGACTCGGCCGACCCGGTCGTGCTGGCCGCCGACGGTGGCGTCGTGTCCACCAGCGCGTCCACCAGCGCGGCGCCCGCCGCTCCCACTGCGGCCCAGGGCAAGCCGGCGACCGCCAAGGAAGGTCCGATTTCGATGGTGCTCAGCCGCAGCGACCGCATCCTGTTCGTCTATCGCAACGGTGTCGAAGTCGGCCGCAGTCGCATCGCCCTGCGCGGCGCGCCGACCCGGATGGGTACCCATGCCTATATCGTTTCGGCCGGTTTCCAGCCGCCGGCCGCTGGCTCGGACATGCGCCAGGCACGGATGCCGGAATGGATTGCCATCGGCATTCCCGGTCGCGAGGGCGAACAGGGGGTGCCGGTGCCGACCGCCGAAAGCAGCCAGTTCGACATCCCGCCCGGCTTCATCGCCAAGGTATTGCCACTGGTACGACCAGGCACCGTGCTGGTGGCCACCGACGGCCAGATCATGCCGCAATCGACCGGCCCGCAACTGCAGGTAATCAACGCCGATCCGCCCCCAGGCCACGACCCGGCGACGCGCTGAAGCGCGCTTGCATGATCGCTGGCTGGCGACTGGCGTCAGCCCAGATCCTGGATGATGGCCCGGGCGGCATTGTGGCCCGGCGCGCCGGTCACGCCGCCACCGGGATGGCTGCCGGCGCCACACAGGTACAGGCCGTCGACCGCGCCGCGGTAGTCGGCCTGGCCGAGCACCGGGCGCGCACTGAACAACTGGTTGAGCGACAGCGCGCCGTGGAAGATGTCGCCGCCCAGCAGGCCGAACGTCCGCTCCAGATCCAGCGGACTCATGATCTGCCGGCCCAGCACCTGCGCGGCAAAGCCCGGCGCATAGCGATCAACGGTGGCGATCATCAGGTCGGCGACCGTTTCCCGATGGTCATCCCAGTGGCGGCCACCGGACAGCTGCGGTTGCACGTGCTGGCAGAACAGGCTGGCCACGTGCTGGCCAGCCGGCGCCAGGCTGTCATCCAGGGTCGAGGGAATCAGCATCTCGACAATCGGTTCGCGCGACCAGCCTGATTCGCGCGCGTCGCGGTAGGCGCGATCCATGTAATCCAGCGACGGCGCCAGGATGATGCCCGCGGTCAGGTGATCGCCCGGCCCTGGCAATGCGCTGAAACTGGGCAGCCCGGACAAGGCGACGTTCATACGGAACGTGCCCGAGCCGCAGCGCCAGTGGCGCATGCGTTCCCGGGTCGCCTGCGGCACCGTGTCCTCGGCCATCAGCTGCTGATAGAGCAGTTTCGGGTTGACGTTGGAGACCACGGCGCGGGCACGCAATGTCTCGCCCTCCGTGGTGACCACGCCCACCGCACGGCCTGCCTCGACCAGCACCTGTCGCACTCCGCAGCCGGTGCGCAGGGTCACGCCTTCGGATTCGGCACTGCGCGCCATCGCCTGGGTGATCGCGCCCATCCCGCCAATTGCGTGTCCCCAGGCCCCTTTTACCCCGTTGACCTCGCCGAACACGTGGTGCAGCAACACGTACGCAGTGCCGGGTTCGTAGGGGCTGGCGAAATTGCCTACGATGCCGTCGAAGCCGAACAATGCCTTGACCGGATCGCTCTCGAACCAGCGCCCGAGATATTCGGCAGCGGAGATGGTGAACAGATCCAGCAGCTCCTGACGCAGTGTTTCATCCAGCCGGTGCAGGCGCCGGGCCAGTCCGGCCGCGCGCATCAATTCCGGCAGCGCCTGCCACCAACGGCCATCGGTGATGTTGGGCGGTGCCTGCAGCACCAGAGCGCGCAACACGTCGGCCAGTTGTTCCAGCCGCGCTTCGTAGCCATCGAGGCGTTCTGCATCGGCGCTTGAGAAAACCGCAAACGAACGCCGGCTGTCACCACCACCGGTCAGCAGATACCGGCCATCGGGCAGTGGCAGGAAGTTGTTGCGCCTGCGTTCGACGATGCGCAGACCATGTTGGTGCAGCTGCAGGTCGGCGATTATCTTCGGCTGCAGCAGCGATACCGTATAGGACGCAACCGAATTGCGGAACCCGGGATAAAACTCTTCGGTGACGGCGGCGCCGCCGACGACATCCCTGCGTTCCAGGACCGTAACGTTCAACCCTGCCCTGGCCAGGTAATTCGCACAGACCAGCCCGTTGTGCCCTGCCCCAATGAGAATCACATCATAATTGAGTCGTTGCTTTGGCATGGTCGGCCGGTTTTCCTGACAGTGGGGAGCCCATCACAGTATGGCGCAGCCTATAATCGCTCGAATGTCTTTCTACGGTTGCAGTATGCGCACCAAGCATCGCCCCGGGCACACGCCGCGCAGCGGCCTCCTGCTGCTGCCACTGTTGGTTCTTTTCTGGCTCAGCCCGCCGGCGTCGGCGGAAGACTGGGTATACCGGGTCAAACCAGGCGACACGCTCTGGGATCTGGCCGGTGAATATCTCAAACCCGGCATCCGCTGGCAGCGTCTGCAGCGCCACAACCACATCGGCAATCCGCGCCAGCTGCCACCCGGCACGTCGCTGCATTTTCCATTGCAGTGGCTGCAGCAGGAACCGGCAGTGGCCAGCGTGACCGCGGTGGCCGGCACCGCGACCTACCGGCCTGCCGACGGCCAGCCCGCGCAGCCGGTCATCGAAGGCATGCAACTGCAGGTCGGCGCCATGCTGCAAACCGCTGCACAAGGCTCACTGAGCCTGAAGTTCGCCGACGGTTCGCGCATGCAGTTGCGCAGCAACAGCGAGTTGCACCTGGACCGCATGAGCCGTTACGGACGTAAAGGCATGTCCGATACACGCATGCGCCTGCAGCGCGGTCGCATCAACAACGATGTTGCTCCGCAGAAAGGCGGCAATGCCAGTTTCATCGTCGAGACCCCGTCGGCGACCTCATCGGTACGCGGAACCCAGTTCCGCATTGATGCCGCGACCGGCAGCACCGATACCGAGGTACTGCACGGCAGCGTGATGGTCGAAGCCGCCGGCCCGGGTACCGTGCTGCCGGAAGGCATGGGCGCCAGCGTCGCCCTCGGCCAGACCACGCCGCCACGTGCACAGCAACTGCTGCCGGCACCGGATCTGTCCGCTATCGACAAGCGTTACCTGGCCGGCGAGACGAAACTGCAATGGACGCCACTGGAAGGCGCAACCGGATACCGGCTGTTGCTGAGTACCGACCCGGACTTCCGCACCACCCAGCTGGATACCACTGTCGTGACCGCCGGCATCGACCTGCGTGACCTGCCCGAAGGCGACTATCACCTGTTGCTGAGTGGCATCAAGCAGTCACTCGAGGGCCGCGAGGCGCGCGCGGCGTTCGTCGTCGACGCCACTCCCAAGCCGCCGTTCGTGCTCAGTCCGCAACCCGGCAGTGCGGTCTATTCACCCTTGGCATTGGCTTGGGCGCAATCGGACGGCGCGTCCGCCTACCGGTACCAGATCGCCAGCGATGAGGACTTCAGCAGCATCGTGCTGGAGGCCGACGGCATCGCCGATACCCGGGTCGTACTCCCCGACCAGTTGGCCCCCGGCAGCTACTACTGGCGGGTAGCCGGCCTTGATGAGCAGGGCCAGCGCGGACCCTATGGCGACCCGGTGGGTTTCCGGCTGCGTGATGGCAATGCCACCCTCGACATGAACGTCAATGCCGCACGCGAGGTCAGTTTCCACTGGAATGCTGAAAAGGACGCGCAGGGCTACGAATTCCAGCTATCGCGCTATCACGATTTCCGGGTCATCAAGGAAGCCAGGCAGGTCGACAAGCCCTCGGTGACCCTGGGCAAACTGGCGCCGGGCAACTGGTATGTGCGCGCCCGTGCGCTGGATGCCGGTGGCGGCAATGGCGAATTCCCGCCTGCGCAGAAAATCAGGGTGCCGTGGGGGTTCTTTTCCTCCGCGCCCTGGCACCCGTGATCAGTGGAAGGTCGATACAGACATTGAACGCACTCAAGCCCAATCATCGCCTGCTGTTGACGGTCGCGGCCGTCGCCCTGGTCCTGCTGTTGAGCATGGCCGGCCGTTCCGGCTGGCTGGCCGGCACCGACAACTGGATCTATGACCGGCTGGCCGCCGGCATGGCCGACGAAGCCGATCCGCGCATCGTGCTGGTCACGATTGACGAGAAGAGCCTGTCCGAACTGGGCCGCTGGCCGTGGTCGCGGCGCACGCATGCGCAACTGATTGACCAGCTCGGCCAGATCGGGGTCCAGGGTATCGCCCTGGACCTGCTGCTCAGCGAGCCGGCGCTGTACGATCCGGAGGGCGACGCGCTGCTGGCCCGCTCGCTGAACCGCAGCGGCAAGGTGGTGCTGCCGGTGTATGCCGAGCCGCGCCAGCAGAACAGTCCCGCGGTCGAGTTGCTGCCAATCCCGGAATTCTCCGCTTCAGCGGCCGCGCTCGGGCACGCCGACATGGCCATGGACGAAGATCGCGTGGCACGCAGCAGCTTCCTCTATGCCGGCCTGGGATCGGCGCGCTGGCCGGTGCTGGCACTGGCGCTCTATCAGCTGGGCAGTGATGCCGAACAGATGCGCATGCCGGGCGAACGCGCGCCGCGCGGCATCGAACAGTCGCCTTATCACTGGCTGCGCGACTATCGGGTGATGGTGCCGTACGCGCGTCCTGCCAACAGCTTCCAGCATGTGTCCTATGTCGACGTGCTGAAGAACCGGGTGCCGCATTCATTGCTGGCCGGCAAATGGATCCTGGTCGGCGTCACCGCCGCCGGCATGGGCGATCACGTGCGGGTACCGCTGGACAACAATCCTTCCGGCATCGCCGGCGTGGTCTACCAGGGCAACCTGCTGAACATGCTGCTGCACGGCAGCGCGGTCAGCCCCTTGCGTCCGTGGCTGCAGGTGTTGCTTTCGGTACTGCTGGCAGCGCTGCCATTGACCCTGGCCGGACGCGCCGGCATGCGCCGGTTCTGGCGGCCGATCGCATTGACCACGGTGCTGACGTTGCTGGTGCCCTATGTCGGCATGCGCGTCTGGCATGTCTGGTTTGCGCCCAGCGCCACGCTGCTGGTGCTGGCCCTGGGTGCCAGCCTGGCGATTTACCGGTTGTTGCGGCATACCTTCCAGCAGGCGCAATCGGATGCGTTGACCGGCCTGGCCAACCGCAACCGTTTCGACCGTGCGCTGGAACAGGAGACCCGCGACGTGGTCCGCTCCGGCCAGCCGCTGTCGCTGCTGCTGCTGGATATCGACCACTTCAAGCAGCTCAATGACAGCCATGGCCACAGCGGCGGCGATGCGGTGCTCCGTTCACTGTCCAAGGTGCTGCTCAGCCGCGCCCGGCGACCGCGCGATCTGGTGGCGCGGCTGGGCGGTGATGAGTTCGCGGTGCTGCTGCCGGAGACGTCGGCGCAGGCGGCGGCGACCATCGCCACCACCATCCATGTGGACCTGGCCAACATCTCGTCGCGGGCCGAAGGCGAGGGCCCGTGCCCGCCGTTCACCGCCAGCATCGGCATCCACACCGCGCTGGCGGCCGATGCGCTGGAAGCCAACCAGCTGTTCGACCGCGCCGACACCGCGCTGTACCGCGCCAAGCAAAGTGGACGCAACCGCAGCAGCCATCTGGACAGTCCGCTGGAGACCGGCCCATCTGCCCCATGACGCAACAGGGTGCCACCTGCGGGCGGTGCGCCATGACT
Organism: Pseudoxanthomonas dokdonensis; assembly: GCF_001431405.1. Taxonomy (GTDB): domain Bacteria; phylum Pseudomonadota; class Gammaproteobacteria; order Xanthomonadales; family Xanthomonadaceae; genus Pseudoxanthomonas_A; species Pseudoxanthomonas_A dokdonensis. The sequence continues at coordinate 443,955 of NZ_LDJL01000011.1, forward strand.
GATGTAAAAAATGGGTTCATGGCCCGCCATGACCTTCGACACCCCCGCCCCGTCATGCAGCAGCGTAGAGTCGCTGCCACGCCCTGACGGGCATCTTTCTTGATCATTGCCCTCTGGGGCCGGAGTTAATCGTGAGCGTTAGCAAACCCAAATTGCTGTTACTTTCCCTGGCCGTGGCCAGCACCCTGGCTGCCTGCAAGAAGGGCGATGAAGCGCCCGCCGCAGCTGCTGACAGCACCGCCAAGGCCGACAGCCACGCGCTGACGCTGGACGAGAGCAAGCTGCCGGGCGTCAACCGCTTCCAGCTCAGCGATCTGGACAGCAGCAAGAATGCCTGTACCGATTTCAGTGGCTACGTCAACGGCAAATGGCTGGCCGCCAACGAGATCCCGGGCGATCGCACCAGTTGGGGTGCGTTTGAAATGCTCGACGAGCGCTCCACCGCGGTCCAGCGCCAGCTGGCCGAACAGGCCGCCGCCGATGCCGATGCCACCGGCGTCGAGAAGATCGTCGGCGACTTCTGGGCCACCGGCATGGACAAGGACAAGATCAACCAGCAGGGCGTGAGCCCGCTGAAGTCGCACCTGGACGCCATCGCCGCGCTCGACAGCCAGGACAAGATTGCAGAATACCTGCGCAGCAGCGCCGCCAAGGGCGAGAACTTCCTGTTCGGTTTCGGCGCCGAGGCCGATTTCAAGGACTCGCAGAACAACATCGCCTACGCCAGCCAGGGTGGCCTGGGCCTGCCTGATACCACCTACTACTTCGATGCCGACAAGAAGGACAAGCTGGAGGCCTACCAGGCCCACGTAGCCAAAGTCCTGGAATTGTCCGGCGTGGCCGCGGCCGATGCCGCCGCCCAGGCCAAGGACGTGGTCGCGTTCGAAACCCGCCTGGCCAAGGCCTCCAAGTCCAAGGTCGAGATGCAGCGCGACGTGTCGCTGTTCTACAACCCGGTGAGCCCGGCCGAAGCCGACAAGCTGACCCCCAACTTCCCGTGGACCAAGTTCTTCGAATCGCAGGGCGTGGCGGTGCCGAAGATGTTCTCGCTGGCCATCCCCGCCTTCCATGAAGAAGTCAGCAAGATGCTGGCCGACGTGCCGGCGCAGCAGTGGCAGAGCTACCTGCGCTTCCACACCGTGGACGGCGCCGCGCCGTACCTGTCGGATGACTTCGTCGAAGAGAATTTCAACTTCTACAGCAAGACCATGCGTGGCCAGAAGGATCTGAAGGAACGCGGCAAGCGCGTGCTGGACGTGATCGAGAACGAAGCCGGCGAAGCCCTTGGCCAGATGTACGTGAAGGTCGCATTCCCGCCCGAATCCAAGGCCAAGATGGAAACCCTGATCCAGAACCTGCGCGACGCACTCAAGGTGCGTATCGAGAACCTGGCCTGGATGAGCGACGAAACCAAGCAGAAGGCAATGGAAAAATGGGCCGCCTTCACTCCCAAGATCGGTTACCCCGACAAGTGGCGTGACTGGGCCGGTCTGGAAACCAGCCGCGACAGCTACATCGGTAACGTGCTGGCCGCCAACCAGTTCAACTACCAGTGGAACCTGGGCAAGATCGGCAAGCCGGTCGACAAGACCGAATGGGGCATGCCGCCGCAGATGGTCAACGCCTACTACAACCCGCTGCAGAACGAAGTGGTGTTCCCGGCCGCGATCCTGCAGCCGCCGTTCTTTGATCCCAATGCGGACGATGCGCTCAACTATGGCGGCATCGGTGCGGTGATCGGCCACGAAATGACCCACGGCTACGATGACCAGGGCAGCCGCTTCGGGCCGACCGGCAACTTCGAGCAATGGTGGACCGATGCCGACGCCAAGGGCTTCACCAGCCGTACCGACAAGCTGATCAACCAGTTCGACGGCTACGAGGCCGCGCCGGGCATGAAGGTCAGCGGCAAGCTGACCTTGGGTGAGAACATCGCCGATCTCGGTGGCCTGGCCACCGCCTACGACGCGATGAAGAAAGCCGCTGGCGACACCCCGGACCCGATGATCGATGGCTTGAGCCGCGACCAGCGCTTCTTCCTCAACTGGGGTACCGTGTGGCGCCGCAACTTCACCCCGGATGAGCTGAAGCTGCGCGTCAACACCGACGAACACGCACCGGCCAACTTCCGCGCCATCGGTGCGCCGTCCAACCTGCCCGCCTTCGCGGCCGCCTTCAGCTGCAAGGCCGGTGACCCGATGGTGCGTAGCGAAGACAAGCAGGTGGTCATCTGGTAAGTCCACGACAGCCGTAGCACCCTGCGCAAAGGCCCGGTCTGACCGGGCCTTTGCCTTTTGGCGGGCATGCTTCCGTCGTCCTCGAACGTGCTTGTCGAAATAGGCCTGCCGTGCACTGTATGACAACGCAGGCTTGCTAGAATCAGCGTCTTCCGCATTCCATGGACAGTCCCCTGATGCCCCAGCTTCGCGCCATCGTCGTCAAACCCGCTGCCCTCGCCTTCGCGCTGGTCATCGCCCTCGGTGCCAGCACCGATGCCCAGGCGGCGAAGAAGAAAAAGTCCAAGGCACCGGCGGTGCCTGCGGTTTGCAGCGACTTCTACAGCAGCGCCAACGCCGATTGGCTGAAGGCCAATCCACTGGGCGCCGACGTCGCTTCGATCAGCGCCATGGGCATGCTGCGCGAGCGCACCCAGCAACAGCAGCGCGACCTGCTGGACGCGGCAATGAACGCGCCGCAGGGCAAGGTGCAGAAACTGCTGGGTGACTTCTGGGCCAGCGGCCTGGACGAAGCGGCGGTGGAAGCCGATGGTTCGCAGCCGATCGCACCGCTGCTGGATCGCGTCAACGCCATCCGCAAGGCCAAGGAGATCCCGGCCGCCATCGCCGCCCTGCACCAGGTCGGCATCCCGGTGGTGTTCAATTTCAGCCCGGACGTCGACCTGCGCGCACTGGACCGCCACATCGGCTACTTCACCCAGGGCGGCATGGGCCTGCGCGACCCGGCCTTCTACACCCGCACCGATGCACCGACCCGCGAACTGATGGGTCGCTACCTGGCCTACGTCAAGCAGATTCTCGCCCTCACCGGCACCCCGCAGGACAAGCTCGATGCCGACGCCCAGGCGGTCATTGATCTGGAAACCCGGTTCGCCCAGGTTTCCAAGCCGCTGGACCAGTTGAACGATCCGTTCGCCAACTACACCGTGGTCGGGGTCAAGGAACTGGGCAAGCAGTACCGCAACCTGCAACTGCCGGAATTCCTCGAAGTCCAGGGCGTGAGCGACAACGAAGTGTCGATGGCCGACCCGCAGTTGTTCCAGCAGATCGATGCACTGGTCAAGTCGCTCAAGCCTGAGCAGTGGAAGGCCTATCTGCGCTGGCGCATCGGTGACTCGATGGCACCCTACCTGGCCAAGTCGTTCCGTGATGCCGAATTCAATTTCCGTGGCCAGACCCTGCGTGGCCAGACCACGCCACCGCCGCGCTGGCAACAGGTGCTGGATGCCATCAACCAGGCCGCCGGGCCGATGCTGGGCAAGGAATACGCGGCCCGCTACCTGCCCGACAGCAACGACCAGCGCGCCGAACAGATTGCCGGCCAGATCCGTGATGCGATGGGCCGCGGCATCGAGCGCAACAGCTGGATGAGCGCCGAAGCCAGGACCGAAGCCAAGGCCAAGCTGGACAAGCTGAAGATCGAAGTCGGCACGCCACGCCGTGACATCGACTACAGCGTGCAGCCGATGGGCCGCGGCAGCTTTGGCGGCAACATGCTGATCGCGTCGACCTGGCGCCATCGCGAGGAGATGAAGCGCATCGGCAAGGGCAACGCGGATCGTCGCTGGGATGTGCTGCCACAACAGCCAGCACTGGCCTACGACCTGGCCCAGAACCGCCTGATCGTCACTGCCGCGGTGCTGCAGCCACCGGTATTCGATACCGCCCAGCCGTCGGCGGCGCTGTACGGTGCCTATGGCGCACTGGTCGGCCACGAGCTCAGCCGCGGCTTCGACAACAAGGGCCGCATGGTCGATGCACAGGGCAAGTTGCGCGAATGGTGGACACCGGCCGATCTAGCCGCCTGGAATGCACTGGGCGCGCGCGTCAGCAGCCAGTACGGCAGCTATCCGTATCCGGGGCTGACCGGGATCAAGCTCAACGGTCCACTGACCCAGGACCAGAACCTGGCCGATCTGTCAGGCGTGGAACTGGCGTGGGATGCCTACCTCAACGCCGAGCCGAACGCCGACAAGGCCGGCAAGGAAGCCTTCTACAAGGCCTGGGCGGGGATGTGGGCACAGCAACTGTCCGAGTCGCAGGCCGCGCAGATGGCCAACAGCGACGTCCGCGCACCGGGCCAGTGGCGCGCCAATGGCCCGCTGGTCAACCAGCCGGCATTCGGCGAAACCTTCGCCTGCAAGGCCAGCCAGCCGATGCAGGTCAAGGAAGGCGAGGACATCCGCATCTGGCGTTGAAGCCGGCACAACATTGCCGGCCATGCGGGTCGCGGTCGGGATGACAACGTTGCAATGACAAAGGGCAGGATCGCGATGATCCTGCCTTTTTTCATGTCATTGATGGGCGCCGAAACCAGTGCCGCGGTGCCGGTCGCGGCTATTTGACGATGCGCATCCGTGGTCCACCGCCACGGCCGCCGAACGGCGACTGTCCGCGCCAGTAGCGGATCAGCAGCCAGCCAAACAGCATGCCGCCCAGATGGGCGAAATGGGCCACACCGGGTTGCCAGCCAGTGAAGCCGAGCAGCAACTCGGCCGCGCCATACAGAATGACGAAAGTGCGCGCCTTCATCGGGATTGGCGGGATCAGCAGCATCACCCGGTGGTTGGGGAACAACATGCCATAGGCCAGCAGCAGGCCGAACACGCCGCCCGACGCACCCACCGTCGGATAGGCGGTACCGCCGTTGGACATTACCCACCAGCCGACGATCAACTGCAGCAACCCGGCGCCGACGACGCAGACGAGGAAATAGGTCAGGAAGCGCTTCTCGCCCCAGGTCTGTTCCAGCGGCGCGCCAAACATGTACAGCGCCAGCATGTTGAAGAACAGGTGGGAGAAGCTGCCGTGCATGAAGCCGTAGGTCAGCAGTTGCCAGATCTCGAAACCCGGCTGGTCGCTGCTGTACAGGCCACTGTTCGGCGGCCACAACATGAAGTTGGCCAGTGCGAAATCGCCCAGCGACTTCTGCAGCAGAAACACCACCACGTTGGCAATCAACAGTGCCTGGGTGACCTTGGGAAGGCGCGGAAACATGCAAACCCCTTGCTGGATGGAACGTGCATGATAACGGCGCATCCGCGACCGCGCTGAACGGAGCCGCCGGCAGCCGTCAGCGGCGCTTGCCGTTCGCTGGCGCAGGCCCCCAGATCTGCGCATCGAGGAGCTGTTCGCGCGAGGGCATGCTGACCCGGCCCCGCGTGACCTGCACGCCTTCGGCCCGCAGCCGCTGGCTCTGTTCGCGATAACCCCGCGAACCTTCCGGCAGCGCGATCCGTCCGTCGGCGCGCAGCACCCGGTGCCAAGGCAACAGCGGGTCGCTGTTGTGGCTCAGCACGCGCGCAGCCAGGCGGGCGCGGCCGGGCAATCCGGCGCGACGGGCGACATCGCCATAACTGCTGACCTGCCCGGCCGGTATCGCGCGCACCGCCGCCAGGATTCGTGCTTCATCCGTCATCTCCGCCATCGCGCTACCATACCGGTCCTGTCGTACCGGAGCACATCATGCAGAACTTCGAGCGGATCCGCAGCCACCTGCATACCGCTGGCTACAAGGTCACCATGCAGGATCCCTATGTGGCCTGCGTGGAACTGTCGCTGGCCAACGGTGCCCGCCACCAGGCAATTTTCCTGTCCGAACTGGGCAATGACGACGAACGCGGCTATCTGCGCGTCAGCACCGTCATCGCCCCGATCACCGGCATCGACGCCAAGCGTGCACTGGCTTTCAACTGGCAGAGCAGCGTCGGCTACCTGGCCTTGGGTGACCTCGACGGCGTGCCCTATCTGCAACTGTGCGAAAACCGTCCCTATGAGGGCCTGACCGCGGCGGAAGTGGATCGATTGATCATCGAGATTGGTGGCCTTGGCGACAGCATGGAGCGTGCGCTGTCAGCCGACGGCGACCTGCTGTAGGCCAGGCCTGCGCCGTCCCAACGTGCCGGCCACGGTGGCAGCCGCGCAAAATCCAGACAAATAGAAACGCCGGGACATTGCCCGGCGTTTCTATTTGCTTTGCCATCGACGGCGGCGAAGAATGCCTGCCTTACGCCCAGCCCAGCGCTTCCAGCAGACGCAGCAGACCGTAGGCGATGCCGCCGGCGGCGGGAATGGTCAGGATCCAGGCCCAGACGATGCGTTCGATGACGCTCAGTTTCAGCGCGCGCGGGTTCTTGGCGTAGCCCACCCCCATGATCGCGGTCGAGATGCTGTGGGTGGTCGACACCGGCATGCCGAAGTGCGCGGCCACGGTGAGGATGGTGGCCGAGCTGGTTTCGGCGGCAAAGCCGTGGATCGGATGCAGCTTGACCATCTTGTGGCCCAGCGTCTTGATGATCTTCCAGCCGCCCGAGGCAGTACCCATTGCCATCACCACCGCGCAGGTCAGCACGATCCACAGGGCAATGTCCTGGTCGCCACCGTTGCCCGGGTGCATGAATGCCAGCCACGAAGGCAGATCATCGAGGGCGCCGGTGGCCTGGGCACCGAACAGGGTCAGGGCGATGATGCCCATGGTCTTCTGCGCATCGTTGTGGCCGTGGGCGTAACCCATGAAGGCAGCCGAGGCAATCTGCGCCTTGCCGAAGAAACCATTGACCAGCCGTGGCCGCGCCAGCCGCGCCAGCCAGCCGCCGGCCCGCGACATCAGCGCGATCAGACCCCACAGCAGCATCATCATCACCACGCCCATCAGGAAGCCGGCGATCGGTGAGCTGACCATCGGCAACACCACTTTCCACAGGATGCCCTGGTTCTTGGTCCAGTCACCGACGGTCTGCGACCAGATCAGCGAACCCCAGTCATTGTGGCCGGCCGCCAGCGCGGCACCGCACAGCCCACCGATCAACGCATGCGAGGATGACGACGGCAGACCTTTCCACCAGGTGATGAGGTTCCAGATGATGCCGCCCAGCAGCGCGCACAGAATGACCTGCGAGGTGACCTCGACCACTTCGGTGTTGACCAGGCCGGTGGCGATGGTCTTGGCCACCGCGGTACCGGTCAGCGCGCCGACCAGGTTCATGATCGCGGCCAGCATCACCGCCTGCCCGGGGGTCAGCACCTTGGTCGCGACCACGGTGGCGATGGAGTTGGCGGTGTCGTGGAAGCCGTTGATGAACTCGAACACCAACGCCGCCAGGATGACCACCAGGACCAGAGTAAGCATGGGCTTTCCTTAGCTGTTCTTGAGCACGATCTGGTAAGCCACCACGCCGGCTTCGCGGCAGCGGTCGATGGCTTTTTCCAGGATCTCGAAGAACTCCTTCAACAGGAACATCTGCAGGTTGTCCAAGCGTCCGGAATAGATGTCGCGATACAGCTCAAGCATCAGCCGGTCGGCTTCGTTCTCGATCGCGCGCAGTTTCTCATTGAGCGCGGTCATCCGGTCGATGTTCATCTTCGGCAGTTCCTTGACCATGTCCACCACCACCGCGGCAGCCTGCTCCAGCATCGCCGCGCGCGGCGCGAAGTCGATGTGTTCCAGGTGCTGGGTGGCCAGCGAATAGCGGTCGGCGAACTTCTCGACCTGCTTGGGAATCTTGTACAGGGCCGACCCCAGCGATTCGATGTCCTCGCGCTCGATCGGGGTGATGAAGCTGTCGACCAGCGCCTGGCCAATCTTGTCCGAAGCGGTGCGTTCACGCTGGCGGGCCAGCTTGAAGGCATCCAGCGCCGGCTGGCGGTCGCTCTCGCGCATCATCACGTGGAGAGCCTGGGTGCTGTCGTAGGCGGCTTGGGCGGCTTCGTCCAGCAAGGTGTAGAACTGCTGGCCGGAGCCAAAAATCGTCTGCAACGAGAACATCTGGGTCATCCTGCCGTCTCGGGACGGACGGCTACAGGTGCGGAATTATGACGGTTTCGTGACCCGAGGTCACAGCCCCCCGCCCCGGCGGACGCCCCGGCACCGGTCCGTGGCCTTTCCGCGGGCGCCAGGTTTGCTAAACTCCGTCGGCGCCCGGAAGGGCGCAACCTATGGAAGACGACCCTTACTCCCCCGCCCGTTACCGCTCGCAGCGCCCGTGCCTGCCCGCCCCCGCGCCCGTCAACCGGGAGGTGCGCCGTGCTTGAACTGGCCATCGTCGCCGCCCTGATCCTGCTCAACGCCTTCTTCGCATTGTCGGAAATGGCCTTGATGACCTCGCGCAAGCTGCGGCTCAAGCAGATGGCCCAGACCAGCCGTGGCGCGCGCGCCGCGTTGACCCTGGCCGAGCACCCCGACAATCTGCTGTCCACGGTCCAGGTCGGCATCACCCTGATTGGCGTGCTCACCGGCCTGTTCGGCGGCGACGCGATCGGGGCCATGATCGCCGAATGGCTGGCCGACATCTGGCCCAACGCCAGGGAATACAGCCACGCCATCGGCATCGGTACCGCGGTCAGCCTGATCACCGCCGGCCAGGTCATCTTCGGCGAACTCATCCCCAAGCGCCTTGCCCTGACCAACCCCGAGCAGATTGCCGCGGTGGTGGCGATGCCGCTGTACTGGCTGTCGCGCGCCGCGCGACCGGTGGTGATGGTGCTGGGCGCGATCAATCGCGGCGTCCTGCGCCTGCTGGGCATCCGCGACGACAACCGCAACGCCATCAGCGAAGAGGAAATCCGCCTGCTGGTCAGCGAGGGCCACGAGCAGGGCGTCATCGACGCCGATGAGCGCAACATGATGAACCGCGTGCTGCGGCTGGGTGATCGCACCGCCGACAGCCTGATGACGCCACGCAAGAAGGTCATCTGGCTGGACGCCGCCGCCAGCTACGACGACAACGTCGAGGTCATGCGCGAATCGCAGTTCTCCCGCTTCCCGGTCTACCGTGGCAACGACCAGGACGTGGTCGGCGTGCTTGAGGTCAAGACTCTGCTGGACCGGTTTGCCGACCCGCAGCCGGAAATCTTCCGCAACCTGCGCGAGCCGCTGTTCGTGTCCGAATCGACCCACGCGATGAAGCTGCTGGAAATCTTCCGCGAAGAGCACCAGTCGCTGGCGCTGGTGGTCGACGAATACGGTGAAATCCAGGGCCTGGTGACCCTGAGCGACCTGATGGGCGCGGTCGTCGGCCGCCTGCAGGCCGCCGAGAACACCGACGAGGACGCGCTGGTGGTGACCCGCGCCGACGGTTCGCTGCTGGTCGATGGTTCGTTGCCCAACGATGACCTGCGCGAGCTGATCGGCGGCGTCGACCTGCCCAACGACGAGGAATACAACACCGTCGCAGGCTTGATGATCGATCGCTTCGGGCGCATCCCGCATGTCGGCGAGTTCATCGAATGGGCCGGTTGGCGGTTCGAGGTGGTCGACCTTGACGGCGCCCGCATCGACAAGCTGCTGCTGCAGAAACTGACGGAAGATGAAGGCGATGACATCACCGCCTGAGCATGCGCCGCCGCCCCATGTCACCACGAGACAACTGCTGGACGAGTTCGCGTTGGGCGCTCCCGACGACGTGCTGCGGCTGGGAGACCTGCTGAGCGGTTTCGGCCAGAGTTGCTTCGGCCTGTTGCTGTTCCTGGCGGTGATTCCCGCCTTCATTCCCATCCCCGGCGTCGGCGGTGCGATCAGTGGGCCCCTGGTGGTGCTGGTCGGGGTGCAATTGCTGCTGGGCCTGTCGCAGCTGTGGCTGCCGGCATTCGTCAAATCGCGCGGGCCGCATCGCAGCACGATGGAGCGTTTCCGTACTTCGATTTCGCCATGGCTCAAGCGACTGGAAAAACTGGTCAGGCCACGGTTGTCGGGCCTGCTCAACAATCGGCTGGCGTTGTCCTTCACCGGGCTGTTGCTGGTGTTGCTGGGCATCCTGCTGGCGTTGCCGATACCGTTTACCAACTACCTGTTCGCGGCCATGCTGCTGCTGTTCGCGCTGGCCCTGCTGGAACGCGACGGCGCGTTGTTGCTGGTGGCGTGGCTGGTCGGTGGCGTGGCGGTGGTGGTGTTCGGATTCCTGTCCGGCAACCTGCTGCAGGCATTGAGCGGTCTGCTGTCGCGCTGGATGTAGCGCGCCACGAACCTCCGGCGCTGCCTGTCTCCAGAAATCAGCCCGAACAGCCCGCTTGAACAGTCCACTTGGAAATCATTTCGAAATGGGCACTGCCGGCCGACAGGCATCGGACGGCGGCGAACAGCGGCGCCAACGCCGCGCCAGCTCGTCGGCATCAGCCGGTCAGCTGGCCATCTGGTTCAATTCATGCGCGCTGACCGGATAGCCCAGCCAGTAGCCCTGCGCCAGATCGCAGCCACGTTCGCGCAGCAGATCCAGCTGCCCTTCCTGCTCGACGCCTTCGGCGACCACGGTGATGCCGAGTGAATGGGCCATCGCGATAATCGCGGTGGTCAGCGCCAGATCATCCGGATCGCGCAACATGTCGGCGATGAAGCTGCGGTCAATCTTGACCCCATCGACCGGTACCCGGCGCAGATGGCTCAAGCCGGAGAAGCCGGTGCCGAAATCATCCAGCCAGACCTTGACCCCGGCCCGGTGCAAAGTCGACAGCAGCGCGCTGGCATGGGCTTCGTCGCTGATCACCGCGGTTTCGGTCAGCTCCAGATGCAGGCGCCCCGGCGCCAGACCGGTTTCGCGCAGGCACTCGGCCACGGTTTCCGGCAGGTCACCGCTGCGCAGCTGGCGTGGCGAGACGTTGACCGAAATGAACGGCTTTTCCAGGGTATCGTCCTCGAAACCCCAGCGTGCCGCCGCCGCACAGGCCGCACGCAGCACGCGCGGTCCAATGACTTCGATCAATCCGCTCTGCTCGGCCACGTCGATGAACACCGAAGGCGCGACCATGCCCAGTTCCGGATGCTGCCAGCGCAGCAAGGCCTCGGCACCGACCAGCTTGCCATCGCTCAGCCGCACTACCGGCTGGTAGACCAGGCTCAACTCGCCGCGCTCCCAGGCACCACGCAGTTCCTGCTCCATGCGCACCCGGCGCTCGACCGCCTGATCCATCGCCCGGCTGTAGAAGCGATAGCAGTTCTTGCCGGCGACCTTGGCCTGGTACATCGCGATGTCGCCATTCTTCATCAACGCCGATGCGCCGGCCGCGTCCTCCGGGAACAGGGTGATGCCGATCGAGGTGCCGAGGAATACCTGGCGGTCCTGGATCAGCAAGGGCCGTGACAGCTCGGCAACCAGGTTTTCCGCCAGTTGGGTGGCCCTGGCCCGGACATCGCCATCCTGGATCAGGATCACGAACTCGTCACCGCCAAAGCGCGCCAGCAAGGCATCGTCGCCGCCCAGCAACTGCACCGACTCGTTGATGCGGTTGGCGAACTGCAACAGCACCTCATCACCGGCCTCGTGGCCGAGGGTGTCGTTGACGCGCTTGAAATCATCGATGTCGGCGAACAGCAGGGCCAGGTGGCGGCCGGCACCACGCACCATCATCAGGCGATGGTCCAGGCTTTCGCGAAACGCCAGCCGGTTCGTCAGCCCGGTCAGTGAATCGGTATAGGCCATCCGCCGCACATCGCGGTCGTGGCGGGCAATGCTCTCGCTCATCGTGCTGAATCCGCGCATCAACTCGCCCAGCTCGTCGCGGCGATGGCTGACCATGCGCCCGCTCTCATAGTTGCCCGCCTCGATCGCGCGCGCGGCGGCGGCCAGATCCCGGATCGGACGCACCAGTGTGCGCTGCATCAGCACCACCACCACCACGCAGGTCGCCATCAGCGCGGCCAGCAGCGCGCCGACCAGCAGCAGGTGGCGTTGGCCCAACGCGTCCAGGCGCTGCTTCGCTGCCGCCAGTGCCGAGGTTTCGTGGGCGCGCACCGAGGCGATCGAATAGCCGACGCGGACACCGCCCAGGCGTTGCTCGCCAACCATGATCGGCTCGGATACATCGACGACGTCCGCCGACCACTGGGTGGTCAGCTTGTCGCCATTGATCGCCTCGTAGGCCAGCGGGTCGCTCATCTGGCGGCCGTAGGAGGCGATCTCGTCGGTGCCATCGTGGATGATGCGGCCCTGCGCGTCATAGACCAGCGCGTAGCTCACGTCCGGCGCTTTCTGCGCCGAACGCAGCACGCTTCCGATTTCCTCCAGATCGAAGTAATACAGTGGGTTGGCCAGCATCTCGGCAAGCTGTTCGACCGCCGCCTCGCCCTGCCGCTGCAGGTTTTCCTCGACCATGCCATGCATTGCCTGGCGGCCCAGTTCGGCAACCTCTGCCTGCATCGTCGACTGGCGATGCAACAGGGTCGCCAGCAACGACAGCACGACCACCATCATGATCGCCATGGCAATGGCGAACTTGGCCTGCAGTCCGGACACCAGCGGCCTCATTCCAGCTTCTCGCGGACCATGCCGACGCCTTGGCGCAGGTGGTCAAGGGATTGCTGCGAGGCCGCGTCCACCGGCAGGAAGCGGGTGGTACGGAAGAACTGGTCCAGCGCCTGTTTGGCCTGCGGGTCCTGCGATGCCTGCAGCAGGACTTCGCGCAGTCGCTGCTCGACCTTTGCCGGCATGTCGCCGCGTACCATTTCCAGCGCGCGCGGGTAGTCGGGCGTGCGATGGATGATGCGGAAATCGCGTTTGAAGGCGCTCGGAATGCGCAGCGGATTGTCCCAGTCCAGGTTGCTGACCACGCCGGCATCGACCAGCCGCTTGTGGACCCAGGTACCAATGTTGACCTCGGAACGGGCAAACACGTAACCGACGGAATCGGGACTGGGCCGGTCCATCGGCGAGAGCAGGATTTCCATCTTCAGGCCGTTGTCCAGCAACGACACCGACGGCGCGAAGTAGGCGCTGGTCGATGCCGTGTTCTGGAACGCCACCGCGTGCCCGGGCAGGTCCTTCAGGGTCTGGATCCGACTGTCGCGGCGTACGAAGAACAGTCCGTGGTACCGGCTGACCCCGCCACGCTCGGTCAGCAGCAGCGGCTTGGCACCGGCGCGATCCTGCAGGCGCATGGCGGTACCGGCGGTCTCGGTGACCCAGTCGACCCGGCCGCGGCGCAGGTAGCTGGCCATCTGCTGGGCATCGCGCGCCATCAGGATCCGTCCCTCGCTGATGCCGACATCGCGCATCCGTGGGATCACGTAATCCAGTAGCGGCTTGAGCTGTTCATAATGGGCACGCGGGTCGTCACTGATGCGGCCGAGCACCAGCACGTGATCACCCTCATCGGTATCCAGCGTCTGCGCCTGCAGCGACCACGACACTGCGCCAAACACCACCAGCCACAGCACGAGTCGAAACATTCGCAACTCGCCCTTCCCCTTGTTCGAATCCAGCGAGACTAGCCGAATTTGCCACGTCTGGACAGACGGCAACAGGCCGCGCATTTTCCGCTGAATGCAGAAACGTCGCAGCCGGCCCGGCCGTTCAGTCTTTGCCCGCCAGTCGTGCCATCCGTTGGGCATCGGCGAGAATGCCGCGCAGCAAGCGGACTTCCTGCTCACTGGGTTGTGCGCGCAGGAACAAACGGCGCAACTTGCGCATCGCCGAATCCGGCGCGCGCCCCTTGTGGAAGTCGATGTCGTCCAGGGTCTGGCCAAGTTGCTGGAAGAAGCCCTCCATCTGCGCATGCGCGGCCGGCATCTGGTTCGGATATTGCGGCGGCGCTGTCGGTGCCGGCTCGCCAAGCATGCACAGCCGCAGCTCATAGCACAGCACCTGCACCGCGGCGGCCAGGTTGAGCGAGCTGTATTCGGGATTGGCCGGGATATGCACCGCGGCATGGCACAGCTGCAACTCCTCGTTGGTCAAACCGGTGCGTTCGCGGCCGAATACCAGCGCTACCGCGCCGCTGGCAGCCTGGGCCACGGCCAGCGCGGCCGCCTGCCTGGGCAGCCATTCGTCGAGCTGCACGCGGCGGCTGCGCGCGGTACAGCCGAGTACGTACTGGCAGTCGGCCACCGCCTCGGCCAGGGTCGCCACCACCCGGGCCTCGGCCAGCAGGTCATCGGCCCCGGCCGCCCGGCGGTAGGCCTCGTCGCTGGGGAAGTCCTCCGGGGCGACCAGCACCAGTTGCGACAAGCCCATGGTCTTGAGGGCACGGGCGGCGGCGCCGATGTTGCCGGGATGCTGGGTGCCGACCAGCACGATGCGCAGCTGCGAAGCCGGCACCGGGGCCGCTGGTTGAGGAGGGGACGGCTTGGATGGGGAATTTTCAGGCGTGTTCATGGGTGCAGATGTTAAACTGTGCGGGCCGGTCATCGAACCGTGCTGCTCTTTTCCTTCGTTCGCCCCCTGTTGCCTGTCCCGAGGTCCGTTAGCCATGCAGAAACCCGTCGTCACCGTCATGGTCAAGGCCGCCCGCCTGGCAGGCAATGTCCTGTTGCGCAACATCAACAAGCTGGACAGCCTGAACGTCATCCAGAAGGACCGGATGGATTATGCGAGCGAAGTCGACGCCGATGCCGAAAAGGTCATCATCAAGGAACTCAAGCGCGCCTACCCCGAATACGCCATCGTCGGCGAGGAAGGCGGGCCGCAGGGCAACGGCCGCCATACCTTCATCATCGACCCGCTCGACGGCACCAGCAATTACCTGCATGGCATCCCGCACTACTGCGTGTCGATTGCCCTGTGCGAGAACGGCGAACCGACCGACGCGGTGATTTTCGACCCATTGCGCAATGAACTGTTCACCGCCAGCCGTGGCTCGGGTGCCCAGCTCAATGAGCGCCGCATCCGCGTCACCGATCGCAAGGAACTGGCCGGCACCCTGATCGGTACCGGTTTCGCCCCGCGCGAGCGCGCCCGCGTCGGTGCCCAGCTGGAATGCGTGCGCGAGCTGCTGGTCCATGCCGAAGACGTCCGCCGCGCCGGTTCGGCGGCCCTGGACCTGGCCTATGTCGCCTGCGGTCGCCTGGATGCCTATTTCGAGGCCGGCGTGCGCGACTGGGATATCGCCGCCGGCATGCTGCTGGTCCGCGAAGCCGGCGGCAAGGTCAGCGACTTCAAGGGCGGCCCGCTGCTGAAGATCGATGGCCGCGGCGCACTCAGCCGCCAGATCGTCGCCGGCAACCTGCGCGTCTGCGAGGCGACCCAGAAAGTCATCGTCTCTTCCGGCTACGCCAAGACCTTCAGCTGAAACAGTGGGCCCGGCAGCGCGGCAACTGTCGCGTCTGCCGCAGCAGTTGCCACGCCCACAAAAAAGCCGCGCTTCCGCGCGGCTTTTCTATTATCTGCCTGATGGCCTACCGGCTCAGGGACGACGCGCCAGTGCGGCCTCGTCCTTGGCCTTGGGCATCAGGTCCTGCTTGGTGACCTTGAGGAAGCCGATGGTCAACAGCGGGCAGGCGATGAAGATCGACGACAGGGTACCGGTCACAGCGCCAATCATCTGGGTCAGCGCCAGGCCTTCCAGCGAGCCGCCGCCATACAGGTACAGCGCCAGCACCGACAGGAAGAACACCAGCGAGGTGATGATGGTGCGCGACAGGGTCTGGTTGATCGACTGGTTCATCACTTCCATCGGGCCGGCACGCATGCCGCGGAAGTTCTCGCGGACGCGGTCGAATACGACGATGGTGTCGTTGATCGAGAAACCCATTACCGACAGCAGGCCGGCCAGCACGGTCAGGTCGAAGTCGGCCCCGGTCCAGGCAAAGTAGGCCGCCGACAGCAGCACGTCGAACAGCGTGGTCAGGGTGGCCACCACCGCGAACTTCCATTCGAAGCGGAAGCCGATGTAGATCAGGAAGCCGACCACCACGAAGATGGCCGCATACAGGCCATTCATCGCCAACTCCTTGCCGACCTGCGGACCGACGAATTCGTTGCGCAGCAGGGTCGCCTTGTTGTCACTGGTGCCGACCGCGGCCAGCACTTCCTGGGCGGTGCGGTTGTTGGCGTCGGTCGAGGTCACCCCGTCACGCGGCTGCAGCCGCACCAGGATGTCGCTGCCACTGCCGAAGTTCTGCACCTGCGCGCCTTCGTAGCCGGCCTTGCCGAGCCGCTCGCGCACCTGGGCCACGTCGGCCGGACGCTCGAAGCGGACTTCGACCACGGTACCGCCGGTGAAATCCAGGGCGTAGTTGAAGCCCTTGCCGATGATGCCGCCCAGCGCCGCCAGGAACAGCAGGCCGGCGACGGTCAGCGCGACCCCGCGCATGCGCATGAAGTCGATGCGGGTATCGTTGGGAATGAAAGTAAACGGAAAGATGTTCATGTTGTCGTTCGTTCCCTTAGATGGCCACGGACTTGAGCTTCTTGCGACGCCCGTAGATCAGCACCGCCAGTGCGCGTGAAACGGTGATGGCGGTGAACATCGAGGCCAGGATGCCGATGACCATGGTGATCGCGAAGCCCTTCAGCGGACCGGTACCGAATGCCATCAAGGCCACGCCCGCGATGATGCCGGTCAGGTTGGCGTCGAGGATGGTGCCGCCGGCCTTCTCGTAACCGCTGGCAATCGCGGTCTTGGGCGGCACGCCAGCGCGCAGCTCTTCGCGGATGCGCTCGTTGATCAGCACGTTGGCATCGACTGACAGGCCGATCGACAACGCCAGGCCGGCGAAGCCAGGCAGGGTCATGGTCGCGCCGAACAGCGACATCACCGCGACCACGATCAGCAGGTTAAGCAGCAGGGCGATGCCGGTGATCACGCCGAACATGCGGTAGTAGATCGAAAAGAACACCAGGGTGAACACGAACGCGTAGACCACCGCGGTGACGCCGCGTTCCACGTTTTCCTTGCCCAGGCTGGGGCCGACGATGCGTTCTTCGACGAAGTCCATCGGCGCGGCCAGCGAGCCGGCGCGCAGCAGCTTGGCCAGTTCATCGGCTTCGGTCTTTTCCAGGCCAGTGGTCTGGAAATCCTTGCCGAATACGCCATTGATGTTGGCCACCGAGATCACTTCTTCCTTGACCCGGGTGGTACGGACTTCCTTGCCGTCGACGATGTCGACCTGCGGAATGCGCTCGATGTAGACCACCGCCATCGGCTTGCCGACATTGGCGCTGGTGAAGTCGAACATGCGCTGGCCACCAACGTTGTTCAACTTGACGCTGACCGCCGGCAGGCCGTTCTGGTCGGTCGAGGCGGTGGCGGTGACCATCTGGTCACCCGAGGTGATGATGCGCTTGTTCAGCAGCACCGGCACCGGCTTGCCATCCGGACCCAGTTCGCGACGGTAGTAGACCCGTGCTTCTGGCGGCACGTTGCCGCTGGACACGGCGTCGTAGGCATTGCCATCGACCACCGCACGGTATTCCAGGGTCGCGGTGGCACCGATCATGCGCTTGGCTTCGGCGGTGTCCTGTACACCCGGCAACTGGACCACGATGCGGTCGCTACCCTGGCGCTGGATGATCGGTTCGGCCACGCCCAGCTGGTTGATGCGGTTGCGCAGGGTGGTGATGTTCTGCTCGATGGCATCGCCGGCGATCTGGTTGAGTTCGCTTTCCGGCAGGCCGATGGTCAGCTGCTTGCCTTCCAGGCTGTAGCTCAGGCCGGCACCGCCGACCAGCGCGGCACTGCCACTGGCATTGGACGCGCTCAGGTTCTTGGCCAGCAGATCCCGGGCCTTGCCGCCTTCGTCGGCCGAGGCCAGGGTCACCACGATGCTGTTGTCGGGCCGGCGTTCGACCGACTCGTAGCGCACGCGGTTGTCACGCAGGGTCACCCGGGTGTCTTCGACATAGGCGTCGACACGCTTGTCCAGCGCCGCCTTCTGGTCGACCTGTAGCACGAAATGCACGCCGCCCTGCAAATCCAGGCCACGCACCATCGGCCGCGCGCCGAGGTCACTGAGCCAGGAGGGCACGGTCGAAGCCAGGTTCAATGCCAGCGTGTAGTCCTCGCCCAGTACCGGACGCAGGGTGTCATTGGCCTTGGTCTGGTCTTCCAGGCTGGACAACCGCACCAGCAGGCTCTTGTCGTCCTGATCCAGTGACTTGGCGGTGACGCCAGCGCCTTTCAACGCCGTTTCCACCCGCTTGGTCAGGTTGGCGTCGATTTCGAAGCCACGGTTGGCGGTGATCTGCACCGAAGGATCCTGCGGGTAGATATTGGGCAGCGCGTAGAACGCACTGAACAACACGACCAACAGGATGAGCACGTATTTCCAGCGTGGGAATTCAAGCATACCGGCTACCCGCGCCAACCCGGACGGGCCAGCGCTCAGGAGAAAAAGAAAGAAATCAGGCGGACTTCAGGGTGCCCTTGGGCAGCACGTTGCCGACCGCGGCCTTCTGCACGCGGACCTGCACGCCATTGGCGATTTCGACGGTGACGAAGTTGTCACCCAGGCCGACCACGGTGCCAGCGATGCCGCCGGAGGTGATGACCTCGTCGCCCTTGGACAGCTTGTCCAGCATGGCCCGGTGTTCCTTCTGGCGCTTCATCTGCGGCCGGATCATCAGGAAGTACATCACCGCAATCAGGGCCACCGGCATCACCAGCATGCTCAGGCCACCGCCCGCGGGGGCCGCACCGACCAGCGGCATCTGCGCCGTGGCCACAACAATATCGAGCAGATTCATGTATTTATCCGTCCAAGTACGAAAATAGCCGGGAATTATGCCACGCAAGGGCCATCCCCGTCGCTGCAAGCGCTCCCCGCCCCGCCGGGTCTGCCGGCCGGTGGCGGATTAAAGACCGCGTGGCGCCGGTTTGGTTCCCGCGGATGGCGCCACCGGCATGCCCTGGCCCGGTAGCGCCGCGCCGCGCGCGGCATAGAAATGCTCGCGGAACGAGGCAAAGCCGCCTTGCTCGATGGCGCTACGCATGTCGGCCATCAGCTTCTGGTAGTACCACAGGTTGTGCAGCGTCCCCAGCATCGGTGCCAGCATTTCGTTGCAGCGGTCCAGGTGGCGCAGATACGCACGCGTGTAACCATGGCTGCAGGCATAGCAGCCGCAGCCGGGCTCAATCGGGTCCAGATCCTGCTCGTATCTGGCGTTGCGGATGCGTACGGTGCCGAATGAGGTGAAATAGTGGCCATTGCGGGCGTTGCGGGTCGGCATCACGCAGTCGAACATGTCGACCCCGCGCGCCACCGCCTCGACCAGATCCTCGGGCCGGCCCACGCCCATCAGGTAACGCGGCTGGTCGTCCGGCAGCAGTGGATGCACATGGTCGAGCATGCGATTGCGTTCGGCCTCCGGCTCACCCACTGCCAGTCCGCCAATGGCATAACCGTCAAAGCCGATCTCGCGCAGCCTGGCCGCCGAACGCTCACGCAGGCGCTCATGCACGCCGCCCTGGACGATGCCGAACAGCGCCGCGTCGTTGCCTTCGTGGGCGCGCTTGCTGCGTTCGGCCCAGCGCAGGCTGAGTTCCATCGACTTGCCAGCCACCTCCTCGGTCGCCGGATACGGCGTGCACTCATCGAAAATCATCACGATGTCCGAATCCAGGACCTTCTGGATATGCATGCTCTCTTCCGGCCCCAGGAACACCTTGCTGCCGTCCACCGGCGAGGCGAAGGTCACGCCCTGTTCGGTGATTTTGCGGCTGTGGGCCAGCGAGAACACCTGGAACCCACCGGAATCGGTGAGGATTGGCTTGTCCCAGCGCGCGAAGCGGTGCAGGCCCTGGTGTTTTTCGATCACCTCCAGACCCGGCCGCAGGTACAGGTGGAAGGTATTGCCGAGGATGATTTCCGCGCCCAGCGCTTCGATATGTTCCGGCAGGATGCCCTTGACCGAGCCATAGGTGCCGACCGGCATGAAGGCCGGCGTTTCGACCGTGCCACGCGGGAAGGTCAGACGGCCGCGGCGGGCGACGCCGTCATTGCCGAGCAGTTGGAAATTCATTCGTGACATGGTGGTTTTCAGCTTCGCCCGGAGGGCATGAAGTTCAGTGAACAGGTAGGGACGGCATCGCGAGCGACCCGCGGTGGTCAGTCCGTGTGGCTGCCTGCCGGGGTTGGTTCTGGATGTTGCGCCGGGAACAGCAGCATCGCATCGCCGTAGGAAAAGAACCGGTAGCGCTCACGCACCGCGTGGTCATAGGCATCGAAGATGCGCTGCTTGCCGGCAAACGCCGACACCAGCATCAGCAGCGTGCTTTCCGGTAGATGGAAATTGGTCAGCAACGCGTCGACACTGCGGATGCGATAGCCGGGAAAGATGAAGATGCGGGTTTCACCGGCGAACGGCTGCAACTCGCCCCCGGGCGAGGCATCGCTGCTGCGCCAGGCGCTTTCCAGCGCGCGGACCACGGTGGTGCCGACCGCCACCACCCGCCCGCCACGCGCACGGGTGGCGCGGACCTGTTCGACCAGGCTGGCGCCGACATTCAACCATTCGCTGTGCATGTGATGCTGGCGTACGTCATCCACCCGCACCGGCTGGAAAGTGCCGGCACCCACATGCAGGGTGACATGGCCGAACTCCACCCCTTTGCCGCGCAATGCCGCCAGCAACGCATCGTCGAAATGCAGCCCGGCGGTCGGTGCGGCGACCGCGCCCAGGTTGCGCGCGAACACCGTTTGATAGCGCTCATCGTCATCGACCCCGGCTTCGCGCTGGATGTACGGCGGCAACGGCAGTCGACCGGCTTTCAGCAGCCAGCTTTCCAGTGAATCCGGCACATCGAAGCGCAACTGGTAGAACTCACCCTCGCGCCCCAGCACCTCGGCGCTGCCACCGGCATCGAGCTGGATGCGGCCGCCGGGCCTGGGCGACTTGCTGGCACCGATCTGCGCCCGCGCATGGTTGTCCGGCAGCAGTCGCTCGATCAGGATTTCGACCCGCCCGCCCGTGTCCTTCTGCCCGAACAGCCGTGCCGGAATGACCCGGGTGTCGTTGAACACCAGCAGATCGCCGGGCCGCAACCAGTCCACCAGATCACGCACGTGCTGATCGACCAGCGCTGCATCCGCGGGCGGTACCACCAGCATGCGACTGGCCGAACGTTCGGCCAGGGGCGCCTGCGCGATCAGCGCCTCGGGCAGCTCGAAATGGAAATCGGATTTCTTCACGGTAAGGCGTGCTGACAGCAAAGTGCACATTGTACCCAGTGAGCTGCCCTGGCCCGCCGTCGATGGCCGCCGCCGACACCGGTAGTCAGGCCGGAGCCGCCTTGGTCGCCGCTGCTGGCCGCTCGCCACGATGCCGCATCGCAGCAGTCGCCGGCCCCTGCCGGGTGGGGGTTACCGCGCCAAAATCGGCGTGTTAGCATCGGGCAACGTATTGAAATCAATAGGAAACACCGCATGCGAGGAACATCGCACGCGGGCGCCGCAGGGCTCTCCCGCGCGTTTCCCCCAGGAGGAAGAACATGAGTGTGATCGACAAGCTGGCCCCGCTACGGGCGCACCCCGGCAAACGGCTGACCCACGGACTGGACGATGCCACGCTGGAGCGGTTGCTGCCCTCGCACCCGGATCTGGGCGCCGCGATCGAGGCCGCGGCGACCGCCCATGCGCAATTGCAGGACGAGTTCAGCGACCTGTTCGACCAGGATGAAGCCGATCAGATCCACTCGGTGCAGCGCGGCTTCGTCAACTTCTATGCCGACGACGCGATCAACCCCTATATCGCCCTGGTGGCGCGTGGCCCGTGGGTGGTCAGCATCAACGGCGCGGTGCTGTATGACGCCGGTGGCTACGGCATGCTCGGCTTCGGCCACACCCCGCAGGCGATCATCGATGCGATGGCCAGGCCGCAGGTGATGGCCAACATCATGACCCCCAGCCTGTCGCAGCTTCAGTTCGATCGCGCCCTGCGCCGTGAAATCGGCCATAGCCGCGGCGGTTGTCCGTTCTCACGGTTCCTGTGCCTCAATTCCGGTTCCGAAGCGGTCGGCCTGGCCGCACGCATCGCCGACGTCAACACCAAGCTGCAGACCGATGCCGGCGGCGCGCATGCCGGCTGCAGCGTCAAGCGGGTGGTGGTCAAGGGCAGTTTCCATGGCCGTACCGATCGACCGGCGCTGTATTCGGATTCCTCGCGCAAGACCTATCAGCAGCACCTGGCCAGCTATCGCGACGAGCATTCGGTGATCACGGTCGCACCGTATGACAGCGATGCACTCAAGCAGGTATTCGCCGACGCCAAAAGTAACCAATGGTTCATCGAGGCGGTGTTCCTCGAGCCGGTGATGGGCGAAGGCGACCCCGGTCGTTCGGTGCCGCCAGCGTTCTACCAGGTGGCCCGCGAACTGACCCGCGAGCACGGCAGCCTGCTGCTGGTGGATTCGATCCAGGCCGGCCTGCGCGCCCACGGCGTGCTGTCGATCGTCGATTATCCCGGCTTCGAGCAACAGCAAGCGCCGGACATGGAGACCTATTCCAAGGCGCTCAACGCCGCCCAGTTCCCGTTGTCGGTGCTGGCGGTCAACGACCGCGTCGCCGGCCTGTACCGCAAGGGCATCTACGGCAACACCATGACCAGCAATCCGCGTGGCCTGGACGTGGCCTGCGCGGTGCTGGCGCAACTGACCCCGGCAATCCGCCAGAACATCCGCCTGCGTGGCGAACAGGCCGTGCAGAAACTGGAAAAACTGAAGGACGAACTGGGTGGCCTGATCACCCAGGTGCAGGGCACCGGCCTGCTGTTCTCGTGCGAACTCGCCCCGCAGTTCAAGTGCTACGGCGCCGGCTCCACCGAAGAATGGCTGCGCCAGCATGGCCTTAACGTCATCCACGGTGGCGCCAACTCGCTGCGCTTCACTCCGCATTTCGCGATGAGCGAGGAAGAACTGGACCTGCTGGTCGCGCTGGTCGGCCAAGCGCTGCGCGAAGGTCCGCGCGCCGAACAGGCCGCTGCGGCCTGAGCCGACGAATGAAGTAGAGCGGAGCTCGCTCCGCTACTCTGCCGGCGGCCGCGATGGCCGCCGGTTGCGGCAAAAGCCGGCGGACAAGCCTGGTTCCACAACAGCCTGGAGTGACCTGCGCCGAGGTAACCGAGCTCGCCCCGCTGCCTCGGCACCCATTGCCCTGCTTTCATCCTGGCGCTGTCGCAAGCCTTTGTTTACGGCGTCGTCGTATTCGATCGCTCGAATCGTTGCATCGACTCACTGATCAGAGCGCGTGCGGCCTGGGCGTCGCCGAAGCCATCCAGCGTCACTGGATTGCGTCCGGCTGGCAGATCCTTGTAGACACGGAAGAACGCCTCGATGCGCTGGCGCTCGATAGCGGGCAGATCGGCCAGGTCGCGGATGCCGGCATAGGTCGGATCGACCTTGTCGGTCGGCACGCCGATGATTTTCTCGTCGTGCTCGCCGCCGTCGAGCATCCGCAGCACGCCTACGGGCCGGAACCGGATCAGCACGCCGGGATGCAGCGGCTCGCGGGTCAGCACCAGCGCATCCAACGGGTCGCCATCACCGGCCAGTGTCCGCGGCAGCGAGCCATAATTGGCCGGATAGGTCACCGGCATCGACTGGAATCTGTCGACGTAGACCAGTCCCTGTTCGTCGATCTCGTATTTGGTGATGCTGCCGGCGGGGATCTCCACCGCCAGCATGACCTCGGCCGGAGCGTCCTTCGGCTGCGCGACGAGGAAGGGATGGACGACCGACGGCGTCGCCGCCATTCCGGTGTGACTGGCCGCCGCGCATAGCAGCACCAGTCCAGCGACTGCCCGCCACCTCATTATCTCGTCACCGTACAAGCGGGCAATGACAGCGCCCTGGCGATCTCGCGCCAGTCGAAGGCGACCACACCCTGGTCGTCATGGACGGCATACAACGCGCCTTGCGGGAACCGCGACGATGGCTGGTTGTCCACCCAGATGCCGTCCGTGTTGGCCACGACATGCCCTGCCACCGCGCCGGCATATTCCAGCGTGTCGCGTGCGAACAGATGGAAGATCGAGCGCTGCTTGCCCTGTTCCGTCGCCACCCACCAGCCCTGGTCGCCACAGGTCTTCAGCATCACGCCTTCGGCCTGGGCCAGCAGCCTGCCCTGCCCCAGCGTCTTGCCGGTGAAATGGCCATCAATGCGGTAGATCTTGAGCTCGTTGGCGAAGGACTCGTCTTCTTCGGCGATCAGCAGGCGGTCATGACTGGGATCGCCCCAGATCGACTCGACGATCCGCAGCGCGCCCGCTTCGCCGGTATCGCCAAACTGGTCTTCCAGCGTGGCCTTGGCTTGGCCGCCATCGACGCGCAGGTGGTAGCGTTTGACGCGTTTGTCCAACTGCGCCAACGGCGGCAGGATGTCCTCGCCCATCGCGTCTTCCCCGGCCATGTAGGCGTCGGTGACATAGACGTCCCAGCCGTCGCCACGCGGGTTCACCCACAGTCCGTAGGGCTTGATCAATTCACCTGCACCGAAGCTGCCCAGTGACTTCATTTCCGGCAGCGCCAGCACCTGCACCCGGTGATTGTCGCGTTCCACCACCAACGCCATATCGCCGACCACGGCAATGCCGTTGGGCCGGTTGAACTGACCGGCACCGCGGCCAGGCCCGCCGACCGTGCGCAGGCTGGCGCCGGTCAGGCCGTCATAGACCATCAAGCGATCGCTTTTCTTGGCCGTGGCCAGCAACAGGACGCTGCCGTCGGCTGCATGCCAGGTCGCCGGCGAATCGACGTTGTCCGGCGGGGTCATCGGCGTCAGCAGGCTTTCCTGCACGGTGGGTATGTCGCGGGTATCCGCTGCCGCCACATGCGCGGCGCTGCCCCGCTCGTCGGCATCCGGGCGGTCACTGCCGGTGCTGTTCGATGCACAGGCTGACAGCAGTACGGTCATCACGATCGCGGCCAGCGCCAGTGGGTTGTTCTTCATCGTATGGTTTCCTTACAGCTTGATCTTGATGCCGAGCGCGTAGCTGCGCCCGTACAGTTCGTTCTGCAACGTGTTCGCCGACTCTCCCTGGTAAAGCTCCAGCGGTTCGTCCAACAGGTTGCTGCCCTGCAGGAACAGCGACCAGTTTTTGCTGAACTCGTAGCTCATGTAGAAGTCGAACTGGGTGTTGGGCGCCACGTAGATGTCGTAGCGGGCGTCATCACCAATCGTGTCCAGGTATTCGCTGCGGTACACCGCCGCCAGGCGTGCACTCAGGCGATTCTTCTCGTAGCCGATGCTGGCGCTGTAGATCTGATCGGAGGCCCGCGGCAGCTTGAAATCGTCCTGGTCGCGGCCGTCGATGCTGGCGTCGAACGACGTATCCAGCCAGGTTCCGCTGAAGCCGACCAGCAAGCCATCCCAGCCCGATGGCAGGAAGTCCAGCTGCTGCTGCCAGTTCAGTTCGAGGCCATAGACGTCGGCGTCGCCGCCATTGACCGGGCGCAACACCTCGTAGCCCGGGAAGTCCGGATTGTCCTGGCTCAGGGTATTGACGATGTAGCCGCCGATGCGCTTGCCGAACACGGCCAGCGAAAAGATGCCCGACTCGTTGATGTAGTGCTCGAGGGAAAAATCCAGGTTCTGCGACTGGTAGGGATCCAGTTCCGGATTGCCCGTCTCGATCTCCTCGTCGTCGCGGTTTATCTTCACCCGCGGCGAGATGTCACCGAACGATGGCCGGGCGATCGTCTCGGTATAGGCGCCGCGGTACACCCAGTCGTTGCCGGCGTCGTAACGCAGGTGCAGCCCCGGCAGCACGCTGGTGTAGTTGCTGGAGACTTCGCGGCGGCTGATCGACGCGATGGTCTCCTCGTCCTCGAGATCGACCTGGTTGCCGGTGGCGTGGAACTGGGTGTTTTCCATGCGCGCACCGGCGATCACCCGCAGCGCACCAAAGTCGGCGGTGGCCATCAGGTAGGCGGCCATGATGTCTTCGGTCGAGCTGTAGTCCTCGATCAAGGACACCTCGGTGTTTGCCGCCACGTCCTTTGGACGTTCGCCGTACTCGTCCAGGTGGCCACCGATGTAGTCGTTCATGGCGCCGGTATCGACGCCATCACCGATGTCACCATGACGGTAGTCCGGGGCCGCGGCACTCCACTCGCCAAGGCTGAAGCCTGGTCCCTGACGCAGCTCGCGTTCGTCCACGTTGACGTCACGATCTCGCCAACGTCCCTTCAGGCCGGCCTTCCAGCTGATCCGATCGCCGATGAAGTCCAGGTTGACCTCTGCGCTCTTTTCCTCGTCCACGACCTGCTTGGGTGACACCACGAAGCGGTCGAACTCGTAGTTGTCGTTGCGCAGCCAGCCGTCGCCGGCGGGATCCAGGATCTCGAAACGGGGGATGCCACGCCGGGTATCGACGGTGGCGGAAAGATCATCACTGCCGTCGTAGTCGAACCGGGACTCGATCTCGTCATTCACCCATTCGTGGGTCTTGGTATAGCCGAGGCGGTAATCGACGACGATGCCGTCGCGGCGATTCTCGCCGCCGGCGCTGATTGCCAGGGCGTCTTCGTCCTTGGTGCGATAGCGGACGCGGCGGCCGAAGTCGCCCGGATCGATGCCTTCCACCAGGTAGCTGTGCGCACCGGTCTGGGTGACGTCGCCCTCGCCCAGCGGGATGATCGCGCGCAGGCGCGTCTCCTCGTCGGTGAAGCGGCTGTACAGCGTGCGCAGGAAGTAGCTGTTGTCCGCATCCGGTCGCCAGTCCAGGTTTAGGTTGGCACCGGTACGCTCACGGTTGATGGTGTACTTGCGCTGCTGCACTTCGACCGGAAACAGTTCGTCGGCAACGTCGTCATGTTCGTCATACTCGACTTCGATGTTGTCGGACTGGTAGTCGCGGTTCTGGTAGTTGACGCCCAGCGCGATGCCGAAGGTGTCGTTGAAGATGTCGCTGTAGTTGAACGAACCCTTCGGACTGGTTTCACCGCTCAGGTCCTGATGGTCGGCTTCCAGCTTGGCGCGCAGGTCACGGCCCTTGCGATCGAACGCCGAGGCCGATTCGACCTGGATCGCGCCACCGATCGAGTCGCCGGGCATGTCGGGTGTCGGCGCCTTGACCACGGTCAGGCGCTCGGTCGACTCGGCCGGGATGACGTCCAGCGGCGCGGAACGGGTATCGGATTCCGGGGTGCCGATGCTGATCCCGTCGACGCTGACCGTGTTGAGTGCCGGGTCCAGGCCCCGCACCACCACGTAGCGACCTTCGCCCTGGTCACGCGTCACGCTGACGCCCGGCACCCGTTGGATGGCCTCGGCGGCATTCTGGTCGGGGAACTGGCCATAAGAGTCGGACGACACCCCATCCTGGATCGCACTGGCGTCGCGCTTGAAGTCGATCGCGCGCATCTGCGCATCGTATTGCGGACGGACCTGGATGCCATCCAGGGTCGTGGCGTCGGCGGCGGTGGTGGCGGCGTCAGGCTGGTTGGCTGCCTGGGCATCGGACAGGCCGATGCCACCCAGTGCCAGCGTAACCGCCAGGCACAAACGATGTTTGGTATGCACGAAGATCCCCGAATGAGTTTTTTCTGGTGCGGGCACCTTATGTCCGCTGCGTTGCCGCAAAATGACAGCGAAGCGACGCGAACATGACAACCTGCTTGCAAGGCGGTCGAAAGCCTTGGCCGCACGTGCCAGAATGCGGCGGAAACCACCGTGGTCATCGTGCCGACATGAAAACCATCGAAGTCCGTCATCCCCTGGTCAAACACAAGATCGGCCTGCTGCGCGACGCCAGCCTGAATACCCGCGACTTCCGTGAGCTGGTGACCGAGCTGGGTACATTGCTGGCCTACGAGGCTACTGCCGATCTGGATACCACCACCCAGACCATGGCCGGCTGGGCCGGCCCGGTCGAGGTCACCCGCATTGCCGGGGCCAAGATCACGCTGGTGCCGATCCTGCGCGCCGGGCTGGGCATGCTGCCGGGCGTGCTGGCGCTGTTGCCGACTGCCCGTGTCAGCGTGGTCGGCTTGCAGCGGGATGAGGAAACCCTGCAGCCCCTGCCCTATTTCGAAAAGCTGGCTGGTCGCCTGGACGAACGCGATGCGCTGATCCTGGATCCGATGCTGGCCACCGGCGGTACCCTGATCGCGACTGTCGACATGCTCAAGCGCGCAGGCTGCCGTCGCATCAGGGGCATCTTCCTGGTCTGCGCGCCGGAAGGCCTGGCTGCACTTGAAGCAGCCCATCCGGATGTCGAGGTTTATACCGCTGCAATTGACCAACAGCTCAACGAACGCGGTTACATCCTGCCCGGCCTCGGCGACGCCGGCGACCGGATTTTCGGCACCCGGGTCGGGGCATAGCACGAAGGACAAGACCCGGCTGCAGCTCCATGCTTCTGTAGAGCGCAGCTCGCTGCGCTGCTTCTGCACGGCAACGAAAATCTTCGCGCGTTGATTGGCCCAGCGGAGCAAGCTCCGCTCTACGAAATACAGGCGTTCGCTTTGCTCCCCGTAGAGCGCAGCTCGCTGCGCTGCTTCTGCATGGCAACGACAATCTTCGCGCGTTGATTGGCCCAGCGGAGCAAGCTCCGCTCTACGGAATGCAGGCGTTGGCTTTGCTCCCCGTAGAGCGCAGCTTGCTGCGCTGCTTCTGCATGGCAACGATAATCTTCGCGCGTTGGTTGGTTCAGCGGAGCATGCTCCGCTCTACGAAATGCGGGTATGGACTTTGCTCCCCGTAGAGCGCAGCTCGCTGCGCTGCTCTGCGCAAATCAAGATGCATATGGCGCGGTGTCGTTGGCTAGCGGAGCAAGCTCCGCTCTACGCCAGGTCCTGGCGGTTGGCGATCCATTTACAGGCCCAGAAGGGATATTGATCGACCGCTTCGACCAGGCCACGGCGGATTGGATTATCGATCAGATAGCGCGCTTGGATGCGTAGATCCTCATCACTGCGGAGGCGATGATCGTAATACCCCGGCTGCCACACCGTCCCTGTCGTTTTCATCACCGCATTGGTCGCAATCGCTGTCCGCGACTTGAAGGCTTGCACGCAGCCGCATAGCGAATCCGCTTTCAACTCGAACATCCAATGCAGGTGTTCCGGCATCACCACATAGGCCAGGGTTTCAAGTCGCTGTTCGACTTCGCACTGTCGCATGCCCGCGATGATGACTTGGGCATTGGCGGCGCGCTGGAACAAGGGCCGGCGAGCGGCGGTGATGGTGGTGACCGTGTAGATGTTGCCAGGGCTGGAGACTCTTCCGATTTTCAGGCGCGGGCTGCTCATGCTTCATGTTTACGCAGCCCGTCCGGTTAGATCATCAGCTCAACGGCTGTTGATGTGTAGGTTGAAGCCGGGTCAGGATTCGGAAGTTTCCGTTACTGGTTTACAGCGGATAGCGGAGCCGGGGTGCACGTGCAGCGCAGCAAGCTCCGCTCTACGGTTGTGGCCTGCTCCCGTAGAGCGCAGCTTGCTGCGCTGCTCTACGAAGCCAAGGTGCACATGACACGGAATGGCTGGCCAGCGGAGCAAGCTCCGCTCTACGGCTGTGGCCTGTTCCTGTAGAGCGCAGCTTGCTGCGCTGCGCCGCGCAACCAGGGTGCACATGACACGGAGCGGCTGGCGAGCGGAGCAAGCTCCGCTCTACGGTTGTGGCCTGCTCCCGTAGAGCGCAGCTTGCTGCGCTGCTCTGCGCACACCAATGTGCATATGGCGCGGTGTCGTTGGCCAGCGGAGCAAGCTCCGCTCTACGGCTGTGGTCTGTTCCTGTAGAGCGCAGCTTGCTGCGCTGCTCTGCGCACGCCAATGTGCATATGGCGCGGTGTCATTGGCCAGCGGAGCAAGCTCCGCTCTACGCGGAGGTTGATCAGGCGGCCAGGGGTCGGGCGTGCAGTTCGACAACGGTATGGGTGACGCCGAAGCGGCCTTTTTCGTCGCGGGTGACCTGCGCCAGTGCACAGCCGGGATCGTGGGTGAAGAACAGGTGCACGTTGCGCTGCAGTTTGTCTTCGAGGAAGCGGCGCTTTTCGTCAATCAGCAGTTCGGCGTTGCGGTCGTAGCCCATCGTGATCGGCACGTGTACCCACGAGCGGCCGGGGATCAGGTCGGCGCAGAACACCACCCCGCCATGCGGTTGGCCATCGACGCTTTCCGGGCCGACGATCTCGGCCAGCATCAGGCCCGGGGTGTGGCCATCGCTGTAGCTGAAATGGACGCTGTCGCCGAGTGCCTGCGAGGTCTGGCCGTCGATGATCTCCAAGCGTCCGCTTTGCTGCAGCAGGTCAGGCAGCTCCGGGATGAAACTGGCCCGGTCACGCGGATGCGGATTGAGCGCGCGTTGCCAATGGCTGGCGCCGACGATGTAGGTGGCATTGGGAAACAACAGGCGTGCCGGCTGGCCTTCCTGCCAGGCTGCCAGCAATCCACCGGCATGGTCGAAGTGCAGGTGGCTGAGCACCACCACGTCGATGTCCTCGTGCGAAAACCCGGCCTGCTGCAGCGAGTCCAGCAATACGTGCCGGGATTCCTGCACGCCGTAGCGTTCGCGCAGGCGCGGTTCGAAGAAGGCGCCGATGCCGGTTTCAAACAACACGGTCTTGCCATTCAACGGGCTGGCCAGCAGCGCCCGGCAGGACAGCTCGATGCGGTTGTGCTGATCCGGCGCCGCCCATTTTTCCCACATCGCGCGTGGCGCATTGCCGAACATCGCGCCGCCATCGAGCTTCTGCGAATTACCGATGATGGACCAGAGTTTCATGACTTCACCTGCGTTGTTCCGCTGCCTGTGGGCAGCGGCTGGATATTCAGTGCGTGGACAGTTCGACCTTGGCCTCGCCTACATCACTGCGCGGGTCGCTGCCGCCGTCCAGTGTGTTGTCGCGCTTGTTCCATTCCACGGTCTGCAGGTTGCCCCACTGGTGGCTGGAACCGCCGGCCGAAACCTTGTCTTCAGGCAGATCGACGGTGTGGCCCATCGCCCGCAACTGTTGTGCGACTTCGCTGCTGAAGGCGCCGGTTTCGGCCGAGACCACGTCCGGCATCCACTGGTGGTGGTAGCGCGGCAACGCCGCCACCTGCTTGGCATCCAGGCCCTGGTCGTAGCCCAGCATGCCGAGCAGGACCATGGTGATGATGCGGCTGCCGCCGGGGGTGCCGAGCACGGCCACCCGGTCATCGGATTCCATGAAGGTCGGCGTCATTGAACTGAGCATGCGCTTGCCCGGCGCCGGGGCATTGGCCTCGTAACCCATCACCCCGAATGCATTGGGAATGCCGGGCAGCAACGCGAAGTCATCCATCTCGTTGTTGAGCAGCACACCGGTGCCCGGTGGAATCAGGCCCGAGCCGAACAGCAGATTGACGGTCTGGGTCGCGGCGACGCGGTTGCCTTCGGCGTCAATGATCGAGAAGTGGGTGGTTTCCTCATCCTCCAGCGGGGTCGGGTCGCCCGACAGCAGGTCACTGGGGGTCGCCTTCTGCGGGTTGATGGTGGCGCGCAGGCCAGCTGCGTAGTCGGGGCTGGTCAGGGTCTTGACCGGGACATCGACGAAGTCGGGATCGCCCAGATAGAAGGTGCGGTCGCGATAGGCGCGACGCATCGCTTCGACCACCAGATGGGTGCGATGCGCTTCATCCAGTTTGCCCAGGTCCCAGGGATCCAGAATCTGCAGCATCTCGGCCAGCGCCACGCCACCGGATGACGGCGGCGGCGCGGTGGTTACCTGCCAGTCGTTGTACTTGAAACGCAGCGGTTCGCGTTCCTTGACCTGGTAGGCGGCCAGCTCGGCGGCGGTCCACTGGCCGCCTTCGGCCTTGACCCCGGCGATCAGCTTGCGCGCCACTTCGCCGCGATAGAAACCGTCATGGCCCTTGGCGGCCAGCAACTCCAGGGTGGCGGCCAGATCCGGCTGGCGGAACAATTCGCCTTCCTGCGGCGGATGGCCTGCGGCAAGAAACACCGCCCTGGTGCCGGGGTAGCGTTCCATGACATCGCTGCGGGCGGCATAGCCACGGGCAAACCGGCCATACACCGGGAAGCCTTCGCGGGCGATGCGGATCGCCGGCGCCAGCGTGGTCTTCAGTGGCAACTTGCCGTACTCACGGGCCAGATGGACCAGTGCTGCGGGCAGACCGGGGATGCCGGCGGCCCACGGACCATTGGTGGCGCGGTCGCGGTTCATGCCGCCCTTGCCGTCCTTGTACTTGTCCGCCGTGGCCGCGGCCGGTGCGGTTTCGCGCGCATCGACAAACACGTCCTTGCCCGTGCGCGCATCGTGCAGCAGGAAGAAACCACCGCCGCCAAGGCCGGAACTGATTGGCTCGACCACCGACAACACCGACGACACCGCGACCGCCGCATCAAAGGCATTGCCGCCGGCATGCAGGATTTCGAAGCCGGCTTCGGTGGCCAGCGAATGGGCACTGGCGATCGCCGCGCCGGGCGGATGGGCGCCACGGGTACTGGCCGTGGCCACGGGAGCATCCGGGCGCTCCGCGGCATGGGCAAAAGGGCTAGACAGCAGCGCGAAGGCGAGCAGCACAGATCCACGGAATTTCACGGTGACTCCTTGCAAGACGGCACGTAACAGGATGCAGGTTAACAGTGTCCGTGGCAGCGCGCCGTCGGTCGGCTTGGCGCCCGCCGCCGGGGCCCGGCATCAGCTGACGCGGCAGCGGCCGGAGCCGGCTCAGCCAGCCTGCAGGCGACGCAGTTTGGCCAGCAGGTCTTCGTTGCTTTCAGGATGGGCCGGGTCCGGGTCGATGCATTCGACCGGACACACCACCACGCATTGCGGCTCATCGAAATGACCGACGCACTCGGTGCAGCGGGCGGGGTCAATGATGTAAATCGTCTCGCCCATCGAGATGGCCTGGTTGGGACAGGCCGGCTCGCAGACGTCGCAGTTGACGCACAATTCGTTGATTTTCAGCGACATGGTTGCTTGACCTGCCCAGGCCGCGACGGGATGCGCATTGCACGCATCCCGTGGTGCAAGGCGGGCTTACTTGGCTTCGACGAAGACGTAATCGACACCTGCCGGGGCAACCGCGGCCTGCACGCGTTCATTGTCGGCAGCATCGCCGATGAACAGCAGGCGCACGCCCTTCATGCTGTTTTCCTGCACGCCGTCAAACGAGGCCACGACCAGGTCGGCCATGCGCGAGGAAGCCGACGAACCGAAGGCCAGCAGATTGCCGCCGACGATGCCACGGGCGATGGCGGTCTGCGCCTGTTCCAGCGAACGCTGGTACTTGGCTTCGAACTCCGGGTCCGATTCCGGCGGCAGGTAGTACAGGTACGGCGAATTGGTGATGGTCCCCATGTTGCGGGTGACCACTTCGGACAGGTACGTGCGCCATGCGGCGTCGTCGTCCTTGGCCGGTGCGACCAGTGCGGCCTGCGCCTGTTCGGATTGGTCCACTTTCACCTCTTCCTGCTTCTTGCAGGCGGCAAAAGGCAGCACCAGGCAGGCGACCAGCAGCAGGCGCTTGGCAATATTGTTCATGGGTAAATACCCCTCCAGATAAGTCAGTGTTGAAGATCGTGCCACAGCATACGCATCCAGCGCGAGGAACCCCGCGCTAGCCGCGCTTCCACTGCGCTCGCAACGCCGCATCGACCGCCGGTGTCACAAACGCGGAAACGTCGCCGCCCAGGCGGGCGATTTCGCGCACCAGCGACGAGGAAATGAAGCCATATTGTTCGGCCGGGGTCAGGAACAGGGTCTCGACCTCGGGAATCAGATGCCGGTTCATGCTGGCCAGCTGGAATTCGTATTCGAAGTCCGACACCGCACGCAGGCCACGCAGCAGCACGCCGGCGCCAACCTCGTTGGCAAAGGTGGCCAGCAGGCTGTCGAAGCCACGTACTTCCACATGCGGGTGCCGTGCCACC
This sequence comes from Pseudoxanthomonas dokdonensis, assembly GCF_001431405.1. Classification (GTDB taxonomy): domain Bacteria; phylum Pseudomonadota; class Gammaproteobacteria; order Xanthomonadales; family Xanthomonadaceae; genus Pseudoxanthomonas_A; species Pseudoxanthomonas_A dokdonensis. The sequence goes on from NZ_LDJL01000011.1 coordinate 477,690, forward strand.
GCCTGACGGACCAGTTCGACCCGCAAATCGAGCGGCAATGCCGGTCCCTTGCCGGGACTTTCGGCGACGCCGATGACCACCCGCTCGAACAGCGGCGCGGCACGGTCAATCAGGTCGATGTGTCCATTGGTTATCGGGTCGAACGTGCCGGGATACAGCGCGGTCCGGGTTGCAGGCACAGCCATGGTGGTTCCACCAGAAAGCAGCAGGCTAAAGTGTAACAGCGCCGTGAAGCCGGTACAGGGCATAGCGCACCTCGCGGGTGCCCGCCTCGCAGTGCAGTTGCCAACCGGCCGGCACCACAGGTGCCAGCGACAGCGGCGACTCCAGGTAAACCCATGCGTCGTCAGCCAGATGGGCCGCGATACCGTCGATGGCCGGCTGCCAGAGTTGCGCCGCAAATGGCGGGTCCACGAACACGATATCGAAGCGCCGCGCCGGCGTCTGCCGCAGCCAGGCCAGCGCATCGGTGGCGGCCACCTGCACCTGGGCGCCGGCATCCAGCCGTTCGACCACTTGCCGCAGTGAGTGCGCCAACGCGGGGTCGCGTTCGACCAGGGTGGCATGGCTTGCGCCGCGCGATATCGCCTCCAGTCCCAGCGCGCCACTGCCGGCGAACAGATCCAGCACGTTGGCACCGGGCAGGCCCGGCCCCAGCCAGTTGAACAGGGTTTCGCGCACGCGGTCACTGCTCGGCCGCAGGCCAGGGCTGTCGGCGACCGTCAACTTGCTGCCGCGCCAACGGCCACCAATGATGCGCACCTGTCCGGGCGCGGGTTTGCGGGTGGGCTTCATCAGGGGTTGCCGGGTGCCGGTGATAACATGCGTCCTATTCTCCGCGATTGTTTGGGTCATGGTCAGCTGGTTCCGACGCAAGAAGCCTGACGCGCCCGCGAGCCCGCCCGAAAAGCAGCCCGCGCCGCCGCAGCAAACTCCCGATGCTCCCACCACCGAGGCCACTGCCTTCGCGCCTGGCGCGCCGCCAGTGGTTGATGCGCCACCACACGTCGCGCACGCCGAACCGGCGCCTGCCGCCCGGCCGCCTGAAGCGGCGCCGGTGCTGGCAGCTGACGCTGCAACTGACAAGTCGCCGGCAGTGGACGATGCCGTCCCCGGCCAGGCACCGCCAGCGGCGGCCGGCAAGCCCGGCTGGCGTGACCGCCTGCGCGGCAGCGTGTTCGCGCGCAGCTTTGGTGGCATGTTCGCCCGTCATCCCAAGCTGGATGACGATCTACTCGACGAAATAGAGACCGCCTTGCTGACCGCCGATGTCGGCGTGCCGGCCACCACCGCCCTGGTTGAAGCCCTGCGCAAGCGGATGAAGGCGCGTGAGTTTGCCGATGCCAACGCCCTGCTCAAGGCCCTGCGCGCGGATTTGATCGCATTGCTGCAACCGGTGGCGCAACCGCTGCGGATCGATCGCAGCGCCAGGCCATTCGTACTACTGACGGTAGGCGTCAATGGCGTCGGCAAGACCACCACCATCGGCAAGCTGGCGCGCCGCTTCAAGGACGATGGTCACAGCCTGATGCTGGCCGCCGGCGATACCTTCCGCGCCGCCGCCGTCGCCCAGCTGCAGGCCTGGGGCGAGCGCAACGGCGTGCCGGTGATTGCGCAGGGACAGGACGCCGACGCCGCATCGGTCGCGTTTGACGCCCTGCAGGCGGCCAAATCACGCGGCACCGAAGTGTTGATTGCCGACACCGCCGGTCGCCTGCATACCCAGACCGGCCTGATGAACGAGCTCGGCAAGATTCGCCGCGTGCTTGGCAAGCTGGACCCGTCGGCTCCGCATGAAGTGCTGATGGTCATCGATGGCACCACCGGCCAGAACGCGCTGTCGCAACTGCGCCAGTTCCATGCCGCGGTCGGCGTGACCGGACTGGTGGTGACCAAGCTCGACGGTACCGCCAAGGGCGGCGTGGTATTTGCGTTGGCGCGCGAGTTCGGTATTCCGATCCGCTATGCCGGCATCGGCGAGCGCGCCGAGGATTTGCGCGTGTTCGACGCCGAGGCCTTCGTCGACGCGCTGCTGCCCGAGGCACTGGGTGGCGGCTGAGCCTGCTGCCGGCGGCGACGTCGGCAATCAACCCACATCCGACCCGGCGGCGGTAAGCAATGACCGCTTCGCCACGCGCCTGCTGCAGTGGTTCGACCAGGCCGGCCGCCATGACCTGCCCTGGCAGCACCCGCGCAGCGCCTATCGGGTATGGCTGTCGGAGATCATGCTGCAGCAGACCCAGGTCAGTACGGTCATCCCGTATTTCGAACGATTCCTGGCGGCTTTCCCGAACTTGCCGGATCTGGCCGCGGCAACGCCGGATCAGGTGTCGGCGCAATGGGCCGGCCTCGGCTACTACGCCCGTGCCCGCAACCTGCATGCCACTGCACGCATCTGCGTGGAACAGCACGGTGGTGATCTGCCGCGCGACTTCGATGCATTGCTGGCCTTGCCCGGTATTGGCCGCAGCACCGCCGGCGCGATCCTGGCCCAGGCCTGGGGCGATCGCTTCGCGATTCTTGATGGCAACGTCAAGCGGGTACTGGCGCGCTACCACGGCATCAGCGGTTGGCCGGGCACGCCCGCGGTGGAAAAACAACTCTGGCAGCAGGCGCAGGCGCATCTTCCCGACAGCCGACTGGCCGACTACACCCAGGCGCAGATGGATTTCGGTGCCACCCTGTGTACCCGCGCCAGGCCAGCCTGCCTGGTCTGCGTGCTGCAGTCCGACTGCGTGGCTTTCGCCCAGGGGCGGGTTGACGAGCTGCCGACCAGCAAGCCCGGCAAGGCGCTGCCGGAACGTGAAGCGATCATGCTTTGGCTGGAAGACGAGCAGGGCCGGGTGCTGCTGCAGCGGCGCCCGCCGACCGGCATCTGGGCCGGTCTGTGGTCGCTGCCTGAGGCGAGCGACGAAGCCGCCGCACGCGACTGGTTCGACCGCCACATCAGCGGCGACTTCGCCAGCGCGCAGGCGCTGCCGGACGTGCCGCACGTGTTCAGCCACTACAAACTCCGGATCCAGCCGCGCCGGCTGAGCGGGCTGCGCCCGCGCGACCGCGTGGGCGAGGATAATGACCTGCAGTGGCTGGACCGCGAGCAACTGCGCGCGCTCGGCCTGCCCGCCCCCATCCGCAAATTGCTGGACCGCTGAACCATGCCAAGAACCGTTTTCTGCCAATACCAGCAGCACGATGCCGAAGGACTGGACTTCGTGCCTTATCCCGGCGAGCTGGGACAACGCATTTTCGCCAACATCGGCAAGTCCGCGTGGGCTGCATGGCTGGCCCACCAGACCATGCTGATCAACGAAAACCGATTGTCACCACGCGATCCCAGGCACCGCGCGTTCCTGGAAGCAGAGCTGGAAAAATTCCTGTTTGCCGGGGGCGCCGAAAAACCACAGGGCTACGTCCCCGAAGACGCCGCGCCGCGTTGATGCGGCGTCGTCCCGCTGTGGTTCCAGCGGACTTCCTACTCGGCGTCTTCGCTGGAGCGCTGCACGGTGCTGGCTTCGCGTAGTTCCTGCTGCGAGGCTTTCAGCGCCTTGCCGTCAACCGGCTGGATGGTGTCGATGCGGCACGGAATATGCGGCCCGGAAGTGCCGGCACCGATTGGCGTGACCTTGTCGAAGCCAGCGGACACTTGGCCATTCATGCTGCTGAGGACAATAGCCTGGGCGTAATCCAGATCCGGGCATGGCCCGCTCAGGGTCAGCAGATAGGTTTCATTGAGCTTGGGCGACACCGCCAGCGCGCCATCGCCCAATGGCGTCCAGCCAGTCAGATTGCCGAAGAAGTTGAAATCCTTGACCGGGGCCCCGGCCACGTCGCGGTACATCGCCAGGCGCTGCGCATCGGTCTGACGCGGACCGGTGGCGCAGCCAGCGACTACCAGCAGCGCACAGGCGGCAACAAACAAGTGTTTCATCGCATACCTCCAGGCAGGGTCCGGGCCGGACAGCACCGCCATGGTAGACCGGCCCCGGCGAGGTTGTGTGAGCGCCAGCCAAGCCGTCACCCGCCCCGGCCAGCCTTCGCCTTGGGCAATGCCAACGCTTGCCATGGGCGCTGGCAATCCGTATCATTCCGCTCCTCGCACCGGCACTGTTGTCGAAAGCGAAAACCATGGCCGGGTAGCTCAGTCGGTAGAGCAAGGGATTGAAAATCCCTGTGTCGGGGGTTCGATTCCCTCCCCGGCCACCATTGGTGGCAAGGCTTTCCACGGTAGTTGCGAAAGCCCATCTGCTGAAAACTCCCGGATCTGCTAAAAATCTCCGCGCCAGCCAGAGCTGGGCGTGATTGCTTGGTGTCCGCTCGGCAGACGCTGCGGTTCGCTTTTTCATCGGTCTGCCCTACCACGTTGCGAGCATATGCTGCATGACATAGCAGGCCAGATACATGCCGCGCTGTTGCAGTTTGCTGCGGGCCTTCGCAATGGCATCGACTGATCGTCGCAACGTCGTGCACATCGCCATGCGAAGACATCACCGCGGTCAGCGCCGCCGGACCGTCCACATACTGGCTCGACTCCGACCATTGGGCTAATGTTGGTCATTCGCGATTGCGTTGGGGAACGCCTGTGATCTGCTTCAAGCGATTTGGTCTGGTATTGCTTCTTGGGTTGCCGCTGGCGCCTGCGCATGCAGCTGGGCACGGACCGTTTCCCTGGCCGGATGGCAGGAAGGCGGCGGTCAGCCTGGCTTATGACGATGCGCTGGATTCGCAACTGGATATCGCCATCCCGGCGCTGGACCGGGTGGGTCTGAAGGGCAGTTTCTATCTGCAGCTGTCGCGTGATCCCGTGCGTGATCGGATGGCCGAATGGCGCCAGGCCGCGGCCAATGGCCATGAACTGGGCAACCACACCCTGTTCCATCAGTGCTCGGGATCGCTGAAGGGGCATGAGTGGGTCGAGCCGTCGCGGGATCTGGACCGCACCAGCGCCGCGCAGATGATCGATCAGGTGCGCCTGGCCAACGTCATGCTGACCGCCATCGATGGCAGGACACAGCGCACGCTGACGGTGCCCTGCGGTGATGTCATCGCCGATGGCGAAAACTATGTGGCCGCCCTGCACCCGGACTTCGTCGCGATCAAGCTCGGCCAGGGCGCGGTGACACCGGACATGTGGGCGCTGGATCCCTATGCGGTGACGGTGGAGGCGCCGGAAGGCGTGACTGGCCAGCAGTTGATCCAGCGCGTACAGCAGGCCATCGAAGCCGGCACCATGGTCAACTTCACCTTCCATGGGGTCGGCGGCGATTACCTCAGCGTGTCACGGCAGGCGCACGACGAACTGCTCGGCTACCTGGCCATGCATCAGGACCAGGTATGGGTGGACACGTTCATCAACATCATGCAATACGTCCGCGAGCAGCAGGCCGCCGCGCACTAGCACGGCCGGTTGTCCACAGCAGGTGTGGATGGTTCTGGCGCAAACATGTGGATAACTGGCGGCACGCTTTGTGCCGCAATGCTGTCAAGTAGTCTGGTCAAATTTTGACCAGCAACAGAACCCATTGGTGTTACTGGCTGGAATCACCGGGCCCTGGCTCGGTGCCGGCTTCAGCAGCAGGCACCCGCTGCCACACTTCGCGCTCGACCCGACGCCCCTGCTCCCAGCGTTCGTTGGTCCAGCGATCACCTTGCAACTGATAGCGGAACTCATAGCGCTGGCCTGCCGGCACGTCATAGGAGGTATAGCGCGGCGTCTCGATGTAGACCTTGTCGTGGTGGTGATACTGGCCCGCGCCGGCGCTCCAGAATTTACCGTTCGCCATGCTGGTGAAACTGAAATTCGCCTCATCCAGCACTTTCAGCGATTGCATGCCGACGTCGCGGTAGCGGATGGTCTGGCCATGTTCGTCGAGGTACTCGCCGTCGACCAGTTGCCAGGTGCCGGCAAACGGGCTTGCCGCCCGGCCGATGACAGGCGGCAGCAGCAGGCAGGCGGTCATCAGTGCGGTCACGAAGTGGCGCATGTATCAGTCCCGGGATGTTTGCTCAGCCCGGCATGCGCTGGCGGCATGCCGGTTGGATGCTGGACTATGCCATCGCAAGCGCGCCGGACTCAATCCTCGTCGGCGGCTTCGCGGCCCTGTTGACGGATGATGGCCAACTGGCGGGCGTCCTCAATCGCCTCGCGCACGCCGTCCAGATCAATGCTGCGCTGATCGTGCACGAACCTGCCAGTCAGCACCGTATCCGGCAGCAACGCGCCTGACTCGTACAGCGCCCACATCTCCTCTCCATACCAGGTATCCAGCAGCTCGGGCGCAAACCGGCCCAGGCTGGCAGTGATCGCATTGACGTCGCGCAGCAGCATCCTGCGGCTGGCGTTGTTGCCGGCGGCGCTGACCACCTGCGGAAAATCAATCAGCACCGGGCCGTCTTCGCCCAGCAGGATGTTGTAGGCGGACAGATCGCCGTGGATCAGGCCGACGCACAGCATCTTGACGATTTCGCCAATCAGGAAGCCATGGAACTGCCGCGCCTGCACGGCCGACAACTCGACCTCGCCCATCCGTGGCGCCGAATAGCCCTCGCCATCGACCACCAGCTCCATCACCAGCACACCGTGGAAAAAGCCATACGGTTCAGGAACCCGCACGCCGGCATCACGCAACTGATAAAGCGCGTCGACTTCGGCGTTCTTCCAGGCCACTTCCTGTTGCTTGCGGCCATAGCGGGTGGCCTTGGATGCCGCCCGCGTCTCGCGGCTGCCGCGCAACTTGCGGCCTTCCTGGTACACCGTGCGCTGCTGGAAACTGCGTTGCGCCAGATCCTTGTAGACCTTGGCGCAGCGCACATCGTCACCGCTGCTGACGACATAGACGGCCGCCTCCTTGCCACTCTTGAGTGGGCGCAGCACCTGGTCGATGACCCCGTCGTCGATGAGAACCTGCAATCCGTTGGGTACTTTCATGGTGTCCTGTCGTGGTGGGAACGCCGCTTGCGACACGGATCGCATGGTTCCAAGCGGTCATCTTTGCATTGAATCGGCAAAAACGCAGTCGCCACGTGCACGCGGGCCTCCATTCCCGCATCGCGTGGTGGCTGGCTGCGGGCGGTTTGCCGGGCCTGGTGGCAATCAACTCGTGATGGCGACCGGATCGCCCAGCACTGGCCATCGCACTCCATTGCCAGCATTGCGCGGACGCTTGCCGCAGTGCGCCTTGAATGCCGGCCGGCATGCGCTTAAATTCGAGGCTGACAGCGCTGTCAGAGTTGGCGACGCTGGATCCATATCCCTGGGGAGGGGTGCCGAATATGCGGGTCAGGATTGAGGACGTGGCCGCCGCCGCGGGCGTGTCCATGAAGACGGTGTCGCGGGTCTTGAACAACGAGCCGACCGTCAAGGAAGCCACCCGCCTGCGCGTGCAGGCGGTGGCCAAATCGCTGAACTATCGCCCTGACCCGTCGGCCCGGAGTCTGGCCGGCCGCAGGTCCTATCTGGTCGCACTGCTGTACGACAATCCGTCGGCCAACTACCTGATGGAAATCCTCACCGGCGTGGTCGAGGCCTGCGAGCAATACCACTACGGGATGGTGGTGCAGCCGGTGGCCTATACCCGCGCGGACTTCGTGCAGACGGTGGAATCACTGGTCGCCCTGTCGCGTCTGGATGGGCTGATCCTGACCCCGCCACTGACCGACAGCATCGCCCTGCTCGACCGTCTGGACGAGTTGCGGATCCCGTATGCCTGCGTATCTCCCAAAGTGCGCGAAGGCGGCATCGGCGTGACCCTGGACGAGCAGGAAGCCGCGCGCGAGATGATCAGCCTGCTGGCATCGATGGGCCACACCCGCATCGCCCACATCCGTGGCCACGCCGCGCACGGCGCCAGCGAATGGCGCCACGAGGGTTACTGCAATGGCCTGCGCCAGGCGGGCATCGACTACGACCCGTCGCTGGTGGTGCAAGGCGAATTTTCCTTCGACTCCGGCATGCAGGCGGCGCATGCGCTGCTGGATCTGGACGATCCGCCGACCGCGATCTTTGCCGCCAACGACGACATGGCCGCGGGGGTGATGAGCGTGGCCCATGGCCGCGGCCTGGACATTCCGGGTGATCTGTCGGTGTGCGGCTTCGACGATACGCCGGTATCGCGACAGATATTCCCGACCCTGACGACGGTGCACCAGCCGGCACGCGACATGGGCCGGCAGGCGACCGTGGAGTTGTTGAAAGCGATCCAGGACCCGGCCAGCGGGCAGATGACGCACATGCCCTACGCGCTGCAGATCCGCCATTCGACCGGTCCGGCACACCGCCAGCGGACATAAAAAAGGTTGCCGGGCTGGAGAGAAGCAACCCGGCAACCATCCCCTGTCAAACAGACCCGCACCGGCGCCTGGTGTCAGCGCCGGCGCCCCGGTTGGATGGCGCCAACCACGCCCGGCCCGTTATTGACTGGCCGGACAGGTGACCGCTTTGTCGACTTCATTGGATGCGCCCAGCGCCACCCGCGAAACCGACAACTGCACGGCACCGCTTGCCTGCAACTGCCAGATGTCGTCGACCCTGGCCACATCGACACCGTTGCCCGCAAAACAGCGCAGCGCGACACCAAGACGGCCCCACTTGCCGTTGGACATGTCGGCCAGTGCCTGGCTGATGTCGACCTTGCCGGCGCAGTCGTTGCCGCAACTCATGCCCAGGGTGACCTTCGCACCAGCAGGCAGTTGTTCAGGACGCAGGGTGGTCACCAGCATCACGTCACCGTTGGTCTCGCGGCTGATATCCAGTGGCTGTTCCGAATGCAGGACCATGCTGGCGGTGCCATTGCCCGACCAGGCCAGACGCCGCGCATCTTCCTGTTGCTGGTAGTCGACACCGCTGATGCGCAGGCTGTCATCGGCCGACGCGGTCGGGATCGCATTTATCTCGGCCTGCTTGCCGGCCGCATGCAACTGCGCGCTCAAACCGCTGGTCGCCATCCCGCGCTGCAGGTACACACCGGGCAACGCATGTTGTCCCGACACCCCGGACTGTTCCGGCAAGGCTGCCAGATCACCCTTGTCGGCATAGCTCAGGCCATAGCCGAAGGCGAACAACGGGTCATAGCCTGGCTGGCCGACGTTGTTGTCGTACTGGGTGGCCGTGCGCGGCCAGGAAAAGCTCAGCTTGCCCTTGAAATCATGTTGTACCTGCCCGTTGCGGTCGCGCAGCAGCACATCGGCCACGCCCGCCCCTTCCGAACCCGGCAACCATGCGGCGACAAACGCATCGGCGGCATTGATCTCGCGGTTCATCCACAACGGCCGTCCACTCAGGAACACCGCCACCACCGGGATGCCATCGGCCTTCAGCCGCTTGATCAGTTCCAGATCGCTGCCATTGCCCGGCTTGTACAGCAGGGTCGGGATGTCGCCCTGGAATTCGGCGTAGGGGTCTTCGCCAAACACCACCACCGCCGCATCGGGTTTCTGCTGGTAGCTGCCATCGACTGACAGGATGGCCTTGCCACCGGCGGCCCTGGCCTGCTGCTCGAAGCCTTCGAAAATACTGTCGGCATGGGGGAAGTCGGCACGGGTGGTGCCGGTGCCCTGCCAGTTGAGTGTCCAGCCACCGGCCTGCTTGCCGACATCATCGGCACCATCGCCCGCCACCAGCAGGGTCTTGCGCGGATCCAGCGGCAGGATCGCGTTGTTGTTCTTCAGCAGCACCAGCGATTCGCGTACCGCCTGGCGGGCGACCGCGCGATGTTCCGCTGAACCGAGCAGCTCATACTTGCCACCCAGCGGGCGCGAGGAAGGCTTGCCAGCCTCGAACAGGCCCAGCCGCATCTTCACCCGCAGGATCCGGGCTACTGCGTCATCCAGCCGCTTCATCGGAATCTCGCCCGACTTCACCGCCGCCAGCGCGCTGGTGTAATACGCCTTCCAGGTATCCGGCGCCATCAGCATGTCGATGCCGGCATTGAAGGCGGCCGGGCAACTGTCGTTGCTGCAGCCTTCGACCTGACCGTGCGCATTCCAGTCGCTGACCACGAAGCCGCCGAAATTCATCCGCCCTTTCAGCACATCGGTGAGCAGGTAGTGATCACCGGTCATCTTCTTGCCGTTGAAGCTGTTGAACGAAGCCATCACGCTCTGCGCGCCGGCAGCGATCGCCGGCGGATAACCGGCGTTGTGGATACGCGCCAGTTCGGCTTCGCTGATGCGGGTGTCGCCCTGGTCCTTGCCGCCGCTGGTGCCGCCATCGCCCAGGTAATGCTTGACCGACACCATCACATGGCTGCCGTCCAGGAACTGCGGCGTACCGACCTTGCCCTGCAGGCCCTCGACCATCGCCCCGGCAAAACTGGCGACCACGTCGGGTGATTCGGAGTAGCCCTCGTAGGCGCGGCCCCAGCGATCATCCTGCGGTACCGCCACGGTCGGTGCGAACGCCCACTCCATGCCGGTGACGCGGGTTTCGGCCGCGGTGATCTCGCCGATGCGATGCATCAGCTCGGGGTTGCGCGTCGCGCCCAGCGCGATGTTGTGCGGGAACAACGTCGCACCGACGATGTTGCTCTGGCCGTGGATGGCATCGATACCGAACAGCACCGGGATCACCGTATGTCCGTCGCTTCCATCCATCGATGCCTGGTAAAACGCATCGGCCAGCGCCAGCCACTCGGAGGGCTTGGCGTTGTAACGGCCACCGGGATCGGAATTGCCGCCCGCCAGGATGGAGCCAAGGTGGTACTTGCGTACGTCCTCCGGTGTCAGGCTGGCAATATCCCCCTGGACGATCTGGCCGACCTTTTCTTCCACCGTCATCCTGGCGAGCAGCTCACCGATGCGTTTTTCCATCGCCGGGTCCGCGGCCAGTGGCCAGTGGACCTCGGGCCACGCCGGATCCACCGCCCGGCCGGCGCGGGTGCCGTCGTTGCCGGGACTGGCAGCCAGCGCCGCGCCGACCATCAACGTGGACGAAGCCGATGCGAACAGCATGGCGAGCAGCAAGCTACGCGGGCGCAGGCGCGGGGTGGTCGTTTTCAAGCGTGTTCTCCCGTGACGATGGAAATGCGCGCCCGACCTCCCTCCCCGGAGCGGGCGCGGACATAACGTTTCCCAAAATGGCAGCGCTGTCAATAAATTGTGACCCTGGCGTCGGTTGCCGTCCCACCCTGATCAACGATGGCGCGCCCGCAGTCGTCCACCGGAAGATGGACAACGTGTGGCAAAGCCCGGCGCATGTGCAGTTTTGCCCGCGCTCAACCTCCTGCCGTGGCGCATCCGATGCGCCTTGCGCGGACCTCCGTCGCCGCTTCGTCATGTTGCGGCACACCATGGATTTCGACATCGTCATGCGCGCCATGACCCTGCCCATACGCCGTAGTATCCTGATCGCCTGTATCCAGCCGGAGGTGGGGAATGCGTCGAATCAAACGTGCAACGGGAATCGTGGGACTGGTCCTGCTGATGGCGTTGCTGGCCTCCTGCAGCAGTGGTCCGGCACGGCGCGTGTCCGAACCGGCGGTATTCATCCAGCAGTTGTCGGTGGATGCCAACGGCAGTTGGAAAGTCGATCTACGCCTGCAGAATTACAGCAGCATTCCGATGCGCTTTGACCAACTGCGTCTGGAACTGCAGTTGTCCGGCCAGGCGGCTGGCACCCTGCAGGCCAGTCCACAGCTGTCGGTGGGTCCGGAGTCGGCCGATGTGGTCAGCGTCGCGCTGCAGCCGACCTCGGCCGGCCGGATTGCGGTCGCCGACGCGCTCGCCAGCCGCCGCGCCATCGAGTACCAGCTCAGCGGCACCGCCAATGCGCTGCCTGAAGACGGCAAGTCGCGCGATTTCGACATCAGCAGCAACAACCTGCTCAATCCGGTTCCCGGCCTGGACGGCGTGCTGCGTTGAACCGCCGTCGCCGTCAACGCCGACCTGCTGGAAGAACCGTATCCCCCGCACTGAAGAGTTTTCGACATGAGTAGCTACAACGCCCCACTGAACGACATCCGTTTTGCGCTTTACGACGTGCTGGGGGCGGAGGCACTGTTCCAGCGCCTGGGTTATGCCGACGCCAGCCGTGACATCGTCGATGCGGTACTCGAAGAAGCCGCGCGCTTCACCGGCAGCGTGCTCGCACCACTGAACAGCGTCGGCGATGAAGTCGGCTGCAGTTTCGATGCCGCCAGTGGCGACGTCACCACCCCGCCCGGCTTCAGGCAGGCTTACCAGCAGTTCGTTGATGGCGGCTGGAGCGGGCTGACCTCGGCCGCGGATTTCGGTGGCCAGGGCCTGCCGCACGTGCTGGGCGTGCCGCTCAACGAGATGATCAACGCCGCCAACCTGGCCTGGGGCAATTTCCCGCTGCTTTCGCACGGTGCCGTGCATGCGCTGGAACACCATGGCCAGGACTGGCAGCGCGAAGTGTTCCTCAAGCCGCTGGTCGAAGGCCGCTGGACCGGCACCATGTGCCTGACCGAGCCGCATTGCGGCACGGACCTGGGCTTGCTGAAGACCCGCGCCACCGCCAATGCCGATGGTGAGAGTTATTCGATCAGCGGTACCAAGATCTTCATCACCGCCGGCGAACACGATTTCACCGACAACATCGTGCATCTGGTGCTGGCCAAGCTACCCGATGCGCCGCCGGGTGCGAAGGGTATTTCGCTGTTCGTGGTGCCCAAGTTCAAGGTCGCCGGCGACGGTACCGTCGGCGAGCGCAATGGCGTGCGCTGCGGGTCGATCGAACACAAGATGGGGATCAAGGCCTCGGCCACCTGCGTGATCAATTTCGATGACGCACAAGGCTATCTGGTCGGTGGTGCGCACAAAGGCCTGCAGGCGATGTTTACGATGATGAACACTGCGCGCCTGGGAGTTGGCCTGCAGGGCATCGGCCTGTCCGAACGCGCCTACCAGAACGCCTTGCGCTACGCGCGCGAGCGCCTGCAGTCACGCGCCCTGTCCGGGGCCAGATTTCCTGACAAGCCGGCCGACCCGATCATCGTCCACCCCGATGTCCGGCGCATGCTGCTGAGCATCAAGTCACTGGTCGAAGGCAGCCGCCTGCTGGCGCTGCATGCGGGCAGCCTGATCGATGTCGCCAAGCGCGCCGCCGACCCCAAGGAGCGTGAAGAGGCGGAAACGCTGGTCAGTTTCCTGACCCCGATTTCCAAGGCCTGCCAGACCGAATGGGGCATCGAGAACACCTATAACGCGGTGCAGTGCTTCGGTGGCCACGGCTACATCCGCGAACACGGCATCGAGCAGCTGGCACGTGACGCCCGCATCACCACCTTGTACGAAGGCACCACCGGCATCCAGGCATTGGATCTGATCGGTCGCAAGACCGCCGCCAGCCACGGCGCTGGACTCAAGCTGTTCCTGGCCCAGGTGCAGGCGTTCGTGAAGCAGCATCAAGACGATCAGGCGATGGCCGAGTTCATCGTGCCACTGGCCCGCAAAGCCGAGGAATGGGCGAGCCTGACCACTGACATCCTGCAACGTGCGCAGGACAACCCGGAAGAACTGGGCGCGGCCAGTTACGACTATCTGTTCTATTCCGGCTATGTGGTGCTGGCTTACTGGTGGGCCCGCAGCGTGGCCGCGGCCAATGCGTCGGCGCATGGTGCCGATTTCAGGCAATCGAAGCTGGAAACCGCGCGCTTCTATTACGCGCGGATCCTGCCGCGGACGCTGACCCACGCCGCGGCCATCCAGTCCGGTGCCGCGCCGCTGATGGCGATGGCCGACGCCCGCTTCGGCGAATAGCACAGTGGCACATTGACCTACCGTCGGCGGTCCTCGCAACCGGGCCGCCGACGGTGCTATCCAAATCGTCATCAATTGGGTATAACCTGTATCCCCAATGGAGGCAGACACAGCTCAGCTTCAACGGGTGGATACCGGTAACAGGCCGGCCGCGATGCCGTCGGCGTCGATCGCCCAGCTCAATCCACGTGGTGCGGTCCGGGTATTGTCTCTCGATGCGCATGGCCACGTACTCGACTGGATCAACTGGCAGGACGCGACCTGCCTGTATGCGCGTGATGCAGTGGCCTGGACGCTGGGCGATCCGTGCCTGCGCGTGCATGGCGGCACCTGCCGGATCAGCGGCGCGCAGAGTGTCATCGAACTGCATCCGATTGTTGCATCGCGTGGCCACGCCCGTGCCAGCGCGCTGTCACCCACGCCGAGCCTGAGCAACACCGCCCTGTTCGCCCGCGATGCCCAGCTATGCCTGTATTGCGGCCGTGAGTTCACCCGGCCGCACCTGACCCGCGATCACGTGCTGCCGTTGTCCAAGGGCGGCAAGGACATCTGGGAAAACGTGGTCACCGCCTGCTTCCACTGCAATTCGCGCAAGAGCAACCGCACCCCGCAACAGGCCAACATGCCGCTGCTGGCGGTGCCGTACCGGCCAAGCTGGGTCGAACACCTGATCCTGTCCAACCGCAACATCCTGGCCGACCAGATGGCGTTCCTCAAATCACACCTGCCCAAGCGCTCAAAACTGCTGGCCTGAGCCAGGCGCCGTGGCCGATGGCCTGGCGCCAGACAAAGCTGAACATCATTGCTTGCCCCACTTCACACAAGGGGGGGAAAATAGCGGGTCAGAAGAAGCCCAAGCCAATGATTGATCCCAGCCGTTATCCCCACCTCTCCCGGATCCAGACACCGGCCGACCTGCGCCAGTTTGGCGAAGATCAGTTGCCGGCCATCGCCGAGGAGCTGCGCGGCTACCTGATCGAATCCGTCGGTCGCAGTGGCGGCCATTTCGGCGCCGGGCTTGGCGTCATCGAGCTCACCGTGGCCCTGCATTACCTGTACGACACGCCGCGCGACCGGCTGGTCTGGGACGTCGGCCACCAGTGCTATCCGCACAAGATCCTGACCGGCCGGCGCGACCAGATCCACACGGTCAAGCAGGCCGACGGCGTGGCGCCGTTCCCCAAGCGCGAGGAAAGCGAATACGACACTTTTGGCGTCGGCCATTCGTCGACCTCGATCTCGGCCGCGCTGGGCATGGCCATCGCGCTGGCCCAGGCCGGCGACGAGCGCAAGGTGGTGGCAGTGATCGGCGATGGCGCGATGACCGCGGGCATGGCCTTCGAAGCGCTCAACCACGCCGGCGGCATGGAGCCGGAGCCGAACCTGCTGGTGGTGCTCAACGACAACCAGATGTCGATTTCGGAAAACGTCGGCGGGCTGACCAAACTGCTCGGCCGGATGAGCAGCAGCCGCACCCTCAATTCACTGCGTGAAGGTGGCAAGAAGCTGCTCGGTGACAAGCGCAAGCCGCCGGCGCGGTTCATGCGTCGCTGGGAAGAACACTGGAAAGGCATGTTCGTGCCGTCCACATTGTTCGAGCAGATGGGTTTCCACTACACCGGCCCGATCGATGGCAACGATGTGACCGCGCTGGTCAACGCGATGAAAGTGCTGAAGACCCTCAAGGGTCCGCAGCTGCTGCACATCATGACCACCAAGGGCAAAGGCTACGAGCTCGCCGAAGGCGATCAGATCGGCTATCACGCGGTCGGCCCGTTCGATCCGCAGAAGGGCCTGGTCAGCAAGACCGGCGCCAGGAAGCCGACCTATACCGATATCTTCAGCGACTGGTTGTGCGACATGGCCGCCGCAGATCCCAAGTTGCTCGGTATCACCCCGGCCATGCGCGAAGGCTCCGGGCTGGTCCGTTTCAGCAAGAAATATCCGGACCGTTACTTCGACGTCGCCATCGCCGAACAGCATGCGGTGACCTTGGCCGCCGGCATGGCCTGCGAAGGCAGCAAGCCGGTGGTGGCGATCTATTCGACCTTCCTGCAGCGTGGTTACGACCAACTGGTCCATGACGTGGCGATCCAGCAGCTGGACGTGCTGTTTGCGATCGACCGTGGCGGCGTGGTCGGCCCTGATGGTGCCACCCATGCCGGCAACCTCGACCTGAGCTACCTGCGTTGCGTGCCGCACATGGTGGTGATGGCACCGGCCGATGAAAACGAATGCCGGCAGATGCTCAGCACCGGTTTCAAGTACCAGGGCCCGGCGGCGGTGCGCTATCCGCGCGGCACCGGTCCGGGTGTCACCCCGGCCGCCGACCTGCAGACGCTGCCCATCGGCCAGGCACAGACCCGGCTGCAGGGTTCGCGCGTGGCCATTCTTGCGTTCGGCTCGACCGTGGCCGCAGCCGAGGATGTCGGCCGCGACCTGGGCCTGACCGTGGTCAACATGCGCTTCGTCAAACCGCTGGACCGCGCCTTGATCCTGCAGCTGGCGCAGAGCCACCAGGGGCTGGTGACGGTGGAGGACAACGTGGTGATGGGCGGTGCTGGCTCCGGCGTGGCCGAACTACTCAATCAGGCCGGGGTGCAGGCGCCGATCCTGCATCTGGGACTGCCGGATGAATTCCAGCGCCACGCCAGTCGCGAACAGTTGCTGGCCGAGGCCGGCATCGATGCGGCCGGCATCCGCGCCGCCATCCTCAAGCGCTGGCCGCAACTGGCGGCGGTACCGGGTCAGATCGCGGCCGGCTGAGCGGCAGCTTACGTGTAACGCGGAGCTTTGCCCGCAGCTGCCCGCGCAACGCCATCGCCAGGCCGGAGCGCTAACGCAACCGGTCTGGCCCGTACAGCGGCGCGCTTCACGCGGTAAGATGCGGGCATCGGCTGGCGAGCGGCGCATCCGGGGCGATGGCAAGGACACGGCCGGCGTCGAATCCGCCACATCGCAACAACACACGCACCGTGTCCACAACGCATGGAGGCATGCCCGATGGGGAGCTGGTTCATTTCGCTCGACTGGCTACAGGTCATGACCGTCGGCGTGATGTATTTCAGTGTGCTGTATTTCACTACCGCGCTTGTCAACACATGGCTGAGCCAGCGCCTGATGCCGGCAATCGGTTTCGGCAGGCGGCTGGATCCACGACCGCTGCGCCCGGGCCAGCTGCGACGCGAGATCGGCGAATCAATGATGTCGATCCTGATATTCGGTACCGGCCTGGTGGTGCCCTGGGGATTGCTCAGGCTGGGTTGGGCGCAATTGGCAACGGCGCCGTCAGTCGCGCAGATCATCATCGAAATCATCGTCCTGTTCTTCTGGAACGAGCTGCATTTCTATCTCAACCACCGCCTGCTGCACACCCGGCTGATGCGTCGATTCCATGTGGCGCATCACCGTTCGCACGTGGCCACGCCGTTTTCCACCTACGCGTTCCATCCGGTGGAAGCGGCCATGCTTGGCAGCGTGCCGCTGATTCCAATGCTGCTGCACGATTTCAGTTTCGCCGCACTCGCCAGCCTGCCGGTAATCAGCATCGTGCTGAACAGTCTTGGCCATGCCAATTACGAATACAGCCGCAGCGCGCCAGCGCGGGGACCGCTGGCCGCAAGCCGCCGCCATCATCTGCATCACGCCTGCTACCACGGCAACTACGGATTCCTGTTGCCGGTGTTCGACCAGCTGTTCGGCACCGGCCTGCCGCTGGATGCCGCCGATGATCGAATCGCAGCGCGCGGCGGGGACGGAGCGACATGAATCCGCTGCCGATGCTGCGCAACCAGCGCGACTGGCAGAGCCTGGCCTATCTGGTCGCGCAGCCGTCGCTGATGTACTGGCAATGGCGCCACGGCTGGCAGCCGCTGCTGTTCGGGCTGTCGCTGCTGCTGGCCATCGGCATCAGCATCATTCATCACAACCACGCCCATCTGCCGCTCTGGCGCGGTCGCCGCGCCAACCGCGCTACCGATCTGTGGATCACGTTGCTGCAAGGCCATCCGACCTGCGTGTTCCATCCGGCCCATAATCGCAACCACCATCGCCACCGGCACGGACCCAGCGATTGCAGCCGCACCTGGCGTTTCGGTGACCACAATCATCTGCTGGGCTGGTTGCTGCATCCGCTGCTGGCAGTGGTCGCCGTTTATCCGCTGGTCTGGCAGTGGCTGCGCAGCCTTCGTCGGCGTGCGCCGCGCGTGTGGCGTTGGTACCTGCTGCAGTACCTCGCATGGCTGGGCAGCTGGTGCCTGCTGCTCGCCATGGATCCAGGCAAGGCACTGCTGCTGGTCATCGTGCCGCAACTGTTTGGCCTGCACTGGCTGTTGGGCGCCAACTACCTGCAGCATGCCCATGCCGATGATCGAGGCCATCTCGCCTACGCACGCAATTTCGAAGGTGCTAGCAACCTGATCTGGTTCAACATCGGCCTGCATACCGCCCATCACGAGCATGCGCGGGCGCACTGGTCGCACCTGCCGGCGCTGCACGCGCGCTACCGCGCCGCCATCCCCGCGCGTTTGCTGGAGCCAGGCCTGTCGGGCTATATCACCCGGGTATTCCTGCTGGCGCCTTGGGTACCGCGCCTGCGTTCGCATTCGCTGCGCGGCCATCGCCCAGACCGAAACCTCTCTTCTCCCTACATGGATCGCAAGGACTGTTGATGCCTACCCGTTTTGAACGCTGCTGGATCCAGGCCACCGGGCGCTTCCTGCCCGGCGCCGCCATCGACAACGAGGCCATGGATGCCTACATCGCACCACTGAACCGCATTTCCGCCCGGATCAAGAAGCGCATCCTCGGCGAGAACGGCATCCGCAGCCGCCACTATGCGGTCGACGCCGACGGCAACACGCTGCATTCCTGCGCCGGCATGGCCGCTGCGGCGGTACACGACTGCCTGGCCCAGGCCGGCATCGGCCTGGACAAGGTCGGCATGCTGGCCTGCGGAACATCGGGCGGCGATGCGCTGATGCCCGGCTTCGCCAGCATGCTGCAGGGCGAACTGGCGGCGCCACCGATGCAGACGCTGTCCAGTCATGGCATCTGCGCCTCCGGGGTGGGTGCCTGGGAAGGCGCAGCAGCAGCCATCGAACTCGGTTCCCATGCCCATGCGCTGGTCGCGGCGGCTGAAATGCCATCGCGTCTGTTCAAGCGTTCGCGCTATGCCGCGCGCGACTACGACGCCGATTTCGATGCGCATTTCCTGCGCTGGATGCTGTCCGACGGTGCCGGCGCGCTGCTGCTGACGTCGGCGCCAGCGGCCAGCGCGGGTATACGCCTGCGCCTGCGCTTCATCCACCAGCGCTCGTTCTCCGGCGACTATCCGGTGTGCATGCAACTGGGCTTGTCGCCGGACCGTGCACGTTCGCACCTGGACTATGATTCGTGGCGACAGGCTGAAGCCGATGGCGCGTTGTTCCTGCGCCAGGACATCCGGCTGCTGCCACACCTGTTCGATGTCGGCATCCACGAGTACGCCAGCCTGGCCCACGCCGGCTGGATCGACAGCAGCCGTATCGATCACTTTCTTTGCCACTATTCATCGGAGCGGTTCGCGCCGGTGGTGGATGAGTTGATGCACAAGGCCGGGCTGGCGATTCCGCGCGAACGCTGGTACAGCAACCTGACCAGCCGCGGCAACACCGGCGCGGCGTCGATCTTCATCATGCTCGACGAGTTCCTGCGCAGCCATGATCTGCGGCCGGGTGAACAGATCCTGTGCTTCATTCCCGAATCCGGCCGCTTCACCGTGTCCTTCGCCCTGATTGAAGTGGAAGCCGCCGATGCGCCGATGCCGCTGCCGGTCCGTCAATCCGTTGCCAACGAGCAGACAGGTGATGCCGAAAGCATTGCCGCGCCGCACGACCCGGACAGCGCTCCAGCCGCGCTGAAGCATCTGCTCGGCGAGCTGGCGACGATCTGGCATGACTACCGCTCACGCGCATGGCGCACGCCGGTGATCCGCCGTATCCGCGAACGCCGCTTCAGCCGCGCCGATTACCTGCAATGGATGCAGCACTGGATCCCGCAGGTGCGCGAGGGCAGCCTGTGGATGCGCGAGGGGGCTGCCTCGGTACAGGCGCCGTACCTGGGCCTGGCCGAGCTGATCGAAACCCATGCCGGCGACGAGCAGGACGATTACCAGATCCTGTTCGACGACTATCGCAGGGCCGGCGGCGATATCGACGACATCGACCGGCTTCGGCGCAATCCCGGCGGCGAGGCCCTCACCGCCTACCTGCATGCGCTGGCCGCGACCATCAATCCGCTGGGCCTGCTCGGCGCCATCTACATCATCGAAGGCACCGGCCAACGGATCATCCCGGCGTTGCTGCCATTGTTGAAGTCCAGCCTGGATCTGCCGGCGGATGCGTTCCGCTTCCTCGAGTACCATGGCGAAAATGACCAGCATCATCTCCTGCGTTGGCTGCGCGCTGTCGAAATCGTGCTTGAACACGATGCAGACGGTCGCGGCGTGCAGGCCATCATCGACACCGCCCGGCGTACCGCCGAGCTTTATCTGATGCAGTTCGAACACGTGCCGACGCCATGAAGCCCACTCCTGATTTCATGGCCCATGGCCATGACCCGCGCGATCCCAATCCCTGGCTGGCGATGTATCTCGACCAGAGCACACCGCTGGACGAGGAGGTCAAGCGCGCCTGGCTCGCCGACTCCAGTTCGTGGTCGCGTCAGTTCGTATTGCCGTTCGTGCGTCCTTTCGCCCGCACCCTGATCGTGCTGTTCCAGATCATCAAGGTGCTGGCGCCACGCAAGCTGGCGTTCTCGCGGCTGTTGCACCGTCTGCTGGCCTGGGGCATGGAAAACTTCATCCGCCCGGAGGCCAACTGGCTGATCCTGCGCCACTTCCACCTGGGTTCGCAGGTGCTGGAGTTCATCGCCAGGAACTCACCCGTGCCAGTGGCGACCAATCCACTCCGGCCCACCGCCATTGCTGACGTGCGCGAGGACATGTTCCTGGTCCACGATCTCAATCTGTACAACTTCGTCATCCGCCTCAACCAGGCGCTGCGCGATAACGGCCAGCAGCTGCAGCATGTAGCGGAGCCGGATCTTTCGATGATCCAGCAACCGCCATTGGCGCTGGCCGACATGCCGCGGCGGCGGCGCAATTTCCTCGACCTGCAAAGTTCGATCGAGCTGTTCACGCCGATCTACCAGTTGCTGCTGACCGACAGCGACTTCTGGCGCGCCACCAACTCATTGCAGCTGGACGAAACCATCGGCCTGTACGCGGCCACCATTCTGGATGCGCGCTCGCACCTGATCCTGTTGAACAATCGCCATCCACTGGTACCGATGTCGACCTTGCGCGCCGGTTTCCGATTGACCCTGCATGGCTTGTCGACCGAAATGCTGCACGCGTTCCTCAGCGCCAAACGCGATCAACAGGCCACTGCCGCGGGCCGGGAACCCACCGACGCCGCGTAATGTCCCCGCCGATCGCGGTTGACGATCAGGGCTCGGTTATCTCGTATCCCCGGGCCCGGAAGGCAGCCAGGTAACCGTCGGTCGCCAGCAACTCACTGACCGGGAGGGTGGCGACGGTGGTATCGCTCTGTTGCAGCGCCTGCTCCGCCACCTCCAGCCACATGGCCTTGACCCGCGCCTCGACATCGGTCAAACCGCGCTTGCGCGCCGCCCTGGACTGACTGAAGGCGGCGACGCATACCGCCTGGGTACCCACCGCTGGACTGCGCTGCAGGGCTTCGATGTCACCGACTGCCCAGGCGTTGGCGCGTTCGACCATCGCCGGAATGTCGTGTTCGACCAGATCCAGGGTCTTGCGCATGCATTCGACGTCATCAAGGCTTTCGCCGCGGAATTCGGCAATCGCGGCTTTCGGATCGGCAATCCTGAGTTCCAGCGTGGCCGGGGTGTAATCCAGCTTGCGCTTTTTCATCGCGCGCTTGAACACCGGCCGGATCACCGGCTTGTCGCCAAGGCCCGATTGTTTGATGGCATCGAAGTACAGCTCGCTGGCGGCGACGATCGGCCGCTTCTTCTCGATGCCGCGATCACGGCCGATGTACTGCGCCTTCAATCGCGACCAGCGCGCATACAGATCCGCTGGCAGGATCTCCTGCAGGGTCACGTCACCGGGATTGCGGCCGGCCTTGAACGCCGACGGCGCCAGCATCAGCTTGCCGAAGAAGCCGAGGTCGGTGTCGACCGTGATCCCGGGCGAGCCGAGCACCTGATCGGCCTGCGCCAGCACCGCTTCGACCTGCTCCGATTTCCACTGCAGCCGGTTCGGCAACGGGCTGACCGTGCCGAGGATCCAAAGATGATGATCGCCCTTGCTCACCCGCCACATGCCCGGGCCGGGTTGCACGCCACTGACGGCGACGGCTGGCATGTCGATGACCGCATCCGGCGTCGTTGCCGCTGCGAAGGTTTCTTGCGCCGGCGCGGCGGCCGGCATCGGCGTGGTGGTCTGCGCCAACGCGGTGGCCAGCGGCAGGCAAAGTACCAGCAACCATCTTCCATGACCCATTTCCGCAGCCTCTCGTTGAACCGGCATGCCGCCGTGACGTTGGCGATTCGCCACCGTCACGCAGTCTCTGCAAGCCCGACTGAATCAGACGTTATGGCAGCGCCTGGCCCAGCTGACGCAGGCGCAGGGCGACATCATGGTCGCTGGCCAGCATCTCGAATCCTTCCCAGACAAAGCCCGGAGTGACGGTACAGCGCATCAGCGAATAGTCGCCCTGGCTGCGCGCGCTCTGCCAGACCCCGGCCATCACCGCCTGCGAAGCTGGATCGCCGGAAGGCGGATGCAGGCGATGGCAGGTGAGCGCGTCGGCACCAGCGTCGAACAGGCTCAGCTGCAACGCGTCACCTTGCAGCCATTGCCAGGTTTCGCTGGCATCGATCCGGTGCCAGCGGCTTTGCACGCCACCGGGCAGCAGATAATCGATGGCGGTCTCGGCCGGGCGGACGCGACCGTTGGCCTGCACCTGCCCGGTTGCGGTATGGATGCGACGGTAGAAACCGCCTTCCGGATGAGGCGCCAACTGCAGCGCCCGCACCAATGTCTGTACCTGGCTGTCCATGGCCGGTAACGGTAACCCATCGCGCGTTGTGGTGCCGCCATCGCCTCAGCCGATGGCGGAAACAACAAACCCGTGCGCTGGGCACGGGTTGTGGTGATCCTCGCAAATTGGTCGGGACGGCCGGATTTGAACCGACGACCCTCTGCCCCCCAGGCAGATGCGCTACCAGGCTGCGCTACGCCCCGAACGTGTTGCGATCCCGCATTGCTGCGGGGCGACAATTATAGCCGCTTAATTGGACTGATGCGGCAATCGGCAGCCAGCAGGACGGATTTTTGTTCGTCCCTGCGCCGGCTTCAGCGCCGCAACAGGTGCAGCACTTCCTCCAGCTCCATCCGCACCTGTTTGACGATCTGGTTGCTCAATGCCGATTCCTGCTTGGCGCCATCGCCTTCCAGGCGCAGCCGCGCACCGCCGATGGTGTAGCCCTGTTCGTACAGCAGGCCACGGATCTGCCGCACCATCAGCACATCGTGGCGCTGGTAATAGCGGCGGTTGCCACGGCGCTTGACCGGCTCCAGGCTGGGGAACTCGGTTTCCCAGTAGCGCAGGACATGCGGTTTGACATCACACAGCTCACTGACTTCACCGATGGTGAAGTAGCGTTTCGCCGGTATCGGCGGTAATTCCCTGTTACTGCCCGGATCCAGCATAGGCTTCCACTCGCTCCTTCAACTTCTGCCCTGGCCGGAACGTCACAACCGTCCGTGCCGAAATCGGAATTTCCTCGCCGGTCTTCGGGTTGCGCCCGGGCCGCTGGTTCTTGCGGCGCAGATCGAAGTTGCCGAAACCCGACAGCTTGACCTGGCGGCCCTGCTCCAGCGCCTGCCGCAGCACGTCGAAATAGGCGTCGACGAATTCCTTGGCCTCGCGCTTGTTCAGGCCGACGTCCTCGAACAGACGTTCCGCCATCTCCGCCTTGGTCAACGCCATGCCGCGTTCCCCCGTAATGCCCAAATGTCGCCAGTCTGCAACCGTTGCAACGCCATCATCCTCGGATCCTTGCGCCATGCTCCTGTTCGATGGAAGCGACCGCGGCGGTCACCACGTCTTCCACGTCACGGTCAGTCAGAGTGCGTGAGTTATCTTGCAAAATCAAGCCCATAGCCAGACTCTTTTGACCCGATTCGACCCCTTGGCCGACGTAGCGGTCAAACAAAAGCACTTCGCGCAGCAGCGGCCCGGCGGCGGCACGGGCAGTGGCGGCAATGGCCGCCCATGGCACGCTGTCGGCGACCACGAAGGCCAGGTCGCGACGTACCGACGGGAACCGCGACAGCTCGCCAGCGCGCGGCAGCGGCCGCTTCACCAGCGCGGCCAGGTCGACTTCGAACGCATAGGCATCGACATCCAGGTCCAGGGTCCGCTGCAGGCGTGGGTGCAACTGGCCGATCCAGCCGATGCTCTGGCCATCGCGAACAACGTCGGCGCAGCGGCCCGGATGCGCCTGCGGGTGCTGCGCGGGCTGGTATTGCAGGGTCGCGCCGCAGGCCGCGGCCAGGCTGTCCAGATCGCCACGCAGGTCATGGAAATCCGCCTTGCGCGCCGGTTCGCCCCATTGCAGGTTGCGCGCATCGCCGCAGATGACCGCGGCCAGGCGCTGGGTTTCCCGCGGTGCGGTGTTGCCATCGCCCGAATCGTCGCTGATGAATACATTGCCGAGCTCGAACAGGCGCACCCGGCCGGCTTGACGAGCAAGATTGCGTTGCAGGGTATCGACCAAGCCGGGCAGCAGCTGGGTGCGCATGACGCCCAGCTCGGCGCTCAGCGGATTGGCCAGCACCACTGCACGCTCGCCGGCCTGCCAGCGGTCGAGCAGATCCGCATCGACGAAGGCGAAGTTGACCGTTTCCAGATAGTCACGGGCGGCCAGCTGGCGCCTGACCGTGGCCTCATCCAGACGGGTTTCCGAAGGCACTGCCACCCGCGTCGGGCCACCCGGCAGGGTGGTCGGGATGCGATCGTAGCCGTGGATGCGGGCCAGCTCTTCAATCAGGTCTTCTTCGATGGCGATGTCGAAGCGGCGGCTGGGCGCGGTGACCTGCCAACCGTCGGCATCGGCGTGCACCTGCATGTCCAATGCGCGCAGGATGCGTTCGACATCGGCGTCGGCGATGTCCAGCCCCAGCACCCGGCCGATGCGCTGGCGGCGCAGGCGGATCGGTTGTGGTGCCGGCAGGTGTTGCGGCAGCACCGCCTCGACCACCGGGCCGGGCTGGCCACCGGCCAGTTCCAGCAGCAGGCGGGTCGCGATTTCGATGGCCTGGGCTGGCAACTGCGGATCGACGCCGCGCTCGAAACGGTGCGAGGCATCGGTATGCAGGCCCAGCTTGCGGCTCTTGCCGATGATCGCCGAGGGTGCGAAATGCGCCGCTTCCAGGAATACATTGCGGGTGGCGTCGGTGACCCGGGTATCGAACCCGCCCATCACCCCGGCCAGGGCGATGGCGCGACTTCCGTCAGCGCCAGCGGCGTCGGTGACGACCAGGAAGCTGTCATCCAGCGCCACCTCGCGACCATCCAGCAGCTTGATGGTTTCGCCCTGCCGGGAATGCCGCACGCCGACCGGTCCTTGCAGGGTGTCGAGGTCGAACGCGTGCATCGGCTGGCCCAGTTCCAGCATCACGTACTGGGTGATGTCGACCAGCAGCGACAGCGGACGCACGCCGCTGCGGCGCAGCCGTTCGGCCATCCACACCGGGGTCCTGGCGCTGGCATCGATGGCTTCGACCACGCGCCCGCAATAACGCGGCGCATCGGCACCGGCAGCCAGCTCCACCTCCAGCACGCGCTGGCTCTGCGCGGCAATCGGACTGGCATCGAATGGCAGCACTTCGCTGCCGCAGGCCGCGGCCACGTCGTAGGCAATGCCACGGATGCCGAAGCAGTCGGCGCGGTTGGGGGTCAGCTTTATTTCGATGCTGGCATCGGGCAGGCCCAGGTAATCGGCAATCGGGGTGCCAGGCACGGCGTCGGCCGGTAGTTCGAGCAGGCCGGAAGCATCGGCGTCGGTGCCCAGCTCCCTGGCCGAACAGAGCATGCCGTTGGACGGCACGCCACGCAGCTTGGCCGCCTTGATGTCGATGCCGGCGACATGCGCGCCGACCATTGCCAGCGGCGCCATCAGTCCGGCGCGGGCATTGGGCGCACCGCAGACAATCTGCAGCAGCTCGCCCTGGCCGGCATCGACCTGACAGATCTGCAGGCGGTCGGCCTCGGGATGCTTGCCACACTCGACAATCCGCGCCACCACCACGCCGTCCAAGCCGGCTCCCATCGCGGTGACTTCTTCCACTTCCAGGCCGATCGCGGTCAGGGTGGCGGTCAGCTCATCGCGGCTGGCGGCGGTGGGAACGTGGCTACGCAGCCAGTTTTCGGAAAATTTCATTGGGATACCCATAGGGCGGGCATTCGCCCGCCAGTGCCATGTATCAGTGTCTGCAGCTTGCCGGTGATGCGTCTGCGCTCAGGCAAACTGCCGCAGGAAACGCACATCGTTATCGAAGAACGCACGCAGGTCGTTGACGCCGTAACGCAGCATCGCGAACCGCTCCACGCCCAGGCCGAAGGCAAAGCCGGTGTAACGCTCCGGGTCGATGCCGCAGTTGCGCAGCACGTTGGGGTGGACCATGCCGCAACCCAGCACTTCCAGCCAACGGGTGCTGCCATCCGGTTGCTGCCAGGCGATATCGACCTCGGCACCGGGTTCGACGAACGGGAAGTAGCTGGGACGGAAGCGCATTTCGAAATCGCGCTCGAAGAACGCGCGCACGAACTCGGACAGGGTGCCCTTCAGATCGGCGAAGGTCGAATGCTCGTCGACCAGCAGGCCTTCGACCTGGTGGAACATCGGCGAGTGGGTCTGGTCGCTGTCGCTGCGGTAGACCTTGCCGGCGGCAATCATCCGCAGTGGCGGCCCGCTCTGGCTGGCCACGGCCTGGCCCATATAGCGCACCTGCACCCCGGAGGTATGCGTGCGCAGCAGGCGGCCGTCGCCAAAATAGAAGGTGTCGTGCATTGCCCGCGCCGGATGATGCGGCGGGAAGTTGAGCGCTTCGAAGTTGTGCCAGTCGTCTTCGATTTCCGGACCATCGGCAAGCTCGTAACCGAGCCGGCCGAAAATGTCGGCAATCCGCTCCAGGGTACGGCTGATCGGATGCACGCCACCGCGGGTGGCGTTGCGCCCCGGCAGGGTGACATCGATGGTTTCAACCCGCAGGCGTGCATCCAGCGCGGCGTCTTCGAGCACACTCCTGCGCGCGGCCAACGCCTGCGAAATCGCATCGCGCGCCTGGTTGATGGCCTCGCCCGCCGCCTTGCGCTGGTCGCCCGGCAAGCTGCCCAGTTGCTTGAGCTGGGCGGTGATGCTGCCGCTCTTGCCAAGCAGGCCGACACGCAGGCTTTCCAGCGCTTCGGGCGTGGCCGCCTTGGCCACGTCATCCAGGGCCTGCGTGGTTAGTGCTTCGATTCCACTCATGCGTTGTTGTTCTCTTGGGCTGCAGCTGCCGGCCAGTGGCCGCGGCGGCAGATTCTGCGGAAACAGGACAATACAAAAAACAATGGGGAAGGACTTGCGCCCTTCCCCACGTGTCTACCGATGAGCTGCCGGCAATCAAGCACCGGCAGCGCGTTTACGGTGGAGATGCGGCTTACGCCGCCAGTGCGCCCTTGGCCTTTTCTGCCAAGGCGGCAAAACCCACCGGATCATGCACGGCGATATCGGCCAGGACCTTGCGATCCAGGGTGATCTCGGCTTTCAGCAGGCCGTTCATGAAACGGCTGTAGCTCAGGCCGTTGATGCGGGCAGCCGCGTTGATGCGGGTGATCCACAGCGAACGGAAGTTGCGCTTCTTCTGCTTGCGGCCGATGTAGGCGTACTGGCCAGCCTTGATGACGGCCTGGTTGGCAACGCGGAAGACCTTGCGGCGGGCGTTGTAGTAGCCCTTGGCAAGCTTCAGGATTTTCTTGTGACGGCGGCGTGCGGTTACGCCACGTTTTACTCGTGCCATGGTTCAGTCCTCAGAGGTAAGGCAGCATGCGGTTCAAACGGCCGGAGTCCTCGGCGCGGATGATGTTCGTCGCGCGCAGGCCGCGCTTACGCTTGGTCGCTTTCTTGGTGAGGATGTGGCTACGGTTGGCGTGGCCAGCCTTGAATTTGCCGGAAGCGGTCTTCCGGAAACGCTTGGCCGCCGCCCGATGGGTCTTGATCTTGGGCATTGCGAAGTCCTTGGATATTGTTTTCTTACTGACTGGGCGGTGGCTTGTGTTGACGCGCCACTCTTTCCGTCCTGCCCAAATCGGCTAGTAAGTTGCTGATTTCAAAAGTAAAACTCAAGAAAGCACAACAGGTTCCATACGTCGTTGAACGACAGCCCGGTCAACCCGGGCCGCACATTATGCCTGCCCCGGCTTTCCCTTGCAAATCAGCCGCGTAGAGCGCAGCTTGCTGCGCCAGGGAAGCCATCGCGCTGAAGCATGCCGGTGTTGCGGCGCTGGCGCGCAGCCAGAGCAACGCAGGAAAGCAGCGCAGCAAGCTGCGCTCTACGGTGGGGGTGGGAACCAGACGTGACAAAGGCGGGTTGCCCCGCCTTGTCTGCCGGCCTGCCGCGATGAAAGCCGCGGCGGTGGTTCAGGTCTTCTTCTTCGGCGCGATCATCATGACCATCTGCCGGCCTTCCAGGCGCGGACGCGATTCGATGACGATCTCGTCGCCCAGCTCGGCCTCGATGCGCGCGGCCATCTCGCGACCCAGTTCCTGGTGGCTCATTTCGCGGCCACGGAAGCGGATGTTGACCTTGACCTTGTCGCCCTCTTCGAGGAAGCGGCGGATGTTGCGCATCTTGATCTGGTAGTCGCCTTCATCGGTGACCGGGCGGAACTTGAGTTCCTTGATCTCGACCTGCTTCTGCTTCTTTTTGGCCGCGTTGGCCTTTTTCTGCAGCTCGAACTTGTATTTGCCGAAGTCCATGACCCGGCAGACCGGTGGGTCGGCCTGCGGCTGGATCTCGACCAGATCCATGCCCGACTCCTCGGCCAGGGCCAAGGCTTCGTCACGCGAAAGAACGCCGACCATCTCGCCGTCGGCACCAATCACGCGCACGCGGGGTACGCGGATTTCGTTGTTCTTGCGGTTTTGCTTGTTGTCAGGGGTGCTGATGTTTCAGTCTCCAAAGAGAATCATGCCGCCCGGTAGCGGGCGGAACCTGCCTACGCAACCTGTTCGCTGCGCAGGCGTTCGGCGAAAGCGGCCACGGACATCGAGCCCAGGTCTTCGCCGGAACGGGTGCGCACGGCAATGGCGCCATTTTCCTTCTCGCGGTCTCCGACCACCAGCAGGTACGGCACTCGCTGCAGCGTGTGCTCGCGGATCTTATAGCCGATCTTCTCGTTCCGCAAATCGGAGCCGACCCGGAAGCCTTGTTTGGCAAGGGTTTTGCGGACCTCCTCGACATAATCGGCCTGGGCGTCGGTAATGTTCATGATCACCGCCTGGCGTGGCGCCAGCCAGGCCGGGAACGCACCAGCATGGTGCTCGATGAGGATGCCGATGAAACGCTCCATCGAGCCGACAATGGCCCGGTGCAGCATCACCGGGTGCCGGCGTTGGCTGTGTTCATCCACGTATTCGGCACCGAGCCGGCCCGGCATCATGAAGTCGACCTGCATGGTGCCCAGCTGCCAGGTGCGGCCGATGGCGTCCTTCAGGTGGTACTCGATCTTGGGGCCGTAGAAGGCGCCCTCGCCCGGCAGTTCCTGCCATTCCACCCCGCAGGTGGTCAGCGCAGCGCGCAGCGCGTCCTCGGCCTTGTCCCAGATAGCGTCCTCGCCGAGGCGCTTTTCCGGGCGCAGTGCGATCTTGATCTGGATGTCCTCGAAGCCGAACGCGGTATATACCGCCAGCGCCTGCTGGTGGAAGGCGGTGACTTCGGCCTCGATCTGCTCCTCGGTGCAGAACACATGGCCATCGTCCTGGGTGAACCCCCGTACCCGCAGGATGCCGTGCAGCGCGCCGGACGGCTCGTTGCGGTGGCAGCTGCCGAACTCGCCATAGCGGATCGGCAGGTCACGGTAGCTGTGCAGGCCCTGGTTGAAGACCTGGACGTGGCCGGGACAGTTCATCGGCTTGACCGCGTAGGTGCGCTTTTCCGACTCGGTGAAGAACATGTTCTCCTGGTAATTGTCCCAATGGCCGGACTTCTGCCACAGCGACACGTCCAGGATCTGCGGGCAACGGACCTCGCCGTAGCCACTGTCCTGGTAGACCTTGCGCATGTACTGCTCGACCACCTGCCACAGCGCCCAGCCCTTCGGGTGCCAGAAAACCAGGCCGGGGGCTTCTTCCTGCAGGTGGAACAGGTCCTGCTGCTTGCCGATGCGGCGATGGTCGCGCTTTTCGGCTTCCTCGATGCGCTGGATGTAGGCGTCCAGCTGCTTCTTGTCGGCCCAGGCGGTGCCGTAGATGCGCTGCAACTGCTCGTTCTTGGCGTCGCCGCGCCAGTAGGCACCGGAAATGCGGGTCAACTTGAAGGCTTTCAGGAACCGTGTGTTCGGCACGTGCGGACCACGGCACATGTCGACGTATTCCTGGTGGTAGTACAGGCCCATCTGGGTTTCGGCGGGCATGTCGTCGATCAGGCGCAGCTTGTAGTCTTCGCCACGTGACCTGAACACCTCGATGGCCTCGGCGCGCGGGGTCATCTTCTTGACCACGTCGTAATCCTGGGCGATCAGCTCCTGCATCCGCGCCTGGATGGCCTCAAGGTCCTCGGGAGTGAACGGGCGTTCGCTGAAGATGTCGTAGTAGAAGCCCTCGGCAATCACCGGGCCAATCACCATCTTCACTTCCGGGTACAGCTGCTTGACCGCGTGCCCGACCAGGTGCGCGCACGAGTGGCGGATGATTTCCACGCCCTCCTCGTCCTTGGCGGTGATGATGCGCAGGCTGGCGTCGTGGTCGATGACGTCGCTGGCATCGACCAGTCGGCCGTCGACGGCGCCGGCAATGGTGGCCTTGGCCAGGCCGGCGCCAATGGATTGCGCCACCTGCATGACCGAGACGGGGGATTCGAATTCGCGGCGGCTGCCGTCGGGAAGGGTAATCGTGACCATGGAATCAATACCGTAGAAAGCAAAAAAAAGAGCGCCAGGCGCTCTCGATTGGGACGAAGCGACTGGAAGAATCAGCAGGGGCAGCCGGTAGTGCTCATGTCACACGCTCGACGGGGCTTTCGCACCGTCACCTTGTTGTTCGCCGTGGAAACAAAGCCCGGCCGGCGCAGCCAGCGGGCACGGCTTATTTTAGGCCAATTGCCGGCAGTGCACTACCGTCCCGGCCCGCTGCCCCCGCTTTGCTGGCGGGCGGCGACCGGCGCGGTCCGCGAGCCGCCAATGCGGCGGCCGCGGACGCGGGCGGGTTCAATACGGCGAATTGACCACTACGTACTGGACGTTGCTGCCTGCATATTGCGGCTGGTACCAGGTCGAACCGCACTGCTGGTAGGCGATGTTGTTGACCATCACCGTCTGGCAGCCCGAAGACGGCACCGAGTTGACGATGGAACCGATCACCGCGGCCGTGGTCACCACCGCGGCGGTGGTGGCGATGGGGTGGTAGTGATCGTTCCAGTCGTTGTCCCAGCCATGATCAACGTCCACGTCGACATCGACATGACGGTTGGAATTGACGTTGACGTTGTGGTTGGTGTTGATGTTGCGATTGCTGTTGACGTTGCGGTTGTTGCTGACATTGCGGTTGCCGCCGCTGTTGCGGCTGACGTTGCCGCGATTGGGCGCGGCGGCGCGGTTGACACTGTGCGGTGCGCCACCGCGGGCACGCGGACCGGCCTCGGCATCGGCGATGAAAGTCTGCGGACAGCTCAACGCGGCCATGGCCGCCAGCACGGTCGACACAGTCAGGGCATGCAGGGTTTTCATTCGGCCACCTCCACTTCGGCAACGGTGACGACCTCGATTTCCTCGGCTCCTTCAGGCGGGCTGAAGGTGAAATCCGATGCCGCCACTTTGGCTTGCGTATCCCAGTGCAGGACCGCGGTATAGGCGGGCCTGGCAGGATCGTTGTTGGCGGTCATCACCAGTTTCCGTGGCAACGGCGCATCGCCGCGTGACAGCCAGACCTGCCAGTCGACGTCACCTTGTCGCACTGCGTACTGGTCCAGCACCGCATCACCCATCTTCGCCGGCCCGACGTAGATGGCCGAGCTCATCGGGGTGCGTCTGGCGATGTCGGTCCCCCACAGGAACAGATCCGCCAATGGCAGATCCCATTCGTGCTCCTGCGCCACCGCGACCATCCCCGACAGATCCGGCGGCGCCGGCAACGAGGCGTAATACTTCATCCGCGGCGCGTAGAGGGTGATGGTCTTGCCGTCGTAGAACAGCTCCCGGTCCTTGCGGTCGGTCTTGATATGCGCATACAACCCACCGGGGCGCTGCGCGCGATATTCGATACTGCCGCCGAACTGCAGCTTCTGCAGATCCTCGGTGACCATCTCGTCCCAGGTATCGGCCTTGACCGTGAAGCTTTTCAGCGAACGAAGGTATTTACCCATGTCGTCCAGCCGCGCGACCACGGTCGGATCGACCGCGGGCACCATACTGCCGTCGGAACCATCGGCAGCGGCCTGCGCGGACGCCGGTCGTGGCCCGGCGCAGAACAACGCCGCCAGCAAAGCCACCGATAGCGGAGTCAACAACTTCTGTTTCATAGCGTGCTCCAGAGTGTCGGGCATGCGCCCATCAAGAGGACGGCCAGGCAGACGCCCGGCCGCAAGCGCCGACCAATGGACGGCGGACGAACAGGAAAACAAGCGAGGCCGAGGGCGTGGGCAGGCAGGCGCGGGCAGTTGGCGGCAGGACCCGCGGCGATCCGGGATTGGCGATTGAAGGGTCCAAGTGCGCGTCCTTACATCAACAGGTGGGTCATGCAGAACCCAGGAACCTGGACGACAGACGCGTCCTGTTCCTGCCCTTCGCCGAGACCAACCAGCCTCCGGGTCTACCCGGCGAGTCACTGTTATGCACCAGAACGATGGATCAGATCAAATACCGGGCTTGCCGCGCGAAGCAGGCAGGGCCGGCGCCGGCATCCGCGCAAAAAAAAACCGCCGGCCATTGCCGACGGTTTTCAATCTGTTGCCTGATGACCCGGGTACCAGCCTGACATGCCGCGGGACATCGATAATCTGGTGGGCGGTACAGGGTTCGAACCTGTGACCCCTACCATGTCAAGCTAGGGTGACTGTAAGGAATACAACAACATAGCGATTCGCCGACCATCAACGGACAACTGAAAAACAAGGCTGGAATCAGCTGTGCGTGTCAGTTGCGTGTTAGTCCATGCCCGATGCTCAGTCGGGAGCGCGGTTGAGCGGCTTGCGGCGACCGGGGAAGTGAAGACGCAGCCCGCGCTGGCAGAACAACTGTCATGGATTCCTTCACGGCTGCCAATCAGCCGGCGCCGCTCTATCGTGTCGGGGCATTCCTACGCCCGAATCCCGGCAGGCCGCCGCGGGCCGCGATCCACCGCTCGACGAAGCGCTTGCCCTGGGCGTGGCTGGCCGCCCTACCCTCGTGCCGAACGCCCCAGCCTTGGACCCAGTGCCGCCCGTCCGCGTAGGCCACGCCCACGGTGCCGTAATGCCACCGCAGGTAGCTGTGGCCCTCATCTGAATCAATCCACTGGCACGGTGCCGGGAGCGGCATGCCGGCATGGTAGCGCCGGCTGGTGCAGGGGGTGAGATTGGATCAGCCACCAAGCGCTGCCAGCCTCGCCTCTAGCGCATCCTGGCGCGCCGATTGCCCGCGCAATACGAACCATGCCAGTTCGGACGGGCGCAGGCTGTACCGGTCGCCTGCCGGCCTGTACTCCTGCACAAGCTCACGGCCCGCTTCTCTCGTAACGCTTCCATCTTCGTCTCGCTCTTCCGACCATTCATGCCACTTCTCAGGAAGCTCTTCCCACTCGTCATAGCAGACAAACCCGTAGGCGAACGGGTCAAGGCCGTGTGATTCCATGACGGCAATCACCGACTGGACGCCGGGACTGACGTGCAGGCGCGCTGCATCACCCTTCTCGGCCACGGCTGACAGGAACTTGTAGACGCATGGCAGGCGCGATAGCTCTACAGCACAATCAATCTCCTTCTGAGTCATGTCCCGGAGTGGGGCTTTCTCGCGCTCGTCGGAGGTGTTGATTGCTCCGGTAGCCGCATAAACAACAGACCATCGCTGGCCCGGCTTGCCACATGACATTTGGTTGTCTGTGCTGGACGCGCAGGAAGACGGCTCAATGTCGAAATAGCGAAGCGGGGTTGAGGAGTTGGCCGATGCTCCCATCCGAAGTAGGTTGGTGCCGAACTGGAAATCGACGCGGCTCGTTCCGCCAGAAAATCCGACAAACCCAGGGGTTCCACCCGGAGAGGTGGCGATGAGGCTTGACCCGGCTGGAGCTGTGTTTGGCTCAACCCACGTAGTCATCGTGCCAGCGCCGAACGTCTTGTTGCCGGTCATTGTCTCGGCGCCAGCCAAGTGGACGACAGCGGAATCATCCGCCTTGCTGGATGGCGCGATGCCTGACCAGCTTTGCAGGTTGGCAGACAGGGTATAGGTCAACGTGCCGCTGCCGGTGACCGGGCCACCGCTTGGCGTCAGGCCAGTGGATGCGCCGAGATTGACACTGGTGACGGTGCCGGTGCCAGCCATCACCGCCGACCACGCACCATCCTTCCGGCCATAGGTAGTGCCGTCGCTGGGCGCATCGCTGATGTAGTCGGCGTCATTGGATAGATCCGACACGTTGTCGCCCGGCTGGAGAGCCGTGGGAACCAACGCCGCCTCTGCCGCCTTCAGGTGGACATAATTTCCCGGCTCGCCGCCTTGCAGGTTGCCCAGCTCATTGTGGTCGATGGTGGACGGGTCAATGGCTGTCAGCAGCAGGATATTGACATCGGTCCAGTCGGTCAGCGGGTTCGGCCCTGCATCAAGCAGGGCGACCGGAATGGATGATGCATCATCGCCGACCGGGGTTGATGTGCCGGTGACAAGGAACCTGCCCCATGCGTCATCGTCAACCTGCGACTGCCCGTAGAGAATCGAATTCTCGGTGAGCAGCTTCAGGATGCCGCGATGGTCTTGGCCAGTGCGGTCAACGCGGTTGAAGATGAACTCGGTTGCCAGTGCCGGCGCGGTTTCCGCGTTCGCCGAGAATTGGCCCCATGTCGGCGCGGCCACGCCCGGCGCCCACTGATAGGTGGCGAAGGTGCCGATTCCGCTGCCGGTCTGCAGGTTCCAGCCGCGCTCTCCATTGCCGTTGGTGCCGTAGTAATAGCCCGGGGGCGGCAACGCAACGTCGTTGTCGAGGATGATGGATACCATCCCGTCAGCCGGCGTGCCGAATACGCGCACGCTGTTGGGGCCGACGATGGTGAATGGCGGTATCTGGCTCTCTTCCAGCGCGGTCAGCCGGGCCTCAATCTCGGCCAGCTCGGCGCTATCGCCCTGGGCCCGGCGCACGAAAGAGAGCAGCTCGCGAAAGAAGTCGTACCACTCCTTCGTGGTCGCGCCGCGGCCATCAGCGATTGAGGATTGGACCCGCGGCAGAATGGGGTTGACCATCAGGCGACCTCGCGAGTGCCTTTGGCCTCGTAGGTAAACGGCACCGGGCTGGTGATGTTCCAGCCGGAGAAGTCGCTGTTCTCGTCGGTCGAGAATCGGACGGTAAAGCCGGTTGGAGACGATGCCGTGAGCGTCAGGCTCGGGACGGTGCCAAGCGCCGTCACGCCGTTGTGGGTCTGCGTGATGTTGATGTGCCACAAGGCGTCGAACGGCACCGGGAAGGTCACCGACACCTGCGTATTCTCCGAGCCACTGGCCGGCGCCGAGCCGGAGCCGCACTGCACGAAATATTTGGTTTCGTCATCGGTCACGCCGGCCAGGAACGTCTTGGCCGTGCCATCGACCACGATGTCGGGATCCACGGGCGGCTCGGGCTCGGGCAAGTCGGTCAGCACGTAGCCGGCGCCGTCGGTCACCGGCACCTGGCCGGTTGAGCCGGTGGCATCCGGCATCTGGCGCACGTCCTCCCACAGCAGGTTCACGCCGTCATTG
The DNA here is from genome assembly GCF_001431405.1 of Pseudoxanthomonas dokdonensis. GTDB lineage: Bacteria > Pseudomonadota > Gammaproteobacteria > Xanthomonadales > Xanthomonadaceae > Pseudoxanthomonas_A > Pseudoxanthomonas_A dokdonensis. Next base: position 513,614 of record NZ_LDJL01000011.1, read on the forward strand.
GTCAGAAACTTGCCCGTCTCTCCGGACAGTGCCGGAATGGTCAGCGCGGTGTCGCCGCCGGGGATGACATCACGCGTCCAGATGGTCGCGCCCAATGCATCCTTCAGCACCACGGTGTAATTGCCATTGAGGAAGATATTGGTGTTGGCGCGGCCAGCGCTGTCCAGGACCACCGGGTTGCTATTCGGGATGGCCAGCCCATCGTCTGACCACGTCGTGCGCAGATCCGTGGTGCCAAGGTCGTAGAAGGTCAGCGAGCCGCCGGATACCGGCTCAATGCCGAGCAGGTCGGGGAATACGGGCGCGGGGTTGTAGAACCGATAGGCGGGCATGATGGCTCCAAAGAAAAAGCCCCGGATGGCCGGGGCTGTGTGTGGTAGATTTCGCGAATGAAGGGATTTCTGATTTCGCAGCTGATGTGGCCGCTGGGGTGCCTGGTGTTCCTGTCAGGCCCGTACCTGCTCACGCGCCTGATTTGGCGCTACATGCCCGACTGCTGGCTCAAGCGGCTGCTGTTCACCGCCTGGTATGAGACGCCGGCCGAACCCTGGTTCAGGGATAAAGCCGGTCGAACTCAGCAGCTGGAACCGACTGACCGCCGGTGATGTCGATTTCCAGCGGGCGGTCGTTCCCGTAGGAAGCCGCGCCGGGCAGCGCCATGCGGTTGGCAATCTTGGCTGCAGCCTTGGCGCTGATGCCGGGGTTCTTCCGCATCAACAGCTTCGCCAGCGCCGTGCTGTCCAGCGCACGCGACACTGGGGCTGCCACGGCTGCGCCGGCCGCATAGCCTGGCCAGTTGACCGGATTGAACACGCCACCTGCCAGCATGTTCTCGGCGGTTCCCGATGACGGTGGTGCCTTCATGCGCTGGCCAATCTTCGCCAGTTCGCCCAGTTCGCCGCGGGTGCCAGAGGCCATTGCCTCCTTTGCCCCCTTGCTGTTGGAGACCGCGCCCATCAGCGACGGCGGGCTGATGTCGCCGTCCGATGCTTTTGCCACCAGCGGCGCCAGCGTCTTGCGGTTGCCATACTCCTTCCGCAGCTGCGCCCAGGCGGCGGCATCTTCCGGGCTGATTGACTTGTCCATCGCACGGCGCACCGCGGTCTGTACGTTGCCGAGGAAATGCGAGGTTGGGCCGCCACTCTTGATGATTTGGCCCAGCTCCGAGTCGAACGCCTGGTATGCCCTGCCCGGTATGGTCACGCCATTGGGGCCGGTGACCGCCTGCGCGTACAGCCTGTCGATGGCGCTGTTGACATCGGCTGACACCTGCTGGCTGATGCTGGAGGAATCAGCGATGTTCTGCAGGCTCCGCACGAGTTGCTCGTCGACCTTCAGGTCGTTGCGACCGGTCAGATCATCGAACAGCCGAGACTGACGCGCCTTGGCCATACTGTAGACATTCGAGTCAACCCGGGCGGCATCCTCGCCAATGGTCGAGGCCAGCTGCTTGTTGAAGGAGGCCACCTGGTCAGCGTATCGCCCCTGCGCACCGGTAAACGGCATATTCCGCAGCATCGACTGCATGCGCTTGATGAAGGTCGAGTCCGACAGCTGCGCCGGCGTGAGGTCGATGCCCCTGGCGCGAGCGGCCTCGTAGACCGATCGGGCTTCCGGGCTGATGGAGGTGCCGGCCCGCGATGCCAGGGCGCCCAGGCCTTTGCCAAGACGCTCGCCCGCGGCACCAGCGCCAGCACCCAAGCCAACGTTGGTCAGCCGATTCTCACCCGTGGCCACCGGCTGCAGGCCGCCCATTACGGCGCCCTGGGCGGCATTGCCCAGCAGAGTGGTCGGCAGGAACGCCGCACGCGCTGCAGGCAAGCTGCGAAGTCCCGCCGCCGGCAGCAGCATTGTCGACAGGTAGCCGCCAACGTTGCCGGCCACGCCCGCCCCGGTGCCCATCAAGGGCTGCGACAGCCGGCGGTCCTCATCGATGGTGGCCTGCTGGTCAGCCAGCGAATTGCGCAGGTACTCGCCCGCGCTGCCGCCGTTCTCGCCGAAGATGACCGGGTTCGATTCCACCGCATAGCGCGCCGCGTCGGTGCCGGCTTGCTTGATGCCGCGACCGGTGTCGGCGAACGCCTTGCCCATGCCGGCCAGGAACTTGTCGACACCGGACATGCCATCGGTCGGGTTGCTCGGCGCGGGCGCCTCTACGGGGCGCTGCTGCGGCTGTTGCGGCGCGGGCAGGTCGGCCGGGGCCTGGTAATTCTGCTGCGCGTAGGCCAGCACCTGCTCCTGCGTGGCGTCATCTGGCGCGGTGACCTCGTAGCTGTTGCCGTCCGGCCCGGTGATTCGGTACTTCGCCATTATTCGACCCTCTGGATTGACCAGCCGCCGGGTGCGGCGCCCGCCGCCGGCTGGCTGCGGCCGAGCGACTCCGACAGATCCTTGATGAAGGCTCGCAGTTGCTGCAGGTTTCGCAGATTGACCGCGGGGTCATTGGCCAGACTTGGGTATTTGAGGTTGGCGATTTTCTGCTCCAGGTCGGACTGAGAGCCAACGCCGGGCACACGGGTCAGGGCCAGCATGTCGTTCTGGATGGACCCGATGGCGGCGTCCAACTCCTGCCCTTCCGGGGTGAAGCGCTTGTAATACTGGTCGATCGGGCCGGTGTCGCCAATCACGCCCTGATCCAGCTTCTGCAGCGCCATGTCGATGCGATTCAAGCCGCGCTCTACATTCAGGAGTTGTGGCGCTTTCGTGCGTGCCGCGGCGTTACGCTCGGCCTCCGACTTAGCCTGCTCCTGCCCCGCGGTTTGCGCGATCGCTGCATTCGCCTGAATTGCCTGAACCTGCGGCAGGTACTTCAGCTTCGCCGCCTCTTGCGCTGCCGTGGTCAGTGCCGCCTGCTCTTCGGGGGAGCGACCGGTTGCAAGGCCGGTCGCCGCCGCGCCGAAGTCAACCGATGACCCGCTCGGCGCTGCATTGAACGCCGCCGGATTATCGCGAATCTGTGCCTGCAATTCCGCAGGCAGCAAGGGATCAATCGCGATCGGCATGCCATCAGGGCCGGTGAAGGTTGGATTCCCAAGCGATGACGGGCGGCCCCCGCCAAGGTTTCCGGCTCCGCCCAACGGAGTCCATCCTGCGGAATCGCTGAACACCTCGACCATGCCGGTGCGGGGGTCGCGCCGTGCCGGCCGCTCCCGCCCATCGGCGCCACGAATCATCTCGAACGAGAATCCGCCGGTCGCTGCCCTACCCTCCTGCCCCAGCGCGATTCGTGCGGCCTGCTGATACTCGGGCGTTCCGGGTTTGAGGCCAGCAGCTTCGGCCGTCAACTGGAATTGCTGGAATCCTGCCGGGACGCCATTCGCAGTCTTCACCCCATCAGTCATGGCCAGAATCTGCTCGGCCACGGGCATGACCTGAGCAGCGTCGAACTCGTCCGGCACATCGCCACCCCATGATTGCGCCTTCAGCAACGGGAGCGCGCTGCGGTAGAGAGCGGCCTGCAGCTGCGGATTGTTGCTGGACTGCTTGAGCGACTTGGCGAGTCCGCGAAGCTGGCCGCGCAGGCGGTCGCCCTGCCCCTGGTATGCGCTGGCCGCCTTGGGATCCAGCGCGAAGGCGCGGTTGCTGGCGTTTACGTCACCGCCGATGGCCAGCGGGGCAAGGCCCTGCAATTCTGCATTACGGGCTGCCTGTTCGCGCTCCTGGCGCTGGCGGGTGCCGAAGGCATAACCCTCCTGCATCGCTTCGGCGAAGTTGTTTGCCATGTCGGTTCCTCAGTAGCTGTAGGGGATTTGTTCGCGGACGACCGGGCCGATGCTGCCTTGTCCGCCCCATCCGTTGTTTCCGAAGTACTGGCCGGCAGCCGTGCCGACGCCATTCAATGCATTTCCCCATGCGTTGGCCTTGTCGCCATACGCTGAGGCGCGGGCGTTGCCAATGCCGACAAGCTGGTTTCCAACCTGTCCGGCCGTGTTCTGGCCGAGGCTGTTCAACTGGCTATTTGCCTGACCGCCGATGCCGGCAAGCCGGAACAGGTTGTTCTGGAAGTTCCCGAACGCCTGCGACCCCAAGTTGGATGCAAAGCGCATCCGGTCCGCATCCGCGCCGCCGGAGTAGAGGCCGCCACGAGCGGCAGCGCCACGGTCAAGCGCTTGGATCCCTTCGTCTCGGGCTACCAGGTAGTCGGGCGTCTGGTAGAACTGGCTGAAATCGGCCACACCAGTGCCGGGCGTACTCGCGCCGCCCACTCCACCAGGGGAGCCGCCCGCAATCGAGTACGTCACTGGCGTAGTGCCGCCCTGATCGCCCTTGCTGAACAACCCGAGGGCGTCATAGCTGGTGCCGCCGAATTGACCAGCAAGGTTGGCGGGATCGGTAATCTTGTCGAAGAAGCTGCGCTTCTTCTTGGCCGTGGGTTCGCCCCCGCTCATCGTGATGCCGCTCGCGCCGGTCGTTTCGCCTTGATACGTTGGCAGGCCATACATGCCGGCCAGCATGTTCAGAGCGCCAACGCCAGTCTGTTGGTACGGAAGCGTGTCGGCACGAGACTGGTTGTACATCGCCAACTGTGCGTTGATGGCGTTCTGGCCGCCCGCGGCGCTGGCGTTGGCCGCGCTGTCTGCCGCGTCTGATTGCATTTTGCCGCCGATAAGTGAACCGGCTGCACCGATGATGGCGCCTGCTGCTGGCATGTTCAGTTCTCCAATATGGAATAGTCGTCGTGCATCACCGCCCAGCGGTAAGCCGCACGAACCCCTTTGTCTTTCTGGCCCAGAAGAGCGCATTGACCGCGCACCCATTGCGGGCTTTCCTGCATGTGCATCCAGTCGTCAAGATTCAGCGAGTAGTGCCTGATGTCGTGCGCCACACCACGTCGAATGAAAGCCGCCGGCCTGATGCGGTCCTTCCGGAACCCGACCTTCTCGGTCAACCGCCAGGCCGGAATGTTGTCCTCGGGCACCTTGGTCACGATTCGCGTGCAGTCGGTGCCACAGAACAGGTAATGCGCCGCGGCCTTGGCGCAAGCCAGCGCATCGCGTGTTCCAGGCAAGAACAGCGTGTGGACCTCGTACACTCCGTCGCCGAGGCGGTGGAAGAAGAATCCGCCAGTGGCGAACTCAATTCCGATGCCGTCATCAAAGATGGCCGACAGCGGCAGTGGCCCATCCTGGCCATCTTGCGAGATCCACGGCTTCACTTTCGGATGGTCGATAACGCCTTGCAGGAATTCCGGGCCTTCAGCAACCCTCATCCTGGAGTTACCTGTATATTCACCACCCCACCCAACAAATCCCGCTTGATGGGGCTGGACACGCGGATGCGGTAGATGCGATTGCGGAAGCGGCCCAAGCGCCAGAATCGAACGCGCTTGCCGTATTCGCCCAGCTCGCCGAGCGAACGTTCGCGCCAGTTCGACCAGTTGCGGCCGCCGTCATCTGAGTAGGAGATTTGGACTTTGCGGTCACTCATTTGACACCGTCAATCCGTACACTCGCCCGGTCAGTGATGATGTTATTTCGGTCCAGTCGATACCGTCGTCAGATACGTAGACATGACCCCCGACAGTCGGCCCCGCGCTCTGATATGAGCAAAGCGTATAACTTGCGCCGGTCCATTCCATTGCCGTTACCTCGCCGTCAGCCGTAAATGTCTGAGTCCATGACCCGCCATTGTTGGTGGAGACCAGTACTTCGCCAGTAGCGCCGCCCACTACCCATACTTCATTGCCGCCAGGGAACCCGGCAGCGACGGCGGACCCGCGCAGAGATGCCCCAACCTTGACGATTGAGTTCGATACGGCCACGCCATCAACCGTAACGGCGCAATAAATATCTTGGCCTGAGATTCTTGAGCCAACAAGAATTGCTCGATTTCCACTTGATGCGATAGCGCCGCCGCTGGTGAGATATACCCCGTGAGCGCCGCCAGCGACCAAATCCGTAGCCATTTCATCATCGGAGTAACTGAACCCACTGGATGCCGTTGTTCCTGCCGTAATTAGCCTCTCGCCAACATAGGTCAGGTATTGAACCCGGACGATTTCTGATTTAAGCGAGAAGGTTGACCCGTTGTCAGTACTCCTGTTTGCTCCATTGGAGCTTCCCCGGCCAATCAGAACAACGTCACTGCCAGCCTTCCTTGCTGCGCCTCTGGCGCCCCCTGAGCCGCCAAGCGCCCCAGTAGAGGTAAGCCAGTCCGCGCCTGAATTGTCCGAATATCTGGCAGTCGTTGCGTTGTAAGCAATCACTCTTCCTGCATCTGCTGCAATTATCCCAGACGCAGCCAGTTCTGGATTCAGTAGCGGCCTATTCCAGTCGTCCGAATCAATTACCCGGATGACTCGATAATCCGAGCCTCCAATTCCGCCTAGTGCATACGAAATGAGGGAGACGTTAAACGTGTCGTTCAACTCGTCTCGCAACCCAGCAGTATCCAAAACGCGGAGAACCAATGTGATCTGGCCTGGCTCTATTGGCGTTCCGCTAATAGTGGCGGTAACTTCATCCCATTCAAGTCCAAACAGCGAAAGGTCGCTAGACCCCTCAACAAGAATCGTTTTCAGGATTGGGTAAGTCCCGGGCGTTGTGGTGTAGCTGTACAAATATGCGTCGCCAGCGGCCCCGCCCGGTGCGTGGCCAACTATGGAGGGCGGCTCTGGCTGTACAGGAAATACTCCATCCGCTTCATCACTGGCCAATCCACCAGTGTCGAAAACCAGCTCCATGTAAGGCGCCACGATGGCGTTCTGATTTGCGTGAAATACACCCGTGACACGCTCGGAGACCAACGGTTCGACTTCTTCGAAATGCCAGTCCCAATCCAGAACAAAGAGCTTCCCGGAGTAGGCGTCGCCGGCAATCCACTGACCGTTCCAGTAGGTCAGCGTGTTGATGCGCCAGCGGCCGGCAAGCTCGGTCGGGCCGGTGTAGGTGGATCGCCGATGCCAGATGCCCTGGGCCACGTCATAGCCCCAGGTCTTGCCGCTTGGGAAGGTCAAGTAGTAGACCTTGTGGCCTTCGTCCTCCCACACCATCGCGAAGGCATCGGCCCAGCTTTCCTCGGCGATGGCGCGTTCGATGGCCCGGGTCGACACCGGAACAGCGCGGTAGCCGTCCATGCGGTACACGACGCCATCGTTGCCCAGCCACATCGGCGCATTGTCCAGCATGGCAATTGTGAACCGGCCAGCGCAGCCGCGCTCGACGACGATGCGCTTGGACTGGAATGTCCCAGTGGCAGCGCCGGTGTTGGCGAAGAACTCCGTGGTGGTCTGGTTGAACACGACCACTTCGAACTGGCTGACGATGAGGCCGACAATCTTGTCGGGGGATGCCTCGGACTCGTAGCGATCCAGCGAGTTGTAATCGAAGGCGTTGGCCAGGTTCGAATGGAACCAGAACCGGCCGAACGGCTCGACCTGCGCCAGATAGGAATCGATGTAGGCCACCGAGCCAGCGCCCGGGTAGGCCTCATCGGTGATTTTGGCCAGTACCGTCGAGCTGGTGTTGTAGACGTAGCCGGCTGAGCCATTGGCAATGAGAAGCTCATTGCCCAGGCCACGCTGGTTGTAGGCCATCGACACCCGGCCAACGCCAGGAATGGCGCCGCGGGGGATGCCGACACCGGTGTTGCTGACCTGGTAGAGCTGGTTGCCGGAGACGACGAACAGCTTGCCTTCGACGTTGATTGAGCCGCGAATCGGGCCATCGCCGATGATTTGATAGGGCTTCAGCCCGGGCGGCGTGCGAAGCCGGTTCACTGTCCGAGTGCCGGGCACCTCGGACATTACCGGCAGGTAATTCACCGTGTCCTGCGAGGACCACGGCAGGCTGTCGTCGGTGTAGAAGCCGCCAATCAGGTCGACAGGGGTGTACTTCATCATTGGAAGAATCCATCCCGCCATGAGCCAAAGCGAGATCCGACACCTGCCGGCAAGTCGGGGAATTCGGTGCGGGCAAACGTGTTGGCGGTAATCTGTGCGCTCAGGGTGGCCAGGCCGTCATTGGCCTGCTGCACGATGTCGGCAGACAGCTCGGTGCCGTAGCGCGGGCGCAGGCGCAGGGCCAGGTTGTAGGCGATGGCCTCTTCGGCCTCGGGGGGTGCGGGCAGCTCTTCGCCCGGGCCGCTGACATCCTGCCAGCCCAGCGTCATGCCCTGAACCTCCCAGGCGCGGCACATCAGGTTCAGTGCGCGAATGGCGGTGGCTTCGTCCTCGGCTTCAGGCGCCTCGTTGGGATCAACGACACCGAGAATCTGCAGGGCGTCGCGCACGATGTCGGCGACGGCGGTCATTTAAGCGCCCTTCTTGGTCGGCGCGGGCTTCTTCGTAGTCAGCTTGTTGCCTTCGCCGGCACGCACGAAACCGTCCTTGCCGGCCTCTTTCTCGGCATCGGCATCGGCCACGATTTTGTAAGCGGCCGCGGTGTCGCCGCCCAGATAGAGCATGCGGGGGTAATCGTTCATCGGAATCTCCAAAGACGGCCCCCGAAGGGGCCGCCGTTGCCTGGGTGGGTGTTGCGGGCGGGGTTACTCGGTGATGCGCGTCGCGTGGTCCGGACGCACAGCCGCTTCGCCGTACAGCACATCGACGCGGGTGTGTTCCTGGTCGGCCAAGCCGTCACCGAAGGTCATCACGCGCACGCTGATGCCGTTGATGGTCGCGGTGTAGCCTTCGCACGACGCCAGCACCGGCAGCGGAGCAAACGCCGCGGCGAACGCGTTCTTGTGGAACGCCAGGCCCTGGACTGCCGAGTCGCTGGCATCGCCAAACACGGTGATGGCCGCGCCCGCAGCCGGGCCTGCCGAGACGGTGCCCACGACGGTCGAGGTGGTCGGGATGATGGCCGGGTAGATGGACACGTTGCCCGCGCCGCCCACGTAGTCAGCCGTGACCACGAAGTAGCGCGGCTTGCCGTTGTTGACGCCGGTCACCGGATTGACGGCATTGACGCCGGCAATGGTGAAGACGGTGCCCTTGGGCAGTACACCGGTGCCGGTATTGACCGCCAGTACCGAACCCGTCTGGCCCGCCCCATTGACCAAGTAGCCCGCGCCGCCGCCGTTGACCTGCAATGGAAGCGACTGCTGCTCATAGAACGTGAAGCCGGCGAACTGGCCCACCGCGTTCTCGTCGAACTCCTTGCGGATTTCGCTGTTGGTATGGAACAGGGTGGCGTTGGCTTCGGCCAGTGCGATGTTGGCATCGCTGGAGAAGTGCACGCTGCGCTGATCCGACGGGGCCAGGAACCGGTTGAGCATCGCCGATGCTTCGCGGTACGGGGTACGGGTGGCCGGCACGGTGCCCCAGGTGCCAACGGTATTGGCCGTCTGGTTCTTCATGCGGGTCAGCAGGTCGGCGTTGACCTCGGACGACAGCGCGCTCATCGCCGGACGCAGGAAGCGTTCCCGGAAATCGGTGAGGTCCAGCTTCTTTTCCTTGGCGGTGAAGGTCAGCGGGACATGCTTCTGGGTGTCCAGGGTCAGCGGGACTTCGGTTTCGTTCAGTGCGGGCGCGGACGAGCCGCCGGCAAAGGTCGAGCCGTCGAACACGACCGGGGTCGGCGGCACCTTGATGCGGACCGTCTCGCCCTTCTTGTAGCCCTGGACTTCCTGGCCGAACTCGATGCTGCGGTTGGTGTTGATGTTTTTGACGACGACGTTTTCTTCGACCAGCATCTTGGCCGCCTCGCGGGCGATCATCTGGTGAGTGAGTGCCTGTGGCATTTTCGTTTCCTCTGTGTGGCCTTACCGCTTCCGCTGGCGCTCTCGTTCGCGCTTGAACCACTCGTCGTCGGTCAACTTCTCCGGCGGGGTTTCCGTCGGAGCGCGACCAGAGACGGTCGGTGCGGGGGCGGGTGCCCGGGTGATGGGTTTGGGAGTTGCCACCGGTGCCGGGGGCGGGCTCTGCACTTGAGGAGGCGCGGCAGTCAGGCGCGACGCGAGACGGGCGACGGCATCGGCCATGAGTTCAGGCCGAATGGAGGCGACCGCCCACAGGTCGTCGTCGTTGGTTCCGAGGTGGTAGGCAATCTGCGGCCCGTTTTCGTGGGCGATGATTGCTTCTTGCAGTTGCGGCGGCAGGTAGCGCGGGTCAATCGAACCGACGACCTCGTAGAAATCCGGGGTCTGCTCGGCGAAATCCTCGACACGGGTGTTGTACGAGGATTGGAGTTCCTGCTGCCGCTGGGTGGCTTGGGTCTGTTTTTGCTGCTCTTCCCGCGCACTCAGCTCCTGCTTCACGACCCACTGGGCGTGCGCGCGGCTGAAGGCTGGGATGTCGAAATCGAACTGATCCAGCGTCGGCTCGCCATCTGCCGGCGGGGTGCTGCGCTGGGGTGTGGTGGTGGCCGGCCGCGGCTGGCTGGATTCGGAAACCTGTCGCCGCAGCTCTGCGTTTTCGCGGTTCAGACGGTCGATGTATTCCCTGGTGCGGTTCTTCTTGCGATCGGAGCGCGCCTGCTCGTCGGCAGCTTTCTTGTCGGCCTCTTCCTTGGCCTTGGCCGCTTCGTCGCCTCCTTCGCCATCTGTGGCCGGCGGTTCCTGCTGGGCGGCCTCGGCATCGCTGCGCGGGGCTGGCTTGGGTGCGGTCTGTTCTTCGGCAACGGCTTCGCCGCCGCTCACCTGTTCGGTGTCGGTTTCAGTGCTCATTACGTCCTCTCGGGTTTCGGCCAGGCCGGGCCGATGCGGTCGGGTTACTTCCCGTGGTCTTTCCGTTCTTGCGCTGCCGCGGCGCGTGCAGCTGCGTCGCTCAGGTGTCCGTGGTAGAGCGCTGCCGCTCCTCCCTGCGCGCACTGCTGGTCCAGCTCCTGTCGCCTTTGGTCATGGAACCGCTGCATTTCTCGCAGCTGTTCGGCCAAGGTCATGTTGGCGAGCGAAATCAAAACTGCGGCCCCTCACCAGGCATAAAAAAACCGCCCGGAGGCGGTTGGCTGGGTGCCGGCGAAAATTGCGGTGGAGGCTGCAGCATTGCAGCCAACTGACCGGACTGGGCCATGTTCTGCAGCTGCTGGGCCACGGCCTCGGCGACGGTTTTCTGGATGTCGGCCTGCGCCTGCGGAATGACCACCTGCGCCTTGGCAGCGGCCTCCTGTGCGCGGGCCTCGCTGTAGGCGGCATCGGCCTCGGCCTTGCGGGATTCGGCCTGCATCCGTGGATCTGGCTGCTGCGGCTCGGGCGGCTGCTCGCCTTCCTTCGGCTGCATGACACCCTGCGCGACCAGCAGCTTGCGGAACGCGGAATCCACTTCGTCAGCGCCGGGAAGGTCGGTGTTCTTGACCACGGTGTAGGCCATCAATGCGGCGATCGGCGGCGGCAGCCCGTTCCCCATCTGACCCAGCATCGCGGAGAAGGAATCGACCGCTTCCATGCGCTGGGTCGCGTAGCTCGGGCCAACGGTGATGACCACGTCGTACTTGCCCTTCTGGATGTCGTTGACCGTGTGCATCTGGCCATCCGGCCCCGGCACTTCCTGGTACAGCGTTTTCCACTTCTCGCCGCCGTCCTCGCCCAGCACGCGCACGACGCGCTGGGTGTCATAGACCCGCGGAATCATGTCGACCAGGATTTCGTAGGTGTAGCGGATTGAGTAGGTCAGGTTGTCCATGTAGTTGAACGTTGCCGTCGCGCCCTGCTGCTTGCGCGCATTGATGGCCTTGCCGCTGGTTTCGTTCGAACGAGCGCCCAGGCTGGCGTCATGCTGGCCGGTGGCGGCCTTCATGTCGTCGTTGTCCATGCCCGCCAACTGGATCAGCGCCGCCGGCACCTCGGCCTGCTGGGCGCGCTTCGGCATTTCCTCAGCGTCGTCACGCACTGGCAGATAGGGGAAATCCTCCGAGTTGGCCTTCTTCCAGAAGTTCTCCAGCCCCTTGATCCATTTCATCTTGACGATGAATGGCGCCTTCGGCGCCTTGGCCACGGCCTCGGTCATGGCGGTGCGGTGGACGTTGTGCAGGCGCTGCTGGTCCTTGGACGGGCGAACCATGCCCTGCCAGTAGTCCTGGCCCTCGATGTTCTGGATGTTGCCCCACACCGGAACCAGCGGAATGTACTTGCTGGGGAACTCAGCCGGCTCTGTCAGGAACTCGTGGCCATTGGTGATGACCGACATCACCTTGTGCGAGTCGACGACACGACGGCGCAGGATTGTGGTGCCGGTGGCGGCCAGGAACTCTTCCGCCTCAGCCTCGGTCAGCCCGGATTCTTCCGCCAGCTCATCGGCGAACACGACCCGGCCATCGGACAGCGCCCACAGGTCGCGCTTCACCGGCTGCTTGTACCAGTATTCGGAAATACGGACCTGTCCAGCGTCGCGCCAGTCCTCGCAGCCCTGATCATCATCGAAGCCTTCCCAGTCGGCGTCGCCATACATGCGCTTGGCTTCGGATTCGGGAACCAGGTCATCCACGAAGGCGAACAGGCCGTCGCGGCGGTCAATCTGCATGGCGGCCGGGTCGAAGCGGACCGAGGCGAAATTTCGAATCGGGTCAATTCGAATGTCCAACTCGAAATCATCGTCGTTGGCGTAGTCGGTGCAGATGCGCCAGACGCCCAAGCCGCCCTGTACCGCGGACTCGAATGCGATGTCATACGCCTGCTCGGCGTTGCTCACCGACTCGATGTTGCGGCAGATGCCCTGCATGATTTCGGCCAGGCCGCGATCGGACTCCTCGGCGCCGCGAACCTTGCCCTGCGGCCGGGTCTGGCGCATTTCGTTGACGACTTGGCGCACGTGGCTGTTGAGCTTCGGGAACTCGTAGCAAGGGCGATCACCGCGGCGATTCTTCAGTGCGCTATCCCATTGGCAACCGGGAACGGTGACGAACTTGGTGTCCTCGATAGCCTTGCCGTACAGCTCCGAGCTGCACTCGACGGCGCGTTGGCGACGCTGGCGCATCTCGCTAATTTTGTCAGCGTCTTTGGTCTTTGCCATCAGTAGTCCACCGCGTAATCTTCAAGGCCCGAGACTCGGGTTGTGCTTTCCACCGGGACTGGCTCGGAGAAGGTGAGCGCCACCGCATCCCATTCATCAGGACTTTTCACGCCCCGGCGCCGCATGTCCTCTTTCTTTTCCAGCAGCACCCGCGAATTGCTGTCGTAGCGATAGGACGGCCCGCAGGCATCGCCTTGCAGCACGTCCGTATCAGGGATGTCTGCGCCGCCGGCCTGCTGCAGCCAATCTCGGGAAGCCATCCAGATTTCAGCGCGGCGGTTGGCGGGGCCGCCGCCGATTTCCCGGCCCTGTTCGTCGAACTTCGGCGGCTCAACCGGTGCCGCGCCGAAATTCACCGCCCGCACTACGTCGCCGTAGCCCATCTCTACCAGCCGGTCGTAGATGCCGATGCCCAGGCCGCCAACGTCGATGAACATCCTGGCCGGCTTCTCGGTATCCAGCACCTGCTTCAGCCAGCCAACCCCCTCCATCGTGGTCAGCTTGTACCGGCGCTCGGTGTTGATGACCTTGCGGCCACGACGGCGAGCGATAGCGAATCCGTCATCACCGAAGCGGGACGGATCGGCACCAATGACCAGCGGCCCGGACGGCTCGCGCACGTTCTTGCGCGCCTCCATCACGTCAGCCGGCTTGATGAAGCTGTCATGCCCGCTCATCTGGAAAGCCTCAGCCGCGGTGGCCGGGTATTCCTGCTTGAACAGCACCGGGTCTTTCAGCTCGGTGATTTTGTTGCGGCGCCAGGCCATCTGCTCGGCGTCCAAGCCGTAGAGCGTGGCGTACTCCTGCTCTTCGGTCGTGAGCGTGAAGCCGTGGTCAGCAGCCTTGCGATATTCCTCCTGCCAGTACCAGGGCACGAAGATGGCGATGAAGTCGCCCTCCCCACGCTCGGCGTCGCTCCACTTCTGGTGGAACAGGTTGCCGATGCCGTTGGCGGTCGATTCCAGGATGACCTCGGTCCCTGGCTGATCGGGCACGGCCTGCAGCACGCCAGCGGCATGCGTTTCGGCGTGCGGCCAGAAGGCCACCTCGGAGCCGTGGAACAGCTGGATGGTCGATGACCGCCCAACACCCTTGGTGCCTGCGGTGCCAACCTTGTATCCGCTGTCCAGCGCCGAGAAGAACAACTCCTTCGCGTTGGCCGCGCCGGTTACTGGCCGATGCTCAACCGGGCACAACTCGTGGTAGCGATTGACCATCTCGAACAGGTTCTGCGTCGCCGCATCCTCATGGGTGAGGATGAACGTCCGAATCCCGTTCGCCATCGCCGTGCGGTGGTAGTACCTCGCACCGACGTAGGTTGAGCAGCCCTGCTGGCGCCCCTTCAGGATGAGCGCCCGGACACGGCCGGTCTTGGCCAGCTGCTCTTCCAGGCGCTCATGGATGAACTGCTGGGCGCGGTTGAACTCGAAATCGATGACCCGGCCCGACTTGGCCCGGATTTTCAGGCATCGGACGGCGAACAGGTCAAGGTCGACGGCCATTCGTTGCCGCTCCTCCCTGCGCGCACGCTCTTCCAGAAGCGCCAGCAACTCGCGCTTTTCGTGTGACGACATCGGCATGTTCACGCGGTGGCGGTCAGCTCTGTCGGCCCAGCAGCCAGCGAGTTCTCATCGCCGAAATACGGACCCTCCAGCACCTCAACCACGAACAGCTGGTTGTAGATTTCGCCGTTGTCCAGCGTCACCTGCGCCTTGATGTAGGCCCAGCCGCGGTAGACGCCCTGAACCATCACCTGCGCCGATCGGCCGTAGATGCTGGCGCTGGACATGGCCACGCTGCAGGCCGATTCCATCTTCCACTGCGCCGTGACGATGGTGCGCCCTGGCGGAATCGCTCCGTTGAAGTTGGCGACCAGGCAGCGCTTCTCGGTCGGATACAGGCGTGTGCTGTGGACCCGCTCCCGGGTGTGGGCCGAAACGTAGGCCCGAGAGACGCGGCCAATTTCCTCGCATGCAGGCATCAGCCTTTCTCCTTCGCCAGCAATTCCTTGATGCGGGAATCGAGCTGGTCATCCGGCACAGACACCAGCGGCGCGTCAGGATCACCAGCAAGCACTTTGCGTGCGCCATAGCGGAGCGGGGACCACTTCTCCAGCAGCTGCATGCGGGTATGAACCTTCAGCTTGGAGCGCTGCACGTTCTCGGAGTCGAACTGCGCGCCGTCCTTGCCTTCGCGGTAATCGCCGCTGCTGTCATCGGCAATGACCAGACAATGATCAGCGATGGCGTCATAACCTTCGTCCAGCGCCACGGCCATGCGGTGGTCGAAATCCGGGTACTTGGCCCGCCAGTCGCGCACGTTGCCGCGGTAGAAGTCGAACTCGCGAGCGCAATCGGAAATCGTCTTGCCTTCGGAAACGCGGCGGACAATCTTGTCGGCCAGCTCTGGCGTGTACTTGGATTCCTGACCGAAATGGCCGGGCTTGGAGCCGCGGCGTGCCATTACTCGGCTGCTCCAATGGCGCGGTCAGCCCTCACCACGGCTTGCAGTCCTCGCACCTGGGCGTCGCACTGGTCTGCGGCTCGAACAATTCGGCCCGCACTTTCTGCCCGGTCTCGGGCGCCACCATCAGCGCTGGCGGCGCTGGCGGCAGCTGCGGAAAGATTGGCGGTGGCTGCCTGGGCTTCCCACAGCTTCCGAAGCCGGACATTGCCAGCGCGCAGATCAGCAACAAGCTGGCTCGACTGAGTTTCGATTTCATCGCGTTCACTCTCGTAGGTGGCGGCAATGCCGGCCAAGCGCTCGCTGGCGGCTCGCTCGACTTCCAGTGCGGTCTTGGCCTGGCTCAGCGCCTGCTCGGCGGCCACGGCTCGGGCTTCGGCGCTATCGGCTCGGGAATGACCATCAGCGGCAGATGCATGAAAGATAAGGGCCGCCATGACCGCCGCGACCGCCAGCACGGCGCACAGGATGCAGGCGTACTTCCATGCGTTGGCGCGGAGTTCGGAGAGAATCATTCGGCGGCTCCGATGGCGCACTGTTGGCGCGCTTCGATTCGTTCAAGCCTATGCGTCAGTCTCTTAGAGAATCTGCCGGGGATTGCGCCATGGTTCCTGCTTACCGGCCTGCGCCCCCAATACTCAAAGCCACCCGGCTTCTTGCCTCGGCGAGACCTGCTCATCGACCCAGTCCCGCTGCCAGCTGCAACACCCAAGCCAGCCAATCCGCGCCGGTGATGTAGCCCAGCAAGACCAGCGCCAGCGCGCCGCCCGAGAGCAGCAGGATCAGATTTCGGGTGCGTGCGGTCATGGCTGATTCCTTCATTCGATGCACTGGGCATATTCGGCCTGCCGGCGCCGCACCAGGCCCTTTACCTGGCGGCCACCGGCATAGGACCAGCGCAACAGCTGTCGGCACCATTGCGACGGCGGATAGCCTGCGTTGAGCTGGCGAACCAGCGTTGAATTGCAGGCCGCATGCACCCCGACGTTGTAGGCCCACGAAATCAGCGCCGCCCACTGGTTCAGCGCCAGCGGCTGGCCGATGCAGATTTGTAGGCCGGTGTAGGTGTTGGTTACTTCCCGGGCCAGCAGCGAGTCGCACTCGGCGCGGGTGTAGGTCTTGCCCTGCACGACCGCATCGCCAGTGATGCCCTCGCATACCGTCCAGACGCCAACCACGTCCTGATACGGCGTGTAGCGGGTGCCCTCCCAGGGCGCGATGATGGCCACCGCCGCGGCCAAGACGGCTGCTGCCGACAGGCCAATGACGGGCTTTGTCGACTTCACCGCTTTGACTTCCATTCCTTGTGCCACTTCCAGAGCAGGTAGCCGGTCTGGGTGACGATGTAAATCAGCGTGGCGGCGGCGACCATGAAGGTCATGTCCAGCGCCCCTCCGATGGTGGCGCCAACAACAGCAATCGGCGGCGTACTCTTGGCAACGGCCGTTCCGATGGCGTTGAAGGCTTCGTCTTTCACTACGGTGTTTCCCCTGTATTCGTCACGCATGGCGACTGGTTGCGGTAGATGCCCCTCATGTCGTCATGAATGGCGGATAGGCGCCCGGCGACCGCTGGTAGGCGGTGCATCGACAGCGGGAGAGGCGCTGCGGCCGGGCATAGACGGTTACTGGATGGTCGACAGGCGGGCTTTCTTTGGCCCTTTGTCCTCGACGTTCACCCACTGGCGCAGCGCGCCATCGAAATAGAACAGGCAGCCGCCACGCAGCATCAGCGCCAGGACGCCTTCGCATTCAGCCTCCGGGTGCAGCGTGTCCGGGTCTCCCACCCAGACCATGTCCTCGCTGATGACGACCGGATCAGCGATTTGCAGCTCAATGCCGCCATCCTCGTTGTCAGGTTCCTCGCTCATCTGACCTCCAGCATCGCCGGGCTGACGGCGTGCCTTGCGACCTCGCCATGTTCGTCATGCAGAACGATGCACTTCATGTTCCGTGCCGCACGCCAGCCGCCGGCAGTGGCATAGGCATCCTTGGCCGCTAGGGTGCCGAAGGTTTCGACGCTGACGCCCGGGTATTCCTTGACGCTCTGGTGGTGGACATGGCCCAGCCACCAGTAGCGGTGTTCAGTGGCGCCCCAGTCGATGGGGCGATCCGCGGCCATCACGCCGGGCAGCTTGTCCGGCTTGCAGGTGTTGCCGTGATGACAGCCAACCAGCGTCTTGCCGTGCCTGAAATAGGTGAACGGCGCCGGGCTCTGCTCGATGCTCACCCGCGGCTCGCTCTCGTACACATGCGCCAGCGCGGCCGACAGCCACAGCGCGCCGGTGTCATCGTGGTTGCCGATGACGTTGATGACGTGCACCTGCCGATGCTTGGCCAGCGCCGAGGTGATGCATTGGCGGATGACCTTGATGCCCACGCCAATCATCTTGGCGTAGCGGCCATCGCTGTCCAGGACATGGCCAGAACGGCTGGTGACCGGCTCGATTGAGTCGTAGTGAAACCAGTCACCCAGGTTGACGATGACTGCCTTGTCGGTCTTGGGTGCGGCCTCGACCAGCGCCGCCATCGCCCCGCACTGGATGCGCTCGGCAATGGCCAGATCCCACTCTTCGCCCGTTTCCAGCGGCCATGACAGCATGCCGATGTGGGCGTCGCCGATCGGGTAGCAGGCCATCAGCCGTTTGTCCCACACCTTGCCGGCCGTCTGCATCGGCGCGACCCGCGGCAAATCCTCGGCCATCGCTGCGCAGGCGACCTTCAGCGCCTCTCGCATAGCCTCCGCGTCCTGAGTCGTCTTGACCCACTGCGCGGCGATGCTGCCGTCGTCCCGGTACAGCGTCGATGTTCCCTTGACCTGGAACCCTGGCGCCGCGGCGCGTGTCATGTCGTGCGCTGGCGCAACGCCTTGGCGGGCCTCACGCACGGCGCGGGCAGCATCAACCGCTGCTTGCCGCTCCGGTGTGTTGTAGGACCGGTGACAGTCCTTGCACATCAGCCGGTTGGTGGCGCGCTTGACTGACCTATCGCTGCTGCAGTGAGGACAGGCCATCAGTCGCCGGTATCCGTTCGCGGCAGGTTGCCGGCCGGCGGCGGCGGCGGCTGGAATGCCCGCTCGTTGACGTGAACCAGCAGATCCACCGCCTTGGCGGCGGCGGCCAAGCTGTTGAACTCTCGGCTGACGAGCCAGCCGGCCGGCGTTCGCTCGACGTTGGCGTGACCCATGCAACCCCCTGACATGCAAATGCCCAGCCGTTTCGGGCCGGGCATCTTCGATGGTGCGAACAGTGACAGGTTATCTGCGGGGGTTTCAACCCCGCACTGATTCATCCCTCAGCGCATCGGACAATTGCCGCGCCGCCTGCTGCTCGGCATCGCGGAAGGCATCGAGCAGCCACTGGTAGATGCCGGCCCAGCTGTCGCGGTAGCTGCGCTCGTTGATGCCCAGTGCATGCGCCCGCCGGCGCCCGCTGACCTTGGCCAAGCCAGTGCGGTCACACAACAGGCAGGTCACCTTCAGCTCACCGGCCATGACGTGCCCGCGGCCCTCGCAACGCTCGCAGCGATGCGGGTGGGCAATCTCGTCGATGACCGCCGATACCAGCGTGGGCAGGCTCTCGACCGTGGTCCGTGGCCATGTGCCGGCCCTGACTTGTTCCAGGCGTGCCTCACACGAAGCCAGCTCGCGTGATTGCTCGGCGGTAGCGCCGCGGCCAGACCATGCGATAGCGGCCTTGACCAGTTGCAGGTCCAGCGAGGCATGAGACAGCGCTCGCGACTGGCGTTGCAGCTCCGGCACCACCAGCGCCATGACTTCGTTTCGCATCGACTTGCGGCTGCGTGCGGCGCCATCAGACCACCAGCATGCCTCCAGCAGCGAGCGGCCCAGCCCGGGAGATACGAACGCAAGCGCGCCCGCGATGTCCTGGTTCGTCAGCTGCGGCTGACCGCCGCGGCCGATGTCGAACTTGACCGTGGTCGGATTCAACCGGGCCAGCAGTTCACGCGCATTGC
This sequence comes from Pseudoxanthomonas dokdonensis, assembly GCF_001431405.1. Lineage (GTDB taxonomy): Bacteria > Pseudomonadota > Gammaproteobacteria > Xanthomonadales > Xanthomonadaceae > Pseudoxanthomonas_A > Pseudoxanthomonas_A dokdonensis. The sequence continues at coordinate 532,937 of NZ_LDJL01000011.1, forward strand.
TCATGGAGTTCCCCTTGTGGTGGATTTGTGTTCGTTTCTGCTACAGAAAGCCGGCGCCGCTTGATTTCCTTCCGCGCCCGATCAGCAGCCCGCTGCAACCTGGCCGCCTCACGCTGCCCCTCATCAGCCAGCGACTGCATGACCGCCGCGTGCTGCTCCAACTCCGGAACGCTCAGCCGGGATAGATCGTTGTTGGCCATCAGGCAGCGTCCCGGAAGTCACGCGGGTTGAATCCCTGCCCGAGCAGCACCGCGTCGCACCACTGCGCCGGAGCTGATTTCAGGCTGTATTCGTCGGGGTGGTCACCTATGTGCAGCGCTTGCGTGATGGCGTCGGCGGCTTGTGAGCGCGTCATGCTCAGGCTGGACCCGCCCAGCATGATGAAGCCGGCCGCGCCTTCACCGCGGTCAATGGCTGGCATCATTCGCCAGCCCAGCATCGTCCCGCTAATCAGGTGCCGGAAATCATCCTTGGAAAGTCGCTGTCCGTGCCACTTGATTTGGCTAGAAAGATCTCCGCAAACGGCGTTCAACATCCTGCGTTGAGCGTCGGTCATCCGGCCTTCGCCCCGGAGATCCCAGTCCGATCGACCGATCTTCTCGGTCATTTCGCGTAACCCCCGCGCAGACGCCTAGCCGCAGACAAATAAGCCTCCGACGCCTGCTCTTCTGTGTCGAATGATCCAAGCCGGATTGGTTTCCCGTCATGAAATATCTGCGAAATCCATCTATTGCTCCGATGTTCCTTGGTCACGCCTTTAAACCGGGAATGCTTTCGCCGTTTAGGTATTCCATGTGTGTTCCAGCGATTCTGCTGAACTGTCGCCTCACGCAGGTTGTCAATCCGGTTGTCATCGCGATTGCCATTGATGTGGTCGATTTCTTCTGCCGGCCAATCTCCGCTCGATAGCAACCATGCCAGTCGATGGGCGAAATACGTCTGGCCAAGAATCTTGATCCTGATGTAGCCGTTTGAGTGCGCCGATCCGGCCCTTTCGCCAACGCGCTTGGTCCTGCCTCTCCCATTTGTCGCCCATACGAAGAATCCTGTCTCAGGGTCGTAGAGCACATGCTTTCGCAGCTCATCCGCATTGAGCATCCGCCGCTGCTTGTCGCTCATGCGCTCGGTGCCTTCCAACTTCCAGTCGGATGGGGATAGATCGGCCATCAGAACACCTCCCTTTCCCAGCCGCCGCCGTGCTTCTTCGCCCGCACCTTGAACGCCATGAAGCGGAACGGGTACTGGTCCGCGGCGACCTTGATTTTGACGCGGGCATCGTCGGTCCAGAAGCCTTTGACCTCGTGCAGCTCCACCACACCATCGGATGCCATCACGGCGAAATCGGCCGTGTAGAACGTGTTGTCGGCCAGCCTCAGCTTGATGCCTTCGAAGCGGTACCACAGGACTTCGCCAGCAGCCTTCAACAGCTCAAGATGCGCTGCATACGCGATCTCGGTCTTGTTCATCTGCCCGGACTTCAGGCGGCCCAGGGCGAAGTGCGCGCGCGATGTGGTGGTCACGAGGCACCCCACTGACTCGCCATCGCATCCGCAATCCCCTGATAGGTGGCTGACCTTTCCCTTGCGCGGTTTGGGCCGGGCGCCATCTTGTGGATACGCGCCTCGCGCCCTTCGACGATGTTTGTTGGAGCCAGTAGCGGCAGGTTCTTCAGCCACAAACAGGTGGCCTTAGTCTCGCCGTGCCCGAACTGCCACGGCTGGATGATTTGGTCCGGCTTTCGGAAAAGGCTAGACATGATCCCGATAGGCTGCTCTGCCGCCATCTTGTCCACGTACCGCTCCCCGTGCCGCCACAACTCCATGAAGAAACTGATGCCGGCCTGCTGCCTGCCGTCCATACGCTTTGCGGCAAAGTGCTTCGCGCCACTCACGCAAATGTCAGTGCATGGCGCATGGAAAATCATCAAGTCCCAGCAGGCGTGCAGTACGTCGCGAACGTCACCCTGGTAGTGCGGACCATGTGAGCGAGTAGGAAGCAGGTCGCAGCTCATGGCGTCATGCCCCCCCCTGATGAAAGCATCGCGGACAGCGCCGGATTCTTCGCAAGCAATCAAGACCCTCACCGCTTAACCCTCCTACCCGCCATCCTCCACTGAACCCGCGCATAGTCGGCGCAGACCTGGCGGCAGTTGACGGTGCAGCGCTCACACTTCTCAGGCATCGATTCCACGGCGGTTTTCCATTCAGCGGCAGGGAGTTTTTGCAGGCGCTTGGCGAAGTCGCTTAGGCAGTGGGTGGTTGGCATCAGTTCGCCCTCCGCGCCAGACTGATGGCCCGCATCGCCGTTGACGTGGCCACACCGAATCGCTGGCACACGTCGCTGACCAGTAGCCGGGTACGCAGCCCCAGAAGTTCACGCGGCAGGCTCTGCGCGATGCGCGCCGCCTCCGGGTGGTGGCGGGTCCAGACGTGGAGCGGCGGGTGGTAGTGAATCACCGGCTCCCCCTGTGGCTTTCCCAATCGAACGCCAATACCGACCCGCACTCGCGGTAGCGGTCCATGACGCGCTGACCAAGGAACGATTCCAGTTCCTCCATCGCCAAGTTCGAAATCAGGATGGTGGGACGCAGCTCCTGGTAGCGGGCGTTCAGAACCTCGAACATCAGCATCTTTTCGTGTTCGCTTCCAATCTGCACGCCGACCTCATCGAGAATCAGCAGGTCGGGCGAAACTAGGTCATCAATGGCGCCCTGCTCCGTCTGCTGGCTGTCCTTGGCGTAGGTCGATTTGATGCGCCGCAACATCGCCGAGACAGTGCCGAACGCAGCGACCGCAAGGTATTCGCGCATCACATGGCTGGCAATGGCGCAGGCCAAGTGCGTCTTTCCGGTGCCGGGCAACCCGGTCAGCACCAGCGATGAGCCGACAGCGGCCTTTTCGGGCCACTTGCTGGCGAACGCCCTGCAGACGCTGTGGGCGATTTTCTGGCCGTTCCCGGTCGCCTTGTAGCCATCAAAGTCGCGTTCCGCAAACCTCGCCGGGATGCCGGCCGAGCGGAACAGTGAATCGACGCGGCGCTGCCGTTCGCGTGAAATCTCCGCCGCCTTGCGGGCATCCTCGGCAGCATGCTTGGCGTCTTTGCAGGCTTGGCAGCTGCTGGTCACGACCGTGGTGCTGCCCAGGATGTGGTACTCGGTGACGGTGGCGCGATACGGCCCGTGTTCGGGGCAGATGGCGTCAACCGTCTGCGATTGCGGCTCGTGCAGCGTCTCGGAGGTCGGGGGGGAGCTGGTCGATTGGGGTGCTTGCATAGGTTTTTCCTTGGAAGTTTTCGGCGGCTGATGGTTTCCCGGATTGCGGCCCGGCTCGCTCGTGGGGTTTGAGCCAGGCCGCCTCCAAGCCCTGCGAACCACGGAAGCACCAAATCCTGAGGAAGGCGTCCAAGGTCATGCCGGCCTTCTCGGATTCGCGGATGGCGTGGGTCAGCACGGTTTCGGTAACGGGGGCTTTTTTGGCTTTCCGCAAATCCAGCCAGTCGAACCACGTTTGCTCGTCCACGCCATCGGGGCGAGTGAGCGCGTCAGCGCGTTTCTTATTGACGGTTGCTTTACTGACGGTTCTTGACGGTTCTTTACGGTTAGACCGCACCTGCTGCGGGGGTGACTGCCGCATCTGCGGGGGTGACTGCCGCATCTGCGGGGGTTCGATTGCCGCATCTGCGGGGGTGTCAGAAATGCGGGGGTGCCGCATCTGCGGGGGTACTGCCAGATTTGCGGGGGTTACGACGTACCGGGTATGTCGCCCATTGGAGCGGTCAGAAACCAGTGCGCCGACTTTTTCAAGCTCCTGAATAGCGCGGTGAACAGCCCGCTCACTGAAGCAGGTGCGCTCGCAAATCGTCGGGATGGATGGCCAGCATTCTCCGTGGTCATTGGCGTTGTCAGCCAGAGAAATCAACACCGCTTTCTGTGTGGGCGGCAGCTGCAAGGGCCAGCATTTGGACATGACAAGGGTCGACACGGCCTATTCCTTGACCTCATCGAAAGGCCGGCGCAGATGCTCGCCACTCTTGATGGCTGCACGCGCCAGACGCACGGTTTCCGGATCCGGCCAGGTCTTTTCGTTGACGTCGAAGATGCCCGGGTCGTTCTCGGGCGATGGCGGCGACGGGATGGTGACGGGCTTCATGCAATCCCCCTTGCGGCGCGTATGGCGGCAATCCAGCGCAGCGCCGTCGCCCTGCTCATGCCGAACAAATCCATAAGCTCGTCGCGCGTGGGAAGCCGGCTGGGGAATCTCTGCGCCAGCATGCACGCCACGTACATCGTCCCATTCCCTGAGCTGGGTGCAGGCGTGTGGAGTTGATCTCGGTAAGTGGTCATGCGTGCGTCCTCGCCATGCGTGCCTGCAGCGCTTCCAGCGCCTTCACTGACGCGATGAACTCGCGCTGCAGCTGGGCGGCTTCATCCTCGGGATTGATGGGCTGCGGCTCGGCGTAACCAGCGGCCTGGGCCTCGTATGCCGCCAGCACATGCACGCCGGCTTGACGTGCGGCCTTGCGGATGTAGGCCAGTTCGCTCAGCGAGAGCTTCTCGCGCTTGTCCGGGTTGCAGCAGTCCGCCAGCCAGCGGCCGGCAGCTTCCACGGTCATATCCGGCTTCATGTCGTGACCGATGCGCTTGAAGCCGCCCATCGCCTCAACGGCATGTCTGACGGCGTCGTGGTAGTCGTCAACGAACAAGGGAATCTGGTTGCTCATGATGGGTTTCCGATGGTGTCCGCGAGCGTCGGAAAGCGTCGGACAGGCTGATTGGGTTACAAAAATGGCCCGCCCCGAAGGAACGAGCCGACGTGTTATTGATGGATGGACGCGCTGCCGCGAATGAAGCCCTTCCCAGCACTGCGTACGGAGATTCCTCCCCCGCTGTACGATGGGTTCACTACCACACCACCGACAGCGAGGAAGGAAATGGACAACGAAACCAAGGGGCGTTTGCTGGCCCTCGAAGCATTGGTCAAGGAACTGGTCATTGCTCTTCCCTTCGACCAGGCGACCGGCATACTGGGCAACGTCCTGCCGCCGCTTCAGCGTCAACCACAGGAGCTTGGGGGGCATGCAACCGAGCTGATCCGCCAGATTTCTCTACAAGTTCACGAGAAGCAACGACGCGCTCAATCCGGCTGACCTGGGACTTGAGATCGCCGACATCCTTGCTGGTGTCGGCGATCTCGCGGCTTACCCAGAACTTCCATTCTCGAACCAGCTGGTCCATCTCAGGCACCAGCCAGCGACGCATCAATCTACGCAGCATGATCGACCTCCGCGGCAAGGTTTCCGCCCCCGTGGCAGACTGGAGCTGCGAACAAGCAACCCGCCACGGAGACGGAAGTGGAATTGACGACACTGTTGTTCGGAACGGAGGACGGGCAGCTCATGGTTGGCCCTGCAGTGCTGATAGAAGGCCAGCTTTGGCTTGTCGCTTCATGGCGCGAACAGACAGAATCAGAATTTTGGCGGCCAGAAGTAGCCATTCCAGTGCCGATGGAGGCTGTTCAACACTGCCCGGATTGCGCGGACTACGAATATCTTCTGAGCGGCTCAATACCCAAACTCGCGTTTCAGGGCCACACCGCACAATGGCAAGGCCTGCTGTTCGTGCCAGAGGTCCGGCCTGCATGGAAGGTGGCTGTTCCGAGCCTGAATTGACGGCGCTACGCAGCATCTTTGGAGACCTCGGGCGCAGGTGTGCGAATGAAGTCGGCTGCGAAGTCCGCCGCAGACAAGGTCACGCCCCGCCTGGTGGCGAGCTCATTGATCGCGCGATACTGACGGCGGTTCGGGAATCTCTCGCCCCGTTCGTAGTAGCGAATCGAATGGGTGGTGCAGCCAATGGCCTCGGCAATTTCAGCCGTGGTCATGCCGGTGTCGCGGATGAGGTTGATGGCTTTCATGCGCGAACCGTAACACCATGTCACGGTATACGCAACACCCCGTTACGGTACGTACTTTGATGGGCCGTAACGCATCGTTACCATTGGCGTCTCATGTAATGCGAGTGGAATCCCCCAAGATGCACTGGTACGAACGGGTAGCTGCCTCCCTCCGCGACAGATCTGTCAGTAACGCGGAGGTGGGCCGGAGAATGACCCCTCAGGTCACCGGCCAAGCCATCACCCTGAAACTGCAGGGGAAGCGCCCAGTCACCGTTGATGAACTGAAAGTCTTTGCCGCCTGCGCAGGACTGACTGTGGCCGAAGCACTGGGGGATGATGTGATCGTTGAGCTTCAAGATGAGAAAGACCTTGTCGAGCTGTACCGCCTACTATCAGACGAGCAGAAGCGCGCATTCATGGAAATGCTGAAGGCCACTACGGGAGGCCCGCGATGAAGCGCATCGCCGTAGGCCTATTAGCAGCCACCATTTGCAGCTGCAGCAACGACATAGAAGCCCAGTTCGGACGGGTGGAAAGGTTCGCCGAATCTGCCCAGAACGGAACGTCGCGCGACGTGTTCCTCGTGCGGTCTGGCATTGCCGGGAATGAGCGGGTTGGCTTCATCTATGCAATGGCCGACGATATGGCTGTTTGCCTGGAAATTGCCGCAGATATGTCCGCCAAATACCCTCGGGCTCCTTACAGCTGCGAATACGCGAACTAAACCGGGTCCAGAACCAAGCAAATCAGCGGATCCCGCGACTGTTCCATAAGCGCAACGCTGTGTTACGATTATAGGCGTAACAACCTGTTGCGCATGCCGTAACTGTCCGTTACGATCCTCCCATCGCCCCAACGCACCCCGGATCGCCGGGCTGGGGCCAGGGAGAACGGGATGAGCCAGAAACGCACCTACCTCTGCCCGGACTGTGACGGGTACGGCGAGACAGTTCACAACGACACGAACCCGTATGGCTACGGCCCGGACCCGCAGTGTGATGTAGAGGTCGAGTGCCGCAACTGCGACGGCAGCGGCGTCATCGTCAGCGAGTATGACGACACCCTGCAGCCGTGGAATGGCACCAGCGGTCGCATGGGATCACGCCCTGCGTCTCGCCCCGACCCGCTCATCACGATGGCCCGCTGGCGCGGAAAGCTGCGCGGCCATCCGACCTCGCCGTCCGCCAACCTCTACTACGGCTATGCCCGTCAGATTGCGGTGAGCCCTGTTGCTTTACCCGACATGCGCCCGGTGGCGATGGGGCGTGCGGCATGACCACCCCAACACCCCTAATGCAGCGCCTGGACGCCGATTTCGCCGAAATGTTCGGCTATGGCCGAGATGCCGCGCCGCTGTTCGGCACTGACGTAATCCCCAGCAACCGGGACATTGAGCGGACCTTGAATAGCCGGATGGAGGTTGGTCATGAGTAAGTCTGGCCTAAAGGCGTCGTTTTCTCGTTGTCCGGAGACCTGCCCGGAGGTTGACAGGATCATGTCTGAGGCGGTCGAGGAAATTAAGCGCCGAGGGACCGAGCGTCTACGCGAGGCGCTAACCGATGCGTGCGAGGAATTGGAAGAAATGGAATCTCGCCTCAATGAGGCTAACGACAAAATCAGCAAGCTTGAGGATGAAGTTAGCGATTTAAAGGGCGCCATCAGGGAGATTGAAAATGGTCAGTGACCCCCATGAATGGAAGTGCCAGGACCGGCTTTGGTTCTGGCGCTATGAGCTTCACCGGGCACGCCGCTGGTTCCGCCGAAACGGCTATCGGCTTGCCTGCATCGCAGTCGCGGCGCTGGTGGTCTACGCCGTCAGTCTGCGCGCCGCCGAAATCCATGCCGGCATCGGGACCGGCGCAATCAGCTCAGTGAGGGGATAGCCATGCAACTCACGCACCTGTCTTTCCAACACGTTCCGCGCCATCGCTCGCCACTTGCGCCCACCAACGAACAGCGCGTGCGCAGCTGGCGAAACCTTCTCCCCGTGGTGCATGCCAATTCGCACCGGTGGGATTTTCAGAAGTCAACCACTAACCGTCCAGGAGGACGCCATGAAATTCGACGTTAAGAACCGCTGGTCTGGTGAGGTGCAATATTCGTGCGAGTTGACCGCCGAAATCGCGGGCAAGTCTTACGGGCTGCAACTCGGTTTTGCGGTGAAGTCCGCTCATGCGAGCGGTGCCGACCTGCGCGGTGCCGACCTGAGCGGTGCCGACCTGCGCGGTGCCGACCTGCGCGGTGCCGACCTGCGCGGTGCCGACCTGCGCGATGCCGACCTGAGCGATGCCGACCTGAGCGGTGCCGTCCTGCGCGGTGCCGACCTGCGGGTCTGCCCGATCACCATTCCCAACATTCACCAAGCGGTCTACGCGGCAGCGTCCCAGCCGGCGGCGCTCGAAATGGGATCTTGGCATGCCTGTGACACCACGCATTGCCGGGCCGGGTGGGTTGTGCATTTGGCTGGCGATGGTGGCAGAGCGCTCGAATGGGCGCTCGGAACGCCGGCAGCGGCAGCCGTCATCTACATGGCCAGCGACCCGCAGTTGGAGCGGATTCCCGACTTTTACTGTGACAACAAAGCCGCGCTTGAGGATATGCGCCGACTGGCTGAAATCGAAGAAACCAAAGCGCCGCGCAGTGCGGCAAAGGATTCGCACAAGTGAGCAACCTCGCCACCATCCCGCCGCAGGGATCGCCCGCACAACCACGCCAGCAGATGGACTTCAGCCCGCAGACCTTCGACCAGGCGCTGACCTTCTGCGACTACCTGGCCGACAGCGACCTGGTGCCGAAAGACTTCAAGGGCAAGCCGGCGAACTGCCTGATTGCCATGCAGTGGGGCGCCGAGCTTGGCTTGAAGCCGCTTCAGGCTGTGCAGAATATCGCCATCATCAACGGTCGCCCCGCGTTGTGGGGTGACGCGGTCATCGCGCTGGTGCGCAGCTCGCCGCTTTGCGAGTACATCACCGAGAGCGATGACGGCAAGGCCGCAACGTGCCGGGTCAAGCGCCGCGGCGAACCTGAAGAAGTCCGCATCTTCAGCATGGATGACGCCAAGGCTGCCGGCCTGGCTGGCAAGCAAGGGCCGTGGACGCAGTACCCCAAGCGCATGCGGCAGATGCGCGCTCGCGCCTTCGCGCTGCGTGACGTGTTCCCGGACGTGCTGAAGGGCATGCCAATCGCAGAAGAAATCATGGACATTCAGCCGGCGGGCGAGCAACGCGCCGTGGCCGCCGTGGTTTCTCAGCCTGCCGCGTACCCCGCCGAGGACTTCGCCCGGAACCTGCCGAGCTGGCGCGGCGTGATCGAGTCCGGTCGCAAGACCGCTGACCAGATCGTCGCGATGGTCAGCAGCAAGGGCCAGCTGAGCGCCGAACAGATCGACGCCATCCGCGCGCCGTTCGAGCCCGCGCCGGCCGAGTCCAGCGAGAACCCCGACTTCCCCCTTTCCAGCGATAACCAGGAGCCGCAGGCATGAAGGAGCTGTCGGTTGACCGGTTGAAGGCGGTTCTCCGCTATGAGCCCGAGACCGGCCTTTTCTTCTGGGTGAACCCTCCCAAGAACCACCCTCGGCTCAATGAATACGTTGCCGGAGGGATATCCACTGGCTACGTAATGATCAAAGTCGATGGTCAGAAGTACAAGGCGCATCGCCTTGCCTGGCTCTACATGCACGGCGCCTGGCCCGAGATGGACATCGATCATGCGAACGGCTCTCCGCTCGACAACCGGATCGCAAATCTGCGTCTCGCAACGAATCCGCAGAACCAGGCAAACCGTCGCCGCGACCACGGCAAAGACACGCCAAAGGGCGTTCGGAGGCTGCCAAGAGGCAGCTACCAGGCGCGCATCACGATAGACCACAAGCAGATCTGTCTCGGCACGTTCGATACCGAAGACCAAGCACAGGCGGCATATCTGGCCGCCTCTCAAGACCACTACAAAGACTTCGCGAGGGCAGCATGATTACCGTAGAACTCATTCAAGGCAGCGAGTTGTGGCATGCCCACCGCGCCCAGCATTTCAACGCCAGCGACGCGCCGGCCATGATGGGTTGCTCGCCGTACAAGACCCGCGCCCAGTTGTTGCGCGAAGTCGCCACCGGCAACGTGCAGGAAGTCGATGCCGCCACGCAACGCCGGTTTGATGACGGCCACCGGTATGAGGCATTGGCGCGGCCGATTGCCGAGCAAATCATCGGCGAGGACTTGTACCCCTGCGTGGGCGTGGCCGATCACCTTCCCTACTCGGCCAGCTTCGATGGACTGACGCTGCTGGAGGACATCGCGTTCGAACACAAGTCGCTCAACGACGACCTGCGCCTGTCGATGGCTGATGGCTGCACTGGCGCCGACCTGCCCAAGCACTACCGCGTCCAGATGGAGCATCAACTGCTGGTGTCCGGCGCGGAGCGCGTGCTGTTCATGGCGTCGAAGTGGAGCGGTGATGAACTGGTCGAAGAGCGCCATTGCTGGTACGTCAGCGACGACGCCTTGCGTGCCGAGCTTCTGGCTGGCTGGCTGCAATTCTCCGATGACCTCGCCGCCTACGAGCCGGAGCCAGCCGCCGCGCCCACCCCTGCCGGCCGCGCCCCAGACCAGCTGCCGGCACTGCACATCGAAGTCACCGGGATGGTGACGGCTTCGAACCTGCGCGAGTGGAGGGACGCCGCCATCGCGGTATTCCAGGGCATCAACTCCGACCTGCAGACCGACCAGGATTTTGCCGACGCCGAGAAAACCGTGAAGTGGTGCGGTGACATCGAGGACCAGCTCAAAGCCGCCAAGCAGCACGCCCTGAGCCAGACGGCCAGCATTGATGAGTTGTTCCGCACCATCGACGCCATCAGCGCAGAAGCGCGCACGAAGCGCCTGGAGCTGGACAAGCTGGTCAAGTCCCGCAAGGACGAGCGGCGCACCGAGATTGGCAACGCGGGGCGCCGGGCGGTGCTGGAACACGTCCGCGTCATCAACGAGAGCCTGGGCGAGCATGCCATCACCGCGCCGGCCACGCTGGTGGCTGACTTGGGCGCAGCCATGAAGGGCAAGAAGTCCTTTGCCAGCATGCAGGACGCCATCGACACAGTTGTGGCCAACGCGAAAATCGAATCCAGCCAGACGGCCGATCGCGTCCGCGCCAACATGGCCCTGCTGGAGAGGGAAGGTAGCGAGTTCGCCAGCCTGTTCCCTGACCGCGTGGCGCTGTGCGCGAACAAGGCGCCCGACGACCTGCGCAACCTCATCAGCACCCGCGTGGCTGACCACCAGGCGAAGCTGGAAGCCGAACGCGAACGTATCCGGAAGGAAGAGGCCGACAAGTTGGCGAAGGAACAGGCCGCGCCAGTCACGCCGGAGCCGGTCGCCGTCAAGCAACCGGACCCGCCGGCCATTCCGCGTCGCTCTGAATCCGTGCCAGCGTCCGTGAAGGTCAAGTTGGGCGACATCAACGCCCGCATCGCACCGCTGAGCATCAGCGCTGATGGCCTCGCGCAACTGGGCTTCGATCCGGTAGCGACCGAGCGCGGCGCGAAGTTGTACCGGGAATCGGACATGCCGGCGATGTTGCGCGCAATGACCAGCCTGCTGTCGCGGGCCATCCCGAAAGCCGCCTAACTCTCCCCCGCCAAGGACGGCACCCGCACTGGCCGGGCCTCATAAGCCAGCAACCATTCACTGAAATCGAAATAGCAGGTGGCCGCATGAAGGAATTCAACCAAACGCTGTTCGGGTCCACACAGGGCGACTACTTCGGCTCGCGCATGTTCCAGGCGCGGACGCACGCAGGCATCGAACGCAAGGACGCCGCCGAGAGTATCGGCATCTCCGTCGGTCAGCTTGGCCGTATCGAGCGGGGGGGGGTAAGGATGGTCAGCGACCCAACCACCATTGTTCGCGCCGCCCGCCTTTATGGGGTGTCGGACGTGTGGCTGTACGGCGGAAGCGCGGCAAGCTCCAAGCATGTCCCGGATTGGTATCAGGTCAGGGCGCGCAAATCGCAGCGGGTGGCGGCATGAACCAACCGCAGCTGCCGATGCCCGACCCGCACATGGCGCAAGTCTGGCGAATCGCTGCAGAGACGGCGCGCATCGATACCGCATTCACCCGCCGCGAGCGCGAGGAGCGGGCGGCCTATTACGAGCGACAGGCTCAACAATTCGAGGGGACGAAATGACCGAAATCACACCTGCCGGCTGGGGCTGGCATCCGAAGGCACCGATAGGCGAAGTTACTGCCGATGACCTGCCGGACGTGGACTATCACGCGCTGCCCAAGCATGGCCGTAACGGCAGGGGCGCGGCGTTGGTCACTGCGCTGTCAGCCCTTCCTTTCGTGCGCCGAATCCAACCACGCCACCTCACGCAGCGCTACGGCATAGCGCAGTCGCAGGCGTCGGATTATCTGGCACGCGCTAAGTTCGGCGATGACCGGCGCGGAGGTGAGCGTCATGCGTGATTCCAGGAGAACTCCGCCATACGGACGAGGCCAGCGGTCGTTCGTGACCCTGCGCGAAATCAATGGAGAAACGAAATGACCACCCCCAAGAATGAGAGTTTGCCGGAGTTGGTTGCGCGGTGGCGTGCCAGAGCCGATGCGATCAGCGTGTCCGGGACGTGGAGCGGCGACTCCGTTGCTGGTTTCATCCGTTATTGTGCTGACGATCTGCAAGCCGCCCTCGCCCGCGAAGCGAGCCGGGAGGGTGTGGGTAGCGATAGCGTCCTCATCCGCGTCTATCGCCCTGAAGGATACGATGACGTACACCCCGAAATCCTGCTGGACGACCTGAAAATTCATCCTGACTTCCGCCCGGAGATTGTCATCCAGCCAGAGCCTGTTGTGAGCGGGGGTGTTGAGCAGCAGGTCAGCACCGTCGCGAAGCTAATCGCCGACCATGTCGGCCACGGCATGCGCGAGAAGTGCGAGGCGGTCGCCATGCAGGTTATCGCCGCCATGAGCGAAGCCAAGCCGCAGGCGGGAGGGTATGTTCAGGATGTATGCAAGTGGTCGCAGCAGGATGAGGGCTACGAAGTTTTCAGCACGTCGTGCGGGCGCGAGTTTGAATTGAACGATGGTGCAGATGGAGGCGTGAGTATTCCGTTTTGTCCATTCTGCGCACGCCGGATTGAAGGTAGCGCGTGGACGCGGGGTGATGAAATCGCCGCAGCCGCCAAGACTTCCGGAGATGCGGAATGAACGGTCGGATCCATCCGCTACACAGCTCGGTGGCGCGAGAGAGGCTGCACCGCATTCATGGCATGGATCGCATGATCATGACCGAGGAGCAGCGCGAGGTGATTGAAGATCTGTCACTGTCCATCTTCACCGACATGGTGAACACAGGGCAGACGTTTCAGGCCGCGCTATCCGCGATCTACCTGTCGGGGCTACAGCACGCCGCCAAGGCTTCCGGGGAGGGTGAGTGATGCTGACTGCCAGGCGTTCGAGTAGGTCATGGACTAGCGACCAGATCGAATCGCTGAAGATCAACTTCGCGGATTGGCCGACGTATTTGGTTGCATTCGTCTGCGGCCACAGCTACAGCGCCACTGCTGCAAAGGCTGCCCAACTTGGGTTGAAGAAATCGGCTGAATTCCTGCAAGGCCCGTCGTCGGGTCGACTTGACGGAAAGCGAGGTTCCGCGTGTCGCTTCCAGAAAGGTCACGGTACATGGAATAAGGGCACCAAGGGTGTCACCGGCACCCATCCAAATTGCCGGAGAACGCAGTTCCGCAAAGGTGATCGCCGAGGTGCGGCCAGTCGCAACTATGTACCCATAGGCACTACGCGCATTACCAGGGACGGAATGCTAGAGCGGAAAATCACGGATGACCCGGAAATTTACCCCGCGAGGCGATGGGTGGCTGTGTCTCGTTTAGTGTGGGAGGCGCAGTATGGCGTTATCCCATCGGGGCACGCAGTGGTGTTCAAAAAAGGTATGGCGACGACAGATGAGGCGTGCATCACCACTGACGCGCTGGAATTAGTGTCACGAGCAGAGCTCATGCGTCGCAACAGCTACCACACTCGCTACCCGAAAGAAGTTGGCCGCCTGATTCAACTGAAGGGCGCGTTAAATAGAAAGATTAATGCCAGGAGCAAAAAAGCATGAAGAACAAGATGAGTGACGTTCGCGACCATCTGGTATCCATGCTGGAACAGTTAGGCGATCCAGACGTGAAGCCAGAGGTCATTGAGCGCGCAAAGGCAACCGCGTTGGTCGCCGGAACGTACATCAGTGCTGTCAAAACTGAGCTTGATGCATATCGATTACATGACGAGATCGGCAAGATCCCAGGTTCCGTTGAAGCGCCTACGACGTTTCGGGCAATCGAAGGTGGTAAGCGCCAGGGGGCGGCATGACCCACGACAAATTCAGCGAAGCTGAAGCAGCCCGACGGCTCGGCATCAGCAAAGCCACGCTCGCCCGTCAACGACTGGCTGGCATGGTTTCACCCATTCGAATCGGGCCGCGGGTCATCCGATACACGCAGCCCATTCTTGACGAGTACGAGCAACGATGCAGGAACGACCAGGACAAATCGGCGATTACTGGCTCAGCCAGCGCCCAGGATCAAAGCAGTGGTGCCGGACGTGGTTCGACCGCACCACCCGACAGACAAAGCGCGCATCGCTTGGCACAAGCGATTTTCAAGAAGGCAAGCTGAAGCTGTGGGAGTGGTTTGCACGGTATGGGCGCATCGACCAGCAGCAGCCCCAGGACGCGCCGCTGGCGATGGTGCTGGTGCGCTACTGGGAGCGCCACGCCCGTACGCTGCCATCGGCTGAGTTTGCCAAGATTGCCCTGCGTTACTGGACCGAGTTCTGGGGCGAAGCCACGGTGTCGGAAGTGACCGCGGCGCGCCAGCGTGAATTCGTCGCCTCGCTGCAGGGCAAGTCGCCGGGCTACATCAAGCGCATCTTGACCGTGGGCAAGGCGGCACTGAACCACGCCTACAAGGAAGGCGAGATCGCCAGCGTTCCCTACATCCTCCCCGGCGAAGATGGCCAGGCCCGCGACCGCGTGCTGACCGTGGCCGAGTCTGCGGCGCTGTGGTTGTCCACGACCCAGCCACATGAGCGGATGATGCTGGCCCTGCTCTACGGCACGCTGGCGCGTCCGGAGGCGGCACTGGACATCGAGCGGTCATTCGTCGATACGGACCGGTGGCTGCTCACACAGAACCCGCCTGGGCGAAAGCAGACGCGCAAGTATCGGCCGGTGGTGCCGGTGGCTCACTTCCTGCGCGCTCCGCTCCTGGCCGCCCCGGATGGGCCGCTGGTGCAATGGCGCGGCCAGGCCATCAGCAGCTTCAAGACAGCATGGCGCGGACTGCGGCGGCGGGCCGAGTTGGGGGACGAAGTGGTATCTAAGACCATCCGCCACACGATGGCTACCGAGCTGCGGGCAGCAGGTGTTCCGGAGGCAGAGATTCAAGGGTTCCTCGGTCACCGGGCCTATGGTGGCCGGACTGAGGTCTACGCGAAATATAGGCCGGACTTTTTAGGCCAGGCCGTTGGCGTCATCGACGGGTACATGTCCCGCGTGCGTGCTAGTTGCGTGCTAGTTTTGTTGATACTTGCCAGTCAACCAACCGTAACAGATTGATTAGACTGGTGGGCGGTACAGGGTTCGAACCTGTGACCCCTACCATGTCAAGGTAGTGCTCTACCGCTGAGCTAACCGCCCGAAAGGTGTTGCATAAACCGCTTAGCGGGGCGCGAATTCTAGCCCAGCCCGCGACCACTTGCCAACTTGTTTCTGTCGGCGGCGGTGAACAGGGCATTCATCAGGCCCCGGACGCGCCAGTGGTCAGGCCAGACTGGCGTCGCGCAGGCGGTGGATCTGGTCGCGCAGGCGGGCGGCTTCCTCGAACTCCAGATCCCTTGCGTGCTGCTGCATCTGCGCTTCCAGCGCCTTGATGCGGTTGGCCAGCTGCGCCGGGTCCAGCGCCTGATAGTCGGCGGCAGGCTCGGCCACCTTGCGGCCCCTGCCCCGCCCGGACTTGCCCTCGTTGCCGACATCGCTGCGCGCGCCTTCGAGGATGTCGACGATCGGCCGTGCCACCGATTTGGGGGTGATGCCATGTTCGGCGTTGTATTCGACCTGCTTGGCCCGGCGGCGATCGGTTTCATCAATCGCCGCCTGCATCGAGCGGGTCATCTTGTCGGCGTACAGGATGGCCTTGCCGCGCAGGTTGCGGGCGGCTCGGCCGATGGTCTGGATCAGCGAACCGGTCGAGCGCAGGAAGCCTTCCTTGTCGGCATCCAGGATCGCGACCAGTGACACTTCCGGCATGTCCAGGCCTTCGCGCAGCAGGTTGATGCCAACCAGCACGTCGAATTTGCCCAGGCGCAGGTCGCGGATGATCTCCACCCGCTCGACCGTGTCCACGTCCGAGTGCAGATAGCGCACCTTGATCCCGTGTTCGCCCAAGTATTCGGTGAGATTCTCGGCCATCCGCTTGGTCAGCGTGGTGACCAGAACGCGGTCGCCAGCGGCCACCCGCAGATTGATCTCCGACATCAGGTCATCGACCTGGGTGGCGACCGGGCGGATTTCCACTTCCGGGTCGATCAGTCCGGTCGGACGCACCACCAGTTCGGTGACCTGGCCTTCGGTCTCGCGCAGTTCGTACGGGCCGGGAGTGGCCGAGACATAGATGCTGCGCGGCGAACGCGCCTCCCATTCCTCGAACTTCAGCGGCCGGTTGTCCAGCGCCGACGGCAGCCGGAAACCAAACTCGACCAGGGTTTCCTTGCGCGAGCGGTCGCCCTTGTACATGGCGCCGATCTGCGGAATAGACACATGCGACTCGTCGCAGACCAGCAACGCGTCCGGCGGCAGGTAGTCGAACAGGGTCGGCGGCGGCTCACCCGGGGCCTTGCCGGTCAGATGCCGCGAATAGTTTTCGATGCCCGAGCAGAAGCCGACTTCGGCCATCATTTCCAGGTCGTACTGGGTGCGCTGGGCCAGCCGCTGCGCTTCCACCAGCTTGTTCTGCGAATAAAGCTGTTCCAGCCGTTCCTTGAGCTCGACCTTGATGGTGTCGACCGCGCTCAGCACGCGCTCGCGCGAGGTCGCGTAGTGGGTCTTGGGATAGACCGTGTAGCGTGGAATCCTGCGCAGGGTCTCACCGGTCAGCGGGTCGAACAAGGCCAGCTGTTCGATTTCACCATCGAACAGCTCAATCCGCAGCGCCTCCATGTCGCTTTCAGCCGGATGCACGTCGATCACTTCGCCACGCACGCGAAAGGTGCCGCGGCTGAGCTCGAATTCGTTGCGGGTGTACTGCAACTGGGTCAGGTGGCGGATAAGTTCGCGCTGGTCGATGTGCTCGCCACGCGACAGGATCAGACGCAGCGAAAGATAGTCTTCCGGCGCACCCAGGCCGTAGATTGCCGACACCGTGCCAACCACCAGCGCGTCCCGGCGCGACAGCAGCGCCTTGGTTGCCGACAGCCGCATCTGCTCGATGTGCTCGTTGATCGAGCTGTCCTTCTCGATGAAGGTATCCGACGACGGCACGTAGGCTTCGGGCTGGTAATAGTCGTAATAGCTGACGAAGTATTCGACCGCGTTGTGCGGGAAAAACGCCTTGAATTCGCCATACAGCTGCGCCGCCAGGGTCTTGTTCGGCGCCATCACCAGGGTCGGTCGCTGCACCGCCTGGACCACGTTGGCGATGGTGTAGGTCTTGCCCGAACCTGTTACCCCGAGCAGGGTCTGCTTGGCCACGCCGGCCTCGAAATTCTCGACCAGCCTTTCGATCGCCTGCGGCTGGTCACCGGCTGGCGAATAAGGGGAGACAAGCTGAAAGCGTTCGGTCATGGAGGCGTCCCAAAGGCGACTGATGAGTATACCGGCGCACGCGCGGTGGCCTGTGCACGGCAATTTCCTACACGGGATGCGGGCGACTGCCGATAGCGCAAGCCCGGCACGCACGTGAAGCTGAACAGAACGTTTAGACGCAGGTGAACCGATGTCCAGTTCAGTCCTAACCACCCGCCGCCCCACGCTCCTCCAGGACAGCTACCGCGGACTCAGTCTGGTCGAGGTGCTGGTGACGATGGCGGTACTGGCAATTCTGGTCTCCATTGGCATCCCGTCCTACCAGGCGCTGATCCAGCGGCAACGGGTGGACGCCACCATGCATCTGCTGACCTCGCACATGGCCAGCGCCCGCCTCAGCGCCGTCAACTACCGCATGATCACCGTGGTCTGCCCGTCCGACGGCCACAGCCGCATCTGCCGCACCGATGGTGACTGGAGCCAGGGTTGGATGATGTTCCGCGACAACGACGGTAACCACCAACCTGACCTGCCGCACGACATCCTGCGGGTGGAAGTACCGCCACTGCACCCCTCGCTGCGGCTGGTCTCCTCGCGTGGCCGCAAACAGCTGCGCTATCTGGCCGATGGCCGCGCCAGCGGCAGCAACCTGTCGGTACGCCTGTGCCAGGGCCCGCGGCTGATGGCGGCAGTGATGGTCAACAATTCCGGCCGCATCCGCAGCACCCGCGGCGAACCCGGCACCGGCTGCGCGAAAGCCAGCGCCAGCCCATAGAAAAAAAGCCGTCACGGTGGCTTGCCGGATTCCACAGGGCCCACTACAATGGCGACCCCGCCCGAATAGCTCAGCCGGTTAGAGCACTTGACTGTTAATCAGGGGGTCGTTGGTTCGAGTCCAACTTCGGGCGCCAAGTTCAGAACAAGAAAAAGCCATCCTGCGGGATGGCTTTTTTGTTGGCTGGCTGTCAATCGATACTTCCCACACTGCGCCTGGCTTTGCGAACCTTGGCAGGTCTGTGATCCGCAAACCGGATTCAATCCCTACCGGCAAGCCAGCAGAGCTTTCACCAGCATTCGCTTGCGTCAGCGGCGCTGCCACTTTTGCCACGGGCGCCGGCCTGGTTCAGCGACAGGGTGCCGCATTTCGTGTCCTTGGTTGCCTGGGCCCCGGTTGGGGCGATCTGCAAGGTGAATGCCTTGGCCGTAGGTGCGGCGGTGAACGTCGGTGCCGAATAATGTGCGGCCACATCCGCATCGCATGCCGGCGGATTGCCCGCACCGACGTACGTCATGCTGGTCGAATAGTAACGCTCGACGAACTGGGCTGCCTGTTGCAGGCACACCGCTGCCGCCGCACGGCGTGAGCGCACGATTTGATCCTGGTAACTGGCGTAGGCAATCGTCGACAGAATGGCGACGATCGCCACCACGATCATCAGCTCAAGCAGGGTAAAGCCGGACTGGCTGTGCTTTGTGGCTTTCATTGATTAGTTCCTTATGACTTCGCGCCAGGACACCCGGCCTACGTTGCGTACTTCGTCTTTGCCTACGCAGCCGGTGGTGCCGGCCGAACCCGAGGCACAGATCTGTCCATTACCTCCGCCACCGCCACTGAACAGCGCGCCCTGGGTCACCATGCCCACCCCCAGATCCACCGAACCAATCGGCGTGCCGTCAGTGTTCCCGGGTGGCGTCAGGGTATCGTTCTGATCGAACTTGCCATCGCCATCAACGTCGAAATAGGGCTTGGCGGTGCTGGTACCGGTGAATGCGTCGACAGCGTTGATATAACCACGGCCATCGGATTCGCAGGCGGTCGCGGTGGGAATGATGCTGCTGACTTCCAGCACCGAGCCGTCGATCTGTGGTGGCGTGACGATACGTTCGCCCTGCGCCGTACCCGGTGGGGTCGGCGGATCCAGGAGATTGATGTACCAGCCCTTGGCGTTGGTCGGCAATGGCGCGTTCTGCTCGAAGCTGCGGACCAGCTTGCCATCCTGGGTACCGGCGATGACCACGCTGCGGGCAGTCAGATCGGTCTTGGCTACCGTGGCACCACTGTCGATGAAGCCATACAGGCTCTGCACGGAACGGTTGCTGACATCGCCGGTGGTCATGAAGCGGCCAGTGCCGAAGAATACCCAGGTCTTGTAGGTGGACGGATGCAGCGACACCGTCGGTCCGCCGGTGATTGGCTGGCGGGTGGTGCCGTCCGGGCCCACGGCCACGAACAGTGGAGCGCCGGAGTTGGCGACCCCCCAATTGGCGGAAGTGGCCGAGGAAATATCGAATTTCCACATGTTGCCCAGCATGTCACCACCGTAAATCGAATCGATGGTGCCATTGCCATCGCGGTCCCAGCCGACCGCGCCGGTCAGGCCATTGGAATTGGGATCGTCGGTGACGGATGACCCCACGCCCGTGTCGATTTCACGGATCAGCGCGCCGGTAAGCAGGTTGTACACCAGCAAAACCGCATGGCCGGTGGTGCTGTTGATGCCATTGGGCACGATCAGCGCGGTGGTACCGCCATTCAACTTGGCAATCAACGGGCGGCCCTGGACCAGGCCCATATTGTTGTTGGGAGTTTCCAGTGCTTCCCAACGCAGCACGTTGCTGGCCGATACGCTGCCAGGCGTGGTCACATTGAGCGCGAACAAGCCCTTGCCGCCCTTGCCCAAGGCGCCGACCAGGATGTTGATTCCGGCGGTCTGGTTGCGGGTGGACACCACGATGGGGCCGTCGACGAAGAACTGATGCGCGTAATCGGGACGGCTCAGCGTGCTGAGACGGCCGAGGTCGATGCCGCGTGGCACATAGGCAAACAATTCCGCGCCATTGTCGGCATTGATCGCATGCAACATGCCATCGTTGGCGCCCACGTACAGGGTGTTGGTGTCGCGGACATAGAACGGTGACGAGGTGACGATATCGCCCAGCACGCTACTGCGATTACGCAGCACGCCACCGTTACGGACTTCCAGCGAGCCATCGCCGGCAATGTAAGCGGCATTGTTGGCGCCAGTGACTTTGAACTGATCGTTGGTGCCGTTGCGATCCAGCGCGGTGACCTGGGCGGAGGTCGGGAACACCGCGCCGGTGCCGCTGTTGGACGTCAGCACCTTGCGATTGGTCGCCGGGATACCCGCCGATGCGCGCCAGGCCGCGGTGGTCTCGAAGTTGTTGCTGTTGTTCTGCTTGTTGTAAGCCAGCACATCGCCCGACCAGACCCCGGAAATGTAATTGGCCTGGAACAGTTTGGCGCCGGTATCCAGTGACGCGGAGTTGGCGGCCACGTTGGAGAACGAGCCGGTGCGTTCGGTGATGGCGGCCAGCGCGGCTTTCAGGCCATTGGTGAAGGCCATCGGGTCGCTGGCGGCGACGAAGGTGCCGTGGCCGTTGACCGAAGCGTGCAGCAGGTCGTCGATGGTGGTGTTCTGGTCGCCGGTCGGCTGTGGCCAGCCAGCGACGCCATTGACCGAGGCATTGCCGTTGGCCAGCACGCCTTGCACCGACTTCTGATCAGCGGTGCCGCTGAGACCGATCGCCAGCCCGAAGGTCACCATGTGCTGCCAGAACGCTGGATCGGCGGAGGTGGTCGGCACGATGTTGCTGAGGTCGGTGCGCAGATCCCGCTTCCAGTAATGCATCGCGATGTCGGCCAACGTGGCATCGACGTTGCCGTTGTTACCACCCAGGCTGATGCTGCCTACATTGTCGCTGTACGGAGCAGCAGCGGTATAGGTATATGCCGGGTTCTTGGGACCGGTTATCTGGCTGCCATTGCTGCCGTCGGCATTGCCGATACCGCTGGAGTAATTGCTGCTGTTGTTGTAGTAGCCATCGGTGGTCAGGATGGCGAAGTTCTGCCGGCATTCCAGCTGGGCCGCGCCGGTGCCGCCGTAGGGTCCAGTGGCGCTGTTGCTGCTGTAATACTCGCCAGCGCTCTGCAGCGCGCCGTGCAGCGGCGTGCCGTCGCGTCCATAAGATGAGAACAAGCGGCTGTACCACTGGCTGCGGTTATCGATCCAGTTGCCGGCCACGGTGCTGTCGATGAAGCGACCTTCGTTGTAGCTGACCGGGATCGGCACGTTGTAGGTCGGCATGTTGCCCGGCCCATTGACGTTGCGCCGCCAGATGGTGCGGAAGCCAACGCGCACATCGGCACCCAGCTCGCTGAACGCGGCGCTGGAACCTGCCTTGGCCGCTTTCATGCGCGAACGGTGGTAGGAAAACCAGGTGGCGTAGTTCTTCAGTTCGTTGGCGACCGTGCGGCCGGTCGGGGTGGCATTGGTGCAGTTGATCCAGTCGTTGCTGCCGTTACCGGAACCGCAGCGGTTGTTCGTCGTGTACGACCCAGCCAGCGACACGCCACTGTAGCTGCTGCGACTCCCTCCGCTGGATGCATACAAACCCACATACCAGGTGCCACTGGCGGGATTATTGATCGTGACGGACTCGTTGTTGTTGCCGCTCGTGGAAGCAGCGTCATAGTTGGAGGTGCTGGGCGCGCTGCCCCGACGGATGTAGAGGTCCGCACCATTCCTGGTTTCACTGCCCCCGCTGCTCTGGAAAGTCAGGGTAGCTACCCCGGAAGGAAGATTGAAGTTGTATACGTCCCAGCTCCCATTGCTGCCTGACAGATTATTCTTCGGAAATCCGCTGACATTGGTGGTCGTGGTTACCACCCCACCGTACTCACTGCGCTCTACATACGACCCGTCGATGATCTGGTAACGATAATAATTGCGTCCATCCTGCAGATAGCTGCCACTCGTGTTGGTCAGGTTCTTGGGCACATAGAATGTCTGCGTGCCGCCACATATCAGCTGATCGCCGCTGTCGCCGTCCGACCCATTGCCGTTGTAGTCATAACGCGCGCAACTGGACGAATTGGCCAGATCAATGGTGGTACCGGAGGCATAGTTGAAGCTGCCGTAGACCGCATTGTAGGAAGTGCCCCCTGTCATCAGGTTGCCGTTGGCCAGCGTCCACGGTTGATAGGTAAGGTTCGGGTTGTAGTAGACGGTGTTGCGCGTGTAGGCCTGGGTTTCGATACGGATGTTGGTGGTATCCGGTACGTTGTCCGGCATGTAATCGAACGCCATCGAGCCCGAGTCATCGAGGATGAACAGCACGTTCGGTGGCACCCGGCTGGCGGTGGTCAGCGGCTCGTTGGGCAGGGTGATGCCGGCGCTGGCTGGCAGGCCCAGCAAGGTGGCGCTGAAGGCCAGTGCGATGGCGCCCAGGCGGCTGCGCAGAGTGCTCTCGCGCAGTGCGCGGTGGCTGACGGAACGGTTCATGATGGAGCTCCGGTTCACGGGGCGATGTAATTGGTTTGCATGAGCACTGCCGCGCGACCATCTGCCGCATTCGCGGCTTGACTACGCGCGGTGATCCGATAACGCGGACGCATGCACAGCGGCGAGCGGTTGGTTTCATCGACCCGGTCGCAACCGGGCCATGACGGCGCATCGCCCATGTATTCGATAAAGAATGAGGCCGGTGTCGCAACGTCACCGATATCGGTGGCAGCCGGCTGCCAGCCATTGAAGCCGGCATCCAGCCAGCGATCGGTGGCGGCTGCATCCGGCAGCGAACAGATGCCGTTGTTGCAGCCAGCAGCCGGCACGGCTGCGCGGGTGGCGGGATCCTGGGCCAACGCCTCGCCTTCGCGCAGCGCCGCTTCGGCAGCCTGGAAGCTCATGCCGCGGTCATACAGATTGGCGCTCATGCGCTCTTCCAGCAGGGTACCGCGCATCACCGCCAGTCCCAGCAGCGTCATCACCAGCAACAGGATCATCACCACCACCAGCGAAACACCCCGCTGCCGGCGAATGGAAACGAGGTTTATCGGCCAGCGTTTCATAGATTTCGATTCCTCAAGCTGATGACATAGGTGACCACGCGCGAGATGGGCGCACCGTCTGTGCCGACGTTTTCCGGCGACACCATGTTGAGGTTGAAGCGGGCGGACACGACATTTGCCCAGTTGCCGCCCACGCTGCCGCTGTCGACATAGTCAGTGGTGCCGCTCAACAGATAGTCGATGGTCATGTCGGAGACGCCCTGCGCCACTTCCTGGGTGACGGCGGTATTGCCGGTCGCAAGCGTCTGGTACAACGATGGTATGCCAGCGGGATTGTTGGCAATGAACCAGCGCGATGCATGCAGTTTGACCAGCACCGAGTTGGGCGCGGCGAACTCGAACACCGGTCGTCCGGCACAGGGCTCGCCCTCGCCCAGCAGACCGAGATTGCCGGAGCAATTGCCTGGGGTGCCGCCGGCGCCATGCGAGATGGTCGCTCCGGTCACTGCGCTGGCCTGGAACAGGGCCGCCTGGCGTGAATTGCAGGCCAGCACCAGGTCACCGGCCACGACGCCATGGGCGGCGGTGTTGACCGTGAACTGATTGCCCGCGGTGTTGTGGCCGCTGATGGTGACCACGTCATTGTCACCGGATACCAGTTCGATGGCGTCGGTGCCGGCCAGTCGTTGCGCACTGCCCGTACCGAAGCCCGCGCCATTCTCGGGGAATGGATCATTGCCAGAAAAACCGCGGACGGTCTGGCCCCAGTTGGAGAAGTTGGTCCACCACCGGGTGGTCGGCGTATTGATGACGTTGGCCAGAGGCAGGTTGTTGACGCACGGATTGCCGGCTGCTTCGCGTGCGTCCCGGGCCAGCAGTTCGAACGCGGTGCGGGTGTTTTCCTGCAGCACGCCCAGGTTGTCGGTTGCCCGGTAGGCCTGCTTGTTGGAAATGAAGATGCCAATCGCGGCGCCCACCACCAGCAGGCCCAGCACGATCGCGATCATCAGTTCGACCAGGCTCAGACCCTGCGCGCCCCGCCGTGAACATGGATTGGTTGGTTTCATATCAGCGTCGTCACCGAAATGCTCTCTGTATTGATGCCCTGCCCTTCCAGGCCCGTGGCGCGGCTGTCATCCCACTGCACGGTAATCGTGCAGGCCGAGTTTGCCGGGCAGCTGATGGCGCCGCAGGCGCCCGCCCCTAGGGTGAGGTTGTCCTGCATATCGCTGATCCAGCGCTGCTGGTCCTTGTTGACCAGGCTGGCGCCTGCCGGTGGCGCGCAGGTCAGGGCCATGTCGTAGCCGCCATTGACGGCCTCTTCCCGATTGGCGCGCATGGCCTCCAGTATCGAGTAGGCCTGGATGACCGCCTGACTGCGTTCCATCGAGCTCTGGTTGTTGCGCAATGCGGTGGTCTGCATGGCGGCGATGCCGAGCAGACCGATGCCCATGATCAGCACCGCGATCATCACTTCCAGCAGACTGGCGCCACGTTGTGCGCGTGGAGCATGGCAGCTTCTATTCAACTTGTGTGCTTGCATCGTGGTGTCCTTGCAACGTCACGGGCATTGGCCCGAGCCATTGGCCTTGGTACTGGAAAAGCGGCTGCCGGCGGCGATCGACAGACGACGCTGGTTTTCCGCCGGGTAGGTGGTCGGCATGCAGACGGTCAGCGCGTTGTCGTCGCTGACCAGCAGGCCATTGGCTTCGCGCAGCAAGCCGTCGGCGCGGAAGGTGAACGCGGCACGGGTGCTGGAAACGCCGACCGGAGCCTTGGCGCCGACGCTGCGCAGGATTTCACCGGCACTGTCGACCGTCAGCCAGTTGTTCCAGGCGCCGGCAGCCGCGGCGCAGGTGGCGCCATCGGTGGTCCTGCAGACGGTGATCCGCTGGTTGCGGCGCACGGCCTCGGTACGGGCCAGCTGGAACGAGGTCACCAGTTCGTTGACGTTGGCGGTCAGGCGGTTGTTGTTGATCAGCGAGGTAAAGCTGGGCACGGCCAGCGTCACCAGCACGGCCAGTACCGAGAGGGTGACCATCAACTCGATCAGCGTGAAGCCCGCCAGCGCGCGCCATGCACCGGCAGGCGCAGGAGCCGAAGACGAACCATTGAATTTGCGTTGCATACGCCGCTTCCCCAAGATAGCGTCTGGTTACCCTAGTCCCGCCCGGGTACCGGCGCCAGACCTTAGCCGATGCGCGGCGGGCTGGACAGGGCCAACGGTAGAGACCCTGCGCCATGTCCACATCCGGGCGTGATGACATTCACCCATTCTGTGGCCCGCCATGTCCGACAGCCGTTTGCCAGTCCATCCCATCGACGCCCTGTGGCAGGCGCCGGTGCTGATATGGACATTGCTCGCAGGCGAAGGCCTGGCCGTGATCCTGAGCCTGGCACCGGGTGTGTCAAGCGACCGCTGGGTCTATTTCGGCCTGGCATCACTGGTGATCCAATGGGTGCTGCTGCTCAGCCTGGGGGTGCTGTATCTGGCCCGCCGCTGGTTGTTCAACCTGCAGCCGCAGTTCATCGCCTACCTTGCCCTGTTGGCGATGCTGGCCGCGACGTGGGCGATATTCTGGCTCAGCTGGCGGTTGACGCCAGGCATGTGGAGCGGCGCTGATACCGACTGGCGGACGCCGCTGCTGCGCTTCACCGGCATCGCCGTTACCGTCGGCCTGCTGGCGCTGGCCGCATTCCAGAATCATTGGCAGGCCCGGCAGCTGGCAGTGCGCGCCAGTCAGTCCGAGCTTGAATCACTGCAAGCGCGGATCCGCCCCCACTTCCTGTTCAATACACTCAATACCGCCGCTTCGCTGGTACACCAGCAGCCCGGCCGCGCGGAAACGCTGCTGCTGGATCTGTCCGATCTGTTCCGCGCCGCGCTGCGGCATTCGACCCTGGTCAGCCTGCGCGAAGAGCTGTCGCTGGCGCAGCGCTATCTGCAGATCGAAGTGTTGCGCCTGGGTCCGCGACTTCGACTTGAGTGGGACGTTGCGGCCATGTTTCGCGACATCCGGATACCGTCATTGAGCCTGCAACCTCTGGTGGAAAATGCGATCCGGCACGGCATCGAGCCGCTTCCCGACGGCGGAACGCTGTCAGTCAAGCTGGTCCAGAACGATAACGCGATCGTCATCGAAGTAAGCAACAGCATCGATGCCCGGCACAAGAGCATCGACACCACCGGTCATCAGATTGGCCTCAGTGGCGTGCGTGCGCGGTTGCGGGCGATGCTCGGTGACAGTGCCCGGCTGGAAACCCGGATCGAATCAGAGCGCTATGTCGCCACTTTGTATTTCCAGTGGGACGCTTAGACCCGTATCCGTCTTCCCCTCTTCTCCTGTAGCGCGGAGCCTGCTCCGCTGCATATTCCATCAATCGACCAATTACCGGCGTCGCATGGCAAGCAGCGGAGCAAGCTCCGCTCTACGGGATGGGGGTTGATCGTCGCTCAGGTCACCACCCGGTAACACGGTTTGTATTCGCCGGCGATTTTCATACGGCGCTGTTCGACGAAGGCGCGCAGCAGGGCGTCCAGCGCCTGCATCATGTCGTGGTCGCCGTGGATTTCGAACGGGCCGAACTGTTCGATGCGGCGCATGCCCTCTTCCTTGACGTTGCCGGCGACGATGCCGGAAAACGCGCGGCGCAGGTCGGCGGCCAGTGCATGGGCGGCGCGTCCGTGGTGCAGGTCCAGCGCGGCCATCGCTTCGTGGCTGGGGATGAAGGGCTGCTGGTATTCGCCCGGGATGTCGATCGACCAGTTGAAATAGAACGAGTCCTTCTGGGCGATGCGGTATTCGCGGACCTGGCGGACACCGGCGGTCATCTGCCGTGCCACTTCGACCGGGTCGCCGATGATGATCTGGTAGCGCGAGGCGGCCTGTTCGCCCAGCGTGAGGCGGATGAACTTATCGATCTGTTCGAAGTACGGAGCGGCGATGGTCGGGCCGGTCAGGATCAGCGGGAACGGCAGGTGCGCGTTCTGCTCGTGCAGCAGGATCCCGAGCAGGTACAGGATTTCCTCGGCGGTGCCGACGCCGCCGGGGAACACGATGATGCCGTGGCCCATGCGTACGAACGCCTCCAGGCGCTTCTCGATGTCCGGCATGATCACCAGGTGGTTGACGATCGGGTTCGGTGATTCGGCGGCGATGATGCCGGGCTCGGTGATACCGATATAGCGCGTGTTGCGCTTGCGCTGCTTGGCATGGGCGATGGTGGCGCCCTTCATCGGGCCTTTCATCGCGCCGGGGCCGCAGCCGGTGCAGATGTCGAGTCCGCGCAGGCCCAGCTCGTAGCCGACCTGCTTGGTGTACAGATACTCGTCACGCGAGATCGAATGGCCGCCCCAGCACACGACCAGATTGGGATCCTGCGGCTTCAGCACGCGGGCGTTTCGCAGCAGGCCAAACACTGCGTTGGTGATGCCTTCGGAAGACTCCAGGTCGGCCGCGTACTGCGGGCCCAGTTCAATCGCGGTGTAGGCCAGATCGCGCACCACCGCGAACAGCAGCTCGGCGATACCGCGGATGATCACGCCATCCACAAACGCCATCGCTGGTGCATTGACCAGTTCCAGACGCACGCCGCGGTCCTGCTGCAGCACCTGGATGTCGAAGTCCGGGTACAGGTCGCGTGCCGCGCGCGGGTCGTCCGAAGCGCTGCCGCTGGTCAGCACCGCCAGCGCGCAACGGCGCAGCAATTCATGCATGCCGCCGCTGGAGGCATCACGCAGGCGCGCCACTTCGGCGCGCGACAACACATCCAGGCCCCCTTTCGGATAGATGCTCGCATCCTGCACCGGCAAGGATCGTTCGGCCGCTTCACTCATATCTGTTTCCTGTCTTCGATGTGTTGTCCCAGGCGATGACTTTAGCGCTTTCGGCCGGGTTTGCGCATTCCCACAAAAAAAACGGCCGGGTTTCCCCGGCCGTCTGTTGTTGCGGTTGCGCTGGCAATCAGAACTGGTAGCGGAAGCCCAGCTGCATCGACCATTGCGAGACACCGACATTGAAGCCGTCGGCGTCGGAGTTGGCCGGCACGGCCGCTTCCGGCGAGGTGAAGTTGTAGATGTACTTGCCGCTGGCCGGGTCGATGCCGGCATAGCGCAGCACGCCTTCATCAGCATAGAAGCCGTAGTCGTAGATGTGGCCCCAATCCTTGTTGATCAGGTTGCCGATGTTCTGGATGTCCAGCCAGATTTCCGACTTGTGGCCTTCCATGAAGCCTGGCAGCTGCTGGGTGATGCGCACGTCGAAGGTATTGACCCAGTCAGCACGACCGGAGTTCTGCGGGGCGTACTGGCCCTTGTACTTCTGCAGGTTCTCTTCGTTGCTCAACCAGTCGAAGAACGCCTGCTCCATCGCCGCGCCACCGGAGAACTGCACGTCACCCGGACCCGACGGCACATACAACAGGTCATTGGTACGGCTGTCGCCGTTCATGTCGTTGCTGTAGACGTAGCTGTACGGACGACCGCTGCGACCTTCGTAGACCAGGCCAACCTGGGTCTGGTAATCGCCGAAGAAGGCATGCTTCCAGGTCACCGAACCGCTGAAGCGGTCCTTGATCTCGTAACGTGCGGTGCTCAGCGTGTCGGCATTGGCATTGAACACATAGTTGTAGTTCCAGCCCGAGGTCGCGGTGGAGCTGGTCAGGCCACTGACTTCCTTGGCGTCGGTGTAGGTGTAGGCCAGCGACCATGCCCAGTCGCTCTCGACCGACCACGGCCGGGTCAGGCTGACAGTGAACTGGCTGGAACGGCCCTTGTCGGTGGTATCCAGCAGCAGTACGTCACCAAAACGCGGGTCGCGGTTGGCGCGTGCGCTACCACTGCCAGTAGCAATGTTGCCCCAGAACAGGTCACGGCCGTCCTGGCCGGTACCGGTCGGCTCACCCAGGTCCAGGCGCTGGTAGAACAACGCGGTATTGACCTTGGTCAGCAGCAATTCGGCCGAAGCGACGATGCCGTACCACGGCAGCTCCTGGTCGAATGCCAGGTTGGCTTTCCACACCGACGGCTGTTCAAAATCATTGCTGACGAAATTGACGTTCTGGCGCGGCGTCGAAGGCGAGGAGCCGTCGGCGTAGACTTCGACCTGAGTGTAGTTGAGGCCAGTGGTGTTGTAGGCATTGCTCAGCCACACCTGCGGCGACTCGCCCTGGAACAGGCCGATGCCACCACGCAGCTGGCTGGGCAGCTCGCTGTCGAAGGTGTAGTTGAAGCCAAAACGCGGCTGCCACAGGAAATCACCACCGCCGACGTCGCTGTTGTCGTAGCCATAGAACTCGGATGCTTCGGCGTTGTAGACCGGATCCTTGTTGGTGTCGTACTTGTCCGCACGCAGGCCCAGGGTCAGGGTCAGGTTGGCATTGACGTACCACTGATCCTGCACGAACAGACCGGTGGTCTTGTAGGTGTAATCCGCTGCCATGTTGCTGACGTCCCCGCCCAGCGGATTGCGGTACTGGGTATAGCTGGGCGTGTCGCTGGCGAAGTCGGCGATGCTGTTGTAGGTGAGGAAGCCATCCACGTACGGCGCGTAGATGTTGTAGATGTCATTGGTGCTGTAGTCGATACCGAACTTCAGCTCGTG
Organism: Pseudoxanthomonas dokdonensis; assembly: GCF_001431405.1. Taxonomy (GTDB): domain Bacteria; phylum Pseudomonadota; class Gammaproteobacteria; order Xanthomonadales; family Xanthomonadaceae; genus Pseudoxanthomonas_A; species Pseudoxanthomonas_A dokdonensis. Next base: position 563,032 of record NZ_LDJL01000011.1, read on the forward strand.
GTCGCCAAAGGTGAAGATGCCGGCGCCGTAGTAATTCCAGGTTTCGTTGTACAGCTCGTTGTACTGGCTGTTGGTTTCGGTACCCATGTACAGGTACGGGGTCTGGCCAACGTTCTGGCTGTTGGGCTCGCCGAATGCCAGCTGGATGGCCGGGGTACCCTTGGCCGGCGGCGTGCGTACCGCCGAGTAGTCGCGGTAGGAAACCTTGAACTCGGTCGAGAAATTATCGGTCCAGTCACTGAACAGCTGGCCGACATAGCTTTCGACCGACTTGTCGTGCTGGTACCAGTACGAGCTCAGCGAAGCTTCGGTGGAACGACCGTAGCCGTTGATGCGCAGCTTGCTCTGGTCCAGCTTGCTGTAACGCAGGCTGGCACGGTGGGCGTCGCTGATGTTCCAGTCCAGCTTCAGCGCGTACTCTTCCAGATCGGTGTCACCATTGCTGTCGGTGCCGCCGGCCGGGACGCCATAACGATCTTCGAAAATCGTCTGGGCCTGGGAAATCTGGTCGGCGGTCACCGAACCATTGCCAATCGCGCTGCCGGCGACGTCGGCACCCGGTGCTTCCTGGGTGAACTTTTCGTAGTTGGCGAAGAAGAACAGCTTGTCCTTGACGATCGGGCCACCGAAGGTCGCGCCGTAGGTCTGTTCCTTGGTGAAGCCGTTGAAGGTGTCGCCACCCGGATCGTCACCGACCCAGTCGCCATCACGGTAATAGCCGTAGACCGAACCGTGGAAATCGTTGGTACCGGACTTGGTCACCGCATTGACGGTGGCGCCGGTGGCGGCGGCGATGCTGACGTCGTAGTTGGACAGGTTGACGTCAATGGCTTCGATGGCTTCCATCGACACCGGCTGGCGGCGGGTCGGCATGTTGTTGCCTTCCAGGCCGAAGGTGTCGCTGGCCGACACGCCGTCGATGCTGATCGAGTTGTAGCGCGGATTCAGGCCGCCGGCCGAGATCGAGCCGGACGCGCGATCGACGAAGGTCACGCGCGGATCCAGGCGCATGTAATCCTGGATGTTGCCGCCCTGCGAAGGCAGCGAGTTGATGGTGTTCTGGTCAATCGAGACGCCCGAACCCATCTTGTTGGCGCTGAAGATTTCCGAGCCACCGCTGTAGCCGACCGCCTGGACCGCGCCAAGGGTGGTCATGTCGCCGGTGAGCGAGGCATTGACCGTGTTGACGGTATTCAGATCCAGGTACACGTTGTCCTGGGTGCGGGTGCCCGCGCCTGACTTGTTGACGGTGACTTCGTACGGACCACCCACACGCAGGCCGCGGGCGTTGTAACGGCCGCTGGCATCGGTGGTGACCCGGCTGACCGTGCCGGACTCGACATGGGTGATGGTGACTTCCGCGCCGGCGACCGGCTGGCCATCGGCACCGGTGACCACACCGCCGACGCCGGCCGACGTGCTCTGGGCAAAGACGGGAGCGGCGGCCAGGGCGGCGACCAGGCCAAGCGCGAGCTTGGACATGCGAAGACAACGGTGTTGGTTCATGAGTGAAAGCCTCAGGACAAGTTGGCGAAAGCGAAACTGGGCATCAACCGGACACGGCGAGGAGCAGGCAAGGCCTGTGAGAGTCAAATAACGGCATCCCTGACCCACGCGCACGACCGCGATAAGGTTAATAAGAGGTTAACACGATAGGACCAATTTGTGACGGTACCGTGACAAACATTCTGCAGTGCAGCACGGATTTACCGACGGCCGGCGCCGTCGCAGCCATCGGGGGTCAGATGTTGGGTGGGCTCAACTTGAGGTAGGTGCCGATGCCGTCCAGCAGCATCTGCACCGAGATGGCCACCAGCAGCATGCCCATCAGTCGCTCCAGCGCGATCAGGACGCTGCGGCCCAGCCACTTGTACAGCACCGTGGCCGAGACCAGGATCAGAGCGCTGGCGGCCCAGGCCACGAACAGAGCCAGGCTCCAGTCCATCAGCCGGTCCGGCTCCTGGCTGCCCATCAGCATCACCGCCGCCATGCCCGAAGGCCCGGCCACCAAAGGGATGGCCAGCGGCACGATGAACGGCTCGCCGCCGGGCAGATCGCCCATCAGCCCTTCCGGACGCGGGAAAATCATCCGGATGCCAATCAGGAACAGCACGATGCCGCCGGCGATGGCGACCGACTCCTGGCGCAGGTGCATCAGTTCCAGCGCATATTTGCCACCCCACAGGAAGCCCATCAGCACCGCCAGCGCAATCAGCAGCTCGCGCACGACCACGAAGCGCTGGCGCTTGGGCGGCAGTGGCTTGAGCACGCTGAGGAACACCGGGATGTTGCCCAGCGGGTCGAGAATCAGGAACAGCAACAGGGCGGCGGAAAGAATGGTCATGCGCGCAGGCTCCAGATTCGGCCGTCGTGGGCGGCGCCGTCGGTTGACAGCAATGTGACACAGGCGTTGCCGTAACGGGCGGCATCAGCGGTCTGCGGGTCGTGATCATCGGCGTAGGCCCTGGCCCGCAGCGGGGTGCGCATCGGGCCCGGTTGCAGCGCGCGCACATGCACGCCGCTGTTGGCCAGTTCCGCGGCCAGCATCTGTACCAGCGCGCTACGGCCATGCTGGGCGACGCCATAGCCGCCCCAGTAGGCCTGCCCTACCCGCTGCAGGTCTTCCAGCACGAACGCGAGCACGCCATGGCTCGACTGCCGGAGTAGCGGCAGGCAAGCCTGGCTGAGCCACCACGGCGCGGTCAGGTTGACGTGCAATGCACGCGCGAATGCGGCCGGGTCGGTGTGTTCCAGCGGGGTCAGGCCCTTGAACTCGGCCGCGCAATGCAGCACGCCGTCCAGCCTGCCCAGCTCTGCCTCGATGCGTTGCGCCATCTCCGCGTAGTCGTCGGCGCTGGCGCCCTCCAGATCCAGCGGATACAGCAACGGCTCGGCACCGGCCTGGGCGACCGTGTCATACAGCCGGTTCAACTTCGGCAGCTTGCGTCCGGCCAGCACCAGGGTGGCACCGGCCCTGGCGCAGGCCAGCGCGGCTTCGCTGCCGAGCCCGCCATGGGCGCCACTGATCAGCACGACCTTGTCGGCCAGCGGGCGCGGCTGCGCCATCGGCAAATCAATCAGGCTCACTGGGCGATGGCTTCCGAGACGATGCGTTCAAGCTCACCGGACTCGAACAGTTCGAGGGTGATGTCACAACCGCCAATCAGTTCGCCATGGATGAACAGTTGCGGGAACGTCGGCCAGTTGGAAAAACGCGGCAGGTTGGCGCGGATTTCCGGCTCCTCCAGCACGTTGATGGTGTACAGCTGCTCGGCGCCGGCGGACTTCAGCGCCTGGATCGCCTTGCTGGAAAAACCGCACATCGGGTACTCGGGCGTGCCCTTCATGAAAAGGATGATCGGATGGTTCTCGACCTCCGCCTGGATGCGGGCCATGACTGGCATGCTGTTTTTCTCCTGCGTTGACGGTTTGCAAACCGCCGTCGGTTACACTTTCGGTTCATCCCGCCGACGTTCGCCGGCAGGGAACGTATTGTAAGCCCTATGCGTCACAGTACCGACGCTTTCCATTCCGCCTAGCGTAAGGATCCAAGCCATGGCCATTGAACTGCCCCCCCTTCCGTACGACCGTACCGCCCTGGAACCGCACATCTCCGGCGAGACCATCGATTTCCACTACGGCAAGCATCACAAGGCCTACGTGGACAATCTGAACAAGATGATCGAAGGCACCGAATATGCCGACATGCCGCTGGAAGAGATCATCCGCAAATCGCAGGGTGGCGTGTTCAACAATGCCGCCCAGGTCTGGAACCACACCTTCTACTGGAACTGCCTCAAGCCCAGCGGCGGCGGCGAGCCGACCGGCAAGCTGGCCGAGCTGATCAACCAGGCGTTTGGCGATTTCGCCAAGTTCAAGGAAGAGTTCAGCAAGAACGCAGTGACCACTTTCGGTTCCGGCTGGGGCTGGCTGGTGCAGCGCGCCGATGGTTCGGTGGCCCTGGCCAGCACCTCCAACGCGGTCAACCCGCTGGTCGGTGACGATACTCCGCTGCTGACCGTGGACGTGTGGGAACACGCGTACTACATCGACTACCGCAATGCGCGTCCGAAGTACGTCGAATCATTCTGGGCGCTGGTCAACTGGGACTTCGTCGCCAGCAACCTGCGCTGAGTCCAGCAAACAGCAGAACAAACGGCCGGATCATCCGGCCGTTTTTTTTTGCAGCGTTGGCCAGGCTCAGCCGCCGAGTCGGGCGATGACCGGGGCCACCTGCGCCTGCCGGTCGAGCTGTGCGCCGACCTTGCGCAGCCCTTCGGCCAGCGTGGCCGGAGCGTCGGCACGCAGGGTGGCATGGCCAACCTTGCGGCCTTCACGGCCCTGCTTGCCATAGTCGTGCCAGTGACCGCCGGGCTGGCCCAACACCGCCGTTGCCTCCGGCATGTGGCCAATCCAGTTCAACATGCAGGCGTGGCCGATCATGCCGGTATCGCCCAACGGCAATCCCAGTACCGCCCGCAGGTGGTTTTCGAACTGCGAGGTCTCCGCCCCTTCAATGGTCCAGTGCCCCGAGTTGTGCACGCGTGGTGCCATCTCGTTGGCCAGCAGCTCGCCGTCGCGGCAGAACAGCTCCAGCGCGAACACCCCGACGTAGCCGGTCTTCTCGGCCAGCAGGCGGGCATATTCGATTGCGGCCTGCTCGACCGCTGGTGATGCCGTGGCCGGCGCCAGACTGGCCGACAGCACCCCGTCGACATGCCAGTTCTCGGTCAACGGCCAGGTCCGGAACTCACCGTCGCGGGCGCGTATCGCGACCACCGACAGTTCACGTTCGAACGGCACGAACGCTTCCAGTATCAGGCCGACAGTCTGCGCCTGCGGCCCCAGCGCCTGCCACGCCGCATCGACATCGGCCGCGCTCTTGATCCGGAACTGGCCCTTGCCGTCGTACCCCAGGCGCCGGGTCTTGAGAATGGCGGGAATACCGACTTCCTGCAGCGCCGCGTCCAGTTCCTCCCGCGAAGACAGCGCGGCGAAGGCCGGCACCGGAATGCCCAGCTCGCGGAACAAGGTTTTTTCAGCCAGGCGGTCCTGGGCAATCGCCAGCGCCCGCGGATTGGGGAACACCGGTACCCGTGCGGCCAGCCACTCGGCGCTTTCGGCCGGCACGTTTTCGAAGTCGAACGTGGCGACATCGACGCGCCCGGCGAAATCGGCCAGCGCAGCTTCGTCCCGATAGTCACCCACCAGCAACGGCGCGAACTGGCCGGCGCAGGCGTCGGCGACGGTATCCATGGTCAGGAAGCGCAGCCCCAGCGGCGCACCGGACAATGAAAGCATGCGGGCCAGTTGCCCGCCTCCGAGAATGCCTACCGTGGTCATTGGCGCGGATCGTCGCTGGCCATGACGTCGTCGGTCTGCTTGGCCCGGAAGCCAGCCAGGGCGGCGCCGATGGCCGGATATTCCACGGCCAGAAGTGCCGCGCTGAACAAGGCGGCATTGGCGGCACCGGCATTGCCGATGGCGAACGTGGCGACCGGGATGCCGGCCGGCATCTGCACGATCGACAGCAGCGAATCCATCCCGTTCAGTGCCTTCGACTGCACCGGCACCCCGAGCACCGGCACCGCGGTCTTGGCCGCCAGCATGCCAGGCAGGTGGGCAGCGCCACCGGCACCGGCGATGATCGCCCGCAGACCGCGCGCCGCAGCCTGGTCGGCATAGGAAAACAGCACATCGGGAGTGCGGTGGGCCGACACCACTTTGACTTCGTAGGGCACGCCCAGCGCATCGAGCTTCTGCGCGGCGTGTTGCATGGTCTCCCAGTCAGAGCGGGAACCCATCACGATGCCCACCACGGGGCTGGATGAATTGGCGGTCATGGCCGTCCTCGGTCGCAAAGACGTATTCTACCCTTCTGCCAGAACGACGTTGGAACCATGGATCGCAAACTGCTGGATATCCTCTGCTGCCCCACCACCCGCCAGCCGCTGTCACTGCTGGATGCGCGCGGCATCGATTCGCTCAACCAGGCCATTGCCGGCGGCGGCGTGCGGCGCGCCGACGAAACCGCGCAGACCACGCCACTGCGCCAGGCGCTGGTGACCCAGGACCGCAAGCGCGTGTACCGGGTCGAGGACGGGATCCCGGTGTTGCTGGCCGAGGAAGCCATCGCGACCGCGCAAATCGCTGATTTCCCGGCCAAATGAGCCGCCCGGACGTGCAGGCCGCGCCCGCGGTCGACCCGGAACTGGTGCTGGCCGATGTGCGCCGCGCCCTGGCCGAGGATGTCGGCAGCGGCGACGTCACCGCCGCATTGCTGCCGGACACTGCAGACGTCGCCTATCTGTTGTGCAAACAGGACGCGGTAATCGCCGGACGGCCGTGGTTCGACGCCTGCCATCGGCTGCTGGACCCGTCGGTGCGGATCGACTGGCGGGTCGAGGAAGGTCAGCGGGTGGCCGCCGGTACCGTACTGGCGACCCTGCAGGGGCATTCACGGTCCCTGGTCACCGCCGAGCGCACCGCGCTCAATTTCATCCAGACCCTGTCGGCGACGGCGACCACCACCGCTGCCTACGTCGAGGCCGTGCACGGCACCGCCGCGCGCATCCTCGATACCCGCAAGACCCTGCCCGGCCTGCGCATCGCGCAGAAGTACGCGGTCCGCTGCGGCGGTGGCCACAACCACCGCATCGGCCTGTACGACGCGGTGATGCTGAAGGAAAACCATATCCGTGCCGCCGGTTCGCTGAGTGCTGCCACCCTCGCCGCACGGCAGCTGCATCCGCAGTTGCCGCTGATTGTGGAAGTGGAAACGCTGGCGCAGCTGCGCGAAGCCATCGACTGCGGCTGCGACCGCATCCTGATCGACGACTTCGACCCGGCGACCCGGCGCGAAGCGGTGCGCATCACCGCCGGGCGGATTCCGCTGGAAGTTTCCGGCAGCGTGGATCTGGACAGTGTCCGCGGCATCGCCCTGGACGGCGTCGATTGCATTTCCATCGGCGGCCTGACCAAGCATGTGCGCGCGATTGATCTGTCGATGAAACTGGGACCACCGCCGGCTATGGCCGCTACACAGGCGCGCCCGGATGGGACCTGAAATCATCCTGGTGATGATCGCCGGTGGCGCGCTGTTCTTTTACTGGAACGCAGCGCGCGATGCCGCCGAGCATGCCGAGCGCCTGGGCCGCAACGCCTGCGATGCGGCTGGCGTGATCTGGCTTGACCAGACCGTGCATGCACATGGCATCCGCGTGCGACGTGGCGATGACGGCAAGCTCGGCTTCGAACGCAGCTTCCGTTTCGAGTACTCGCACGACGGCATCGACCGCCATATTGGCCGACTGGTGCTACGCGGCCGGCGGCTGGTGTCGTTCATCGGTCCGGTGCGGCCTTCGGTCAGCGAGTTCCCGCCGCGCACACCGCTGTCGTAGCGCGCGAGTGGCGGCGATTCGAGAAAGCGCTGCATCAAGGGATGCAGGCTGATAACAGCCGGTACCGTTACTTGACCACGCGCAGATGCGGCCGCTTGCCGGTCGAAGGTGTCGGCGGCGACGGTGTGTCGTCGTCGCCATCGCCGCTGTTGTCGGACACCAGCACGTACGGGTTGCCGCTGTCCTCGGCCGAGGTCTCCTGATCCGAGGGTTCCTGCGGATCGGCGGTGTGGGCGGTGTCTTCCGGCAGCGCCATGCCCTGCCCGGTTTCACGCGAATAGATCGCCACCACCGCCGACATCGGCACCATTACCGGAAAACTGACCCCGCCGAATCGAGCCGAAAAGCTGACGCTGTGGTTGTCGATATGCAGCCCCTGCACCGCGCGCTGGGCGATGTTCAACACCACTTTGCCTTCCTTGACCGTGCTGGCCGGTACCTGCACGCCGGGCTGGGTCGCATCCACCAGCAGGTGTGGGGTCATGTCGTTGTCAGCTATCCATTCCGCCAGGGCCCGCAAAAGATAGGGGCGGTAACTGGTCATGGCGGGAACGTGGTCGGTCATGGCACTCGAAGGGTCGGGATTGTGGGTAGCAGTGTCGCACGAAGCAGGTGAGCCTGGCCCAACGCACGCATCGTGCCGCCGCGACCGGCAGCCACGGCGCGGCGGCGGTGCGGTCAATCGTTCAAGGCTTGATGACCTTGCCGGCGGCTTTCCTGGTCGTGTCCTGCAACACGTCCTTGTCGTGGTCATCGGCGTCATCCTGGTCGCGGGAAAGCACGCCATCGCGGTCGTCCTTGTCACCCGCCAACGCGTCCTTCTTGTCGTCCAGCCCCATGCTGTCCTTGGCCGCCTCCTTGGCGTCACAACGTCCGCCCACGCCGACCGTGGCCTTGGCCGCGGCGCTCTTGGCGGCTTTTTCCGGGGTGCATTCGGGATCCAGAACACCGGCACTGGCGTGGCCGGCGAACGCCACCAGCAGCAGTCCAGGCAGCAGGGATTTCAGGGGCAGTGCTTTCATCGTGATTCCTCCTTTGGCGACAGGGGAACAGCCGCGTCCGCGATACGGACACCCGGCTAGGATACGCCCGCCATGGCAGGCAAAGCCAAAACCGGCCACAGCGGCTGGCGCTGCAGTGCCTCTCCGCTGGCGCCCAGGCACTAAAAAGCCGGCCCCGTGGACCGGCTTGTGCGGCGACCAGCCAGCTGGCTGCCTCAAGCTGCGATGGGCGGCTCGACCAGGCGCAGCCGGCGGGCCGCAGCCGGGTTCAGACCGGCAGTTCGCGCAGCTTCTTTTCGCTGTCGGTCAGGCTGCGGGCAAATCCCGGGTGGCGGAAGATGCGGTTGCCATAATCCTCGATCGCCTTGCCGTCCTTCGGCAGGGCCACGTCCAGCGCCTGCAGGCGCCAGATGATCGGTGCCATCGCGCAATCGGCCAGGCTCATTTCCGGATTGAGGAAGAACTTGCTGGCCTTGAACAACGGCACCGAAGCGGTCAGCAGCTCGCGCAGGCGTTTGCGGCCGGCATCGGCCTGGGCCTTGTTGCCCAGCTGGATGGCCTGCACCTGCGGCACCCAGTCGTGCTCCAGACGCAGCATCGCCAGCCGCAACCGCGCCCGCGACAGCGGATCGACCGGCATCAGCGGCGGATGCGGATAGCGTTCGTCCAGGTATTCGCTGACCACCGAGGCGGCATACAGCACCAGCTCGCGCTCGACCAGCGTCGGCACCGAATGGTACGGATTGAGATCAATCAGATCTTCCGGCGGATTCTGCGAGTCGACCGGAACGAAGTCGTAACTGACCCCTTTGGCCGCCAGAACCAGGCGTACGCGGTGGCACAGCACGTCATCGGTGGAAGAAAACAGTGTCAGTGTATTGCGCATAGATGCACTCGCAGCCCTCAGGCCATCAGACGACCGGAATCCGCCGATCGCGCCGATGCCGGCAGCCCCTTGCTGACGGTCATCACGGTAGTCGAGTGTGCAATTCCCAGTCGGAAAAGCCAAGTGGCTGGATGGCACGGCTGCGTGCCACCCGGCCCGACCCTCCGGGTTGCCCCGGAGGTGAATACAACGTCAGTGCACCAGCTTGTCAGTGCACGTCCTTCCAGTATTCCTGCTTCAGCAGGTAGGCCAGGAACGTCAGCGCGGCCAGGAACAGCAGCACCCACACGCCCAGGCTGTTGCGCTTGAGCGCGGCCGGCTCGCCGGCGTATTCGAGGAAGTTGGTCACGTCACGGACGACCTGATCGAACTGCGCTGCGTCCAGACGACCCGGCTGGGTGACCTTCAACGCCTCGACATGGCGTTCGCCAATCTCGTCCGGCGCGCTGAACTCGGCGTGCTGCAGGCCCTGCAGTTGCCACAACGGGTTAGGCATGGAGGCATTCGGGAACAGCTTGTTGTTCCAGCCCAGCGGCCGGCTTTCGTCCAGGTAGAACGACTTCAGGTAGGTGTAGATCCAGTCGCTGCCGCGCGAACGTGCAATCAGGCTCAGATCCGGCGGCATCTTGCCGAACCACTTGGTCGCCGGGTCGTGCGGCATTGCCACTTCGACGTGCTCGCCGAACTTGGCGCCGGACAGGTTGAGGTTGTTCATGACCTCGTCTTCGGTCAGGCCCAGATCCTCGGCCATGCGCGAATAGCGCAGGTATTTCAGCGAGTGGCAGCCGGAGCAGTAGTTCATGTAGATCTGAGCGCCGCGCTGCAACGAGGCCTTGTCGCCCAGGTCGTTGCCGGCATGCAGGGTGCTGCCGCCCTCGGCAGCGGCGACCGACATCGACAGCAGCATGCCGCCGAAGAAGATCGCTGCGCGCTTGAAGAACGTGCGGGAGGTGATGTTGTTAGTCATGCGTCGTCACCCGTTCCGGCACCGGCTTGGTCTTGTCTAGCTTGGTCCACAGCGGCATGGTGAGGAAGAAGAGGAAATAGAACACGGTCAGGCCACGGCCGATATAGGTCTCGACGATGTCGGTACCCGGGCCGGCGCCAATCTTGCCCAGCCAGACGAAGGCCAGCGCGAACACGCCCAGCAGCACCTTCGACAGCAGGCCGCGGTAGCGGTAGGACTTGACCTTGGCCCGGTCCAGCCACGGCACCAGGAACAGGATTGCGATCGCGCCAAACATCACCATCACCCCGCCCAGTTTGTCCGGGACCACGCGCAACATGGCGTAGTAAGGGGTGTAGTACCAGACCGGCTTGATGTGTTCCGGGGTGACCAGGCGGTTGGCTTCGACGAAGTTGTCGTGTTCCAGGAACCAGCCACCGAAGGCCGGCGCAAAGAAGATGATGAAGGCACCGATCATCAGCAGGAAGCCGACACCGACCAGATCCTTGACCGTGTAGTACGGGTGGAACGGGATGCCATCGGCCGGCTTGTTCGGATCCCAGCGGTTGCCCTTCGGACCCTTCTTGATTTCGACGCCGTCGGGATTGTTGGAACCGACTTCGTGCAGCGCGCCCAGGTGCAGTACCACCAGCAGCAACAACACCAGCGGCAAGGCGATGACGTGCAGGGCGAAGAAGCGGTTGAGGGTGGCGTCGCCGGGCAGGTAATCGCCCATGATCCATTCGGTCAGGCCGTTGCCGATCACCGGAATCGCGCCGAACAGCGAGATGATCACCTTGGCGCCCCAGAACGACATCTGGCCCCACGGCAGCACGTAGCCCATGAATGCTTCGGCCATCAGCACCAGGTAAATCAACATGCCGAGGATCCAGACCAGTTCGCGTGGCTTCTGGTAGCTGCCGTACATCAGGCCGCGGAACATGTGCAGGTAGACCACGATGAAGAACAGCGAGGCACCGGTGGAGTGCATGTAGCGGATCAGCCAGCCCCACTCCACGTCGCGCATGATGTACTCGACCGAAGAGAACGCTTCGGCGGCACTGGGCTTGAAGTGCATGGTCAGGAAGATGCCGGTCAGGATCTGGTTGACCAGCACCAGCATCGCCAGCGAACCGAAGTAGTACCAGAGATTGAAGTTCTTCGGCGCGTAGTACTCGGTCATGTGCTTACGGTACGTAGGCATCATGTTCGGCGCGCGCGCGTTGACCCAATCCATCACGCCATTGGCGGTACGGGTAATGATGTTAGACATGGCTTATGCGGCTCCCTGCGGGTCGACACCGATGACGATGGTGTTGTCGTCCTGGTAATGGTGCGGTGGCACCAGCAGGTTGATCGGTGCGGGCACGCCCTGGAACACCCGTCCGGACATGTCGAAGCGCGACTTGTGGCAGGGGCAGAAGTAGCCACCCTTCCACTCCGGGTCGTATGGCTCGGGCTTGATTTCCGCGACCATCTCGGGCGAACAGCCCAGATGCGTGCAGAGGCCGACCAGCACCGAGATTTCCGGCTTGATCGAGCGCGCTTCGCCGGTGATGTAGGCCGGCTGCTGATCCTTGTTGGTCGATTGCGGATCGCGCAGGCGATCGTCCAGGGTCGGCAATGCATCCAGAATCGCCTTGGAGCGCTTGACGATCCAGATCGGCTGACCGCGCCATTCCAGGATCAACCGCTGCCCTTCCTGCAGGCCGGTCAGATCGGCAATCACCGGCGCGCCGGCCAGTTTGGCCCTCGCACTGGGATTCCACGACTTGATGAACGGTACTGCTGCAAAACCGGCACCCACCGCACCCACAACAGCTGTGGTAGCAGTCAGGAACCGGCGTCGGCCCGTATTCACAGGCTCATTGACCCCATCATTGGCCATCCGGCACTCCGCAAAACAAATTAGGTAGCTAAAGGGCTGCCAAGGCCACCGCCTGTACCACGACGGGGGCCGCAAAAGACGGCAAAGTGTAACGGATGGATGAACGAATCGACAACATGGCCTGAAGAATCAGGTAGTTGCGAGGTTCGCAAACTCGCAAAGGCGCCAACCGTTATCAGTGTGACCCGCCGGCACTGCGGTAGCGTTGCGCCAGCAGGCCCACGCGTTCGACATAGCGCTGGGTTTCCTTGTACGGCGGCACCCCGCCATGGCGGTCAACCGCGCCCTCACCAGCGTTGTAACCCGCGGCGGCCAGGGTCAGATTGCCGTTGAAGCGCTTCAGCAGCCACGACAGATATTTCACCCCGCCACGGATGTTCTGGCCGGCATCGTAGGCATTGGTGACCCCGAATCGAGCCGCGGTGGCCGGCATCAACTGCATCAGGCCCTGGGCACCGGCGTGTGACAACGCCAGCGGGTTGTAGGCGGATTCGGCGTGCATGATGGCGCGGATGATCGATTCGTCGACGCCAAACTCGCGTGAGGCGGCACTGATTTCCGTCTGGTAGGCGGCGGTGTTCAGGCGCACGTTGCCGAAATTGAGGCCCGGGTTGCCGCAGGCGTAGCAGGTCTCGATGAAGCTGTACTTGATGGTGCGCACGCTGGCCACCGCGTCGGCGCCCTTGGGCCGGCTGCTGGTGTAGTGACGCACACCATCCTTGATGTAGGAATACACCTGGCCGCTGACCACCCGGCGCGAACCGCCGCCACTGCCGCTGCTGGAGGAACTGACCGGAATCATCCGGGCGCTGCTGGATTCGGCCGGGCTTTGCACCGCGCCCATCGCCGCGCCGCCGCTGGTTGCAGGCACCGCCGGGCTGGCCGACGCCACCGACGGTTGCGAGACGCTGGCCACGCGGCTGGCCCGCGGATCGGGGGTATAGCGGCTGACCACCTCGCAGCTGGCGCCACCGACGCGCTTGCTGACGTAATTGGGAATGCCATCGGCGCCGGTGCACTTGTACAGCGTGCCGGCACTGGCCGGCAACGCGGTCAGCGCCAGCAACATCATCCCCAGCTTTGACATCCCCTTCATGCGCCGCAGTGTCCCAACTTGCGGGCGGCTTGCCAAGGGGGGCGCGACGAGCTCGGCACGGCGGGAGTCCTGGTAGTGGGTCGGCCGGCGGCGACCGGGGAACAGCTGACAAAACGGCCGGTTTGCTGGATGAAACGCGGATTGGCGGCGCCGGCGGCCGCCCGCGGAGCTCAAAACCGGGGCGACACGCTCTACACTAGCGGCCCTGCCCGTCCTCGAAGACCGCCTGGATTAACCGCCAGCCCCGGCCCGCCTGCCCATGACCACTGAAAACACCCTGCTCGACCTGCCCTCGGCCGCGCCCTCCGCGCCGGTCCCCGCCCGCGGCAAGCTGTACATCCAGACCCACGGTTGCCAGATGAACGTCTACGACTCGGCCAAGATGGCCGACGTGCTGGCCGCCGCCGAGGGACTGGAACTGAC
>NZ_LDJL01000012.1 GCF_001431405.1 Pseudoxanthomonas dokdonensis
TGGATGCCGGTAGCGTTGCCGGTGGCAATCAGATCACCGGCCTTCAACGGCCGCCCGCGCTTGGCCGAGCGGGCCAGGGCGAAAGCGAACGCACTACGCAGCCCACCTGGCAAAGTGGTGGCACCGCCCTGACCGACCTGCTGTTCGTCGATGTAGGTGGTGCAGGTGAGCGCGCTGTCTTCGCGCGCGGCCCAGCCAGGGATTTCCTGACCGACGATCAAGCCATTGTTGTTGCCGAAATCCGATACCACCACGCGCGGGCCCAGCCAGCCGATGATGTCTCCCCGCTACCAACCTGTCCCGAGCCGCAGCCAGGGCCTGTCGCATCGCGCCTTCAGCGTGCGCCACGGATCCGCATGGACGGCCCTTCGAGTGGACTTTTGATGCACTGCAAATTGCAAATGACACCGGTTTACCATATACCGGAACTTACTCTGCGCCGCTGTCGGGTGGCGCCATCAGGCTGTAAAGGAGACCGCTTTGAGTAGCGACAACACCGCCATACCCAGTACACCGTCGGACGAAGCGGCGCTGCATGTCATCGCCGAAGCCTTTACCCGGGCGCGTGCGCAGGGCCGGCATCTGGATGCGTTCCCGGCGGAGATTCCCGCCAACCTGGTCAGTGCCTACCGGATCCAGGATGCGGCGATCGAACGCTGGCCGGACCGTGTCGTCGGCTGGAAGGTCGGTTACATCGCCGCCGAGCGCCGTGATGAATCGGCTGATGACCGCCTGCTGGGACCGATCTTCGCCCGTCGCCTGCAGGACGCGCGCAGCGACGGCAACGTGTTTTCGATCTTCGACGGTGGCTTCGGCGCGGTTGAAGCCGAATACGTGATGCGGCTGGACAGCGATGCACCGGCACATCAGCTGGAGTGGACGCCGGAACAGGCCGCCGCATTGCCCAGCACCCTGTTCATCGGCCTGGAAGTGGCCAGCAGTCCGTTGGCGACCATCAACCAGCTGGGCCCGCGCGTGGTGGTATCGGATTTCGGCAACAACAATGGCTTGATCGTCGGTCAGGAAATCCCTGGCTGGGCCGCGCGCGAAGACAGCGCGCTCACCTGCACCACCTACATCGACGAACAGCAGGTCGGTCAGGGCGGTGCCACCACTTTGCCAGGTGGGCTGCGTAGTGCGTTCGCTTTCGCCCTGGCCCGCTCGGCCAAGCGCGGGCGGCCGTTGAAGGCCGGTGATCTGATTGCCACCGGCAACGCCACCGGCATCCACGACATCCTGCCGGGACAACGGGCACGCATTGTCTTCGACGGCTTTGGTGAAATCCTCGCCACCGCGCAGGCCGCCGTCGCCGACAACGCTTGAAAGGCCAGTGCACGATGATGAACCGACGCAAGTTCCTCGCCAGCGGCATCGCTGCCGGCCTGTCCGCTCCGCTGCTGTCGCTGCCGGCCTGGGCTGATACCGGCGCGCCGCGGTTGCTGACCGCCACCGACGTACACGTCAGTGATTATCCGACCGTCGAAGCAGTGCGCTGGATCGGCCAGACCCTGGAGCGCGAGACCCAGGGCCGGCTGAAGATACGTCTTTACCATTCCGGCCAGCTCGGCCGCGAGGCCGAAGCCATCGACATGGCGCGGTACGGCGCCATCGACATGACCCGGGTCTACGCCGGCGCACTCAACAATGCGTTTCCGCTGACCCAGGCGCTGTGCCTGCCGTATGTATTCGATTCGGTTGCACACATGCGCCGGGCGATGGACAGCGACATCAGCGACGTGGTCCTGCAGAGTTTCCAGCGCCGTGGCCTGGTCGGCCTGGCCATCTATGACTCCGGTGCGCGCTGCTTCTACAACGCGCGCAAGCCGATTCAGCGGCCCGGCGATCTGCACGGGATGAAAATCCGCGTGCCTGGCTCGGACATCTTCATCGATCTGTTGCGGGATCTGGGTGCCAATCCGACCCCGCTGTCGTTGGGCGAGACCTTCTCCGGGATGGAGACGCACATGATCGATGGCGCCGAGAACAACCTGCGCAGCTTCCATTCCAGCCGCCACTTCGAGGCCGCGCGCTACTGGTCCGAAAGCGAGCACTCGTACGCGCCGGACATCCTGTTGATTTCGCAGAAGAGCCTGGAGGCGCTGGTGCCGGACGACCGTGCCTTGTTGCTGCGTACCGCGCGCCAGTCGGTGCAGGTCATGCGCACCCTGTGGGATGCATCGGAACAGGTCGCGCGCAAAGCGATCCTCGACTACGGCGTGCAGATCAACGCGGTCGACATGCCGGCCTTCCGCGCCGCAGCCAAACCGCTGCTGGACCAGTATCTGGCACAACCGGACATCCAGTCCCTTTACCGTCGCATCCGCGACTTCGCCTGAGGCAACCGCGATGTCCGAAGACACGACCATTGACCCGCAATCGCCGGCACCGCGCCGGCCAATCGATCGGCTGTCCGATGCCGCCATCGGTGTCGCCGCCAGTGCGCTGTTCGGCCTGGTAGTGGTCCAGGGCTGGCAGGTGATTGCCCGTTACGTGCTCAATGATTCACCGAGTTGGACCGAGCCGGTCACGCTGTTGCTGTTGAGTACCGCGATGAGCCTGGGGGCCGCTTCGGGCGTGCATACGCAACGGCATTTCGGCTTCTTCCTGCTGGCCGATGCGGCGCCACCGCGGCTGCGCCGGGTACTGTCGGCGCTGACCCCGCTGGTGATCATCGCCATTGGCGCGGTCATTGCATTCTGGGCGTCACGGCTGCTGGCCGATGGCATCGACATCCGTGTCGCCGGCGCGGCCATGCCGCAGAGCATCAACTACCTGCCGCTGGCGATCGGTGGCGTGCTGATGGTGGTGTTCGCGATCAATCAATTGTGGAAGGCGCTCAGCGCAGGCGCCGTCGAAGGGGACCGCTGAAACATGGCTATTGCGATTCTGTTTGGTGTGTTCGTGATGTTGCTGTTGCTGGGCGTGCCGGTGGCGTTCTCGCTGGCGGCCGCTTCGCTGGCAACGCTGCTGTATCTGGACCTGCCTTCGATCGTGATGGTGCAGCAGATCTCCGCCGGTGCCGGCACCGCATCGCTGATCGCCATCCCATTGTTCATCTTCGCCGGCGAGATCATGCTGCGCGGTGGCATTTCCGAACGCCTGATCAGCCTGGCCGCGTCGCTGGTCGGGCGCCTGCGCGGTGGGCTTGGCCAGGTCAGCGTGCTGTCTTCGCTGTTCTTCGGCGGTGTTTCCGGTTCGGCGATTGCCGATGTCTCGGCGGTCGGCGGCACCATGATTCCGCAGATGGTCAAGCGCGGCTATGACCGCGATTTCGCCGTCAATGTCAGCATCACCGCGGCGCTGGTCGCGCTGCTGGTGCCGCCATCGCACAACCTGATTCTGTTCTCGGCCGCGGCCGGTGGCGGGCTGTCGATTGCCACCCTGTTTGCCGCCGGCATCGTGCCAGCGCTGCTGATGACGGTGGTGATGATGCTGACCGGCTGGCTGGTGGCACGCAAACGCGGGTACGGGGTCGAACCGTTCCCCGGCTTCCGTGCGGTGCTGCTGCGCACGGTGTCGGCGCTGCCGGGACTGGGCCTGGTCGGGCTGATTTTCTTCGGCATCCGCGCCGGCATCTTCACCGCGGTCGAAAGCGCGGCCATCGCAGTGGTCTATGCGTTGCTGGTGACCGGCGTGCTGTACCGGCAGCTGGGCCTGCGCAACTTCTTCGCCACCATCGCCCACGCCTCGCGCACCACCGGCGTGATCCTGTTCGTGATCGCGACCGCGGCGGTGTTCGGCTGGCTGCTGGCGTATCTGCAGGTGCCGACGGCCACGGTCGACGCGTTGCAGTCGATCGCGCACGACAAGACCATGGTGCTGCTGCTGATCATCCTTGCCTTGCTGGTGCTGGGCACCTTCATGGACCTGGCGCCGATGATCCTGATCTGCACGCCGATCTTCCTGCCAGTGGCCAAGGCCTACGGCATCGACCCGATCCACTTCGGGCTGGTGCTGGTGCTGACCGGTGGTATCGGCCTGGTGACCCCGCCGGTGGGCTCGGTGCTGTTCATCGGTACCGCCATCGGCAAGATCAGCATTGGTGAGTGCATGCGTACCATCTGGCCATTCTGGCTGGCCGCGCTGGCGGTGCTGATGGTGGTGGCGTTCTTCCCGCAGATGTCGCTGTGGTTGCCGGCGATGATGAAATGATCCGGCCGCCATCCGCAGGCCAGCGCCGTCCCCACCCGGCCGGCCTGGCCGCCGGCGCGGCGGTTCCGGCGTTTTAACCACAACCCGTTAGAATCATCCCCAGTCCTTCCATCGCACGGAACGCCATGACCAGCCGCAGCAAACCCGACGCCCCGTCCGCCCGGCCCGCCATGGGCAAGGCGGCCACCATCAACGACATCGCGCGGCTGTCGGGCGTGTCGAAGAAGACCGTGTCGCGGATCATCAACAACTCGCCGCTGGTGCGCAAAGACACCCGCGACAAGGTCGAGGCATTGATGCGTGAAGTCGGCTACGTGCCCGACCCGATGGCGCGCGGGCTGGCGTTCCGCCGCTCGTTCCTGATCGGCATGGTCTATGACAACCCGACCGCGCAGTACATCGTCAACATGCAGTACGGTGCGCTGGACGCGCTGCGTGATTCGGGTTTCGAGCTGGTCGTGCATCCATGCGACAGCCGCAGCCCCGGTTACATCGATGGCGTGCGTCGCTTCGTGCAGCAGCAGAAACTGCATGGGGTGATGCTGATTCCACGTGCATCCGAGGATCAGGCGCTGGCCGACATGCTGGCCGATATCGGCTGCCGCTACACCCGCATCGCCTCGGTGGCGATGGACGAGCCAGCACGGATGGTGGTGACCCATGACCGCAACGGTGCCGCCGAGGCGGCCGAATACCTGCTGTCGCTGGGTCATACCGATATTGCCCTGATCACCGGTCCCAATGCCTATCGCTCGGCGCACGAGCGCACCGCCGGGTTCCTTGAAGCGCTGGCCGCGCGCGGCATCGAGCTGCCGAAGTCGCGCATCGTCGAAGCTGGCTACACCTTCGAATCGGGCGTGCTGGCCGCCGAAGCGCTACTGGCCGGCAAGCGGCGACCCACCGCGATTTTCACCGGTAACGACGAAATGGCCGCCGGTGTCTACAAGGTCGCGCTGCGCGCCGGCATCAGCATTCCGCGCCAGTTGTCGATCATCGGCTTTGACGACAGCCCGTTGGCATCACGGTTGTGGCCGTCGCTGACCTCGGTGCGCCGCCACACCCGCGACACCGGCCGGATCGCCGCCGAAATGCTGATCCAGCACCAGGACAACAGCGCTGCGCTGTCGGCCGCCAGCATCCGCCCGCACCTGATCATCCGCGATTCCTGCCAGCCACCCGAAGCCTGACCGGCCCCGTCACAGCGGCCTGCCAGGTTTCATTGCATTGCAAAATGACACCGGTTACCAGACAACCTAGAATGGGCAGCAATCCATCCTCTCCCGCGCCCTGAAACCCGCGCCATCCAGACCACGGAGCAACGCCATGTACTGCAAGACCTACCATGCCACCCATCCGGACATGATGGACGGTGCCAGCAACGACCAGTTGCGCGACCGCTACCTGATGACCGGCCTGTTTGTTGCCGACAGCGTGCAGCTGAACTACTCGCACAACGAGCGCTTCGTCATCGGCGGTGCCGCGCCGGTCGCCAAGGCCGTGCAGCTGCCGCGCCAGACCGAGCCGGCCTCGGCCGCCGGCAAGCCGTTCCTGGAACGGCGCGAACTGGGCGTCATCAATGTCGGTGGCGGCAGCGGCAAGGTCACCGTTGACGGCACGGTGTACGAGCTCGGTCCGAAAGATGGCCTGTACGTGGCCATGGGCAGCGAGGAGGTCAGCTTTGCCTCCGACGACGCCGGCAACCCGGCCAGGTACTACCTGACTTCGACCCCGGCCCATGCCCGCTTCGAAACCAAGCGGCTGGCGATTGCCGATGCAGTGGCGCTGGAACGCGGCTCGCTGGAAACCAGCAACGAGCGCACCATCTACCAGTACATCGTGCCGGCCACCTGCCAGTCCTCGCAGCTGCTGCTGGGCCTGACCGTGCTCAAGACCGGCAGCGTCTGGAACACCATGCCGCCACACCTGCATGACCGCCGCTCGGAGGTGTATTTCTACTTCGATCTGGGCGAGAACGATCGCATCTACCACTTCATGGGCGAACCCGACGCACAGCGCCACATCGTGGTCGCCGATGGCGAAGCGGTGGTGTCGCCGCCGTGGTCGATCCACATGGGGTCCGGGACCAGCAACTACTGCTTCATCTGGGCGATGGGCGGTGAAAACCTCGACTACACCGACATGAACGTGCTGGACATCTGCCAGCTCAAGTAACCCCGCGTCGGCCCGGCCGGCATCCCGAACACACGCAAGGCATCCAACCGAGGAACATACATGGCAAACAATCCATTCAGTCTGGAAGGCAAAGTCGCACTGGTCACGGGTGCCAACACCGGTCTGGGCCAGGGCATCGCGCTGGCACTGGCCGCCGCCGGTGCCGACGTCGCGGCCGCCGGTATTGTTGAGGCTGCCGAAACCGCGGAAAAAGTCACCGCGCTGGGCCGTCGCTTCATCAACATCGAAGCCAACCTGATCAGCGTCGAGCCGGTCGAACGCATCGTCGCCGAAACCATCAAGGGCCTGGGCGGGCTCGACATCCTGGTCAACAACGCCGGCCTCATCCGTCGCGCCGACGCGGTCGAGTTCAGCGAAAAGGACTGGGACGACGTGATGAACGTCAATATCAAGGGCGCCTTCTTCATGTCGCAGGCAGCCGGCAAGCACTTCATCGGCCAGGGCCGCGGCAAGATCATCAACATCGCCTCGATGCTGTCGTTCCAGGGCGGCATCCGGGTGCCGTCGTACACCGCCAGCAAGTCCGGCATCGCCGGCATCACCCGTCTGCTGGCCAACGAATGGGCTGACAAGGGCATCAACATCAATGCCATCGCGCCGGGTTACATGGCCACCGACAACACCGCCCAGCTGCGGGCCGACGAGCAGCGCAGCAAGGCGATCCTGGATCGCATCCCGGCCGGACGCTGGGGCGAGCCGTCGGACCTGGGCGGTACCGCGGTGTTCCTGGCTTCGCCGGCATCGGACTACGTCAATGGCGCGATCATCCCGGTCGATGGCGGCTGGCTGGCACGTTGAGATGAGCCGGCCCGTCTTCGCGCTGCTGCTGATGCTGTCGGCGGCGGCGGCGCTGGCGGGCCCGCGGCAGGTGTTCATCGCTGGCGATTCCACCGCCAGCGAGTACGGTCCCGAGCGCGCCCCGCGCGAAGGCTGGGGCATGCAGCTGCAGAGTTTCCTGGCGGCGGACCGCTATCAGGTGCGCAACCTGGCCAGGAGCGGCCGCAGCGCGCGCAGTTTCATCGAAGAAGGCTGGATCGACGGCATCACCAGCGAAATCGGCGCTGGCGACGTGCTGCTGATCCAGTTCGGCCACAACGATGAAAAGATCGAGGACCCCAGCCGTTACAACGATCCGGCGGTCGCGTTTCCGCGCTGGTTGAGCCGCTATGTCGAACTGGCGCGCCAGCATAATGCCACCCCGATCCTTGTCACCCCGCTGGCACGGCGCAAGTTCGATCACGGCCAACTGCTGGATACCCATGGCCTGTACACCCAAGCCGTACGTCAACTGGCGCAGGCCGAACAAGTCGCCTTGATCGATCTGAATGCCAGCAGCAGCGACTGGCTGCGGGCATTGGGTGATGAGGCTTCACGCGATTACTTCATGCACGTGCCGGCACAGGCGCTGCAGGACGACACCCATCTGCAGCAGCGCGGCGCAGTGGCCGTGGCCTGCCTGGTGGTGCGCGGCTGGCTGGCGCTGGACCCCGGACTGCAGGCCAGTCTGGTCCGCGACAGCGATTGCGGTGCGCCGGCCACTGCTGCCAGCGACCTGCGGCAACAGCCCCATCCGTCGGCGCTCGTGCATGAACGCGACATTCCGGTGCAGCAGGTCGGCCCGCATGGCGGTGCCGGCAGCACCACCGCCTATCCCTTCTTCGCCGATGCGCCGGCGCTGGGTTTCCAGTTCCGCAAGCGCGTGCTGCACAAAGGTGCCGGCATCGGCCTGCACCCGCACCACAAGGACGAGATCTATTACGTATTGGCCGGGCGCGGCAAATACATCATCGATGGCCAGGTCCACCCGGTCGCCGCCGGTGATGCCATGCTGACCCGGCCCGGCAGCAGCCATGCTATCCAGCAGGACGGTGACGAGGATCTGGCGCTGCTGATCATGTACCAGAACACGCCCAAGCCGTAGCGGCTGCCGCTGCGGGCTAGCCGGGATTGGCGTCGGCCGGTTGCGGTCGCGCCCAGCGCTGGTAGCTGTCGCCGATGCCCTGGCGCAGGCGCCGGTACGGCGCCGAATCCGGTTCGACGCCAAAACGCCGGGCCACGCCCAGCCAGCCCTGCTGGTGATCACGCGACCACTCACGCACCACCGCACGGCAAGGCTGGCCGACGACACGGGCCAGCGCACAGGCCATGTAGACATTGCCCGCCGACCAGCCCGGCTGTTCCAGCATCGCCACCACATACGCGCGCGGCACGCTGTAGTAGCGCGAGACTTCATCGGCGAAGCTGGCCGGATAGCGCTCGGCGTACAGATTGATATCGGCCAGACGTACATCGACCCAAGGGTCGCCGGCGCTCGGCCATGGCGCCGGCGTCGGCGCGGCGGCAACCGCCTCTGCCTGCCCACCCTGCCCGGCCTCGCCGTCCTGGCGGGCAGCAGCGATCGCCGGCAGCGCCAGGGCGAGCGCTGCGGCCAGCCACAGAGGCTTCATACGAAAAATGGGCGACACATACATGCCGCCCATTCTGCCATGTGATGGCGCCGCAACCAGCCGCCACTGCGTTCGCGTCGGTCAGTCGCGACCGCGGCCATGTTTGCCGCGGCGATCATCGTGGCGATCCCGGTCGTAGCGATCATGCCGGTCATGGCGGTCGCGGTCGTGGCGATGATCGTCATGACGGTCGTAATCGCGATAGCTGACGTAGCGCACCGCGCGGGGTGAATTGCGGTAGTACCCGTAGGCGTTGCCACGCGGCGGCGCACGATAGACCACGGTACGCGGCACGTAACGGTAATAGCTGGGCCGGCGATAGCGGTCACGGACGATGATCACGCGATCGTTGTAGCCGTAGTTGCCATAACGGTAGTACGGCTGTCCGCTGCGGTAGATGACATCGGCCACGTCGACCAGCACCCGCACCAGATCGTCATTGCCGGCCTTGGCCGGTGCCGGCAGCAGCGCCGCCAGGCCCAATCCGCCAGCCAACAGCGCGGGCAGGCACCAGCGCATCAAGATATTGCTTGTCATCCTCGTCTCCTGTTCACCCGTGGGTGGTGACTAGAAGATGGTGTGAAGCGGGTGAACACATATGTAACAAACTGCACGAATCCAGCGGGTGGGCGTCGCCGCTACATCGACGGTTAATGATGCGCTGCGGAATGCGGCGAACAATGCGCGCGTTTTTCCGTCGTCCCGAGTGCAGCAACAGGCCCAGCCTGGATGCCGGCATTGATCCGCACCGCCAATGGATCAGACCAGCGCCGCCTCGCCTTCAATCCGGCGCAGCGCCGCCGGCAGCTGCGAGGCCTGCGCCAATGACAGCAGACGCGGCGCATCGTCGGCTACGCCATGTTCGGTTTCCAGCGCCCAGGTCACGTGATACGGGATATGCACGCCCCAGCCGCCCAGCGCCAGCACCGGCTCGATATCCGAGCGCATTGAATTGCCGACCATCACGAATTCAGCCGGCTCGACCTGCAGTTCCTGCAGCACCCGGGTGTAGGTGGCGGTGTCCTTCTCCGACACTACTTCGATCCGATGGAACAGATCAGCCAGGCCGGACAAGGCAATCTTGGCTTCCTGGTGGAACAGATCGCCTTTGGTGATCAGCACGACTTCGTGATCCCGCGCCACCGCCTCGACCGCCTCGCGGATGCCGGCAATCAACTCGACCGGGTGCTGCAGCGTGGCGCGGCCGATTTCGACGATGCGATGGATGTCAGCGGCGCTGATGCGCTGTCCGGTCAATTCTATGGCCGCCTCGATCATCGACAGGGTCATGCCCTTGGCACCGTAGCCGAACACCGCCAGGTTGCGCTTTTCCACGCTCAGCAGATGGCGGGTATTGCGCTCGTCGGCCAGATCCACATAGGCACCGAGGATGTCCTGGAACGCCTGCTCGGCGTCGCGGTAATAGTCTTCGCTTTTCCACAGGGTGTCGTCACCGTCGAACCCCACCCACTTGATCCGGGCCATGCGCTTGCCTTGTGTCGTCCAGGGACGCAGATGATAGAGCGTCAACCGCCAGCGTGCAGGTGCTCGTCCGGCGAGGCGGGCGGCAGACAAAAAGAAAGGGCGACCAGGTCGCCCTTTCCATCCACCAGCATGCGGTGGCAAACCTCAAGATTACTGCTGTGGTTGGTTCTGGTTGTTGTCCACGAAGGCCTTGTACTCTTCGGCCGTCAGCATGCCGTCGGCGTTGCCATCGGCCTGATCGAAGACCTGGGTCAGGCTGGCGTTGACGGTGGCTTCGCTCTTGCTGATGCTGCCGTCGCCGTCAACGTCAATGTCCGCCCAGCCCTGCTTGCCCTGGCTGGCCGACTGGGTCGACTGCTGCGCTGACTGCTCGGCTGCGCCGGTGGCCTGTTCGGTCGGCTGGGTGGCCGCGGCATCGGTGCTCTGTTCCTGCGCGAAGGCGGCCGGCATGGCCAGTACAGCGCTCAAAGCCAGCACGCCCATCAGCGAATTACGGTTGTTGTTCTTCATCGTCGTCTGCTCCGTGGATTCATGGTGCCAAGTGCACGGGAGCCACGATGCAGGCGCTCGAATGAATCACGATTGCGGGCTGAAATGAACGTGCACGCCGGCTTAACCCACGCGCGAAACGATTCGATTACCCGCTCCGTTAGTCAGCCGTGAGGCGCGTGTAAGCAAGCCATCTTTTGCGTGACGCAGCGCCGGTTTCAAGGTTCAGATGATGTGTTTTCAGACGACTGCGCGGGGCTTTCGAAGCCCTCTTTTTTACTGAACAAAAGCCAACCCGTCGCGCCGCCGGCCAGAGCGCCGACCCATTCCATCAGCACCCGGCCACCGAGATTCTGTACGTCGTGGATTCCGGCGATCGCCAGCCGCGCATACAGCGGGGATTCCAGCCGCACCATGCCCAGATAGAACAGGTTCCAGGTATCCCATCCGGCGCCAATCACGATGCCGGTCAGGCACGCCAGCGCGATGATCCGGCCGACAGGCCACTGCTGGCGGCTGCCAATCGCGTTCCAGCCGGCAAACGCCAGCATCGCGATCAGTAGCGCGATCAGGCCGGCTTCCAGGCTGCCCAGGGCGCCGAGATGGAGGGGTAGGTTCATGCTGCAACAAGCCCTTGTTTTCGAAGGAAAGACAAAGGCTGTCGCCGATGCCGGTGGCTATTGTGGCAGCACCCGGCTGGCGATGCCGGCTACGGTGGCAGCGCCGGCACCGTCGCGGTCATTGCAGCAGGCC
Organism: Pseudoxanthomonas dokdonensis; assembly: GCF_001431405.1. Lineage (GTDB taxonomy): Bacteria > Pseudomonadota > Gammaproteobacteria > Xanthomonadales > Xanthomonadaceae > Pseudoxanthomonas_A > Pseudoxanthomonas_A dokdonensis. The sequence continues at coordinate 11,520 of NZ_LDJL01000012.1, forward strand.
GTGGCCGTGCGGGTTCATCGGCACGGTACCGGCGGCCAGCGCCGCACGCGTGGCCAGTTCCAGCGCGTCGTCGTCACTGTCATCGATGACCAGCAGCAACTTGCCCGCGGCCAGTTCGCCGTCATAATCGCGGCGGACCGCATTGGGCACCGAGGAGCCCGCCAGCGACGCCGCCCAGCCACCGACCAGCGCGCCACCGACCGTGGTCAGGACCACGCCGATGGCGGTGAAGCCGACCGCCGGCAGATGCATGCCAACCAGCCCCACCAGCAGGCCGACCACCGCGCCAAACACCAGTCCACGCACGGCGGCCGGTCCGAAATCGGTGGCGGTGCCCTGCTTCTGTTCGTCCGGTACCAGGGCGGTTTCGATATGCGATTCGGCGACCAGGGCCGCGTGCGCAGGGGCGATGCCGGCGCGGATGGCGGCGCTCAGGGCGGCTTCGGCGGTGCTGATGTCGGGGGCGCAGAATATACGGCGGCTCATGGCGGTACCTCCGGGCAACGAGGGGATGGCCTTGCGGCCGCGGCCGGCATCGCAACGACCGGCTGCGGACATCCTGAAGCTACGCCCGTGACCGGTACAGCCAGGTGAAAAGAGCCGTCCGTGGCCATTGCCGCCCCTGCTGCGCCGCAGCAGGCAAGCGCGTAGAATTGCCCTCCCTGTCATTTCACGCACGCTCTGGAGCAACTCATGGGTTTGGACCATGTTTCCACCGGCAAGAACCCGCCGGAAGAAATCAACGTCATCATCGAAATCCCCAAGGATTCCGAACCGGTGAAGTACGAAGTGGACAAGGAAAGCGGCGCCATCTTCGTCGATCGCATCCTTTCCACGCCCATGCGCTACCCCTGCAACTACGGCTACGTGCCCAACACCCAGTGTGGCGATGGCGATCCGGCCGACGTGCTGGTGGTGTTGCCATTGCCGCTGATTCCCGGTTCGGTCATCCGCTGCCGTCCGGTCGGCGTGCTGCGCATGAGCGACGAGGCCGGCAGCGACGAAAAGCTGCTGGCGGTGCCGGTGGACAAGATTTTCTCCGGCTACACCCACATCCAGGACATCGAGCAGGTCAGCTCGCACTGGCTGGAGCGCATCGGCCACTTCTTCGAACACTACAAGGATCTGGAGAAGGGCAAGTGGGTCAAGCTGGACGGCTGGGGCAACGCCGCCGATGCCAAGCAGGTACTGATGGAATCCATCGAGCGCTACCAGCAGCTCAATCCGTAAGCCTGCTCGCAACCCCGTAGAGCGGAGCTCGCTCCGCTGTTCTACCCGCCACGCCCGTACCTCTATCGCGTGCTGGATTTTCAGTGGAGCAAGCTCCGCTCTACATATGGTGGCGGTAGTCGGGCTACTGGATGGGCCTCCCTGACCCGTAGAGCGGAGCTCGCTCCGCTGTTCTACCCGCCACGCCCGTGCCTCTATCGCCTGCTGGATTTTTTTAGCGGAGCAAGCTCCGCTCTACATATGGTGGCGGCAGTCGGACTAGGGGATTGGCCTCCCTGACCCGTAGAGCGGAGCTCGCTCCGCTGCTCTACCCGCCACGTCCACATCTGCCGCCTGCTGGATTTTCAGCGGAGCAAGCTCCGCTCTACATGGTGGCGGTAGTCGGACTACGGGATGGGCCTCGCCTGACCCGTAGAGCGGAGCTCGCTCCGCTGTTCTACCCGCCACGTCCACATCTGCCGCCTGCTGGATTTTTCAGCGGAGCAAGCTCCGCTCTACAAATGGTGGCGGCAGTCGGACTACGGGATGGGCCTCCCTGACCCGTAGAGCGGAGCTTGCTCCGCTGCTCTACCCGCCACGTCCACATCTGTCGCGTGCCGGATTTTTCAGCGGAGCAAGCTCCGCTCTACGGCGTGAGCTGGGCCCGCAGCGTGCCCAGGCCAATCAGCTGCGGCGCCGCCAACGCAGTCTGGCCAAATTCACAACCAGCTCAGAAGTGATACACCAGCGCGTAATACACCACGTAGATCCACGACAGCAGGCCGTGTATCACCGCCCACAACAGCGACTTGTTGGCGCTCCAGGAAATGGTGATGGCCAACGCCGTGCCAAAGCCGATGCCGGCCTTGGCCACGCTTGCGGTTCCTTTCATCTGACAACTCCTCATCGCGGATGGCACCCGCGTCCAGATCAAGTTACCGCAGAATGGCCGTGGCCGGCACCCGCCACGGTTCAACCGGGTCGGTAGACTTCCGCGCCCTGGGCCAGGAACTCGGCGGATTTTTCCGCCATGCCTTCCTGCAACGCCTGGCTTTCGTCGACGCCATGTTCGGCAGCGTAATCACGCACGTCCTGGGTGATCTTCATCGAGCAGAAGTGCGGTCCGCACATCGAGCAGAAATGGGCAACCTTGTGCGCGTCCTTGGGCAGGGTCTCGTCATGGAAATCCTTGGCTTTTTCCGGATCCAGGCCAAGGTGGAACTGGTCTTCCCAGCGGAACTCGAAGCGCGCCTTGCTCAAGGCGTTGTCGCGCACCTGCGCACCCGGATGGCCTTTGGCCAGATCCGCGGCGTGGGCGGCAATCTTGTAGGCCATGATGCCGTCGCGGACGTCTTCGCGGTTGGGCAGGCCCAGATGCTCTTTCGGGGTGACATAGCAGAGCATCGCGGTGCCGTACCAGCCGATCATCGCCGCGCCGATGGCGCTGGTGATGTGGTCGTAACCCGGTGCGATATCGGTGGTTAGCGGGCCCAGCGTGTAGAACGGTGCTTCACCGCACTCGCGCAGCTGTTTGTCCATGTTTTCCTTGACCAACTGCATCGGCACGTGGCCGGGGCCTTCGATCATGGTCTGCACATCGTGCTTCCAGGCAATCCTGGTCAACTCGCCGAGGGTTTCCAGCTCACCGAACTGGGCCGCGTCGTTGGCGTCGGCGATGCAGCCCGGACGCAGGCCGTCACCCAGGCTGAAGGCCACGTCATAGGCCTTCATGATTTCGCAGATGTCCTCGAAATGGGTGTAGAGGAAATTTTCCTTGTGGTGGGCCAGGCACCACTTGGCCAGGATGCTGCCGCCTCGCGAGACGATGCCGGTGACCCGCTTGGCGGTCAGCGGCACATAACGCAGCAGCACCCCCGCATGGATGGTGAAGTAATCCACGCCCTGCTCGGCCTGTTCAATCAAGGTGTCGCGGAAGATCTCCCAGGTCAGCTCCTCGGCACGACCATCGACTTTCTCCAGCGCCTGATAAATCGGCACGGTGCCAATCGGTACCGGCGAATTGCGGATGATCCATTCGCGGGTTTCGTGGATGTGCTTGCCGGTCGACAGGTCCATGACCGTGTCACCGCCCCAGCGGATCGACCAGACCAGTTTCTCGACTTCCTCGGCGATGCCGGAACTGACCGCGCTGTTGCCGATGTTGGCGTTGATCTTGGTCAGGAAGTTGCGGCCGATGATCATCGGTTCGCTTTCGGGGTGATTGATGTTGTTCGGCAGGATGGCGCGGCCGCGGGCGATCTCGTCGCGCACGAATTCCGGCGTGATCAGCGTCTGGATGCTGGCGCCGAAGCTCTCGCCGCCATGCTGCTTCAGCAGCAACGTATCGCGCACGGCTTCCAGGCGCTGGTTCTCGCGGATCGCCACGTATTCCATTTCCGGGGTGATGATGCCGCGCCGGGCGTAATGCATCTGGCTGACATTGGCACCGGCCTTGGCCCGGCGCGGCAGCACCCGGCCGGGGAAACGCACAGTATCGAGCTTGGCATTGGTTTCACGGCCACGGCCGAACTGCGAGCTCAGCTGGCCCAGCTGCTCGGTGTCGCCGCGTTCTTCGATCCACCTCGCGCGCAGCGCCGGCAGGCCGGCGGACAAATCGATGCGGGCGTCCGGATCGGTGTACGGGCCGGACGGATCGTAGACCGTGATCGGCGGGTTCTCTTCACCACCAAAGATGGTCGGGGTCTGGGTCTGGGTGATTTCACGCATTGCCACGCGCAGATCCGGACGCGAACCTTCGACGAAGATCTTGCGCGACCCGGGAATCGGCCGGGTCACGGATTCGGAAAGCTGTTCGGTCTGCTGCTGCAGGCTGGAGGGTACGGCATTCATCGGCATCGTCCTTTTGAATCCCCGCACTGGCGGTGCGGGCTTGCGAGGGATTCGCACTACAGGGGACGAAGCGGCGGCGCAGGCAGATCGGAGCGGTGACCGGGCGGTCGGGATTCCAGATCCTGCGAAGCTTCCCTACGCCGGTCTCAACCGGATCAGGTTCGAAGGGTCTGTCTCAATCACCGGCCAAGCCGCTGATACCCCCGCTTCTACGCCTATTAGACAGCCTTGCCGGCTGTGATGCCACCCTCGGGCCGCTTCCGCTCAGATGCCGTCCAGCAGCTGGCGGTCGCGGACCGCGCCCTTGTCGGCACTGGTCGCCAGCAGGGCGTAGGCCTTGAGCGCGGTGCTGACCTTGCGCGGGCGTGGCTGCGCGGGCTTCCAGCCGGCACTGTCCTGCTGCGCCTGGCGACGCGCCAGCTCGGCGTCATCGACCAGCAGATTGATCGAACGCTGCGGGATGTCGATGCGGATCGGGTCGCCGTCGCGGACCAGGCCGATGCCGCCGCCAGCAGCGGCTTCCGGCGAGGCATGGCCAATCGACAGGCCGGAGGTGCCGCCCGAAAAGCGTCCGTCGGTCAGCAATGCGCACTGCTTGCCCAGGCCCTTGGATTTCAGATAGCTGGTCGGGTACAGCATTTCCTGCATGCCCGGCCCGCCCTTCGGGCCTTCGTAGCGGATCACCACTACTTCGCCGGGTTGGACTTCGTCGGCCAGGATGCCCCTGACCGCCGCATCCTGGCTCTCGAACACCCGCGCCGGGCCTTCGAATACATGGTTGGATTCGTCAACGCCGGCGGTCTTGACCACGCAGCCGTCGGCGGCCAGGTTGCCGTACAACACCGCCAGCCCGCCTTCCTGCGAATAGGCGTGGGCGACATCGCGGATGCAGCCTTCGGCGCGGTCCAGGTCCAGGCTGGGCCAGCGCGTGGCCTGGCTAAAGGCGACCTGGGTCGGGATCCCGGCCGGTCCGGCCTGGTAGAACGTGTGCACGTCCTGGTCATCCGTGCCGGCGACATCCCAGCGGCTGATCGCTTCGCCCAGGGTGCGCGCATGCACCGTCGGCACCCCGGTATGCAGCAGGCCGCCGCGTGCCAGCTCGGCCAGGATCGCCATGATGCCGCCGGCGCGATGGACGTCCTCGATGTGGTACTTCTGGGTGTTCGGGGCAACCTTGCACAACTGCGGCACATGTCGCGACAGGCGGTCGATATCGCGCATGTCGAAGCCAACCTCGCCTTCCTGCGCCGCCGCCAGCAGGTGCAGGATGGTATTGGTGGATCCGCCCATCGCGATATCCAGGGTCATCGCATTCTCGAATGCCTCGAAGGTGGCGATGCCGCGCGGCAATGCACTCGGATCCTCGCCGCCATACCAGCGATGGCAGAGCTCGACCACAGTGCGGCCGGCGCGCAGGAACAATTGTTCGCGATCGGCGTGGGTGGCCAGCACGGTGCCGTTGCCGGGCAATGACAGGCCAAGCGCCTCGGTCAGGCAGTTCATCGAGTTGGCGGTGAACATGCCCGAACACGAACCACAGGTCGGACAGGCGCTGCGTTCGTATTCGGCGACGGTTTCATCGCTGGCGTTGCTGTCGGCGGCAATCACCATCGCATCGACCAGATCCAGCTTGTAGTCGGCCAGGCGGGTCTTGCCCGCTTCCATCGGCCCGCCCGAGACGAACACCACCGGGATGTTCAGGCGCAATGCGGCCATCAGCATGCCCGGGGTGATCTTGTCGCAGTTGGAAATGCAGACCAGCGCGTCGGCGCAGTGCGCATTGACCATGTACTCGACCGAGTCGGCGATGATCTCGCGACTGGGCAGCGAGTACAGCATGCCGTCGTGGCCCATTGCGATGCCGTCGTCGACGGCGATGGTGTTGAACTCCTTGGCGACGCCACCGACGCGCTCGATCTCGCGCGCGACCAGTTGCCCCATGTCCTTGAGGTGGACATGGCCGGGCACGAACTGGGTGAACGAGTTGGCGATGGCGATGATCGGCTTCTGGAAGTCGCCATCCTTCATGCCGGTGGCACGCCACAGGGCGCGGGCCCCAGCCATGTTGCGGCCGTGGGTAGAGGTCTTGGATCGGTATTCAGGCATGTCGTACTGGCTGCGAACGTGAGTAAAAGACGCGGGAGACGCAGGATAGTGCCGGGTTTGCGAGGTTGCAGTTGCAACCATTTCATTGGCAACTTTTTATTTTCGCGGAAAACGAAAAACCTGTTGACAAGCCCGTTGATGCAAGTTTAGTTTGACCGCATGCTGCAACGCCACACGCCCCTGACGCATGACCTGACCACCGCCCATCCGGCGGCTGCGGCCATTATCGTCCTCGTCCTTATTACCTCGCCAACAGGTGCGGGACGAACCGGTGTGTAAGTAGCAAAAACACCAGATTCGCAAAACCCCGCACCGGAAGGCGCGGGGTTTTTTTTTACCCCTTCGGTTCCAGCCAAGACTTCTCTCCTCCACTCCCTTCTTTTCAACTTCATCCCGGAACAGACCATGACCACTGCAAACGATCTCCCGCAACCCACCATCGCCATCGTCGGCTACGGCAGCCAGGGCCGCGCGCATGCCCTGAACCTGCGTGAGTCGGGCTTTGATGTCAGCGTCGGCCTGCGTCCCGGTGGCCCGACCGAAGCCAAGGCCAAGGCTGATGGCTTCGTGGTCAAGACCCCGGCCGAAGCGGTCAAGAATGCCGACCTGGTCGCGGTACTGACCCCGGACATGGTGCAGAAGACGCTGTACAACGAGGTGCTGGCGCCGAACATGAAAGCCGGCGCCTGCCTGTTGTTCGCGCATGGCCTGAACGTTCACTACGGGCTGATCAGCCCGCGCGAGGACCTGGACGTGGTGCTGGTGGCCCCCAAGGGCCCGGGCGCGCTGGTCCGTCGCGAATACGAGATCGGCCGCGGCGTGCCGTGCATCTACGCCGTGCACCAGGACAGGAGCGGCAACGCCGAGCAACTGGCGCTGGCCTATGCCGCCGGCCTGGGTGGTGCCCGCGCCAACGTCATCAAGACCACCTTCAAGGAAGAAACCGAGACCGATCTGTTCGGCGAGCAGGCGGTGTTGTGCGGCGGTGCCAGCGCACTGGTGCAGGCCGGTTTCGAAACCCTGGTCGAAGCCGGCTACCAGCCGGAAATCGCCTACTACGAAGTGCTGCACGAACTGAAGCTGATCGTCGATCTGTTCTACGAAGGCGGCATCACCCGGATGCTGGAGTTCGTCTCCGAGACCGCCCAGTACGGCGACTACGTCAGTGGTCCGCGGGTCATCGACGCCAGCACCAAGGCGCGCATGAAAGATGTGCTGACCGACATCCAGGACGGCACCTTCACCCGCAACTGGATCGCCGAATACGAAGCCGGCCTGCCCAACTACAAGAAGTTCAAGCAGGCCGATCTGGATCATCCGATTGAAGCCGTGGGCAAGCAGCTGCGCGCCAAGATGGTGTGGCTGGCCGCCAACGCCTCGCAACCGGATACAGACGAGCAGGCCGCTGCATGAACGCGCAGCTGGCCAGTGCCACGCCGGTGCCGCAGACCCAACCGGTCAACGGTGCCCGCTGGTTGACCCGCGCCCTGGAAGCCGAGGGCGTCGATACGCTGTTCGGTTACCCGGGCGGCACCATCATGCCGTTCTACGACGCGCTGGTGGACTCCAACCTGCGCCACATCCTGGTGCGGCACGAGCAGGGCGCCGCACTGGCCGCCAATGGTTATGCACGCGCCAGTGGTCGTGTCGGCGTGTGCGTGGCCACCTCCGGGCCGGGTGCTTCCAATCTGGTGACCGGCATCGCCGACGCGATGCTGGACTCGGTACCGATGGTCTGCATCACCGGCCAGGTCGCCACCCCGTTGATGGGCACCGATGCGTTCCAGGAGCTGGACGTGTTCGGGCTGACCCTGCCGATCGTCAAGCACAGTTTCATCGCCCGACGGGTCGAGGATCTGCCGCGGATGGTCGCCGAAGCCTTCCGCATCGCCCGCGAGGGACGACCCGGCCCGGTCCTGATCGATCTGCCCAAGGACGTGCAGATGGCCGATGCTTCGCAGCTGCCGGCCCATCAACCGGCCAGCGTGGACAAGCCGGCGGCACCGGCCGATGCCGCGCTGGCTGATGCACTGGCGGCGATTGCCGGCGCCGAGAAGCCGGTGATCTACGGCGGCGGCGGCATCGCCCTGGCCGATGCGGTCGACACCTTCCGTACCTTCGTCGACGTCACCGCCATCCCCACGGTGTTGACCCTGCGCGGGCTGGGCGCGCTGCCCGCCGAGCATCCGCACTACCTGGGCATGCTGGGCATGCACGGTACCCGCGCGGCCAACATGGCGGTGCAGGAATCGGATCTGCTGATCGTGGTCGGTGCCCGCTTCGATGATCGCGCCACCGGCAAGCTGGCCGAGTTTGCCCCGTTCGCCCGCGTCATCCACCTGGATGGCGATGCCTACGAAATCGGCAAGCTGCGCAGCGCCGACATCGCCGTGCCCGGTGACGTGGCGACCAGCCTGCAGGTATTGTCGGCCGCCCGCAGTACCTGCGACGACTGGCGCCAGCGCTGCTACGGCCATCGCGAACGGTTCGGTTTCCGCTACGACGCGCCGGGCAGCGACATCTATGCCCCGGGGCTGTTGAAGCGGCTGACCGATATCGCACCGGCCGACGCCATCATTGCCTGCGATGTCGGCCAGCATCAGATGTGGGTCGCCCAGCACTGCAAGTTCGGCCATCCGCGCAATCACCTGACCAGCGGCGCGCTGGGCACGATGGGCTTCGGCCTGCCGGCGGCGATGGGTGCGCAGTTCGCCTGTCCCGACCGCACCGTGGTGCTGGTCAGCGGCGATGGCAGCTTCATGATGAACGTGCAGGAGCTGGCAACGATTGCCCGCTGCCGACTGCCGGTCAAGATCATCCTGCTCGACAACAGCGCGCTGGGCATGGTTCGGCAGTGGCAGGAACTGTTCTTTGCCGAGCGCTACAGCGAAATCGATCTGTCCGACAACCCGGACTTCGCCGCATTGGCCCAGGTCTTCGGCATCCGCGCCCGTCGCATCGAACACCGCGCCCAGGTCGAGGAAGCACTGGCCGATCTGCTGGCGCAACCGGGCCCTGCAATGCTGCACGTGGCGATCGACATCAAGGCCAACGTGTGGCCGCTGGTGCCACCGAACCATGCCAACAGTTCGATGCTGGAATCCAATCCGGCCAAGCCCGATCCACACACCGCCGCCCAGGGATTGACTCATGCGATACCGGCTTGACCTGGTGCTGAAACCCGCCGAAGGCGCGCTGACGCGCGTGATCGGCATGGCCGAGCGCCGTGGCTTCACCCCGCAATCGATCAGTGGCGAACCGGCCCCGGTCGATGGCCGCTGGCGGCTGCAGATGGTCGTCGATGGCCAGCGCCCGCCGGAAACCCTGCGCCTGCAGATGCAGAAGATCTACGACTGCGATGCGGTCGAGATCACCGCGCTGGATGCGCTGGCCGAGGTGCGGCCATGAGCATCAGCAACAAGCTCGGACGCGATGCCGGCAAGGTGCGACCGATGGCCGCCCACCCTTACCCACGGAGGCGTCTTCTCCCAGCGTGCCGTGCAGGGTCCGGCACCATGTTTGCGACGGATGCCGCCGACGGCGGGAGTGCGCGTGGCTGATACCGGCGCCAGCAGCCAGGACCCCGATGTCGGCGACGTCAACGTAGGCGTTGGCGATGTCCTGGCCGCGCAGGCCCGCCTGCGCCGCTACCTGCCGGAAACACCGCTGCATCACGCCGAACGTTTCGGGGTGATGTTGAAGCTGGAAAACCTGCAGCGCACCGGTTCGTACAAGGTGCGTGGCGCGTTGAATTCACTGCTGGTCGCCCGCGAGCGCGGCGACGAGCGGCCGGTGATCTGTGCCTCGGCCGGCAACCACGCCCAGGGCGTGGCCTGGGCGGCCTACCGCCTGGGCGTACAGGCCATCACGGTGATGCCGATCGGCGCGCCGCAGAACAAGATTGCCGGCGTCGCCCACTGGGGCGCGACCGTGCGCCAGCATGGCAACAGTTACGACGAAGCTTTCATGTTCGCGCGCGAGCTGGCCGAACAGAATGGCTACCGCTTTCTGTCGGCGTTCGATGATCCGGACGTGATTGCCGGCCAGGGCACGGTCGGCATCGAGATCGCCGCGCACACCCCGGACGTGGTGATCGTACCGATTGGCGGCGGCGGCCTGGCCTCGGGCGTGGCCCTGGCACTGAAGTCGCAGGGCGTGCGCGTGGTCGGCGCCCAGGTCGAAGGCGTCGATTCGATGGTCCGTGCGCTGGCTGGCGACGTGCGCGCAATCGCGCCGGCCGCATCGCTGGCCGACGGCGTGCGGGTCAAGGTGCCCGGCTTCATCACCCGCCGGCTGTGCGCCAACCTGCTGGATGACATCGTCATCGTGCGCGAGGCCGAGCTGCGCGAAACCCTGGTCCGGCTGGCGCTGGAAGAAAACATCATCGCCGAAGGCGCCGGTGCGCTGGCGCTGGCCGCCGGCCGTCGGGTCAGTGGCAAGCGCAAGTGCGCGGTGGTGTCAGGCGGCAACATCGATGCTCAGGTGCTGGCCCAGTTGTTGTCCGATGTACGGCCGCGGCCACCGCGCAAACCACGTCGACGCAAGACCGAGCCGGCGCGACTTCAACCGCCAGCCGCCAGCGCCACGCCCTCCCCCGTTGTACGCATCCAACCCCTGAATTCCACTGCCGCGCCCAGGACCCGACGCGCCGCAGTCGCCGTAGAAGAGGAAACCACCTGGTGAACACCACAACCACTCCACACCGACAAGACGACCGAATCCGGATCTTCGACACCACCCTGCGTGACGGCGAGCAGTCGCCCGGCTGCAGCATGTCGCCGGCGCAGAAGCTGGTGATGGCGCGGGCGCTTGATGAGCTTGGCGTGGACATCATCGAAACCGGCTTCCCGGCCAGTTCGCAGTCGGATCGCGAAGCGATGGCGATGATCGCCCGCGAACTGCGCCGGCCGACCCTGGCGGTGCTGTCGCGCTGCCTGCAGGCCGATATCGAAACCTCGCTGACGGCGCTGCAGGGGGCGGCCAATCCGCGCCTGCATCTGTTCCTGTCGACCAGCCCGCTGCACCGCGAACACAAACTGCGGATGAGTCGCGAGCAGGTGCTGGAATCGGTACACAGGCACGTCAGCATGGCCCGCCAGCAGTTGGACGATGTCGAGTTCTCGGCCGAGGACGCCACCCGCACCGAAGAGGATTTCTTGGCTGACGTCGTGCGCGTGGCGATTGCCGCCGGCGCCACCACCATCAACCTGCCGGACACGGTCGGCTTTACCACGCCGGAAGAAATCCGCGGCATGTTCGCGCGTTTGATTGCAAGGGTCGAAGGCGCCGACAAGGTCATCTTCAGCACCCATTGCCACAACGACCTGGGCCTGGCAGTGGCCAATTCGCTGGCGGCGATCGAAGGCGGGGCGCGCCAGGTCGAATGCTCGATCAACGGCATCGGCGAGCGCGCCGGCAACTGCGCGCTGGAAGAAGTGGCGATGACCCTGCGCGTGCGCAACGCGTTCTACAACATGGGCACCGCCATCAACACGCCGCGCATCGTCTCCACTTCGCAGTTGCTGCAACGCCTGGTCGGCATGCCGGTGCAGCGCAACAAGGCGATCGTCGGCGCCAATGCGTTCGCCCACGAATCCGGCATCCACCAGCACGGCATGCTGCGCCACCGTGGCACCTACGAAATCATGCGCCCGCAGGATGTCGGCTGGCCCGACACCCAGATGGTGCTGGGCCGCCACAGCGGTCGCGCCGCCGTCGAGGCGCGCCTGCGTGCACTGGGTTACTGGCTGGACGAGGAAGAACTGAAGCTGGTGTTCGAGCGTTTCAAGGCGCTGTGCGAACAGCAACGCGTGGTCGAGGACGATGATCTGCAGAGCATGATGCAGGATGGGGTCCAGGCCGATGGTTACCGGCTGTCGTCGATGACGATTTCCGATGCCGGCCAGCGCGCCAGCGCGACTGTCGAACTGTCCGCACCCGACGGTCGTCGGGTATCGGAAAGCGCCCTGGGCGATGGCCCGGTCGATGCCCTGTTCAGTGCCCTGTCGGCTGCCACCGGCGTGCAGATGACGCTGGAAAGCTACCAGGTGCACAGCGTTGGCATGGGTACCGATGCGCGTGGCGAAGCCAACCTCAGCGTCGATGTCGATGGTGACGAGTACGAAGGCAGTGGCACCAGCCCCGACATCATCGAAGCCAGTGCACTGGCGTGGCTGGACGTCGCCAATCGCCTGCTGCGGCAACGACGCGGCAGCGAACTGGCGCGGGCGACCGCGACGGCATGACATCACCCGCCCGCACCCACCTTCATTTCCACTCTTCATTTCCAGCGGAACCAGCAAATGTCCAGCGTTGAATCCCAGCCACCGCGCACCCTGTTCGACAAACTGTGGGACAACCACGTGGTCGTACCGGAAAGCGACAGCGCACCGGCGGTGTTGTATGTCGATCTGCACCTGATCCACGAAGTCACCTCGCCACAGGCGTTCACCGAATTGAAGGCGCGCGGACTCAAGCCGCGGCGTCCGGATCGGACCAAGGCGACCATGGACCATTCCACCCCGACCCTGCCCGCAGGTGCGGATGGCAAGCTGGCGTATTCCAGCGCCGCCGCCGAAAACCAGGTCGATACCCTGGCGCGCAACTGCGCCGAATATGGCATCGAGCTGTTCGACATGCAGTCCGAATCACGCGGCATCGTCCATGTGATCGCACCCGAGCTGGGCTTCACCCAGCCGGGCATGACCATCGTCTGCGGTGACAGCCACACGTCCACCCATGGTGCGTTCGGTGCATTGGCCTTCGGCATCGGCACCAGCGAGGTCGGCCATGTGCTGGCCAGCCAGTGCCTGCTGCAGCGCAAGGCCAGGACCATGGCGATCACGGTCGAGGGCGAACTGGCTGCCGGCGTCGGCGCCAAGGACGTGATCCTGCACATCATCGGCGTGATCGGCGTCAACGGCGGCACCGGCCATGTCATCGAGTACCGCGGCTCGACCATCCGCGCCATGGACATGGAACAGCGGATGACCCTGTGCAACATGTCGATTGAAGCCGGTGCCCGCGCCGGCATGGTCGCGCCTGATGAAGTGACCTACCAATGGCTGGCACGGGCACCGCGTGCGCCCAAGGGCGAAGCGTTTACCGCCGCCAGGGCGCAATGGGCGCAGCTGCGCAGCGACGAAGGCGCGCGCTTTGATGTCGAAGTGGCGATTGATGCCGCCGATATCCGCCCGACCCTGACCTGGGGCACCCATCCGGGTACCGCGATTGCGGTCGACGCCCCGATTCCGGCGGCCAATGACGCGGCTGCCCAGAAAGGCCTGGAATACATGCAGTTCAAATCCGGCCATGCGCTGGAGGGCACGCCGGTGGACGTGGTGTTTGTCGGTTCCTGCACCAATGGCCGGCTCAGCGACATGCGCGAGGTCGCGCAGGTGCTGGACCAGCGGCGCGTCCATCCGCGGGTGCGGATGCTGGTGGTGCCCGGTTCCGAGCAGGTCAAGCGCCAAGCCGAAGCCGAAGGCATCGATGCCATCATCCGCGCCGCCGGCGCCGAATGGCGCGAACCCGGTTGCAGCATGTGCATCGCCATGAACGGCGATCTGGTCGCACCCGGACAACTGGCGGTGAGCACCAGCAACCGCAATTTCGAAGGCCGCCAGGGCCCCGGCTCGCGCACGCTGCTGGCCTCGCCGCTGAGTGCGGCCTGGGCGGCGGTCAATGGCCGGGTCAGCGATCCGCGACGGATACCGATGCAGACCCAGGAGGTAGCCTGAGATGGCCGGCTTTGATTGCATCCGTTCCGCCAGCGTGGTATTGCGCGAAACCAATATCGACACCGACCAGATCATCCCGGCCCGGTTCCTGTCAACGACCGAACGCAAGGGCCTGGGCCAGCATGCCTTCAATGACTGGCGCTGGCAGGCCGACGGCACCCCCAATCCGGGTTTCGCCTTCAACCAGCCGCATAACCAGGGGCGCGGTATCCTGCTGGCCGGTCGCAACTTCGGCTGCGGCTCATCGCGCGAACATGCGCCCTGGGCACTGGCCGATCTGGGCCTGAAAGCCATCGTCAGCAGCGAGATTGCCGACATCTTCCGCAACAACAGCCTGAAGAACGGGCTGCTGCCGATTGTGCTGGACGAGGCCGACGTGCAGGCCCTGATGCAGCGTCCGGACGACGAACTACACATCGACATCGACGCGTGCGAACTGCGTACCCCGGATGGCCGCGTCTACCCCTTTCCACTGGATGCCTTTGCCCGCACCTGCCTGATGCAGGGCGTGGACGAAATGGGCTATCTGCTGGCACGCACCCCTGACATCGACACTTACGAGGCACGCCATCATGCAAGCTGACATCGCCGTACTGCCCGGCGACGGCATCGGGCCGGAAGTCACCGCCGTCGCGGTATCCGTTCTCAAATCCGTGGCCCGCCGCCATGGCCACCAGTTTGAATTCGGCCAACACGATATTGGCGGCGTCGCCATCGACAGGCATGGCGACCCGCTGCCGCCAGCCACGCTGCGCGCCTGCCAACAGGCCGATGCGGTGTTGCTGGGTGCGGTCGGCGGGCCAAAATGGTCCGACCCCAACGCCAGGATCCGGCCGGAACAAGGCCTGCTGGCGTTGCGTCGCGGGCTCGGACTGTACGCCAACCTGCGCCCGGTACGGCCGCATGCCGCGGCATTGAACGCCTCGCCAATCAAACCGCACCTGCTGACCGGCGTCGACATCATGGTGGTCCGCGAGCTGACCGGCGGCATCTATTTCGGCGACAAGACCCGTGACGCCGACAGTGCCAGCGACCTGTGCAGCTACAGTGTGGTGGAGATCGAACGGGTAGTCCGCAGCGCCTTCCAGCTGGCCCGCCAGCGCCGCGGTTACCTGGTCTCGGTGGACAAGGCCAACGTGCTGGAAACCTCGCGCCTGTGGCGTGACGTCACCAGCCGCATCGGCCGTGACGAGTTCGCCGACGTGCGCCTGGAACACGTACTGGTCGATGCGATGGCGATGCACCTGCTGTCGAAGCCGCGCGAGTTCGATGTGATCGTCACCGAGAACATGTTCGGCGACATCCTCACCGACGAGGCTTCGATGCTGGCCGGATCGCTGGGCCTGTTGCCCTCGGCGTCACTGGGCGATGGCAAGGTCGGCCTGTACGAACCGATCCACGGCTCGGCCCCGGATATTGCCGGCAAGGGCATCGCCAATCCCTACGCGACCATCCTCAGCTGCGCGATGCTGCTGCGCCATTCGCTGGGCCTGTACGAAGAGGCCGACTGCATCGAACGTGCGGTCGATGGCGCCCTCAACGCCCAGGCCTTCACCGCCGATCTGGCCGGCGGTGCCCGCCCGTTGTCGACCCAGGCCGCCGGACAGGCGGTCATCGAACAGATCCAGGCCCGCTGCTACGTCGCCGAGCTGCGCGACTGAGCACCCGCCCCCCGAACAGACCTGGAACGTCATGCATGTCTTCGCCCCATCCCATCGCTCTCGGGGGATGGGGCTTTTTATTGTCCCGTGTTTGCCGGCGATGCCGCGATGGCCGCTGGCGCCGGTTGCAACGGCAGCAACACTGATACCCGCAGGCCGCCCAAGGCAGGTGAATCATCCAGCGTGATGTGGCCGCCCTGCCGTTGCAGGGCCTGCGCGACGATGGCAAGGCCAAGTCCACTGCCTTCGGCACCGCTACCCAGGCGGCGGTGGAAACGCTCGAACACCCGTTCGCGGTCCGCTGGTGGAATACCCGCGCCCGAGTCTTCGATGACCAGGCGGGCTTGCTGGTCATGCTGGTCGACGGCCACCCTGACCTCGCCGCCCGCCGGCACGTAACGGGCGGCGTTGTCCATCAGGTTGCGCACGATCGCATGCATGGCGGTTGCCGGGGCCAGCAGGCTGACCGGTTGCAGATCCAGCGTAATTGACTTGCCATCGCGTCCCGCCAGCGCCGCCAGGTCACGCTGGTACTCGCGCACGATGTCGTCCAACTGGATCCATGCGTCGGGCTCACCGCTGTCACCGGCTTCCATCCGGCCCAGCGCCAGCATCTGATTGACCAATCGCTCCATGCGCAGGATGCAGGCATCCAGGGCTTGCTGTGATTCGAAGCGGTCGCCGGCTTCATCTGCATGGCGGGCGTTGTACGCATGCACCTTGATCGCCGCCAGTGGGGTGCGCAGCTCGTGGGCAGCGTCGGCGGTGAAGCGACGTTCGCGCTCGAATGCCAGCCGCAGGCGCGCCAGCAAGCCGTTGACGGCTTCGACGATGCCACTGATTTCCTCGGGCACGCCGGCCAGCCGGATCGGTTGCAGGTGATCAGGCTGGCGTTCGGCGACCGCAACGGAAACGCGAAGCAGGCTGCGGCTGGCCCAGTTGACCGCCAGCCACACCACCAGTGCGATGACCGGCAAAGCCAGCAGCAATGGCCATAACGTGCCAAGCGCGATGTCTTCGGCCAGCTCCTCGCGGATCGCCGACTCCTCGCCCGACTGGTACCACAGGCCGCTGGGCGTGCTCAGGGTGAACGTGCGCCATTGCTCGCCCTGCAGGGTCACGGTGCGATAGCCCGGCTGCAACGGCGCCAGTGGCGTCGATGGCCCGCTGTCGGAGCGCAGCAACAGACGGCCGTGGGCATCCCGGACCTGGAACGCAAGCTTGGTTTCGTAGGCATGTCCGGTCTGGAACGCCAGTGCATCGCCAACGCCGCTGGCCCGCCCGTGCCAGCCCTTGACGATGATCGGATTGCCCGGGTGTTCGGCCAGGTCCGACAGTGGCTCGTCGACCAGGCTCATCAACACGCGCGAAGAATGGGCCAGCTTGGCATCGAACATCTCACCGGCTTCCTGCAGGCCGGCGCGATAGCTGAAACCGGCAGCCACCAGCAACACCAGTGAGGTGATCCCAATCAGGGTGACCAGCAGCACGCGACGGATGGAGTTCATTGGCCCTGCCCGGCCCCGCGATCGCCAGCCGACGCTTCAAGCGCATAACCGACCCCACGCAGAGTGCGGATCAAACCCGGGTCGAGTTTCCTGCGCAACGCATGGATATGCACGTCGACCGCGTTGCTGGCGACATCCTCGTCCCAGCCATACAGGCGCTGCTGGGCGAACTCGCGGCTGATCGGGCGTCCACGCGCTTCCATCAGCAGCCTCAGCAACGCGAACTCACGCCGCGGAAGATCCACGCTGGCGCCCTGCCAGCGCACCGCCAGCGTCGCCGGGTCCATGCTCAGTTCGCCCCATTGCAGCAGCGGCGTTGCCCGGCCACCATGGCGACGCAGCAACGCACGCACCCGGGCCAGCATTTCGCTGGTATCGAATGGCTTGCCCAGATAATCGTCGGCGCCGGCATCCAGGCCCAGGGTGCGATCACTGGCCCGTTCACGCGCACTGAGCACCAGGATCGGCACGTCATGACCGGACTGCCGCGCCTTGCGGATGACATCCATGCCGTCGATGCCGGGCAGGCCCAGATCCAGCAACACCAGATCAACGCCGCCGTCGGCTATCGCGGTCAGCGCACTGCCGCCGTCACGCAACCAGTCCACCGAATAGGCGGCGCGGCGCAATGCGGTGCGAATGCCTTCGCCCAGCGAGATGTCGTCTTCGACCAGCAGAATGCGCATGCGGGCCAGTGTGGCGGGCGCATCAGTCGCTTGCAAGATGGTGGCGGACCTCGGCCAGCTTGGCCTCTATTTCCTTGCGTCGCCCGCTGTCGGCCACTTGCCGACCCGCGCGTGGCGGCGCGGCCAGTGCCTTCTGCAGGGCTTTTTCCGCTGCCTGCCACTGCTCCTGGTCACGCTGGAAGTCACCGTAGAAGTAATTGGCATCGATGCCGTCGGGATTGATCGCCAGGCCCTTCAGCAGCATCTCGCGGGCCTTGTCGTCGTCGCCGAATCCCAGCGGCCAGCCGGGCACCTGGTAGTACAGCGCACCCAGGCTGGTATAGGCCGAACCCTCGAGCGCGGCCGGGTCGATCGCAATCGCCTGTTCGAAGTCGCTGCGTGCCCGCTTGACCAGACCGAGCGCGCCAAGCCCCCCTTTTTCGCCAGCCCAGCTGGACAACACGATGCCCTCCCAGATCAGCGTGGAGGCATCCCTGGGGTGCGCGCTTCGGCTGCCTTGCGCCTGCTTGGCCAAGGCCTCGAACGCGGCGGCGCGCTGCGCCTTCGGCAGTTGATAGTTGACCTCGGCCCAGCGGTCGCGAATGGCAACCACGTCAGTCGGCAGCGCGGCAGGCTGTTGCGCCTGCGCCAGCACTGCGGTGCCTGACGCTGCCAGCAATCCCAGCAGCAGGCATGTCTCAAGGACTCGGGGACGTTTCATGATGGGGTTCTCCATGGGACAAAGGGTCGGCGACGGTGGTGCCGGCGTGGCGGCGGACGACCGCCAGTTGTTTGCGCAGGCTGCCGTCGACCAGCGAGGGCAATACGCCGTTGATACGTGCGAACAGCTTTTCAGGCCAGCCGATCTGCAGGCGTCGGTCACCACGCTCGATGGCATCGGCCAGACTGGCGGCGACGACTTCCGGATCGTCCTGGGCGACCTTCAGTTCGTGGTTGAGTGCCTCGACCGCCGCATTGTTGAACGGCGTCCGTGTCGCCCGCGGCGACAGGTACAGGAACTCAACCGGACGATCCGCATACTCGCGGGCCAAGGCTTCGAACAGACCGCGCAAGCCAAACTTGCTGGCGCTGTAGGCCGAGAAGCCGGGGAAACCGAGGCTGCCGAAGGTCGAGCCAATCGCCACCACCGATGCCTGCGGTTGCCGTTGCAGGATCGGCAGCAACGCATTGAGCAGCAGCATCGGCGCGGTCAGGTTGGTTTCCAGCAGCCGTTGCAGATCGGCCTCGCTCTGGCCCTCGAACATGCCGAACGCGGATTGCGCGTGGGCAAGAATCAGCGACGATGGCGTGTGTGCCTGCGCCTGTTCCCGGAGATGCTGGCGCCCCTCGGCGCTGGCAAGATCAGCCACCACCGGCACCACCTGGCCCGAGGGTGCCTGCATCGCCAGTCTTTGCAGACGCTCGCGACTGCGCCCGACCGCCAGTACCGTCGCACCGCGCTTTACCAGTTGCGCGCACAACGCCGAACCGATGCCTCCGCTGGCACCGGTCAACACTACCTGCTTGCCATGCAACCGCATCAGGCGGCCTCCGCCAACCACGCATCGGTCTGGCGCAGGCTGCGGAAAATATCGCCATACAGCTTGTAGAAGCATTTCGCGGCGTGGATCACCGCCTGCTGGTCGTCCGGATCCTCCAGCTGGTTGATCAGGTTCTCGTAGAAGTCGACGTGGCCCACGTCCAGATCGCCATGCGAGAGTAGATAGCTGAAGGCATTACGCGGCAGCCCCAGGCTGGTTTCAATGGTCTGGGCCGCGCGCGTGGCCAGCGCAACGCTGGTGCCTTCCAGCACCAGCACCATGCCGAAGAAGCCGACCGGATTGCGCCGGGCGATGGTGTCGTAGGCATAGGCCACCATCAACTCGGTGGCCATGGCAGGCTGCGACGCGGCGGCCTGCTGGCGGTCGACGCCGCAGGCAACCAGATCATCCAGCACCCATTCCTGGTGCCCGAGTTCTTCCTCGATGTATTCGGCCACCGCCGTACGCAGCCATTCCAGCCGCGCCGGCAGCCGTGAGCCGCACGCCATCAGCAACGGCACGGTGTGACGGACGTGGTGGTAGGCCTGGGTGAGGAACGCGATGTAGTCGGCGCGCTGGATGTTTCCCTGTAATGCATCCTGGATGATCGGTGTGGCGATCATCGACGCGCGCTCGGCCTCGGTGGCCTGCAGCAGTTGCTGGTGAAAAGTCATGCTGGAAGAACTCCTTCAATGGCGGGATCGTCAATGCCGATCCGGTAACAGTCGTCGATGGCGATGGCATGGCGTGCCAGGATGGCGTCGCGTCGCGGCCGGCCGTTGCTGGTCAGCAGCCCGTTGGCCGCGCTGAAAGGCTCGCTGGCCAGCACCACGTCACGTACCCGCGCGTAATCGGGCAGGCCCGCATTGATCGATTGCAGGGCATCGCGCAGCTGCGCGACGCCGGCATCGCGCTGGCGCGGCCAGACGACGGCGACGTTGTAGGGCCGGCCTTCGCCAATTACTACCGCCTGCGCGAACATGGGCTGCTGCAGCAGCTCGCTCTCGACCCATTCCGGTGACACGTTGCGGCCGTATGCGGTGATGAACACATTCTTGCGACGACCGATGATGTGCACGAATCCGTCGTCGTCGATGTATCCCAGGTCGCCGGTCGCCACCGTCTGCGGCCGCACGGCAGGTTCACCCAGATAGCCAAGGTGGGTCTGGCCAGCGACATGGATCTCGCCATCGATGATGCTTACCCGCGCATGCGGCAATGGCCGGCCGACGCTGCCCTGGCGTTGTTCACCGGGGCGGTTAAGGCACACCACCGAGGCGCATTCGGTCAGGCCATACCCTTCGAATACCGGCAGCCGCAGGTGCTCGGCACGCGCGAGCAGCGCCGTGCCGATACGGCCACCGCCGACCGCGATGAACTTGAGCGAAGCTGGCAACGGCGCACCCTGCTCGGCCGCCATCACCAGCGCCAGCAGCAACTGCGGTACCAGGATGATGCTCTCGGGCTGGTAGCGATGCAGGCAGGCAAGCAACTTGCCGATGTCCAGTCCGCTGGCGCCGCTGTAGCCGATCTCCGCCAGTGACGGCACCGCGATGCTGGCGTCGGCAATCAGCGCGGCATAGACCCCGGCCACGTTCTCCAGCAACGTCGACAACGGCATCAGGCACAGGTGGCGGGTTGGCCGCAGCGGGCTGGCGGCATCAGCCAGTGCGGTGGCGACGCCCAGCAGGGCGCTTTCATCCAGGCACACGCCCTTGGGCTGGCCGGTGGTGCCGGAGGTGTAGGTAATGCACACCGTCCCCGTCGGCAGCGCCACTGGTGCTGCATCCAGGCGCAGCAATGACAGACCATGCGACAGCGGCTGACGGTGTCCGGCCGACACTGCCTCGGGCAGCACGTCGCCGTCGGCCAGTATCAGGCAGTCGGCGCCGCTGCTGTGCAAGCCATGCCTGAGCTGGCCGTCGCTGAAGAAGGTTGGCAACGGTATGTGTACCGCGCCCATTCCACGAAGCGCTAGATCCAGTGCGATCCAGGCCGGCCCATTGTCGAGGCGACTGGCAACACGCTGCACACCCGCCTGTTGAAGTTGCGTCGCCAGGCCTTCGATGGCTTCCATCAGTTGCGTGTCAGTCCATTCGTGATCGTTGCCTGATACCTGCACCCGCTGCTGCCTGAGCCCGGCGATCATGCCGGCGAACGTATTCATGCCAGCGCTCCGCCCATGCAGGCCATCAGCGGCACCCGATCCGCGCCAGCGTGGTTGATCCGGGCAAGGTAGGCATGGCCGGCGGCGATGTCGCCCATCATCAGCCGCGGCTGGGTGTCGTAGTAACTGCCCCAGTCACTGTCGTCGGATTGCAGGCACTCCTGCCGTGCCGCGGCCAGTTCGACCGTCTGCAGATGCAGGCGATCGAATGCATTGCGCAGATTGCGGGTCGCGGTGAACAGCACCCAGCGGAATCCGGCCCGGTGCAGCATGCTGGTCAACAGGATGATCACCTGGCGGGCATCGCCGGCACCGAGAGCGGCAAAGTTGCCCACTTCCACCACCTGCTCGCGGGCGACGATGCGTCCGGCGTGCTCGGCGATGGTCTGTTCCGCCGGGCCTTGCAGGTACTGTTCGGTGAACAGCTGGCCTTCGCTTCCACAGCGCAGCCCGATGGCCGCACTCAGCCTGCCGGTGGCGTCACGGAATGCCAGCAGATGGGGCAGGAAATGACGCAACTGCGCGCCGTAGCGATCCCGGTAGACCTGGGCAATCAATGCCTCTACCTCGGACCTGAGTGGATGCGATGGATTGACCCAGATGCACTCCGAAAAGTGGCCGGCAGGGTCGGACGGCGAAGAACCACGCGATGTTTTCATGGCCACATCGTGGCCGCCGAGAATTAAAGCACGATTAGGCGCTTGTTACGCAATTGTAAGTCCCGCATCAATATTCCATTCAACCGCCAACGCACACCGTCGTTGGCTGAACGTCAGCCCACGCAAACCGCTGCCGAGCGGCCTTACTCCGATGTCGGCCGCACCTTGAACCACGCCGCGTACAGCGCCGGCAGGAACAGCAGGGTCAGCAGCGTGGCCACCGTCAGCCCGCCCATGATCGCCACTGCCATCGGCCCGAAGAAGGCGCTGCGTGACAGCGGGATCATCGCCAGCACCGCCGCCAGTGCGGTCAGCACGATCGGTCGGAACCGGCGCACGGTCGCATCCTGGATTGCCTGCCAGCGGTCGTGCCCGGAACGGATATCCTGATCGATCTGATCAACCAGGATCACCGAGTTGCGCATGATCATGCCGGCCAGCGCGATGGTGCCGAGCATGGCGACGAAACCGAACGGAACCCGGAAGATCAGCAGCGCCAGGGTCACCCCGATCATGCCCAGCGGCGCGGTCAGCAGCACCAGTGCCACCCGCGAAAAACTGCGCAGCTGCAGCATCAGCAAAGTGGTCACCACCAGCAGGAACAGGGGCACCCCGGCGTTGATTGATTTCTGGCCGCGCGTCGAGTCTTCCAGGGTGCCGCCGGTTTCCAGCAGGTAGCCGTCCGGCAAGTTGGCGCGGATGTCCTTCAGCGTCGGCAGGATCTGGTTGACCACCGTCGGTGACGTCAGATCATCCTTGATGTCGGCGCGCACGGTCACCGTTGGCAAGCGGTTGCGATGCCAGATGATGCCGTCCTCGAATGCATATTCCAGCGTCGCGATCTGCGATAGCGGGATGTTGCCGCCGTTACTGGTCGGCAGCGCCAGGCTGCCGAGCAGGTCCAGCCGGGTGCGCTCGTCCTGTGGCCCACGCAACAGGATTTCAATCAGCTCGTTGTCCTCGCGATAGGTGCTGACGCGCAGGCCCGACAGCGAACTGACCAGGAACTGCGACAACTGGCTGCTGCTGATGCCCATCACCCGCGCCCGCTCCTGATCGATGTTCAGGCGCACGATCTTGCTCGGCTCGTCCCAGTCCAGATTGACGTTGGCGACATGGCCATTGGCACGGACCTTGGCCGCGACCTGGTGGGCCAGCGCCTGGACCCGGTCGATGTGTTCGCCGGAAACCCGGAACTGCACCGGATAGCCGACCGGCGGGCCGTTTTCCAGGCGGGTGACGCGGAACTGGATATCGTGGAACTGCGGTGCGACTTCGTTGATCAACCAACTGCGCAGACGCTCGCGTTGCCCGGTGTCCTCGGCCAGCACCACGAACTGGGAAAAGTTGGTCTGCGGCAATTGCTGGTCCAGCGGCAGATAGAAGCGTGGCGAACCGGTGCCGATATAGGCCACGTAGTTGCGGATGCCCGGTTGTCGGGCCAGCAGTTTCTCCAGTTGCCGCGCCTGCGCGTCGGTCGATGTCAGCGAACTGCCTTCGGCCAGCTCCAGATCCACCATCAGTTCCGGTCGTACCGAATCCGGGAAGAACTGCTGCGGCACGAAACGGAACAAGGCTATCGAGCCAGCGAACGCCAGCACGGTGATGCCGATGACCAGCCAGCGATGGCGCAGGCAGGCATCGAGCAGGCGGCGGAAGCGCTGGTAGAAGCGCGACTGATACGGATCCCGTTCGTGTTCGCGGTGACCGTGGCCGCCATCATCGGGCATCGGCGCCAGCCAGTCGGCGAACGCCGGATGGCGGTCGGCGGCGCGCTCACGCAGGGCGCGCCAGCGCGCGGCCAGCGATCCCGGTTTCGGTGGCTGTCGCGGATGACCTAGGTCTGGCAGCATCTTGTCGCCGAGATAGGGAATGAACAACACCGCAGCAATCCACGACACCACCAGCGCAATCGTCACCACCTGGAACAGCGAGCGGGTGTATTCACCGGTGCTGGAAGCGGCGGTGGCAATCGGCAGGAACCCCGCCGCGGTCACCAGTGTGCCGGTCAGCATCGGGAATGCGGTCGACTCGTAGGCAAAGCTGGCCGCCTTCATCCGGTCGAAGCCCTGCTCCATCTTGATCGCCATCATCTCGACCGCGATGATCGCGTCATCGACCAGCAGGCCCAGCGCCAATACCAGCGCGCCCAGTGAAATCTTGTGCAGGCCGATGCCGAAGTAATGCATGCCTGCAAACGTCATCGCCAGCACCAGCGGGATGCTGACCGCGACCACCAGTCCGGTACGCACGCCGAGCGAGAAAAAGCTCACTATCAACACAATGATGACCGCCTCGGCCAGCACTTTCACGAACTCGCCAACCGAGGCCTGCACCGCCGCCGGCTGGTCCGAGACCTTGTCCAGCTGCATGCCGACCGGCAGGGTTTTCTGCAATCGCTGGAACTCATCCTCCAGCGCCTTGCCCAGTTGCAGGATGTCGCCGCCATCCTTCATCGCCACCGCGATGCCGATCGCATCCTGGCCCATGAACCGCATCCGCGGCGCCGCCGGATCGGCAAAGCCACGATGGACATTGGCGATATCGCCCAGCTTGACGGTACGACCGCCCGCCTGGATCGGGAACGCGCGCACCTCGTCGACCGACTTGAAAGCACCGGTCACCCGGATCTGCACGCGATCACTGCCGGTTTCAAAAAAACCAGCCGGATTGAGTGCGTTCTGTTCGTCCAGCGCCTGCTGCACCGCGGCCACCGGAATGCCCAGGTTGGCCAGCTTGGTGTTGGACAGGTCAATCCAGATTTTCTCGTCCTGCAGGCCAATCAGCTCGACCTTGGCGGTGTCCGGCACCCGCTGCAGCTGCAACTGGATGCGATCGGCGTAGTCCTTCATCAAGGCGTAATCGAAACCCTTGCCGGTCAACGCGTAGATGTTGCCGAAGGTGTCGCCAAACTCGTCATTGAAGAACGGCCCGACCACCTCGGCCGGCAAAGTCATGCGGATGTCACCGACCTTCTTGCGCACCTGGTACCAGAGCTCGGGCATCTCGCTGGACTTCATCGAGTCGCGGGCGGCAAAGATCACCTGTGATTCGCCGGCACGCGAGTACGAGCGGATGTACTCGTAGTTGCCGGTGGTCATCAGCGCTTTCTCGATGCGCTCGGTGACCTGTCGCGAGACTTCTTCGGCGGTCGCACCGGGCCACACCGTGCGCACCACCATCGCCTTGAAGGTAAACGGTGGATCCTCGGACTGGCCCAGGTGGCGGTACGACCAGGTACCGATGATGGCCAGTGCAATCATCGCGAACAGCACCAGGCTGCGATTGCTCAACGCCCATTCGGAAAGATTGAAACGACGCACGTCAGTGGCTTCCCTGGGCGCGGTCATTGCGCGCGAGCCGGGAGGCGCCACGCTGCCCGCAGCGCAGCCCGGTAGCGGCTACCTGATCCATCACTGACCTGCCTTCGCCGGCTTCGGCGACGCTTGCGTGATCGGACGGTTGCTGCGATCCACCGGGGTGACTTTCTGGCCTTCTCGCAGCAGGTGGCCGCCGCCGGCAACGATCCAGTCGCTGGCGCTCAGGCCAGCGAGTACGGGAACGCTGTCGGCACCGAACTGGCCGGTCTTGATCGGGCGCAGATGCACTTGTCCGCTGGCCGGGTCGAGCCGCCAGACCGCGCTGCCGCCGTTGCCGGCCGGCTGGATGGCGGCCAGCGGCACGCTCAGCGCGGCACCGGTTTGCATCGCATGGACGCGGGCACTCTGGCCCAGCTCGACCGCGGCCAGCGCCGCGTCACCGCTCAACGCCACCCGCGCCGGATAGGTGCGGGTCTGCGGATCGGCGGCCGGGCTGATTTCGCGGATACGGCCATCCAGCCGCTGGCCGGGCTGGTTCCACAGCTCGACCTGTACCGGCTGGCCGACCGCGAACTGACGGTAGCGGTTTTCCGGCAGGTTGATCGCCACTTCGCGGGCGCCATCGACGGCCAGCGTGTAGATGGTCTGGCCAGCGCCGACCACCTGTCCGGCTTCGGCCTGGCGGCTGGCGATGACGCCGGCAGCCGGCGCCCGCAGCTGCGCGTAGCCGGTCTGGTTGCCGGCCTCGCTCAGCTGCGCGCGGGCGACCTTGGCCTGGCCTTCGGCGGCTTTATAGGCCGCGACCTGGGCGTCATAGGTGGACTGGCTGACCAGCTTTTCCTTGACCAGCGCGGCGTAGCGGTCGCGATCGTCGCGGGCACGGGCCAGATCCGCTTCGGCGGCGGCCAGCTGCGCCTGCGCGGACTGCGCCTGCAGCCGGAAATCGGTCGGGTCCAGCTCGGCCAGCAACTGCCCGCGCTCGACCCGGTTACCGCTGTCGACATGGCGCTTGACCAGCTTGCCGCCAACCCGGAACGACAACGCGCTCTCCTCGCGGGCGCGGATTTCACCGGCATAGGCCGACAGCGCGGCGTCGCCACCCGCCGGATGCACGACCAGCGCCGGCGGTGGATCTTCCGGCGGCGGCGCGGTCTCACCGCAACCGGCCAGGCAGATCAGCAGACCCACGCCCAAGGCGTTCCAGCGCAACATCGACACGGCGGCTCCCGGCACAATCAATTAATGGACTTGGCGGTAGAGTATAAATATCGAACCAGCTAGTCTAGTATTACCGGTCATGGTCAGCAGACGCCCGCCAGCTCAGACATCCAAGCCTGCCAGCAAGGCCGTCAACGGCCCGGGACGGCCCAAGGATCTGGGCAAGCGCAATGCCATCCTGGAGGCGGCCAAGCAGTTGTTCACCGCGCAGGGCTTCGCTGGCGCCAGCATGGATCAGATCGCTGCCGAGGCCGGGGTCTCCAAGCTCACCGTTTACAGCCATTTCGGCGACAAGGAAGCCCTGTTCCTGGCCGCGGTGCAGTCCAAGTGCGATGAGCTGATGCCGGCGGATCTGTTCCAGCAGGACGTCAGCGGACCGCTGGGCGAGCGATTGACCACCATCGGCCGCGGCTTTTTCCGGCTGGTGACCAGCGAGGAGGCCCTTGGCACCCAGCGCATGCTGCTGACCCCGGGGCAATGCGATGACAGCCTCAAGCGGCTGTTCTGGGAAGCCGGCCCCAAGCGTACCTGTGATGCGCTGGCGGGCATGCTGCAGATGGCCTGCGACGCGGGCGAATTGAGCATCGACGACGTCGGTCGTGCCTCCGAACAGTTCTTCGCGCTGCTCAAGGGCAAGCTGCACGAACGCGCGATGTGCGGCGTTGGCCCGCAACCGAGCGAGGCCGAAATGCTGGCCCATATCGACGCGACCGTGGCGATGTTCCTGCGTGCCTATGCGGTTCGCTGAAACCCGTTGCCGGCGCAAAGCCAGTGGTTCCGGTGGTCCCGGTGACTTCCGGCACTGCGCGCTGGCCGCCGCAGCCGCGATTCTTCCACCATGCGGGCGGGAGCGCCGGTAAACTGTACCGCCCCCGCCTTCCCGCCGGATAACCCCCATGACAATCAATTATTCCCAGGCCCGCGAAAAGATGGTTGAGCAGCAGGTACGTCCCTGGGACGTGCTGGAGCCGCGCGTGCTGGAAGCCATCGCGCGCCTGCCGCGCGAGGAGTTCGTGCCCGCCGCGCACAGCGCATTGGCCTATGCCGACATGGAAATCCCGCTCGCTCACGGCCAGAAGATGATGAAGCCGGTGGTCGAAGGCCGCTGCCTGCAGGCGCTGGACGTGCAGCCGGGCGACGACGTGCTGGAAATCGGCACCGGCAGCGGCTACCTCAGCGCCTGCCTGGGTGCGCTGGCGCGCGAAGTGCTCAGCCTGGAGCTGTATCCGGACATCGCCGACGCCGCTCGCGCCAATCTGGAACGCACCGGGCTGGGCACCAATGTCCGCGTCGAAACCGCCAATGCGATGGAGTACCAGGCCAGCCGCCAGTTCGACGTGGTCTGCGTGACCGCCGCGGTCGAGACCCTGCCGGCGCATTTCCTGCAGTGGCTGCGTCCGGGCGGTCGCCTGTTCGTCGTGCGCGGCCATTCACCGGTCATGGAAGCGGTGCTGGTGCACAACGATGTCAACGGACCGCGCATCGAATCGTTGTTTGAAACCGACATCGCCTATCTTGCCGGCGCCGCACCCGCGCCGCTGTTCGTGTTCTGAAAACAAAGCCATCATCCAAAGGAAGCCGCATGATCCGTCGCCCCCTCGCACTAGCACTTGCCATGGCCCTGCCATTTTCGGCAGGCGCCACCGACCTGCTGCAGACTTACGAGCTGGCCCGCACCGGCGACCCGCAGCTCTCGATCGCCGAGTCGACCACTGAGTTCAACCAGGAAGGCAAGGTCCAGGCACGCGCCGCCCTGTTGCCGCAGATCAACGGCAGCGCCGGCTACAGCCGCAGCCACAGCAGCCGCCCGGGCAATATCGCGCCATCGGGCCTGGATCTGGGCGACACCAAGGGCCGCACCTATGGCATCGACGTCAGCCAGACCATCTTCGACTGGAGCCGGATCTCCAACCTGCGCGCCGAAGGCGCGTTGAGCCAGGCTGCCGATTACGATCTGGCCGCCGCCAACCAGCAGCTGATCACGCGCACCTCGCAGGCCTACTTCGACGTGCTGGTGGCGATCGAATCGCTGGCCGCCGCCGAGACCAACGAAGAAGCCGGCCGCAAGCAGTTCGATTACGCGCAGAAGCGCCTGGACGTCGGCCTGGCCCCGATCACCGACGTCCACGAAGCCCGCGCACGCTATGACGAAGCCCGCGCCAACACCATCCTGGTCCGCAACGCGCTGGACGACAACTACCGCGCCCTGCTGGAACTGACCGGCCAGCCGGTGACCAACCTCAAGGGCCTGCCCGAAGACTTCCGTCCGGAACTGCCGCCGGTGCAGGACCCGCAGCAGTGGGTCAGCGCCGCGGTCGATCAGAACCCGACCCTGAAGTCGACCGAAGCGCAGTTGCAGGCGTCCGAATACGGTGTGTCGACCGCGCGCGCGGCGCACTACCCCACCCTCAACCTGGGCGGCAGCTACAACAACGGCGCCGGTTGGGATTCGGTGCATGGCCCGGGTACGCCGACCTACGCCGATGACGAAGGCTATACGGTCGGCCTGACCCTCAACGTGCCGATCTTCGCCGGTGGCGCGATCCAGTCACGGGTCCGCCAGGCCATCAACCAGCGCGACATCGCCCAGGACCAGTACGAACAGACCCGTCGCGCCCTGATCCGCAACACCAGCAGCGCCTACCAGGCCCTGTCCGCCGGCATCAGCGAAGTCGAAGCCCGTCGCCTGGCGGTGGTCTCGGCACAAAGCGCCTATGACGCATCGCAGGTCGGCCTGGAAGTCGGTACCCGCACCGTGCTGGACGTGCTGCAGAACCAGCAGACCCTGTTCCAGTCGCAACTGGATTACGCCGAAGCCAAGTACCGCTTCCTGCAGAACCGGCTGTTGCTGGAAGCCGCCGCCGGCACCCTCGACATCAACGACGTGCAGGACATCAACCGCCTGCTGACCGCCGATGCCGAAGCCCAGCTCAAGCCCAGCGATACCGTGCGCCCGAACATCCAGTAAGCCACGGCGTCATCGCGGATAACACAACGGCGGGCATTGCCCGCCGTTTTTTTTTCGCTCCCCGTCAGCCGATGCCGGTCATTGCTGCGATGCGCGGCGCGGTTGCACCAGCAGATATTGCTCGTTCTGGCCGAAGCGCTTGGCCTTGCTGTCGACGTTGGCGCACAGGCGACCGTCGCACAGGGTCACGTCGGCGGCGTTGTAGGCGCGCAGCAGCTCGGCTTCGATCCGGTTCTGGCTGAGCTGCTGGTAGCTTTGCTTGACCACATACACCGAGGTCGCCACCGCCAGCACGCTGCCGATCAGCAACGCGCCGCAGCCCAGCCACAGCCAGGTCCGTCGTTCCGCGCGCAGGGCCTGCCGTTCCTGTTCCAGCCCGGCCGCCGCCCGGCTGGCGACCCCGCCGGCCGCGTCCAGTTGCTGGCTGATCTGCGCCAAGGCCTGGCCCAGGCCCTGGCCGATGATCTCGGCGGATCGCAGCTGCAGGGCCTGCGCGACTTCGTGGCTAAAGCCATCGCTGCTCGACGCCAGACGCCGCGCTTCGCTACCCATGCGCTGGGCGCTGGTTTCCACTGCCTGCACCGCCGCCGCGCTGCGCTCGTCCAGGCGTTCGCCGATTGCCGCCAGCTGAAGGATGAACTGCTTCAAGTCCGTTTGTTCCATCGCCCTGCTACCTTCTCATGCTGCGATGCTGTTGCTGGCTGGCCTCGGCCTGCTGCGCCTCCAGCGCCTGCGCGGCGAGCTGGCGGTCGTGGGCATCCATCCGTTCCTGCTGGCGCGCCACCTCGGCCTGGAATGGCCGCGCATCGGCGCTTTGCAGATAACCGGCGGTGGCCGCGCCCATGGCCCGGTCGTCGCGGTTGAACGCGCCCTGGTAGAGCCGCTCGAACAGTTCGTCCAGTCCGCTCTTTTCCACCGCCGGGGCCGCCGGCGCTGTCGTGGGTGCGGTGCGGCGCTCGATCTGCTGCTCGAGCAGCGGATTGATCGGTTCCTTGCGCTGGCAGTCCTGCGCCGCCCGATCCGCGCACATGCTGGCCGGGGCCAATTGATTGACGTGGTCACGCAGTCCATCGCGGTCGTAATTGCGGGTCCCGTACAGACCCATCATGTGCTGGTCGGACCGATGCACCACGAACTGTGCCGGATCCGTCGGCACCGGCTGCTTCTGCAGGAAGTCCTGATCGCTGAGCCGGTTGAGGAAAGACACACCGAGGTTGAAGCTGAGCGTACCCAGGCCGTTGCGAAGATAAGTACCACCAAGATCACTGTGCGAACCGCCGACGATGACGCTGTAGTTGCGCTTGTCCTCGCTGAAACCGAGCGGAATCTGATCGCTGGCCGGGAACAGGTTGCGACGCTCGTCTTCGGCGATGAGGCCGAATGTCGACATGCTTGAGCCTGGCAAACGACGGTCATGTTCCTCCATGCCGGTGGATACCGGGTCGAACAGCATTGCCGCCTGCAGGGTCTGCCCAGGCGGCACCAGCGGTGGCCGGTTGGCGTACTGGATCCCGGTGATCAGATCCTCCTTGTCACGCACCACCCGCGCCCCGGTCGGATCGCGGATGCCACGTTCTTCGACCATCCGCAACAGCATCGATACTTCTTCGGCGCCGCGGCTGAAGCCCACCCCGGCGACGCGGATCTTTGCCTGCGGATCTTCCTCGCGCCAGACGCGTGCCTGCTCGCAAAGCTGGAAGTACGCCGTCTCCACCCGCTCATCCGCCGTATGCGCATAGCGGCCATCGAGCATCTTGGACGGTAGTTTCAGCAGACCGTTCTGGGTGTAGACGCCTTCGACGTAGCCGCCGGAGATGTTGGCAATGCCTTTGTCGTTGAGCGCGTTCACTTGATCATGGATTCTCGCGGCCACGCTCCAGTTTCCCGGCTTGTCGTCGTACATGCTGTTGCCGGTGCCATCCAATGCAGCGATATACAGGCGCTCATGTGGATCTCCTGAGCGGAGCAGCAACGGGATTCGCATCTCCGCCAATCCTGCTTCTGCCTCGCTGTAGCTCGCCAGGTCATGAGCATCGGCCGGGTAGGTATCGACGCCGCCATCACGGGACGGGGACTTTCGCCTGGAATTCATATGCTGCACTCCTTTGCTAGTATTTCTGGCTGAATACCTTGGTCAGATCTCGCTCCACATCACTTAGCGGATTATCAGGATCCTTAGGCTGCTTGAGCCAGATCGCCGTTTGCATATAGACATTGATGGTGCGGTCGTTGACTTCCAGAATGATGCCTGGCGTACCGCTGGATGCTGGATCAGCTGCATCCTCCTGTTTCACATTGTGTCGAATCAGCTGATCCTTGAAGATCTCGCCGATATCAATTTCGGCCTCGTGCGGCGTCCCATCCTTCGAGCGCCAGGTAACTTTTGCGGCAGGTGGAAAATTGGATATCGGCCCCCAGGTCGCCTTCATGTTATTCGGATACTTTGAACCAATGGCCTCCGAAGAACTCTGGAGCTCGTCGTCCCGATCCATTACCCGCGGCATTCCGGCATAAACGACCTTGCAGCCATAAGTGCTGTAGGTCGAAACACCGAAATAATGCGCCCGGAACTTCAGCGGCCATGGCGCCCCGACATTGGTGTAGCTGCCCTCAGGCAGCGGTGGCGCAGGCGTGGCGGATGATTCGGGATTGGACATTGCGGACTGGCATCCTGTCGTTGCGATAAGCAGCATGGCGGCGGTTGCGACACGCCGCGAGACAATACGTTGCATGGGTTCTCCTTCGCCCTACCATCCAAGCCTAGTCCCGACGCCCGTCATATGCAACGCACGTGCAACGTTAATTTGTGACTTTGGTTCGACCTGCGATATCGCGGCGAAACCAAGGCATACAATCAACGACCGCAAGCAGGCAGTTTCGTTGCCGCCAGCGGCTGCAACCCATCGCGGTACCGGCCGAAGCGCAACCATTAAACAATGTGACATACAGCAACAACGAACGCGGCTGCGGACAGATCCAGCAGCGCTGGCATGTGCGAATCAGGTGATATCCACGCGACTTCCAGACCAGATAGCGTAGCGCGCTTCGTCCTACGTTTTCCTGGCCCTTGCGACCAAGGCATTTCCGCCGACGATTGATCTCGCACCTCGATACGGGTGCGTCTTGTCTAGTACGTTTCACTGAAGACTTTGATCAGATCGCGTTGCACGTCACTTAGGGGATTGTCTGGCTCTGTGGGCTGCTTGAGCCATATTGCCGTTTGCATATAGACATTGATGGTGCGGTCGTTGACTTCCAGAATGATGCCCGGCGTACCGCTGGATGCCAGGTCAGCGGCATCCTCCTGTTTCACAGTGTGGCGAATCCGCTGATCGCTGAAGATCTCGCCGATATCAATCTCGGCTGCATGCGGTACTCCATCCTTGGAACGCCAGGTAACCTTGGCGGGCGCGGGAAAATTCTTTATCGGGCCCCAACCCGCACTGAGATGATTAGGGTAGTCCGGTATGGAGTCTGATGATTTGGTGAGCACGTCTTCAGACGGATTACCGGGATGGTAATGGCCATACTGGACGCGACAGCCGTAGGTACTGAAACAAATGGCATCAAAGTAATGCGCCCGGAACTTCAGCGGCCAAGTCGCCCCGACATTGGTATAGCTGCCCCGAGGCAGCGATTCCGCCGCACTGCCCGGTGATGCCGGAGACGGGGCTGTGGATTGGCATCCTGCCAGGCTTATCGCCAGCAGCAGCGCGATTGCGGCATGCCGCGAGAAAATGATGCGCATGGGTTCTCCTTCGCCCAACTGGCTGCAGGGTAGTGCCGATGCGCAGGTGTATGCAACGCGACCCGCTGCGAAGGTTAGTGGAGACGGCGACAACCTGCGTGGCGATCGATGTCGATCCAGCAGGCAGCCATCCGCGATCGTTACCGCGCCCGGCGCGATGTTGAAGCCGTCATCAACCGGGAGCTGGCAGGTCTTCGTCGATCATCGCCAGGGTGCGCTCGAGTGCGCCGCGGCCGTGCTGGACCAGTTGCCGGCCGGCCTGTGCCATCTGCTGGCGGCGGCCTGGCTCGGCCAGCAGCTGTTGCAGCAGATCGGCCACCGCGTCGGCGTCGGCACCGACTTCCAGCGCGCCGGCTTCTTTCAATCGTTTGGAAATCTCGGCGAAATTATGCAGATGCGGGCCGGTCACGGTGGCGGTGCCGACCGCGGCCGGTTCCAGCAGGTTGTGGCCGCCAATCGCTTGCAGGCTGCCGCCGACGAAGGCGACATCGGCACAGCCATAGAACGCCATCAGCTCGCCCAGGGTATCGATCACGAACACATCGGTGTCGGCTTGCGGCCATTGCTGCAGGCGGCGGGTGGCGGTCCGCAGTCCCTGCTCGGCAGCCAGCTCGAGCGCTTTCGGGAAACGCTCCGGATGCCGTGGCGCCCACAGCATCAACAGCTGCGGCCATTGCTGCCGCAGGCGCTGGTGGATGCGGATGACATCGGCCTCTTCGCCCTCGTGGGTACTGGCGGCAATCCATACCGGCCGCGGCCGCCCCAGCTGCTGGCCGAAACTGGCGACAAAGGCGTCCAGGTGCGGCGGCACCGCGATATCGAATTTGAGATTGCCGGTATCCAGCACCTGTTCGCTGTCGGCGCCAAGCACCTGGAAACGGCGCGCGTCGGCCGCCGACTGTGCGGCGATGCGCTTGATGGTGCGCACGGTGCGTGCGATCAATGGCCGCAGCACGCTGTAGCCACGCAGCGAGCGCGCCGACAGGCGCGCATTGAGGATGTAACTGGGGATGCCGCGATCACGGCAGCCAAACAGCAGGTTGGGCCACAGCTCGGTTTCCATCACCAGCGCCACGCCGGGGCGGAAATGCGAGAGGAAGCGGCCGACCGCGCCCGGCAGGTCGTACGGCGCGTAGACGTGTTGCACCTGCTCGTCATCGCCCCACAGCGCCCGCACCCGCTCGGACCCGGTCGGGGTGATGGTGGTCACCACCCAGCGCAGCTCCGGCCGCAGGCGGCGCAGTGCATCGATCACCGGGGCGGCGGCATTGACCTCGCCAACCGATACCGCGTGCAGCCAGACATCGCAGCGTTGCGCCGGACCGGGATAGGAGCCGTAACGCTCGTTCCAGCGCAGGAAATATTCGCTGAAGCGGAAGCCGCGCCAGATCAGGTGGTAGACGGTGACCGGCGTCAGCAGGTACAGCACCGCCGAGTATCCGGCGCGCAGCAATCGTTCGGTCATGTCCTTCGGCATCGGAGAAGGATAGGTAAGCCGTTAGAATTAAGCCATGGCCCAGAATGAACAATCATCACCGCCGCTGTCCCCCCGCCACTGGCCGATGTGGGCCGCGCTGGCGGTGATGTGGCTGGGCGCGCAGCTGCCGTGGTCACTGCAGCGCGGGCTCGGCCATGTGATCGGCAGGCTGGCACCGGCGCTGGCCCGCGACCGCCATCGCGCCGCCCGGGTCAACCTGAAGCTGTGTTTTCCGGACATGCCCGGGGAGCAGCGCGAACAGTTGCTGCGCGACAGTTTCGACGCGCTGGGCGTGGGCCTGTTCGAATTCGCCCGGGCCTGGTGGGGCCGCGGCCAGCCGATGCGCCGCCAGGCCCAGGTCGAGGGCGTTGAAATCCTCAAGGGCTTCCAGCAGCAGGGCCGCGGGGTGTTGCTGGTGTCCGGCCACTTCATGACCCTGGAGATGTGCGGGCGGCTGATGTGCGATTACGCGCCGCTGTCCGGGATGTACCGGCGCCACGGCAACCCGGTGTTCGAATGGGCGGTCAAGCGCGGCCGCATGCGCTACGCCCAGCACATGTTCACCAACGAGGAAATCCGCGGCGCGGTGCGGCATCTGAAGAAAGGCGGCTTTCTCTGGTACGCGCCGGACCAGGACATGCGCGGCAAGGACACCGTGTTCGCGCCGTTTTTCGGCATGCCGGCGGCCACCATCACCGCCACCCACCAACTGGCGCGGCTGACCGGCTGCGCGGTGGTGCCGTATTTCCATCGTCGCGAAGGTGGCCGTTACATCCTGCGCATCGGTGAGGCGCTGGCCGATTTCCCGTCCGATGACGCCACCGCCGACAGCGCCCGGGTCAATGCGCAGATTGAGGCCATGGTCCGCGAAGCGCCCGAGCAGTACCTGTGGATCCATCGCCGCTTCAAGCGCCAGCCGGAAGGACGCAGCCACTTCTACGACTGACGCCAGCCGCGCCCGCCCCGCATCAGCGGGCGGATGCCGCGGGCGATTCGTCACGCGCCAGCAGGCTGCCGGTGTACAGCGCCGCCAGCATCAGCGACAGCCCGCCCCAGAAGGTCGAATAGAACGCCAGATGGGTGTTGAACGGGAACACCGTCACCGCCAGTGCCAGCATCGCCGGTCGCGCCCGATCCTTGTCGGCCGGGCTGGCGTAACGCCAGGCGCGCCAGGCCAGTGCGGCGCCGGCCAGCCACAGCAGCAAACCGATGATGCCGGTCTCGCTGAGGATCTCCAGCACGATCTGATGGGCATGGTGGGCCACCCCGTTGCCCCACGCCGCGACCTGGCCGGCAGCCGGGTCACAGGCCGGGAAGGCCTCGCGGAAGCCACGTGCGCCGACCCCGTTGATCGGATCGTGTTCGATCATGCACAGCGCCGCGCCCCAGATCCGGGTGCGGCCGGAGAGCGCCAGATCCACCCCGTTCTCGTCGCCGGTCACTGCCTGCGCTGTGCGCGCCAGCCGCTGCTGGAACTGCGGTGAAAACACCGCCAGCGCCACCAGCACCACCGCGCCGAAGGCGAACACCGACAGCAGTTTCTTCCAGCCCAGCAGCGGCCAGCCGGAAAACACCAGCACCAGCGCGAAGGTAATCCAGGCCGCACGCGCGCCAGCCAGCATCACCACCACCCCGACCGCGGCCGCGGCCAGCACCCAGCCGAGCACGCCGAAACGGCGCCCGGCGGCGAACAGCACGAACGGCGACAGGCTGGCGATGACCACGCCCAGCTTGAGGTTGCAGGGACCGAGGAAACCGCTGAGGCGATCGACCCGGGCGACTTCGAGCGCCGAGCACATCGGTTTGTTGCTGATCAGCCACTTCAACTGATCCAGCGCCCAGAACAGCGGACTGGTGCCGCTGACTACCTGCAGCAGCGCGTCCACGGTCCAGATGCCGACGATGATCGCCAGCCCGCCGAAGGTGGTACGGCGTGCGCGTTCGTTGGCCACCGAGGCCGCCACCAGCCACAGGAACGGCAGGTAGCGCAGGTCCACCACCGACTCGCGCAGCGCGCGGCCGGTATCGACCGAGTCGATGCTGGATATCAGTTCCGGCAACCAGTAGCAGAAGAACATCACGCTGGTCAGCGCCCAGGCCGGCCCGCTGAGCAGTTGCGAGCTGCCACGGAAGCGCGCCAGCAGCAGGCGGATGATCGCCGCCACCGCGCCCAGCACCATCACCGCTTCGGCATAACCCGGTGCCGGCCACAACGCGACGAAGGTCAACACCCACGCCGGCGCCCAGCGCCAGCCCTGCGGCGAAATCGCGGGAGTTTCAGGAAGCGGCAGCGTGGCGGGGGTCATCGGCAAGCTCTTGGTAAAGGTTCAAGGTGGCCTGTTGCATGCTGGCCAGGGTATACGGTGCGATCGACGCCAGCGCCGGTCCGGGCGAGGCCAGCATGTCGCCGGCGGCCTGCAGCAGCGCCGCCTGCTCGAACGGCGTGACCGCGCCAGCCGGTTGCAGCTGGGCCAGCAGTTCGCCCACCCCGCCGTGGTCCCAGCCGACCACCGGCCGGCCCACGGCCAGCGCTTCGATCACGGTGCGGCCGAATGCTTCCGGCTTGCGCGACAGCTGCAGCACCAGATCGGCGGCGGCATAGGCGTCGGCAATGGCGGCGGTCGGTGGCGCGATGATCAGCGCTGCTTCCACCCCGGCCTGCTCCGCCAGGGAGGTCAGTTCGGCGACGTAGGCTTGCCGGCCCGGCTCGTCGGTGCCGAGCAGCCACAAGCGCGCATCGACGCCAGTGGCGCGCAGCCCGGCCAGCAGCTGCAGCGCATCGGCATGGCCCTTGAGGCGGGTGCCACGGCCTGGCATCAGCAGCAGCGGACCGTCGCCGCCGAGCCGCGGATCGGCCGCCGCGAAGCGCGCCCGCGCGGCGGGGTCCGGCCGTGGCCGTGGCGGGAACTGCAGCGGGTCGATGCCACGCGGGATGACCCGCAGCTTGTCGACCGCGGTCCGTGGGTAATGCTTCAGCACGTAGCCACGCACGCTGTCGGAGACGCAGATGACGCGTTCGCCGAAGGTCATCACCTGGCTGTAGATGCCGGGCGAATTGAGGCCATGCACGGTGGTGACGAAGCGCGCCCGCAACGGCGCCGGCAGGCCCCGCAGCGCGCGCCAGCCCAGCCACGCCGGCAGCCGCGAACGCGCATGCACGATGTCGGGCTTTTCGCGCAGCAGGATCTGCCGCAGGGTGCCGATGTGGCGCAATGTCGCCAGCGATTTGCGGCCGATGTCGACGCTGATGTGTTCGGCGCCGGTGGCCAGCAACGCCGGCAGCAGGCGACCGCCGGCCGAGACCACGACCGCGCGATGGCCGGCGCGGACCAGCGCATCGGCGATTTCAATGGTCGAACGTTCAACCCCACCCGAATGCAGCGCGGGCAGCAGTTGCAGTACGGTCAGCCGGCGCATGGCCGCCTGGCTCCGCAGCCGGTGCTGTCGCGTCGGCAGTCAAGCAGGGCAAGCGGCATGACCGCAGCGGGCTGGCGTTGACGGTCGCTCATCGTTGACGCCTCAAGGCCACCGCAACCGGCTGGCCGCATGCGCGGGCGTCAATCGGCCAGCACGAAGTGCGAGCCGCAGTACGGGCACTGGACTTCATGGCCGGGGGCCGCTTCGATCGGCAGGTACACCCGTGGGTGCGAGTTCCACAGCGCCATCTCCGGCAACGGGCAGCTCAGCGGCAGATCCGACCGCTGCACGGTGTAGCGTTTTTCGGCATTGGCGGGTGCGGAAGCGGTATGGCTCATGGCGTTGTGGCTGGAAAATGGCAGACCGGCAGTCTACCAGCCTACCCGTGCTTGCAAAAGAAAACGCCGGCCTGCATCCAGCAGACCGGCGTTGCGACAGCCCGGCGGGGAGAGGGAGCGCCGTGCTGCCGGTGGAGACAAACCGTCGGCTTATTCGGCCGGCTTGGGCACCATCGCCTCGGTGGTGATGCGCAGGGTCACTTCGTCGCTGACGTTGGGCACGAACTTGCCGAGCCCGAAATCACTGCGCAGCACGGTGGCGGTGGCATCGAAACCGATCGCCGCACGCTTGGCCATCGGCTGTTCGGCGGCCTTGTTGAGGGTCACGTCCAGGGTCACCGGCTTGGTGATGTCCTTGATGGTCAGGTCGCCGGTGACCTTGAGCTTGTTGCCACCCGCTGATTCCACCCGGGTGCTCTTGAAGGTCGCCGCCGGGTACTTTTCGGCCTCGAAGAAATCGCCGCTGCGCAGGTGCGCGTCGAAATCGGCGACAAAGCTGTTCAGCCCGCTCAACGGCAGGGTGACCTGCACGCTGGAGGCCGGAATGTCGTCGGCGTCATAGACGATGGTGCCGTCGGCCTGTCCGAAGTGGGCGCTGGGGTTGGAGAAGCCGAAGTGGCTCCACTGGGCGATGACGTCGGTGTGGTTGGGGTCAATCTTGTAGCTGACCGGTGCCGCCAATGCGGAACCGGCGAACGCGAACAGGGCGGCAAACAGCAGGGTCTTGCGCATGGGGATTCTCCAATCGGTAACGGGGCGGGTGTGGATCATTCGATGCGGGCGGCTTCATCAAAGCTCAGGCGCGGCAGGCGCGGGAACACCTTGGCCGGGTCGCCGTGGCCGAGATTGACCAGGAAGTTGGACTTGATGGCGGTGCCAGTGAAGAACGCTTCGTCGACCTTGGCGTTGTCAAAGCCGGACATCGGCCCGCAATCCAGGCCCAGCGCGCGTGCGGCCAGCATCAGGTACGCACCCTGCAGGCTGCCATTGCGCAAAGCGCCTTCGTGGCGGTTCTCGCGCGGGCCTTCGAACCAGCTCTTGGCATCGGCCACGTGCGGGAACAGCAGCGGGGTTTTTTCATGGAAATCCAGATCGAAGCCGATGATCACCGTGACCGGCGCGGCCAAGGTCTTGTCCAGGTTGCCGGCGTCCAGCGCCGGTGCCAGCCTGGCCTTTGCCTCGGCCGACTTGACGAACACGAACCGCGCCGGGGTGGTGTTGGCCGCGGTTGGCCCCCACTTCAGCAGCTCGTACAGGGCATGTAGCTGCTCATCGGTCACCGGCGTATCCAGGAATGCATTCTGGCTGCGGGCGGTGCGGAACAACTGGTCCAGTGCGCGGTCGTCTAGGGCTTGGGTCATCATCAATCCTTGTAAGAGGCAGTAGAAGGCAACAACGATTCACTGCGTGTGAGCAAATCAGGTGTCCAGTGTAGAGTGTCCTGCCGATGGCGACAGCCAGCCCGTTCGGAACGGATTGTTTTAACCGATGGAACAAACCACGCCTCCCGCGCCGTATTCCGCCCATCTGTGGTCGCTCAGCGACGGCCGCGCCGGCAATGTGCGCCAGGCCTCGGCGCTGGCCCATGCCCTGCGCACGCCCAGCCTGAGCGAATGGCAGCTGCAGACCTCGGCGCCGTGGCGATGGCTCGCCCCTCGCCGCTGGCCGGGTTCGGTCGATGCCTTCGGCAGTCAATTCGCCAATGCGCTGGCGCAACCGCCGACGCTGGCGGTGGGCTGCGGCCGGCAGGCGGCCCTGGCCACGCGGGTGCTGCGCGAACACGGCAGCCAGGTGGTGCAGATCCTCGACCCCCGGCTCGAACCCGCTTACTGGGACTGGCTGGTGGTGCCGCGCCACGACGGCATCGAAGGCGACAACGTGCTGCAGATGCAGGGCAGCCTGAATCCGGTCGACGATGCCTGGCTGGCACTCGGCCGGGCCAGTTTTGCCGAACTCGGGCAGTTGCCGCGACCGCGCACGGCGGTGCTGCTGGGCGGCAACAGTGCCCATGCGCGCTTTGATCGCGGAGCGTTCGAAGTACTGGCGGCCAAGCTCGAAGTCGCGCTGGCCCGCGATGGCGGCAGCGTCATGATCACCACCTCGCGGCGAACCCCGGACAAGGTCATCCGGCCGCTGCGTGATCGCTACGTCGAGACACCCGGCGTGGTCTGGTGCGGCGACGCCGACGGCGCCAATCCCTATGCGGGCATGCTGGCCTGGGCCGACCGCATCGTCTGCACGCCGGACTCGGTCAACATGGTGTCCGAAGCCTGCGCCACCCGGGTGCCAGTGCACGTGTTCGATCCGCATCGCGTCCGTGGCCGACCGCGGCGGTTCCTCGACAGCCTGCTGGCCAGTGGCCGGATCCAGGTGATGGACAGCACGTTGGCCGATTTCGAAGTGACGCCGCTGCGCGAAACCGCGCGCATCGCCGCCCTGCTGCGCGAACGGCTGCCACTGGCATAGCGCCGCGGATCAATAGCTCGCTTGCATGGTTGTCCACTGGCTGCGTGGGTGGCGGCCATCGCAAAGGCTGGGTGATCCGCCCTTCGGCATCTATTGCGCTTGGGAAAAGGCTGGATCCCGGCGTTCGCCGGGATGACGAAAATAAGGAATGATCTTGGGCTGACAGGATTTTCTCTGCTGTTCACCCCTAAATAAACATGAAATAGGATTGTCGTCCTGATGCGGGATCGCTCGCGGACCATGCAAATAACCATCGCCAAATAGCATCGTCATCCTAGCGTAAGCCAGGCTTTCAACCGACGGATGTCGGGTCATCCAGCATTTATCGTGCTTCGGACTGCGAAAGCTGGATCCCGGCGTTCGCCGGGATGACGAAGTCCGGGAGTTCGCAAAGGCTGGGTGATCCGACCTCCGGCATCCATTGCGCTTGGAAAAAAAAAGCGCGATCCCGGCGTTCGCCGGGATCACGAGGGGTTGAGAGTGACAATCGGGCGGGGTTGGCCGCAATGGCGACGAGGCCGGCGCGGTCTTCACCATCGTCGGCCGCGCCGCTGTCGGGCGGTGCCCATCGGATGCAACAACAATGCCGACCACCGCTACGGCAGCGGCGGTTCGGTGCTGTCCGGGCTTTTAATCAGTCGTTGGTAGACCAGCCCCACGCGCAGCACCGCCGCTTCAATCGCCTGGCGGGCGTGGATGATGTCGTCCTCGACGGTAACGATGCGCGGGCGCCGGTCCAGGGTGCAGCCCAGGCCAGCCGCCACCAGAGTGGCGTGTGCCTGCACCAGCGCATCGATGTCGGCGTCGGGCAACGCCTGCTGCTGGCGGGCCACGACCAGCAATCCGGGGGTGTCGCGCGGTGCCAGCCACAGCGGTTGCCGGCTGGCGTCGCGCAATGCCAGGTATTGCAGCAGGAATTCCAGATCGACCAGTCCACCAGCGCCCTGCTTGAGATCGAACTGCTCACCGCGGCTGCGATCCAGTTCGTTGCGCATGCGCGCGCGCATGTCGCCAACTTCGCCGGCCAGTTGCTGTTGCTGACGTGGCCTGGCCAACGCGTCGCGGCGGATCTGTTCAATCTCGCCGAGCAGAGCGTCGTTGCCGGCGACGCCGCGGGCGCGCACCAGTGCCTGGTGTTCCCAGGTCCAGGCACGCTCGCGCTGGTATTCGCGGAAACTGGCCAACGATGACACCAGCAGGCCCTTGGCGCCGTCGGGCCGCAAACGAACATCGACGTCGTACAGGCGGCCGGCGCTGGTCACCGCCCCGAGCAGCGCCATCATTTTCTGCGCCAGTCGCGCATACCAGCGACCGGCCTCCAGTGGCCGCTTGCCATCGGACTGGGCGTTGACCGGCGCATCGAACACGAACACCAGATCCAGATCCGAGCCAAAGCCCAGCTCCTGGCCACCGAGACTGCCGTAGCCGATGATCGCGAAGCGCCCGTCGCCGACAATGCCATGCGCGCTGCTGACCTCATCGCAGGCCATCTGCAATACCGCCTTGACCACTTCATCGGCCAGCCACGCCAGTTGCCGGGTGCTGTCCAGCGCTGACTGCCGCTGATCCAGCGCCGCCAGCGCGACCCGGAAGCTCAATGCCAGGCGGGTTTCGTTCAACGCACGCAGCGCTTGCTCGGGATCCTCCTCGCGCAGTGCGGCGGTGCACTCTTCGTGCATCAACGCGCGGTCCGGCATCGGCCCGCCAACCCGGCTGTCGAGCATCTCGTCGAGCAACAACGGATACGCCGCCAGCCGCTCGGCCAGCAACGCACTGCGCGCCAGTACATCGACCAGACGGGTCAGTGCGCTGGGTTGTTCGTCGAGCAATGCAAGATAGCTGGTGCGCCGCAGGATGGCCTGCAGCAGCGCCAATACCCGCTTGAGCGCCGCGTCGGGCTTGGCGCAGGCCGCGGCGGCGGTCAGCACCGCCGGCAATACCCGGTCCAGCCGCGCGCGGGCGCTGTCGGACAGGGCATCGACCGCGGAAAAGCGGGCGAATTCGCGCAACGCCGCATCAACCTGCAATGGCGATTCGAAGCCGGCATCAGCCAACGCCTGGGCGTCGCCATCATCGGGAAGACTGCGCCAGTACTGGGCCAGATCGGTCTTGGCCATGCCCGGTTTGCGCGGCGCCAGCAGCGCGGCGAATTCGCCGGCCACATGCGCGCGCACGCCATCGATCTGTGCGCGCAG
Source organism: Pseudoxanthomonas dokdonensis (assembly GCF_001431405.1). Lineage (GTDB taxonomy): Bacteria > Pseudomonadota > Gammaproteobacteria > Xanthomonadales > Xanthomonadaceae > Pseudoxanthomonas_A > Pseudoxanthomonas_A dokdonensis. The sequence goes on from NZ_LDJL01000012.1 coordinate 54,772, forward strand.
GCCGGTCCAGTCGGCATGGCCAAGTCCACGCGCCAGCCGCAGGCGATCAAGCGGACTGTCCGGCAGCACATGGGTCTGTGCGTCACGCAGCATCTGCAGGCGGTTCTCGACGCGGCGCAGGTAGCGATAGGAAGCAGCCAGCGCATCGCCCTCCTCGGCCGCGACCTGGTTGAGTTCAACCAGTGCCCGCAACGCCGGCAACAATCGACGCTCGCGCAGGGTTTCCTCGCGACCACCACGGATCAACTGCAGGGCCTGGACCAGGAATTCGATTTCGCGGATGCCGCCGGCGCCGCGCTTGATGTCGTCGGCCAGTTCACGGCGTGCCACTTCGGCGGTGATCGCCGCCTTCATCTCGCGCAGGCCATCCAGTGCGGTGAAATCCAGGTAGCGGCGATAGACGAATGGCCGCAGCGTCTGCAGCCATTGCTCGCCGGCTTCGATGTCACCCGCCACCGTGCGCGCCTTAAGCCAGGCATAGCGCTCCCAGTCGCGGCCTTCGCGCTGGAAATACGCGTCCATGCCGGCCAGCGACAGCGCGACCCGGCCGGCGCTGCCAAACGGGCGCAGGCGCAGATCGACGCGGTGGCAGAAACCGTCAACGGTCACTTCGTCGAGTAGTTTTGCCAGCCGCTGGCCCAGCCGGGCGAAATAATCCTCGGCCATCAGCGTGCGCGCGCCATCGGACTGGCCGCCGTGCGGATAGGCGTAGACCAGATCGACATCGGAGGAGAAATTCAGTTCGCCGCCACCGAGTTTGCCAAGCCCGAACACGATCAGCCGCTGCGCCTGGCCATCGCCATCACGGACCACGCCGTGGCGGCTGGCGAAATCATTTTCGAGTGCATCGAGCGCGGTCTGCAGGCAGGTTTCGGCCAGCCGGGTGCTGCCGCGCAAGGTGTCATCGACGCTGTCCAGTCCGTGCACGTCGCGCCAGATCAGGCGGCTGGATTCGGCCGTGCGATAGCGGCGCAGCTGCCCCGGCCATTGTTCGGACTGACCGGCTTGCAACACCGGCAGTGGCACTGCCGTCGCGCCATCATCGGTCAACCACTGCTCGAGGTACTGCGGCTGCCTGCACAGGGTTTCCAGGGCGAAGTCACTGGCCTGCAGCAGCGTGCGCACGCGATCCCGCGCCTGCGCCTGCTGCAACGCCCGCGCCAGCGCCGGCGATGCCGCCTGCAATCGTGACAGGCCACGTTCGATCAACGCATCCAGATCGGAGGCAATGGTTGAATCAGTCGGGTCGTGCGAAGTATCCATCACTGGATTGTGGCATGGACACCCGCGGCACCGGCCGCGAGTGGACGTGCTCGACGGCGCTCACGATTCAGGCCGCGCTGGCCAGATCCGGCAATTGATCGCGAGCCTGCAACACCAGGCCGAATTGCGCGGCCAGCTTTTCAAGCAGCACCGGCTTGACCGCGGCCATTCCCGACGGACCACCGAGATCGCGCAAGGTGGTGACCTGCAGGCCCTGGTAACCACAGGGATTGATCCGGTGCCACGGCGCCAGGTCCATGTCGATGTTGAAGGCCAGGCCGTGGAAGGTGCAGCCGCGGCGCACGCGGATGCCGAGCGCGCCGATCTTGGCCCCGGCCACGTATACGCCGGGCGCGCCGTCCTTGCGCCGGCCTTCGATGTTCCATTCGGCCAGGGTGTCGATCATCGACTGCTCGATCTTGCAGACGTAATCACGCACGCCGACTTTCAGCCGTTTCAGATCGAACAGCGGATACATCACCAGTTGCCCGGGCCCGTGATAGGTGACCTGGCCGCCGCGATCCACCTGCAGCACCGGGATATCGCCCGGCGCCAGCACGTGTTCGGGTTTGCCGGCCTGGCCGAGGGTGAACACCGGATCGTGTTCGACCACCCAGATTTCGTCGGCGCTGGTCTCGTCGCGGCTATCGGTGAAGCGCTGCATCGCCCGCCACACCGGCTCGTACAGCTGCCGGCCCAGCTCGCGCACCAGGCAGGCCGGGGTCACAGGGTCCACTTGACCTCGGGATGCTCGCGCAGAGCGGCATGGGCCGCGTCGTACTGCTCGCGGTTCTCGGCACGGAAGGCGATGCGCACCGACACGTACTTGCCGTTGGAGGAATGCTTCCACGAGATTTTCTCGCGCAGCACGTCCAGGCCGGCCTTGCTGAGCAGGGTGGGAAGTTCCACTTCCAGGCCGGTGTTGGCGGCGCCCATGGCGCTGAGTTCGAACGTGCCGGGGAACTGGAAACCGTGGTCCGGATTGTCAGATGAGATGTCCATGCGCCGATTATTGGGGCCGCCAGCGCCAAATCCAAGCCCATCCGGCGGTCCGGCACGGGCTGCGGGCTGAACGAGCGGGCTGCGATAATCGCCGCCTTGCCTGCGGGCGTGTCATGGGTGGTGCATGGGTTTTCTGGTCCTGAGCGTGCTGTGCAGCGTGCTGGTGTCGGTGCAGCTGAAGCTGGCGCAGCGGCGTGGCCTGGACATGCCGACGCTGGTCACTTTCAACTATCTGGCCGCCAGCCTGGCCTGCGCGCTGCTGCTGCGGCCCGACTGGCAGGCCGTGCAGATCGGGTCATTGCCGTGGCTACGTTTGCTGTTGCTGGCATCGGTGCTGCCGGCGATCTTCCTGGTGATGGCCGCGTCGGTGCGCGAAGCCGGCATCGTCCGCACCGATATCGCCCAGCGACTGTCGCTGCTGCTGTCGTTGCCGGCCGCCTTTGTCTGGTTTGGCGAACGCTGGGATGGCTGGAAGCTGGCCGGGCTGGCGTTGGGAATGCTGGCGATGGTCGCCATCCTGATCCGCAGCCGCGCAGGCGCCGCCACCCACGCCGGGCCGCGGCAATGGTGGCTGCCGCTGCTGGTGCTGCTGGGCTATGCCACGGTCGACATCCTGCTCAAGCAGGTGGCGCAGGGCGGCACGCCGTTCGCGCTGTCGTTGCAGATCGCCTTTGTCGTGGCCCTGCTGCTGATGCTGGGGCTGCTGGCATGGCGGCGCCTGCATGGCGGCCATCGGCTAAGGATGGGCGCGCTGGCGGTCGGCCTGCTGGTCGGTCTGACCAACTTCGGCAACATCCTGTTCTACGTCAAAGCCCATCGTGCCTTGCCCGACAGCCCGGCGGTGGTGTTTGCCAGCATGAACCTGGGCGTGGTGGTGCTGGGCACCTGGGTCGGCACCGGTCTGTTCGGCGAGCGCCTGCAACCCATCAACAAGGCCGGCATCGCGCTGGCGGTGGTGGCGATCGCATTGATCGCCTTCAGTCTGGCGCGGCCAGGCGGGTAGCCGCCGCGCGGATTTTGTCGGAAGCGCGCCGGAGGCCTGGCCCGCGCGCGAAAAAAAAGATGCCGGAAAAACGCCGGCATCTTCTGTGCAGTCGGTTGCGGGAGAACGCTTACTCGGATTCCCACCACATCCAGAACGAATCCCACAGGCGCTTGAAGAAGCCGGCTTCTTCCACCGCTTCGACCGCCACCAGCGGCGACTGCGCCACCACCTTGCCGTCCAGCGTCACCTTGACGTTGCCAATGGCCTGGCCCTTGGCAATCGGCGCGACCAGTTGCTTGGGCACGTCCATGGTCGGCTTCAAGTCACCGTAACGACCACGCGGCACGCTGACCAGCAGCGGCTTGGCGACGCCCAGCTGCACTTCCTTGCTCTTGCCCTTCCAGACGCGCTGCTGGGCAATGGCCTTGCCGGCTTCATAGATGCGGTGGGTTTCGTAGAACCGGAATCCCCAGTTGAGCAGGGCCATCGAATCATTGGCGCGCTGCTTCTCAGAGGTCGAACCCATCACCACCGCGATCAGGCGCTGGTCGCCGCGCTTGGCCGAGCTCATCAGGCAGTAACCGGCACCGGAGTGGTGGCCGGTCTTGATCCCGTCCACGCTCGGGTCGCGCCACAACAGCAGGTTGCGGTTGGGCTGGGTGATGGTGCCTACGGTGAATTCCTTGATCTTGTTGTAGGCGTAGGTTTCCGGGTAATCGCGGACGAACGCGCGGCCCAGCAACGCCAGATCATAGGCGGTCGAATAGTGCTCCGGCGCCGACAGGCCGTGGGCGTTGACGAAGTGCGAATTCTTCATGCCGATTCTGGCGGCATAGTTGTTCATCAGCGAAGCGAACGCTTCTTCGCTGCCGGCGGTGTGCTCGGCCAGGGCGATGGCCGCGTCATTGCCGGACTGCACCGCCATGCCCTTTTCCATGTCGATCAACGGTGCGGTCTTGTTGACCGCGAAGCCGCTGTAGCTGCCGTCGGTGCCGGCGCCGCCTTCGCGCCAGGCGCGTTCGCTCATCATCACCTGGTCGGTCGACTTGATCTTGCCGGTCTTCTGCTCGGCAGCCAGCACGTACGAGGTCATGACCTTGGTGATGCTGGCCGGCTCGACGCGCTGGTTGTAGTTTTCGCCCGCCAGTACCTGGCCGGTGGTGTAGTCAATCAGCACCCAGGCGGTACCCACCGGTACCGGCGCCGGCGGAATGGCCACGGCGGCGTCTGCCGCGGGTGCAGGTGACGGCGTCGGTGTCTGGGCAAAGGCCAGACCCATCGCAGTGGTGGCCAGTGCGGCGAGGGCGAAACGGAACTTCATGGGGAACAGACTCCTGGCAGGGCGATGGCCCTTGGCGAAACCACCATTGTAGGAAGCAGGCGGTGGCAAGTGGTATGGAAAGCGTAAAAAATAGGCGTTTCGGGCAAAAACCGGCTTATTCGCGCACCTTCTGCGGTTGGCCGAAGCCGAGCCCGGCAATGCGCGCGGCCAGCGCATCGGCCTGCGTGTCGGCAGCGGCGACCCGCAGACGCCACAGGGTTCGGCCGTTGCTGTTGATGTCACTCAGGCTGGCACCGGCGATGCCGGCAGCGGTCAGCCGTGCCAGCGCGCGATCGGCGTTGTCACGGCTGGCAAAACTGGCGACCTGCAACTGCACAGCGTCTGCGCGCATCGATGCCGCGGGCGTGCTGCTGCCGGCGGCAACCGTGGTGGACGCGGCCGCCACCGGTGCGCTCGTTGCCACCGCAGTGACCGGCGGCCTGGTTGCGGACGCGGCGGTGCTGGCCGCCGCGGCGACCGGTGTACCCGGCTTGCCGGTGGTGATGCGCACGTTGTTGGCTTTCATCCAGGCGTCGAATTTGTCGGCGCTGGGCGCGTTTTCGGTGTCGGCCCGGACGTGGTAACGCTTGCCCAGGTTGGTCGCCGCCAGCGCCTGTGCGCCATTCAGGGCCGACGCCGGCTGCGACGGCCGGTCCGGCAGCTGCCGGACCAGATTGTCGATGGCGGTCGGCTGCTGGCTGGCGGCCGCCAGGGTATTGCTGGCGACACTGGCCGCCGCCGGATTGCTGGCCAGGCGCGGGCCATCGTCATCGCCCGGGGTCAACGCGCGTACTTCGACCCGGCCGGTGCCGCGCTGGGTGATGCCCAGCTTGACCGCCGCCGCGTAGCTCAAATCGATGACCCGGCCATCATGGAACGGGCCGCGATCGTTGACCCGCACCACCACCGACTTGCCGTTGTCGAGGTTGGTGACCCGGGCAAAGCTGGGCAGTGGCAGGGTCTTGTGCGCGGCGGTGAACGCGTACATGTCGTAGACCTCCTGGTTGGAGGTACGACGGCCATGGAACTTGTTGCCGTAGTACGAAGCGATGCCGGTTTCGACATAGCCGTCGGGCTTGCTGCGGACCACGTACTGCTTGCCCAGCACCTTGTAGGGCGATCGGTTGCCGATCGGCGACAGCGGTTCGCGGGTGACCACCGGTTCGGCGATGCAGTCGACGTCAGGCACGTGGTCCGGGGTGGTATCGGCCACCCCGGGCGCATACAGTCCGCCGGCAGTGTAGTTGCCACGCTTGGACAAGTCTTCCTGTGCCGGCTGGTAGCGGTTGGCGCAGTTGGCAACCGTGCCGGCCGACGGCGTGCTTGCCGGCGCGCGGCTGCCGGCGGTCGGCGCCGGGCCCTTGTTCGGCGCGCTGCTGCAGGCGGCCAGCCCCACCATCATCGCGGCGGCCAGCCACAGCCTCATGCGGACGGAATCTGCTTGCCGGCGATGGCCTGCGACAGCTGGTACACCGCCATCGCGTACATCTTGGAATTGTTGTAGCGGGTGATCGCGTAGTAGTTCTGGAAACCGAACCAGTACTGCTTGCCGTCACTGCCGTCCAGGGTCACCGTGGTCGCCAGCGCATCGGGCGCCACCGGGTCGACCGGGCTGTAACCGCGTTGTGCCAGCTGCGGCAGGGTGTAGGTCGGCAGCCAGTTGTCCGGGTTGAATTCTTCAAAGCCCGGCTGCAGCCGGGC
>NZ_LDJL01000013.1 GCF_001431405.1 Pseudoxanthomonas dokdonensis
CCGTTTACGGGGGAGAGCCTGCCCCGTACTTGATACGGGGGCTGGGGTGGGGGCGGGCCAGCAGTACGAGCATGCGCTAAAGTGCCAACTGTTCGAACACAGGAGATTTCCGCATGCGTATCGCCATGATGCTGTTGCTGGCATTGTTGTTCAGCGGTTGCGCCAGCCTGTCCAATCGCGATCCGCTGAATGTCGATGTCGCCGGGGTCGAATCATTGCCTGGCGAAGGCATGGAAATGCGCTTCGCGGTCAAGCTGCGGGTGCAGAATCCCAATGACATTGCCATCGACTACGACGGCGCGGCCTTGCAGCTGGATCTCAACGGCCGCCAGGTCGCCACGGGCGTCAGCGACCAGACCGGCACGGTGCCGCGCTTTGGCGAGACCGTGGTGACAATTCCGGTCACCGTGTCGGGTCTGAACCTGTTCAAGCAATTCCTGGGCATGGCGCAGAAACCGCCGACCAGGCTGGACTACCGTGTCCGCGGAAAACTGTCAGGCGGCATGTTCGGCACCCGCCGTTTCAGTGGCGAAGGCAGCCTGGATCTGAGCGATCCGCAAGCCTTGTAACGACCGCTGCCGCTGCCGCGCTGCAGCGAGTTACTCACATTCGGGGTTTCTTTTCGTGACCGCTGCCCGGGTTCCACGCATTCGACTGCGCATCTGCTTTGCATTGCCACGGTCGCGCGTATAACCGGGACAACAGGGATCACCCGCCTGGCGAGATACCGATTGACGGCATCCGCGTTGCAGGCAGAAAGAAAAGGAGCAAGCTGATGATGCTGTGGTCACGACTGGGCATTGGTATTTCGTTGTCGCTGTTTGCCACCAGCAGCTGGGGGCAGGCGGCGCCGCTGCAGGCCAAGCAACTGGCGGGGCCGCCGCAGGAAATGGCCTCGATGCAAGCCGCCGATGCCAGTGCCGGCATGCAGTTTTCGCGCAGCGCATTGTTGCCGATTGAGTTTGATGCGGCTGGCAACTGGCAGGGTAGTCTTCCAGTCGAGAACGACCGGCTGCAATTCGTGCTGATCAGCCAGAAGGCATCGCGTGCGGCTTCGCTGGTTTCGCCGAGCGGGCAAACACTGGACTCCGCCACCCTGGCCGGCAATAGGCAGGCGGTGGCACTGGATGCCAGCATGCCCGGTGTCAGCGGCCAACGTTACCAGTTCAACCAGGCCGCGAGCGGCGATTGGCAGGTGCAGTTGCAAGGAGAGCCGGGCCAGCGCGGCTTTGTCCTGGTCGAAGGTGACGAAGCCATCGCCCTGGGCAGCTACCAGGCTCATCATGATCGTAAACTCGGCCAGTCGTTCGTGGTGCGCAGCCTGCTCGAAGACGCCAACAGTGACTACTCCAGCACGCGACTTGGCACGCGGATGGACCGCGCCATCCTGCGAGTGACCGACGAGGCTGGCACTGAAACCGAGTACCTCATGCATGACGACGGTCGCCACGACGACGGCGCCGCCAACGACGGCGTCTATGCCGCAGCGTTCCGTCCGGGCAGCGCTGGCGTGTACAGCGCCCAGGTCATTGCCCATGGGCGCGATGGCGAGGGCAATCCGTTGATTCGTACCACCGCGCATCTGATACCGGTGCTGGACTCGGCTCTTGCGCTGGCGAAAGGAACCGCCAGCATGCAGGCCACCAGCGACAACCGGCTGGCCCTGTCGCTGCCGCTGGCGGCGCGTGATCCCGGCAAGCACTATCGCGTGTTGGCGGAAGTGTGGGGTGCCAACGATGTGGCGGTTGCCTGGGTTGGCGGCATGGTCCTGCCGGAGGACGGGCGTCTCGACATCGGTTTCGATCCGCGCTGGATCAAGCGCAGTGGTGCACGTGCACCATTTGAACTACGCAATCTGCGGATCGAGGACCCCGACCATTTCGTGACCCTTGCGAGTGCCACGCGACTGCCGTTGACGATCAGCAAATCGGTCGCGCGCAGCACCGCAAGCCTCAAGCATGTGCAAAGCGGCGAGCTGGATGAGGCAATGTTGTATGGACCGCGACCGACCCAGCTACAACGACTCCAGAGCGATGTCGGCATCAATGCCACCGGCAGGGGTTTGATGCTGGTTCACGGCTACTGCTCCAGCGCGGTCTGGCCGACCGGCGATTTCACCGGCGAGATCGTGTTCAAGGATCATCAGAAGAATCGCAGCCACGACGCCTTTGCCCGTTTGATCCGCAGCCAGGGCGACGCGGCCCGCAATTCCTATGGCATCGTCGCCCATAGCCAGGGCGGTGCTGCTGCCTTGCATCTGGCCGCTTACTACTGGAGTGGCCTGGATCGTGCTTCCGGTGGCCGCTTGATCCAATCGGTCGGGACCCCTTACCAGGGCACGCCATTGGCTGGCAATCTGGCCGCCATCGGCAATGTGTTCGGGGTTGGCTGCGGAAAGAACACCAACCTGACCACCAGCGGTGCCGCCAGCTGGTTGGCTGGGATCAGCAATAGTCAGCGGGCCAAGGTTAATTACTACACCACCTCCGAAGCCGACAGAAGTATCTTCAACGACTACTGCCACTTGGCGACCGATGCGCTGTTGTCGAACCCGGAAGACGGCACCACCGAGAAATCACGCGGCCAGTTGCCCGGTGCGGTCAATCGAGGTCACAAGACCGGTTGGTGCCATACCACCGGCATGCGCGATACCGCGCAGTACCGCGACAGCAGTCGCAACGCGACGATGGACAGCAACGCCGCGCGCTGAGCGTGGCGCCACGTGGAGCGCAGCTTGCAGCGCTTCTGCCATGGCGCAAACAGCCGGGACGTGGCTATTGGCTGGGACAGCGGAGCAAGCTCCGCTCTACGGAAGATGTGGGCGCGACATCGTAGAGCGCAGCTTGCTGCGCTTCCGCCATGGCGCACGCGGCTGGGATGTGGCTATTGCCTGGGACAGCGGAGCAAGCTCCGCTCTACGAAAGATGTGGGCGCTACGTCGTAGAGCGCAGCTTGCTGCGCTTCCGCCATGGCGCACGCGGCTGGGAGGTGGCTATTGGCTGGGAAAGCGGAGCAAGCTCCGCTCTACGAAAGATGTGGGCGCAACCTCGTAGAGCGCAGCTTGCTGCGCTTCAGCCATGGTGCGCACAGCCCGGATGTGGCTATTGCCCTGGGGTAGCGGAGCAAGCTCCGCTCTACGGAGGACGTGGGCGCTACGTCGTAGAGCGCAGCTTGCTGCGCTTCCGCCATGGCGCGCACTGCCGGGATGTGGCTATTGTCTTGGGACAGCGGAGCCAGCTCCGCTCTACGCTGGGGGATGATCGCTCGGCAACGGCGGTGCCGCGGTCGGTTGCCCCAGCGGGTCCAGGGCAATCATCACGAAGTGGCCGCGGGTGCACAGCTTGCGTTCGCCGTTGAGCAGATCTTCGGTGATCACTTCCACGTCCACATGCATCGAACTGCGCCCGACCTTGACGATGCGGGCGACGATTTCGACCAGATCGCCCTTGTGGATCGGCTGGTTGAAGTCGACCTGTTCCGAGCGCGCGGTGACCACGGTGCTGCGCGCATAGCGCGAGGCCACGATGAAGGCGGCCATGTCCATCCATGCCAGAGCCTGGCCGCCGAACAGCGTGCCAAGGTGGTTGGTGTGATCGGGAAACACCATGTGCAGCAGCCGGACTTCGGTCAGGCGTGCCTGCGGCATGGCTTCGGGATGGGTGCTGGCTTCTGACATGGTCGACTCCTGGCAGTGGGGTGCCCTCCAGCGGCTAGTGAAACAGAAAAGCGCGGTTGCGTGCGTGCCGACCGCGACGGCTTGTCGAGCGTCACCGCTACTTGACGTTACCGGGGCCGGCGGGTAACTTGCGCATGCCGAAGGTTTCCATCTCTTCATGCAGATGAAGAGATGGGATTAAAAGGGAAGCCGGTGCGGACCATATGGTCCTATTCCGGCGCTGCCCCGCAGCGGTAATTGGAAACGACATCGCCACATGCACTGGTCCAGTGACCGGGAAGCGGCGACGTAGGCCACATGCACGCAGCATCCGCATGCCGTCCATAAGCCCGAAGACCTGCCCCGGCCGGGGGACCTGTACGTCCACCGTCGACCTGGAACTCCCGCGGGGGAGTGGCTGGAACCTGCCGATCATGCTGGCGCGTGGTCGTGCGCGTGACTGCCCCGACGCCGCGGTGTCCGGTTCGCCCGCGGGGGCGAAGGTCACTGCGGCATGGCGGGCTCTCGACAGCAGGCGCGCGTGTGCACGGCCCTTCGTTCCTCATCCGACACGCATGAGGATACGAGCATGACAATCAGCAACACCCGCAATGGCACCGTCGTCACCACCCTGGGATTTCCGCGCATCGGTGCACGCCGCGAACTGAAGCGCGCGCTGGAAGCCTATTGGCGCGACCAGCGCGATCCGGCCGCACTGCTGGCCAGCGCCAGGCAGCTGCGCCATCGGCACTGGCAGCTGCAACGCGACGCCGGCGCCAGCGTGGTACCCAGCAATGACTTCAGCCTGTATGACCACGTGCTGGACACCGCCTGCCTGTTCGATGCGATACCGCCGCGTTACCAGGCGCTGATGCAACAGGATCCGTTGGCAGGCTACTTCGCGATGGCGCGTGGCCACCAGCAGGACGGCGTCGACCTGCCTGCGCTGGAAATGACCAAGTGGTTCGATACCAACTACCACTATCTCGTGCCGGAGTTGACCGCGGACCAGACATTCCAGCTGCGGGGTGACAAGCCGGTCGCGGAGTTCCTTGAAGCCAAGGCGTTGGGGTTCCACTCGCGCCCGGTGTTACTGGGGCCGGTCAGCCTGCTCAAGTTGTCCAAGACCACCGATGGCAGCAATGCGCTGGACCTGCTGCCCCGGTTGTTGCCCGCCTATGCGCAACTTCTGCAGCAGTTGCAGCAGGCCGGTGCCGACTGGGTGCAACTGGATGAGCCCTGTCTGGTGCTGGACCTTGACGCGGCGAGCGCGGCTGCCTATCGCCTGGCCTATGCGCAGCTGGCCGCAGCGCCGCAGACAGCGCGGCCCCGGCTGTTGCTGGCCACGTATTTCGGCAAGCTCGACGACAACCTGCCATTGGCACTGTCGCTGCCGGTCGAGGGTATCCACCTCGATCTGGTACGTGGTCTGGAGCAGCTGGATGAAGCGCTGGCGCAATGGCCAGCAGGTCGCGTGCTGTCGGCGGGACTGATTGACGGCCGCAACGTCTGGCGCAGCCAGCTCGACCATGCGGTCACCGTGGCCCGCTATGCACGCGGCCATCTGCAACCGGCGCAGCTGTGGCTGGCGCCTTCCTGTTCGCTGTTGCACCTGCCGATCGATCTGGACCTGGAGCCGTCGTTGCCGGTGGACGTCCATTCCTGGCTGTCGTTCGCAAAGCAGAAGATCGAGGAACTGGCTGTCGTCGCGCAAGCCCTGGATCATCCTGCCGAGGCGGCAACGGCGCTGGCCGCTGCGCGTGACCGGATCGCATCACGCCGGCAATCGGCGCGGGTGCATCGTGCTGACGTGGCCCAACGGATGGCCGCATTGGACGCGGATGCCAGCCGTCGCGGTCTGCCCTATCCGCAACGCAAGCCACTGCAGCAGCAGCGCCTGCAGTTGCCGTTGTATCCCACCACCACCATCGGCTCGTTCCCGCAGACCCGCGACCTGCGGCAGGCCCGCGCCGCATACAGGGCAGGCAGGCTGGATGAGGCCGGTTACGAGGCCGTGCTGCTGGCGCTGACCGAATCCTGCGTGCGCCTGCAGGAGCAGATAGGCCTGGACGTACTGGTGCATGGGGAGTTCGAACGCAACGATATGGTCGAGTACTTCGGCGAGCAGCTGGACGGCTTCGCCTTCACCCGACTGGGTTGGGTACAAAGCTACGGATCGCGCTGCGTCAAACCGCCGATCATCTATGGTGACGTCGCACGCCCGGCGCCGATGACGGTACGCTGGGCGCGGCATGCGCAGTCGCTGACCGCAAAGCCGATGAAAGGAATGCTGACCGGGCCGCTGACGATGTTGCAGTGGTCGTTCGTGCGTGACGACCAGTCGCGCGCGGATACCTGCCGGCAGATTGCGTTGGCGCTGCGCGATGAGGTGCTGGATCTGGAACGCGCCGGCATTGAAATCATCCAGATTGACGAACCGGCGCTGCGCGAAGGGCTGCCGCTGCGACGCGTCGACTGGCAGGCCTATCTGGACTGGGCGGTGGACTGCTTCCGCATCAGTGCCGGCGGCGTCGCCGACAGCACCCAGATCCACACCCACATGTGCTATTCCGAGTTCAACGACATCATGCCCGCGGTGGCGGCGCTGGATGCCGACGTCATCTCGATCGAGACTTCGCGCTCGCGGATGGAGCTGCTTGATGCTTTCGTGCGTGACCGCTATCCCAACCAGATCGGCCCCGGGGTGTACGACATCCACTCGCCGCGCGTGCCGGAGGCCGGAGAAATGGCCGGCTTGTTGCGCAAAGCACGCCAGGTGCTGGGCGATGACCAGTTGTGGGTCAACCCCGACTGCGGTCTGAAAACCCGCGACTGGCCACAGGCCGAAGCGGCGCTACGCGCGCTGGTTCAAGCGGCACGAACGTTACGGGAGGAAGCACGCGCGGCGGCATGACGGCTGGCATTCACCGGCATCACGGCCAGGTGACGATGGTGAACCGGATGTGTGCGGCGGCGCTGGTCGTTCACCGCGCGCTGATCCGGCCATCGTCACCATGGCCACACATCCATCACCGGAGTCTCCCATGCATCGCATCTCCCTCAATCCCAGGTCAGGTCCGTTGCTGCTGGCAAGCGCATTGTCGCTGTCCCTGCTGGCGGCATCGTCATTCGCGCAGACAGCGGCCCCTGCCGACGCAATGAAGGAGCCGCAGGTGCGGCAGCTGCTGCAGGAAAAAGGCTATACCCGGATCGACGATCTGGATTTTGAAGACGGCATGTGGGAAACCGACGCCACCAGCGCCAACGGCAACCGGGTTGACCTGCATGTCAATCCGGCCGACGGCAGCATCACCGCTGATGATCTGGTTTCCAACCTGAGCGAGAACGACATCAAGGCCAGGCTGGCCACTGCTGGCTACTCAAAGGTCCATGATGTCGATTTCGACGACGGCATGTGGAAGGCCGAGGCCGAACGCGCCGATGGCAACGATGTCGAGATCCATCTGGACGCCAACAGCGGCGAGATCATCCATGTCGAGAACGATTGATCGGTGCCAGATCTGGTGATCGCCGGCAGGTCGCGACACCACGACCTGCCGCTTTCACAAGCGGGCAAGCGATACCGTCTGCTGCAGGACATGCTGCTGGCCAGGCGCCAGTGCCACCACGTCTTCGCCGGCGTTGGCCACTTCCACGCAGACGAAATCCCGCCACGACTCACCGGGCACGTCGACCATGGCCTGGGCCGCGTCGCGGCCCGGATTCCAGATCACCAGCGACTGGCTGCCCTCGCTGCGGATATCGACACGTCGACGCGCAACGGCATCGATCAGCTCGAAATGACTGCCGCTGGTCCGGTAGATGCGATCACTGCGTCCGGGATCACGCGGATCGTCCAGTTGCCAGGCACCGTGTTGCTGGTGGACCGCCTTGTCGTAATTGTCGGCGTAATCCAGATCTTCAACGCCCTGGATGCGCACGGTTTCGACGTCGGCGACACGGAAATAGCTGTGCAGCGCCTGGGTCAGCGCGAGCTCGGGCCGCTGGTCGTCACGGACGCCATCGCCGCCGGACGCAACCGCGCTGCTGCGGCTTTCATGGCTGGTGATCAGGCGCTGCCGCAGATGTCGGCCTACATGGATCTGCTGCTGCAAGCGCAGCGGCGTGCGGTGATCGGCGGGCAGTTCGATCTGCAGCATCACGCTGCCATCGGCGTCCTTGCTGATGCGGCTGAGCTGCCAGCGTTCGACCCGCGCATGACCGTGCTGCGGCGCATCCGCTGACTGGCCCTGGCGGGCGAAATATGGCCAGCAGATCGGTACGCCGCCGCGAATCGGCCTGGGTGCGCGCAGCGGCTGCGGCGACATCCACAAGACCTCTTCCTCGTCAGTCGGGTGCCACGACAGCAACTGGCCGCCAAACTGGCTGATGGCGGCAAATGCGTGCGCGGTCTGCACCTGCCAGACTGGAATGCCGGCGAACTCGGAGAATGAAATACCGCTGGGCAACTCGCTCATGGATTCGACTCGGGCTGGATGCTTGGCGTGCTGGTTGATGCCGGCGCTGATTGCAGTGCCTGCAATATGCTGAGTCCGGCGCGACCGTCGGCAGGCGTGATGCCAAGCCGTTGTTGTTCCTGCTGGATCGCACGGCGGGTGTTGCTGCCGACCATGCCATCGACTTCGCCGATGTCGTAGCCGCGTTCCAGCAACAGGGTCTGCAGCTGCCGCCGCTGTGCCCGCGACAGGCCGGGGTCATCGGTTGGCCAGGCGCTGATGATGCCGGGCTTGCCGCGCAACCGATCCGACAGCAGCGCGATCGCCAGTGCATAGCTCTCGGCGGCATTGTAGGAATAGATCGCGTCGTAATTGCGGGTCACCAGGAATGCCGGCCCCTGTACGCCGGTCGGCACCAGGATGGCGGCGTTGCCGTTGCCGGACAGGGCGCTGCCGTCGATGCCAGTAACGCCTTGCGCCGCCCACGCCGATATCGGTTTACGCGCCTTGCGCCCGGCCGCGGCGGCATTGAAACCCGCCGGCAACCTGACCTCGTAACCCCAGCTCTCACCGCTGCGCCAGCCGGCGCGCTTCAGGTAATTGGCGGTTGATGCCAGCGCGTCGGGAATGCTGGCAACCAGATCACGACGACCATCGCCATCCCCATCGACCGCGATGCGGGCATAGGTGGACGGCATGAACTGAGTGTGGCCGAAGGCGCCGGCCCAGGATCCGGTCAGGCCTTCGGCCTGGATATCGCCAGCCTGCAGCAGCTTGAGCGTGGCGATGAACTCGCCGCGGAAGAAATCCTGCCGGCGTCCGTTGCAGGACAGCGTCGACAGCGACACCAGCAACGGGCGCTTGCCGAAGATGCGGCCGTAGTTGCTTTCCACGCCCCAGACCGCGACCACGGTTGCGGCATCCACGCCGTAATCGCGCTCGACCTGATCCAGTACGTCGCGGTACTGCGCCAGCATCGCCTGGCCATCGGCCACGCGTTCGTCATCGACCAGAGCGGCCAGATAATCCCATAGCGGGGTGCTGAATTCCGGTTGCTTGTCCAGCAACTCCAGCACGCTCATGTCCGGCTGCAGATCGGCGGTGAAGCGGTTGAATGATTCGGCATTCACGCCCTGGGCGGCGGCCTGTGTCTGCAGCCGTGACAGGCACTGATCGAATGCCGGGTCGGCATGCGCGCCGGCCATGGCGGCCAGCGCCAGCAGCGGTGTCATCGAACGAAGCATCATGTCGTCTTCCATTGCGACCGGGGGGAGACGCTACTTTGCCGGGTTCGCCCGTTCAAGGCGAGTGAGCATCGGCAATGGGTCAGGCGGCGCTCAGTCGGGTGAGGTGGCTTGCATCAGCGCCAAACGAATGCACGTGGCATCAATAATGCTCGCCGTCGAGATAGAACCAGCGGCCATCGCGGCGCACGAAGTGGCTGAGTTCGTGTATGCGCACGGCGCGGCCGCCACCGATCCGGTAACGGGCGATGAATTCGACATCGGCACGGTCATCGCCGGTGACACGATGCTGCCTGATGGACAGGCCCAGCCAGGTGGTAGCGGGTGTGCTTGCGTCGAGATCGGCCGGGCAGGTGCCCGGATCCCAGGTCGCGCGCAGATAGTCGGTGTCAGCCAATACGTAGGCGCTGTAACGCGAACGCATCAGCTGTTCGGCATCGGCGGCGGCGCTGCCTGTGTGGCAAGGCCCGCAGCAATCGGCGTAGTGGCGACCACTGCCACACGGGCATGCCTTCGCTACCGCCACCGCCATCAGCGGCGGCTGCCGCCGGCTTCGATGAAGCGCAGGAACTCTGTGCGGGTACGCGCGTCCTCGCGGAACTCGCCCAGCATCTTCGAAGTCACCATGCTGACGCCACGCTTGTGCACGCCACGGGTGGTCATGCATTCGTGCGCACCCTCGACTACCACCGCGACGCCACGCGGCTGAAGCACGTCCTGGATGCACTGGGCGATCTGCGCGGTCATTTTTTCCTGCACCTGGAAGCGACGCGCATAGGCATCGACCACCCGCGCCAGCTTGCTGATGCCGACCACCTTGCCATCGGGCAGGTAGCCGACGTGGACCTTGCCGATGATCGGCGCCATGTGATGCTCGCAATGGCTTTCATATTCGATGTCGCGCAGCACGATCATCTCGTCGTAGCCGGCGACTTCCTCGAACGTGCGCTGCAGGTACTCGCGCGGATCGATCTGGTAGCCGCTGAACCAGTCGCGATACGCCTTGGCCACGCGCTTGGGGGTGTCCTGCAGGCCTTCGCGGGCGACATCCTCGCCGGCCCAGCGCAGCAGCACGCGCACGGCGTCTTCGGCCTGCTGCTGGGTGACGGCGGGGTCGACGGGAGATTTGCTGGAATCGGTCATGGGGGTGGGGCTTCCTTGACGGGTCGTTGATCGTAACCGATCACGCCTGCGCCACCGCCGGCCTTCAGTGCATGGCGTGGCCGAGTCCGGGCAGCAGGCCGCTGCCGGCCAGCCACATCCACACCGCCATCGCGATCATCATCAGGTTCTCGACCAGCGAGACGAAGCCCAACGGGACTTTGCTCGCGCCACCGACGCAGGCGCATTTGAGCTCGCGGCGGTCGATGTAGACCGCCTTGAACACCGATACCGCCCCGACCGTGCCGATGAACAACGCCAGCGGGATCGACAGCCAGTTGCCAACGCCGGCAATCATCAGGATGCCAGCGCTGCCTTCGGCAAGCGGGTACAGGTATGAATACGGCACCCAGCGCCGGGCCAGCAGATCGTAGTTGAGGAACATCGTCGCGAAGCGCTCGACATCCTGCAGCTTCAGCAGCGCCAGCACCGTCATGCTGAAACCGACAAACCAACCCAGCGCCTGCCATGTCCAGGGCGAACCGAAGGCGGCGTGGCTGGCCGCCAGCGCCATCAACGCGGCCATCGCGAACAGTGCGGCCACGGGGCGGTAGCTGCTGGCGTCGGGGTCGGCGACCGCTTTGCCGAGATGGCGGCGCAGATCGTCATGCCCGCCGATCCGGCGTCCGTCGATGAACACCTGTGGTGTGGTCGCAACGGCGTGCTCGCGCTTGAATGCGTCGGTGGCTTCGCGGGAGGTCAGCCAGCGATCGTCAACCACGAAGCCCTGGCTGCGCAGCAGATGCAGCGCTTTCAGTCCGTACGGGCAAACGTGTTTGTCCATGACCATGCGATAGAGGACCGCGGTCCGGGTCGGGCTGTCAGTGCTGCTGGCGGGTGCGGATCTGTGATTCATGTCGGTGCTCGCCTTGGCGGCTTGTGGCCGCAGGAAAGTCACAATAAGCTCCGTACCCCGGTACGGAGTCAAGCCATGGACCTCTCGATTGCCCGATTTGCCGAAGCCGGTGGCGTCGGCGTCGAAACCGTGCGTTTCTACCAGCGCAAAGGCTTGCTGCCCGTGCCGGCCAGAGCCGGCGGCATTCGTCGCTACGGCGAGTCGGACGTGCGCCAGCTGCGTTTCATCCGCATGGCCCAGCGGGCTGGCTTCAGCCTCGGCGAAATCGGCGAGCTGATTGCCCTGGACAGCGGCCAGGACCGGCGCCGGGTCCGTGAACTGGCGCAGGCGCGGCTGCTCAAGCTGGAGCAGCAGATCGCGGAGCTGCAGCAGGCCCGCGACAGCCTGCGCCAGCTGGCCGGGCAATGCGCCGATGGTGCGCCCGGGCCGTGCCCGATCCTGGCCGCGTTCGACGCCGGCGCGGCTTCGATGTGAGCCGGGGCATGCCTCCACGCTGCAACTGAACCTGCCTTGCCGTGCGAATTCCGACCGCCGGCTGGCAGCGCCCACTGATGTAAAATTGCCGCCCTTTGAGCGGTAGCGTGGCAAACGTGCAACAGCGGACACCGGTCGCCGGGCCGGCGTTCATTCGACAATTGGCTCAGCTGCTGCAGCTGGACGTACCCGGCTGCGCGCAGCCTTTGTCCGAGCGCCTGAGCCAGTGGTTTGACTGGAATCGGGCGGTAGCGCTGTCGCGCGCGCTGGACAATCCGGCCGTGGCCGCCGAGCCGGCGGCGACTACCAGTGGCTCGCCGGCCGATGAGTACCGCCGCCTGCGCGAAGGACTGGAGCGCTCGATCGCGCGCCTGGACGACCCCGCCAGCATTGTCATGCCACCTCCACGCAACCGCAGCGACGCGTCCGGCGGGAGAGCGGATTTCGAGCCCTTCCGCCAGCATTACCTGGGCCTGCAGCGCTCGATGCTGGCCGCCAGCGGTCGCCTGCGCGGCAGCCTGCGCGACCTGCTGGCCACCCGTGGCGCCGACAATGCCCGCCTGGCCGAACTGGACGCGGTCATGGAAATGACCATCAGCCCGCGTGAACAGACGTTGCTGGCCAGCGTGCCGATGCTGCTGGGCCAGCATTTCGCGCGCCTGCGGCAAGCCCATGTCGCGGCGTCGGTCAGCGACGCCGGCGAGCTGGCGGGCGTGGTGGCTGCGGTCGAGGCCGGCAGCGTGGCAAGCGACGGCGCGGAACCGCTGGCGCCCACCGCTCCGGTCACCGCTGACAGCGGGGCTGGTGCCGATGACGAGGTCTGGCTGGCCAGCTTCCGACGCCACATGCAGGACGTATTACGCGCCGAACTGGACGTTCGTTTCCAACCCATCGAAGGCCTGCTCGCAGCACTTCGTCATTCGCAGGCAATGCCGTCATGAACAAGAATCCCCTGATCCCCGCCCTGTTTTTCATCGGCCTGGTGCCGGCCTGCTGGATTGGTGCCGGTTACCTCGGCAACCACCCGCTGGGCGTACTGGTGGCCCTGCTGATCCTGGCCTGCTACCTGACCGGCGGCATCGAGCTGCATCGTTACCGCCAGGCCAGCGCGACCCTGGCGGTGGCGTTGGCCCAGCCGTATGCGGACGCCAGCCCGTTGGCATCTTGGCTGCAACCGCTGCATCCGGGCATCCGCAATGCGGTGCGGATGCGCATCGAGAACGAGCGCAGCGCGCTGCCGGCGCCGGCATTGACGCCGTATCTGGTCGGTCTGCTGGTGTTGCTGGGCATGCTCGGCACCCTGCTCGGCATGATGGCGACCCTGCGCGGCACCGGCCTGGCACTGGAAACGGCCACCGATCTGGAAGCCATCCGCGGTTCGCTGGCGGCGCCGGTGCAGGGGCTGGGCTTCACCTTCGGGACGTCGATCGCCGGTGTCGCCAGTTCGGCGATGCTCGGTCTGGTCTCGGCACTGTGCCGGCGCGAGCGGTTGCAGCTGGTGCAGCAGTTGGATACGGCGATTGCCGGACCGTTGCGGGCGCATTCGCTGTCGCACCAGCGCGAGCAGGCGTTTGAACTGCAGCAGCAACAGGCGGCCTTGCTGCCAGCACTGGTCGAACGGCTGGAAGCCATTGCCACCGGCATCGCCCGCCAGGGCGCGGACAACGGCGAGCAACTGGCCGCGCGCCAGCAGGAATTCCATCAGCGCACCGAGGCCGCGTACGTGAAGCTGGCCGAGGTCCTGCAGCAATCGTTGCAGGCCGGCGTCGAAAAAAGCGCGCGTGCGGTCGGCGATATCGTGCAGCCTGCAGTGCAGCAGACCCTGGATGGACTGGCCCGCGAAACCACCGCCATCCATGCCAGCGTCGGCGCAGCCGTGCAGCAGCAACTGGATGCCCTGTCGAACGGCTTCAGCCAGGCCAGCGAGGTCGCCGCCAGCAGCTGGCAAGCCGCATTGGCAGAGCAGCAGCGCAATCACCAGGCGCTGGCCGGTGAACTGCAACAGACCCTGCAGCAGTTCAGCACGGGCTTCAGCCAGCAATCGACCGAACTGCTGGCGGCGGTGTCGCAGCAGCTGGACAGCGGCGCACGCCAACTGGCCGAAGCTGGCGACACGTTGCTGGCGCAGCAGCGCCACGCCCATGCCGAACTGGCCGACGCGCATGCGCAGGCCCAGCAGGCGTCGGCGGCACGCTTCGGCGAATACGCGGCCAGCCTGGTCGAGGCCGTCGAACAGTCGCAGCTGCAGCTGCAGCAGGCACTGGCGGCGCAGGATGGACAACGGCTGGCAGCATGGTCGGATCAGCTGGCATCGACCAGCGCCACCCTGCGCGAAGACTGGCAGCAGGCCGGCAACCAGACCGCGCAACTGCAGCAGCAGATCTGCGATGCGCTGGCCAGCACCGCGCGCGACATCACCGCGCAGGCACAGCGCCATGCCAGCCAGACCATCGCCGAAATCTCGCAGCTGGTGCAAAGCGCTTCGGAAGCCCCGCGCGCGGCCGCCGAAGTGATCGCCGAGCTGCGCCAGCAGCTGTCGGACAGCATGGTCCGCGACACCGGCATGCTGGAAGAACGCAACCAGTTGATGGACACGCTGCAGACGTTGATGGGCGCGATCAACCACGCCTCGAGCGAACAGCGCACAGCCATCGATGCGCTGGTCGCCACTTCCGCGGATCTGCTGGAACGGGTCGGCAATCGATTCAGTGATCACATCGAAGGCGAGACCGGCAAGCTCGGCGAGATCGCCGCCCAGGTCGCGGTCGGCGCCAGCGAAGTCGCCAGCCTTGGCGAATCACTGGGCGCGTCGGTGCAGCTGTTCGGCCACAGCAACGAGCAGTTGTTGGCGCGCCTGCAGAGCATTGAAACCGCACTCGACAAATCGATGGCACGCAGTGACGAACAACTGGCCTATTACGTGGCCCAGGCGCGCGAAGTCATTGACCTCAACCTGCTGTCACAGCGCCAGATCATGGCCGATCTGCAGCAACTGGCAGGCCGCGATCCAGCGGCCGCCGACGCAGAAGCAGCATGAGTCTGGAGCACGAACTCGATGGCGCACTGGAACAGGACGGCGATGCCGGACTGGGCGCGCCGATCTGGGCCAGCTTCGCCGATCTGATGGCGGTATTGCTGGGTGCATTCGTGCTGATCCTGGTCGGCGTGATCGCGGTGCAGGCACAGCTCAGTAAACGCCTGGATCAGGAAATCCACCAGCGCAAGCTCGAACAACAACAACGAGAGTCGCTGCAACAGGCGCTGGCGGTGCCGCTGGCACAGGGCCGGGTGACCCTGGTCGATGGCCGCATCGGCATCAATGGCAGTGTGTTGTTCGCGCTCAACTCCGACCAGTTGCAGGACGAGGGCCGCGAGGTGATCAAAAGCCTGGCCGCGCCGTTGGCCGGCTACCTGCGATCGCGCCGGGAAATCCTGATGGTCAGCGGCTTCACCGACGACCGCCAGATTCGCCAGGGCAACCTGCAGTTCGATGACAACTGGGAACTGTCGGCACAACGCGCACTGACCGTTACCCGCACCCTGATTGCCGAAGGCGTGCCGGCTGACTCGGTGTTCGCCGCCGCGTTCGGTGCCCAGCAACCGGTCAGCTCCAACGCCGACGAAGCCGGCCGTGCCCGCAATCGCCGGGTCGAGATCGCGCCGATGCCACGGCCATCGAAATCCGTCGCCAGCGATGATGGACGGTAAACCGCGCGACAACGCGATGGAGTTGCGCAACACGCTGCAAGGCTGGTGCGTGCAGGGTGCCGGGCGCATGGACCCTGTGCGCTTCGGCCTGATCCAGGCGCTGGCCGGACGCATCGATCAACACCGCGGGCGGGCACGGCAACTGCTGCTGCAACGGCTGAGCGGTTTGATCGACACCTATGCCGCTGATCTGAAAGCCTGGCCGCGGAGCGATGCCACGACATCCGCAGCGATCACGGCGCTGCCCAGTCCGTTGCGCGAACTGCTCGACGAGCTGGCAGTCGCCGGCTCAGGGTCGTCAACGATGGCCGACGGGCAAGCTGCGTCGCCAGCGATCGCAGGTGAAGATCTGCCAGCCTTGCAGCAGGCGCGCCAGCAATGGACCCGGCTGCGCACCGACAGCCAGCTGCGCGCATCGCTGCAACCGCTGCCGAGCAACGCCGGACCGCTGAACTCGGCGGTGCTGGTCCATCGCGCGCTGAGCCTGATGCGCGATGTCTCGCCGGCCTACCTGCAGCACTTCATCCTGTATGCGGACACGCTGTCATCGCTGCAGCGCCTGCGTGATGAGTATCCAGCACTGGCCAGCGGCGCCCCGGCGGCGAGCGGCAAGATGACGGCCAGGCCGGCACGCAAGCGCAGTCGTAAACGCACCGGCTGAGTCGCAGCGGGCGGAACTGGCGTCCGCCAGCACTGCCGTCAGTTGAACGCCGGTCGCTGCCGCTTCAGTGCCCGCTGCCCAGGGTGGCACTGTCATCGCGATGGGTGCCGACGCGTTCGACCAGGGTTTCACTGGCGCTGTTGAGGCCGATCACTTCGACGCTGGCCCCGTGCGAGCGCAGCTTCAACACCACCCGGTCCAGTGCGCCGACGGCACTCAGATCCCAGAAGTGGGCATCGGTCAGATCGATGACAACCCTGGCCGGGGCGTGCAGGAAATCGAAGCTGTTGCCGAATTGCGTCGCCGAGGCGAAGAACACCTGCCCATGCACGCGGTAGACGCGGCTGCCATCGGCCAGATCTTCATCCTCGACCACCAGCATCGAGCTGACCCGGCGGGTGAACGACAGCGCCGTCAGCAGCACGCCGGTCAGCACGCCCTTGGCCAGATCGTGGGTGGCCACGGTCACCACCACCGTGCCGAGCATGATGATGCTGGCACTGGCCGGGTAACTCCTGAATTCGGCGAACGATTTCCAGTGGAACGTGCCGATGCTGACCATGATCATTACCGCCACCAGCGCTGCCATCGGAATCCGTCCCACCCATTCGGAGGCGTAGACCACCATCAGCAGCAACACCACGCCCGCGACCAGGCAGGACAGGCGACCGCGGCCGCCAGCGGTGACGTTGATCACCGACTGGCCGATCATCGCGCAACCGGCCATGCCGCCGAACAGGCCGGCGACGATGTTGGCGCTGCCCTGGCCGGCGCATTCGCGACGGCGATCAGTCGGTGTGTCGGTAGCGTCCTCGACAATCTGCGCGGTCATCAATGATTCCAGCAGCCCGACTACCGCCAGCGTCGCCGAGACCGGCAACAGGATGCGCAGGGTTTCCCAGGTCATGGGGATGTCGGGCAGCAGGAAATGCGGCAATTCGCTTGGCAGCTGGCCCATGTCGCTGACAGTGCGGATATCCAGCCCCAGCCAGATGCTGATCAGGGTCAGCACCACGATCGCGACCAGTGGCGACGGCACCGCGCGGGTCAGCAGCGGCAGCAGATAGATGATTGCCAGACCGGCGGCGCATACCGCATAGACCTGCCACGGCATGCCGGTCAGTTCCGGCAGCTGCGCCATGAAGATCAGGATCGCCAATGCGTTGACGAAGCCGGTCACCACCGAGCGCGAGACGAAGCGCATCAACATGTTCAACCGCAACGCACCGGCCACGATCTGCAGCACGCCTGCCAGGATGGTGGCGGCGAACAGGTACTGCAGGCCATGATCGCGGACCAGATCCACCATCACCAGCGCCATCGCTCCGGTGGCAGCCGAAATCATGCCCGGCCTGCCGCCGGCGATGGCGGTAACGACTGCGATGCAGAACGACGCGTACAGGCCGACCTTGGGATCGACACCGGCGATGATCGAAAACGCGATGGCTTCCGGGATCAGTGCCAGCGCGACCAGCACGCCGGACAGCAGATCACCACGGATATTGCCGAACCACTGCTCGCGCGCGGTATAGATGACGGACATGGAATGACTCCCGCGCGCCGTCGATGGCGCGCCAATGACAGGAAAAAACGGACGGACACACAGACCCTCCAGCCGCGACAGCGGCCGCTGGACAGCGGGTTGGGTCAGGGTGGAGTCATCAGCCGGAGGAGGGAAAACAGTGCGCGCATTCTATTGCGCTGTCGCAGCCGGTACAAGGCGCACGGCCGTTGCCATCCTGCAGATGCTCGCCAAGCTGCAGGCCGCTGATCAGCCGCAAGCCTGCAAGCGCCAGCCCAGCCCGGACAGACGACTGGCGTGGCGTGACAGCGCGGCTTCGAGTATTCCGGCGCTGGCGGCCAGATGCAGCTGCTGGCGGGCGCGGGTCAGGCCGGTGTAGATCAGCTCGCGCGAGAGCACGCGGTTGAAGCGCGCCGGCAATTGCAGCCAGACTTCGTCGAACTCCGAACCCTGCGACTTGTGCACGGTCATCGCGAACGCGCTTTCATGCGCTGGCAACGCCGCTGGATGGAAAGCGCGCGGTGCCGGTCCGGCGTCACCGGCAAACCAGGCCGCCAGCACGCCATCGGCATCGCGCAGGCAGATGCCGATATCGCCGTTGAACAGCCGATGCCGATAACTGTTTTCGGTGATCAGCAGCAGGCGGCCATGGAAATGCGCGTCGGTACCACTGCGTGGGTGGCCGGCGCTGCCGGATTGCAGCAGCTCCTCGATGCGTGCGTTGAGGCCACGCGCGCCCTGGGGCCCATCACGCACGGCGGTCAGCAGTCGCAATCGGTTGGCCTGGGCCAATGCCTGCGCCGGATCCCCGGCATCGGCCAGTGCCTGCCAGTGGGCCAGCAGCGACTCACGCCTGGCCAGCAGTGGATCGAGCACGTCTTCATGGAAATGGACGCCGGACAGGTCACCGCCACGCAACAACGACAACGCGTGCTCACAGTTGCCTTCGCGCACCGCGCCGGCCAATGCGGACAGCTGCAACGCCTGATGCTGACGGTAGCCTTTCTGCAGATGCACGTGGGCGCCGGCGAAACCACGGCCGACGTCCTCATCGCTGATCGCCGCCTTGCTGACCACTTGCCCGCCAAGCGCCTGCAGGTTGCCGGCATCGGTGCGGGACAGGTGACTGCCATCGCCGGCGGCGCGCAGGATGCCACTGAGCACGTCGCCGGCTTCCACCGATGGCAGCTGATCCGGATCGCCAAGCAGGATCAGGCGCGCACCGGTCGGCACCGCGTCGACCAGCTTGGCCATCATCGGCAGATCGATCATCGAGGCTTCGTCGACCACGACGATATCGAACGGCAGCGGATGATCGACGTCATGACGGAAGCGCGGCGAATCCGCCATCGTGCCCAGCAGCCGATGCAGGGTGGTACCGCTGGCCGGTAGCGCGGTAAACAGCGAGGGATCAACGCCCTTTGCCTGCAGGCCAGCCACCGCCGCACGCACGCTCTGGGCCATGCGCTCGGCGGCGCGGCCGGTCGGTGCGGCCAGTGCGATCCGCGGCGCTGGCTGCGCCTGCTGGCGTGCCTGCGCCAGCAACAGCACCAGCAGACGGGTGATGGTGGTGGTCTTGCCGGTGCCGGGGCCGCCGGTGATCAGCAGCAAATGCTGATTCAGCGCGGCGGCGGCGGCGCGCGCCTGGCGATTGGTTTCGAGGCTGCCGCCAGCGGCATCGCCGGGATCGGCGAACAACTGCGCGAACAGTGGCGCCAGCGCGGCCGCTTCGACATCGGCGCTGGCCTGTTGGCGGCCGATACGCTGCAGTTGCCGGGCCAGATCCCGCTCGTACTCACGGTAGCGGCGCAGGTATACCAGCGCGCCGGCCGATGAAGCCGGCTCCAGCACCAGCACCGCATCGGCGGCGGTTTCATCGTTGGCCTGATCCGGTCCGGGCGTCGCCACCCAGCGCGATGCCGCCAGTACCTGTGTCCATTCGTCAGCAGCGGGCCAGGGCAATGGTGCGTCGATCAATGCCTGCGGCCGCGCCGGATCGAAGCCGGCATGGCCCTGCGATACCGCCAGCGATGCCAGCGCCGCGGCCGCCAGCACCCAGTCGTGACTGTCCGGCTGCAGCCGCCGCAGGCTCTGCGCCAACGCATCGTCGAGCGTGCGCAACGCGCCGGCCTGGTTGAGTGCACGCAACAGGCTCATGCCGCCAGTCCTTCATCGGCCGCATGGCCAAACAATGTATCCAGCGCTTCCACCAGCTCCGGACTGAACCGCTGCGCATGGATACCGGGTGAGTCGTCGCGGCCGGCATCCAGGCCACGGCAGAATAGATAGCGGATGCCGCCGAAGTCGCGCGCGTAGTCATAGCCGGTGCCGAGCCGGAAACGCAGCCAGCGGTGCAGCGCCAGAGTGTAGATGAGTGCCTGCAGATCGTATTCGCTGTCGCTCATCGCCGCCGCCAGTGACGGATGGTCGTAGCGTGCCAGTCGATTGGATTTGTAATCGAGCACATACCAACGGTCGTCGACACGATAGGTCAAGTCGATCAGGCCGGTCATCAGTCCCTGCAGGCGGCGACGCAGGCCAAACCCGGAGCGCTGCAGGACCAGGCCGTGCCGGTGCAGCAACTGCAACAGCGCATCGACGCGGGTTGGCTGCAGGGCGAACTGGAATTCGATTTCGGCACGCCGGTCATCGGCCGCCACATCGCACAGGCGCACGCCTTCGGGCAGTGGCACGGTGAGGGTCTGGCCGACCAGTGCCGTGGTCAGCGCCACACCGTCTGTCAGTTCATCGACGGCGTAGCCTTCCTGGCGAAGCGCCTGCTCGATGAGCGCGGATTCGGCGGCGGGCGCGGAGTCTCCTGGCTGCCAGTCGCGCCAGGCGGAAAAGTCGGCGTCTTCCAGCGCCGCGTGCAGGGCCACGCCGAATCGGCTGCCGGAAAAACGCGGATCGAATACCGCTTCCACCGGGTCGATGTCGTCGCCGTGACTGGCGGGGCCTGGCTCGTCACCGCCACCGGGAGGCGGCACCGTCGCCGCACTGGACGGATCGCTCCCGGCCTCGGCATTGGCCAGTTGGGTAAAGCTGTAGACCCACCAGTCGCTGGACGACAGCCGGGTCGCGCGCCGCGCCGGTGGCACGCGCGCAGCGGACTCGGCGGGCAGGCGCGGCAAGCCATCGTCTGGCAATTGCCGATCCAGATATATCTCCGGTCTGGCAGCCAACGCGTAGACATTGCCGAGCAATGGCTGCAGTGGGCTGCCGTGCTGGTTGTAAAACGAGCCGTGGGCCAGCCAAAGTGCGTGTTCGGCGCGGGTCAGGCCGACATACAACAGGCGTGCATCTTCGGCCTGCTGTTCCTGCCTCCAGATGCGCTCGGCGTCGGACCAGCCGGCCTCCGGCAGATCCAGCTTCCAGTGCAGGCGCCGACCATCGTCGTGGTCGTGGGCCACACAGTGGCGGCCGGGGGAGCCAGGCTTGCGGCCAATACCGACGAAGGGCAGGAACACCAGCGGATACTCCAGGCCCTTGCTCTTGTGCAGGGTGATGATCTGGACCCGCTGCGCATCCGATTCCAGACGCAGCAACTGGGTCTCGTCATTGCGGTCGGCGCTGGCGATGCGCCGGCCGAGCCAATCGACCAGCCCCTGTAGTCCCAACGCCCGCGCCTGCGCGTGTTGCAGCAATTCAGCCAGTTGCAGGAAGTTGCTGATCCGGCGTTCGCCATCGGCCAGCGCCAGCAGCCGCGGAGCCTGCGCCGCGCACAGCTCGTTGACCAACGCCAGTGGCCCGCCGCGTTGCAGCCGTTCGCGCCAGCCCATCGCCTGTTGCTGCCAATGGCGATGGCGTGCGCTGCTGTCGGCGTCGGCAGCGCTCACGTCGCTGTCGCGATCCAGCGCGGCCACGGCGGCCGCATCTTCGCCGACCAGCACGGTCGCCAGTGCCGCCCGCAAGCGGCCGTCGTCGGCGCCGTGCAACAGCGACAGCAGCAGTGTGTGCAGCTCGCGCGCCTCGCTGGTTTCGAACAGGCTCTGCTTGCCGGCGGCGACCGCGGCAATGCCGACCTCGGCCAGCGCGCGCTGGATGCGGGTCGCTTCGTTGTGGCTGCGCACCAGCACGGCGATATCGCCAGGTCGCAGTGGCCGGCCGTTGATCAAGGCACGGCCGGCGCGGCCATCGCTGATCGCACGATGGATCGCGGCCACACAGGCGGCAGTGGCGAGCTCACGCGATCGATCGGCATTCCATGGTTTCGGGTTGCCCCTGGCATCAAGATCGGTGGGCACCGGCGCCTGCCACAGGGTCAGTGCCGGCGCGATCTGGCCGTCGCGCTGGTAATCGCCATCGACGCGTTTGTCACCGGCCTGGATAGGCTGGAAGTGGATGCGGTCATCGACGAAGGCGGCGTTGCCGGCCTGCTCATACAGTGCTGCGATGGCGGCCAGCAGCGACGGCCGTGAACGGAAGTTGTGGCTCAGCGCGGGTGTCGGCATGGCGCTGGCACGCGCGGCCAGATAGGTGTGCACGTCACCGCCACGGAAGCCGTAGATCGCCTGCTTCGGATCGCCAATCAGGAACAGAGCCGGCTCATCACTGGCAGGGCCGAACACCTGTTCGAATATCCGCCACTGCCGCAGGTCGGTGTCCTGGAATTCATCGACCAGCGCAATCCGGTACTGTTCGCGCAGGCGCCGTGCCAGCAACTGGCCTTGTTCGCCTTGCAGCGCATCGGACACCTCATCGATCAGATCATCGTAGGTCTGCACCCGGCGGCGGCGCTTGGTCCTCAGCAATTGCGTGCGGGCTTCATCGCGCAAACGGTGCAGCAGGCGTGCACGGCGGCGGGCACGGTAATCCTGCATGGCATCGTCAGCCGCGCACCAGTCGGCCAACGCATCGAACAGTGGCGAACGCGGAACCTTGTCCTGCATGTCTTCCTTGCAGAATCCGAGCAGACGCTCCGGCAGCAGTTTTTCCAGGTGCAGTTTTTTATCATCGCGCGGCCAGTAACGCGCAGCCCGGCCCGCGCGCAGTTCGGCGAAGGCTTTTTCGAAGCTGGGGCGTCTGGCTCGCCGGCCATCGAAGATCTTCTGCTGGAAAGCTTCTTCAATCAGCGCCATGGCGTCATCGCTGTGCTGCTCGATCGCCAGCAGCAGGGCGTCGGCGGCCATGGCCAGCTGAGGGGTGGGATCAGCCGGCAATGGTGCGGCCGGCGGCAGCAACACCGGCTCGCGCACCAGCGAGGACAGGTCAGCCGCCAGTTCCTGCGGGCCCTGTTTCCACAGCGCCAGCAGATCATCGACCGTATCCGGGTCACGGGCATGCGCACGCCACAGGTCGGTGGCGACTTCATCGCGCAGTTCGCGGTCATGGGCCAGCAACTCGGGCGGGTCGAAGGTCTGCCCGCTTTCCAGCGCGTGTTCGCGCAGCACCCGGGCGCAGAAGCCATGGATGGTGAAGATCGCGGCCAGATCGCTCTCGTCGACCGCCCGTCGCAGGCGATGCCGCAATGCCTCGCTGCTTTCGCCGGAGCTGGCCAGATGATTGGCCAGCAGTGCACGGGTCAGCGCGACTTCGGGCGAATCATCGCCAGCGACCTCGTTGGCGACCAAGTCCAGTGCCAGCTGCAGGCGTGCGCGGATCCGTTTGCGTAGTTCCTGGGTCGCGGCCTCGGTGAAGGTCACGGTCAGGATCTGCGCCAGTCGCAGATCACGTTCGACCACCAGCCGGGTGACCAGGGTGGCCAGGGTGAAGGTCTTGCCGGTGCCGGCCGAGGCCTCGACCAGATGCACGCCGGCCAGCGGCAAGCTCAGCCACGGATCGCGGGTCTGGCCGTCGATGTCGACCATGCTCATGCGGCGTCCTCGTTCGCGTCGTCATCGCCGGGCAACTGCAGTCCGGCAGGGTCGGATTGTTGCCAATGGCCGGTGGTCAGGGTGCTGAAGATCCCGTGCGACAGCCGGACGAACTCGCGCAGTGCCTCGAGCTCGGTAAATGGATCGCGGCCACGCAGGGCCAGCTGCGGGGCGGCGCCGGTGCCTTCACCCCATTGCTGATCACTGCCACGCCAGCGGGTCGCGGCGTCCTTGATCCCGCGCGCCGGATCAGCGGCACTGAAATAGGCCCAGCTGCTGTAGGGCATGAAGGGCAACGGCTGTTGCAGACCGTGCTCGCGCACCCGCAACAGCTCGCGCAAGGCTTCGCGTGCAGCGTCACGCGACAGCACCGGGCGCGTGTGCGGGCCGGGACCGGCATCGCCGCCGTCATGGAATTCGATCAGCGGCAAGTCGATACCGGCGGCTACGGCCAGCAACCAGTCAAGACCGTTGCGGATGCTGGAAGCACCGTTCGGCGCATCGAAGCGCAAACGCGCCAGTCCCTGCGGCCAGGCATCGGCCAACCGTCCGTGCAGACGCATGCCATCGATGTCGACCTCTACCGGCAACGACTGCGCGATCGCATCGCCACGCCACTGGCTGACCGCACGGGCGTAGGGCTGGATCTGTTCCAGCACGTCGGCCAGCGCGCGCCGGCCCAGTGGGCCGGAAGGCAGCCAGCCACGTGCGCGCAGCAGCGGGTACATCGCGTCGCGGTCGTGGCCTTCCAGCAAGCCATCGAATACCGCGCGTTGCAATTGCAGGCGCTCCAGTCCACGGCTGGGCAGCTGCAAGGGTTCGACATCGATGCCGGCATCTTCCACCTCGGCCAGGCGCATCCCCAGTCGTTGCTGCAGGAACTCGGCGCTAGGCGCCAGCAGGAACCGCCGCAGTGCATCGACCGGCAAGGTGCCGGCGTCATCGGCGGTCGATGCCAGTCGCGCACCGGCAGGCATCCACGCCGGCAGCCGCGTGCGCGCACCTGACAGGCTGTCCGCGGCTGCCTGCCAATCGCCGCGATAACTGAAGCGGCGTGGATCGCTGTCGCCGTCCTGGTCACCGAACGCCAGTGATGCGAACGGCTGCAACGGATGGCGCAGGATCAACGACTCGACCACCTCGGCACGTTGCCGTTGCCGGGCCGCGTCGTCATCGCCCAGGTGATAGGCGGCCGCGGCGTCCAGCAGCTCGCTGACCAGTGCCGATGGCTCACGCTCGCTGCCATCACGCGGGTCGGCGCCCAGCCAGCTGAGATAGAACACCTCCTGCGCCGATGAAAACAGCTGCAGGAACAGATAACGATCATCCTCGCGGGTCGAACGATCGCCATGGCGGCGCTGATCGCTGCCCAGTTCGGCGGTCAGGCGATTGAGACCGGCGGCCGGGTCCCGGCGCGGGAAATCGCCATCGTTCATTCCCAGCAGGCAGATGACCCGGAACGGCAGCAGCCGCATCGGCACCATCCGGGCAAAACTGACGCCGCCGGTGAGCAACGGCGCCCGGGTATCGGAGGCCGACAACAGATGGCCGAAATGCGCGCGCACGACCTCGGCCGGCACCGCCAGTCCGACCTCGGCGGCATCGGCCTGGCGGGCGAAGTCATCGATCAGCCGCCGCAGCCGATCCAGCGCTCGTTGCGCGGCAGCGGCTGCCGGTGGCCGTGGCAGCAGTGCATCGAGCAGCGCCAGCAGCCGTTCGCGCCACTGCGCCGGAGTCATTGCTTCGGCCAGCAGGCGTTCGTGCCGGGCCAGCACCCGCAGCAGGCGCAGCAGCCGATCCAGTGCATCGAGGGCCGCGCCTTCCAGCTCCGGCCACGGCGCCAGCGTCTGTCCAGCCGCGCTGGTGATCGCCACGTCGCTGCCGGTGGCATGGCCCAGCAGCAACCGATCGAGCGCGAACTGCCAGGTGTAGGCGTCATCCTCGGGCGCACCCTGGCGTGCGCGATGACTGGCATCCAGGCCCCAGCGCGCACCAGCGGCATGCAGCCAGCCATGCAGGCGCTCGAATGCCGCCGCGTCGAGGCCGGCGGCCTGGGCCAACGGCGGGCTGGCCAGCAGGTCAAGGATTTCCTCCAGCCCGAAGCGGGTGACCGGCAATTCCAGCAGGCGCAGGAACACTTCCGCCAACGGTTCACCGGTCAACGGGCTGGCATCGGCCATCGCATAGGGGATGGGACCACCGGAGCTGGCATCGTCCTGCCCGTGGCCGCCGAACACGGCCGGCAGATAGGCGGCATAGGGATCGATATCCGGCGCCAGCACGGCGATTTCACGCGGCTGCAGCGGTGGATCGAAACGGCGCCCTTCCGGCGATTCCGGATCCAGCAGTGCGCGCAGGCGGTCATGCAGGACCTGCAGTTCGCGCAGGCGGGTATGGCAGGCGTGTGCCTGCAGGCTGGGATCATCTCGATTGACCGCCGCCAGGCGTGGCCCGGAGGGGCGGGCGCGGCGATGGAACAGATCCGCCTGCAGACGATGCAGCAGGCTGTCACCGAGGCCACCTTCGGCCAGGGTCGGCGAGGTATCCAGTTCCGGATCGACGTAGGCGGCGATCTCGCCGGAGGGATGCACCACTTCGTAGCTGCCGAGCAAGGCCATGAAATCGCGACCGGCTCCGCCCCAGGCACGCAGCAGCGGGTTTTCATCGCCGGCGCTGGCAAACGGATCGTCGTCGCCGGCACGCAAGCGCGCGCCGAGGCGCTGCAGATCACCCCAGTACGACCGGGTCGGGGTCGGCAGATAGAAGTGCAGGGTGCCGACCCGGGCCTGGCTGGCCATGATCCGCAGCACGTCCGGCGACACGTTGAGGGTGGCAAAGGCGAACAGCCGTGGCGGCAAGCCCGCCGGCAGCGCGTCGCCGTCACTGAAGCGGGCCAGGTAATCCTGGATCCGGCGCGCACGATGGCTGCGGCCGCCGGCCACCGCCCGCCACAGGATCGCCTGCGGGTCGTGACGGTCGGCGCCCGCCTCCCAGCGCAGCAGCCAGTCACGGCGCCAGGCCTGGTACTTCTCGAACACCGCCGCCAGCTCGCCGGCCAGCGCCCATGGCTTCAGCGGATCCTCGCCGCGCAGGTGCTGGTGCAGGGCCGCCAGCGGCGGTTGCGCCAGCAGGACATCATCGGTCAGTGCCGCGTACAGGCGCCAATGCAGCGCCATCGCGTCCAGTTCGCCGTCGCCGGGGCCGAGGTTGGCGTCCAGCGCCATGCGCACGAACTCGCCCGGGGTCAGGAACTGCAGATTGGCGGCGACCCCGTAACGATGCGCCAGCGTGGCCTGCAGCCAGCGCCGCATCGCGACCTGCGGAATCAGCACCGTGTCCGGTACCAGCAGCGACTGGCCGGGCGCCGGCAGCCGCAGCTCGCGGGCCAGCAGTTCCGCCAACATGTCCAGCGCATTGGAATGATAGAGACGGAAGTCAGGGAAGGCGGACGGCATCCGGGCATGATGCAGCAACGCCGTCTCGTTTGCCGAGACTGCAATGGCGGGGCGGGTACCGGATCGGCAACGTCGTGGTCATCGATGCAAGCCAATAATCAAACTGTGTAGTACGGTTATGTTCAGCGACGGGTGGTGAAGCTAGCCCGTTGTATTTCCGTTAATCAGGGGTTTGCCCAGCATGTCGGTGTCGGACACAAACGCGGTAACGCTGGACGGCCTGCGATTGGATCGCGGCGGCCGCAGCATCCTGCGCGACATCCATCTGCAGGTACCGACCGGCAGCATCACCGCCGTGCTCGGACCCAGCGGCAGTGGCAAGTCGACCCTGTTGGCCGCGCTGACCGGCGAACTGCCGGCGAGCGCGGGCAGCGTGCGGGTGCTGGGACAGGCGGTGCCACGTCGCAGCCGGGCCCTGCTGGAGATGCGCAAGAGCATCGGCGTGCTGCTGCAGGGCAACGGCCTGCTGACCGATCTCAGCGTCGCCGACAATGTCGCCTTGCCGTTGCGCACCCATACCCGCCTGCCCGAGATCCTGGTGCGCCGGCTGGTCGATTTCAAATTGAATGCGGTCGGCCTGCGCGCGGTCGCCGATGCCTATCCGCGCGAGCTGTCCGGTGGCATGGCCAGGCGTGTGGCGCTGGCGCGCGCGCTGGCGCTGGATCCGCCGCTGATGATCTACGACGAGCCATTGACCGGACTGGATCCGATTGCCAGCGGCGTGATCATGAGCTTGATCCAGCGCCTCAACGACACCCTCGGCCTGACCAGCGTCATCGTCAGCCACCACGTGCATGAAACCCTGCCGATCTGCGATCAGGCGGTGGTGATTGCCAACGGCGGACTGGTGTTTGCCGGTACCCCGCAGCAGTTGCAGGCCAGTGACGATCCGCTGGTCCGGCAATTCCTGGGTGGCGAGCCGGATGGCCCGATCGGGTTTGATGCGCAGGCACGGACGGAGGCGGCCTGATGGCATTCGTCGAAGCTACCCGATCACTGGGCCGGGCCGGCCTGTTCACCCTGTCGGTGCTGCGCTCGTCGCTGCCGACCCGTGACTTCTTTGCCGAGCTGGTGCGCGAGATCTACAAGATCGGCGCGCGCTCGCTGCCGATCATCGCCGTTGGCGGCGCCTTCGTTGGCCTGGTGCTGACCCTGCAGGGCTACCGCACCCTGACCACCTTTGGTGCCACCGATGCGCTGTCGACGCTGCTCGGCCTGTCGCTGTACCGCGAACTGGCGCCGGTGCTGACTGCCCTGCTGTTCATCGGCCGCGCCGGCAGTTCGATCGCCGCCGAACTGGGGCTGATGCGCGCCACCGACCAGATCAAGGCGCTGGAACTGATGGCCATCGACCCGATCGCCAAGGCGGTCGCGCCGCGCTTCTGGGCGGCGGTGCTGACGGTGCCGTTGCTGACCGGGATTTTCTGCAGCCTGGCGATCAGCGCCAGCTATTTCGAGGCCGTGCACGTACTGGGCCTGGACAATGGCGTGTTCTGGTCGGCGCTGTCGGGCAGCGTCGATTTTGCCGACGACTTCCTGGTCGCGTTCCTGAAATCGGCGGTATTCGGCGGCACCTGCGCGCTGGTCGCCGCCTACGTCGGTTTTCATGCCGAGCCGACCATCGAGGGCACCTCCGTGGCCACCACCCGCGCGGTGGTGAATGCCTCGTTGCTGGTGCTGATGTTCAATTTCGTGCTTTCCGCACTGCTGTTCCAATGAGTAACTGATATGGCTATCCGTGGACCTAGACTCGAATTCGCCGTCGGTGCATTTCTGCTGCTGGCGCTGGCCTCGCTGATGGTGCTGGCATTTGCCTCCACCAACCGCAAGTTCGGCTTTGGCAGCGACAGTTATGAGCTGAAGGCGCGTTTCACCAACCTCGGCCAGCTGCGCAAGCAGGCGCCGGTCAAGATTGGCGGCGTGGTGATCGGCCAGGTGGGCGACATTCAGCTGGATCCGGTGAAGTTCGACTCCGTGGTCACCCTCGACATCAATGACAGCTACAAGGATCTGCCGGCCGATACCTCGGCGGGCATCTTCACCAGCGGTCTGCTGGGCGAGAACTATGTCGGCCTGTCGCCCGGCGGTGACCCGGAAGTGCTCAAGGACGGCGACGAGATCGCCTTCACCCAGCCGGCGGTGGATCTGCTGCAGCTGGTCGGCAAGTACGTCTTCAGTGGTGGCGGCAAACCGGCCGATGCGCCGCCGCCCCCTTCCGCTCCCGTAGAGGAAACCCCGAACCCATGAAACGCAAACTGATTACCGTGTTGTTGCGCTCGGCGATGCTGGCGGCCGCTCCGGCCGTGCTGGTCTCCGGACTGCTGGTTGCCGATGCACAGGCGCAGGCCGCCGCCTCGTCGGCCAGCCAGGTGGTGTTGAGCAGCAGCACCCGCGTGCTGACCACGCTTGAACAGCGCCGGCCCGAGTTCAAGAGCAACCCGGACGCGCTGCACCAGTACGTCGCCAGCGAGTTCAACACCATCTTCGACCGCGACTACGCGGCGCGCCTGGTGCTGGGCATCCATGGCCGCGGCGCTTCCGACGCCGACGTCAAACTGTTCGCCGACGCGCTGGCCGAGAGCCTGATGAGCCGTTACGGCTCGGCGCTGCTGGACTTCGACACCAAACTCAAGGTCCGGGTCAAGTCGGAAACCGCGCTGCCCGGCGGCCGCGGCGTGCGGGTCGGCAGCGAACTGATCCGCAGCACCGGTGACCCGGTGCCGGTCGATTACCTGATGCGCCAGGTCGGCGGCCAGTGGAAACTGTTCGACGTCATGGTCGAAGGGGTGTCGTTCGTGCAGACCTTCCGCACCCAGTTCGATGCGCCGCTGCGGCAGAAGTCGATTGCCCAGGTGGCCGCGGACCTGCGTAGCGGCAAGATGCAGGTGGGCGGTGGCCAGTAACACGCCGGCCCCGGCGACGCTGGCCCGCGATGGCGATGCGCTGGTGTTTACCGGCGCGCTGGACCGGCAGGCCGCGACCCGGCTGTGGGCGCAGCTGCTCGACGCGGCCGGCGGCGCCAGCGTGCAACGCATTGTCCTGAGCCAGGTGACTACCGTCGACAGCGCCGGGCTGGCATTGTTGGCGGAGCTGCTCGCGCGTCTGCGCGCTGCCGGGGTGTCGCCGCAACTGCAGGGCGAACCCCCGGGACTGGCAGAATTGCGCAGCGCCTATCGTTTGACTCCGGAATTGGAATTTCCCGCGTGATCCCCCCCTGCATGGCCAAGGAAGCGGTATGACGTTGTTGCGGATGGTCGCCCTGTTGTTGTCGGCGGCCCTGCTGGGCGCGTGCGCCAGCACCCCGGCGCCGGCTGGCATGGCCACCGCGTCGGAAGCGGAAATCGTCGAAGGCAACGCCACGACCGGCGCTGCCGCGCCAGCTATCGATGTCGCGCCCGCAGCCGCCGAAGCACCGGCGGCGACGGCCACCGGGACAGCGCCGGCTGAAGATGCCTCGGTGATGGCCAGCCAGGTCACCACCGCTGCCGACGCCGACGCCGACGCCGGCGCCGTGGCCGCGACCGACGCCTCACCGGCGGTCAGCGCCGAAGAAGATTTCGCCGCGATCTACGGCGACGCCAGCTACAACCCGGTCGCCGACCCGTCGCTGCCGGAGCCGGTGCGCAGCCCGGCAACCTACGATCCGTGGGAAAAGTACAACCGCAAGATCCACACCTTCAACAACGCCATCGATCACGCGGTCGCGCGACCGCTGGCGCGTGCCTATGTCGCCGTGGTGCCGCGGCCGGTGCGGCTGGGTGTCACCAACTTCTTCGACAACCTCGGCCAGCCGGTGGCGATGCTCAACTACCTGCTGCAAGGCCAGCCGAAACTGGCCAGCCAGGCGTTGGCCAGGTTCCTGCTGAACTCCACGCTGGGCATCGGCGGCCTGTTTGACCCAGCGAGCGACGCCAAGCTGCCGCGTGGTCATGAAGACTTCGGCCAGACCCTGGGCGTGTGGGGCTGGAAGAACTCGCGCTACGTCGAATTGCCGCTGTTCGGCCCGCGCACGGTGCGCGACGTGCTTGGTTTCGTCGGCGACGCGCCGGTCGGCATTGTCCGCCAGATCGAGAACGACAAGGTCCGCATCTTCACCCAGGGCCTGAACCTGGTCGACACCCGTTCGCAACTGCTGTCGCTGGACAGCCTGCGCGATGGCGCGGTCGATGACTACCAGCTGGTCCGCGATTCCTGGCTGCAGCGCCGCGCCTACCAGATCGAGAGCGCCCGTCGCCGTGGCCAGGAAGAAGACAGCGGGCTGCCGGATTATCTGCTCGACGACGTCAACAACCCGACCGTGCCGGTCGATGCGATGCCGATGCCGGACATTTCCGGCGGCGGTTGAGGCGGTTGAGGCGATCGCAGGCGAGCCGCCTGCGCCGTGACCAACAAACCCGGCGACAGGCCTGATCAGTCCTGCGTCGGCGCAATCGGCGGCAGGTGCGGCGGGACTTTGTTCCTGAGCAGGCGGATCAGATCCGGATCCATGAACCCGAACTCATCCGGTATGTGCAGGCAGACCAGCTTCGCCTTGCCCAGATGGGGTCTGAATTTCGACGACAGTCTGGATCGATGGACCGGTTCCATCACGAAGATGACATGCGCCCACCGCAGCAGCTCGGGCGTGACTGGATTCTCGGCGTTGTGGTTGAGGCCGGCCGATGAAGCCTCCACGCCCGGCCATTCGGCGAACAGCTGTTCGGCGGTCGGGCTGCGCAGCCGGTTCTGGCTGCAGATGAAGAGCACATGGCGCATGTCCGCTTGGATGCGCGGGTTACTGGCTGGCCGCGGTGTCGTCGCTGTCCAGCAGTCCCGCTACCGGCTCGCTGGGCAGTGACTCGACCTCGCGCAGGCTGCGTTCGATTGCGCGGGTACGCACGCCGGTGCTTTCGATCTGCTTGCTGGCCTGGTCCAGCTTGCCTTTCACCGACTCCAGCACATCGCCGAACTTGCCGAATTCGGTCTTGGCCTTGCCCAGCACCCGCCACACTTCGGCCGAGCGGCGCTCGATGGCGACCGTGCGGAAACCCACCTGCAGGCTGGTCAGCAGCGCCAGCAAGGTAGTCGGCCCGGCGATGGTGATGCGCTGGTCGCGCTGCAACGACTCGAACAGGCCGGGCCGCCGCAGCACTTCCGCATACAGGCCTTCGGTGGGCAGGAACATCACCGCGAACTCGGTGGTATGCGGTGCCGAGACGTACTTCTGGATTTCCCGTGCCTGCGCCCGCACCACCCGTTCCAGTGCGTCGCTGGCCAGCCGCGCGGCATCGGCGTCGGCGCGTTCCTGCGCATCCAGCAGCCGCTCGTAATCCTCGCGCGGAAACTTGGCGTCAATCGGCAGCCAGATGACGTTGCCGTCGCTGGAGCCGGGGAACCTGACCGCGAATTCGACCCGCCGGTTGCTGCCGGGCACGGTCTCGACGTTGCTGGCGTACTGGTCCGGCGCGAACACCTGCTCGAGCAGGCCGGCCAGCTGCACTTCGCCAAACACGCCGCGCGACTTGACGTTGTTGAGCACCCGCTGCAGACCGCCGACATCGGCGGCCAGCTTGTTCATGTCGCCCAGGCCCTGGTGCACCTGGGCCAGCATCTGGGTGACGTTGCCGAAGCTCTCGGTCAGGCGGGTTTCCAGGGTCGCATGCAGTTTTTCGTCGACGGTCTGGCGCATCTGTTCGAGCTTGGCGCTGTTGTCGGCCTGCAGTTCCTTCAGCCGTGCCTCGAGCGTGCTGCGCATTTCGCCGATGCGCTGCTCGTTGCGCTGGATCAGCTCGTTCAGGCGCTGGCCCAGGCCTTCGGCAAACCGCGTCTGCGATTCGGCGCTTTCGCTGCGGCCCTTGCGGGCATCTTCGGTCAATGCCTCGCGCAACAGGTCCAGGCGCTGGTCGGTGCGGGTGCCGAGGTCGGCCAGGTTGCGGCCAAAGCCCTCGATGCGCAGTTCCTGCTGGCTGGACAGGCTGTCCAGCTGCTGGCGCAACTCGCCACGGCCCTCGCGCTGTTGCTCGCGCAAGGCCTGCTCAAGCTGGCCGCGCAAGGCCTCCAGCCCGGCCTGCGGCCGGCGCGACAGCAGGATCAGCAGCAACACCACGGCCACCACCAGCAACAGCAGCACCAGGCCCAACAGGAATGGAAGATAGGTCATCGGCCTAGTTTAACCACCGCGATCTCAGTGACGGCGACCGGCCGCGGAAACGACGGATGAAATGTGAATGTCCGCTTTGTGCCGGTTTTGTCGAATGTCCTTGAGCCCACGTTTTTTTCGAGAAAAGCCGAGATGCACTATCCTCGATCACCTGCTTCACCGCGACCACTCCGGCGCCGGCCTGCGCCGGGCTGAGCCGGCGCCTCCAGCCCCCGGGCAGGGGCTCAGGGAACTGCCAGCCGGCGCGGCGTGAAGCCACTGCTCCACGTGCCACTGTTTTGCCACACAACGATCAAGGAAGAAGACCATGAACCAGCTCCCCGGCCCGGGTGCACGCCCATGATCCAGTTCAGCGATATGGAAACCTACGTCGCCGTGGTCGAGTCGACCAGCTTCACGATTGCGGCCAAACGCCTGGCGACGACCAAATCTGTGGTCAGCCGCCGGATCAGCGACATGGAGCGGCAACTCGGCGCGCAGCTGCTGGACCGCTCATCGCGCAGCGTGCGCGCGACCGACGTCGGTGCCGCCTACTACGGCAAGTGCGTGCGGATACTGGAGGAAGTCGAGGCCGCCAATGACTTTGTCAGCTGTTTCAACGACCAGATCGTCGGCCGCCTGCGCATTGCCATTCCGGAGATGTTCGGCAACGAGCTGGTGTATCCGCTGCTGACCCGGTTTTCGGCGGCGTTCCCCGACGTGGTGCCGGACATCCATGTCGACGACGAATCGGTCAATCTGACCGAGACCCACTTCGACGTCGCCATCCGCATCGGCAAGCTGGCCGACTCCAACCTGATTGCCAAGCACCTGATGCATTTCCGTCGCTTCCTGTGTGCCAGCCCGGGCTACCTGGCCGAGCATGGCAAACCGACGAGCGCCGACGAGCTGTCGCAGCACGATGGCTTGATCGACGGCATGTCCGGGCGCCAAGACTGGATGCTGACCATTGACGGCCATCCACACCCGTGTCCGGTCCGCGAGCGCCTGCGCAGCAACAGCACCGCGCAGTTGCTGGAAGCAGCCTGCGCCGGGCTGGGCATCTGGCTGGCGCCGAGCATCAGCGCATCGCAGGCGATCGCCAATGGCCGCCTGCAGGTCCTGCTGCCGCAACTGGCACCGGAACCGACGCCGATGTTCGCGGTGTATCCGAAAGGCCGGCGCAGCTCGCGCAAGGTCCAGGCGTTCCTGTCGTTCCTCAGCGCCAACCTCGCGCGCTTTACCGCCGAGGCCAACGAAGCATTCGTCCACAGCGCATGAGCGTGGTCGCGGGCTGGATGCGACTGCGGATGCGCGGCGGCGGCGTCGCGCGGACTGCCGCTGGTTAATCCGTTCACGCAATCCTGAAGGTGAATTGAGTTACGGTAACCACTCCGATGGACGGCTGACGGCCCGTCCGCGCCATAGGCCAGCCCGCCGGGCCATCCGCCCGGCCAGCCAACCAAGGAGTCGAGCACGTGGTCAGAGACAGCCTGTTCACCCTTTCCCGACGCGATCTGCTGAAGACCGGCGCCGCTTCGGCCACCCTGATGAGCGTGCCGCTGGCGGCCAGCGCGCAGGACACCGCGACCACGCCGGCGCCGGTGATGGCCGAGGTCAGCCTGGAGGTCAACGGCAAACAGCAGCACCTGACCCTGGATACCCGCACCAGCCTGCTCGATGCGCTGCGCGAGCACCTGCACCTGACCGGGACCAAGAAGGGCTGCGACCACGGCCAGTGCGGCGCCTGCACGATCCTGCTCGACGGCCGTCGCATCAATGCCTGCCTGACCCTGGCGGTGATGCACCAGGGGGCGCGCATCACCACCATCGAAGGGCTGGGCACGCCCGACAAGCTGCATCCGATGCAGGCGGCGTTCGTCAAGCATGATGGCTACCAGTGCGGTTACTGCACCCCGGGCCAGATCTGCTCGGCGGTGGCGATGCTGGAAGAAGTGAAGGACGGCATCCCCAGTCTGGTCAGCGAGGATCTGCAGGCGCGGCCGAGCCTGGACAATGACGAAATCCGCGAGCGCATGAGCGGCAACATCTGCCGGTGCGGTGCCTATTCCAACATCGTCGATGCCATCACCGACGTGGCCGGGAGCCGCGCATGAAGGCCTTCAGCTACGAACGCGCGGACAGCCCGGCTGAGGCCGCCGCCGCCGCCGCGCGCACGCCCGGCGCCAGATTCATTGCCGGCGGCACCAACCTGCTGGACCTGATGAAGCTGGAAATCGAAACCCCGGCGCATCTGATCGACGTCAATGGCCTGGGCCTGGACAGCATCGACAAGACCGACGACGGTGGCCTGCGCATCGGTGCGCTGGTACGCAATACCGACCTGGCTGCCGACAAACGCGTGCGTCGCGACTATGCGGTGCTGAGCCGGGCACTGCTGGCGGGCGCCTCGGGCCAGCTGCGCAACAAGGCCACCACCGCCGGCAACCTGCTGCAACGGACCCGTTGCCCGTATTTCTACGACACCGACCAGCCCTGCAACAAACGCCTGCCGGGCAGCGGCTGTGGCGCGCTGCAGGGATTCAGCCGGCAGCTGGCGGTGATCGGCGGCAGCCAGGCCTGCATCGCCACCCACCCCAGTGACATGGCGGTGGCGATGCGCGCGCTGGACGCCAGCGTCGAAACCGTAGGCGCCGATGGCCGGCAGCGGCGTATCGCGCTGGCTGATTTCTATCGCGAACCCGGCACCACCCCGCATCTGGAAACCGTTCTGGAAAAAGGCGAACTGATTACCGCGGTGACCCTGCCGGAACCGCTCGGCGGTACCCATGTCTACCGCAAGGTGCGTGATCGCGCCTCGTATGCGTTCGCACTTGTCTCGGTCGCCGCGGTGATCCAGCGCGACGGCAGTGGCCGGCTGGCGATGGGCGGGGTGGCGCACAAGCCGTGGCGGCTGCAGGCGGCGGACCTGGCGTTGCCGCAAGGCGCCAAAGCGGCGACGGATGCATTGCTGGCCGGCGCCACGCCGACAGATGACAACGCTTTCAAACTACCGCTGGCGCAACGCAACGTGAGTGCGGTGCTGGCCCAGGCCAAGGGGTGATGCGATGAAATTCGACACGCCAGCGCAGCAGAACCCGATTGACCAGCTCAAGGTCATCGGCAAGCCGACCGACCGCATCGATGGCCCGCGCAAGACCACCGGCACCGCGACCTACGCCTACGAACACCACCAGCAACTGGCAGACGCGGCCTACGGCCATGTAGTCGGGGCCGGCATCGCCAAGGGCAGGATCATCGCCATGGACACCGACGCCGCACGTCGCGCGCCCGGGGTACTGGCGGTGGTCACCGCCGCCAATGCCGGCAAACTGACCAAGGGTGATTTCAACACCGCGCAGCTGCTGGGCGGACCGCAGATCCAGCACTACCACCAGGCCATCGCGCTGGTGGTGGCCGAGTCCTTCGAACAGGCGCGCGCGGCGGCCGGCCTGATCAAGGTGCAGTACCAGCGTGAGCATGGCGCCTATGACCTGGCCCAGGCCAGGGCGGGCGCCAGCGTACCCAAGGACGGCGAACCGGACACCGCGGTCGGTGATTTCGCCGCCGCCTTCGCCGCCGCGCCGGTACAACTGGATGCCACCTACCACACCCCGGACCAGTCGCACGCGATGATGGAGCCGCATGCATCGATCGCCCGCTGGGACGGCGACCAGCTGACCCTGTACACCTCCAACCAGATGATCAACTGGGGCCGCGGCGATGTCGCCAAGACCCTGGGCATCGCCAGGGAAAACGTGCGCCTGCTGTCACCGTTCATTGGCGGTGGCTTCGGTGGCAAATTGTTCGTCCGCGCCGACGCGATACTGGCGGCGCTGGGCGCGCGCGCGGCTGGCCGGCCGGTCAAGGTGGCGCTGCAGCGCCCGCTGATCGCCAACAACACCACCCATCGTCCAGCCACCCTGCAGCGCGTCCGTATCGGCACCGGCAAGGATGGCCGCATCACCGCCATTGGCCATGAGTCGTGGTCCGGTGATCTGCCTGGTGGTGGACCGGAGGTGGCGGTGCAGCAGACCCGCCTGCTGTATGCCGGTGCCAATCGCATGACCCGCATGCGGCTGGCGGTGCTGGATCTGCCCGAAGGCAACGCGATGCGGGCCCCGGGCGAGGCGCCGGGGATGATGGCGCTGGAGATCGCGATGGACGAACTTGCCGAGAAGCTCGGCATGGATCCGGTCGAGCTGCGCATCCTCAACGACACCCAGGTCGATCCGGAACACCCGCAGCGGCCCTTCAGCCAGCGCCAGTTCGTGCAATGCCTGCGCGAAGGCGCCAAGCGTTTCGGCTGGGATGCGCGCAGCTCGCAGCCGGCACAGGTGCGCGACGGCCGCTGGCTGGTCGGCATGGGCATGGCCTCGGGCTTCCGCAACAACCTGACCATGAAGTCCGCCGCCCGCGTGCGCCTGGACCGCCAAGGCAAGCTCATCGTCGAAACCGACATGACCGATATCGGCACCGGCAGCTACACCATCATTGCCCAGACCGCGGCCGAGATGCTGGGCGTGCCGCTGCAGGACGTGGACGTACGGCTAGGTGATTCGGCGTTCCCGGTCTCGGCCGGCTCGGGCGGCCAGTGGGGCGCCAACAGTTCCACTGCCGGGGTCTATGCCGCCTGCGTCAAACTGCGCGAGCAGGTGGCGGAAAAAGCCGGCATCGCGGTCAGCGACGCGCAATTCAGCGATGGCCACGTGCATGCCGGCGATCGCCGGGTCGCGCTCGGCGAACTCGCCGCCGACGGCGAACTGGTCGCGGAGGACGCGATTGAATTCGGCGATCTGGGCAAGAAAGCCCAGCAGTCGACGTTCGCCGGCCACTTCGTCGAAGTCGGCGTCGATGCCTATACCGGCGAAACCCGGGTCCGGCGGATGCTGGCGGTGTGCGCGGCCGGGCGCATCCTCAATCCCAAATCGGCCCGCAGCCAGGTCATCGGCGCGATGACGATGGCGGTCGGCGCAGCGCTGTCCGAGGAACTGGTGATCGACAAGCGGCTGGGTTTTTTCGTCAATCACGACCTGGCCGGTTACGAGGTGCCGGTGCATGCCGACATCCCGCACCAGGAGGTGGTGTTCCTGGATGAAACCGACCCGCAGTCCTCGCCGATGAAGGCCAAGGGAGTCGGCGAACTCGGTATCTGCGGGGTCGCCGCCGCGGTTGCCAACGCCATCTACAACGCCAGCGGCGTGCGCGTGCGCGATTACCCGATCACGCTGGACAAGCTGCTGGACGGGTTGCCGCAGGTGGTGTGAAGCCCGGGCGTGGCCTCGCACACGCAGCCACGCCACGGTAGCCCGGCCGGCGGCTGAGCCCCCGCAAGCGGCTGTTTGCACTCACATTCCGCGTTGCAGCACGCTTTTTGCACGGGGGCTGGGTAAAGTGCGGGTTCTCGCACAACCGGATCGCCCAGCCCGTGCCAGTCGCCCGTTCACTCCGTCGCCATTTTTTTTGCCGGCAAAATGGTAGCGCTAACTTTTTTTCCGGCTTGAGGCTTCAACGATGACGCTGGTGGCTGGCATCGATGCCGGGACGCAGAG
Source organism: Pseudoxanthomonas dokdonensis (assembly GCF_001431405.1). Classification (GTDB taxonomy): domain Bacteria; phylum Pseudomonadota; class Gammaproteobacteria; order Xanthomonadales; family Xanthomonadaceae; genus Pseudoxanthomonas_A; species Pseudoxanthomonas_A dokdonensis. Next base: position 38,677 of record NZ_LDJL01000013.1, read on the forward strand.
CGTCAAGGTTGTCGTCTACGACGCGCAGTCATGCCAGCTGCGGGCCACCGCCAGCGCGGCGCTGGAACTGATCAGTGGTGACGACGGCAGCCGCGAGCAGCATCCGCAAGCATGGATGGACGCGGTCGAGCAGTGCTTCGCCCGGATCGATCCGCAACTGCGGCAGGGCATCGCCGCGCTGGCGGTTTCCGGCCAGCAGCATGGGCTGGTGGCGCTGGATGCCGACGGCAACGTGCTGGCCCCGGCCAAACTGTGGTGCGACACCAGCAGCAGCGCCGAGTGCGAGGAAATCATGCAGGCGCTGGGTGGTGCGCAGGGCTGTATCGAGGCCGCTGGCAATCCAATCCTGGCCGGCTATACCGCCTCCAAGATCCGCTGGACCCGCAAGCATCGGCCCCAAGCCTATGCGGCGCTGGCGACCATCCTGCTGCCACACGACTACCTCAACTTCCGTCTCACCGGCGAACGCTTCATGGAGTACGGCGACGCCTCCGGCACCGGCTGGCTGGACGTGCGTAGCCGGCAATGGTCGGCACCATTGCTGAAGGCGATTGATCCGGATCGGGATCTGAGCCAGTGCCTGCCGCCGCTGGTGTCAAACGACAGCAGTTTCGCGATCCTGCCGGCGATGGCCGACCGCCTCGGCCTGTCGCATGCGGTGCGCATCGCGGTCGGTGGTGGCGACAACATGATGGCCGCGATCGGCACCGGCGCAGTCGTGCCGGGACGGCTGGCGATGAGTCTGGGCACCTCGGGCACGCTGTTCGCCTACGCCGACCAACCGGTGGTCGACGAGCACGGTGCCTGGGCCGCGTTCTGTTCCTCGTCCGGCGGCTGGTTGCCGCTGATCTGTACGATGAACTGCACCGTGGCCACCGAGACCGTCGCCAGCACGCTGGGTTTCAGCAGTCGCGATGGCGATCCGATGATCACCTCGACCACGCCCGGTGCCGATGGCCTGACCATGCTGCCGTTCTTCAATGGCGAGCGCACGCCTGACCTGCCCGAGGCGAAGGCGTCGCTGCATGGCATGGACATGCGCAACATGAGTCCCGCGCACCTGTACCGGGCGGCGATGGAAGGCGCGACCTTCAGCCTCAGGTTCGGCTATGACGCCTTCGTTGCCGCCGGCATGCAGTTCGATCGCATCCTGCTGACCGGTGGTGGCGCCAACAGCCCGGCCTGGCGGCAGATGGTGGCCGATGTGTTCGGCCTGCCGGTGCAGGTACCGCAGCAGACCGAGGGTGCCGCGTTTGGCGCCGCGCTTCAGGCGCTGTGGTCGCTGCAGGCGACCGCGGCCGGCGCCGACAGTCTGGTCGAGGTGGTCAACCGCCACGTCCACCACGATCCGGCGCAGGCACACCTGCCCGATGCCAGCCGCAGGACCGCCTACCAGCAATCCTACAAGCGCTATCTGAAACATCTGCATGACACCCACGGGGTCGGCGGCGACCGCTGAGCCATCCATCCAACTCCCCCACGATATTGAACAGAGGAACCCCATGAGCAAGCACTATTTCGTCGGCGCCAAGGAATATTTTCCCGGCATCGGCCAGATCAAATTCGAAGGCCGCGAGTCCGACAATCCGCTGGCGTTCAAGGTCTATGACGCCGACAAGCTGATTGGCGGCAAGAGCATGCGCGAGCATCTGCGTTTCGCGGTTTGCTACTGGCACACCTTCTGCAACGCCGGCCACGACCCGTTCGGGCCGGGCACGCGCCAGTTCCCGTGGCAGGGCGACACCGCCATGGCCGGTGCCGAAGCCAAGCTGGATGCGGCGTTTGAATTGTTCAGCAAACTCGGCGTGCCGTACTGGTGCTTCCACGACATCGACCTGGCCCCGGATGCCGATGACATCGGCGAATACCAGAGCAACCTCAGCCACATGGTCGCGCTGGCCAAGCAGCGCCAGGCCGACACCGGCATGAAACTACTGTGGGGTACCGCCAACCTGTTCACCCATCCGCGTTACATGAATGGTGCATCGACCAACCCCGACTTCAACGTCGTCGCGCGCGCGGCGGTGCAGGTCAAGGCGGCGCTGGATGCGACCGTCGAGCTGGGGGGTGAGCATTACGTGTTCTGGGGTGGCCGCGAAGGCTACGCCAGCCTGCACAACACCGACATGAAGCGCGAGCTGGAGCATTTCGCCCGCTTCCTGACCATGGCCCGCGACTACGGTCGCAGCATCGGCCTGAAGGGCAACTTCCTGATCGAGCCCAAGCCGATGGAGCCGATGAAGCACCAGTACGATTTCGACAGCGCCACGGTCGCCGGCTTCCTGCGCCAGCACGGCCTGGAAAAAGACTTCAAGCTCAACATCGAAGCCAACCACGCGACCCTGTCCGGACACACCTTCGAACATGATCTGCAGGTGGCCTCCGACCACGGCCTGCTCGGCAGCATCGACGCCAACCGCGGCAACGCGCAGAACGGCTGGGATACCGATCAGTTCCCGACCGACCTGTACGACACCGTCGGCGCGATGATGGTGGTGCTGCGCCAGGGCGGGCTGGAAGGCGGCCTCAATTTCGATGCCAAGGTGCGTCGCGAATCCACCGATCTGGAAGATCTGTTCATTGCCCACATCGGCGGCATGGACGCGTTCGCGCGCGGACTGGAAGTCGCCCATTCGCTGTTGAACGACTCGCCGTGGGAGCGGTGGCGCAAGCAGCGCTATGCCAGCTTCGACAGCGGCGCCGGCCGCGATTTCGAAGCCGGCAAGCTGAGCCTGGAAGATCTGCAGGCCATCGCTGGCAAACAGGGTGAGCCGACCCAGACCAGCGGCAAGCAGGAGCGCTACGAAAACCTGCTCAACCAGTACCTGCTGCGTTGAGCCGATGACGCCCGGACGGTCTTGCAAGCTGATTGATTGCATGCCGTCCGGGCGCATGCCATGCAGAAGTGGCCGCAGGCCCCGGCCGTTGCCGCGGGCTGCCGGGTTACTTGCGCCGCGGCGGTGGTGCCACCGAATCGCGGGCGATCAGCCGGTGTGGCATCACATGGTCGGACAACACCCGGGTGTTGGCGTCCTTGCGCCGGATCCCGCGCAGCAGGATGTCGATGGCGGCGTTGGCCATCGACGCGATCGGCTGGTGGATGGTGGTCAGTTCCGGCCACACCGTGGTCGCCGCCGAAGTGTCATCGAAGCCGACCACCGACAGATCCCGTGGCACGTCCAGGCCCTGGCGATGGGCCACCGAAATCGCCGCTGCGGCCATGTCGTCGTTGCTGGCGAAAATCGCACTGGGCGGATGCCGCAAACCCAGCAACTTGCTGGCTGCCTCGAGGCCACCGCGATAGGTGTAGTCACCCTGTTGCACCAGGGTTGGATCGAGGGCGATGCCGGCATCGTCGAGCGCGGCCAGGAATCCTTCGAAACGACGCGCGCTGGCACTGAGGTCGGTGCGGCCCTTGATGCAGCCGATGCGGGTATGGCCCTGGGCGATCAGGTGTTCGGCGATTTCCTTGCCGGCACGGAAATCGTCGATGCGCACGCAGGAGATGTCGTCACGGAAATGGCCGGAGGCGATCGCCACCACCGGCACCCCGGCGCGGACCAGCTCGTTGACCGCGGTGCGCGACTCGCACAGCGGCGGCGGCAGGATCACACCGTCTACGCGCTTGGCCAGCGCCCGCGCGCTCTTGCGCTCGTTGTCGGCATCCAGATCGTCCCAGTAATCGACGACCAGCTGGACCGCGGTACGCGATGCCACCCGCAACAGGCCTACCAGCAGTTCACGCAGGTAGGCACCGCTGGGGTTGGTGTAGATCAGGGCGATGCGGGTGTGCTGCGCCGCCGCCAGCGAGCTGGCCGCCAGGTTGGGCGTGTAGTTGAGCTCGCGGACCGCTTCCAGCACCCGCTCGCGGGTACTGTCACGGACTTTGCCCTGGCCATTCATGACCCGCGACACGGTCATCGGCGAGACCCCGGCGTGGGCGGCGACTTCGTCGATGGTAACGCCACTGCTCTTGCGTCTGACGGCTTTGCGGGGCTTGTTCAAAACCGGCTTTTCCAAGACATGTTCCTTCAATCGGTGGCGGGCATCCGGCGCGGGCAGGGAATCCCCGGCGGCTGCGGCGAACGGCCGCACTGTCAGCAACGGCCGGGCCGTGCATATGGATGAGCCGATGTTACCGGTAACTTTCCGGCGCCGCGATAGCCGCCCCGGCCGCGGTCAACGCTGGCTGGCAAGCGGCCTGCTGATGCTGTCGCTGCTGCTGGGGGTATTGCCGGTGGCGCTGGCCGAGGACGGCTACGAGCTGTGGCTGCGCTATCGACCGTTGCCGGCGGCCCAGGCCGATGCGCTGCGCCAGCAGTCCCGGCAGCTGGTGGTGGCCGATGCCTCGACCACCGGCCAGCACACCCGTGATGAACTGCTGCGCGCATTGCAGGCGATGACCGGTAGTGCGCCAGCGCTGGCCAGCCGTGCCAGCCAGGCCGGGGCGTTACTGGTCGGCACCCCGGCGACGCTGCCGCAGCTGCGCGCGTTGCAGCCGCAGCTTGGCGGACTGGGTGAGGAGGGTTATCTGATCCGGCGCCAGCCCATCGATGGGCGCGCTGCCACCGTGATCGCGGCCAACAGCGATATCGGCGCGCTGTACGGCGCCTTCCACCTGCTGCGCTTGCTGCAGACCGGGCAAGCGCTGCCGGCGGACGGCATCCGTGAAGCACCGCGGGTCAAGCTGCGGATGCTGGATCACTGGGACAATCTGGACGGCTATGTCGAACGCGGCTACGCCGGGGCTTCGATCTGGGACTGGCACAAGCTGCCCGATTACGTCGACCCGCGGATCAGCGATTACGCCCGCGCCAACGCCTCGATCGGCATCAATGGCAGCGTCCTCAACAACGTCAATTCCAACGCCGTCAGCCTGACCGCGCCTTATCTGGCCAAGGCCGCGGCGCTGGCCGACGTGCTGCGGCCGTGGGGCATCCGCGTCTACCTGAGCGCCCGTTTCAGTGCGCCGGTGGAAATCGGCGGGCTGAGCACCGCCGACCCGCTGGATGCCGGGGTGCAGCGCTGGTGGCGCGACAAGGCCGACGAGATCTATCGGCTGATTCCCGACTTCGGTGGCTTCCTGGTCAAGGCCAACTCCGAAGGCCAGCCCGGTCCACAGGACTACGGTCGCAGCCACGCCGACGGCGCCAACCTGCTGGCCGATGCGTTGCAGCCACACGCCGGCGTGGTGATGTGGCGGGCGTTCGTGTATTCGCATGAGCAGCCCGACGATCGCGCCAGGCAGGCCTACGATGAGTTCGTGCCGCTGGATGGCCGTTTCCGTGACAACGTGTTGCTGCAGGTCAAGAACGGCGCCATCGACTTCCAGCCACGCGAGCCGTTCCATCCGCTGTTCGGCGCGATGCCGAAGACACCGCTGATGATGGAGTTCCAGATCACCAAGGAATACCTGGGTTTCGCCACCCACTTGGTGTATCTGGGACCGCTGTACCAGGAGACCCTGCAAAGCGACACCTTGGCCCACGGCCCGGGCTCGACCGTGGCCAGCATCGTCGAAGGCCGGCTCGACAATCACGCGCTCAGCGGCATCGCCGGGGTCGCCAACATCGGCGCCGATCGCAACTGGACTGGCTCGCAGTTCGATCAGGCCAACTGGTATGTGTTCGGACGCATGGCCTGGAATCCGCGGCTGGACGCGGCCGACATCGCCCGCGACTGGGTGCGGATGACGTTCACCCCGGATCCGGCCTTCGTCGCGCCGGTGGTCCAGATGATGATGGGTTCGCGCGAAGCGGCGGTCGACTACATGACCCCGCTCGGCCTGCATCACCTGATGGGCCGTGGCCATCACTACGGGCCGGCGCCGTGGGTAGAGGGCGGCTCGCGCGCTGACTGGACCTCGGTCTATTACCACCGCGCCGACGCCGACGGCATCGGCTTTGATCGCAGCGCCAGCGGCAGCAACGCGGTAGCCCAGTACGCGCCGCCACTGGCGGCCGAATTTGCCGATCCGCGGCGGGTGCCCGAACAGTACCTGCTGTGGTTCCACCACGTGCGCTGGGATCGGCCGATGGCCTCGGGACGCACGTTATGGGACGAACTGGTACATCACTACAGCCGTGGCGTGGAGTACGTGCGCGACATGCGCCGGACCTGGGCCGGGCTGGACGGCCACATCGATGCCGAGCGCCAGCAGCAGGTCGCGGCGTTCCTGGCGATACAGGAGAAGGAAGCGCAATGGTGGCGCGATGCCAGCATCGCCTATTTCCAGACGTTTTCCGGCCTGCCATTGGCCGCTGGCGAGGCCGCGCCAGCCCATCCGCTGCAGTACTACCAGCAACTGTCTTTTCCCTACGCTCCCGGAGATGGTAAATGAGCACAGCCTGTCATCGGCATTGGCCGCAGCGCGCGGCACTGGCCACGGTATTGTCGATGCTGGCATTACCGGTGCTGGCGCAGTCGCACCAGCCGGACGCCGGCAACCGCGTGCTGGATGCGCTGTTCCAGGACCATGCGGTGCTGCAGCGTGATGCGCCGATTCCGATCTGGGGCCGGGCCACGCCAGGCGACAGCGTGGTGATCGAATTCGATGGCCGCCGCAGTCGCAGTCGTGCCGATGCCAGTGGCCATTGGCAGGCCGAACTGCAGGCCCATCGTGCCGGTGGTCCGTACCAGCTCAGCGCCAGCACCGGCAGCGGCCAGCAACAGACCGTGCGTGATCTGCTGGTTGGCGATGTCTGGCTGTGCTCGGGCCAGTCCAATATGGAACTGCAGGTGCAGCGCACGCTCGATTCGCGTTCGGAAATCGCCGGCGCCAGCGACGATGGCATCCGCCTGCTGACCGTGCCACAGGTCGGCGCCGCCAGTCCGCAGGCCGGCTTCGGCAAAGCGGTGGCATGGCAGACGCTGTCGCCGGACAGCGTGCGCGACTTTTCCGCCGCCTGTTATTACTTCGCCCGCGAGCTGCGCAAGACGGTGCCGGTGCCGATGGGATTGATCAATGCCGCCTGGGGCGGATCGCGGATCCAGGCCTGGATGAGCGAAGCCGCGCTGCGCCAATCCGCCAGCTACGACCGCGAGCTGGACGTACTCGATACGTACGCCCGCGATCCGGCCCTGGCGGTGCGCCAGTGGGGCACGCTGTGGCAGGACTGGTGGTCGCAGCAATCGACGACCACGCCGTGGGCCGCGACCGGCAACGGCAAGTGGACCGCCGCGCCACGACAACTGACCGCCTGGGAAAGCTGGGGGGTGCCGGCGCTGGCCGACTTCAACGGCATGCTCTGGTATCGCACCCGGGTCAGGCTGACCGCGCCGCAGGCCGCGCAACCGGCACGTCTGCTGCTGGGCAATGTCGACGAGGTCGACCAGAGCTGGGTCAACGGACAATCGGTCGGTAGCAGCTATGGCGCCGACGAGCCGCGCAGCTATGCGTTGCCAGCCGGGTTGCTGCAGGCCGGAGACAACCTGATCGTGGTCAACGCGCTGGACACATACCGGGATGGCGGCATGGTCGGCCCGGCCGAAAGCCGCGCGCTGCTGTTCGCCGACGGCAGCCGGGTGGCACTGGACGAGGCTGGCTGGCAGTACCAGATCGTGCCGCCTGCCTATGGCACACCGCCACGTGCGCCGTGGCAGACCGCCGCCGGCTTGTCGACCCTGTACAACGGCATGATCGCGCCACTGGGCCGCTACGGTCTGCGCGGCATGCTCTGGTACCAGGGCGAATCCAATACCGCCGAAGCACAGCGCTACGCGCAGCTGCTGCCATTGCTGCGGGATGACTGGCGGCGGCAGTTCGGTGGCGAGCGTGCCTGGCTGATCGTGCAGCTGGCCAACTTCGGCAACGTGCCGACCACGCCAGTGGAAAGCGAATGGTCGCAATTGCGCGAAGTGCAACGGCAGGTCGCCAACGCCGACCCGCACAGCGCGCTGGCGGTGGCCATCGACATTGGCGAGAGCAGCGATATCCATCCGGCCAACAAGCAGGAGCTCGGCCGCCGGCTGGCCCGTGCCGCGCGCCATGTGGCGTACGACGAAGCGTTGCCGGCATCCGGTCCGGTACCGGTCAGCGCGCAGCGCCAGGACGATGCGGTGGTGGTGACATTCAGCGACATCACCGGCGCGCTGGTCGCGCGCGGTGCCGATCAGCCGATTGGTTTCCAACTGTGCGGCGAGGCTGCCGGCAGTTGCCACTACGCCGACGCCCGCATCGATGGCCGCCAGGTGCAACTGCGAGCCAGCGGCTCCGCGCAGGCGACGCCGACACGGGTCCGTTACTGCTGGGGCGACAGCCCGGTCTGCACGTTGTACGACGGTGCGCCGTTGCCGGCCGGACCGTTCGAACTGCCCATCAGCCATTGACGACTTCGAGAGCCGCCCGCATGAGCCACGTCGAGAGCGAAGCTGGAACCCCGGACCGATGGCACGCGCAGGCGTCCACGCGGGACCGCGAGATCGTCGCCGCCAGCGTCATCGTCAGCTGCCCGGGGCGCAATTTCGTGACCCTGAAAATCCAGACCCGCGGCGGTGTGCATGGGCTCGGTGATGCGACCCTCAACGGCCGCGAACTGGCGGTGGCGGCCTATCTGCGCGAACACGTGGCGCCGAACCTGATTGGCCGCGACGCCGGCCGCATCGAGGACATCTGGCAGTTCCTGTATCGCGGTGCCTACTGGCGGCGCGGACCGGTGACGATGACCGCGATTGCGGCGGTCGATGTCGCCCTCTGGGACATCCTCGGCAAGCTGGCCGGCATGCCGTTGTACCAGTTGCTCGGTGGCCGCTCACGCGACGGCGCGCTGGTCTACGCACATGCCAATGGCCGCGACATCAGCGAAGCCAGCGACGAGGTCGGCAAGTACATCGAACAGGGATTCCTTGCGGTCCGCGCCCAGTGCGGGGTGCCGGGGATCAACAAAGCCTATGGCATCTCCACCGCCGGCAAACCCTACGAACCAGCCGAAAGCGAACTGCCGGCGGAAACGGTCTGGAACACCCCGCGCTATCTGGAAACCGCGCCGAAGCTGTTCGAACGGGTGCGCGCCGATCACGGCAACCAGGTCGAGCTGCTGCATGACGTGCACCACCGGCTGACCCCGATAGAAGCGGCCAGGCTGGCGCGCGATCTGGAACCGTACCGGTTGTTCTGGCTGGAAGACGCGACCCCGGCCGACAACCAGAAGTGCTTTGAACTGATCCGCCAGCATTCAGTCACCCCGTTGGCGGTGGGCGAGGTGTTCAATTCGATCTGGGACTGCAAACACCTGATCGAACAGCAGCTGATCGATTACATCCGCACCACCATCGTCCATGGCGGTGGCATCAGCCACATCCGCCGGCTGGCCGATTTCGCCGCGCTGTACCAGGTCCGCACCGGTTTCCACGGCGCCACCGACCTGTCACCGGTATGCATGGGTGCGGCGCTGCATTTCGATACCTGGGTGCCCAATTTCGGCATCCAGGAATACATGTTCCACAGCGAGCTGGCCAACGAAGTGTTTCCGCATGACTACCACTTCCGCGACGGCCGCCTGCACGTGGGCGACACGCCCGGCCACGGCGTGGACATCGACGAACAACTGGCCGCGCGCTTTCCGTACCTGCCCCGGCAGTTGCCGGTGGCGAGGCTGGAAGACGGCGCGATGTGGGATTGGTAGGACGACAACAAGGGGAAGGGGACGACAATGAAGACGATCAAGAACATCGGTAGCCGATTGACGATGCTGGCCGCGTTGCTGGCGCCCTGGCCGCTGCTGGCCGCCGAGCCGGTATTGTTCGATTGGTTCCAGTACCACGGCGACGACGCGGTGTTCGCAACGCCGCTGCCGGACGGCAGTTATCGCAATCCGGTGCTGGCCGGCTTCCATCCGGATCCCAGCATCACCCGTGCCGGCGACCGCTTCTATCTGGTCAATTCCAGCTTCGCCTATTTTCCCGGCATCCCGGTATTCGAGAGCCAGGATCTGGTCCACTGGAAGCAGATCGGCAACGTCATCGACCGCCCTTCGCAACTGGATTTCGATGGACTGGGGCTGTCGCGCGGCGTGTTCGCGCCGGCCATCGAATACCACGACGGGGTGTTCTACGTGGTCAACACGGCGGTCGACAGCGGCGGCAACTTCCTGGCCACCGCCAGCAACCCGGCTGGACCGTGGTCGGATCCGATCTGGCTGCCGACCATCGACGGCATCGACCCGTCGCTGTTCTTCGATGATGATGGCCGCGTCTATCTGCTGAACAACGATCTGCCCGAGGAAAAGCCGCGCTACGACGGCCACCGCGCGATCTGGCTGCAGGCCTTCGACCTGGAGAAGAAGCAGCCGTTCGGCCCGCGCAAGGTACTGATCGACGGCGGTGTCGATCCGTCAACCAACCCGATCTGGATCGAAGGCCCGCACCTGCTCAAGCGTGATGGCTGGTATTACCTCAACTGTGCCGAAGGCGGCACCGGACCGCAGCACTCGCAGGTCATCCTGCGCAGTCGCGATGTCTGGGGGCCGTACACGCCCTCGCCGCACAATCCGATCCTGACCCAGCGCGATCTGCCCGACGATCGGCCGCAGCCGATCACCAACGCTGGTCATGCGGATCTGGTGCAAGGACTGGATGGCCAGTGGTGGGCGACGTTCCTGGCCAGCCGCAACTACGGCGGCGTGCATTACAACACCGGTCGCGAAACCTTCCTGCTGCCGGTCGAGTGGAAAGACGGGTGGCCGATGATCCTGCCGCCGCAGACCGCCATCCCCTACGTCGCCAAGGCACCGACGTTCATGCATGGCAAGGCGGCGCAGGCGCCGCTGAGCGGCAACTTCAGCTGGCGCGACGAGTTTGATGGACCCACGCTCGGCCCTGAGTGGATGTACGTGCGGGTGCCGAAGCAGGCGTGGGTGGATCTCGACTCGCATCGCGGCCAGCTGGCGATCCGGCCGTTGGCGGAAAACCTCGACAGCCTGCGCAATCCATCGCTGCTGGTACGCCGGCAACAGCACATGCGCTTCGAGGCCAGCACCGCGATGCAGGTGCCGACCGAGGCCGGCACTGAAGCCGGCATCGTCGCTTTCCAGAACGAAGACCACTGGCTGTTCATGGGCGTGCGTCGCCACGACGGACAGCTGCAACTGTTCCTGCGTCGCCGTGACGGCGGCGGCGAACGCGAAGTGGCATCGCGGATCCTGCCGGCCATCGGCCAACTGCAGTTGAAGATCACCGGCGATCAGGGCGACTACGGTTTTGCCTACGACGCCGGCGCCGGCTGGCAATGGCTGCAGCAACACGAAGACGGCAGCATCCTCAGCACCGACGTGGCCGGCGGTTTCGTCGGCGCGGTGCTGGGCCCCTACGCACGTATCGCACCGCAGGAATAATGGAGAGTCAATCGATGAAACAGACCCACTACCGCCGTCCGCTGCACACGGCCCTGCTTTCCTGCCTGCTGGCGTGCGCGACCGCTGCCAGCCTGGCGGCCGAACCGGCATTGCCCTACCAGGACACGCGGCTGGATTTCGAAACCCGTGCCGCGGATCTGGTGTCGCGGATGACCTTGGACGAGAAAGGCGCGCAGATGCAGAACGACGCGCCGGCGATTCCGCGCCTGGACGTACCCGCCTATGACTGGTGGAACGAAGCACTGCACGGGGTGGCGCGTGCCGGCGGGGCGACGGTGTTCCCGCAGGCGATTGGCATGGCCGCTTCGTTCGACGTGCCGCTGATGGGCGAGGTCGCCAACGCGATCAGCGACGAAGCACGCGCCAAGCATGAAATCTTCGCCGCCCGTGGCGAACGCGGGCGCTACCAGGGCCTGACGTTCTGGTCGCCGAACATCAACATCTTCCGTGATCCGCGCTGGGGCCGCGGCCAGGAAACCTATGGCGAGGACCCCTACCTGACCGGTCGCATGGGGGTGGCGTTCGTACGCGGCCTGCAAGGCGATGATCCCAGGTACCGCAAGCTCGATGCGACCGCCAAGCATTTCGCGGTGCACAGCGGACCGGAAGCCGATCGCCACCACTTCGATGCCCGACCGAGCGCACGCGACTTTCACGAAACCTATCTGCCGGCGTTCGAGACGCTGGTACGCGAGGGCCAGGTCGCGGCGGTGATGGGTGCCTATAACCGCGTCTATGGGGAATCGGCCAGTGCCAGCCAGTTGCTGTTGAAGGACATCCTGCGCCGCGACTGGGGCTTCAAGGGTTACGTGATGTCCGACTGCTGGGCCGTCCGTGACATCTGGGAAAATCACAAGCTGGTGGCCACCCCGGAAGAAGCCGCCGCGCTGGCGGTCAAGAACGGCACCGAGCTCAACTGCGGCAGCACCTACGCCCAGTACGTACCGGTGGCGGTACGCAAGGGCCTGCTGTCCGAGGCCGAAGTCGACGATGCTTTGACCCGCTTGTTCACCGCACGGATGCGCCTGGGCATGTTCGATCCGCCGGCGCAGGTGCATTGGACCCGAATTCCCGCCAGCGTCGTGCAGTCGGCCGAACACGATGCGCTGGCGCGACGGATGGCGCAGGAATCGATCGTGCTGCTGAAGAACGACGGCCTGTTGCCGCTGTCCCGGCAGACCGGCACGATCGCGGTGATTGGCCCGACCGCTGACGATCCGATGGCGCTGCTCGGCAACTACTACGGTACGCCAGCCGCGCCGGTGACCATCGTCCAGGGCATCCGCGAGGCCGTGCCGCAGGCACGCGTCCTGTATGCACGCGGCACCGATCTGGTGCCCGGCCGTGACGATCCCGATGCGACGCCGCTGATTGAACCGCGTTACCTGCAGACTTCGGCAAAGGATGGCGAACGCGGCCTGCGCGGCGAGTACTTCGCCAATCGCGATCTGTCCGGCAAGCCGGTGCTGGTGCGCACCGATGCCCAGGTTGGTTTCCGCTGGGATCGCAATTCGCCGACCGACAACCTGATGATGCGCGGCGAAGCCGGACCGGGCGAGGGCGTGCCGGCCGACGGTTTCAGCATCCGCTGGAGCGGACAGCTGCTGCCGCCGGTGACTGGCGAGTACCAGCTGGAGGCCGCCGCCGACGATGGCATGCGCGTCTACCTTGACGGCAAGCTGATCATCGATGCCTGGGAAAACGTCGACCGGATGCGTGCCGAGCATGCCAGCGTGCAGCTGGAAGCCGGTCGTGCCTACGACATCAGGCTCGAGTACTACGACAACGAACGCGATGCCGGCGTGCGCCTGGCCTGGCGCATGCCCGGTGCCAAATCGACCTTGCAGGAAGCCATGGACGCGGCGGCACAAGCCGACGTGGTGGTGTTTGTCGGCGGCCTGACCGGCGATGTCGAAGGCGAGGAGATGAAGGTCGATTATCCCGGCTTTGCCGGCGGTGATCGCACCGATATCCGGCTGCCGCAGACCCAGCGCGACCTGCTGCAGAAACTGCAGGCCACCGGCAAGCCGGTGGTGATGGTGCTGACCACCGGCTCGGCGCTGGCAGTGGACTGGGCCAAGCAGCATCTGCCGGCGATCCTGGTCGCCTGGTATCCCGGCCAGCGTGGTGGCAGCGCGGTCGCCGACGTGTTGTTCGGCGATGCCAACCCGGCCGGACGGCTGCCGGTGACGTTCTACAAGGAAGACGAAAAGCTGCCGGCGTTCGATGACTACTCGATGCAGGGCCGCACCTATCGCTACTTCGAAGGCCAGCCGCTGTATCCGTTCGGCCACGGCCTGTCCTACACCAGGTTTGGCTACGACGGGCTGGCCCTGCAGCGTGCTGGCAACAGCGCCGCCGATCCGATCACGGTCAGCATGACCCTGAGCAACCAGGGCCAGCGTGCCGGTGATGAAGTAGTGCAGCTGTACCTGCGTCCGGTCAGTGCCAGGCACGCGCGCGATCGCAAGACCCTGCGCGGCTTCCAGCGCATCCATCTGCAACCGGGGCAGTCACAGGAGGTCAGCTTCAAATTCACCCCGGCCAGGGATCTGACCTGGTACGACGAGCAGAAACAGGCGTATGCGGTGGACCCGGGCCAGTACGAAGTACAGGTCGGTGCCTCCAGCGAGGACATCCGCCTGCGCCAGATCTTCAGCATGGATGCCGACTGAGTGCGCAAGCCGGGATGAGTGAGGACCACGCGCCGTTGCCACGGCTTGACCACAGCCGGCTGCCGACCCTGGCCGCCGGCATCGGCCGGCCGGGCTACGATCCAGCCGCGGTGCGCGTCGGCATCGTGCACATCGGTGTGGGCGCTTTCCATCGCGCCCATCAGGCTGTCTACATCGATGATGTGCTGGCCATCGATCCACGCTGGGGCATCTGCGGTGTATCGCTGCACAGCGGCGCGGTACGCGACGCGCTGGCAGCGCAGGATGGCTTGTACACGCTGGCGTTGCTGCAGCACCCGCCGGCGCTGCGGGTGATTGGCGCCGTGCGTGAACTGTTGTGCGCCCGCGATCAGGGCGATCAGGTGCTGCAGCGGATGGCCGACCCCGCGATCCGCATCGTCAGCCTGACCATCACCGAGAAGGGCTATTGCCTGGCCGGCGAGGAGCTGGACACGACGCATCCAGACATCGTCCACGATCAGGCCTCGCCGATGCGGCCGCGCAGTGCCATCGGCCTGCTGGTGGCGGCACTGGCCCTGCGCCGCCAGCGTGGCGTGGCCGCATTCACCGCGCTGAGCTGCGACAACCTGGCCGACAACGGTGGCAAGCTGCGGCGTGCGGTGCTGCAGTTCGCCGGGCTTGTCGACCCGGCCCTCGCGGACTGGATCCGGGTGCAGGCCAGCTTTCCATGCAGCATGGTCGACAGCATCACCCCGGCCACCGATGAAGCGACCCGGGAACGGGTGGCCGCTGCGCTGGGCTGCATCGATGCCTGGCCGGTGCAGCGCGAGCCATACACGCAATGGGTGGTTGAAGACGACTTCCGTCATGGTCGCCCGGCGCTGGAACAGGTAGGGGTGACGATGAGTGCCGACATCGCCGCCCATGACCAGGCCAAGTTGCGTCTGCTCAATGGCGCCCATTCCAGCCTGGCTTATATCGGTCTGTTGCGCGGCCACCAGACCGTGGCCGGGGCGATGGACGACCCGGCGCTGGCCGCGTTCGTCGAACGGCTGATGCGCCGGCACATCGCGCCGACGCTGCGGATGCCGCCAGCCTTCGACAGCGACGGCTACATCAGCGCGATCCTGCAACGCTTCGCCAACCCGGCGATCCAGCACCAGCTGTCGCAGATTGCCTGGGATGGATCACAGAAGCTGCCGGTGCGCCTGCTGGGCACGCTGGCCGATCGCCTGGCTGACGCTCACGACATCGACGCGTTGAGCCTGCCGATCGTGGCGTGGATGCGCTTCGTCCAGCGCCAGGCCAACAACGGCGTGGCGTTGGTCGATCCGATCAGCGACGCGCTGACCGCCATCGGCCTGCGCTGCAACGGCGAGCCGGCCCATGATCTGGGCCTGTTCCTGGGTCTGGATGCGATGTTTGCCGGACTGGCGACGGAGCCGTGTTTCGCCGCCGCCCTGCTGCGCGCCGATGCGCGGCTGCAACGCGGTGATTTTCCGGACTGACCGCGCCGGGTCCACGGCCGCGTATCAGGGCGCTGGAAACCCGAGCGCCCGGGGGGTGACCCGGATCCGCGCCAGCAGGCTCTTCGAAGTCAGGTACAACATCCGGCCGTCGTTGCCGAAGGCGCAGTTGGAAATCGGCCCGCCGGTTTCGATGCGACCCAGCCGCTGGCCGTCTGCATCCATCACCAGCACTCCGCCGGGGGCGCTGGCAAACAGCAGGCCATTGGGCGCGACTTTCATTCCGTCCGGCAAGCCGGGTGCGCCCTGTGCGACCAGATCCGCGGCGTTTGCGAATTCACGCCTGGCCAGCACGCTGCCGTCGGCCGCCAGCGTGTAGGCCATCCATACCGGCCGCTGCGGGTCGGAGTTGGACACGTACAACGTGTTCTGGTCCGGTGACAGCGCGATACCGTTCGGGAAAAGCAGCTCATCTTCCAGCAGGTGCACGCTGCCGTCGCGATCCAGCCGGTAGACGCCGCTGTAGGCCAGCTCCCTGGCCGGCGAATCGTTGATGCCTTTCAGCCCATAGGCGGGATCGGTGAAGAAGATGCTGTCGCCGCGGACCACCAGATCATTGGGACTGTTGAAGCGCTTGCCCTGGTAGTCGCTGACCAGCAGCGTGCGTTTGCCGCTGGCCGGATCCACCCGCACGATCGCCCGGCTGCCGGAATCGGCGATCAGCCACTGGCCATCGGCCTGCAGCCAGATACCGTTGGCGCCGGCTTCGCGCAGCGTCGAAAAGTCATTGCCCTGGTAGCCGGACGGTTTCATCAACACCGCCACGGTGTTGTCGGCGGACCAGCGATACAGCGTGTTTTCGGGAACATCGGTAAACAACAGCTGCTGATTGCCGGCATCCCAGGCGGGCCCTTCCGCCCAGTTGAAACCCTGCGCCAACTGCTCGACCACCGCATCGGCCGGGACTATCTGCTCGAAGCGGGCGTCCCAGCGGCGGGTGCCACCGATAACGCGGTGGTCGCTGGATGCGGTCACTGCCGGCGCCGGTGGCACGCTGGCCGGCGGCGAGGCCGAGCAGGCCGCCAGCATGCTGGCCAGGGTTGCCAGCAGCAGCCGGCCAGCGATGAGGTTTGATTTCGGGTGAGGCAATGGCGCGGCAGTCATGAAGTACTCGTGCAGGAGTGGCGAGGAGGGCAATCGATGGTGCCGCGGCGGTCGTACGGCTACAGCCGATAGGCCTGTTTCGGCAGCCGGTAGGCAAGATCCACGGCCAGTTCGTAGGCTTCGTCTTCGTCCAGCCGATGCTCGGCAACCAGCTTGGCCAGGAACGCGCAGTCGATGCGGCGGGCGACGTCATGGCGGGCGGGGATCGACAGGAACGCGCGGGTATCGTCATTGAAGCCGACGGTATTGTAGAAGCCGGCGCTGGCCAGGGTCTGTTCGCGGAAGCGCCACATTCCCTCCGGACTGTCGTGGAACCACCACGCCGGCCCCAGCCGCAGGCACGGATAATGCCCGGCCAGTGGCGCCAGCTCGCGGGCGTAAGTGCTCTCGTCCAGGGTGAACAGGACCAGGCTGAAGTCCGGTTCGTTGCCAAACCGATCCAGCAATGGCTTGAGCGCCTGCACGTAGCCGGTGCGCAGCGGGATGTCGGCACCCTTGTCGCGACCGAAACGATGGAACAGCTGGCGGTTGTGGTTGCGCAGGCAGCCGGGATGGATCTGCATCACCAGGCCGTCATCCAGGCTCATCGCCGCCATTTCGGTCAGCATCTGGGCGCGGAACAGCTCGGCATCGCCAGCGTCGAAATTACCGCTGACGATGCGGGCGAACAGCGCCCGCGCCCGCTCGCGGCCGAGGTCGGCGGTGGCCGCGCTGGGGTGGCCGTGATCGCTGGAGGTGGCGCCCATGCTGGCGAAGTAGGCGCGGCGCTGGCGATGGGCACGCAGATAGCCGTCCCAGTCGTACACGTCTTCGCCACTGATCCCGGCAAATGCCCGCAGTGCGGTGGCGAACTGCTCGTGCTCGGGATCAATCACCGGATCCGGGCGGTAGGCAGAGACGATGCGGCCGTCCCAGCCGCTGTCGCGGATGGCGCGATGGTGGCGCAGGTCATCCAGTGGCGATTCGGTGGTCGCAATCACTTCGATGTTGAAGCGCTTGAACAACGCACGTGGCAGGTATGCCGGTCGCTGCAGGGCCTCGCCGATGCTGTCGTAATAGTGATCGGCGCTGGCGGCGTTCAGGCGCATCCGCAGGCCGAACACCTCGTGGAAGACATGGTTCAACCACAACGACGACGGCGTACCGCGGAACAAATGGAAGTGCGCGGCAAACAGCCGCCATGCGGCGCGTGGATCGACCTCGGCGCGACTGCCGTCGGCGCGCGAAATGCCGAGCGCGTCGAGCGCGATGCCCTGGCTGTAGAGCATGCGGAACACATAGTGATCCGGCACCAGCAGCAGTTCGCTGGCATTGGCGAACGGCAGGTTGTCGGCAAACCATGCCGGGTCGGTATGGCCATGCGGACTGATGATCGGCAGCGTGGCGACCTGCGCATACAGTTGCCGTGCGATCGCGCGCTGGCTGGCTTCGGCCGGGAACAGCCGGTCCGGATGCAGGTGCAGGGGCTTTGCGGGTTTGCTCATTGCCTGTCTCTTGTCACGCGTCTTGATCGCTGGAAGTTGCCTGGCAACTACCGGGCCGCATGCTGCGGATGCTGCCGCAGATAGTCGCGCAACCAGGTCAGTGCAGGCCGATCGCTGCCGTCCGGGTTGACCAGATAAGCGCCCTGTTCGGTGCGCCAGCCGCCAAACTGGAAACCCCATACGGTGACCCCACGCACCGCCGGATGCTCCCATAACAACGGAAACACCCGCTGCATCGTCCGCAGTTGCGCGGCGTCGCCGGGACCATCGATGTCCAGCTCGGTCACGTACAGCGGCAGTCCGGCCCCGGCGAGCAGTTCCAGGTTGTCGCGCAGCACCTGGGTGGGAACATCATCGGTCAGCGAGAACGCATGCGCCTGGAAGCCGACGCCATCCAGCAGCTTCTCCTTGCGCAGCAGGTCGACAATGTGGCGATAGCGCCTGGCGTTATCGGGCTTGTCGATGATGTGGTAGTCGTTGATCAGCAGTTTCGCCCGTGGAAAGTGCTTCCGCGCCAGCCGGAACGATTCCAGGATCCAGTCCCAGCCGCTGGCACCGGCGCCGCCCAGCGCCTCGAGATAGTTGCCGCCGCCCTCATCGTCCTTGGACGGTGGATCATTGAGTGGCTCGTTGACCACTTCGACGAAGTCCAGATCCGGGTAGCGCTTGGCAACGGCGGCAAACCATTCCTCGATTTCCTCGCGCTGTTCGGCCGGTGGCAGCGTCTTGATCCACTCCGGCTGCTGGTTGCCCCACACCATCACGTGCATGTGGAACGGATAGCCGTGTGACCTGGCGAAACGATAGGCCATGTCCAGTCCGCCCCATTCCATCTTGTCGCGCACCGCTTCGACACTGCCCCATTTGCCGGCGTTTTCCGGGGTGACCTTGTTCCAGTAGCGCTCGAAATCCTGCGCCTGCAACGGGCTGTAGGCGCTGCCCAGGAACTTGCCCTGGCCGGCCGCCAGCGGCGCATCCTGGGCGGGCGCTGCAAAAGGCAGCAGTGACAGCAGCAGGACGGCTAGGCTCAAAACGGTATTCATGGATGTGGATTCTCCAATGGGTTGAACGGCAGACGTGCCGGTGTCAGTGCCGGCACCAGCAGGTGCACGACCAGCAGCGCCAGTAGATAGGCGGCGCTGGCGACCAGGAATACCAGCGCATAGCTGCCGCTGGACTGCAGCTGCGCGCCGGTGAATGTCGACATCGCCATGCCGCCGAGCGCACCGGCAAAGCCGCCGATGCCGACCACCGAGGCGACCGCCTGGCGCGGAAACATGTCCGAGGGCAGGGTGAACACATTGGCCGACCAGCCCTGGTGGCCGGCGCTGGCCAGGCCCAGCAGCGCCACCGCCAACCACAGCTGCTGGGCATGGGTGACCAGCACGATCGGCACCACGCACAGCGCACAGACCAGCATCGCGCTTTTGCGCGCGCGGTTGACGCTCCAGCCAAGACGGATGAAACGACCGGCCAGCCAGCCGCCGCCGATGCTGCCGACATCGGCCAGCAGGTAGATCGCAATCAAGGGCAGGCCGACCTGCCTGAGCGACAGGTTGAACTGCGAATACAGGAACTTGCCCGACCAGAACAGCAGCAGCCACCAGACCGGATCGGTAATCAACTTGGCCGCGACGAACGCCCAGGCCTGGCGATAACGCAGCAGCCTGGCCCACGGCATCCGGGTGGTGGCTTCAACGGGATCGCTGCGGATGTACTGCAGCTCGGCAGCCGACAACCGCGGTTGTTGTTCCGGTGCGCGATAGGTCAACAGCCACCATGCCAGCCACGCGGCGCTCAGCACGCCGGTGAACAGGAATGCCGCCTGCCAGCCCAGCGCCAGCGCGATCACCGGCACCAGCAGCGGCGCCAGCACCGCGCCGATGTTGGAACCGGAGTTGAAGATGCCGACCGCCAGGGCGCGTTCGCGGCGCGGGAACCATTCGGCCACGGTCTTGACCGCGGCAGGGAAGTTGCCGGCTTCGCCCAGGCCCAGTGCGAACCGCGCCAGCGCAAACCCGATCACACTGCTGGCCAGCGCATGGCTCATCGCCGCCAGCGCCCAGATACTGATCGCGATGGCATAGCCGATGCGGGTGCCAAAACGGTCGATGACCGCCCCGGCGCACAGCAGCCCGATCGCATAGGCCGCCTGGAACGCACTGACGATGCGGCCGTACTCGATCTCGTTCCAGCCGATGTCGCGCTGCAGGAACGGCGCCAGCACGCCCAGTACCTGGCGATCCATGTAGTTGATGGTGGTGGCGGCCAGCAACATCGCGCAGACCCGCCAGCGGTAGCGGCCGGGGTTGGCGGGCGGCGTGCTGGCGGCAGCCAACGGCTTCACGGCGAGCACTGTCCCGTCATGGCGTGCGGCCACCACGGTCGGCATCGGTCGCGGACAGCGGGCAGGTGCGCCCGCAGCAGACGTCGTCGCCCGCCCGCGCCGGCTTGCACGTGTTGCCAGAACCCCTCCGCATCGACCGACGCCCTCCACGCTGGTAGCGCTATCAGTATCACAGGCGGGATGGCGGCGGCCAGTGCAGAGGAACGGTTTGCTGCAGCAACGCCACAAAGCGGTCAAATTGCCTGCAATAGCGGCATTTATCTGCACGGAACAGCTATCCGCTGATTGCTGCGACGCAACGTGCTTATTCGAAAATGATAGCGCTACCATCCAGTCGCGAAGGTCTGGGCGGGCCTGCCGGCGCGGGCCGGCCTTGGCGCGCCATTGGCCAGCTGCCGTGTTGAACTAAGCAAACCGCAGTCTCCACGGTCGCCAGCCAGGCGGTCCGGCTGCAACGCCAATCGGGGCCACTGAATAGATGAGCAACACACTGCAGGATATTTCCGTCGTCGAGAAAGTCGGCTACAGCCTCGGCGACCTGGCGGCCAACCTGATCTTCCAGACCCTGGTCACCTACCTGGCGTTCTTCTACACCGACGTGTTCCGCATCCCGGCCGCCACCGCGGCCAAAATCATTTTCGTGGTTGGCATGCTCAGTGCCTTCGTGTTCACGCCATTGATCGGGGTGCTGGCCGACCGCACCCGATCACGCTGGGGC
This sequence comes from Pseudoxanthomonas dokdonensis, assembly GCF_001431405.1. GTDB lineage: Bacteria > Pseudomonadota > Gammaproteobacteria > Xanthomonadales > Xanthomonadaceae > Pseudoxanthomonas_A > Pseudoxanthomonas_A dokdonensis. The sequence goes on from NZ_LDJL01000013.1 coordinate 59,843, forward strand.
AAGTTCCGGCCGTGGATCCTGTTCACCGCGATCCCGTTCGGGGTGTTGTCGCTGCTGGCGTTCCGCACCCCCGACATCAGCGCCGATGCCAAGATTGTCTACGCCATCGCCACTTACACCTTGCTGGTGCTGGTCTACGCCGCCAACAACCTGCCGTACTCGGCATTGAGTGGCGTGTTAACCGGCAACATGTCACAGCGCAACAGCGTTTCGGCGTACCGCTTCGTGGCGGTGATGATCGCGCAGTTCATCATCCAGGTACTGCTGTTGCCATTGGTGTTGATCCTTGGTGACGGTGACCGCGTGCGCGGCTTTGAAGTGGTGATGACGATCTTTGCCGTGGTCGGCACGCTGTTCTTCCTGATCACCTTCTTCACTACCCGCGAGCGCATCGTGCCAACCGTGGAACAGCGCTCGGGGATTGGCCAGGATCTGGCCGATCTGGCCCGCAACGTGCCGTGGATGTTGATCCTGGCGCTGACCATCCTGGTGTTCATCAACCTGGCGCTGAAAGGCGGCATGTACATCTATTACTTCCAGTACTACCTCAGTGAAGCGCAGCTGGCCGCGTTCCTGCAGCAGATTGGATTCAATGGCTTCATCGATGGCCTCAACCACCTGCTGGTCAATGCCGGCCTGACCCGCTTCCAGTGGCCGCAGGATCCGCCGACGTCGGCGTTCAGCCTGTTCAATGCCGGTGGCATCATCTTCATGATCATCGGCATCGGCTTCTCGCGGCCGCTGGCCAACCGCTTTGGCAAGCGCGATGTGTTTGGCGCCGCGCTGTTCGCATCCACGCTGTTCCTGCTGGCGTTCTATTTCTACTCGCCGCAGTCGATCGGCCTGGTGTTCGCTTCCTACATCCTGCATGGCTTCTGCTACGGCATCACCATCCCACTGCTGTGGGCGATGATCGCCGACGTCGCCGACTATTCGGAATGGAAGAACAACCGTCGCGCGACCGCGATCATCTTCTCGGCGATGCTGTGCGGGCTGAAAATCGGCCTCAGCGTCGGCGGTGCCGCGGTCGCCGGCATCCTGGCCTATTACGGCTACCAGCCGGGCGCGCCGGACCAGCTGCCACAGACCGTCGATGGGATCCGCATGGCAATAAGCCTGTACTGCTCGCTGCCGTTGCTGGTCGCCGTGGCCCTGCTGTTCTTCTACCGCATCGACAAGGCGATGGAATCGCGCATCGAGCACGAACTGAGCGAACGCCGCCTGCACGCGGCCAGCCCCCGATAACCCACGAAACCGCCCCATCCAGGTGCCCAATGCCGCATAAACTCGCACCCCACAACCTGCAGACGCTGCGCGAGAAAGCCATTTCGCAGCCGCTGGTCGAGCACATCCATACCGCCGACCCGTCGGCCCACGTGTTCGATGGCAGGATCTACATCTATCCCTCGCACGACATCGATGGTGGTGTTGCGCTGAACGACGATGGCGAGCACTTCCAGATGGAGGACTACCACGTGCTGCGGATGGATTCGCCAGACGGGCCGGTGCACGACTGCGGGGTGGCCCTGCATGTCAGGGACGTGCCGTGGGCTGATCGCCAGATGTGGGCGCCGGACGCGGCGTGCAAGGACGGCCGCTATTACCTGTACTTCCCGGCCAAGCGCGCCGATGGCATTTTCCAGATCGGGGTTGCGGTTGGTGATGATCCGGCCGGTCCGTTCGTGGCCGAACCGGAACCGATCCGCGGTACCTATTCGATCGACCCGGCGGTGTTCAGCGACGACGACGGCGAAGCCTATCTGTACTTCGGCGGTATCTGGGGCGGGCAGTTGCAGAAGTATCGTGACAACGTCCACGACGACGCCCACGAAGAGCCCGCCGACGATCAGCCAGCGCTGGGCCCACGGGTGGCGCGTCTGGCCGCCGACATGAAGCAACTGGCCGAACCGAGCCGGGAAATCCTGATCCTCGATGAGCATGGCCAGCCGCTGCGCGCCGACGACCACGCCCGCCGCTATTTCGAAGGACCGTGGATACACAAATACCAGGGCCGCTATTACCTGTCGTATTCCACCGGCAATACCCATCTGCTGTGTTACGCCGTCGGTGACAACCCGTACGGACCGTTTACCTACCAGGGCGTGATCATGACCCCGGTGGTGGGCTGGACCACCCACCACTCGATCTGCCAGGTCGGTGAGCAGTGGTATCTGTTCTATCACGACTCCCTGGCCTCCGGCGGCGTCACCCATCTGCGTTCGGTCAAGATGGCGCCGCTGCAGATCGACGAGCACGGTCGCATCCAGACCATCAATCCCTATGGTGGTTGATCCGGCCGCCGGGCCGCTGATCGACGAGGCGCTGCGCGCCTTGCCGCCCGGCGATTGCATCAGCCTGGATGCGGGCGACCTGCAGGTCATTGTCGCCCCCGGCGCTGGCGGCCGCATCGCCCAGATCCGCTTCCGCGGCCAGCCGCAACTGCAGGGCTACAGCGACACCCGCAGCGCGATGATCGCCTGGGGCAGTTATCCGATGGTGCCTTGGGCCGGACGTATCCGCGCTGGCCGCTTCCGTCATCAGGGCCACGACGTGCAGTTGCCGCTCAATCTGCAAGGCAATGCGATTCATGGCGTGGGCTTTGGCCTGCGCTGGCGGATTGATGCGCTGACCCGCACACGCATGGCGTTGTCATTGCCGCTGCCGCGCGACCAGCGCTGGCCGTTCGGCGGCATCGCCCGCCAGACGATCGAGATCGTTGATCATGATCTGCGCCTGCAGCTGTCGGTGAGCGCGCAGGATCAGTCGCTGCCGGCGGTGGTCGGCTGGCATCCGTGGTTCCGCAAGCCACGGCGACTGCAGTTTTCGCCGACCGCGATGTACCCGCGTGATCGGCAGGACATCGCCTGCCTGCCAGCCGGCGAAGTAACGGACGGCCCCTGGGATGACTGCTTCATCAATCGCGCGCCGGTACTGCTGCACTATCCGCAGCATGTCTTGCATCTGAGTTCGGACTGCGATCACTGGGTGATCTACGACCAGCCGGACGACGCGACCTGTGTCGAGCCGCAAAGTGGCCCGCCGGACGCCTTCAACCTGTGCGCGGAAGTGCTCGAGCCCGGCCAGTCATTGCAGCGGACATTCCTGTTGCAGTGGCGCGATTGATTCACGCCGGACGCTGATCGCAATTTCAATCAGACCTGGCGGCGTCCAGCGTGCGCCCGTCGCTTCATAGCACCGTCCCGCTAAGCGCTCGCGCGCTTTTCAGCAGACCCATTATCAGCAGGCCCATCAGTGCGCGCCGTTCCACGCGTGCTGCATCCTCGGTCTGCTTGCGGCCCGTAATCGCATCGGCGCGGCCTCGCCGGCGCTGACAGAGCGCTGAGCGCTCCTCAATTCCCAGGCATGCCGCCGCCATCGGCCGGTGCCACATGCCATCCGCCAGGTCCGCGCTGGCGACCAGGTGCGGGCGACTGATGCTTGAAGACCGCTGCTGCGGTGTTCCCTGCACTCTATTTTTACCCGTCGCGAGCGACTCTTGGCGACGGACGGTGGTGCCAGTGCCATCGGCCGCGAGCATGCTGGCCCCTTGATGCTTGCCGCGCCGCACCGACCAGCCGGGACGCACGATCGGTGCATGCGTGAAACGGGGACCGATCAGCCCCGGCGATGTATCCGCTATTCCTAAACGATTGTTTCATAACGGTTTTACTCGGCTGGATAACCGAGTTGGCGAGCAGCGACCGCCGACAAACGTGAATCACAATTAACTATTTTGTGACAGATGTCCGCTTTTTTTGAGAATTGGCGAGACTCAGGGTGGACGGAGCTGGATGCGCTGCTCGGGGAGTGAGCCGCCGCCGGTACCAGAAATGTTTTGCAGCAAACCCACGGGCCCGGAGCGCTGACTCCGCGCTTTTACATGATTTCTGGAGAGGAACTAATGAACACGATCTATCGCAAAGTCTGGAACCTGTCGCTGGGCCAGTGGGTGGTTGCATCCGAGCTGGCCAGCAGCCGTTGCACCGGCCGCGTGCGCAGCACCAGCCCCGGCCTGAAGACCGCCGCCCTGCTGGGTGCGCTGGCAATGGCCGCGCCGGCCATGGCCTATAACGCTGGCAACGGCGCGGTGCAGGGCGACCCCGCCAATACCGTCGTCGGTGATGGTGCCGTTGGTGCTGATGGCTGCATGACCTTGAACAATGGCATCACGCCGGACGGCTCGCCGTCGCCGCTGGCTCCGTGCCTGCATTCCACCGCCGTCGGTACCCAGGCCAATGCCGCATCGGGTGGCTCGAGCGCGCTGGGTGAACAGGCCAATGCTTCCGGGCAGGCCTCCACCGCGCTTGGTGCGGTGTCCACCGCGCGTGGATTCGCGACCGCGGTCGGTGCCGGCGCCAACGCCCTTGGCAACCATTCGGTAGCGCTCGGCCAGAGCGCCTACGCGACCCGGCCCGATACCACTGCCCTCGGCACCAACGCCTGGGCGACCGGCGACAATGCCATGGCTATCGGCAGCGCCAGTCGTGCCAACTTCCTTAATGCCACCGCGGTCGGTACCTTCGCCAATGCCGACGGCATCGGCGCAACCGCGCTGGGCTCGGGCGTGCAGGCGACCAATAACTTCGCCTTCGCCGCCGGTCTGGGTTCGAACGCCACCGGCCAGTCTGATCTGGCCATCGGTCACCTGGCCAGCAGTGCCGGTGGCAGCGGGGTCGCCATCGGCCGGGGTGCCAACAACAGTGCCGACGCCGCAAGCGGCATCGCGATCGGCACCGACGCCAGCATCACTGGTGCCGGTTCAGGCTACAGCACCGCCATCGGCTTCCGCACCAACGTGCAGGCCAACAATGCAACGGCGGTGGGTCGCGACTCCAAGGTGCTTTCTGGAGCAAGTGGCGGCATTGCCATTGGTGGTGGTATTGCCGGCGGCCCTCAAGCGACCGCTATCGGCGTCGGTGCGCAGGCACAGGATTACTATGCGATCGCCATCGGCGGCAACGGCACTGCGGCGACGGCTGTTGACTCCCTTGCCATCGGCAAGAACGCCATCGCCAGTGGTGACAGCAGCGTGGCTTTGGGTGAGCAGAGCCGGGCCCTGGGCGGTAGCTCGACCGCCGTGGGCCTGGGCGCCAACGCTTCGGCGTGGTCGGCATCCATGGGTTGGCAGTCGCAGACCCAGGCCAATTTCGCCACCGCGGTTGGCGCGCGGGCCAAGACCGGTGTCGGTAGCGGCAACGCGCTGGCCCTCGGCTATTCGGCCACGGTGTCCGACAACTCGACTTCGGCGATTGCAGTGGGTTCAGCTTCGGTATCAACCGGTCGTTCGGCCATTTCGCTGGGTAGCGGCGCGCAGGCATCCAAGGACCAGGCTGTTGCCGTGGGTCGCGACTCGGTCGCCGCCGGCACCAATGCGCTCGCCATCGGTTACCGTGGCCAGGCCAATGGCGCCAACAGCCTCAGCATCGGTACCGGCAACATCGTCAACGGTGCCGGCAGCGGCGCCATCGGCGACCCGACCACCATCAACGGTGCCGGTTCGTACTCGCTGGGCAATGACAACACCATCGATGCGGATGAAGCCGGCGTGTTCGGCAACAACAGCGTGCTCGGCGTGGACGCCGACGGCAGCCGCATCATCGGCAACAACAACAACGTCGACGTCGCCAATGCGATGGTCGTCGGCAACAACGCCGACGTGACCGTGGCCGGTGGCGTGGCCCTGGGCAGCAGCTCGGTATCCAACACCGCCGCTGGCGTGGCCGGCTTTGCGCCGATCAACGGCAATACCGCCCAGCAGACCGCCATCACCGCCACCACCAGCACCCTGGGTGCGGTCAGCGTCGGTGACGCGGCCAATGGCCAGTTCCGTCAGATCACCGGCGTCGCCGCCGGCACCGCCGACAGCGATGCGGTCAACGTCGCCCAGCTGGCAGCCAGCCAGACCCATTACGTCAGCGTCAATGACAGCGATGTGCCGGGCAACAACTACAACAACGACGGCGCCACCGGCAACCAGGCCACCGCCATCGGCATCAACTCGACCGCTGCCGGTATCGCCGGTACCGCGGTGGGCCTGGATTCGCGTGCCAGCGGCGACCAGTCGTCGGCATTCGGCAGCGCCGCCATTGCTTCCGGCCGTCTCAGCACCGCGCTGGGCCAGCAGGCCAACGCCGGTGGCGCGCTGAGCGTGGCGATCGGTCCGGGTGCACGCGGCCAGGGTGACAGCACGATTGCCATCGGCGCTACCGCCGCGTCCGCGCAGACCCACGGCATTGCCATCGGTACCGAGTCGCGCAGCAATGCATTGCGGGCCACGGCCATTGGTGTGCAGGCCGTTTCCAATGCAAACGACGGCATGGCACTGGGTAACAGCGCGGTCGTCAACGTCGACCGTGGTGTCGCCCTCGGCAGCGCCGCGGTGGCCAACACCGCCGCCGGTGTCGCTGGTTACGTCCCGGCCGGCGCCGACGCCGCGCAGCAGGCGGCCATCAACGCCACCGTCGGTACCCGTGGTGCGGTCAGCGTCGGTAACGCGTCGGCGGGCGTGTTCCGCCAGATCAACAGCGTTGCCGCCGGTACCGCCGACAGCGACGCGGTCAACGTCGCCCAGCTGGAAGCGGTCAGCATCGCGGCCAGCAACGAAATCCAGGCCAACAAGGCCCATTACTACAGCGTCAACGACAACGGCGTGCAGGGTGGCAACTACGACAACGACGGCGCCAGTGGCATCAACGCCATCGCTTCGGGTGTGAATGCCGCGGCGACCGGTGATTCCAGCGTGGCCATCGGTGACGGCGCGCAGGCCAACGGCACCAACAGCATCAGCATCGGTAGCGGCAACGTCGTCGATGGTGCCGGCAGCGGCGCCATCGGTGACCCGACCACCATCAGCGGTGACGGTTCGTACTCGGTCGGCAACGACAACACCGTGGATGCGGACGAAGCCGGCGTGTTCGGTAACAACAACGTGCTGGGCGCGGACGCCGACGGCAGCCGCATCATCGGCAACAACAACAATGTCGCCGCGGCCGACGCGATGGTCATCGGCAACAATGCAGGCGTCAGCGTCGACGGTGGCGTGGCCCTGGGCAGCGGCTCGGTGTCCAGCACCGCGGCCGGTGTCGCCGGTTTCGTGCCGACCGGTGCCGATGCCGCCCAGCAGGCAGCCATTGCCGCCACCACCAGCACCCTGGGTGCGGTCAGCGTGGGTGATGCCGCCAACGGCCAGTTCCGCCAGATCACCGGCGTCGCCGCCGGTACCGAAGACAGCGATGCGGTCAACGTCGCCCAACTGGAAGCGGTCAGCACCGCGGCCAGCGAAGAAATCGCCGCCAACAAGACCCGTTACTACAGCGTCAACTCCACCGGCGGTGGCAACGAGGACAACGACGGCGCCACCGGTGCCGATGCGATTGCCTCGGGCAAGGATGCCAGCGCGACCGCGGTGGACGCCGTGGCCATGGGCCGTGGCAGCAGTGCCAGCCACGCCAACAGCCTGGCGCTGGGTGCGGGTTCGGCAACCACCGTTGGTGCGTTGACCGGTTATGAAGGTGCCTACGTCGGCAGCAGCAACTCCAGCGGTGAAATGAACATCGGCAACCGCCAGATCACCGGCGTCGCCGCCGGTTCGGCGGACACCGATGCGGTCAACGTCAGCCAGCTGCAGGGCGGTGTCAACTACGCCATCGACCAGTCCAAGGCATACACCGACAACCGCATCACCGACATCGCCGGTGACATCACCAACCTCGGTGACAACATCAACAACCTGCAGGGCGACATCACCAATATCTATGACGTCATCGACAACCTGGGAGTTGGTGATGGCAAGCAGATGTTCGTGGCCAGCGAAGAAGGCCAGGTGACGCCGCAGGCGACTGGCAAGAACTCGTCGGCCGGTGGTTCCGAAGCCGTCGCCTCGGGCACCAATGCCCTGGCCGTCGGCAACCAGAGCACGGCCAGCGCCGATGACAGCACCGCCATCGGTACCGGCTCGACCGCCAGCCACGCCAACAGCGTCGCGCTGGGTGCGGGTTCGGCGACCACGGTCGGCGCGCAGACCAACTATGACGCCGCCTATGTCGGCAGCAGCACCTCGGCGGGCGAAGTCAACATCGGCAACCGCACCATCAGCGGCGTCGCTCCCGGCATTGCCGGCACCGATGCGGTCAACGTCAACCAGCTCAACAGCGGCGTCAATTACGCCATCAACCAGGCCAACAGCTACACCGATCAGCGCATCGGCGACCTGGAAGGCGACATCCACAACAACGAGCGCGGTTACCGTGGTGGCGTGTCCTCGGCGATGGCGATGACCGGCATCCCGCAGGCCTATCTGCCGGGCAAGAACCTGCTGGGAGTGGGCGTGGGTGGCTACCAGGGTGAGTACGGCATGGCCGTCGGCCTGTCCGGCATCACCGACAACGGTCGCTACATCTACAAGGCCGCTGCCAGCGGCAACACGTCACGCGACTGGGGCTTCTCGGTCGGCGCCGGCATCCAGTGGTAAGGCAACCCAATCGGAGAATGAGCATGAACGCAATGAAGACACTACTGGCGGTTGCCGCCGCCCTGGCGCTGGCAGGTTGTACCCATGTCAGCAACAACATCAGCGATGAAGGCGTCGCCGGCGAAGTCATCTTCCCGGCGGCCGACAAGGTGGTTCTCAAGGAAGGCACCTTCCCGACCATCGAGGCCCTGCGCCAGGTCGGCCCGGGCGTGACCAAGGACCAGCTGTACCAGCTGCTGGGACGACCGCATTTCAACGAAGGCCTGGTCGGCGTGCGCGAGTGGGACTACCTGTTCCACTTCCGCGACGGCAATGAAGTGACCACCTGCCAGTACAAGGTCATCTTCGACAAGGACTACCACGGCCAGAGCTTCCACTGGTTGCCCGCCGAATGTGGCGACCGTCTGGCCAGCACCACGACCGGTACCGGCAAGACCATGACGATCTCGGCCGATACGCTGTTCCGCTTTGCCGGCGGCAGCGAAGCCGACCTGCTGCCCGAGGGGCGCCAGCAGCTGGAAGAAGTGGCGGTGCAGCTGAAGAAGATGCAGGCCGGCGGCGTGATCGTGGTCGGCCATACCGACCGCATCGGCTCGGAGGTCGACAACCTGCGCCTGTCGCAGCAGCGTGCCGATACCGTGCGCCAGTTCCTGGCCGCCCGCGGCATTGCCGCCGACAACATCATCGCGGTCGGCAAGGGTGAAGCCGACCCGATCAGCCATGGTTGCGTGGGTAATGACGAGGACGAAGCAGTGCGCCAGTGCCTGCAGCCCGACCGCCGGGTGGACGTGATCGCCCAGGGTATCGGCTGATCCGATAACCGTCGTCACGGATAACGGCCGGATTCCGCAAGCACCGCGGAATCCGGCCATTTCTTTTTCGACGAATGCAAACTGGATAGCCAGTATTTCCACAGCGTAGAGCGGAGCTTGCTCCGCTGCACGCGGGACAAGGCCTGCTTTTGTCGCGTGTTGCATTGCTTCAGCGGAGCAAGCTCCGCTCTACCTGATGTGTGCATCTCCCAGGCCAGCAGCAACATCAATGAGCAAGGCGGTGCCAGACGTGGTCGCTGAGCACAACAAGCAGAAAAGGTGGCGCGCCTGGAGGGATTCGAACCCCCGACCAATGGCTTCGGAAGCCACTACTCTATCCGGCTGAGCTACAGGCGCGCAGACGGCATAGTTTACCTGAAGCCGGCGCCAGCCCAAAGCATTCGTTTTGCAATCACCGGTAATCGGCAGCCATCATCCGTCCTCCGGGCCTCTAGCCGCTGCCGGCGCCAGAGGTCCGGAGCACTGGCGAGCTTGGCCAATGCTGGCGCGCAGGGGGGCGCAATCGCTAACCTGTCGCGCATGGCTTACGAACGCTTCGAAAAACCCTACCGCTCTCCGCTGGCCGAGCGCATGCATCAATACTGGAAGCTGATGCGGGGCGACCGCCCGATTGGCGTGCTGTTGCTGCTATGGCCGACCTGGTGGGCGTTGTGGCTGGCCGCCGGAGGCGTGCCGCCGTGGTGGACGCTGCTGGTGTTCACCGCCGGGGTATGGCTGACCCGTTCGGCCGGCTGCGTCATCAACGACTACGCCGACCGCTGGCTGGACCCGCAGGTCGAGCGCACCCGCGAGCGGCCACTGGCGAGCGGCGCATTGACCGGCCGCGACGCGCTGTTGCTGTTCGCGGCGCTGATGCTGGTCGCGTTCGCGCTGGTGCTGAGCATGAACCGGCTGACCATCGGTTTGAGCTTCGTCGGCCTGTTCCTGGCCGCCAGCTACCCCTATCTCAAGCGTTATACCTATCTGCCACAGGTGTATCTGGGCATGGCTTTCGGTTGGGGCATCCCGATGGCCTTCGCCGCGATCCAGGGCCAGGTGCCAGCCGTGGCCTGGGTGCTGTATTTCGCCAACATCCTGTGGTCCACCGCCTATGACACCTGGTATGCGATGGTCGACCGCGAGGACGACCTGCGGGCCGGTTCAAAGTCCACCGCGATCCTGTTTGGCGACATGGATCTGATCATCCAGGGTGTGCTGTACGGCTTGCTGCTGCTGGCCCTGTACCTGGTCGGCAAGCAGGCCGGCATGGGCCTGTATTACTGGGCCGGGCTGGCACTGGCCGCAGGATTGATCGTGCAGGAGTTCTTCATTGCCCGTCATCGTGAGCGGGCCGCCTGCTTCCGCGCCTTCCTGCACAACAACTGGATCGGCGCGGCGGTATTTGCCGGTATCGCGGTCGATTACGCCGTGCGCTGAGCCCACGGCGTAATCCATTCCGCCTGTCTAAGGCCCTCAGCGCAGCAGGTCGGCAGCCTTGCGCATACGGAATGCCACCATCATCTGCAGGATGCCGTAGGCGATCACACCCCATGCCACCCACAGTGCGACCGTCAGCAGGCCAACACCGGGCCGGGCGAGGAACAGCACGCCCAGCGCCAAAGCCAGCAGGCCGCTGAGGATCAGCATCCATTCGCCCTTCACCAGCTTGCGGATCTGGATGGCGAACACAATGCGCGCGATGCCGGCCACGATCAGCCAGAACGCCAGCACCCACAGCAGTGATTCGGCCACCAGCAGCGGTTGGCTGAGGGCCAGCACCCCAAACAGCAGCGACAGCAGACCGTATGCCACCAGCATCCACGCCGGCAATGCCAGGTCCTTGCGGAAGATGCTGGCCAGGCTGACCAGACCGTCGACGACCGACAGCACGCCCAGCGCCATCACCATCGCCCAGACCGAGCGTCCAGGCCACAACAGAATCGCCACCCCGAACACCACCGCCGCCACGCCATAGAGCAGGAGCAGCCACCAACTCCGTGACACCTGCTCGGTTTGCCTTGCGCTCATGATCAACTCCTTGTGCTGGATTCCGAGCGGAGAGCATGTCGTTTCCGGTGCGGATCGGTCAATGCGGCAACCGGCGCTGACCGGGCCGACCGGGGGCTTCAGTAATTCAGGTTTCGTTAAATTGACGATGGTTGTGCCTGTGAAAAATCCCGACTTGGAGTTCGGATAGACCTTTAATTTCTTAATTTTCAAAAGGATGCGGTCGCGTGCTCAGAGGGCTGAGACGCCTCACGCGTGGTTTTGCATCCAAATCAGCCGTCTCACAGAACCAAAAATTCTGTGACGAATGTCCGCTTTCACGGTGCGTTAGCGAATCAAACAGGGTCCCGGGATTGTCCCGCGGGCTTTCTGGTTCGGATGTGGCGTGGGTGGCTCATGTTGAGGTTGAGAAACAAATCGGTTGCCGTTTCAACGTCGGTGCTGTCGCTGGCAATCGTCAGTGCGCTGATGGCGGCCCCGGTGGCGTTGGCCGATGAAGCAGGGGCGCAGCCGCGACAGCTGTCGACCGCTCAAAGCCTGTACGGCTCCGAGGAGATCCAGGTCGAAGTCGAGCGCGACGGTCTGCCGGCCGATGGCCAGACCCCGGCCAAGATGCACATCCGGATACTCGACAGCCAGGGCCAGCCGCTGCAGGGCGAGGTGCCGCTGACGGTCACCGCTTCGGCCGGTCGTCTGCAGATTCCGGGCGCGGCCACCGATGAGGCCGGCCTGGGCTACCGTGATCTGGACGTCGCTACGCCAGGTACCCAGCTGATTGCCAAGGATGGCGTGGCCGAGATCTGGCTGCTGGCGCCGGTCCAGCCGCAGCGTGTCGATGTGCAGATCAGCACGGAAAACAGCACCGTGGCCCGTGGCGAACTGACCTTCGTACCGGAACTGCGCGAGATGATCGCCGTCGGCCTGGTCGACGGCATCATCAATTTCGACAGCAGCAATCCGCTTTCGCTGTCGCAGGCCCGTCCTGACGACGGCTTTGAAGACGAAATCCGCAGCTGGTCGCGTGAAAGTGGCGATGGCAAGCGCGACACCGCGCTGCGCACCGCTTTGTTCCTGAAGGGCAAGATCAAGGGCGATGCGCTGCTGACCTTTGCCTACGACAGTGACAAGCCCGGCCGCGATCGTCTGTTCCGCGATCTGGATCCCGAGCGTTGGTATCCGGTCTATGGCGACTCGTCGATCGTCGGTTTCGAGGCGCGCAGCAACAGCCGCCTGTACCTGCGCATCGACAAGGACCGCAACTATGTCATGTACGGCGATATCGCCACCGGCGCCGGCTTCAGCGAGCGCTTTGGCCAGGGCGATGTCGCCAGCACCCAGGTCCGTGACCTGGGCCAGTACAACCGGGCGATGACCGGTGTCCGCGGCCATCTGGAAAACGATCGCGGCGTGCTGGATGTGTTTGCCGCCGACGACAACCTGCGTCAGGTGGTGGAGGAATTCCCCGGCCGCGGCCTGTCCGGCCCGTATACGGTCAGCAACAGCAGCAGCGCGGTGCTGGGGACCGAGCGTGTGGAAATCATCATCCGTGATCGCTATGCGCCTTCACGGATTGTCGAGACCCGTCAGCTGTCGCGTTTCGTCGACTACACCTTTGAACCATTCAGCGGTCGCATTCTGTTTACCCGCGCGGTGCCTTCGGTCGATGAAAGCCTGAATCCAGTCTCGGTGCGGATCAGCTATGAAGTCGATCAGGGTGGCGAAAACTACTGGGTCTACGGTGTCAGTGGCCAGTTCGATGTCACCGGCAATTTCAATATCGGCGGCAACTACGTCAAGGACGAAAACCCGCTGGCGCCGTTTGAACTGGCCAGCGCCAATGCCACCCTGAATCTGGGCAGGAACACCTGGCTGCGCGGCGAATATGCGCATACCAACAGCGCCATCAATGCGATCGGCGGCAACATCTACACCATTACCCCGATCCTGACCTCGGGCGAAAACGTCAGCGGCGACGCCTGGCGCGCGGAGTTCGGCCATAACGGCGCCCGCAGCAAGATCCTGGCCTGGTATGGCGAAAGCGATGCCGGCTTCAATAATCCTTCCTCGTCCTATCTGGGCGGCCGCCGTCAGGCCGGCTTCGATACCCAGCTGCGACTGGGTAGCGCCGAGCGCGAGTTCTGGGAACTGTATGCGCAGGGCAGCTGGATCGATGACCAGATCACCGGCGCCGACCGCACCCAGGTGCAAGCCGGCGCACGGGCTACGCCAATTGACTCGCTGACCCTGGAGTTCGGCGCCAACTATGTCAGCGAACATGCAGGCAGCGCGCTCGGCAATGGCCTGAGCATCCCCGGCAATCTGACAGCACCTTATGGCGTGGGCGTGGTCAGCCCTGGTCTCGGCGGCGGCTTTGCCGGCGGCGCGGCCAATGCGCTGAACCCGGGCACCGGCCAGACCCTGTACAACACCGGTGCCGGCTGGAGCGGACGCTACGGCAGCTGGGTCGGCAACGGCCTGGCAGGCGTGGCGGTGGAGTACACCGCACTGCGGATGGGCGCGACCTGGCGTCCGACCGACAAGTTCGACCTGTCGGCTGAAGTCGAGCAGGACGTCAATCATTCCGAACACCGTCGCGCTTCGGTCGGCATCGGCGTGCAGGTCCAGGACAAGACCCGTCTGTATGGTCGTTACGAATGGAATACCGGTCTGAGCACGGTCGCCACCAGCAATGGCGTCACCGACCCGGTGACCGGCAACCGCATCCCCAGCCCGTACGAAACCAATGCCCTGGTGCTGGGCGTGGACACCGAGTACATGGAAGGCGGCACGCTGTTCAACGAATACCGCATGTACGACAGTTTCAGTGCGCGACAGGCGCAGTGGGCCAGCGGTGTGCGCAATCTGTGGCAGATCAACCCCAACCTGACTCTGCAGACCGGTTTCGAGAACCTGGAAGTGCTGGATGGCAGCGGCCAGCAGTCGACCGCCGCCAGCGTCGCCGCCGAATGGCGTCCGGACGAACTGTGGTTGATCAATGGTCGTCTGGAATGGCGCCGCGCCGATTCGTTACGTGCCGAGAGCGATCCCGGCCTGCCGGTCCAGGGCTATCTGACCGAAGGCTACGACACCTGGCTGTCGACCTTCACCGTGGCCCGCAAGCTCAATCGCGACTGGACCGTGCTGGCGCGCAACTATTACCTGCTCAACGACTACGACAGCGATCTGCAGGACAGCTACGAAGACCGTTTCCAGGTCGGCTTTGCCTATCGCGATACCGACACCAACCGGGTCAACGTGCTGGGCAAGTACGAATACTGGACGCGTCGCGATCAGGCCCTGACCGGGTTGCTCGACGATGACAACTTCTTTGCCGGTTACAAGGGCTATGACAAGCACGTCGCCTCGGTGCACGCGGACTGGCATCCGAACCGGGTGTGGTGGCTGACTGGTCGCGTGGCCGGCAAGCGCCAGACCGATCTATTCGACGCCGGCAACCAGCGCTTCACCGCCTATCTGGTCGGCGGCCGGGTCACCTACGGCCTCAGTGAACGCTGGGACGTCAGCGCACTGGCTTACCAGAACTGGACCCCTGGCGGCGCCACCCAGTACGCGCTGGGCGCCGAGGTCGGCTATCTGGTCACTTCCAACCTGTGGCTGTCGGCGGGTTACAACGCCCGCGGTTTCCGCGATGACGACCTGACCGGCTCCGAATACACCAACGAAGGCGTATTCCTGCGACTGCGCTTCAAGTTCGATGAAGACCTGTTCCAGGGCGACAACGCCGACGTCAACCGGTCGCTGCCGCGATGAAACGCTTGCGCCAGCGCGACCGCCGGACCCGGTCGACGACCTCCATTTCCCATGCATCACGCACCACCCATTCGAGTCAGATTGCCATGAACCAGACAACCTCATCCTTCTCACTTGCGCGTGGTATCCGCGTGTTTGCCATCGCTCCGGTCATGCTGCTGGCGGGCGTCATCGCCCATCCGGCATCGGCACAGCAGCCAACATTGCAGTCGGCGCCGGAACGCATCAGCCAACAGGCCATCCATGCTGATCATGGTGCCTACGAGGCAACCCAGAACCGCATCCGCGCGCTCAATGATCGTGCCATCGAAGTCGACAACTATCAGCTGGCCAAAGCCCAGTGCTGGCTCGATACCAGCTTCCACGAATACACCCGCAACGATCGCGGCGGCTATCCGCAGGCGGCCCTTGACGAAGCGGTGCGCATCATCGGCGCGCTGGAGAGTGATCAACAGCCGGGCATGCAGACGCCGCTGGTCAACAATGCCGATAAACTGCGTGTTGATCTGTGGCAGAAGTTCGATTCGCTGAAGCAGGCGACGGGTTTTTCCTGCGCAGCCCAGGCCACGGCCTGTGCCGAAGTCGAGCTGGTACACGCCGGCAACGAAATCCACGATGGCGGCTGGCGGCATGCCAATCCCTACATCCAGATCGCCGAAGACCTGGTCAGCAAAGCCGAGCAGCAGGCCGCGGATTGCGCGCCTCCGGAAGCGCAGGTCGAGCGCTTCGATCTGGAGGCCGATGCACTGTTCAAGTTCAATGGCGCAAGCAACAGCGACATCCTCGAAAAGGGCAAGCGCCAGATTGAGGAACTGGTGGCCCAGTTGGGTCAGGTCTACCTGAGCATCGAACGGGTGGAAGTGGTCGGCCATACCGATCGCCTCGGCTCGAGCCAGTACAACCAGCGGCTTTCCGAACAACGCGCCGAGACCGTCAAGCAGTTCATGCAGGCCGCCGGATTCAGCGCCCCGATCAACGCCAGCGGTCGCGGTGAAAGCATGCCGACTGCGGCGACCGCCGGATGCAAGGGTGAGCGCGCCAGCGCCGCGCTGGTGAAATGCCTGCAGCCGGATCGCCGGGTCAGCATCGAAGTTACCGGTACCAGGAAATAAACCAGCGCGGGCAATCACCGACTGGAACCACTGATTTGCACATCCAATCTGCAGCCACGTCCAACGCGTCCGGCGCACAGATGACCGAGTGAAACCATGAACATGCACGAGACCGTCAAATCCACGTATCCGCGCCACCCGCAGGGGCGGCCGACCCTCGGTCGCAGGCTGACTGGCTGGGTTGCCAGCGTCGCACTTGCGGTGGCCGGCCTGATCGCCAGCGATGGCGCGCAGGCGGCGGTGCCTTTCGAAGGCTGCCCGCTGGATGCTTACCAGACCATCGAAAGCGAGAATCCGGCCGACCGCTATGGTCTGTATGGCATCGACCTGGCCGAGGGCAGCCAGACCCTGATTGGCACCCTGGGCAGCACCGCGGTATTCGATCCGGATTTCAACGGCATCGGCTTCAACGAACGCGATCGCTTCATTTACGGGTTCAACAGGGCCGAGCAACGCCTGGTCCGGATCGGCAGTGACGGTGCCGGCGGTGCCGAGTTCGCTTCAGCAGGGCCGGTGACGGGCCTGCCGGCGGGGTTCCGGACCTATGTGGCCGATATCGGGGATGACAACAATTATTACGCCATGAACGATCAGGGCAGTCTGTGGAAGATTGATCTGGCGACCAACGCCGCCACCCTGGTCGGCAGCTTCACCTCGGCGGTCGGCCGGATCACCGACATGGCCTTCAATCCCCTGGATGGCCAGCTGTACGGCGTGGGTTCGAATGGGCATATTGTCCGCATCAATCCGCTGACCGCCGCATCGGTGCGCGTGGGCAAGATCGAGGTTAACCCAGCCACCTACGGTGCGGTGTACTTCGATTCGCAGGGCACGCTGTACGCCAACCCCAACAGCGGTGAGCAGACCGAACGCATCCGCAACGTACACACGGACACCCCGGTTGCCAGCAAGCTGCCTGCCCTGGGCAGAAGCACCCCGAGCAACGATGGTGCGCGTTGCAAACGCGCGCCGCCACCGGTTGCCGATTTGAATGTGCTCAAGACGCTGGACAGCGAAGACGGCGATGTCGACGGCTTCGCCGAACCGGGTGAAAACCTGACCTACAAACTGACCGTGACCAATATCGGTGTCATTGCCAGCGGTGCGCACACGTTCTACGAAGTGCTGCCGGCCAATACCACGCTGGTCTCGATCACCGGCGGTACCAGCAGCTGCGCCGCCGGCGACGAGGGCGCACGCCTGTGCGTCATCACCGTACCCGGACCGGTTGCGCCGCAGGGCGGTACCGCGGATGTGTTCCTGACTGTCAAGGTGGCAGACCCGTTGCCGGACGATGCGGCTGAAATCACCAACATCGCCACCGACGATACCGATTCGCCACCACCGGAAGGATGCGATGCGACGACTGGTGTCTGCAGCACGCCGCCGGTCTGTGATCCCGCTACCGATCCGGATCACTGCGTGGTGACGCCGCTGACCTTGCCTGATGTTTCGATCAGCAAGGAACTGACTGCTGGCGGTCCGACCG
>NZ_LDJL01000014.1 GCF_001431405.1 Pseudoxanthomonas dokdonensis
CACTTACTTTGTTAACCTGCGAGGCCTAACAATTCATTCAAGCCGAACCGGTAGTTCCTACGGTTTAGTGGACACCCTGACCTAACCCTCAGGAGTGTCCCAATGCCAAAGCCAGGCCCCAGAACCATCCATCGCTACAGTGACGCCTTCAAGGCCTCTGCCGTTCGCTTGAGCCAGCAGCCCGGCGTGCGGGTCGGCGATGTCGCCCAGTCGCTTTACATCCATCCCTACATGTTGTCTCGTTGGCGACGACTCGCACGGGAGGGCGTTATCGTGACCAAGGGTGCACCGATGGATCCGTCGACCGCGGCCGAGCTGAAGGCGCTGCGCAAGATCAAGCGGCAGTACGAGCAACTCAAGCTCGAGCATGACCTTTTAAAAAAAGCGATCGCGTTCACTTCCGTTCGAAAGGCGAAATCTTCGCCTTCATCGAGCACCACAAGGAAACCTGTCCGGTGAGGACGATGTGCCGCCTCTACCGGGTCAGCGCCGCCGGCTACTACGCATGGGCACGGCGACCGTGCAGTGACCGCCAGACCGAAGATGCCTGCCTGGTGGAGAAGATCCGTCAGGTGCATGAGGCCAGCCGGCACACCTATGGCAGCCCGCGCGTGCATGCCGCCCTCAGGCGCGAGGCCGTGGGCCGCCGCCGCGTGGAGCGGCTGATGCGGCAGGAAGGCCTACGCGCCTGTTCGGCCCGCCTGTATCGCCGACGTCCGCGCCTGGCGCGGTTCCTGGACAGCGTCCCCAGCCGTGCCCACGAGCACCCTTGCCATCGACCTGATCAGATCTGGGTCGGCGATGTCACCTACCTCAAGGTCGCCGGCCAGTGGCGCTACCTGGCGACCGTGATGGACCGCTACTCCCGGCGCCTGCTGGGCTGGGCGCTGGGCTCCGAGCGCACGGCCTCACTGACCCGTCGCGCCCTGGCCGCCGCCTTGCGGACACGCGCGCCGGCCTGCGATACCCTGTTCCACAGCGACCGGGGCATCGAGTTCATGGCCAATGGCTTCAGGCAGGGATTGGAGCGGGCCGGGCTGGCGCAGTCGGTCAATCGGCCGCGCCGCATGAACGACAACGCGCATATGGAGTCATGGAACAAGTCGATGAAGTCGGACATGTATCACCGCTATCGCTTCGACAGTGAACGCTCGCTTCGCTCGGCGGTCAGCGACTACATCCAGTTCTACAACCACCAGCGCCTGCACTCGGCGTTGGGTTATCGTTCACCGGTCGAGTTCGAGCAGTGCTGCTAGAGAATCGGTGTCCACTTTTTCGTAGGAACTGCCACCCGCTTCGCGGGTCGGCTTAATTCAAGCGTTAGGCCGCAGGGGAAAGCATGCGAGACATTGATGCAATTATTGACCGGCTTCGTCTCGCTTACCCAGATATTTCTGCTGACCAGTTAGCCGTTCTGCACCCTGGCATTGACGATGATGGCCTGTGGTTCTTCCGTCACCCTGAAAGTGATGTGGAGTTCCAGCTAGAGTCCAGTACCGGCGCTTGTCCGTTCCTTGCTGAGAGTTCCACATCAGCTGAACGGCTCACGGCGGACACTATTGAGCAAGCTGTTGCATTGGTCGTCGCCGGCCTCGGCTTCACGGGCCGGCGTCCTAACAATCCATTCAAGCCGAACTTGCTTCGCAAGTCGGCTTAGTTCAGGCGTTAGGACTCAAAAGCAAGTGTCACATAACCTGGAGGTGGCAGATGAAGTACGCATTCGTAGTTTCAACCGCTCTACTTGGTCTTTGCACATCAGCCCTCGCGGTAGTTCCAGCTAGCGTCCAGTTCATGGGCTCGTTGCAGCAGGATGGCGCCACGCCCGTTACATTTGATATCCAAATCCCATCTGGCCAAACCGCGAAACTCGAGCTGGGAGACGGTCATGTATTGGCATTCGCTACGGCAGGGAGTCCGGGCCACCTGGACAAGACCACCGTAATTTTAAGTGATGCATCAGGTAAGCAGCTTCACTCGCAGACAATGCCAGATGCAGGCTTATCCAGCACTTCATTCGCATACTTGATCTGCAATGGCGAGATAATTTTCGTGAGCCCCACGCCCGCAGAGAGTCCTTCATGCAGCCAACAGTGAGGCCTGAAAGTTCATTCAAACCGGACTTGTCTGCTCAGCGACCAAGTCGGCTTGATTCAGGGTATTGGGCCGCTATGAAACGACTTGCAATCTGTGCGGTGCTGACTTCAGCCTTTAGTGCTTGCAGCTCTGGCACTCCGGTCGCCTTTCACAATACCAGTGAGCATCGCCTGGAGAGTGTCGTGATCTCCGGAAGCGGCTTCGAGGCAAGTTTGGGCGCCATTGCTCCCGGTCAATCAATCACTGTCGACGTCTACCCGTCTGGCGAGTCCGGCTTGGATGTGAGCTTCGCCGCCAAAGGCCAGGACTACTCCTACGGACCACAGGACTACTTTGAGGGAGGCGGTAGCTATAAGGTATCTGCGACGGTCAACCAAGACCTGACGGTTGCGGTGTCTTCGGAGATCAGTCTGTAGTGGGTCGCGGGTCAATCACTGTTGACGTCTGGCCAGACCCTTACTGCGCTCTACTCGGCGACGCCAAGCGGCAGGCATTCTTT
Organism: Pseudoxanthomonas dokdonensis; assembly: GCF_001431405.1. Classification (GTDB taxonomy): domain Bacteria; phylum Pseudomonadota; class Gammaproteobacteria; order Xanthomonadales; family Xanthomonadaceae; genus Pseudoxanthomonas_A; species Pseudoxanthomonas_A dokdonensis. The sequence continues at coordinate 2,594 of NZ_LDJL01000014.1, forward strand.
CTGATGCCCCGGCCCAGTTCTGATACCTTCTCGGCTGGCGGTTGCGGCTCCGTCAGCACTTACCAAAGTGGCCAGACTTGAGGTAACACCAACAGTTCATTCAAGCCGGACCCGCTCCGCGGGTCGGCTTCATGCATGCGTCAGGCCTTACTCAGGAGCAGTTGGATGCAACAAGAAAAATCCATGCAGGCACTTGGCATTGCCTTCCTCGGTTGCGGTGCATCATTTCTTGCCGTGGGAATCGCAACTCGCCTACTGGCCTTCACCGTCCTGGGCCCGGTATTTCTTGGCTTGGGTGTCGTGTTCCTGGCGACTTCCAGAGCACGCTCCATATCCAACACCGACCAAGACGGGAAGCCCGATAAGTCGCGGTCGTAGGCCTGGCTTTTCATTCGAGCCGAACCGCTTTGCGCCAGCGCTCGGTTCGACCATCAGGTGCCGCAGGAGAGATCGTCGTGTCCGCAACAGGTTCGAGATACACAGTCGCGTATTCCATTCCCAGCGTCGAGACTTACCGGCGGCTGCGGCTGGCTGCGGGGCTTAGTGCCAAGACGGTCGCGGCTGCGGAACGGGGTTTGCCTAATACCCTTTTCGGTGTCCAGATCCTGTGCGGGGATGAGCCGGTCGGAATGGGCCGCGTCATCGGCGACGGCGGCACCTTTTACCAGGTGGTGGATATCGCTGTATTGCCCGAGCACCAGGGTCGCGGTGTTGGGAAACGAATCATGGAAGAGATAGCCGGCTACATTGCACGCGAAGTGCCGGAGTCAGGCTATGTCAGCCTGTTGGCGGATGGCGAGGCCTACCGCCTTTATCAGCACTTTGGCTTCGCTCTCACGGCTCCGGCAAGTGTTGGAATGGCCCTCCTCAAAGGGGCGGGAACCCGGAGCTGACCGTTCGCCCTGCCGTGTCGCAGCCTTGTCTCGATGAGACGCCAGCTTGTGCTACGCCAGCGGGGCACGCGGCGCGCTTTTCCGTGATACCCGCTGCGGCACATGGCATGCTTTAATCCAAGTTGATCAAAGCAGCGGCCGTGGCCCAAGGAATCGTGCATGAGAATCAAGCTCGTTGTGCTGGCTGCGGCCATCGCCGCTTCTGGCGGTCACCCCGCGCTGGCTTCTGCTGAACCGGCTTCACTGATGACGCTTGACGAAACGATTGCGGCTCTTGATACCGCCGTGTTTGATGCCTTCAATCATTGCCAGGATCCTGGCCAGCTTGAGAAGCACGCCAGCTACTTTGCCGAGGATGTCGAGTTCTACCATGACACCGGCGGGGTCACCTGGAACAGGGAAGACATGCTCGCCAACACGCGCAAATATGTCTGCGGCCATTTCACCCGCGAGCTGATACCGGGCACGCTCGAGGTCTATCCGGTCAAGGACTTCGGCGCCATCTCGCGCGGCTCACACCGCTTTTGCCAGACATCGAGCGGCAAGTGCGAGGGTCTGGCCGACTTCACCATTGTGTGGCATCAGAATGGCGACAAGTGGGAAATTACCCGGGTACTCAGCTATGGGCATCGCGCGGCCGCGGATGGGTCGTGACAAGTCAGTTCAGTCACACGAGCAGACATGACAAGCGGCCATGGACAGACCCTGGCACGGTAATGACGCTACCCGTAACTAATGCCGCTTGGCGGTGCTTCTTTCTCCCGCAAACACTGTCCAAGGCAAACAATGCTGATCTCCAGAAGTAGCCAGGCCGGCCTGGCGCTGCTGACCAGTCTCCTCCTGGCGTGGGCGGGCGCCGTGGGAGTGACTCCAATAAAGCTGACACTGCCCCTTGCCGCGCTCGCTGGTCTGGTCGCCCTTGTGCTGCTGGCCTCTCAAGCGCGTGCCGCGCATCGGATTTCAGGGTGGCTGCGGTTCCTGGCAGCCGCATTCATTGTTTACTTCATCTGTTGGGGCGCGCTTACCGTCATTGCCCAAGGGTAAGTGCCGCAGCCTGAAGCGTGCGCGCGAGACCACCCGGCAGTTGCCGCGACCGAGCGTTGTAGCAACGCCGAAAAAGCCAAGCAGTTCACGAAACAGGCCCGCTGGCGGACGACTGACGGGCTACTGGCGGCGTGCTGTCGTGGCGCGGCCGCGCTGACGAGGCCAGGCTGAGGCCGCTACACTCAACCCGGGACTTTTCATGGATTACGAAATGCAGATCTCAGCGTCCACCATCCGTCGCCTCCGCACCGAGAGGGGCTGGTCACAGGATCAACTGGCCAGCGCAGCGGGGCTCAGTCTACGTACGGTACAGCGAGTCGAATCGCAGGGCATCGCCTCAATGGCCACGACGGTGAGCCTGGCCGCCACCTATGGCGTGCCGTTGACCTCGCTCCACGACACTTCATGCAAGCCGGAACCGGCAAATCAGTCTGGACCCGCCTGGTCGTTCCTGCTCGGCCTGGCAATCCTGTCGCTGGCCTGCCTGAGCCAATCCGGACACGTGGCCGGACCGTGGGCACAGGCCTTTTACGCCATCAACCTGCTGCTGGTTGCGATCGGGTTGCTGCTTGCAACTCCCTTCGCCATGCAGTGCGTGCGGCGGCGGCGTTTCGCTGGCCCGGTGCTGGCAGTGCTTGGGGTGCCGCTGGTGACCCTGTTGGCGGGCGGTCTTGTTTTCGGGATGCTCAGTGGCCGGCTACCAAGCCCGGCATTGCTCGGAATGGGCGCTGCCGGAGCAGCGCTCGTCGCCATGGCGGTCAGGGAGATGGGTCGCGACGGTCGGCTGGCGGGCGATAGGTCTTCGCGGTCAATGCCGCTTGGCGGTGCCGTTTGATTAGCGACTCAGGCTCTGTAATGAGAATTCGCCGACTGCTGGCTTTCTGCTTTCTGACTGTATGGTCAGGCGCCGTCAGTGCGACAGGCACGCTCTATTTTGGTGGAGATGGCTACGATATTTTCATGGAAATCGGACATGTCGACCAACCGGTCGTCGCCAGCCTCAAGGTATCTACACCTCGTGCACCCGCAGGTGTCCTTCTTCGCGAACACTTCAAAACCGAAGTCTTCGATACCGAGGCCCGGATTCTGAAGATACGGTTTGAGCAGCAGACCCCCGGGCAGGAGCCGGCTAGCTTTACGCTCGACGTTGATGGCAACGAAGGCTCGCTTGCCATAGACGACCGGCTCATCAAGGCACCCTTCGGCTGGGAGATGTAACCGGCTATGCGCGCTTCATGTCTCCTGCTGCTTGGCTTGCTTTTAGCTTGTTCTGCGGGCAGTTGACCGGATACAGCCGCACATTCATCGGTACTTCTTGCCGGCACCAGCCTGATCCATGTCGGCAACACCCCACCGTACTGGATGCGCTCGCTACTGACAGCGGACATCTCATTGCAAGCGACATGATCGCCGAGGCCGGGGCGACGCTCAGCCGACGCCTCGATGACGGCTCGATCGCCAGAGCGCACAATAGCCAAGCGCTACTCGGCTATTGTGCTGCAGGAACGCGGCGGGGATCTTATCGGTGCGTTCGGTCCTCAATCCTGTGTCGATTCGCGCAAGGCAATTCGAGCAAGTTGATGTTTGCCACCGATAAGCGATTACGTTATCAATAGCCTTGAATCCAGTCGGCAGGGGACCCGCCATGCAGTTGAAGCGCTTGCTGTTGCCCTCGTACTGGCTGCCACGCCGGTTGCATCTGCCCAGTCCGCGCCGGATCCTTTGCTCGGGGATGACCCTCACGCGAGAGCAGTGCTCGACTGTCATGCCGACTACGCGCACTGCATGGGCCAGCTGAATGACTTTCCCCGTTCGGTGGCGGAGACGGCGAACAGCAGTGACAACCTCGACATCGCGCTTGACCGGCGCCAATACCAGGCGACGCAGAACCAGATGATCCGTGAGTACGCATTTTCATACACGCTGGACGTATACCTGAGCAGCAGCACCAGCTCGCTCTGAACGTTTCGAGGCCAGCAATCCGAGGCAGCGCCGATATGGCTTACCGAGTGAATGGATGACGATGCTGGCGGTCCTTGTCATATCGCTCGTGCTTGCAGGTCCGCTTGCCGGTGTTGCGCTCGGACTTGCCTCACGCCGGTTGGCAATCAAGCACGGGCGCATGATCAACGTGTCGATGGCGGCGCTACTGATGCTATGCATGGCAGTGCTGGTGGCCTCGGTCAGCCTGCCAGGCCCAGCTAGCCGGTACGTGGCGGGCAGTGTCGGTTGGTATCTGCGTAGCTGGCTGGCAGCACCCGGCATCGGTCTGCTGATAGCCACTCCGACCCTGCTGGCGCTCGCCGCCGCTGCCGCGCCACAACAACGTTACAGACCTGCGATATTTGGCCTGGTGCTGGCATACGCGGCGATGGTACCGATGTTGTTTGCGGTCATTTTTGTCGGCTGCAACCACGCCGGTGCCTGTCTCTGAATCAAGTTGCCAGTCGCCGACATACGAGGCGCCATGACCTCCATCAACAGCAACGTGGCCGCTTCGTTGCAGCGGCAGACCAGCACCGCTGCATTGTCATGGCCGATAGCGCACCAGCAGGACTTGCCAGTGGCCGGAGTAATGGGCTTGGATATGCAGCGTGCATTCTCCATTCCCCAGAGCCATTTCATCCGCCATGACCAGCCACCGGGTAAAGTTTGATTTCGTCGTCCATTTCAGCAATGGCGGCAGCTTGTCTGCGCAGGACTTCCGTCTCGACATACCGGGCGCTGACATCAGCGATGATGCGTTGGCCGCCTACCTCATCCAGGACATGCGCCTGCTGATGGCCGGGCGCGTGGACATCCGCAACAAGCAGATCATCCAGGAAGCGCACAAGCGTGGTGCGATTGCGGTGGCCGGGCTGCCACAGGCGACGGTGGATCTGTCCGCTGCGGACATGCCGGCCAGCGCGTTGCTGGCGCAGGCACGGCGACAGCCATTGCGGGTGCTGGCCGCAGATGGCGAGAGCTACACCGTGTCGCGACTGGTGCCTTGAATCCCTGCCTGAAACAGGCAGCCGGCGGCGGCTAACGCCAGCCCGGCTGCCAAGGCCTCGTCACGCGGTGGCTGCAGCTGGCCGGCGCACTGCACGGATCCTGCGACTCTCACCGCCACCGCAATAAAACAGCTCGGCACCGTCCGACTCCAATCCGCTGACACCGACACCGGCTGGCATCACCAGGCGCTGCAGCACCTGGCCGGTAGCGGGGTCGATTCGGCGCAGTTCGCTTTCCTCGGCTTCCCAGGTGCCGTGCCAGAGTTGGCCGTCGACCCAGCTGACGCCGGTGACGAAGCGATTGCTTTCGATGCTGCGCAGGACCTTGCCGGTCTCCGGGTCGATCTGATGGATACGGCGGTCGCGATACTGGCCCACCCACAGGCTGCCTTCGGCCCAGGCCATGCCGGAATCGCTGCCGTTGCCCGGCGCTGGTATCGAATGCAGTACCTGGCCGGTGGCGGGGTCAATCTTGTCGATGCGGGCTTCGGCAATCTGGTACAGGTGGGTGCCATCGAAGGCGGTACCGGCGTCGCCGACGCGCTCCAGCGTGCGTGCTGGCAGGCCGGATTCGATGTCCACGGCGATCAGTCGCGGGCCAACCGCGGCCCAGACATGCTTTCCGTCGTAGGTCACGCCGTTGACGCTGGTGCCGTCTTCGAACGGTCCGTATTCGCGGACGATTTCAGCCGCGGATGCGGCGGCATCATGATTGCCGCGGGAGGTGTTTTCAGCGTTCATCATCGAGCTCCTTGGAGGTGCGCGGAGTGGCACCGCGGGGCCAATCTAGCCGGCTGGCAGCGTTGACGGGAGTAACAAGACTGTCGTGAATCCAAGCAGCGGCGGTGCCAGCCAGCGCTGCGTGCGCCCTTGGCCGATGGAGCGCACCCGCTGCCGTGCCTGCAGCTCGACCAGCGCGCGTTGCACGGTGCGCTGACTGTCGCCCAGGGCCAGCGACAACGCCGAGGTCGACCACGCCATGCCGTCGGCCAGCAATGCCAGCAGTGCCGCCTGTTCGCCGTCGATCGGCGGTTCCAGCACGACCACGCCGGCGCTTCTTGGCCGCAGCAGGAAGCCATGCTCGCTGGCCACGACGGTGAACATCGGCTTGGCCAGGCGGCGCAGGCGCCCAATCTCCACCCGCAGCCGGGCGCGGTGCGATTCATCCGGATAGGGAGTCGGGAAGGCGGCGGCGATCAAGGATTCGCGACTGGCAGACGCTGGCCAGGCCAGCGCCAACGTCTTTGCCAGCGCGAACAGCAGTGGTCGCCGCGCCAGCGATTGCCAGGCACTGCCTGCATGCAGGCCACGACGGCAGCCATCGATAACCAGCGTGTCCGCCGCCAGCACCTGTTGCACCTCGCGCAGGCACAGCGGCTGCTCACGGCCGTGGGCAAAACAGCGCGCCGCGGGCTGTCGCAAGCTTGCACCGGCGCTCTCGACTTCCGCCGACAGCGCAGCGATGCCGGCGCGTTGTGCGGAAAGCCGCGCCCGCGCCAGTGCGTCCTCTGCCTCATCCACCCTCAATGCGCGCAACGCCAGTTCGGCGGCCACCATGTTGGCCATCGCCGCCAGTGCCGGTGGCAAGGCCTGGCCATGCAACTGCTGCAGGCTGTCGCCGGCGGCCTGCAGGCGGCCGATCAACAGCGCGCGCCGCGCCATCAAAAGATGGGCATGCAAGGCGTTGCCGGTGTCGCCATGCAGCTGCAGGGAGTCGGCCGCCGCCCGCAACGGTTGCGTGGCACCGCGCAGGTCGCGCATGGCCAGTGCCACTTCGGCATCGGCGACCACGCAGCGGGCGCGGGCGATGATTTCATGGTGGCCGAATCCACGTACCGCGCGCCGCAGCAACTCGCGTGCCCGCGGGTGTTCGCCGAGCTGGGCCATGGCGATGCCGCGCAACGCCAGCGCCGCCGGGTCTTCGCGCAGCGCCACCCGCTGCAACGCGCCCAGTGGATCACCGGTGGCCAGCGCACGCCCGGCGGCGGCAATCAGAGAGTCCATGCCGGCAGGCTACCGCGCCGTCCGCTGCCTGCCCAGTGTGGGCCTAGCGCTTGCGATGATCAGCCCGCCGGTTGTGCCTTGACCGTGGCAATCCAGTCGTCGACGGCCGCTTCCAGCACCGCCAGCGGCATCGCGCCATTGCCGAGGATCAGGTCGTGGAATGCGCGGATGTCGAAGCGTTCGCCCAGCTCGCTGCGCGCGCGTTCGCGCAGTTCGACCATCTTCAGGTGACCGACTTTGTAGGAGCAGGCCTGGCCGGGCTGGACCAGATAGCGATAGATTTCGGTCCGCACCTCGGCCAGCGACATGCCGGTTTGCGCGTGCATGTAATCGATGGCCTGCTCCGGGGTCCAGCGCTTGCGATGCAGGCCGGTGTCCACCACCAGGCGCACCGAGCGGAACAATTCCGCACGCAGGCGGCCGATGTCGCCCCAGGGATCATCCTGGTACAGGCCCATTTCCGCCGCCAGTTGTTCGGCGTACAACGCCCAGCCTTCGGTGAAGGCACTGGGGTTGAGGCTGCGTCGCAGCAACGGCAGATCACTCAGGGTCTGCCCGATCGAGATCTGGAAGTGATGGCCGGGCGAGCCTTCGTGATAGGTCAGCGTCGGCAGGCTCCAGCGGGTGTTGGATTCGCGATTGCCGAGGTTGATGAAGAACAGTCCGCCGCGGGAACCATCCAGCGCCGGCGGCAGGTAATAGGCGCCAGGCGCGGTTGCCTGTGCGTCGGCCGGCACCATCCGCACCTCCAGCGGCTGCGGCGGCACCCGACCGAAATAATTCGGCACCTGTGGCTTGAGTTTGGCCAGCGCGTGCTCGATGTCGGCGACCACCTGCGCGTGGCCGGCGTCGGAATCGTCGTACTGGAAGCGCGGATCCTTGACCAGTTGCGCCATGCGTTCGCCAACCGTGCCCTGGTCCATGCCCTGCGCGCGCAGCAACTGGTCCATCCGCTGCTGGATGCGCGCGACCTCGGACAAGCCGATGCGATGGATTTCATCGGCGTCCAGGTCGGTGCTGGTGTTCCAGCGCAGCGCTGCATCGTAGTAGGCATCGCCATCGGGCAGCGCCCACATGCCATGGTCACCGGGATGGGTGGCGATGACCTCTTCCAGCCGCGCCAGCAGGCGCGCGTAACCGGGATTGGTATCGGCTTGGACTGCGGCTTCGGCCTGGGCGATCAACTGCTCGCGGCGTCCTGCCGGCAGGGTGAGCTTGTCCAGCTTGTGCGCCAGTGCCACGACGAAGCGACTGGACGCCACCGGCGGCTGGATCAGACTGCGAATCTGGGCGGCCGCGCCCTCCAGCGCGGTCTGTGGCGGCACCACGCCGTGCGCGGCCTGCATGTCAAAGTTGGCCCGCACCTGGTCCAGCTTGCTGCCGATGGCATGCAGCCGCGAGATGTAGGCCAGCGCGCTGGCTTCATCCTTGACCACGTGCTGGTTTTCCATGAACTGCGGCAGCGTCACCGGGATGCTGAAAAGCTGGTCGACCGCGTAAGTCGTGGCGCCGGCGGGCAACCAGGCCGGCGACCAGTCATAGGCCATCATTTCGATCTGGCGCTGGTAGAACCAGCGCGCCAGGCCCAGGCTCCAACGGTCCTGGTCGGTGACCGGAACGGACTTGGCACGCTGTTCCAGTTGCGCCAGATTTTCCTGCAGCATCGTGCGCAGTTCGGCCCGGCGCGGCAGCGACACATCGGTCAGCTGGCCGGACAGATCGATACCATCGCCGGAGATGCCCAGCATGGTCCGCAGTTCGGGGTTGTTGACCACCGAGCGCTGGGTCTGCGCATCCAGCAGCGCGCCAATCGAATCGGTTGCCTGCGTCGCGGCCGTCGTTGGCGCGGCTGTCGCCGCAAAAGTTGGCGTGGTCAGCACCAGCGCGGTGATGCAGGACAGGAAAAGAATCGTATGGCGACGCATGTGGCTCCCCGTGGCGCGTTGATCGAAACGCCGGAGCATCGCATATGTGAGAAAAACAACCTACGACACCATCACAGTTGGCGCCAGCAATGGCGGCTGTGCCGGTTACCGATGACCGCGACGCTGCTGAAGCCTCAACGCTTGGCGCCAGCTAGTAAGCGAACTCGCGGAACACGCGATCGATGTCGCCGTTCCATTCGCCATGGAACAACGCCAGCTTGCGTTCGGCCGGGGTCTGGTTGGCGTCGATGATCTCGATCAACGCATCCAGGAAGCCGGTCTCGTCCTTGCCATCGCCGTTGAGAATCGCGCGGCGGCGCAGGCCGGCCACCGAAATCTTCAATGCCTCTGCCGCCAGTTCGCGCATGCTGGCATGGCGGAAGGGCAGGCGCAGGCCGTGCTCGGGCACGCCATCGCGCAGTGCATGGCGCTCTTCCAGGGTGAAATCCTTGACCAGATCCCAGGCCGCATCCAGTGCGGTCTGGTCGTACAGCAGTCCAACCCAGAACGCCGGTAGCGCACACAGCCGATTCCACGGGCCGCCATCGGCGCCACGCATCTCCAGGAACTTCTTCATCCGTACTTCCGGGAATGCGGTGGTCAGGTGATCCGACCAGTCGGTCAAGGTCGGCAGCTGGCCCGGCAGCACCGGCAAGCGACCCTGCATGAAGTCGCGGAAACTCTGGCCGCTGGCATCGTGGTAGATGCCGTCGCGGTAGCTGAAGTACATCGGCACGTCGAGGATGTAATCGACGTAGCGCTCGTAGCCGAAGCCGTCTTCGAAGACGAAATCGAGCATGCCGGTGCGATCCGGATCGGTGTCGGTCCAGATATGCGAGCGGTAGCTGAGGTAACCGTTGGGCTTGCCCTCGGTGAACGGCGAATCGGCAAACAGCGCCGTCGCCACCGGCTGCAATGCCAGCGATACCCGGAACTTCTTGATCATGTCGGCTTCGGAGCCGTAGTCCAGGTTGACCTGCACGGTGCAGGTGCGGGTCATCATGTCCAGGCCCAACTGGCCGACCTTGGGCATGTAGCTCTTCATGATCTGGTAGCGGCCCTTGGGCATCCACGGCATCTCATCGCGCCGCCACTTGGGCTGGAAGCCCATGCCGAGGAACCCGAGCTGCAATTCGTCGGCGACCTGCTTCACTTCGCGCAGGTGGCTGCCGACTTCGACGCAGGTCTGGTGGATGTTCTGCAGCGCGGCACCGGACAGTTCCAGTTGCCCGGCCGGTTCAAGGGTCACCGACGCGCCGTTGTGGGTCAGCGCGACCACGCGCTCGTTCTCGGTCACCGGTTGCCAGCCAAAGCGGGTCAGGCCCTTGAGCAGGGCCTCGATGCCGCGCTCGCCGTCGAAGCCCGGTGGCCGCAGATCGTCGAGCCGGAAGCCGAACTTTTCGTGCTCGGTACCAATCCGCCAGTCGCTGCTGGGCTTCTCGCCCGAGGCGATATAGGCCACCAGTTGATCACGGGAGGTAACAGGAACGGCGTCAACGTGGCTGGGACTGGACAAGGCGGACTCGCACGCGGAATGGGGAAGACGAACTGGGGCCTGTGTCCCGGTTCGCAAGGCATTCACTATACCCGGCGGTCGCGCTCGCAGCGTTGCGCTGGATCATGTTCAGTGTTCCGCGGCCGCGCGGTGGCGACCGCGAGAGACGCCTGGTCATGACCATGATGTGCGGCGGACAACACCGGCGCCGCACGGATCGCGCTTATTCGCCGTCGGCGGCCTGCGGCGTGGCCGGACCAAAGCCCAGCCAGCGGCATACCACCGCGCGGGCTTCATCCACGCCCTGCTTCGATGAGCCGGAAAAGGTCTGCACGCTGACGGTATCGCCGAACTTGGAAAACAGTTCCTTCCTGACCGCCTGCAGCGCCTGCGCCTGTTGTCCGCGGCCCAGTTTGTCGGCCTTGGTCAACAGGGCGTGCGCCGGGATGCCGCGCGAGACGGCGTAGCTGAGCATGTGCCGGTCGTAGTCCTTGAGTGGATGACGGATGTCCATCACCACCACCAGTCCTTTCAGCGCCTCGCGCTCACGGAAGTAGCGATCCAGGAATGCCTGCCAATGATCCTTGAGGTCATGCGGCACTTTGGCATAGCCATAGCCAGGCAGATCGACCAGGTATTTGTCGGCGGCCACTTCAAAGAACACCAGCTGCTGGGTGCGGCCGGGCGTCTTGGAGACGCGGGCCAGTGCGTTCTGGCGGGTCAAGGCATTGAGCGCGGTCGACTTGCCGGCGTTGGAGCGGCCGGCAAAGGCGACTTCATGGCCGATGTCATCCGGCAACTGCCTGGGAATGTGCGCCGCCAGCAGGTAGCGGGCTTTTTCGAGGGGATTGGACATGCCAATAGCATGGCATGCCAGCGGCTTGAAGGGGTCGGCCAGCGTCGCCGGGCGGGGCTGGCGGCGGCTCCAGGAGTAACCTGCAGGCGCTCGCGCTCGCGCCGGATCGCCGGGGAGCGCCAGCTTTCATTGACCTACAGGCGCACCGGCGACGATAATTGAACGGTTTCGCGGCCGCCATTCAGGTGCCGCTTCTGATCAGTGTTACGGAGCTTTAGCATGCGCCACGCTCGCGTTATGGGACTTGCTGGACTGGCTGTTGCCGCCATTGGCGCGGCTGCTTACGCCTATGCGGCACAAACGACGGTTGTCCCGGTGCCGGACAACGAGCCGGTGAAAACCAGCGAACTGGTGGATCTGAGCAAGACCACCTGGGGCGATGCCAAGGCCGGGCAGACCAAGGCCGCGGCCTGCGCCGCCTGCCATGGCGCCGACGGCAACCCGAGCGATCCGCAGTACCCGCGCCTGGCTGGCCAGAGCGAACGCTATACCGCCCACCAGCTGGCCCTGTTCGCCTCCGGTGAACGCAATACCGGCATGGCCGCGGTGATGGTGCCGTTTGCCCAGACCCTGACCGCGCAGGACATGCGTGACGTCGGCGCCTACTTCGCCACCCAGAAATCCGGTGCCGGCCTGGCCGATGACACGCTCATCACCGAAGGCACGTACAAGGACAAGAAGTTCTACGAAGTCGGCCAGCAGCTGTATCACTCCGGCGACACCGCACGCGGCATCCCCGCCTGCATGGCCTGCCACGGTCCGACCGGCGCCGGTAATCCCGGTCCGGCCTACCCGCATGTCGGTGGCCAGCAGCAGGCCTATGTGGTCCGCCGCCTGGAGGAATACCGTGCAGGCACCACCGGCCAGAAGGATCCGGCGCTGTTCAACATCATGGCGCAGGTGACGCACAACCTGACCGATCAGGAAATCCAGGCGCTTGGCAGCTATCTGCAGGGCCTGCACGACCGTGCCGACGACGCCGCGGTCGCCCAAGGCGCGAAGGCCCCGCACTGATCCGGCGGCAGTCATCGCCAGCGCGGGTTTTCGCGTTCAGGTTCATTCCAGCACGCCGGCCTACCATGGCCGGCGTTTGTTTTTGTCCCAAGAGGAAGTGACGATGAAGTCCGCGCTGATGAAGTCCTGCTGGTTGCTGCTGGTTGCCTGCCTGATGTGGCTGCCCGGAATGGCGATGGCCGCCGAGCCGGTGGCGGGCGTGGATTACGAATTGATTGACGGCGGCAAGCCTTATGCGCCGCTCAATGGCAAGGTCGAAGTGGCCGAAGTCTTCGCCTATCCGTGCATCCACTGCGCGCATTTCGAACCCATCGTCAGCGCATGGGCCCGCAAGCAGCCGTCCTATGTACGTTTCACCCCGGTGCCTGCCGGCCTCAACAGCTCCTGGGTGCCCTATGCCCGCGCCTACTACGCGGCGCAATTGACCGGGGTGCTGCCGAAGACCCATGACGCGGTGTTCAAGGCCCTGCATGAAAGCGGCACCCTGCCGGCGCGCAATGCCACCGCCGAGGAGCTGACCCGCTTCTATGCCAGCTATGGCGTCAACGCCAGCACCTTCAACGACACCCTTCGCGGGCCCAAGGTCGATGCGCTGATGAAGCAGGCCAATGATTTCGTCATGGCCAGCGGTATCCGCGGCACGCCAACGCTGGTCATCAACGGCAAATACCGGGTCACCGGCGGCAAGACCTTCGACGACGTCTTGCAGATTGCCGACTATCTGGTCGCCAAGGAACATGGCCGCGCGCCGAAGACCGGTAAAGCGTCCGCGGGCAACTGAGCCCTGCCATCTGGCGGGTGACAGCGCCGGCCGCAGGCAACAGAATGCGGCATCTCTTCCACCGGCCTGCACCTCTGGCAGGCCGCGCCAACCAACGCTGGAGTAAATCGATGAAAACCCGTCTTGTAGTGATGATGCTGGCCTTGCTGCCGCTGTTCGCGGCCTGCAGCGGTGAAACCACCGCCCCGGGTGCCACCGCGCCAGCCGCGCAGACCCCGGCCGCCGACGTCGCCGAGAGCGCCACCCCGGATGCCACCGCAGCCGCGCCCAGCGACACCGCAGCGCCGGCGCCCGCCGCCGCCGCCGAGGCTGGCAGCGATGCTCCGGCCGCGCCCAACAACAACCCGGTGCTGCCGCCGGTCGGCCCGGAGCCGGTGGAAGGCGTGGATTACGAAGTCGTCGCCAACGGCAAGCCGTATGCCCCGCTGGACGGCAAGATTGAAGTGGTCGAAGTATTTGGCTACATCTGCCCGGCCTGCGCCGCGTTCCAGCCCAGCGTGGCCGCCTGGCACGACAAACTGCCGGCCGACGTGCGCATGACCTACGTGCCGGTTGCCTTCGGTCCGGAGTGGGAACCCTACGCCAAGGCGTTCTACGCGGCCCAGGCCAAGGGCCTGGTCGACAAGACCCACAACGAGGTGTTCAAGGCCATCCACCTGAGCAACAGCCTGCCGCGCGAAGGCCAGAAGCCGGATCCGGCCAAGGTCGCCCAGTTCTATGCCGGTTATGGCGTCGACGCCAATGAATTCCTGGGACTGATGAACAGCTTTGGCGTCAACGCCCAGATCAAGCGGGGCATGCAGTTCGCCGCACAGTCAGGGGTCACCGGCACGCCGACCATCCTGGTCGACGGCAAGTACCGGGTACTGGGCAAGAGCTGGGAAGACAAGCTGCGCATCACCGACCATTTGATCGCGCGTGAACGCGCCGGGCGCTAAGCTTTTTAAATGACCCCATCGTCGTCCCCCAACGGCACCGACGGCATACGCCGTCTGCGCCTGCTCAGCGCCAACATCCAGGCCGGCTCCAGCACCCGCCGCTACAGCGATTACTTCACTCGCAGCTGGTCGCATGCCTTGCCGGCCGGCAACAAACGCGGCAGCCTGGATGCCATTGCCAAGCTGGCCGGGGAACACGACATCGTCGGCCTGCAGGAGGCCGATCCCGGCAGTCTGCGCTCGGGCTTCACCAACCAGACCCACTATCTGGCCGAGCGCGCCGGCTTTGACTACTGGAGCCACCAGCCCAACCGCGACGTGGCCCGGGTTGCCGGCAGCGCCAATGGCCTGCTCAGCCGGCTGGAACCGGTCGAGGTCACCGACCATTCGCTGCCTGGCCGGATCAGTGGCCGCGGAGTACTGGTGGCGCGCTTTGGCCAGGGCAACGACGGGCTGACCATCGCGGTCGCGCATCTGTCGCTGGGTGCCAACTCGCGCAAGGCGCAGCTGGCCTTCATTGCTGAAATCCTGGCCGAATCGCGCCATGCGGTGCTGATGGGCGATTTCAACTGCGTGCCGGATCGGCCGGAGATGGAGCTGCTGTACAACCGCAGCTATCTGCGTCCGCCAACCCATTGCGTGCCGACCTTCCCCAGCTGGCGACCGCAGCGGGCCATCGACCATATCCTGGTCAGCGAATCACTGGTCTCGGAAAACGCCAGCGCGTTTCCGGCCGCCAACTCTGATCACCTGGCGCTGGCGATGACCATCGCGGTGCCCGACCAGGCGTTGCGCTAGCGCGCCTTCAGCCGCTCAACAGCAGGCTGACCCCCATCACCGCCATGAACACCGCGAACACCCGCTTCAGCGACTGCGCGCTGATCGCGTGTGCCAGCCGCGTGCCGTAAGGCGCGGCGATCACCGCGGCGACCGCCACCCCGATCGTCGCCGGCAGGTACACGTAGCCGATACTGTGCGCCGGCAAGGCGCCGGCTGGTGCATGCAGGATGTAGCCGAGGGCACTGCCGATGGCGATCGCGACCCCGCAGGCGCTGGAGGTACCGACCGCGCGCACCGGCAACACCCCGCGCCAGACCAGCAACGGCACGGTCATGCTGCCGCCGCCGATGCCAACCACCGCCGATATCGCGCCGATGACGCCACCGGCGCCGGTCATCGGCAGCCCCGCCGGCGGCGGAGTGGTTGCGCTGGCCGCCTTTGCGCCGCGTCCTCCCCAGGCCATCTGCGCGGCGGCGATGAAGCAGTAGCCGGCCACCACCCAACGCAACACCTGGCCATTCAGATGCACTGCCAGGCCACTGCCCAACCAGCCGCCCAGCAACAGCCCCGGCACCATCCACGCCACCGTCGACCACATCACGCTGCCACGCCGGTGGTGCGCCCATGCCGACGAGGCACCGGTCAGCACGATGCTGGCCAGCGAACTGGCCAACGCCGCATGCACCACCTGCTGCTCGCCGATGCCGTACCACGGCAGCAGCCAGATCAGCGCCGCCACCAGTACCAGGCCACCGCCGATGCCCAGCAGACCGGCCAGAATCCCGGCCACCACGCCCAACAGCGGAAACACCCAAAGACCTTCCAAGCGCTTGCTCCCATTGTAAATATTCATCACAGGCGTTCAGCTGGCTTTGGTATGTTCACGCCATGAATCGCCGCCTATCTTCGCTTGTCATCGCCGTCGCTGCCGGTATTTTCGCCCCGTTCTGCGGCCATGCACAGAATCTGGATGCACAGCGTCCGCAGGTCGCCGCGGCGCTGGAAGCCGCCAGCCGTGGCCAACTGGACGCCAGCCAGGCCGCCGCCATCCGCAACCATCCGGTCTACGGCTGGGTCGAGCTTGCCAGCATGCAGCGCGACATGGATGCGGTCAGCAACGCCCAGGCACAGGATTTCCTGCGTCGTTACCAGGGCCAGGCAGTCGCCGACAGTTTCCGCAGCCTGTGGCTGGCAGCCAGCGCACGGCGCGAGGACTGGAGCGCCTTCAGCGCCGCCTGGCAGCCCAGCGACAGCATCGCCCTGCGCTGCGCGGACCTTAGCGCACGCCAGGCCAATGGCAAGCTGGATCAGCAATGGACCCGCGATGCGCAGGCCATCTGGCGCGAAGGCAGCAAGTCGCTGCCCGATGGCTGCGATCCGGTGTTCGCCCAGCTGGCCACCCAGGGCGATCTGTCGCCGCAGCTGCGCTGGCAGCGCATCGATGCGGCCGCCGCCGAACAACAGACCGGGGTGATGCGCGCCGCTGCCCGCGGCCTGCCCGCCAACGAGGCGGCGCAGGCCACTGCCTATGCCGCCTTCATCGACAGCCCCAATGCCAGCGCGTTGAGCTGGCCAAAGGACCAGCGCAGTCGCGAAATGGCTGCCATCGGCCTGGCCAAACTGGCGCGCAAGGATCCCGACAGCGCCGAGCGCCAGTTGCCGCAGTTCGCCCAGGCTTTGGGCATGGACCAGGCCCAGCAGGGCCAGGTGCTGTACCAGATTGCATTGTGGACGGTGGCCTCATACCTGCCTGATTCGGCGCGCCGGCTCAACAACGTGCCCGAAGCCAGCTACGACGAGCGCCTGCACGAATGGCGCGTGCGCGAAGCGTTGTCGCGTGGCGACTGGAAGGCGGCACAGGTCGCCTTGCGCAAGATGCCGAAATCGCAGCGCGAGGATTCGCGCTGGCGCTATTTCGAAGCACGCATGGCCGAAAAGAACGGCGACGCCGCCGAGGCCAAGCGCCTGTTTGCCGAAGCTGCGAAGTCGGCGACGTTCCATGGCTTCCTGGCCGCCGACAAGTTGTCGCAGCCTTATGCGCTTTGCCCATGGCAACCCAGGGATTCAGCCGCCGCCCAAAAAGCAGTGGCCAGCGAGCCGGCGCTGGTGCGGGCGATGGAACTGTGGAAGCTGGAAAAGCCCGGCTGGGCGGTGGCCGAGTGGAAGGACGCGATGAGCCGCTTCAATGACGATCAGCGCCGCATGGCGGTGGAGGTCGCGCAGGACAATGGCTGGTTCGACCGCGCGGTGTTCGCGCTCGGTAAGACTCCACAGGGCGAACCGCGGCCGCAGGAGCTGCGCCTGTACCATCTGCGTTTCCCGCTGCACCACGACGCCACCATTCGCCGCGAGGCCGCCCGCAATGCGCTGGATCCGGCCTGGGTGGCAGCGGAAATCCGCGCCGAGAGCATCTTCAATCCCAAGGCCCGTTCGCCGGCCAATGCGATGGGATTGATGCAGGTACTGCCAACCACTGGTGCCGCCACCGCCAGCAAGATCGGGATGCCATGGGGCGGTGCAGCGAGCCTTTATGACGCCGACACCAACATCCGCATCGGCAGTGCCTATCTGCGGCAGATGGAAGACAAGTACGGCATGACCTACGTCGCCATCGCCGCCTACAACGCCGGCCCCGCACCGACCGCACGCTGGCAGTCGCAGCGCCCGGGCTTCGACCCGGACATCTGGATCGAAACCGTCAGCTACAAGGAAACCCGCGAGTACATCGCACGGGTACTGGCTTTCAGCGTGCTCTACGACTGGCGCCTCAATGGCGATGCATTGCCACTGTCGCAGCGCATGCTCGGCCGCATGGATGGCAAGCGCAAAGCCTTCACCTGCAGCGAAGGCAGCGGCGGCGGCAGCGACACCTGAAGCGCACGCTTTCACCCCGCGCGGATTTCTTCGCCCCGGTGTTTGCGGCATCATCGGCGGATGGAGATCTATCTGGTCGGTGGCGCGGTACGTGATGCATTGCTCGGCTTGCCGCCGGGCGATCGCGACTGGGTAGTGGTCGGCGCCAGCCAGGCACGGATGGAGGCGATGGGCTTCAAGGCAGTAGGGCGCGACTTCCCGGTGTTCCTGCATCCGGACACCGGTGAGGAATACGCACTGGCCCGTACCGAACGCAAAAGCGGCCGTGGTTACCGTGGCTTCGTGGTCGATGCCGACCCGTCGGTCACCCTCGAGGAAGACCTGCAGCGACGCGACTTCACCATCAATGCCATCGCCCGCGATGACGCCGGCGAGCTGATTGATCCGTATGGCGGCGTGGCCGACATCCAGGCCCGGGTACTGCGCCACGTAGGCCCGGCATTCGTCGAGGATCCGCTGCGGGTGCTGCGCGCGGCGCGGCTGATGTCGCGGTTCGCGCCGCTGGGCTTCGTCGTCGCCGACGAAACGATGGACCTGATGCGGCAGATGGTCGCCGCCGGCGAGCTGGAAGCGCTGGTGCCCGAACGGGTATGGCAGGAGTTGCGGCGGGCGCTTGGCGAGGCCTCGCCGTCGGCGTTTCTGGCCACCCTGCGGCAGGCGCATGCACTGGCGGTGGTGTTGCCCGAGCTGGACGCGTTGTATGAGGTACCGCAGCGTGCCGAGTTCCATCCCGAAGTCGACACCGGCGTCCACCAGCAGATGGTCAGCGACATGGCCGCAAGGCTGGCGCCCGGCGACACGCTCATCGGTTATGCCGCGCTGACCCATGATCTGGGCAAGGCACTGACCCCGGCTTCGGTCCTGCCCCGGCATATCGGCCACGAACATGCCGGCCAGGCACCGGTCAGGGCGCTGAGCGAACGCCTGAAGGTGCCGGCCGAATATCGCGAGCTGGCGCTGTTGGCCTGCCGCGAACATCTCAACGTGCACCGACTGTTCGAGCTGCGCGATGAGACCGTGCATGACCTGCTCGCGCGTTGCGATGGCTTTCGCAAACCCGCGCGCATTGGCCAGTTGGCCATCGTATGCGAAGCCGACAAACGTGGCCGGCTGGGCAGCGAGGAGCAGGCGTATCCACAGGGCGCGGAACTGCTGAGGCTGCATGCGGCCGCGATGGCGGTCAGGCCCCGCGATGTGGTCAGCGGCGACGTCGTGGTCAGTGGTCCGCAAGTGGGCGAACTGGTACGCAAGGCACGCATAACCGCCATCGCCCAGGCGCGCCAGCAGGACCGCTGACAGCGCTGCGGCGTAGCGGGCTGCCGTTCAACGCTTTCAGTCCCGATTGTTAACTATCTCACCACTCGCGGCGCGGCCGAATGCGTTAAGTTAACAGTGTTGCCCCAAGGTCGCCCAATGGAACTGCAGCAGATCATTTTCCTGGCCATTCTCGCCGTCGCGCTGGTGTTGTTCATCAGCGAGAAGCTGCGCGTGGATCTGGTCGCCATGCTGGCGCTGTTGGCATTGACCCTGACCGGCATCCTGTCGCCACGCGAAGCATTGTCCGGCTTCTCCAGCGAACCGGCGATCATCGTGGCAGCGGTATTCGTGCTGTCGGCCGGTCTGTCGGTCACCGGCATCACCGATCGCATCGGCAAGGCGATTGGCCGGGCCGCACGTGGCAGCGAATGGCGCGCGATCGCGGTGACCATGCCGGCGACCGCAGTGCTGGCCGCCTTTTCTCATCACCTGATGATCACCGCGATGATGTTGCCGGTGCTGATGCGGTTGGCCCAAGTGCAGAAGATTTCCGCCTCGCGACTGCTGATGCCGATGTCGCTGGCAGCCTCGCTGGGCACCACCCTGACCCTGTTCAGTGCGCCGGCCTTCCTGCTGGCCAACAACCTGCTGGAACGCTCAGGCCAGCAGCGGCTGGACATCTTCGCGATCACCCCGATTGGCGCGGTGCTGGTGCTGGTCGGCGTGATCTACATGCTGGCCGGGCGCTGGCTATTGCCCAAGCGCCAGGGCGATGTGCAAAACGGCAACTATCTGCGCCTGGACCGCTATTACACCGAGCTGGTCGTGGATGCCGAGTCGCCGTGGGCCGGCCGCCGCCTGGGTGAGTTCGAGCTGGCATTCGAAAACCGGCTGCAGGTGGTCGACTGGCTGCGGCTGGGTGCACGTCGTCTACGCCAGCATCCCAACAGCCACATCCTCAGCGGCGACGTCCTGCTGGTGCGTGCCTCGCCGGACGAGATCGCATCGATCAAGGATGAGCCGGGACTGTCGTTGCATGCGGTCGCCAAGTACGGCGAGAAGCCGCGCGAAGACGGCCAGGATGAAGCGCTCGGCGAAGAACAGCTGGTGCAGGCGGTGGTGGCGCCGCACTCGGAGTTCGTCGGCCGCAGCGTGGCCGATATTGATTTCCTGCAGAGCATGGGCGTGGTCGTGGTCGGCCTGTGGCGCAAGGAAGGCTGGTTGCATGGCGAGTTGTCGGAAATGGTGCTGGCCGAAGGCGACCTGCTGGTGCTGTGGGGACCACAACGCAATTTCGAAACATTATCGACGCATCGCGGCTTCCTGATGCTGATGCCATTCAACGCCAACAAGAAAGTCCGCCGGCGCGCGCCGCTGGCACTGGCAATCATGATCGCCGCGGTGTTTGCCGCCGCCACCGAACTGCTGCAACCGCAGATTGCCTTCCTCGCTGGCGCGGTGGCGATGGTGCTCACCCGTTGTGTCAGCATCGAGCGCGCATATCAGGAAATCGATGTGCGCATATTCGTCATGATTGCCGGTGTCATTCCACTCGGCATCGCCATGGAGAAAACCGGCACTGCCGCGCTGCTGGCCAAGTTCCTGGCCGACCACGCGCAGAATCTGTCGGTCTACAGCCTGCTGCTGGTGATGTTCGCAGCGGCCGCATTGCTCACCCAGATCCTCTCCGATGCGGCGACCACCGTATTGCTGGCACCGATCGCGTTTGCCCTGGCCGAAAGCCTGGGGCTGCCGCCGGTCCCGTTCGTCATCTGCACCGCGATGGGCGCGGTGGCCTCATTCCTCACCCCTATCGGCCACCACGGCAATCTGCTGATCCTCAATCCCGGCCAGTACACGTTTGGCGATTTCCTGCGTATCGGCGTGCCACTGACCACGATGATCGGACTGACCGTGGCCTGGATGGCACGCTGGTTGTGGCTGGAGGGTCCATTGCTGCCGGCGTTCGCCGGCGGCTGAGGGGCCGCATCAACGCAACAACAGCACCGGCACCGCGCAGCTGCGCAACAGACTGGTGGTGGTACTGCCCAGCAACAGGCTGCGGATGCGCGAATGGCCGTAGGCGCCCATCACCAGCAAATCAATCTCCTGGCTCTGCACCTGCTCGGCGATCAATGACTCCGGCTCGCCCGACTTCAACAGCAGCAGTGGTTCAAAGCCCGCCTGCTTGAGCATCGCCGATGCCCAGTTCATGGCTTCCTTGTGGCTGCGGCGGGTGTCGCCCACCATCAGCAGCTGACACTCCAGGTTCTTGAGCAGCGGGCTGGCGCAGATCATCTCGACCGCCTTGCGGCTGGCTGGGCTGCCATCGAAGGCCACCAGGAAACGGTTGACCGGCTTCCACTGGCGTGACGCGACCAGTACCGGGCGCTCCAACGCCCGCACCACCCGCTCCAGGTTGCTGCCCAGATGGCCTTGGGCGAAGTCCGCATGTTCGCCGCGTTTACCGATGACCAGTAAACGGATGCGATCCTGGTGTTGCAGCAGCACATCCACCAGCAGGCCGTTGCGCTGGTGGATCTGGCAATCCTGCACGCCCTTCGACTGCAGCTGCTGCTGCAACTGCGACAAGGTCTGCTGGCCCTGTTGCTGGACCAGCTCGGCACGCTGTTCGTCCAGCCGCACCAGTTTGTCCAGCAGCTCCTCGTGCACGCCCAGTGCCAGGTTGCCGCTGAGATCGGCCAGGTGCGCGGTGCTCGCCGGCTGGACCACGTGCAGCAGGCTGAGCCCGGCCTGCACGCGTTGCGCGGCCCACCCGGCGTACTGGGCGACACTGGCGGCGTAGTCGGAGACATCCACCGCCGCGACGATGCGCCGTGATGCGGCAGGGCCGTCGACGGGAGCTTCGGTTTCGATGATCGTGTTCATTCTGTCCGCCTTCGCGAGTGAGCGTTGCACTACGCAGTCTAGCGATGCCGTCAGCCCTGTGCGAACTGGGCTTTCTTCGCTCCGCGGTAACCGAGCGCACCGCCGGCCGGCGTGTCGTGGCGCTGCAACGGCTCTGGACAGGTCAGGCAGCTATAGCCCAGCGCCATCGAACTGTTAATTCCCGATATTCGTGGCGATGAAAGACACGCTGGCAATACGGCGACCGCTGGACTCGCCGTTGATCGTCACCATGGGAGCATGCAGCACGCCGGGCGCCCGCCGACACGCACCATTCAAGGCAATCGCCGCTGCTGTCATTGCTTCTTCGTTTCCGGCGCAGGCGTTCTAACCAGCATGCAGGAGACGAGCTGCCGCACGCGGGGCCGCGGCATCGGGCGCATGAAGGCCACTAGCGGGAACCAACGGCGTCGGCGTGCTTGACCATTCAATTTCCAGCCATTCCGGGCCGGAAATCAATCGCACATGGCAACTGATAGCCAGATTGTTCCACACAGTTGCGATTATCGGTCGATTTAGTGCATCAGTGCGGACGAAGTCTGACCAGCTCCCGCAGGCAGTTCCCGTTATCTCCGATCTATCTTTCCGGACACAAAAGAAAACCCCTCCGCCTTAGGCGGAGGGGTTTGGGGTAAAGCCCCTGGCGATGACCTACTCTTGCATGGCTTGAGCCACACTACCATCGGCGCGACTGCGTTTCACTTCCGTGTTCGGGATGGGAACGGGTGGGACCACAGTGCTAATTTCACCAGGGAGACGGTTGGAGCGTCGCATACAGGATGGACCTGTCGCGCCAATCTCTCATAGGGTTGTGACGTAGCGTGTCCTGGACTTTCATCGACATTGTCGTCAAGCCAAGGCAACTTGAGGTTATATGGTCAAGCCTCTCGGATCATTAGTATCAGTTAGCTCAATGCCTTGCAGCACTTACACACCTGACCTATCAACCACGTAGTCTTCATGGTTCCTTTAGGGGGCTTGTGCCCCGGGAAGTCTCATCTTGAGGCGCGCTTCCCGCTTAGATGCTTTCAGCGGTTATCGCTTCCGAACATAGCTACCCGGCAATGCCACTGGCGTGACAACCGGAACACCAGAGGTTCGTCCACTCCGGTCCTCTCGTACTAGGAGCAGCCCCTCTCAAACTTCCAACGCCCATGGCAGATAGGGACCGAACTGTCTCACGACGTTCTGAACCCAGCTCGCGTACCACTTTAAATGGCGAACAGCCATACCCTTGGGACCGACTACAGCCCCAGGATGTGATGAGCCGACATCGAGGTGCCAAACACCGCCGTCGATATGAACTCTTGGGCGGTATCAGCCTGTTATCCCCGGAGTACCTTTTATCCGTTGAGCGATGGCCCTTCCATACAGAACCACCGGATCACTAAGTCCTACTTTCGTACCTGCTTGATCCGTCGATCTCGCAGTCAAGCACGCTTATGCCTTTGCACACAGTGCGCGATGTCCGACCGCGCTGAGCGTACCTTCGAGCTCCTCCGTTACTCTTTGGGAGGAGACCGCCCCAGTCAAACTACCCACCATACATGGTCCCCGACCCGGATAACGGGCCTAGGTTAGAACGTCAAGCACATCAGGGTGGTATTTCAAGGTTGGCTCCACCACAGCTAGCGCCATGGTTTCATAGCCTCCCACCTATCCTACACAGACGAACTCAACGTTCAATGTAAAGCTATAGTAAAGGTTCACGGGGTCTTTCCGTCTTGCCACGGGAACGCTGCATCTTCACAGCGATTTCAATTTCACTGAGTCTCGGGTGGAGACAGCGCCGCTGTCGTTACGCCATTCGTGCAGGTCGGAACTTACCCGACAAGGAATTTCGCTACCTTAGGACCGTTATAGTTACGGCCGCCGTTTACTGGGGCTTCGATCAAGAGCTTCGCCTTGCGGCTGACCCCATCAATTAACCTTCCAGCACCGGGCAGGCGTCACACCCTATACGTCCACTTACGTGTTTGCAGAGTGCTGTGTTTTTGATAAACAGTCGCAGCGGCCTGGTTTCTGAGGCCCTCTTCAGCTCAGCTACGCGTGTAGCCACCAAAAAGGGCGCACCTTCTCCCGAAGTTACGGTGCCATGTTGCCTAGTTCCTTCACCCGAGTTCTCTCAAGCGCCTGAGAATTCTCATCCTACCCACCTGTGTCGGTTTACGGTACGGTCTGCGTGAGCTGAAGCTTAGGAGCTTTTCCTGGAAGCGTGGTATCAGTGACTTCGCTCTAAAGAGCTCGTCTCGGTGCTCGGTGTTAAAGGAACCCGGATTTGCCAAAGTTCCACACCTACCGCCTTTCCCCCGGACAACCAACGCCGGGTACACCTAACCTTCTCCGTCCCTCCATCGCACTCACGCGAGGTGCAGGAATATTAACCTGCTTCCCATCGACTACGGCTTTCGCCCTCGCCTTAGGGACCGACTAACCCTGCGTCGATTAACGTTGCGCAAGGAAACCTTGGGCTTTCGGCGTGCGGGCTTTTCACCCGCATTATCGTTACTCATGTCAGCATTCGCACTTCCGATACCTCCAGCAGACTTCTCAATCCACCTTCACCGGCTTACGGAACGCTCCTCTACCGCGCATACAAAGTATGCACCCCAAGCTTCGGTTCATTGCTTAGCCCCGTTAAATCTTCCGCGCAGACCGACTCGACCAGTGAGCTATTACGCTTTCTTTAAAGGGTGGCTGCTTCTAAGCCAACCTCCTGGCTGTCTGTGCCTTTCCACATCGTTTTCCACTTAGCAATGAATTTGGGACCTTAGCTGTGGGTCTGGGTTGTTTCCCTTTTCACGACGGACGTTAGCACCCGCCGTGTGTCTCCCGTACATTCTGTCTTGGTATTCGGAGTTTGCAATGGTTTGCTAAGCCGCGATGGCCCGCTAGCCATAACAGTGCTCTACCCCCAAGAAGATTCATACGAGGCGCTACCTAAATAGCTTTCGAGGAGAACCAGCTATCTCCGGGTTCGATTAGCTTTTCACTCCTAATCACAGCTCATCCCCGTCTTTTGCAACAGACGTGGGTTCGGGCCTCCAGTACCTGTTACGGCACCTTCACCCTGGCCATGACTAGATCACCCGGTTTCGGGTCTACTGCCCGCGACTATGCGCCCTTATCAGACTCGGTTTCCCTTCGCCTCCCCTATACGGTTAAGCTTGCCACGAACAGTAAGTCGCTGACCCATTATACAAAAGGTACGCAGTCACCCCGAAGGGCTCCTACTGCTTGTACGCACACGGTTTCAGGGTCTATTTCACTCCCCTCTCCGGGGTTCTTTTCGCCTTTCCCTCACGGTACTGGTTCACTATCGGTCAGTCAGGAGTATTTAGCCTTGGAGGATGGTCCCCCCATATTCAGACAGGGTTTCTCGTGCCCCGCCTTACTCGTCTTCATTGAGATGGCCCTTTCAAATACAGGGCTGTCACCTTCTATGGCCAGTCTTTCCAGACTGTTCTTCTAAAGCCATCTCAACTTAAGGGCTGCTCCCCGTTCGCTCGTCACTACTTAGGGAATCTCGGTTGATTTCTTTTCCTCCGGTTACTTAGATATTTCAGTTCACCGGGTTCGCCTCCAGCAGCTATGTATTCACTGCAGGATACGGCCGAAGCCGTGGGTTTCCCCATTCGGACATCGCGGGATCAAAGCTTATTGCCAGCTCCCCCGCGCTTTTCGCAGGCTATCACGTCCTTCATCGCCTCTGACTGCCAAGGCATCCACCGTGTGCGCTTATTCGCTTGACCATATAACCCCAAGTCGCCTCGGAGCCATATGTCCGTTGATGGGTACAAAACCATCAACACGATATACAACACTCAATTTACTTTTTAGGGACTCGAAGTCCCCGCCTTAGCCTCAACGACACGTCTGGATGAAAATCCAAAACGCTCGCTACGTCACAAATTTTTAAAGAACACGATGCCGGCTTCAGCGCCTGGACCGTTTCAAAATCTTTTAGTGTGCGATTGCAATTCCAGAGTGAAACTCAACCCATTTGGTGGGTCTGGGAGGACTCGAACCTCCGACCTCACCCTTATCAGGGGTGCGCTCTAACCACCTGAGCTACAGACCCAAAAAGGTCGAGTTCAGTGGTGGAGCCAGTCGGGATCGAACCGACGACCCCCTGCTTGCAAAGCAGGTGCTCTCCCAGCTGAGCTATGGCCCCAAAAGGGGTTACTCTGAAAATGCAGGTGTCTTGTGTGGGCGCCTGTAAGAAGCGCTTGTCATGCTCAAAAGGAGGTGATCCAGCCGCACCTTCCGATACGGCTACCTTGTTACGACTTCACCCCAGTCATCGGCCACACCGTGGCAAGCGCCCTCCCGAAGGTTAAGCTACCTGCTTCTGGTGCAACAAACTCCCATGGTGTGACGGGCGGTGTGTACAAGGCCCGGGAACGTATTCACCGCAGCAATGCTGATCTGCGATTACTAGCGATTCCGACTTCATGGAGTCGAGTTGCAGACTCCAATCCGGACTGAGATTAGGTTTCTGGGATTGGCTTGCCCTCGCGGGTTTGCAGCCCTCTGTCCTAACCATTGTAGTACGTGTGTAGCCCTGGTCGTAAGGGCCATGATGACTTGACGTCATCCCCACCTTCCTCCGGTTTGTCACCGGCGGTCTCCTTAGAGTTCCCACCATTACGTGCTGGCAACTAAGGACAAGGGTTGCGCTCGTTGCGGGACTTAACCCAACATCTCACGACACGAGCTGACGACAGCCATGCAGCACCTGTCTTAGCGTTCCCGAAGGCACCAATCCATCTCTGGAAAGTTCGCTAGATGTCAAGACCAGGTAAGGTTCTTCGCGTTGCATCGAATTAAACCACATACTCCACCGCTTGTGCGGGCCCCCGTCAATTCCTTTGAGTTTCAGTCTTGCGACCGTACTCCCCAGGCGGCGAACTTAACGCGTTAGCTTCGATACTGGGCACCAAGTTGTGCCCAACATCCAGTTCGCATCGTTTAGGGCGTGGACTACCAGGGTATCTAATCCTGTTTGCTCCCCACGCTTTCGTGCCTCAGTGTCAGTGTTGGCCCAGATAGTCGCCTTCGCCACAGATGTTCCTTCCGATCTCTACGCATTTCACTGCTACACCGGAAATTCCACTATCCTCTACCACACTCTAGTCGCCCAGTATCCACTGCAATTCCCAGGTTGAGCCCAGGGCTTTCACAGCAGACTTAAACAACCACCTACGCACGCTTTACGCCCAGTAATTCCGAGTAACGCTTGCACCCTTCGTATTACCGCGGCTGCTGGCACGAAGTTAGCCGGTGCTTATTCTTTGGGTACCGTCAGAACAATCGAGTATTAATCGACTGCTTTTCTTTCCCAACAAAAGGGCTTTACAACCCGAAGGCCTTCTTCACCCACGCGGTATGGCTGGATCAGGCTTGCGCCCATTGTCCAATATTCCCCACTGCTGCCTCCCGTAGGAGTCTGGACCGTGTCTCAGTTCCAGTGTGGCTGATCATCCTCTCAGACCAGCTACGGATCGTCGCCTTGGTGGGCCATTACCCCTCCAACTAGCTAATCCGACATCGGCTCATCTATCCGCGTGAGGCCCGAAGGTCCCCCACTTTCACCCGTAGGTCGTATGCGGTATTAGCGTAAGTTTCCCTACGTTATCCCCCACGAAAAGGTAGATTCCGATGTATTCCTCACCCGTCCGCCACTCGCCACCCAGAGAGCAAGCTCTCCTGTGCTGCCGTTCGACTTGCATGTGTTAGGCCTACCGCCAGCGTTCACTCTGAGCCAGGATCAAACTCTTCACTTAAAACTACATGCCCGAAGGCAAATGCTTTGAATGCAGAACGCTTGATTCTTAGCTGTACGTTATCGCTTGCAAAATCTATTCAAAATTACAAGATGCTTGTGAATCCAACGTCTGCAAGATGGACAGCTAGTCCTTCCTGCAGGCGCCCACACAAGTCACCTGCGCACACTTTCAAAGAGCTTCGAAGTCGGCCTCAGCGCCTTCCTTCGTGTCCCGACGTTTCCGTCGAGGTGAGCCGCACATTATGGCGACCCTTTTTGCTTCCG
This sequence comes from Pseudoxanthomonas dokdonensis, assembly GCF_001431405.1. GTDB lineage: Bacteria > Pseudomonadota > Gammaproteobacteria > Xanthomonadales > Xanthomonadaceae > Pseudoxanthomonas_A > Pseudoxanthomonas_A dokdonensis. The sequence continues at coordinate 30,407 of NZ_LDJL01000014.1, forward strand.
TCAAGCACTTCGTGAGAAGTTTTTTGACTTGCCTCCCTTGCCACTTCGTCTGCGCCGTCTGGCTGCAAACCCCGTGGCGGGGAGGAGGGAAAGTATGGCCCGATATTTCAGTTTTGGGAAGGGGGTGAGGCACTTTTTTTACGTACTCTTCATCGAGTTCGTGCCAGTGCCTTGTTTCACAGTGGATT